>CAWGHF010000014.1:0-288628 GCA_963822305.1 uncultured Actinomycetota bacterium | reverse complement strand
CCCTTTTGCACCGCCCGGGGGCTTCCCCTGTCTGCGCCGCGTTCGGATGGCGGTCGATGTGGGTATAGGACCGCACCCCCGACCTTTTCGGGCGTCGCCGTGTCGTGCCAGGTGGTCACATCGTGCTGCTTCCCGGGCAGGCCATCAGCTGCTCGTCTTCCTTTATCGCGGCTTCGAAGCGCCGGTCGAGCGTCGTCTGGTCGGGAAACAGCGAATAGCGGGCGACGTAAGGTCCGCCAGGCATGGTGTTCTTGTCGCAGTCGACGGTGGCAAGCGCGTCGCTGACAGGGTCGATCGGAGGCAGACGCCGGAGCCGTATCCGCCCGGGAGAATGCTCTCAGCGTCGCTGACGCACCGGTGGGCCCCGTTTCCGTCATTCTAGTTTTGGTTGTGGCCGGCCTCTTGCTGCTGCTCGTGAAGAACGGCGGGGAGTACTCTCATGCAGCTGTCGGCCGGTCTGATGCAACTGTCGCCCGGTCGTGTATCCCGGCCTCCCATACACTGAGGCCGCCCACTACTACGGCGATGACCGCGGCGACCATGCCGGCTGAAATCCATGAATTGCGATGGCGCCGGTGGGCTTGCTTCATCGCCGACGGGCGCGGCGCTCCCTCCAGATCCGTCGGCGGTGGACGCGGGGGTTGCAGCGAGCTTCTGGTCAGCGGCGGCGTTGGCGATGCCCAAATCCATCAGATAGGCGAATTCGTCGTGAGTGATCAGGATGTTCTCTGGCCTGACGTCGCTGTGCATAACACTGCGCTCATGGGCGGCGTCGAGGGCCGAGGCGACCTGACGTATGATTGCCGCCGTGCGTGCGGGCGCCAGCGGCCCGTAGCGCACCAGCACCTCACGCAAATGGAGTGCCGTCGATCCAACGCATGTCCACGAACAGCACGCCGTCGATCTCGCCGTAGTCGTGGATCGTCAACAATGTGTGGCTCGTCCAACCGGCCGATCGAACGCGCCTCGCGCTGCAGCCGCTCGCGGAACATCGGGTCCTGAGAAAATGCCTCCGGAAACAGCTTTAATGCAACAGTGCGGTCTCTGCGGGTGTCCTCGGCCTCGTAGGCCTCGCCCATCACGCCCCGGTCGATCAGCCGCCTCAGGAGATACGGCCTAAACTGCGACCCAGCCCGCGAGGTCGGCACACCATCGCCCATGGCCGACTAAGCCCACGCCGACACGCCTGTGCCAGCAAACATACAGCTGAATGCCCAGCTCAGGTGCCAAAACTCATTTCACCCGTTATCGGGTTCAAACTCGTGTGGAGTTGGCGGGCATAGATCTGGCATTTCACCTGTGGATTTTGCGGTAGATAGATCGGCCGCGACAGGTGTCCCTACGAAAGGCCACCTAGAAAAAACCTAAGGGCGACCTGTGACATACCCGCCAGTCTATCGCGAAGTGGCTGTGCCCCAGCATATTCGTGCTTATCAAATCGTCCATTCCGCTGCGCCGCCACCGACTTCATCCTCGCTGCCAAGTGTCGAAGAAGGCCAGCGCTGGTGTCGAGTGTCCTTTTGACGGCCCAACGGAGCGGGAGCAGTAGCGGTGTTCGGGTCCGTGCGGTAGGCGTGGAGCGCCTTGGCCGCCACGCGCGTCGGCATGTCCCAGATCCAGCGGGTCGTGCGTCGGGACCAGCCTGCCGCAGATGGGAACGTGCGGAATGGTTGCTGCTGAGACGCCACTCCTAGTTCTGGGATATTACTCCCGGCTTTGGGACATGTAGCCCAAAGCCGCAGCGTTTCAATAACATTGGGCCACTTTTCGACCTGCAAAGTACTTGCGCTCGCTCTTGAAGAGCCGAAATAATTACCACTAAGTCCTTGATGAGGGAGGTCTTCCTATGAGCGATGCGTCGCTGAGGCATGACCTGAGTGGGTTTGCCCTTGAGTTACGGAAGTTGGCCTATACCATGCCCGGCGGGCACGAGGACCCACTCATTCGGCTGAGCGAGCGGATGGGTCGTCGCGCAAATGAAGTGGTCACTGATGGCCGGGTGTACCGAACAGGGTAATGAGCTGGCGTTTAAGGTTTTCCGGGTTTAGACGCCTGATGAGCGGGCTAATCATAGCCCGTAGGGAGCAGTGGCTGCGCCGAGCGGACACTCGAAGTTAGGGAGGGATCATGAGGGGTTCCATCGACCTTGCCGAGTCGGAGATCGACGACCGCGATTACGACCGCTGGCTAGTTACAATCACAGAAGCGACCGCACGCCTCGACGCCCTAGAAGCAGCCGTAACCGACGTGCGCTGCCTGTGCGAAAACGAGGGTGCCTCCACCGACCAGATCCTCAAAGTGCTCGATCGGATGGGCGTATAGCCCGCTGCGGGTGTGGGCTACTCGCCACCAAGCGTTTTCGGTCCAGGTTGTCCGTGCGGTCGGGCGGAACCCTTTGCCTTCATCCGACTGCCTAGTCGGGAAGAAGGCCGGTGCCCACGAAGCCTGGCTGCAGCGCAACAGCTTCCAACAATTACGCGCATCGAATTATGCTGTGCCCCCATGGTCTTCGGGCCGTGTGTCGAAGAACCTCAGAGCGGCCGCTTGTTCGTGCGCGTCGGCTCGATGGCACCGGTGCGTCGCGCCGAATCCCTTGGCGTGCCCAACCACCACTGGTGTGCGAGCACAGCGCATGCTCGCGGCCTGCGTATAGCTGACGCTGCTTGGCGCCCGGCACGTCTGCGTGACCCAAGTGCCACGGTTCGTCTGGTCGGATCCGCTCTCGGCACCGCCAGCACATTGCGTTTCCGTTGGCGACGATCTTGCCCACCCGTTCGCGCCGGGCGGTGGCCGCCGGTGCTGACCCGTGCTCGCGCCGGGCGAACCAGCCACCCGTGGACTTCGGCCTGGGAAACTAGTTGATGCCGTCGCCGAACACAAGATCGTCGCGGCTACGACCGTGGCACTGCACCGACAGTTCATCGAGGACGAACTGCGGCACCGGCACCGACCGTTCCTCGCGCCCCTTCGTCTCGCCGACCGCATGATCGACCCCGAGTTGGACAGCGTTGTCGTGGATCAATAGTCGGCGCTTAAGGAACTGCACATCGGACACCCGCAACGCCACGGCTTCACCCCATCTGATACCGGTGAACGCGAGGGTGAGGACCAGCACGCGATGGTCGCCTGATTCACCAGCCAATCGGCCCACATCTTCCGCCGTCAGGTACACCCGGCGCTTGGCTGATTTGTTCGGCAGGTTCTCGACACCGCGAGCTGGATTGGCGGCCAGCCGTCGAGCTTTCACCGCGTCATCGAGGATGCCTGCTAATACGCCGTAGGCGCGGATCACGGTGGTCGCACCGGACTTCTGTTTCATGGCGGCAATCCACCGCTCCACCGCTGCAAGATCGACGTCGGCGATCCTGGCCGGACCCCACACCGGCTGAACATGTACACGCCAAGCTGATTCAAGCACCCGGTAATTTGACTTGGCCACGTCGGATTCCTTGCGCGACAACCACACTGGTGCCAGGTCAGCGATGGTGGCGCGGCCAAGGCTGGTGCCACGTACTCGCCGGACATTTTGCGGACCTCGACCGTATTGGCGAATTCCTGCGCGTCACGCTTTGTCTTGAACCCGCGCTTCTTCGTCTGCGTTCGCTGCGGCGTTCGGTACCGAACCATGTATCTCTTTGCACCGCTTGCGCATTGGTAACACTCAATCGTTGCCACCATGCACCTCGGATTCACCTAGCGCGGCTTTCGTCGCCTCCGGGTTGGAGCGCTTCGCTTCTTCGATAATTTTGAGAATCTCATCGAGCGCATACGCGGACACGACCTGCATCGTGTCGGTGACGCCCAGCAGGTCGACCGGCAGGACCTCAAGTGCCGCAGCGATCGCTACAAGGTCGTCAACGTCGACCCTGCGGGCACCCCGCTCGATCTCACTGACCGTGGTATGGGCAAGCGGCCGGTTCGATACCGATCTCGACAAGGTCGGGTCAGCGATCGATTAGAGTGTGCCCATTATGTGCCCAAGCGGTGCCCGGCAGCTATGGCCAACGTCGGTGACACCGTGGTTGAACTGCACAAATCAGTCGAGAAACTTGGCGGTGGCGGAGGGATTTGAACCCTCGGACGGGGGTTACCCGTCACACGCTTTCGAGGCGTGCTCCTTAGGCCGCTCGGACACGCCACCGTGTGGCAGCCTACCGAACACGGAACCGTCTATCCCAATCGATGCCTGGCGAAGAACGCCTCCAGCGGGGCAGCGCACTCGTCGGCCAGCACGCCGCCGATGACGGCGGGCCGGTGGGTCAACCTGCGGTCGCGCACCACGTCCCACAGTGAGCCGACTGCGCCCGTCTTGGGTTCCCATGCCCCGAAAACCAGACGGGATACCCGCGCCATCACCAGCGCACCGGCGCACATCGTGCACGGCTCGACCGTCACCGCCAGCGTGGCACCCTCCAGTCGCCAGCCGTCGCCGAGTGCCGCCGCCGCCGCGCGCATCGCCAGGATCTCGGCGTGCGCTGTCGGATCCCCAAGCGCCTCACGGGCGTTGGCCGCCCGCGCCAACTCCGTACCGTCGGGTCCGACGACCACCGCACCGATCGGCACATCGGCCGGGCCGGCGCTGCCGGCAGCATCGAGTGCGGCTCGGATGAGGTCCTCGTCGGTCACCGATCGAGGCGGTCGAGCACCGCCGACAGTTCCTCGGCGAAGCCCATTTCCCGTGCGATGCGGCCCAGCTGTTCGTCGGCGTAGAGGTCGTACTCCGAGATGATGACGCCGAGCACCGCATCGGGCAGGCCGACATCGGACAGCAGCCCCAGATCGCCCTCCTCGAAGGGATCCGCATCGTCGAGGTCGTCCGCTTCGATATCGGCGTCCAACTTCTCGAGCACCTCGGCGGCGATGTCATAGTCCAGGGCCGCGGTGGCATCGGACAGCAACAGCCGGGTGCCCGCGGGCGCGGGCCGCACGATCACGAAGAACTCGTCATCGACGTCGAGCAATCCGAAAACGGCCCCTGCGCTGCGTAGTTCACGCAGTTCGGTTTCGGCCGCAGCCAGGCTGGTCAACGCGGCGGGACGCATCGCCGAGCAGCGCCACTTGCCGTCTTCGCGCACGACGGCCACCCCGAAGCCGTCGAGCGCTTCGGCGTCCTGCGCGGGTGCCCGCTGTGGTCCCATGGGCGCTTACGCTAGTCCCCGACCAGGGCATTTGACTAGCAATCGGCACCAGCCGGACGTCCGGCGAACAAGATCATGTGCCACCCTTGATGCCGTGACGAAACCGCCCGTTTGCGTACTGGGTCTCGGCCTGATCGGCGGCTCGGTGATGCGCGCGGCGTCCGCGGCTGGCCGCGAGGTATTCGGCTACAACCGGTCGGTCGAAGGCGTCCAGGCGGCGACCGCGGACGGTTTCGACGCCACCGAGAAGATCGACAAGGCCTTGAAGCGGGCCGCGAAGGCCGGCGCGCTGATCGTTGTGGCCGTGCCCGTTCCTGCCCTGCCGATTGTGCTGGAGCACGTTCGCGATCTCGCGCCGGACTGCCCCCTGACCGACGTCACCAGCGTCAAGGCCGCCGTGCTCGACGAAGTGAAGTCATCCGGGCTGCTGGCCAACTTCGTCGGCGGTCATCCGATGGCCGGCACCGCGCACTCCGGCTGGGCGGCCGGCGATCCAGAACTGTTCGTCGGCGCGCCGTGGGTGGTGTCCGTCGACGACCACGTCGACCCGGATGTCTGGGCGATGGTCATGGACCTGGCGTTGGACTGCCGCGCCATCGTGGTGCCCGCGAAATCCGACGAACATGACGCCGCCGCGGCCGCGATCTCACACCTGCCGCATCTACTCGCCGAAGCCCTGGCCGCCACCGCAGGCGAGGTGCCGCTTGCCTTCGCGTTGGCCGCCGGCTCCTTCCGCGACGGCACGCGGGTGGCGGCAACGGCACCGGATCTGGTTCGTGCCATGTGCGAAGCGAATTCAGAACAGCTGCTGCCCGCACTCGACCGCTCCATCGACATGCTGAAGAAGGCGCGTCAAGTCGCTGGCCACCGACGGTTCGGTCGCCGACCTCGTCGAGGAAGGTCACGCCGCGCGGATGCGATTCTCGGGCTTCCGCCGGTCTCAGATCATCACGATCGTCGTCGGCCAGGACGGGTGGCGCGATGAACTGGCTGCCGCCGGCCGCGCCGGCGGGGTGATCAAATCCGCTCTGCCAGTCCGGGGTAGTCGAGGATGAAGCCGTCCGAGTCGACCGTCACGGTCGTATCGGCGACCGGCGAATGCAGCTTGATGCCGTCGGCCGCACTGCTGTAACTGATCGTCACCGGGTTCACGGCGAGATCGGGAAGCGACACGTAGACCACCGGCACCGACAACGAATCGCTGCGCTGATAGAGGCCGGTCCGGCGAATGGGCAACGTGTTGAAGAACGGGCTGAAGATCACGTCGACGTCCATCGCACCGTCGTAGGCCGCGCGGGTGGTCTGGCCCCCGTGATCCTGAACAAGCCACATGTTCTCTTCGTCGCGGGCGATGGACAGCTGCCGCTCCCGCTCGGCGAGGGTGACCGTCAGCGAGAGCCGTTTGGTCGCCCCGGATTCGTCGGTGACGAGATCGTAGGACGCGGAGAACCCCGGATGCCTCTGCGTCGCCGCAGCGACGATCCGGCCGTACGCCTTGATCCGGTTGTTGGACAGCTGCACCCGCACGGACTCCATTCGCGGAACGTCGTGTGCGCGCCAGGTGAGGATCGCCGGCCAGGCAGTGGGCTGTTCTGCACTCACCCATCTACCGTAGGCGACGGACCGCCTCGTTCGTAGCCCGCTGAGAAACTGCTCTCCGTCCGACCTCTCGACGGTGCGCGAGATTCCAGCGCGACTTCGTCATCCAGCAACGGCTGAGGCATATTCCGCAACCGTCCGCTGCCGGGCACCGACGCCCACACCGCGAAAGCCAGCAGGGCGTCGAGGATCAACGCCAGTGCGGTCACCATCAGCGCACCGACCAACGCAAGGTAGAACTCGCGGACCTTGATGCCGTCAATGAGATAGCGGCCGAGGCCGCCGAGGCTTGCATATGCGGCAACGGTCGCGGTCGCGACGATCTGAAGAGTCGCGGTGCGCAGACCGCCGAGGATCAACGGCATCGCATTGGGAACCTCGACGCGGAGCAGCACCCGGCGCTCGGTCATGCCCATCGACCGGGCCGCATCCACCACCGCCCGGTCGACGTTGGCGATGCCCGAATAGGTGCCCGCCAGCAGCGGCGGAATGCCGAGAAGCATGAGCGCGACGGTCGGCGGGACCAGACCGAGCCCCCACAGCAGCACGCCGAGCAGCAGCACGCCCAGCGTGGGTAGCGCGCGCAACGCGTTCACACCGGAGACAACAAGGAAGGTTCCGCGCCCGGTGTGGCCGATGACCATGCCCAGCGGGACCGCGATCAGCGCTGAGAAAAAGACGGCGACCACCGTGTACTGGAGGTGCTCGAGGATCCGTGCGGTCAGACCCGCAGGCCCGCCCCAGTTCGCGGCGGTGAAGATGAAGGACAGCGCCTCCTGCAGGAAGTTCATGCGGCCGCCCCCGTCGGCTTGGCTACCTTGGGCGCGCTGGTCGCCCTGGTCCACGGGGTGAGGGCCTTACCGGCGAGCATGATCATGGTGTCGATCACCAGGGCCAGCACGAAGATCGCGATGATGCCCGCGACGATCTGGTCGCTCTTGTTGGCCTGATAGCCCTCGGTGAACCACGTGCCGAGGCCGCCGATGCCGATCACCGAGCCGACCGACACCATCGAGATGTTGGTGACGGCGACCACGCGCAGGCTCGCAATGAGCACCGGGACAGCAAGCGGCAGTTCGACTTTCAGCATCCGGGTCAGCGGCTTGTAGCCGACGGCGGTCGCCGCGTCGAGCACCGCGGGCGACACCGCGTCCAGCGCCTCTGGCACCACACGCACCAGCAGCGCGACTGTGTAAAGCGTCAGCGCGACGATCACATTGGCCTCGTCGAGGATTCGCGTTGGGATGATCAGCGGCAACACGACGAACAAAGCCAGCGACGGAATCGTGAAGATGATGCTCGCGGTGATCGTCGTCAACCGTCGCAGCGCTGTCGTGCGTTGAATGAGCGCTCCCAACGGCACGGCGATCAGCAACCCGATCACGATCGGGATGAGTGACAGCCGTAGGTGAATCACCGTGAGCGTCCACAGGTCGTCGAGGTGGGTGAAGAGATAGCGCACCGGCTACCCCACCTCCGGGACACGCCGCTGCTCGTCCAGCAGTCTGATTACGTCGTCGGCTCGCACCCCGCCGATCAGTTGACCGTCGTCGTCGACCGCCACCCCCAAGCCCGTGGGTGAGGACAGCGCCGCGTCCAGCGCCAACCGCAGTGTGCCGTCGGGCCGGAAGAAGGATCCACCGCCGACGGTGCTGTCGTACAGCGAGCTGCCCTTGCGGTGGACGTCAACGCCCTCGGCGTTGATCCATGCGAACGGCTTGCCGTCCTTGATGACCAACGCCCACTCCTCCGGCCCGAGTGCGAGCGCGTCGACGTCACCCTCTGCCACTGACCTGACGTCGTGCAGCGGCAGCCCGGTCGCGTGGAAGAACTGCAGGCCGCGGTACCCGCGGTCGGCGCCGACGAAGCCCGCCACGAGTTCGTTGGCCGGGTTCGACAACACGAACTGCGGGTCGGCGTACTGCTGCAGCGCTCCGCCCCGACCGAAAACCGCGACCTTGTCGCCGAGCTTGACCGCCTCGTCGATGTCGTGGGTGACGAACACGACGGTCTTGCGGAGTTCGCTTTGCAGCCGCAGGATTTCGGTCTGCAGATCCTCGCGCACCACGGGGTCCACCGCGGAGAACGGTTCGTCCATCAGCAGGATCGGCGGGTCGGCGGCCAGCGCCCTGGCCACCCCGACGCGCTGCTGCTGGCCGCCCGACAACTGGGCGGGGTAGCGGTCGCCCAGCTTGGGGTCCAGCCCGACGCGCTCCATAACGTCCAGCGCGGCTTTCCGTGCGCTGCGCCGAGATTCGCCGCGCAGCACCGGGACGGTCGCCACGTTGTCGACTACCCGCAGGTGTGGCATCAGTCCGGCGCTCTGGATCACGTAGCCGATCCCCAGCCGCAGCTTGACTGCGTCGACCTTGGTGACGTCCTCGCCGTTGACCGTCAACGTGCCCGACGTCGGGTCGATCATCCGGTTGATCATCCGCATCGACGTGGTCTTGCCGCAGCCGGACGGTCCGACGAACACGGTCAACGTCCCCTCCGGCACCTCCAGCGTCAGATCATCGACCGCGACGGTGCCGTCCGGGTACTTCTTGGTGACGTTCTCGAAGGTGATCATTGCGCTCACTTCTGCACGGGCTTGTCGAAGCCGTTGTCCTTGATCCACTTTTCCGCCGCCTCGTCGGGGTCGACGCCCTGGTTGCCCTCCACCGCGGTGTTCAGTTCGATCAGCGCCTCGGTGGTCAGCTTCGCGCTGACGGCGTCGAGCACCGTCTTGAGTTCGTTGGACATCTTCTGCGACGCCACCAGTGGCACGACGTTCGCGGCGAGGAAGACGTTCTTCGGGTCCTCCAGCACCACGAGCTTGTTCTGCTCGATGGACGGCGACGTGCTGAAGATGTTCGCGGTGGTGACGGTATTGCCGGTCAAAGCCTTGACGGTCGCGGGGCCACCGCCGTCGCTGATCGCGATGAAATTGGCCGGCGCGATGTTCAGGCCGTACTTGTCTTTGAGCCCCACCAGACCCGTCACACGGGTCTGGAATTCCGACGGCGCACCGACTTTCACCTCGGCGGAGTGTGTGGCCAGATCCGCGATCGACTTCAGGTTCAACCGCTGCGCGGTCGCTTCTGTGACGGCGAGCGTGTCCTTGTCCTCGGCGGGCGACGGGTAGAGGATCGACAGGTCCCCGGGGAGCGCCTTGAGCAGCCCGAGCAGCACCGCGTCCGGGGTGGTGGCGGTGGTCTCCTCGTCGAAGTACTGCAGCAGGTTGCCGGTGTACTCCGGGATCAGGTCGATCGAATGATCCTGCACCGCAGGGATGTACGTCTCCCGGCTGCCGATGCCGAACTGGCGGGTGACGGTGAAGTCGTTGGCCTCCAGCGCCTGCGCGTAGAGCTCGGCGATGATCTTCGACTCGGTGAAGTCGGCCGAACCGACCTTGATCGACTTGAGGTCGCCGGAGATCTCGCCGCCACCCAACGGATTGGAACTGCCACAAGCCGCCGCGACCAGGGCCAGGATGGCCGCCAGGATCGCCAGATTCCACCTACGCGTCTTCGACATACCGCTCGACATACCCAATGTCCTCTCGGCCCATAGCTTCAACGGACACTATCGGCATGTGTGGCAACCCGCCGCGCTTTGCATTCACCGTGAAACTTGCAGGTGGTTTCATTCATAGCCCGAAAGGGCAAAGATGGACCTATGACCAGCGATCCTCACGCGTCGCCCGACCAGCCATTGCACACAGGCTCGCCGGCTGAACCCCTCCCGGACGTGTCGAAAAGCGGCTCGGTAGACCCGACGGCGACGCCCGGTGAATACCTCGCCTCACCGGAATCGGCGGTCAAGTTCACCCGCGCCGCAGCGCTCTGGTCAGCGATTGATCGTCGGTTTCCTGATCCTGATCCTGCTGCTGGTCTTCATCATGCAGAACACCGACTCCACCACGATTCACTTATTCGGATGGCAATGGAATCTGCCGGTGGGTGTGGCATCCTCTTCGCCGCGGTTTGTGGCGGCTCTGTTGACCGTCGCCGCCGGGACTGTGCGGATCTTCCAGCTGCGCCGGGCTGCGAAGAAAAACTTCAAGGCAATCGGCGCCCGTCCCTAAACATCAGCGCCCCAGCGCGTCGAGACCCTCGGCAATCAGCGGGCCGACCGCCTGGTCCACTTGATCGGTGTCGGCCGCGACGCCGCCGCCCATCCGCGCCCGGAATGCGATGCCCGCCGCGATGATCGCCACCTTGAAGTACCCCAGCGCCATGTAGAAGTCCCAGTTCTCCAAAGACTGTTCGGCCGCAACCGAATAGCGCTGGGCGAGGTCGTCGGCCTCCGGCATGAGCGGCGACGCCCAGGCCGAACTCGCGTGGATCACGTTGAACAGCGGATGGCGGTACACGCACATCAGCGCGGCGTCGCTGATCGGGTCGCCCAGTGTGGACATCTCCCAGTCCAGCACCGCCAGCACCTCGGTGGCGTCGTCGACGTCCAGCATCGTGTTGTCGATGCGGTAGTCGCCGTGCACGATCGACGTGCGACTCTGCGCCGGAATGGCCTCTGCGAGAGCGGAATGCAGTCTCCGGACATCGGTGTCGAAGGGATCGTCCTCGCGCTTGACGAGATCCCACTGCGAGCCCCAACGCCGCACTTGGCGCTCGAGATAGCCGGTGGGTTTGCCGAAGTCGCCGAGTCCGACCGCCGCCGGATCGACCGCGTGCAAGTCGGCGAGCACCTTGATCAATGCGTCGACACAGCTGCTGATCGTCGCCTTGTCGCCCAGCGCTTCGAGTTCGTGGGCGTTGCGAACAACCCGGCCGGGCACGTACTCCACCATCTGGAACGGCGCGCCGCCGACCGAGTCGTCGTTGCGCATGGTGATCGCACGGGCGACCGGGACGGGGGTGTCCTGCAGGGCTGCGACGACGCGGTATTCGCGCGCCATATCGTGTGCCGACGGCGTCAGGCCGTGCAGCGGCGGCCTGCGCAGCACCCATTTCGACTCGTCGTCGCCGACCAGGAACGTCAGGTTGGACCGGCCGCCCGAGATCAGCTCGGCCCGCAGCTCGCCGCTGCGCGGAATGCCCACCTCCCTGAGGTGGCGGTCAAGGGCGGCGAGATCGAGCCCTTCCAGCGAAGTCGTCACCGGACTTGTCTACCACCGCTGATTTCTCGGGAGCAGATCCCATACGTGTTCGGTGCCGTTGACCGCGGCGACATAGAGCTCGCCGCTGCGGGAGGACAGCAGCCGGGTGATGCCGGCGTAGTCGACGTTGACGCAGAGGATCTTCTCGGTGCGCAGGATGCCGTGCAGCAGCCCGTTGATCACCCCGCCGTGGCTGAAGACCGCGACGGTGTCCTCATGGTCGCCGGCGTCCACGATGTCCCGGATCCCGTCGCTGATGCGGGCGAGAAAGGCGTCCTCGTCGACGGTGCTCGGCAGGTGGCCGCTGGCCAACCGGGCCAGCTCCTCGGGGTACTCGGCGGCGATCTGCTCGATCGGGATGTAGTGCTTGAGGTCGCGGTCGTACTCGGCGATGCGGTCGTCGATGTCGATCGTCAGCCCTAGCTCCGCAGCCACCGGTTGCGCGGTCTGCACTGCGCGCCGCTGCGGGCTGCTGACCAGGCGGGTGATCGGGAAGCGCGCCAACGCATCGGGCAGCCTCTCTGGCCTGCTCGATGCCCTCCTCGGACAGGTCGGGATCGGAACCCTCGCCAGGCTGGCTGCGGAGCGGCAACGCGTGCCGGATGAGAAGCAACTGCACCGTGACACCATATGGCTCGTGCGTGCATTCGCCTGCCCGGTGTGCAACGGGTTCGCTGCGTTCGAGTCGCTCAGCTGTGCCGCCTGCCATACCCAGCTCGGCCTCCACCTGCCGACGAAGTCGATGATGCCGGTCGCCGATGGCGCCGCCGACGTCGACGGTGAGCGATGGGTGCGGTGCACACAGGTCGAGACGTCGGGCTGCAACTGGCTGACACCCGAGGAACAGTCGGCGGAGCAGCGCGGCCGCTGCCTGGCCGACTCGACGATCCGCCGGGAACCCGACGCCGACGACACGTTGGCACGCGAGAAGTTGGTGTCGACCGCACGGGCCTTGAGGCGGATGGTCTACCAGCTCGCCGACATCGGGCTGCCCGTCGATCCCTTCTGGCGTCGCGACGGTGGCCTCGCATTCGATCTGTTGTCGAGCTACACCACCGGCGAAAAGGTGATCATCGGTCACGCCAACGGTGTCATCACCATCGACCTCGTCGAATCGCTCGATGACTACCGCGAATCCCTGCGGGTGCGTCTCGGCGAGCCGTACCGCACCATGCTCGGCCATTTCCGGCACGAGGTGGGCCATTACTACCAGCACATACTGGTCGAGAATGGTTCTGGTGCAGGCAGATACCTCGAAAACTGCCGCGGGCTGTTCGGCGACGAGAAGGCCAGTTACGGCGATTCCATTGCCCGGCATTACAAGTTCGGCGCTCCCGCTGGTTGGGAGGAGACCTACATCTCCGAATACGCCACCATGCATCCGTGGGAGGACTTCGCCGAGTGCTTCGCGCACTATCTGCATATCGCCGACACGATTGACACCAGCCGCGAGGCGGGCCTTGTGTTGAAGGCCGACCGGGTGCGTTTCTCGGCACCGAGGGACATCGACCCGTTGGAGTCCTATATCGATGCGCCCATTGAGCGGTTGCTCTTCGATTGGCGATGGTTGTCGCTGTTCTTCAACCGGGTCAACACTGCGATGGGCAAGAATCCCGTGTACCCGTTCGAGATACCCGAGGCCGTGGTCGCCAAGCTCGGATTCATTCACCGGGTGATCCGGGAGACCGCACGCGCGCAAGAGGAGAGCTGACATGGGTTATGCCGACGAGCTATTCGACCTCACCGATCGGGTTGTGCTGGTCACCGGCGGTAGCCGGGGACTCGGCCGGGAGATGGCGTTCGCCGCGGCGCAGTGCGGAGCGGACGTCGTCATCGCCAGCCGCAAGCTCGACTCGTGTGAGGCGACCGCCGAGGAGATCGCCTCGGCCACCGGGCGCGCGGCGATGCCGTATCAGGTGCACGTCGGCCGGTGGGATGAGCTCGACGGTCTGGTGGCCGCGGCCTACGAGCGGTTCGGCAAGGTCGACGTCCTCATCAACAACGCCGGGATGTCGCCGCTGTACGAGTCCCTGGACTCCGTGTCGGAGAAGCTCTTCGACGCCGTCATCAATTTGAACCTCAAGGGCCCGTTCCGGTTGTCGACGCTGGTGGGCCGGCGCATGGTGGCCGACGGCGGTGGATCGATCATCAACGTCAGCTCGAGCGGGTCGCGGCGTCCCCGGCCGGAACAGCTGCCCTACTCGGCGGCGAAGGCGGGGCTCAACGCGTTGACGGAGGGGCTTGCCCTGGCCCTCGGCCCGACCGTGCGCGTCAACACGTTGATGCCCGGTCCGTTTCTCACCGACATCAGCAAGGCGTGGGACATACCCGCGACGACGAAGGGTGCGCAGAGCTTCGCGCTCCAGCGGCTCGGCAACCCGGCCGAGATCATCGGCGCCGCTTTGTATCTGGCGTCGGATGCGTCGAGTTACACCAGCGGATCGATCATTCGGGTGGACGGCGGCATCCCGTAGCGCTACGGCTCCACGATGTTGAAACTCGGGTTCGGCCTGTCCACGACCGCGATGATCGACGGCAGCGCGTTCGCATCACCGGTCACGTCCAGGCCCGGCGAATCGGCGTCGCCTGCCGCAAACATCAACAGCCGCACCTTGTTCGCGAGCTTGATGGTCGCCTGCGCTGTCGCCTGCTCGGCGGGCACCTTGCGATAGACGAGGACACCGTTGCGCAGCGTCAGGCGGTAGTTGGTGGCGATGTCGGAGAATGTGACGTCGACAGCCACGTCGAGATCCCAGGCCCGCGGGCCGTTGATGTTGATGGCAAAGGTGTCGAACATCTGCTCGGGCGTCAGTTGTCCCATGATCGACGGCGACGTGGTTTGGGTGGGAGTGCCGAAGTTCCCCTCTCGTAGCTCGGTGGCCCCGGAGAAGAAGAAGTTGCGCCAGGTTGCGTTCTCCGAGCCGTATGCCAGCTGTTCGAGCGTGTCGGCATACAGGTCACGCGCAGTGGCGTGGTTCTTGTCGGTGAAGATCGCGTGGTCGAGTAGCGTTGCCGCCCAGCGGAAGTCACCACTGTCGAACGCATTTCGGGCGATTTCCACGACCTTGTCGATGCCGCCCATGGCTTCGACGTAGCGGGGTCCGATGGATTCCGGCGGATGCGCCCACAGTCGAGCCGGATTGCCGTCGAACCATCCCATGTAGCGCTGATACACCGCCTTGACGTTGTGGCTGACCGAACCGTAGTAGCCGTGGGCGTGCCAGGCCTTTTCCAATGCGGGAGGCATCTCGAAGTTCTCGGCGATCTCGATGCCGGTGAAGCCCTGGTTCAGCTGCCGCAGTGTCTGATCATGCAGATAGGCATACAGATCCCTTTGTAGAGAGAGGAATTCGACGATCCGGTCCTTGCCCCAGGTCGGCCAGTGGTGCGACGCGAACACGACATCGGCGCGGTCTGCGAACGTGTCGATCGCCTCGGTGAGGTAGCCGGCCCAGCCGTGCGGATCCCGCACCAGCGCGCCCCGGAGCGTGAGCAGGTTGTGCAGGTTATGGGTGGCGTTCTCGGCCATGCACAGCGCGCGGAACTTCGGGAAGTAGAAGTGCATCTCGGCGGGCGCCTCCGTGCCGGGAGCCATCTGGAACTCGATCTCGATGCCGTCGATGGTGTGCGTCTCCCCGGTCTCGCGGATGTCGACCGTCGGCACGATCAGCGCCACTTCGCCCGTCGACCCGACCTGGCCGAGCCCGCAGCCAACCTGACCTTGGGGTCCGCGGGCCAGCACCGCGCCGTACATATAGGCCGCCCTCCGTGCCATCGCCGTGCCGGCGTAGACGTTCTCTTGAACGGCGTGCTCGGTGAAATGCTCGGGCGCGATGATGGCGACGTTGCCCGCGTCGACATCGGCCTGCGTCGTGACACCGAGCACGCCGCCGAAGTGGTCGGCGTGGCTGTGGGTGTAGATGACCGCGACAACCGGCCGGTCACCACGATGGGCGCGGTACAGCCCCAGCGCGGCCGCGGCCGTCTCCGTCGAGATCAACGGATCGATGACGATGATCCCGGTGTCGCCCTCGATGAAGCTGATGTTGGACAGGTCGAGGCCGCGGACCTGGTAGATGCCCTCCACCACCTCATAGAGCCCCTGCTTGGCGCACAACTGGCTCTGCCGCCAGAGGCTGGGGTGCACCGATGTCGGCGCATCTGCCGGCCAGAAACGAGTAGACGTCGTTGTCCCACACCACCCGGCCGTCGGCGGCCGTGACCACACAGGGCTCCATTGCCCCGATGAATCCCCTGTCGGTGTCGGTGAAATCGCGGATGTCGTCGAATGGAAGGCTCTCGAGATGGTCGCGATTTGCCGACTCGATGACGGCGGTGGGCGGCTTCTGGTTCATGCCGCCGACCCTGCCATCATTCGTGCCTATGCGGGTTCAGTTGGTGCGAAAACCTCAATCACGCCGTTGATTTCGCGCACGTCGAACTTCGGCAACGGTGGTGGTGCAGTCGGCAGTTGATGGGTCAGCGTCTCACCCTCCAACGAGAACGACGTCGAGTGGCACGGGCAACGCAGCCGGCTGTCCGGCGCGTCCAACCAGAGCTTGCAGCCCTGATGGGTGCAGACGCCCGAGACCGCCTCCACGTTCGCGTCGGCGCGGTGGACGAACCCGTTGACCGAGCCGAGGTCGAATGCCATGGCGCCGCCCGTGGGCAGGTCGGCACTCGCGCCGACGGCATGCCATTTCCCTGCATTCGGGTCGAGTACGCCCTGCGTGGGTGGCGATGCCTCGGCAGGGCCACGGGACGGAGCCAACAGGTTGCGGCCGACGACGATTCCGGTGGCCGCCGAAGCCGCCGCCAGCCCGGTGCCGATGACGACCTGCCGACGGGTGCTCGACGGCCCCCACGACCGGCTTTCGGTCTGCGGGGCGTCACCCATCTGCTCGGCCAACCGGCGATGCAGGTCGGTGACAAAATCCTCGCGCGGCGAGTCGCTGCCCGTGCGGGCGGCACGCAACTCGATGGCCGTCTTCATCTCCTGGGCCTCGACATCGTCGGGGCGTGCCCGCTGGGTGCGCTGGCCCTGCAGCAAGCCGTCGACGAAGCGGCGCACTGGTCGTCCGCTCACAGCGCCTCCTCACTCAACTGCGCAGCCATCTGTATGGCTCGATGTTGCAAGACCTTGGCGTTCGCGACGCTAACACCCATCTGCCCCGCGGCCTCGCGAACCGAGAAAGCCTGCAGGAAACGGAGTTCCAGGATGCGGCGGTAGTTGTCCGGTAGCTTCGTCAACACCTGCCGCACGCGGTGGGGTGCATCCGATTCGAGAATTTCCTGTCCACTCTCGTCGGGCACGTCGTCCTCGATCGTCGTTATCTGCCTGCCCATCCGGTCCCGCCAGTAGGACGCGAGCACGGTGCGTGCCGTCATCTTCAGGTACTTGCGCACCTCCGGCACCGTCGCCGACACCCGCAGCGGCTTCAATGCCGTCATGAACACCTCGGCGGTGAGATCCTCGGCGTCGGGCTGGTTGCCCACCTTCGAGTACATCAGCCGGTACACCCAGGTGATGTTGTCGCGGTACACCGCATCCCAGTCCGGATACGCCGCATCCGTCACGGCTCGCAGCCCTCCCTCGGGGCGGGACCTACGCGCCGGTCCGAGTCGAGGACGGCGCGCCTCATTCTGGCTCGCGATCACTCGTCACCGTCCTCGAATCGACCTGGGAGATTGCTGTGTACTTGGCTAGACCGCGGCACCGGTGACACGTGCCGATGAGCCCACACGGTTCATCCGGCGGTCTATCGAGTACCCGCCTGCGCCGACGACGAGCAGGAAGACGCTGCCGCACAGCATCGCCACCTCGAGCCGACCCTCGTGGAAGAAGTCCCAGAAACCACCCTCCTTGGGATACAGCGGTGCGTCCCCCCACAGAAGCGGGACCTTGGTGATCACCAGCGCGCCGATCATGTCGACGATCATCGGCAGGGTGGCCAACCTGACGAGCAGTCCGGCGAGAATCATGACGCCGCAGATGATTTCGGCAGCACCGTCGAGATTGGCGAAGAAGGCCCCTGCCGGAATCCCTGCCTTGACGAACCTGCCCGAACCGAGTGCTTCGGGCCTGATGAACTTGAGGACTCCTTCGCCGACGAAGATGAGCCCCACGTAGAGGCGGATCAGCACGACCGCACCCGAGGCCCGGGTCGTCGTCAACTGGGTCAGCGAGATTTCGCGCTGCGACATGTACGTGTGCCTTTCTGTTGAATGGTTCCTTGATGAGATAGGCAGCGGGGTTACACATCGCGGTGATTGACTGGCGGCATGGGTGTGCGTCGAGTGGTGACCGGCCACGATGAGTCCGGAAAGTCCGTGTTCGCGAGCGATCAGACCGTCGAGCCCGATCGGCCCGCGTTGCTTCCGTCGTCCGAGTTCTACCAACTCTGGGGCGGCGACACGACACCGCAGTTTCCCGATGACGGGGCAGCGCCCGACTGGCGCACCTACTTCCCGCCGGTGGGCGGCTTCCGCTTCGGGATGCTCACCATCCCGCCGCAGACGGGTGCAGCCGAACAGGATCTCGGCAACGTCGAGGACGCGGTAGCCGACATCGAGGCGAAGCTTCCCGGCCTACTCCGGTACATGGACCCATCGGACCCCGGTATGCACGCCACCGACACCATCGACTTCGAGGTGGTGCTGGAGGGCACCGTCGTGCTCGAACTCGACGACGGCGCCGAGGTGACGCTCAACGTCGGCGACACCGTCGTGCAGAACGGCACCAGGCACCGGTGGAAGAACCCGGGTGACAAGCCGGCTCGAATGGCTGTCTTCATCTGTGGCGCAGACCATTCCGCCGTGCCCCCCGCGGACTAGCCGCCGTGCTCGGCTAGCCACACCTGAGCCCGGCGGTTCGACGCCCGGGACAACCACGCATCCGCAATGAGTTCGGTCAGCTCCTGCCTGCCGATCTCGGACAGGGAAGCAGCCCGCACCAACACCGACGGGTGTCCGTCGAAACGGTCGGTGGTGAAGAACGGCGAGTTCGGGTCCTGCAGGAGCGCAAGCTTGTCGCTCTCAGATTCCACCCAGATCATGATCACGTCGGTCCATCGCTCGCCCGTCTCGGGATCCTCGGCGTCGGGTTGCGGTGTGCGGAAGAACACGAACGACTTCCCTCCCACCTGATAGATGGGGTTACCCTTCGGTCCTTCGATTCGCTTGACGTGAGGCATACCGGAGGCGATCTGGTGCACGTCGGCGACCTTGGCCGGTCGGTCACGCACCGCCGCGCTCCAGGCGATGCAGCGTGACGTCGGACAGCACGCCGTCGTCGACGACCGCGGTCATATATGTGCAGAACGGTTGGCGGCGTCGATCCGTCGGCGATCCGGGATTGAGCAAGCGCAAACCGGTCGTCGCCGTGGTGTCCCATGGAATATGGCTGTGCCCGAACACCAGCACGTCGGTGTCGGGATACTGCTTGGCCATCCGCGCATCCCTGCCCGCAGACCCACCGGTTTCGTGGACGACCGTGAAGCGCACCCCACCGAGGGTGGCGTCGGCGCGTTCGGGCAGCCGTGCCCGCAACTCGTCGCCGTCGTTGTTGCCCCAGCACGCGACGAGGCGATCCGCCTTCGCCTCCAGTGAATCGAGCAGGGCCGGCTCCACCCAGTCGCCCGCGTGCACGACGACGTCGGCCCGGGCCACCTCATCCCACACCCGTTGCGGCAGGTCGCGCGCCCGCTTCGGCACGTGGGTGTCGGCGATCAGGAGCAACCGCACGGTCAGCTCGGCGCGAGAAGCTCGGCCATCTTCGGCATCAGCGCCTGCAATCCCTTGAGCGGCCGCACCATCACCTTGACGGAGACGATCTTCTCGGCGTCGTTCCAGTGGATCATGTCGATGCCGTTGACGTACTTCCCGTCGATGGTCGCGGCGAACTCGAGGATCGCAGAACGCTCGCCGAACCATTTCTCGACGTAGTGGAAGTCGGTGTCGCCGAACACCTTCGCTGCCGCTGACAGGTAGGCCAGCGTGGTGTCGCGGCCCTCCTGCGCCGTGAACACGGCCGGCGAGTAGAACACGGCGTCGTCGGCGAGCAGGCTCTCCAGTTCGGAAGTGCGGCCGTTTTCGATGATGTCGATCCAGCGCGTGATGACCGGTGGCGTCATGGGTTCGACCCTATCGCCAGAAAAAGATTGTAAGCACTCACTATCTTTGGTACCGTCGTCCGCATGACCTACGACGTGATCGTTCGCAACGGCCTGTGGTTCGACGGAAGCGGCGCCCGCCCACAACGCCGCACGCTGGGCATTCGCGACGGCATCGTGGCAACGGTGTCCGCCGAACCCGTGGATGAGACGGGTTGCCCCGACGTCATCGACGCCGAGGGCAAGTGGATCCTCCCCGGCTTCATCGACGTGCACACGCACTACGACGCCGAGGTGCTGCTCGATCCCGGGCTGCGCGAGTCGGTGCGGCACGGCGTCACCACGCTGCTGCTGGGCAACTGCTCGCTGTCGACGGTGTATGCCGACTCCGAGGACGCCGCGGACCTGTTCAGCCGCGTGGAGGCGGTGCCGCGCAAGTTCGTGCTCGGCGCCTTGGAAGCCAAGAGGACATGGACGTCGCCCGCCGAATACGTCCAGACGCTGGACAACCTTCCGCTCGGGCCGAATGTCAGCTCCATGCTGGGCCACTCGGACCTGCGCACGTCGGTGCTCGGACTCGAACGCGCCACCACCGAGGACGTCGAACCGACCGATGCCGAACTCGAGCGGATGGCCGAACTGCTCGACGAGGCGCTCGACGCCGGCCTGCTCGGCATGTCCGGAATGGATGCGCCGATCGACAAACTCGACGGTGACCGCTTCCGGTCACGCGCCCTGCCATCGACATTCGCCACCTGGCGCGAACGCCGCAGGCTGATCAAGGTGCTGCGCAAGCGCGGTCGCATCCTGCAGAGTGCGCCCAACACCAAGAACCCGGTAGAGGCGTTGAACTTCTTCCTCACCAGCAGCCGGATGTTCGGCCGCAGGCGGGGTGTCCGCATGAGTCTGCTGGTCTCGGCCGACGCCAAGTCCAACACCGGCGCGGTGCATGTATTCGGCCCCGGCACAAGAATTCTCAACAGGCTGTTCAACTCGTTCGTGCGGTTCCAGCATCTGCCCGTGCCGTTCGAGCTGTACTCCGACGGCATCGACCTGCCCGTTTTCGAGGAGTTCGGCGCGGGCACCGCCGCCCTTCATCTGCGCGATCAGATCGAGCGCAACGAACTGCTCGCCGACCCGGAGTACCGCCGCCGGTTCCGCGCTTCGTTCGACCGCAAGAAGCTCGGCCCGACGCTGTGGCACCGCGACTTCCACGACGCCACCATCGTCGAATGCCCCGATGCCACCTTGATCGGCAAGAGCTTCGGGCAGATCGCCGACGAACGCGGTGTGCATCCGCTGGACGCCTTCCTCGACGTGCTTGTCGAGAACGGTGAACGCAACGTGCGCTGGACGACGATCGTCGCCAACCACCGGCCCAAGCACCTCAACGCACTCGCCATCGACCCGTCGGTCCACATGGGCTTCTCCGATGCCGGGGCCCACCTGCGCAACATGGCCTTCTACAACTTCGCCGTGAAGCTGCTTCGGCGGGTCCGCGACGCGGAGCTGGCCGGAAAGCCGTTCATGACGGTCGAGCACGCGGTGCACCGGCTCACCGCCGAGGTCGCCGAATGGTTCGGGCTCGATGCGGGCACGCTGCGCGAGGGTGACCGCGCCGACTTCGTCGTCATCGACCCGGCCGGCCTCGACGAGTCCGTCGACGCCTACCACGAGGAGAAGGTGCCGTTCTACGGCGACCTGTCCCGCATGGTGAACCGCAACGACAAGGCCATCGTCGCGACCGGCGTCAACGGCGCCGTCGTGTTCCGCGAAGGGGAGTTCCGCGACGGCTACGGAGAAACGGTCAAGTCCGGACGGTTCCTGAAGGCCGGCCAGCCCGCACGGGAATCCGTCTCCGCCTGAGATGGCCAGAACCCAGCAGCAGCGCCGCGAGGAAACGATCGCCCGCCTGCTCGATGCGAGCATCGACACGATTGTCGAGTTGGGCTACGCCAGGACGTCGGCGAAGGTCATCACGCAGCGCGCACAGGTGTCCGACGGCGCTCTGTTCCGGCACTTCCCCACCATGGGCGACTTCATGGCGGCGACGGCCCAGGAGGCTGGTCGGCGGCTGATCGAACTGGGCGTGCGAAAGGCCGCAGAGATCCCGGCCCGTAAGCCGTCGCTCGAGGAGGCACTGTCGATCCTTCGCGACCTCACCGCGAGCCCGAACAACACCGTGATCCAGGAACTGGCTGTCGCGGCGCGCACCGACGAGAAGCTGCGGGAAACGCTTCGAGATGTCATGACGGCGTACTTTGCGAAGATTCATGAGACCGTGCGGCCCTCGCTTCCCGAAGAACTCGACGCAGCAGGAGACGAGAATTTCCTGGCAATGTTGGGATTGGTGCTCAGCGCGTTCAACGGCGCCACGCTGTTCCAGCATGTGCTGAATCAGCCGGGATTCGACGAAGCGCAGATCCCATTGCTGGTTTCGCTTTTGGGTGCGCCCGTGACCGTGATGTGACCCCGGCCCGTCACATTCGCCATAGGCTGATGTCGTGTCGGAGCAGCGTGCGGCAAGACCTGCCAAGCTGATCCTGTACGTCCTAACGGCAGGCCTGCTCATGGCGGCCTTGGTGTTTCCGTTCGTCGGCGGTGCAGGCGCCTTGGCCAACCGACTCTCCGACCGGACGGCCCAGGAGTCCGCTCAGCTCCTCGAGGGCGAAGTTCCCATCATCTCCACGATGGTCGACGCCGCGGGCAACCCGATCGCGTGGATCTACACCCAGCGCCGGTGGGTGGTCCCCGGCGACCGCATCGCCAACACCATGAAGCTGGCAATCGTCTCGATCGAGGACAGGCGATTCGGCGTACACAACGGCGTTGACCTGCAGGGCTCCCTGACCGGGCTGGCCGGCTACCTGCGGGGCGCCGTCGACACCCGCGGTGGCTCGACGATCGAGCAGCAGTATGTCAAGAACTACAACTTCCTGGTGACCGCCCAGAACGAAGCGCAGCGGCGGGCAGCTGTCGAGACCACTCCGGTGCGGAAACTGCGTGAGATGCGGATGGCTCTGGAGCTCGACAGGGCGCTGCCGAAGGCCGAGATCCTGACCCGGTATCTGAACCTGGTGTCGTTCGGCAACGGCAGCTTCGGCGTGCAGGAGGCCGCACGCACCTATTTCGGTGTCAATGCGGCGGACCTCAACTGGCAGCAGGCGGCGCTGCTGGCGGGAATGGTGCAGTCGACGAGCGCGCTCAACCCCTACACCAATCCCGACGGTGCTCTGGCGCGACGGAATCTCGTCCTCGACACGCTGATCGACAACGTTCCGGACAAGGCCGACGAGATCCGCGCCGCCAAGGCGTCGCCGCTGGGCATTCTGGCCAAGCCCAACCCACTGCCCCAGGGCTGCATCGGGGCGGGCGATCGCGCTTTCTTCTGCGACTATGCGCTCTCATATCTCGCTCGTGCGGGCATCGAAAAGGACGACCTGGCGCGGAACGGCTACCTGATCCGCACCACGCTCGACCCGAAGGTGCAGGACTCCGTCAAACGCGCGATCGACAAGGTCGCGAGCCCCACTCTCGACGGTGTAGCGAGCGTGATGAGCGTCATCAAGCCGGGCAGGGACGCCCACCGCATTCTGGCGATGGGCGACAACCGCACATACGGGCTCGAGTTCGGCGCGAGGCAGACCGTGCAGCCGCAGCCGTTCACTCCCGTGGGCGACGGCGCCGGATCGGTGTTCAAGATCTTCACCACCGCGGCGGCGCTCGACATGGGGATGGGCATCAAGGCCCAACTCGACGTCCCGGCGAAGTTCGAAGGCGCCGGTCTGGGTGACAGCAACACCCCGGGATGTCCCCCGCGCACGTGGTGCGTCAAGAACGCCGGCGGCGGCTACCGCGGCCCGATGAGTGTGACCGACGCGCTCGCGCAGTCCCCGAACACCGCGTTCGCCAAGTTGATTCAGCAGGTCGGCGTCCCGCGTGCGGTGGACATGGCGGTGCGCCTCGGGATGCGCTCCTACGCCGAACCGGGCGGCGCCAGGGAGTATGACCCGAACAACAAAGGCAGCGTCGCCGACTACGTCAAACAACAGAACCTCGGTTCGTTCACGCTCGGCCCGCTCGAACTCAACGCACTCGAGTTGTCGAACGTCGCCGCGACGCTGGCCTCGGCTGGCATGTGGTGTCCGCCGAACCCGATCGACAAGGTCATCGACCGCCGCGGCCGCGAAGTACCGCTGGCTCAGGCGAAATGCGAACAAGCAGTGCCCGAGGGTCTCGCCAATACGCTGGCCAACGCCCTCGGCAAGGACCACACCAGCGGTACCGCCGCCAGTTCCGCAGGCTCCGTCGGCTGGACCCTGCCGATGTCGGGGAAGACGGGAACCACCGAGTCCCATCGGTCATCCGCGTTCGTCGGTTTCACCAACCAGTACGCCGCCGCCAACTACATATTCGACGACACCCCCACCCCGTCCGAACTGTGCTCGTGGCCGCTGCGCAGATGCTCGAGCGGCAACCTGTACGGCGGCAACGAGCCCGCACGAACCTGGTATCTCGCGATGAAGCCGATCGCCAACGATCTCGGCCCTGTGTCGATGCCCCCTACCGACCCGCGCTATGTGAACGGTGCTGCGGCCGTTCCGTTGCCCAGCATCACCGGCCTGAAGTTCGACGCTGCGCGTAAGCGATTGCAGGACGCTGGTTTTCAGGTCGCCGACCAACCTTCGCCGGTCGACAGCTACCTATCGAAAGGTTCGATAGTCGGCACTTCGCCGAAGGACAAGGCGGTACCCGGCTTCCTCATCACGATCAATACGAGCAACGGTGTCGCCCCTGCGCGGGTGTACTACCCACCCAGCCCGCCGGACGCGCCGCCTCCACCGCCACCGCCACCGGAAGCACTGCCACCGCCCCCTGATGCCAACGTCATCAACATTCCCGGGCTGCCGCCGATCTTCCTGCCTGCGCCGCCGCCACCGCCGCCACCCGCCAGCCACCCCGCCACCGCCGCCCCCTGGACCACCGCCGCCCCCTGGACCACCGCCGCCCCCCGGGCCACCGCCGCCGGCTTAGTCGGAACCGGGGATCGGCCACTCCCACTTCAGCTCGAGCCACGAAACCCGCAGCACCTCAGAGGGTTTCGGGGCGCTGGCGACAACCCGTGCGCGCACATGCGCGCCGGGTGCTATGAGCCCTCGACGTGCGCTGAGCCGTCGATGTCGAACCGGAGGAACTGTTGATCCGGTCCGAGACGACTGGCCGGCTCGAAGTGGCGTCCGGTTGGATCGCTGTCACATTGAAGTTCAGATCACGGGGTTCGCAATCGTCGGGTCGCCGCAAGCACACACTTGACCCGTATAGACGGCATTGGTCAATAATGACCGCGCCTGAACGGATTCGAACCCCAAACTCCAATGCGTGCCTATGCTCCGACGATGCAGCTTGGACGGCAAACGGGTTCTGATCACTGGGGCGTCACGCGGTATCGGAGAGGCGCTCGCGGACAAGTTCGCCGACGCGGGTGCGACGGTGGCGCTCGTGGCGCGCAGCAAGGACGCTCTCGAAAGCCTGGCCGAACGCCTCGGCGGCACAGCGCATGCCGCCGATCTTTCGGACCCGGCACAGGTAGCGGATCTGATCGGTCGGGTCGAGGAGGAAGCGGGACCGGTCGACGTCCTGGTGAACAACGCGGGCATCGGTGTTGCCTGTGGCTTCACCGACGCAGCCGACGACGTCCTTCGCATGACCACCGAAGTCAACTACCTCGCACCTGCTGAACTGTGCCGACAAGTGATTCCGCGGATGCTGCGTCGCGGCGGCGGGCACATCGTCAACGTGTCGTCGCTGGCCGGTATCGGTGTGTATCCGGGCCTGGTCACGTATTCGGCGTCCAAGGCGGCCCTATCGCATTTCACTGCGGGGCTGCGCGCCGACTACCGAGGTCTGCCGATAGGCACCACGCTCGTCGAGCTGGGCCCGGTACCCACCGAGATGCTCGCCGAGGCCGACGACTACGCACCGACGGCAAAGTCGTTCGAGCGGTTCTACCGGACGCGGGCCTCCGCCGCAGTTCCCAGGGAGAAGGTGGCCGCGGACATCGTCGAAGCCGTCCGGAAAGGCAAGCGGCATGTCCGGCATCCCAAACGGATCAGTGCGTCAGCGATGCTCGTCGAGGCGCCGCGCAGATTCACCGAACTGCTACTCACGGGCGTACCGCATCGGTAGATGAGCGCGCCCGAAGGGATTCGAACCCCCAACCTTCTGATCCGTAGTCAGATGCTCTATCCGTTGAGCTACGGGCGCCTGTCTTCAGTTGTGCGTGGCTGTGTCAGCCGCGGCGGAGGCGAGAGGATTTGAACCTCCGGTCGCCTTTGAGGGCGACAACTCATTAGCAGTGAGCCCCATTCGGCCGCTCTGGCACGCCTCCCGACGGTTTACCGCCGATCCGACAGCGTACACATGCCCTGCGGCACCAGGCAAAGCGCATTACGGCCCCCCATAGACTGGTCGGGTGCCTGCCCGTCTACGCCCTGAACTGGCCGATCTGCCGGCGTACACGCCCGGCAAGACCGTGCCGGGTGCGATCAAGATCGCAAGCAACGAGACGGTGCACGGGCCGCTGCCGAGCGTGCGAACGGCGATCGAGAAGGCCACCGACAACGTCAACCGCTACCCGGACAACGGCTACGTCGAGCTCAAGGAGCGGCTGGCCAAGCACGTCAACTTCGCGCCCGAGCACATCGCGGCGGGCTGCGGGTCGGTGAGCCTCTGCCAGCAGCTCATCCAGATCACCTCGACCGTCGGCGACGAGGTTCTGTACGGCTGGCGCAGCTTCGAGATCTACCCGCTGCAGACCCGGACGGCGGGTGCCACCCCGGTCCAGGTGCCGCTGACCGACCACACCTACGACCTGGACGCGATGCTCGCCGCGGTCAGCGACCGCACCCGGCTGATCTTCGTCTGCAATCCGAACAACCCGACGAGCACCGTGGTCGACCCCGACGCGTTGGTCCGCTTCGTCGAGGCGGTGCCGTCCGACATCCTGATCGCACTCGACGAGGCCTACGTCGAGTACATCACCGACGACATGCTGCCCGACAGCTTCGGGCTGGTCCGCGCGCACAGCAATGTCGTTGTGCTGCGCACGTTCTCGAAGGCGTACGGGCTGGCGGGGCTGCGCGTCGGCTACGCGGTCGGCGATCCCGACATCATCACCGCGCTCGGCAAGGTGTACGTGCCGTTCAGCGCGACGAGCATTTCGCAGGCCGCGGCGATCGCGTCGCTGGACGCCGCCGACGAGCTGCTGGCGCGCACCGACGCCGTCATCGCCGAACGAGCAAGGGTGACAGCGGCGTTGCGCGAGGCCGGCTACACCGTCCCGCCGTCGCAGGCCAACTTCGTCTGGCTGCCGATGCCCGGTCGCGCGCAGGAGTTCGCGAACGACTCGGCCAACAGCCGCATCATCGTCCGGCCCTATGGCGAGGACGGGGTGCGGGTCACCGTCGCGTCCCCGCAGGAGAACGACGCGTTCCTGGAGTTCGCGAACCGTTGGATTGCAGACCAGTGACCAAAGCGCGCGAGCGGTTCGACGAACTCAAACAGCGCGCGGCGCCGATCCCCTACGCGGAACTCGAGGAATTCTGGTCCACGCTCGAGCCGGTTCCCATCGAGTTCATGATCGGCGAGTGGAAAGGCGGCGACCTGCCCGCCGGTCACCGCGGCGACGGCTTCCTCGGAGACAGTTGGTTCGGCACGACCTTCAGGTCGGCGTCCGACGTCCAACCGATCATCTGCGTCGACGACGACGGCAACAAATACGAAGACACCACGCTGATGAAGGGCGGAGCCAGCCTGTGGATGGAGCAGTTCCGCGGCGACGTGACCGCGACGATGGTCTACGACGCCATGCCCATTCACGATCACTTCAAAAAGGTCGACGACAACGCCGTCCTGGCGATCACGAACGGCAAGGGTGCTCTCGACCACGGCCGCTACATGTACTTCTACCTGGAGCGCGTCTAGCCGTTCGGGTTGCGACCGGTATAGGCAATCAGCCGGTCCAGTGAGCTCGCGTCGGCGGGTACGTCCAACGGGTCGTCGAAGCCAGCGGTGGTGCGCCCCTGCGGCGTGATGACGCCCTGCGCCAGCCCCATCACGTAGTCAACCAGTGAGTCGGGCGCATCCACGGTGCTCCCCACCGCCGCCGCGTAATCCCAAGCGTGGACCAGGAATTCGAGAGACAGAATCCCCGCCATCACCCGGGCGGGGGCTTCGTTGTCCCCGAACTTCACGGTGCCGTCGAGCCCGCGCCGATGCCATGCGTCCAGCGCAGGCCTGGCCGCGGCAATGATTTGGCGCTCCACCGAATCGGCGGAATCACGTTCGGGTGGCTCCGCACCGGCCGCGCCGCCGATGACGGTGATGGAGTTCATCAGATGGTCGGTCAGTTTGGCGATGTCGAATTCTCGGCATGGAGTCTGCTTCGACCAGTCGTCGTTCGCGATCGGATGCAGCACGTTCTGCAGCACGCTCAGGGTGGCTTCTGCGCTGTCGAGTTCATCGGCCGGCGGCGAATCCGGACCGGCAGGCAAATCGGTGGGCATGATGCCCACGCTACGACGCGCGTGCGCCTATCGTTGCGCAGATGAGATCCCATCTGCGGGTGACGGCCGCGGCACTGATCTTCGTCGGCCTGGCGACCGGGTGCTCACGCACCACGGAGGGCGCGGTTGCGCAGACCACCGAGCCCGGACCGCCGATTGCGGCGCCGACCAGAACACCGTCGGCCGACCCGGGCTTTCCCGGCATTCCGGGCCTGCCGAACATCCCTGGTCTTCCGCAGATCCCGGGCTTCCCGATGCCGGGGAACACCAATGTCCCCGAGGTTCCCGCACCGGCGAACTGGGAAACCATGAAGTGCAGCGACTACACCAAGCTCGATGAGGCCGAACAGCGAGCCGTCATCAAGGCGATCCTGGAAGAACAAGGCGGGCAGCAGGGCCCCGAGTCCGAGATGGTCGCGGCGCTGATGGCGACGACCATGTGTGGATTCCTGCCCAGCGCCGTCGTCAAAGAGGTGGTGCTCGGCGGGTCCCCGCCGTGAGTGGCTAGCCTCTCCAGTCATGGGTGACGCATACGAATCCGTGACGGTCGACATGCATGGCCACGTCGCGCAGGTGACGTTGGTCGGTCCGGGCAAGGGCAATGCGATGGGGCCTGCGTTCTGGGCGGAGATGCCCGAGGTGTTCGCCAAGCTCGACGCCGACCGCGACGTCCGCGCCATTGTGCTCACGGGGTCGGGCAAGAACTTCAGCTACGGCCTCGACCTACCGGCGATGGGCGGGTCCTTGTCCGATGTGATGGCGGGCGGCTCGTCCGCGCGACCGCGGGCGGATTTCCACGCCACGATTCTGCGCATGCAGGGCGCGATCAGCGCGGTCGCCGACTGCCGCACCCCGACCATCGCCTCGGTGCACGGCTGGTGCATCGGCGGCGGGGTGGACCTGATCTCGGCCGTCGACATCCGCTACGCCAGCGCCGACGCGAAGTTCTCCGTGCGCGAGGTGAAGCTGGCCATGGTCGCCGACGTCGGGAGCCTGGCCCGGCTGCCTCTGATCCTCACCGATGGTCACCTGCGTGAGCTGGCGCTGACGGGCAAGAACATCGATGCCGCGCGGGCGGAGAAGATCGGCCTGGTCAACGATGTCTACGACGATGCAGAGGCGTCGCTTGCGGCAGCACACGAAACCGCCGCCGAGATCGCCGGCAATCCCCCGCTGACCATCAGCGGCATCAAGGACGTGCTGGATCAGCAGCGCATCGCGCGGGTATCGGAGAGCCTGCGCTATGTGGCGGTGTGGAACTCGGCGATGCTGCCGTCCAAAGACCTCACCGAGGGCATCACCGCGACGTTCGAGAAACGCCCGCCGACCTTCACCGGCGAATAGGCGTCCAGCCGAGCTCTGCCTTGGCCTTCGCATTGGACAGCGGTAGCCACGTCGTGCCGAATGCCGTTGCGGGGTAGGAGGCGACCAGGCCCACCAACCGATGTGAGATCGGAATGGGCCGCGGCCGATGCAGTTTCGACGACAGCTCGCGGACGTAGTCACCGAAACGCTGCGGCCGGTCGTCGACGATGTTGTACATCTGCCCGCCACGACCGTGGTCGACGGCATCGGCCGTCGCCTTGGCGACATCGTCGATGTGGATCCACGACACGATCCCGCTACCGGTCATCGCCGGCAGCAGGTACCACTTCGCGAGCCGCACGAACAGCTCGTCATGCGGAACACCCGGCCCGTAGAAACACCCGTACCGCAACACGATTCCCTCGGTGTCGCTGTGCTCACCCGACGACAGCACGTTGCGCTCCATCCCGCGCAGCGCCGCCAGCATCTCGTCCCCGCCCTTCGGCGGCGGCCCGGGGTACGGGTCCGTTTCGTCCATCACCGCGGGCCCGGTCGTCGGATAGCCGTACGCGAAGATCACCGACTCCGCGACGATCCGCCGCACGCCCGCATGTTGCGCGGCGGCCACCAGGTTCGAAGCGCCTGTGCTCCAGAGTTTCCTGGCCGGCTCGAAGTCCTTCGGCCGCTTCGGTCCCCACTTCGGCAGCGTCGTGAGCAAGGACACCACGACCTCGGGCCCGACGTCGGCCACCACCTTGTCGATGTCGTCGGCATCGAACACGTCGGCCACCACCGGCCTGGCCCCCGCCGCCTGGATTGGCGCCGTCTTCGACGAGGAGCGGGTCAGGCCGATGACCTCGTGACCACGGGCGGTGAGCTCACGCAGCAGCGGTAAGCCAGGGACGCTGGTGGCGCCTGCGACCAGCACACGCATCAGCGCTCACCCGCCTTCTCCGCATGGGCGCAGGCGCGCAACGCAATCGCGAGAATCACCGTGGTCGCCACCAGACCCCCGGCCTCGAGCCAGCCGATCAGATCGCCCGCACCGTGGTGCGGGTCGACGATGTGGCTGATCGAGTGCAGCGCCCAATGCAGCGTGGCGAATGCCAGGGCCGGCACCCGCCACGAGACTCGACGGACGGCGGCCAGCAGCAGAAGGCCCTGCGGTATCTCGAACGTGGCGTTGTCGAAGATGTAGTGATCGTTGCGAACCCCGAACGTGCCAAGGGTGTCGAAGAACGTGCCGGGGAAGAACAGCATGAACAGCCCGATGCCAAGGGCGTACACCCCGAAGACGATCAGGGTCACCTCGACGAACCCGGCCCTTGTGCGCGTAGGTGTCGTTGACATACCTTCACGCTAGTTCGTCAATGGCCTCAAGATAGGCACCACTTTAATGCCAATTCCGGGTACCACTTCTGGTCCAGAGTTACTGATCGAGATCGACCGCGCCTCGGCACAACCCCTGCACCGCCAGCTCGCCGACGGGCTGCGCACCGCCATCCGCACCGGCAGGCTGGCTCCGCACACCCGGATGCCGTCGACCCGCGTCCTCGCGACCGACCTCGGCGTGTCCCGACGGCTCGTCGTCGACGCCTACAGCCAGCTGGTCGCCGAGGGCTTCCTGTTGAGCAGGCACGGTTCCGGGACCCGGGTGGCGACCGTCGATGCGGCGAGCGCACCGCAACACACCGAACCGGCGCGACGCTACGACGTCGACTTCCTGCCCGGCTCGCCGGATCTCGGCAGCTTCCCGCGCACCACGTGGCTGCGCGCGCTGCGAACAGGCCTGGCCGAGATCGGTTCGGACTCCTTCGGATACATCGAACCGCAAGGTCTGCCCGCGGCGCGTGCCGCCATCGCCGACTATCTTCGACGCACCCGCGGCGTACAGGCCGATGCGCAGCACATCGTGCTCTGTTCAGGTGCGACGCAGGCGATCGCGCTGCTCGGGCGCGCGCTGCAGGGCGGCGAGCTGCCGCTCGCCATGGAGGACCCCGGTTTCTGGCTGCACCGGATGGTGTTGCGGCACAATGGCATCGAACCTCTCGCCGTGCCGGTCGACGAGGACGGCCTCGATATCGCGGCCCTGGCCGACAGCGGTGCGCAGACCGTTCTGACCACCCCGGCACACCAGTCGCCGACCGGCGTGGTGCTCTCCGCCGCCCGCCGCAACGCACTCGTCGAATGGGCGCGTGCCGGTCATCTGGTCATCGAGGACGACTACGACGCGGAGTACCGTTACGACCGGGCGCCCGTCGGCGCACTGCAGGGCATCGCCCCGGACCGGGTGATCTACATCGGCTCTACGAGCAAGACACTGGCGCCGGGTTTGCGGATCGGCTGGATGGTGTTGCCCCCGCACCTGGTCGGTGCGATCAGGCTGTCGAAAGGCCTTGCTGACACCGGGAGTTCGGTGATGGACCAGATCGCGTTCGCCGCGCTGCTGACCACCGGCGGGTACGACCGTCATCTACGCCAGATGCGCCGTCGATATCTGACCCGCCGCAACGCGCTGCTAGACGCACTGGCCCGCCACCTTCCGCAGGCGACGGTGCTCGGCGCCGCTGCGGGGGTCCACCTCACCGTGCGGTTCCCCGACGGCTACCCGATCGCCGACATGGTCCGGCGCGCGGCGGCCATGCGGGTGAACGTCGAACCACTGGCGCCCTGCTATGCGGACCCCGCGACGGCGCCGCCGGGGCTGCTGCTCGGCTACGCCAACCTCACCGAGTCGCAGATCGATGCGGGGGTTCAGGTGCTTGCGAGGGCGGCCCGGTGATGGTCGATGTCGAGGTCCATACGACGATCGACCGGCCGCGTTCCGATGTCGCCGCGTACTGCTGCGACCCCGACAACGTCACGGCGTGGTACGCCAATGTCAGAGCGGTGAAATGGGAAACGGCTCGGCCACTGACCATCGGCTCCCGGTTCCGGTTCACCAGCGACTTCCTCGGCCGGAGGCTGGAGTATACCTACGAAGTGGTCGAGCTGGTCGCGCATCGGACGACTCGTCATGCGATCCGATCAGAGCCCGTTTCGCATGGAGACCGCCTACACGTTCCGGAAGCCGCCGACGACGGCGCACCTTCATGACGCTGCGCAATCGCGGAGAACCGAGGGTCTCGCCGGGCTGGCGCCGCCGATCCTGGCCACCGCCGTCAGGCGGGCGGCGAGCCAAGGACCTGGCCAGGCTGAAGGCGATCCTCGAAGGACACGTGAACAGGCGTCTATAAGCAAGTCCCGGCGGCCCGCGCGCTCGCTAACTGGTCTCTGAGCACCAGCTTGTTAGCTCCGTCGGGGGATTTCAATCAGTAGGAGCAGCATGACTGAGCGCGGGGCGGCCCAGCCGGGGCAGGCGACCCCCGACGCGCTGAAGCGGACGCTCACCGAGCACGCCGCACCCGAGCGACTCGTCGTGGCACGCGGCCTGTTCACCGGCCCGAGCGCTGCGGTCACCGACGACATGTACGCGCGCATCGTCAACGGCCGGGCGCACCGGGAGCGCTACGCGCTGCACCTGGAACAGGGCGCGACCGTCGACACCAACACCTACTTCGGCCGGCTGCCTGCGAGCTACTTCCAGCGGTGGACCACTGCAGGCGAGGTTCAGCTGAAGTTGGTGTTCGACACGTCGACGCATGCGCGGGTGTTGCTCCGCGGCTCCGACATCCACGGCGGCGCCAGGACCATCGACAGTGCGGAGGTCGACAGCACCGGCACCGTCGTGCTGACGGCCCCGCTGAACGAGTACGTCGACGGTGGCGCGTTGTGGATGGAGTGCACCGCGATCGGCGGCAGGGTGACGATCACCGACCTGGAGTGGACGGCTCCTGCTCCGCCGACCATCCGGCCGGCCGCGATCGCCATCTGTACCTTCAACCGAGCTGACGACTGCGCCGCCAACGTTGCGGCTGTCGCAGGCGACAAGGGACTGCTGGCGGGCATCGACGCAATCTACGTCGTCGACCAGGGCACCGATGCAGTCGAGACCCGCCCGTTGTTCAGCGATGTCACCGCCCAACTCGGCGACAAGCTCGTCTATCTGCGGCAGCCGAACCTCGGTGGGGCGGGCGGCTTTTCACGTGGTATGTACGAGATCTCCAGCGTCGCCGACCACGCGAACGTGATCCTGATGGATGACGACATCCTCTGCGAGCCGGAAACGATCCTGCGGCTGAACGCCTTCGCGAACCTGACGCCGACGCCGACCATCGTCGGCGCACAGATGCTCTACCTGAAGAACACCCGCGAATTGCACGTCAGCGCAGAGCAGACCCAACTCATAAGGCTGCGGGCGGGCCGATGGGCGCCAAGAGCCCTGCACAAGTCGGATATGACCAAGTACCGGCAGCACAAGCGCATCGACGCCGAGTACAACGCGTGGTGGTCATGTCTCATCCCGTCGGAAGTGATCGCCGCCGTCGGACTACCCGTGCCGATGTTCTTCCAGTGGGACGACATCGAATACGGGCTGCGCGCTCTAGACGCGGGATTTCCGACGACGACGTTGCCCAACGCCGGCGTCTGGCACGCCGACTTCGACTGGAAGGACCGCGACGAGTTCTTCCGCTATTTCAGTGTCCGCAACTCGCTGATCACCCATGCGCTGCACGGCACCATCGATGCAAAGACGACCGGTAATTGGCTGGCACGCGAGATCACCGAGGGTCTCGTGTCGATGCAATACGGCATGGCTTACACGATGATTCGTGGAATTGAGGACTTCCTGGCCGGCCCTGAGGTGCTGCGAGACGGCGGTGCTGCCGCACTGGCCGCAATCCGCACGGAGCGTAAGGAGTTCGCCGAAACCGTCGTGCATCCGGCGGTCGAGATCGGCGAACTCACCGGCTCGATCCCACGAATCCACCCGCGTGGCCCCCTGCCTCGCAAGCAGAGAATCAACCTCGTGCTGGCTAAACGCTGGCTGTTCCAGTGGCTCGGGCGCACCATCCCCGGACCGGTTGCCATCGCGGCGGAAGACAATCAGTGGTGGCACGTTTCGTTGTTCGACCAGGCAGTGGTGACGGATGCCTCGCAGGCAGGTGTTCGGATACGACGACGCGATAAGCAGAAGCTCAGCAAGCTGACCAGACGAATGACGAAGGCGCTGAAAAAGTTTCGAGCGGAAGCTCCTGCGCTGCAGGAGGAATACCGCCGCGTGCTTCCGGATTTGATAAGTCGGGAAAACTGGGCGCGCCTCTACAACAGCTGATCAGTGCAGCCGCACGACGACCTGTTCGTTGTTGCCCGTGTACGCCAGATACTCGAACGAACGTCCAGTGCGAGAGACGAATTCGATCCAGGCCCGGTACTCGTGTTGCTGCCAGCCCGGGTAGTTGAAGAACTCGTCGAACACCAGCACCGCTTCGGGAGCGAGCCGGTCGGTCACCAGATCCAGCACCGTCTTGGACGATGAGTACAGATCGCAGTCGACGTGCACGAACGCGATCGGTTCGTGGTTATCGGCCAGGAACGCGGGCAAGGTGTCCTCGAACAGGCCAGGCACAATTGTGGCGCCCGGAATATCCGGCGGTTCCTGCGCGAACTCGCCCGCCGGAAACCCCGTGCGCCAGGTTTCGGGCAGGCCGGTGAACACGTCGAAGCCCGCGACGGTGCGGTCACCGGCGACCGTATCGGCGATGATCTTCAGGGTGCTGCCGGTGGCGACACCGAACTCGAGCGCCAGCCCCGGTCCCTTGATCTCACCGAGCGCGAATCGCAGGGTGTCCGGCGGTTCCCAGAACACCTTCGCCGTCGGCATGTGCTCACCCACGAACGCCGCGCTGTCCTGTGCCGTCCGGGCGTCCTGCGCGTAGGAGAGATCCCGTCGAGCGCGGTATTCGGTGTCTGCGATGCGGGTGACGACGGCGCGGATGGACTCGTTCACGCGGTCCAGCGCGGCGAGCACATCGGCGTGCTGATCAGCCAACTCACCTCGGGTGCGGGCATGCTCGGCGGCCACGACTTCCGCAATGGCCCGTTGCAACTTCTCCCGGGCCGCCACCTTGAACCGGTCAAGCATGCGACAACCGTAGCGGTACACATAAGATCCCCGCGATGGCCACGACCGAAGAGCTGGGCGCGACCACCCGACGCGATTTGTGGTGGGCCGTCCCAGGGGCACTGGTTGGCGCGATCGTCATGTTCATCGCAAACCGGGGTCTGGTCGACGACGCCTACATCACGCTGAGCTACGCCCGTAACGTCGCAGAGCACCTGCACTGGGGAATGATCCCCACCGAGGAGTCGAACACCGCGACCTCGCCGTTGAACGTGATCCTGTTGGCGGTGGCGACGTGGGTCAGCGGAGTGACCGGCGCGCTCCGGCCCGTCGTCGGGCTCGGGATCCTGACTGTCGCGCTGTCGGCGGCGATGGCCGTGTGGGCGGCCCAGCTAGCGCGGCGGCTCAATGTCTCGGGCGCTTGGTCGCTCGCGGTGCTGGCCGTTGTCTTCGCCAACCCGTTCGTGAACTCGGCGATCGGGTTGGAGGTCGTTCCCATCGCCGCGTTCCTCACCGGGCTGACCGCGCAGGCCGTGCACGGTCGCCGGGCCGCCTTCGGGGTTCTTGCCGGTCTGCTCGTGCTGACCCGGCCCGATCTCGCGATCGTCGTCGTCGTCATGTACCTGGCCACTCCTGCACTGCGGCGGCGCTTCTGGGTCGCCCCCGTGACGGCGCTGGTCGTGGCGATGCCGTGGTGGGTGTTCAGCTGGTACCACTTCGGCTCCGCGATACCGACCACTCTGGTGATCAAGACGCTGCAGAAGTCGTTCGGCGACGCGACGTTCGCCAACGGGCTTCAGAAGATGTGGCAGGCCGGCACGACGCTGCCGCTGTCCCTCGCGCTCGTCCCCGCCGCCGTCGGCCTGCTCACCGTGTTGACCATGTTGGCGGTCGGACTCCGTGGCCGGCTGGCTGCGGAGCACTGGCCGCTGGCGGCACTCGGCCTCGGCGGCCTCGCGGACTACGGCGCGTACTGCCTACTCGGGGTGCCGCCCTACCACTGGTATTACGTATCGTCGACGGTCGCGCTCGGGGTGACCGGCGTATTCGGGCTGGCTCTGCTCCTCAAAAGGGCGCTACCGACAAGGATCCCGGCCGTGCGGCACGTCGCACCCGCCGTCGTGGCAGTGGTGCTCACCGTCGGCGCCGTCGTGTCCTTCCGCGGCCTCGGCGTGCCCTGGATGCATCCGGTGATCTTCGGCAACTGGGCGATCCCCGAGCAGTACATGGCCGCGGGGGAGGAGATCGGCGAGTTGGTCGGCGATGCCACCGTGAAGTCGCCTCCGGAGATCGGCACCGTGGCCTACGCGTGCGACTGCTCGGTGGTGGACGTCTTCTCCGACCCGGGACGGACGCTGCCGTTGATCGAGGAACGCATCCGCGAGGCAGGACCGGTGATGCGCTTCCTGCTGGAGGCTAACTTCACCCGGCTCGACCGGAGCCAGCGACCGCGGCAGGCGCAATACCGGTTGGCCTGGTCGCGAGACGGCTTCCCTCCCGGTCTGCCGAACTGGTACATGAACTCACCCTGGACGGGCGACGGCGTTCATCTACCTCGAACCGATCGATCGCAATGGCGGTGGCGGAGGGATTTGAACCCCCGGACGGTGTTAGCCGTCTCTCGCTTTCAAGGCGAGTGCATTAGGCCGCTCTGCCACGCCACCGCGTGTAAGCCTAAAGGGGACGATGAGCGCTTGCGCGAAGAGCAGACTGTTTAGACCCGGCCGACCTTCGCGGCCGACGGGGTTCCCTTCAGCCCGACGCTGATGCGACGGCAGTTCTCGCCCATCGCGGCGATCTGCGGCCGCGACAGCTTGCCGAGGAAGTTCTCGCGCACGCCCTCTCCGTAGGTGACCATCGCCTGGCGCACCGACAGGCGTCCGTCATCGGTGATGGTGGCCAGCACGCCGCGGCCGTCGTCGGGGCTGGCGCCGCGGCGCACCAGGCCCTGCACCTCCAGCCGGCGGATCTGCCGGGTCACCCGGCTCGGCAGCGACATCAGTCCTTCCGCCAGATCACCCATGCGCGCCGAACCCGTCGGCGATCTGTCCAAGATGTCCAGCAGGCGCACATCGTTCAGCGTCAGATGATGCGCCTCTACCAGCGCTCGGTTCAGGGTCGCGTACATGCGCAGTGCCGAGTCGAGGAAGTTTTGCCACGACCGTTGTTCAGCGATGTCCAGCCCGGGCATATCACCAGCCGTACGCCCGGCAATCATCCCCTCCATTTCGGCATGGTAAACGACTTTCGCATTGCTACGGGCCGGAATCCGCGGGCGGTAGGGTTTTAGAAATGCGCGCGATCGTGGCTCATTCTTCAGACCGGCTGCAATGGCAGGAAGTCCCGGACGTAAGCCCCGCTGCAGGTGAGGTTGTGGTGCAGGTTAGCGCCGCCGGGGTCAACCGCGCCGACTTGCTACAGGCCGCCGGCAAGTACCCGCCCCCGGCCGGAGCAAGCGAGATCTTGGGCCTTGAGGTGTCCGGAACCATTGCCGAGGTCGGAGAGCATGTCGATGGCTGGCAGATCGGGCAAACTGTATGTGCATTGCTGTCAGGAGGTGGGTACGCCGAGTTCGTCGCGGTGCCCGAGGGCCAGCTGATGCCGGTCCCAGACACCGTCGAGCTGCCCCATGCCGCCGCGCTTCCCGAGGTGGCGTGCACGGTGTGGTCCAACGTGGTGATGACCGCCGGGCTCTCGGCCGGCCAGGTGGTGCTGTTTCACGGCGGCGCCAGCGGCATCGGAACCCATGGCATCCAGGTCGCCCGAGCACTCGACTGCCGGGTCGCGGTGACTGCCGGATCGACGGTGAAACTCGACCTGTGCAAGGAGCTCGGTGCGGAGATCCTCATCAATTACCGCGAAGAAGATTTCGTGGAGCGGCTGCGCGAGGCGACGGACGGCGCCGGAGCCGACGTGATCCTCGACATCATGGGCGCCTCCTACCTCGACCGCAATATCGACGCGCTGGCAGCCGACGGTCGAGTTGTCGTCATCGGCATGCAGGGCGGCATCAAAGGCGAGCTGAACGTGGCCAAGCTTCTCGGCAAGCGCGCCGGGGTGATCGGTACGACGCTGCGGGCGAGGCCCGCGCGGGGGCCGAGCGGCAAGAGCGAGGTCGTCGCGGAGACCGTCCGCAATGTGTGGCCGATGGTCACCGACGGCCTGGTACGCCCGATCGTCGGCGCCGAGTTCCCGATCGAGCAGGCGGCGGCAGCCCATGAGCTGCTGAATTCCGGCGACGTATCCGGGAAAGTCCTGCTGCGGGTTGCGCGATTAGCCGAGCGACGCCAGCGCGCGAATCAGCTGGTCGACCTCGGCGGTCGTCGAGTAGTGCGCGAGGCCGATAGTGACCGCACCCCCGATGTCGTTGACGCCTATCACGTCGAGCACCCGCGAACTCGCGCTGGCGATGGCCAGCACGCCGTTGTCCGCCAGCCGCTGCACGACGCTTTCCGCGGGCACTTCCCTGACCACGAAGCTCAGCACGGGAATCGCCGTCTCGGGTCTGCCGATCACCATGATCAGCGGCAGCGACCGCAGCGACATCAACAGATAGTCGAACAGCCGTCTCATATATGACGACGCGGAATCCATCGAGACGGCGAGCCGTTCCCGTCGCGTCCCTTTCGCCGACTCATCAAGGGAGGCAAGGTATTCGATGCTGGCGACGAGGCCGGCCAGCAACGGGTACTGGTGCGCACCGATCTCCAGACGGTCGACTCCGGTGGCATACGGGTTCAGCGCGATCGAACCGAACGTGCTGATGACATCGGGGTCGCGGAACACGAGTGCGCCGACCGGCGGCCCGCCCCACGCGAGCGCATTCACCGCGACGACGTCCGCATCGATCTCGTCGATGTCGATGAGGCGATACGGTGCCGCCGCCGAATGATCGACGATGACCAGGCCGCCGTCTGCGTGCATCAGCTTGGTGGCCGCCCGCAGATCGGTGACCGTGCCCAGCGTCGCGGAGGCGGAGGTGACCGCGACAAGGCGGGTCGCCTCGGTGATCAGGTTCTCCCACTGCCAGTTCGGCAGCTCGCCGGTTTCGATGTCGACTTCGGCCCATTTCACCTTGGCGCCATACCGATTCGCCGCACGCAGCCAGGGCGCGATGTTTGCCTCGTCGTCCAGCCGGGTGACAACGGTTTCATAGCCCAATCCGACCCGCGACGACGATGCGTCGGCCAACGAGTTGAGCAGGATGGCGCGGTCGGCCCCGAGGATCACACCGCGCGGGTCGGCGTTGACCATGTCGGCGACCGCCTGCCGGGCCGCGGCGAGCACAGCCGCGCTCCGCTTCGCGGAGGGATGTGGACCGGCCGTCGTCGTCATCGAGTTCCGGAACGCCGTCGAGACGGTGGTGGCAACGGAGTCGGGTAGCAGCATGCCGTTCTGGGCGTCGAAATGCACCCATCCATCGCCCAGAGACGGATGCAAACCGCGCACCCGGGCGACGTCGTATGCCATGCCAGCCACCTTAAAGAGTCTGTGAAGTCCACAAACCGACAGCGCTCTGTGGGTGCCCAACCCCACGTGGGCAGTGCCGGATCGGGTCACCTGGGCAGCCATACTAGTGCAGTGAGCTTGGCCTTCGAAGTGCTACTAGCGGTGTTGGTGCTGGTAGTGCCGGGAGCCATAGTCGCGTGCGCGAGTAGATTGCCCGTCTCCGTCGCGATCGCCGTCGGGCCCGCGTTGACCTACGGCGTCGTCGCACTGGCGATCGTCCCGTTCGGCGCCGTCGGAATCCCGTGGAACGCCTGGACGGCCTTCTTTGCTCTGGCGGTGGTCACCGCGGCCGCCGCCTGTTTGCCCAAGTTGCTGAACCGCTACCGCGACCCAGATGCCGAGGCGCGGGCACCGTCGCGAGGCCCCGCGTTCGCCGTTGCCGCCGGCGTCCTGCTCGGCGCCGCGCTGATCGGGTTGGCTGCCGTCAAGGGACTACCCCACTGGCAGTCGATCCCGAGCACCTGGGACGCCGTCTGGCACGCCAACACGGTCCGATTCATCCTCGACACCGGGCAGGCCTCGCCGACACACATGGGCGAGCTGCGCAACGTCGAAACCCATGACGCGCTGTATTACCCGTCGACCTTCCACGCCGTCGCCTCGGTGTTCAGCCAGCTGACTGGTGCCGCGTCCACCACCGCCTACACGGTCAACTCTGTCGCGGTGGCGGTCTGGCTGTTCCCGGTGAGCGCGGCGACGCTGACCTGGAAGCTGCTGCGCGGCAAGTTCAGCGAGTGGCAGACCGCAGGCGCGGCCGCGACCGCCGCGGCGCTCTCGGCGTCCTTCACCGCGATTCCCTATATCGAGTTCGACACCGCGTCGATGCCCAACCTCGCCGCATACGGCGTTGCCGTGCCGACGATGGCGCTGGTGATATCGGCGGTGCGCCACCGTGACCGCATCCCGCTGGCCGTGCTCGCACTACTCGGTGTTTTCTCGGTGCACATCACCGGCGGCGTGGTGACAGTCCTGTTCGTGGTGGCCTGGTGGCTGGTGGATGCGCTGTGGCATCCGGTTCGCGGCAGGCTGTCGGACTTCATCGCCCTTGTGGTCATCGCGGTGCCAACGGTCTGTCTGCTGCTGCCGCAGTTCGTCGGTGTGCTGCGGCAGGCCGAGATCATCGAGGGGCACGCGTTCGTCACCCACGAAGGTAAGAAGCGGGGACTGATCGACGCTCTCGTCCAGCACACCCGCCACCTCAACGACTTCCCCATCCAGTGGGTGCTGGTCGTGCTGGCAGGCGTCGGCGCGGTGATCTTTCTCGCCAAGAGGGTCTGGTGGCCGCTCGTCGTCTGGCTCGGGCTGGTCGTCTGCATCGTGCACTCTTCGGCACCGTTCGGCGGCCCACTCGGCGCGCTCACCGGCAAGTTCAGCGACCTCTTCTACAGCGACCCGCGCAGGCTGTCGGCGGTGGTGGCGATGCTGCTGGCCCCGGCGGCGGGCCTGGCTCTCTTCGTTCTGGTTGGCGCCGGCGTTCGCGGCGTTCGCCGGCTCGCGGGCGACAAGGGACGTCCGGCGCTCTGGTACGGCGCAACCGCCGCGGCGCTGATCGTCGTCACCGTCGTCACCGCCGTGGCCTACGTGCCGAGACACCGGTTCCTGTTCGGCGAGAAGTACGACTCGGTGATCATCGACGAAAAGGACCTCGAGGCATTCGCCTACCTCGCGACGCTGCCCGGAGCGCGCGACACCGTGATCGGCAACGCGAACACCGACGGCACGGCGTGGATGTATGCGGTGTCAGGCCTGCATCCGCTGTGGACCCATTACGACTATCCCGTCCAGCAGGGGCCGGGTTACCACCGCTTCATCTTCTGGGCCTACGCCGACGACGCCGACACCGACCCGCGCATCGCCGAGGCGGTGAAAGCGCTCAATATCCGCTACGTGCTCACCAGCACACCGGTGGTGCTGAAGTTCGCGATGCCCGACGGGCTAGTGTCGCTAGAGAAATCAAGGTCGTGGGAGATGATCTACGACAACGGCGAGGCCCGTATCTATGAATGGCGCGGCGCGTAGAGGAAATGCGAAACGGATGAGTGCGAACACCGACGACGACAACATCGAGATCATCGGCGGCGATGTGCCGATGGCGCCCGCCGAGGATGCCGACGGCAAATCGCTGACCGATCTGGTCGAGCAGCCTGCCAAGGTGATGCGCATCGGCACGATGATCAAGCAGCTGCTGGAGGAAGTCCGGGCCGCACCGCTCGACGACGCCAGCCGCAGCAAGCTGCGGGAGATCCACAAGACGAGCATCCGCGAGCTGGAGGACGGGCTCGCGCCCGAGCTTCGTGACGAGCTGGAGCGGCTGACTCTGCCGTTCACCGAGGACTCCGTTCCGTCCGACGCCGAGCTGCGAATCGCGCAGGCGCAGCTGGTGGGCTGGCTGGAGGGGCTCTTCCACGGCATCCAGACCGCGCTGTTCGCCCAGCAGATGGCGGCCCGTCAGCAGCTGGAGCAGATGCGCCAGGGTGCGCTGCCGCCCGGCATGAGCGCGCCCGGTCCGCGCGGGCCAACGCCGCCCGGGACCGGGCAGTACCTGTAACGGCGGTTTGGGTGGCAGCACCGCATATCGAGACGCGCAACGCGTGGGTGGAGTTCCCCATCTTCGACGCGAAGGCACGCTCTCTGAAGAAGGCGTTCCTCGGCAAGGCGGGCGGCACGATCGGACGCAACGAGTCCAACGTCGTCGTCATCGAGGCGCTGCGGGACATCACGATGTCGCTCGAGCTCGGCGACCGCGTGGGTCTGGTCGGCCACAACGGTGCGGGCAAGTCGACACTGCTGCGCCTGCTGTCGGGTATCTACGAGCCCACCCGCGGCGTCGCGACCGTGACGGGTCGTGTCGCGCCGATATTCGACCTTGGCGTTGGCATGGACCCCGAGATATCGGGCTTCGAGAACATCATCATCCGTGGCCTGTTTCTGGGTCAGACCCGAAAGCAGATGGTGGCCAAGGTCGACGAGATCGCCGAGTTCACCGAGCTCGGCGACTACCTCTCGATGCCGTTGCGCACGTACTCCACCGGCATGAGGGTGCGGCTGGCGATGGGCGTGGTCACCAGCATCGACCCCGAGATCCTTCTTCTCGACGAGGGCATCGGTGCCGTCGACGCCGAATTTCTCAAGAAGGCGCAGTCACGGCTGCAGGGCCTCGTCGAACGCTCCGGCATTCTCGTGTTCGCCAGTCACTCCAACGAGTTCCTGGCACGGCTGTGCACGACCGCGATGTGGATCGACCACGGCACCGTCAAGATGACCGGCGGTATCGAGGAGGTCGTGCGCGCATACGAGGGCGAGGACGCCGCGCGCCATGTGCGCGAGGTGCTCGAAGAGAATGCCCGTGATCGCGCATGACCGAGACCATTATCGCGGTCGTCGTTACCCACCGCCGTCCCGACGAACTCGCCAAATCGCTGGACGCGGTCTCTTCTCAGAGCAGGCGTCCAGACCAGCTAATCGTGGTGGACAACGATCACGACGAGCGGGTGGGCGATCTGGTTGCCGGGCAACCGATCCCGACGACCTACATCGGCTCTCGCCGAAACCTCGGCGGCGCAGGCGGATTCGCGTTGGGCATGCTGCATGCGCTCGCGCTGGGCGCCGACTGGGTCTGGCTCGCCGACGACGACGGACGCCCGAAGGACGCCGAGGTGCTGGCCACGCTGCTGGCGTGCGCCGAGAGGCACGGATTGGCAGAGGTCTCCCCGATGATCTGCGACCTGGACGATCCGGAACGTCTCGCGTTCCCATTGCGACGCGGACTGGTGTGGCGCCGAAGGGTGAGCGAGTTACGCACGGACTCTCACCTTCCAGACTTGATGCCGAATATCGCACACCTGTTCAATGGCGCACTCTTCCGCGCTGCCACGCTCGAGTCCACCGGTGTACCGGATCTGCGGCTGTTCTTCCGCGGTGACGAAACCGAACTGCACCGTCGACTACTACGGTCCGGGCTTCCGTTCGGCACGTGCCTGCACGCGGTATACCTGCACCCGCAAGGCGGCGACGAATTCAAGCCCATTCTGGGTGGGCGCATGCACGCGCAGTATCCAGACAATCCGACCAAACGGCACTTCACCTACCGCAATAGGGGCTATCTGCAGTCTCAACCTGGAATGCGCAAGCTCCTGTTTCAGGAGTGGCTGCGTTACGGCTGGTACTTTCTCGTCTCCCAGCGGGACCCTGCCGGGCTGCGGGAGTGGCTTCGATTGCGGCGCTTGGGCAGGCGCGAGAGGTTCGAGAAACCATGACCTTCACCGATGCTGCCGCCCAGTCGAGGACGATGTCGCGCGCACGGCGTGACCTCGTCGACGGCTTTGCGCGCCGCGAACTCTGGGCACACCTGGGCTGGCAGGACATCAAGCAGCGCTACCGCCGGTCGGTGCTCGGGCCGTTCTGGATCACCATCGCGACCGGCGTCACGGCGATCGCGATGGGCGGCCTCTACTCGAAGCTGTTCAAGCTCGAACTCTCCGAGCACCTGCCCTACGTCACGCTCGGGCTGATCATCTGGAACCTGATCAATGCGGCCATCCTCGAGGGCGCCGACGTGTTCGTCGCCAACGAAGGCTTGATCAAACAGCTGCCGACACCGCTGTCGGTGCACGTCTATCGGCTGGTGTGGCGGCAGATCATCCTGTTCGCGCACAACATCGTGATCTTCGTGGTCATCGCGATCATCTTCCCCAAGCCGTGGTCGTGGGCCGACCTCGCCGTCATCCCGGCGCTGGGCCTGATCGTGCTCAACTGCGTGTGGGTTTCGCTGTGCTTCGGCATCCTGTCGACCCGCTACCGCGATATCAGCCCACTGTTGTTCAGCCTCGTCCAGCTGCTGTTCTTCATGACGCCGATCATCTGGAACGAGTCCACGCTGGAGCAGCAGGGCGCCGGAAAGTGGGCCAAGATCGTCGAGCTCAACCCGCTGCTGCACTACCTCGACATCGTGCGGGCGCCGCTGCTCGGCGCCGAGCAGGAGGTGCGGCACTGGGTCGTCGTGGTGGTGCTCACCATCATCGGCTGGATCTTCGCTGGAATCGCCATGCGTCAATATCGGGCACGCGTGCCGTACTGGGTTTAGGGTCGTCGCGGGGGCGGATCCGCGCGACAGATGGAGACCCCTGTAGTGACCGACACCCAAGTTCCTTGCGACACCGTCGTTCTCGTACACGGCCTGTGGATGACGCCGCGCAGCTGGGAGGGCTGGAAGGCGCACTACGAGGAGAAGGGCTATCGCGTCCTCACTCCGGCCTACCCCGGCTTCGAGATCGAGGTCGAGGAACTGCGCAAGAACCCGGACGTCATCGCCAAGCTGACCGTGCCGGAGACCGTCGACCATCTGGCGGGCATCATCTCTTCGCTCGAGGTGCCGCCGATCATCATCGGCCACTCGTTCGGCGGCACGCTGACGCAACTGCTGCTGGCTCGCGGGCTCGGCGCGTCTGCCGTCGTGATTGACTCCGCGCCGACCGAAGGGGTTCGCGTCAATCCGCTGTCACAGGTGAAGTCGTTGTTCCCCGCGCTGAAGAACCCGGCGAACATCCACAAGGCCGTCGGCTTCACCGCGGAGGAGTTCCACTACGCCTTCACCAACACACTGTCGCGGGAAGAGTCCGACAAGGCGTGGGAGCGCTATGCGATCGCGGCGCCGGGCAACTGGGTGTGGTCGTACGGGTTGATCGCCAACTTCAAGCCCGGCCACCAGGAGACCTGGGTGGACTACGACGCCGACCGGGCGCCACTGCTGTTCATCGGCGGCGAGAAGGACCACATCATGCCGCCCTCGGTGAACAAGTCCAACGCCAAGCACTATGCGAAGTCGCCTGCCGTCACCGAGTACTACGAGTTCGCCGGCCGCGACCACTGGACATGTGGCGCACCGGGATGGGAGGCCGTCGCCGACCACGCGCTGGACTGGGCGTTGGCCTACGCCGACACCAAACCGCGAGGCCGACATACGGCATAGCCGGTTTTCAGGCACTTCACAGGATGCTCGCGCGTTAATGAAACCATGAGCATCCCGCCGTATGAACCCCCGAAGGCCCCGCCACCTGCAGGCGTCGGCAACACGCTGTTGTGCCCGAAGTGCGCAGGTGTGATGAAGACCTACGAACGCAACGGCATCCACCTGGAGCAGTGCGATACCTGCAAGGGCATCTTCCTGGACTTCGGCGAACTCGAATCGCTCACCCAGATGGAGAACCGGTTCGTCCAGGCCGCACCGCCCCCGCCACCCCCGCATCAGCAGGGTTACGGGTACGACCCCGGCCCGGGCTGGGGCCACCGCGGTAACAAGCACTACCGCAAGCAGGGCTTCGGCAGGCTGTTCTTCTCCAGCTAGCCCATCCGGGCGCACGCCGCGATGAGCAGTTCATCGTCGGGGTGATTGGCGGCGGCCGCCACCACGGCCGCACGTGCGAACGGCTCGAGCACCGGCCACGGGTCGCCGGTCGGCAGTGCCGGTCCGGCCGCGTCGCGGTACGCGTCGAGGAACTGCGTCCAATCCTCGTCGGGGATCAGGCCTGCCGCCCAGAATCCGGCCGGCCGGGCGAGGTCCCATGCCGGATCGCCGACGCCGAGGTCGTCGACATCGATCAGCAGCCACGGTTCGGCCGCCGACCGCCTGCCGAGCTGGCCCAGATGCCAGTCGCCGTGCACCAACGTCGACGGCCGATCCGGTGAGCCACTCCGCCAGGCCGCGGCAGGCAACGCGGCGGCGGCGCGGCGAACCACATCGTGCTCGCGGGCGATGTCGACGGCACGTCGTAGCCGCTGCGGCCACCCGTGCGGCGGCACCCGCGCCGGCTTCGGTTCGGTGTGCAGGCAGGCGAGTAGCCGCCCCGCCTCCACCCAAGGCAAGTGGTCGGGTTGTGGCACAACGGTTTCCACCCGCGGCCAGCTGGTGCGCCACCGCGCGCCGACCGGCTGTGCGACCGTGCTGAGGGGAGAAACGAAAGAACCCGACTCCGCGGCGATGCGGAGACGGGTTCTCAGTGCCCTCGGGTTGGTGCCCGGCCGGTGCAGTTTCTCGACCACGTCGCCGTTGACGGTGATCTCCGCACCGGACCGGGTGTCCATCCCTTTCAGTATCAGCGGCGAGGCACCGCGGTGTGGACCGTCACGTTGATCCGGTTCCACGCGTTGATGGTCACGGCCATCGCGATGACCTGACCCAGCTCGCGGTCGTCGAAGACCTCCGCGGCGCGCGCGTACACGTCGTCGGGTACTCCGTCGGCGACCTCGGTGATCGCCTCGGTGAGGGCGAGCGCGGCCCGCTCCCGCTCGGAGAACAGGTCGCCCGCCTCCTCCCACGCCGCGAGCACATCGAGCTTCTGCTCGCTCACGCCGTGCTTGCGTGCGTCGACGAGGTGCATGTTCAGGCAGAACGCGCAGTGGTTGATCTGCGAGGCGCGGATCTTGATGAGCTCGCCGAGCTCGGGCTCGACGTCCTTGGCGGCCGCGGCGCTCAGCGCCATCATGGCGTCGAGCAGCTCCGGCGATGACTTGTAGATCTTCAGTCGCTTGTCGGCGGCCAGTTGGGTTTCGAGTGTCTGTGTCATGTCTTCGAGATTAGTGCGGATAGACCCATCATCATGGTTCAATCTAGTAGTGACTTCATGGGCCAATTCGGGCAGTCGCGACCTCCACCTCGACCTGCGCGAGATCATCAAGCCAGGGGCGCGCGGGACGCGAGAACTACTGCTCGGGGCGCTGCGCGACGCCGTGCGATCCGGACGGCTGGCCCCGGGATCGATGCTTCCGCCGTCCCGCAGTCTCGCCGCCGACCTCGGATTGGCGCGCAACACGGTGGCCGAGACATACGCCGAACTCGTCAACGAAGGCTGGTTGGCGTCGCGGCAGGGCGCGGGCACCTGGGTGCTCAACACGGGCGGAGCGCAGGCGCCCCCACGGGCCCGCGGCATGCGGGCGACACCGGTGCACAACCTGATGCCCGGGTCGCCCGACGTATCGGAGTTCCCCCGGACGGAATGGGCGGCCTCCGCCCGTAGGGCGCTGACGACGGCCCCGACCGAAGCCCTGCGGATGGGTGATGCCCGCGGCCGACCGGAGCTGCGTGATGCGCTTGCCGAGTACCTGACGCGGGCGCGTGGCGTACGCACATCGGCGGAGTCGGTGGTGGTGTGCGCGGGCGTGCGCCATGCGGTCGAGCTGTTGGCGCGAGTCTTCCGCGGGCGCGGTCCGATCGCCGTCGAGGCCTACGGGCTGTTCATCTTCCGGGACGCGCTCGCCGCACTGGATGTGCCGACGGTGCCGATCGGTGTGGACGAGCGCGGCGCGGTCATCGACGAACTGGATGGCGTGCAGACGCCTGCGGTGCTGTTGACCCCCGCCCACCACAGCCCGTTCGGAATGCCGCTGCACGCCGAACGCCGCACCGCCGTCGTCGACTGGGCGCAGCGCACCGGTGGATACGTCTTCGACGACGATTACGACGGCGAGTTCCGTTACGACCGCCAGCCGATCGGCGCCCTGCAGGCGTTGTGTCCGGACCGGGTGGTCTACATGGGATCGGCGAGCAAGAGCCTGTCGCAGGCGCTGCGGCTGGGCTGGATGGTGGTGCCGGACAGCCTGATTGACGCGGTGATGGACGCCGCGGGTGGGCAGCAGTTTTATGTCGACGCCCTGACACAGCTGACGATGGCGGACTTCATCGGCAGGGGCAGCTACGACAAGCACATCCGGCGCATGCGGATGCGCTACCGAAAGCGGCGCGACACTCTCGTCGAGGCGCTGTCCGGATTCGACGTCGGCATCAGCGGTCTCTCGGCGGGCGTGAACCTCGTTCTGACCCTGCCCGACGACACCGAACATGAGGTGCTGCGCCGCGCGGGCGAGGCAGGCATCACGGTGCAGGGCCTGGCGATCATGCGCCATCCGCTGGCCGGTCCCGAGGTGCCGAATCCCGACGGGATCATCGTCGGCTTCGCCGCGCCTGCCGACCACGCGTTCACCCCGGCCGTTGATGCGCTTTTGGACGTACTGCGGGCGTCCGGGCTGGCAAGGTAATCGGCTATGAGCCCCGAGCAGCGTCGCCATATGGGTCTGTACGAACGAACGCTGGAGAAGGTCGCGCGAATGCCGGTCGGAGACTGGTACCTGAAACGGGTTGCACCCCGGCTCGATCCGCCGCTGCTGCGCCTCACCGGAGGACGGATCAGCTCGGTGTACCCCGTTCCGGTCATGCTGCTCACGACGACGGGCGCCAAGACCGGTCAGCCGCGGACGCTTCCACTTCTGTACCTCACCGATGGCGACGCGATCATCTTGATCGCGTCCAACTACGGCAAGACTTCACACCCGGCGTGGTACCGCAACCTCGTGGCCAACCCGAAGGTGGAGGTGCTCGCGGGCAAGAAGAGCGGGACGTACACCGCGACCGAGATCACCGACGCTGTCGAGCGCGAACGCGCATGGGACCTCGCGCTCGACCAGTACGCCGGCTACCGCGACTACGAGGGCAGGGCGGGCGATCGCACCATCCCGCTAGTGCGTCTTGAGCGGGCGTCGGGCTGAGTCAACGCGAGTGGTTGACCTGGTGGTTGTCGTCGGCTGTACCTAGTAGATTCGAATACATGTTCGAATCGGAGTTCGCGACGGCGACCGCCGCGGAGCTCATTGCCGCCATCGAAGACAGTGCGCGGGCCGAGGCGGCCCGCCAGCTGGCTGCGATCGCGGAATTGACCCGGCGTCGGGTCGACGAGGGCGACGAGCGCGCGATGTGGGCGTTCGATGCCCGGGATTCGGCGACCGCCGAAGTCGCCAGCGCGCTCAACATCGGGCACCGCCGGGCGTCAAGGAAGATGCTGATCGCGATGGCCCTGCGTGACCGGCTCCCCCGGGTGGCCGCGCTGCACCGAGGGGGCAGGTTGAGTGCGCGGATCGTTTCGACCGTCACCTGGGCCACCCACCTCGTCGAAGACGAACAGGTCCTGGCGTTGATCGATGAAGCATTGGCCGACCGGGCGACCCAGTGGGGTCCGCTGTCCGAAGACAAGCTGCGCCAGGCCGTCGACGTCTGGGTGAACCGGTATGACCCCGACGCGGTGCACCGCACCCAGTCCGTGACGCGCGGCCGTGATTTCACCGTCGGCGCCTGCGACGACGACAACGAGACGACGTCTGTGTGGGGACGGCTGCTGGCCACCGACGCCGCCGTCTTACACGAGCGCGTCACCGCGATGGCGACCGGAGTCTGCGACAGCGACCCACGCAGCATGGGGGAGCGCCGCGCCGACGCCCTTGGTGCCCTGGGAGCGGGCAATGAGCGACTCCCCTGCGCATGCGGATCATCTCACTGCCCCGTAGTCGGTGAGCAGCCCAAGTCCAACGTCGTTATCCGGGTTATCGCCGACCAAGCCGCCGTCGACGCGGCGCGACGAACACTCCAAACAGCCAAAGACACTGGCGACCAGAAGCCCACGCCAGCGCTGCCGCTCGGCCGCGGGGTACTGCCCAGCCCGCTGCTGGCGGCAGCCATCCGCACCGGCGCCACGATCAAGCCGATCAGAATGCCCAGCGACCAACCCGAGCCGGGTTACCGGCCCACACCGGAACTGGCCGAGTTCGTGCGGATGCGGGATCTGTTCTGCCGCTTCCCCGGCTGCGACATACCCGCCGACCGCTGCGACATCGACCATGCTCGACCGTGGCCGCTGGGCCCGACACACGCATCAAACCTCAACTGCAAGTGCCGAAAACACCACCTGATGAAAACCTTCCGGACCGGCATCAGCGGCTGGAAAGACATCCAGCTGCCCGACGGCACCCGCACTTGGATGCTGCCCGGCGGGGAGGGGTTTGGGCCGAGTGGTGAGGGCCGACCTGAATCGACAGGTCGGTTCAGGTTACGGAAGCCATCGAGCACAGGCACGCCTTCTCCCGGCCCAGTCGCTCGGCTTCGCTTCCGCTCGGTTCATCCTCGAATGTGTAGCGAATATTGAACGGCTTGTTCGTGATGAAAAGCATGAGGCAGTCACTGTCCTTGGTTGCACCGTGGTACATCGTCATGCCCTCGGGGAACCAAACAAAACTCCCCGCCCCGAAATCCCCCTTGTTGGTGCACAAGGTCCCGCTTAACACGAACATGCCGTGCGCGCAGTCGTGGGTATGCCACGGGTTGATGAACCCGGCGTCGTAACGCAAAAGCATGCAGGACATCCCGGTGTCGGGGTCGAACGTGAATGGCTTGAGCGACAGACTCCTGCCGATCTGTTCGATCGGCAGCTCTAGCCAGTCCATCGAATTCGAGTCGAAGACATCAACGTCGTACTGTTCGGGCTGGCTGGTCATGATGCCTCTCCCTCTCTCGTGGGTGTTGAGCCAGTATGAATCGCCAAATTGAGCGCTGGGGCAATTCGCGCGTGCCCAACGACTGACGTCGCAGCTGGTCAGCGGCTCCCTCCGGCTATGGGCCGGCGCAGCCAATCGGACACCCCTGGCAATACAGAGCCGACGAAGCCAACAGCTAGGGGGTATCCCAGAAAATTATCCGAGGGGACCCTCATCTGGACCTCGCCCAGCGGCACGACCTACACCACCAAACCCGGCAGCCGCCTGTACTTTCCGGCATGGAACGTCACCACCGCCGAGCTCCCACCACCCCCGACCGACCCACCACTTACTCCCACCGATCGCAGCCTGATGATGCCGCGCCGACAACGCACCCGAGCCGCACAAGACGCCGCCCGTGTCAAAGCCGAACGCCAACTAAACGAACTCGACATCCCATCTTTCTAGTCAGGTCTGATCGGGCTGCTTGAGCGTTCGTCAACTCACCACACTTTGAGGCAATCACCTCGACGGACACCCGATTTGCCTGCGCGACAACGCTGTTATCTAACGCTGTTATCACGCAACCACCTCTCCAACCGCAGCTATGGCGAGTTGCGGGCGTATATCCACAGCCTCTGGGTCGGCCTTGTCGAAGATTCGCCGCGCACGTCTTTGCGGAGGTTCCATTGGAACCACGATCACGTGAGTTCAGGATGGCAACGTCGTAGCTTTCGGCTACGGGTCCTTCGCCTCTGAACGGCTGTGCTCGGCTGGCTGATTGTCACCGTCGAACTTGCCCTGAAATGACGCTTAAGTAAGCTGCCGGGGTGGCAGAGCCCCCGATGCAGCCGAACCTGAGCCTGTCGACACAGATCTGGCGTTTCCTCATCACCGGCGGCTTCGCCGCAATCGTGGATTTCGGCCTTTATGTCGTGCTGCTCGAATTGCCGGGACAGCACGTCGATATCGCCAAGACCATCAGCTTTATCGCGGGCACCATCACCGCGTATCTGATCAACCGGCGGTGGACCTTCCAGGCACCGCATAGTCACGCCCGCTTCTCGCGGTGTGCGTCCTCTACGCGCTGACCTTCGCTGTGCAGGTCGGCATCAATTACTTCTTCTACTGGTATTCGAGAGCCAGCCCCGGCGGGTGCCGGTGGCGTTCGTGATCGCCCAGGGCACCGCGACGGTCATCAACTTCGTTGTGCAGCGGATCGGTCATCTTCCGCTTGGGTGAGCCGCGAAACCGCACGGTACCCTCGTCACGATGTTTCCGACCACCTCACGACGCCTGACCGGCTGGGGCCGAACCGCCCCGTCGGTGGCCCAGGTGCTGTCGACCCCAGACCAGGAGCTGATCGCCAAGGCGGTCGCGCAGGCCGCTGACCGCGGCAGCCGCGGCGTCATCGCCAGGGGTCTCGGCCGGTCCTACGGGGACAACGCGCAGAACGGCGGCGGGCTGGTCGTCGATATGACGGCACTGAACCAGATCCACTCGGTCGATCGCGAAAGCGCCCTCGTCGACGTCGACGCCGGCGTGAACCTCGATCAGCTGATGAGAGCGGCACTGCCGCTCGGCCTCTGGGTGCCGGTGCTGCCGGGCACCCGCCAGGTCACCGTCGGCGGGGCCATCGCCTGCGACATCCACGGCAAGAACCATCACAGCGCGGGCAGCTTCGGCAACCACGTGCGGTCGATGGAGCTGCTGACCGCCGACGGCGAGATCCGCCACCTCACACCGGACGGCGCCGACTCCGAGTTGTTCTGGGCGACGGTCGGCGGCAACGGGCTCACCGGAATCATCCTGCGCGCCACGATCGCCATGACCCCGACGGAAACCGCGTACTTCATCGCCGACGGCGACGTCACCACGGGCCTCGACGAGACGATCGCATTCCACAGCGATGGCAGCGAATCGAACTACACCTATTCCAGCGCCTGGTTCGACGCCATCAGCGCGCCACCGAAACTGGGCCGCGCGGTCATCTCCCGCGGCTCGCTGGCCACCGTCGAGCAGCTGCCCAAGAAGCTGCGGGCCAACCCGTTGAAGTTCGATGCGCCGCAATACTTCACCGCACCCGACGTCTTCCCCAACGGCCTCGGGAACAAGCTCATCTTCGGGGCGATGACCGAGCTGTGGTACCGGACGGGCAAGAGCTATCGGGGCAAGGCCCAGAACCTGACGCAGTTCTACCATCCGCTGGACATGGTCGGTGAGTGGAACAGGGCCTACGGCGCAGTGGGTTTCACGCAGTACCAGTTCGTGGTGCCGACCGAGGCGGTGGAACCGTTCAAGGGCATCATGGGCGACATCCAGCGCTCCGGGCACTACTCCTTCCTCAACGTGTTCAAGCTGTTCGGGCCGGGCAACCAAGCGCCGCTGAGCTTCCCGATCCCCGGCTGGAACGTGTGCGTCGACTTCCAGGTCAAACCCGGCCTCAACGAGTTCCTCAACGAACTCGACCGTCGCGTCCTCGAATTCGGCGGCCGGCTCTACACCGCCAAGGACTCACGCACTACCGCCGAGATCTTTCACGCCATGTACCCGCGCATCGACGAATGGATCGCCGTGCGCCGCAAGGTCGATCCCGACGGCGTATTCGCCTCGGACATGGCCCGACGTTTGGAGCTTGTGTAAATGGTGTTCGACGCGACGGGTAACCCCCAGACCATCCTGCTGCTCGGCGGGACATCCGAGATCGGCCTCGCGATCTGCGCGCGCTACCTGCGCAATGCGGCCGCACGCGTCGTGCTGGCCGACATTCCTGACCACCCGAAACGCGACGATGCGCTCGCGCAGATGAAGGCTGCGGGCGCCAAATCCGTCGAGTGGATCGACTTCGACGGGGTCGACACCGCGAGCCATCCCAAGGTCATCGACGAGGCGTTCGCCGGAGGTGACGTCGACGTCGCCATCGTGGCATTCGGCCTGCTCGGCGATGCCGAGGAGCTGTGGCAGAACCAACGCAAAGCCGTACAGATCGCCGAGATCAACTACACGGCAGCGGTTTCCGTCGGTGTCCTGCTCGGGGAGAAGATGCGCTCCCAGGGCTCCGGTCGGATCATCGCGATGAGCTCGGCTGCAGGCGAGCGGGTGCGACGCTCCAACTTCGTATACGGGTCCACCAAGGCCGGGCTCGACGGTTTCTACCTCGGCCTCGGGGAAGCGCTGCGGGAGTTCGGCGTTCGCGTCCTGGTGATTCGTCCCGGCCAGGTGCGAACCACCACGACCATCGACCACTGGAAGGCCACGGGCGCCAAGGAAGCGCCGTTCACCGTCGACAAGGAAGACGTCGCCGAGCTGGCGGTCACGGCATCGGCCAAGGGCAAGGAACTGGTATGGGCGCCGGGGGCGTTCAGGTACGTGATGATGGTGTTGCGGCACGTCCCGCGTCCCATCTTCCGCAAGCTCCCCATTTGAGATCCGACGGGTCGATGATGCGTGGCGCGCTGGCCGTGCTCGGTCAGATGGCGGTGGCGGCCGCCGTTGCGGTGATCGTCGCGGCCGTCTCACTGGTGGCGATCGCCCGCGTGGAATGGCCCGCGTACAACTCCTCCAACCAGTTGCACGCACTGACCACTGTCGGCCAGTTCGTCTGTCTTGCAGGGTTGCTCGCCTCCGGCTGGATGTGGCGGCGCGGACGTCGACTCGCGGCCCATGCGGGTGCCCTGGTCTTCCTGTCGGCGTTCTCGGTCGTCACGCTCGCGATGCCGCTGGGCGCCACCAAGCTCTACCTGTTCGGCATCTCCGTCGACCAGCAGTTCCGCACCGAATATCTGACCCGCCTCACCGACACCGCGGCGCTACGCGACATGACCTACTTCGGTCTGCCGCCGTTCTACCCGGCGGGCTGGTTCTGGATCGGCGGCCGGACGGCTGCGCTGACCGGCACACCGGCATGGGAGATGTTCAAGCCGTGGGCGATCACCTCGATCGCCGTCGCAATCGTGATCGCTTTCGTGTTGTGGGCGAGCATGATTCGCTTCGAGTACGCGTTGATCACGACGACGGCGACGGCCGCCGCGACCCTGGCGTACTCCTCCGCCGAGCCGTACGCCGCCGTCCTCACGGTGCTGCTGCCGCCGGTTTTCGTGCTGGCGTGGTCCGGGCTGTGCGGCCGGTCGCGGGCAGGCGGTTGGGCAGCGGTTGTCGGCGTCGGCCTCTTCCTCGGCGTCGCCGGGTTGTTCTACTCGCTGCTTCTGGCCTACGGCGCCTTCGCCGTCGCCATCATGGCGGTGGCGCTGACAGCTGGCCCGCCGCAGCGCCGAACCACTGCTGCGGCTCGCCGTCGCGGGGATTATCGCCGGTGCCATCATGCTGATCGGCTGGCTGCCATTCCTATTGGCCGCAATCGGTGGATCGCCTGCCGGCTCCGGCAGGGCGCAGCACTATCTGCCGCCCGACGGCGCCCAGCTGTCCTTCCCGATGCTCGAGTTCACGCTGCTCGGTGCGCTGTGCATGGTCGGCACGGTGTGGCTGGTGATCCGGGCCCGCAGTTCGACGCGCGCCGCGGGTCTCGCGTTCGGCGTCGTCGCGGTCTACGCCTGGTCGCTGTTGTCGATGCTGACCACGCTGGCGGGCACCACGCTGCTGTCCTTCCGGCTGCAGCCGACGCTGACGGTTCTGCTCACCGCGGCAGGGGTGTTCGGGTTCATCGAGGTCACCCTCGCGGTGGCGCGCCGCTACAGCCCCGACACAGGGCGGCGCATCGTCGTTGCGGCGGGCGCGGTCGGCGCGATCGGTGCCATGACATTCGCTCAGGACATTCCCGACGTGCTGCGCTCCGACATCGTCGTCGCCTACACCGACACCGACGGGTACGGCCAGCGGGCCGATCGCCGTCCGCCGGGCGCCGAGAAGTACTACCGCGAGATCGACGCCAAGATCCTTGAGGTGACCGGAAGACCGCGCAACGAGACCGTCGTGCTGACCGCCGACTACAGCTTCCTGTCGTACTACCCCTATTACGGCTTCCAGGGCCTGACGTCGCACTACGCCAACCCGCTTGCACAGTTCGACGAGCGCGCCGCGACGATCGAGCGCTGGGCGACATTGGAGCGCCCCGACCAGTTCATCACCGAACTCGACAAGCTGCCGTGGCAGGCGCCGTCGGTCTTCCTGATGCGTCGCGGCGGTGCGGGCGATTCGTCTGACGCCTACACGCTGCGGCTGGCCGCCGACGTTTACCCCAACCAGCCCAACGTCCGTCGCTACCAGGTCGCGCTCGATGCGGCGTTGTTCGACGACCCCCGCTTCAGCGTCTCCGACATCGGACCGTTCGTGTTGGCCATTCGGCTTCCCGAGGGCGGCTGATGGCCGTCGAGACGCCACCCCAGCCCGGCCAATTACCATCAAGCCCCGTGGTCCAAAACGGGGCGCGCCAAACCAATCACCACACCGCGCGGTTGGTCGCCATCATCGCCGGGCTTCTCGGCGCCGCGCTCGCGTTGGCCACGCCTTTCCTGCCCGTCGAGCAGACGACCGCCCAGCTGAACTGGCCCCAGAACGGCGTGCTGCAGAGCGTCAACGCGCCGCTGATCGGCTACGTGGCCACCGACCTGGACATCAACATCCCGTGCTCGGCGGCCGCGGGCCTCGCGGGGCCGCAGAACGCGGGTAGGTCCGTGCTGCTCTCGACGGTGCCGAAGCAGGCGCCGAAGGCCATCGACCGCGGCCTGCTCATCGAACGGGTGAACAACGACGCTTCTCGTCATCGTGCGCAACACACCGGTGGTCACCGCCCCGCTGAGCCAGGTGCTCAGCCCCGCGTGTGAGAAGTTGACGTTCACCGCGCACGCCGACAAGGTCACCGGCGAATTCGTCGGGCTCGTCAAAGGTCCCGACACCGACGATCCCGGAGCCCCTCTTCGCGGCGAGCGCAGCGGCTACGACTTCCGGCCCCAGATCGTCGGCGTGTTCACCGATCTGGCCGGGCCCGCGCCGCCGGGTCTGCAGTTCTCGGCCACCGTGGACTCCCGCTACAGCACCTCACCGACCCTGCTGAAGATGATCGTGATGATCGTCGGTGTCGCGATGACTATCATCGCGCTCGGCGCGCTGCACGTGCTCGACACCGCCGACGGGATGCGGCACCGGCGGTTCCTTCCGCCGCGATGGTGGTCGATCCGGCCACTGGACGCTCGTGGTCACCGCGGTACTGGTGTGGTGGCACTTCGTCGGCGCCAACACATCCGACGACGGCTACATCCTGACGATGGCCAGAGTGTCCGAGCATGCCGGCTACATGGCCAACTACTACCGTTGGTTCGGCACGCCAGAAGCGCCGTTCGGCTGGTACTACGACCTGCTCGCGTTGTGGGCGCATGTCAGCACCAACAGCGTCTGGGTCCGGCTGCCGACGCTGCTGATGGCACTCACCTGCTGGTGGGTGATCAGTCGCGAGGTGATCCCGCGGCTCGGCCACGCCGTCAAGACGAACCCCGCGGCGAAGTGGACAGCGGCGGGCATGTTCCTCGCCTTCTGGCTGCCGCTGAACAACGGGCTCCGGCCCGAGCCGATCATCGCGTTGGGCATCCTGCTGACGTGGTGCTCCGTTGAGCGCGGCGTGGCCACCAGCAGGGTGCTTCCGGTGGCTATCGCCGTCATCATCGGAGCACTGACTCTCTTCTCCGGCCCGACAGGTATCGCCGCCGTCGGCGCATTGCTCGTCGCGGTTGGCCCGCTGAAAACCATTGTGGCCAGCCACACTTCACGGTTCGGCTATCTCGCGCTGCTGGCACCGGTGCTGGCGGCGTGTACGGTCACGATCTTCTTGATCTTCCGCGACCAGACGTTCGCCGCGGAGATCCAGGCCAGCACGTTCAAGTCGGCCGTCGGCCCGAGCCTGAGTTGGTTCGACGAACACATCCGCTACGAGCGATTGTTCATGGCCACCCCGGACGGGTCGGTCGCCCGCCGATTCGGTGTGCTGACGGTATTGCTCGCGCTGGCGGTGTCGGTGGCAATGACGTTGCGTAAGGGCAGGATTCCGGGCACGGCCGCCGGCCCGAGTCGGCGCATCATCGGCATCACCATCATCTCGTTCCTGGCCATGATGTTCACGCCGACCAAGTGGACCCACCACTTTGGGGTGTTCGCAGGCCTTGCCGGGTCGCTTGGGGCGCTGGCCGCGGTCGCCGTCACCGCGGCGGCGATGAAGTCACGACGCAACCGGGCGATGTTCGCCGCAGCCGTGTTGTTCGTCATGGCGCTGTCGTTCGCCAGCGTCAACGGCTGGTGGTATGTCTCCAACTTCGGCGTGCCGTGGTCGAACCAGTTCCCGGAGTGGCGCTTCGGCTTCACGACTTTTCTGCTCGGCCTTGTCGTCATCGCGCTTCTGGTGGCGGCGTGGTTCCACTTCTACGGCAATGACCGCTCACCGCCCGACGGCAGTGAGCGGCGGTTAACACGGATTCTGCAGTCCCCGTTGGCGATTGCGACGTGGTTGCTGGTCACGTTCGAAGTGTTGTCGCTGACACTTGGCATGGTCGACCTTTGGCCGGCCTGGTCGAACGGCCGCTCCAATCTCGGCGCGATCACCGGAACGCGCTGCGGCCTCGCCGACTACGTGATGGTCGAACAGAATCCCAACGACGGCATGTTGACTCCGGTGGGCGCGCCGCCCGGCGACGCCCTCGGCGCAGACACCGCCGAAGGGTTCGGCCCCAACAACATCCCCACCAACCTGTCCGCCGACGAGGTGACAGGCGGCGCCCCGGGCACCTCGAGCAATTTCGCTGACAGCGCGCAAGGCGACGAAGACGAGTCGAGTGGCCAGGCAGGCACCGAAGGCGGCACGACGGCGGGGATCGGAATCAACGGATCCCGCGCGCGACTGCCGTTCAACCTCGACCCTGCCCGCACGCCGGTGATGGGCAGCTGGCGCAGCGGCACTCAACAGCCTGCGCTGCTGCGCTCGGCGTGGTACCGGCTTCCCGCCGACTGGAGCGAGCGCGACCGGTCGTCGTCCATTCTCGTGGTGTCGGCCGCGGGACGCTTCGACTCCAGCGACGTGGTCGTGCAGTGGGCAGGCGACGACGGTGAGCCGAAGGGCGCGCTCGGATTCGCCGACGTCGGCTCGCCACCGGCATGGCGCAATCTGCGAGCACCACTCACCGCGATCCCGGCGGACGCGACCCAGGCGCGTCTTGGTCGTCACCGATGACGACCTGTCGCCGCAGCACTGGATGGCCGTCACCCCGCCACGGATCCCCGACCTGAAGACGCTGCAGGAGGTCGTCGGCTCACAGGATCCGGTGCTGCTGGACTGGCTGGTCGGCATGGCATTCCCGTGCCAGCGGCCGTACGACCACCAGAACGGTGTCATCGAGGTGCCGAAGTGGCGCATCCTGCCGGACCGGTTCGGCGCCGAGGCGAACTCTCCGGTGATGGACAATGTGGGCGGCGGTCCGCTCGGCATCAGCGAGCTGCTGTTGCGGGCGACCATTCTGCCGTCCTATCTGAAGGACGACTGGTTCCGCGATTGGGGCGAGCTTCAGCAGTTCACGCCCTACTACCGGGATGCCGAGCCGGCACGACTTGATCTCGGTTCGGCCACGCGAAGCGGACTGTGGAGCCCGGCGCCGCTGCGCCATTAGGTCTGTCGCCTAACATCGACCCTCGTGCCACGCGACGAATCTGAGCGGACTGGGCTGTCCGCCATCGCCCGGCTCGTCGCCGTCGTCGCAGGCATCGCAGGAGTGCTGCTGTGCGCGCTGGTCCCGCTTCTGCCGGTCAAGCAGACCACCGCCACCATCTCGTGGCCTCAGGCACCCGGAAGCAACGGCCTGGTCTCCGACATCACCGCCCCGCTGGTGTCCGGGGCTCCGCAGGCGCTCGACATCTCGATTCCCTGCCAGGCCATCGCGACGCTGCCGGCCGACGGCGGTCTCGTGCTGTCCACGGTGCCTCGGCGAAGCCAGCGAGGCCAGCAAGGGCGGCCTCTTCGTCCGTGCCACCGCCGACGTGGTGTTCGTCGCGTTCCGCGACACCGTCGCCGCCGCCGCCCCACGCCCCGCGGTAGCCGCGGGCAACTGCAGCACGCTGCACATCTGGGCCAACGTCGGGCAGGTGGGCGCCGACTTCGTCGGCATCCCCGGCGCCTCCGGGACGCTCGCGCCCGAGAAGAAGCCTCAGGTCGTCGGGATCTTCACCGACCTCAAGGTGGCCGCCGGGCCGGGCCTGTCCGCGCGCATCGACGTCGACACCCGATTCATCACGTCGCCGACGAAGCTCAAACTGGCCGTGATGGCGCTCGGCGTCGTCTCGGTGCTGGCTTCGATCGTGGCGCTCGGATTCCTCGACAGAAACGCGGGAAGACGGGTGCCGCGCGCGTGGCGCCGCTTCTTCCGCGCCGGCCTGATCACCTGGATCACCGACATCGGGGTTATCGGCACCCTGCTGCTGTGGCACGTCATCGGCGCCACGACATCCGACGACGGCTACAACCTCGCGATCGCGCGGGTGACCGCGGATGCCGGGTACACGCCCAACTACTACAGGTTCTTCGGCGCCAGCGAAGCGCCGTTCGACTGGTACCAGAGCGTGCTCGCCCATCTGGCGTCGATCAGCACGGCCGGAGTGTGGATGCGGCTGCCCGCCACCGCGGCGGCCATCGCGACGTGGCTGATCATCAGCCGCTGCGTGCTGCCCCGGCTCGGCAGGCGCATCGCGCTCAACCGGGTCGCCGTCCTGACCGCGGGCGCGGTGTACCTGGCCGCATGGCTGCCGTTCAACAACGGTCTTCGCCCCGAGCCGGTCATCGCGTTCGGCACCATCGCCGCGTGGGTGCTGGTGGAGAACGCCATCGGAACGCGAAGGCTGTGGCCGGCGGCGGTGGCGATCGTCATCGCGGTGTTCAGCGTCACGACCGCCCCGCAGGGGCTCATCGCGCTGGCACCGATCCTGGTCGGCGCCAGGGCCATCGCGCGCAACATCCGGGCCCGCAAGCCCGCCGACGGCGTGCTGGCGCAGATCGCCCCGCTCGCGGCGTCGCTGTCTCTGATCTTCGTGGTCGTCTTCCGGGACCAGACGCTGGCCACCGTCGCCGAGTCGGCCCGCATCAAGTACGTCGTCGGCCCGACCATCGCCTGGTACCAGGAGTTCCTGCGCTACTACTTCCTCACCGTCGAGGACAGTGCCGACTCGTCACTGACCCGCCGGTTCGCCGTGCTCGTGATGCTGCTCTGCCTTTTCGGCATGATCGCGGTGCTGCTGCGTCGCGGAAACCTGCCCGGCGTCGCCTCGGGTCCGGTATGGCGGCTGATCGGCACCACCGCGATCGGGTTGTTGCTGCTGACCTTCACACCGACGAAGTGGGCCGTGCAGTTCGGGGCATTCGCCGGATTGGCGGGTGCGCTGGGAGCGGTCACCGCGTTCGTCTTCGCCCGCGTCGGCCTGCACACCCGACGCAACCTGGCGGTGTACGTGACCGCGCTGCTGTTCATATTGGCCTGGGCGACATCGGGTATCAACGCGTGGTTCTACGTCGGCAACTACGGCGTGCCGTGGTTCGACAAGCAGCCGGTGATCGCGGGAGTCCCTGTCACCTTCATCTTCCTCGCGCTGGCGATGCTGACCGGCCTGCTGGCAGGCTGGCTGCACTTCCGGATGGACTACGCCGGTCACACCGAGGTCGCCAACACGGGCCGAAACCGCGTGCTCGCGTCGACGCCGCTGCTCGCGGTGGCGGTCATCATGGTCGTGCTCGAGGTCGGGTCGATGGCCAAGGGCGCCGCGCAGCGCTATCCCGTCTACACCACCGCCAAGGCCAACGCGCAGGCGCTGGCATCCGGGCTGAGCAGCACCAGCTGCGCGATGGCCGACGACGTGCTCGTAGAGCCGGACACCAATGCCGGCATGTTGCAACCGGTTCCGGGTCAACGCTTCGGACAGGACGGTCCGCTGGGCGGCGAGAACCCGGTCGGATTCAGCCCGAACGGGGTCAGCGACACGTTGGAGCCTGCCGAGCCCGTGACGTCCAATCCGGGAACGGTGAACTCCGACGGCTCGCCCAACAAGCCGAACGCGGGAGTCGGCTACGCCGCGGGGACCAGCGGCGGGTACGGCCCCGAGGGAATCAACGGGTCGCGGGTCTTCCTGCCCTTCGGCCTCGACCCGAAGCGCACGCCGGTGATGGGCAGCTACGACGAGAACACCGTCGCCGCCAAGGCCACCTCCTCCTGGTATCAGTTGCCACCGCGCACACCGGACCGTCCGCTGGTGACCGTCGCTGCTGCTGGGGCGATCTGGTACTACGAAGAAGACCGTTCGTTCAACTACGGCCAGTCGCTCAAGCTGCAGTGGGGTGCGCATCGACCCGACGGGTCGTACCAGGCGCTCGGCCAGGTCCAGCCGATCGACATCTTCATGCAAAAGGCCTGGCGCAACCTGCGTTTCCCGATCGCCTGGGCACCGCCGGAGGCCAATGTGGTTCGGCTCGTCGCCGACGACCCCAACCTGTCCACCGACCAGTGGTTCGCGTTCACCCCGCCGCGGGTGCCGGTGCTGGAGACCGCACAGCAGATGTTGGGCTCCGACACCCCGGTGCTGATGGACATCGCGACGAGCGCCAACTTCCCGTGCCAGCGACCGTTCTCCGAACACCTTGGCGTGGCCCAACTTCCGGAGTATCGCATCCTTCCGAACCTCAAGCAGACCGTGGTGTCGTCGAACCAATGGCAGTCATTGGAAGACGGCGGTCCACTGCTGATCACGAAGGCGCTGCTGCGCTCCGACAGCGTGCCGTCCTATCTGCGCGACGACTGGTACCGCGACTGGGGAGCCATCGAACGCTATTACCGCCTGGTCCCCGAATCCGAGGCGCCTGACGCCGTCATCGACCAGGGTTCGGTAACTGTGCGCGGGTGGACCCGCAACGGACCGATCAGGGCGCTGCCGTGAGCGACAACGTGAAAGTGACTCGTTGGGTCGCGACGATCGCGGGCCTGATCGGCTTCGTGCTGTCGGTCGCCACGCCGCTGCTGCCGGTGGTGCAGACCACCGCGACGTTGAACTGGCCGCAGAATGGACAGCTCAATGACGTGACTGCGCCGTTGATCACACAGGTTCCGGTGTCCATGACGGTGACGGTGCCGTGCGACGTCATCCGTTCGATGCCGCCGAACGGTGGCACGGTGCTGAGCACTGCCCCGAAGCGCGGCAAGGAAGCCGCACTGGCCGCGCTGTTCGTCAACGTCACCCCACAGCGAGTGGACATTACCGACCGCAACGTCGTGGTCGCGAGCGTGCAGAGGGCACGGGTGATCGCCCCTGAATGTGAGCGCATCGAGATCACGTCGACCGATGCCGGAACGTTCGCCACGTTCGTTGGGCTCACCGACCCCACCACAGGCAAGGAACAGCGCACCGGGTTCGCCGATCCGAACCTGCGCCCGCAGATCGTCGGCGTGTTCAGCGATCTGGTCGGGCCCGCGCCGCCAGGACTGTCGGCGTCGGTAACCATCGACACCCGGTTCTCCACCAAGCCAACGCCTTTGAAGCTGGCCGCCATGCTGGGCGCCATCGCTGCGACCGTCATCGCGCTGATCGCGCTGTGGCGCCTCGACCGACTGGACGGCAGGCGAATGCACAGCCTGGTCCCGCAGCGCTGGCGCACCTTCACCGCCGCCGACGTCGTCGTGGTGGGCACGTTCCTGCTGTGGCACGTGGCGGGCGCCAACTCCTCCGACGACGGCTACATCCTCGGCATGGCCCGCGTCGCCGACCATGCGGGCTACATGTCCAACTACTTCAGGTGGTTCGGCAGCCCCGAGGACCCGTTCGGCTGGTACTACAACCTGCTGGCGCTGATGACCCACGTCAGCGACGCGAGCATCTGGATGCGCCTGCCGGATCTGATCTCCGCGCTGGTGTGCTGGCTGCTGCTGTCGCGCGAGGTGCTGCCGCGATTGGGGCCCGCGGTCGCATCGTCGAAGCCGGCGCTGTGGGCGGCGGGCCTGGTTCTGCTGGCGGCGTGGATGCCGTTCAACAACGGCCTGCGGCCCGAGGGGCAGATCGCCGTCGGCGCGCTGATCACCTATGTACTGATCGAACGGGCCATCATCTCCGGCCGGATGACACCGGCGGCGCTGGCGGTGATCGCCGCCGCATTCACGCTCGGTATTCAGCCGACCGGCTTGATCGCGGTAGCGGCACTGCTCGCCGGTGGCCGCCCGCTGCTGCGGATCCTGGTGCGCAGGCATCGCATCGTCGGCACATGGGCGCTGATCGCGCCGCTGCTGGCCGCGGGCACCGTCGTGTTGACGGTGACATTCGCCGACCAGACGCTGGCAACGGTGTTGGAGGCGACCAGGATTCGCACCGATATCGGCCCGAGCCAGGCCTGGTACACCGAGAACCTGCGCTACTACTACCTGTTCCTGCCGACCGTGGACGGTTCACTGTCGAGACGATTCGGCTTCTTCATCACCGCGCTGAGCCTGTTCGCAGCGATGTTCATCCTGCTGCGGCGCAAGCGCATTCCCGGCGTCGCCCGCGGTCCGGCATGGCGCCTGATGGGCATCATCTTCGGCACCATGTTCTTCCTGATGTTCACCCCGACCAAGTGGGTGCATCACTTCGGTCTGTTCGCCGCCGTCGGTGCGGCGATGGCGGCGTTGGCCACCGTGCTGGTCGGGCCGAAAGTGCTTCGCTGGTCGCGCAACCGGATGACGGTCGTGTCGGCCGTGCTGTTCCTGCTTGCGCTGTGCTTCTCATCGACCAACGGCTGGTGGTACGTCTCGAGCTTCGGTGTTCCGTACAACAATGCGATGCCGAAGATCGGCGGAATCACCATCAGCACGATCTTCTTCGCGATGTTCGCAGTTGCCGTGGTCTATACGGTCTGGCTGCACTTCGCGCCGCGCGACCGCGGTGAGGGCCGCGTGGCGCGTGCGCTGACCGCGGCGCCGATTCCCATCGCGGCGGGCTTCATGGTGGTGGTGTTCGTCGCCTCGATGCTCGTCGGCGTCGTGCGGCAGTACCCGACGTACTCGAATGCATGGGCCAACCTGCGTACCTTCAGCGGCGGCTGCGGGCTGGCCGACGACGTGCTCGTCGAACCCGACACCAACGACGGCTTCATGACGGCGCTGCCCGGTAACTACGGGCCGCTGGGTCCGCTCGGCGGCGACAAGCCGGTCGGGTTCACCCCTAACGGTGTGCCCGATCGCATTGTGGCCGAGGCGATTCGGGTCACGCTGCCGATGCCGGGCACCGACTACGACTGGGATGCGTCTGCGAAGCTCACCACCAAGGGCACCAACGGCTCAACTGTGCCGCTGCCCTACGGCCTCGATCCGGCGCGGGTTCCCGTGGCCGGCACCTACGCCGAAGGCGCGCAGCAGCAGAGCAAGCTGGCGTCGGCGTGGTATCAGCTGCCGCCGCCTGACGACGCCCACCCGCTGGTGGTGATCACGGCGGCGGGCACGATCGCAGGCAACAGCGTGCTGAACGGTCACACCGACGGGCAGACAGTCGAGCTGGAGTACGCGCGGCCCGGGCCCGACGGTGCACCGACGCCCGTCGGCCGGCTGGTCCCCGACGACATCGCAGTCGCGCCGTCGTGGCGCAATCTGCGGTTCGCCCGCTCCATGATCCCCGCCGACGCCACCGCGGTGCGCGTCGTGGCCGAGGACCGGTCGCTGACACCCGGCGACTGGATCGCCGTGACCCCGCCGCGGGTGCCAGAGCTTCGCTCCCTGCAGGAGTATGTCGGCTCGAGCCAGCCGGTGCTGATGGACTGGGCGGTCGGGCTGGCGTTCCCGTGCCAGCAGCCGATGCTGCACGCCAACGGAGTGACCGAGGTCCCCAAGTTCCGGATCACACCGGACTACACGGCGAAGAAGAACGACACCGACAGCTGGCAGGACGGCCGCAACGGCGGGCTGCTCGGTATCTCAGATCTGCTACTGCGGGCCCATGTGATGGCGACATACCTGTCGCGGGACTGGGGCCGCGACTGGGGTTCGCTGCGCAAGTTCGACACCATCGTCGACGCGCAGCCCGCCGAAATCGAACTCGGCACCGCGACGCGCAGCGGCTTGTGGAAGCCGAACAAGATTCGCGTCGGCGCTTAAGGCCGTAAGGTTTCCGGCGTGGTCGACCGAGTACGGCTGGGCACGGCGGAGGTCACTCGCGTCGTCGAGTGGCAGGTCGACCAGCTGCCGCTGACCCTGTTCCCGCAGACACCTCCGACAGTTTGGCGCGAGCTCGCCGCCGACTTCACGCCGACGTTCTGGGAAGGCGACCACTGGCGGATCATCCTGCAGACCTGGGTGATCGAGGTCGACGGGCTGACCGTGTTGGTGGACACCGGGGCCGGCAACGATCGCGACCGGCCGGCGATGCCGCCGCTCGACCACCTCAACACCGACTTCCTCGGCGCACTGGCGCGCGCCGGGGTGACTCCGGAATCTGTCGACGTCGTCGTCAACACACATGTGCACACCGATCACGTCGGGTGGAATACCAAGCGGGACGGCGGTTCCTGGGTTCCGACCTTCCCCAACGCGCGCTACCTCATCCCGGAGGCCGACTACCGGTACTTCCACCCGGACAACGAAAACGCGCGGCCACCCGCGCGGACCGAGGACGAGCAGGCGCGTCAGGACGGCAGCCGAATCGTATGGGTGGACAGCATTCTCCCCGTCGACGAAGCCGGTCAGATCGAGTTGTGGTCCGACGACCATCAGATCAGCGACGCGCTTCGGCTGCGACCCGCACCGGGTCACACGCCCGGCTCATCGGTGCTGTGGCTTGACGCGGGCAGGCCCGCCGTCTTCGTCGGCGACCTCACCCACTCGCCACTGCAACTGCACAGACCGTCGGATCCGTGCGCATTCGACGAGGACTTCGGCGCCGCCTCGGTGACGCGCAAGCGGGTGCTGACCGAGGCTTCCAGGCGGCGCGCAGCGGTGATTCCCGCGCACTATCCGGGGCGCGGTGGGACGACCGTGGTGGCCCGCGGCGACACGTTCATGGTCGACGATTGGCTGGAAATAAGCGCCCTGTAGATTTCTTGACTTATTCCAGAAAAGGGACAAGACTTTCGAACGTGCCTACGGCGGAGGACTTCCAGCAGCTGCTGCGCGGAGTCGCCCTACGCGTCACCCGTCCCCGGGTCGCGGTGTTGACGGCGGTGCACGAACATCCGCATGCCGACACCGATTCGATCATCCGTGCCGTGCGCGGAAATCTCCCCGATGTATCGCATCAAGCCGTCTACGACTCGCTGAACACGCTCACGACCGCCGGTCTGGTGCGGCGTATCCAGCCGTCCGGCTCGGTGGCCCGCTACGAGTCGCGGGTCGGCGACAACCACCACCACGTCGTGTGCCGGTCCTGCGGTGTGATCGCCGACGTGGACTGCGCCGTCGGCGAGGCACCCTGCCTGACCGCGTCCGACGACGACGGCTCTCTGGCCGGCTTTGCGGTCGACGAGGCCGAGGTCATCTACTGGGGTCTGTGCCCCGATTGCTCGGCAACACAACAAGTTTCGCGATCACAAACGTGATCACAGCCCGATTCACCCACTCCCGGAAGGAATGTTGTGTCATCTGATACATCCGACAGCCGCCCACCGACCCCGGAAGCAGCGACTGCGAGCAACAGCGAGAGCGAGAATCCTGCCATCGCATCGCCGACGCCCAAGGCCGGCGCTCCGCTCAAGAATCAGGACTGGTGGCCCGAGCAGATCGACGTGTCGGTGCTGCACGCGCACTCGCCCAAGGGCAATCCGCTCGGTGACGACTTCGACTACGCGACGGAGTTCAACAAGCTCGACGTCGACGCGCTCAAGGCCGACGTCATCTCGGCGATAACCACTTCGCAGGACTGGTGGCCCGCCGACTACGGCAGCTACGCCGGCCTGATGATCCGGCTGTCCTGGCACGCCGCGGGCACCTATCGCATCTACGACGGACGCGGTGGCGCAGGACAGGGCATGCAGCGCTTCGCCCCGCTCAACAGCTGGCCCGATAACGCCAACCTGGACAAGGCCCGCCGCCTGCTGTGGCCGGTCAAGCAGAAGTACGGCAACAAGATCTCGTGGGCCGACCTGCTGGTGTTCGCCGGCAACGCCGCACTGGAATCTGCCGGCTTCGAGACGTTCGGTTTCGCGTTCGGCCGCCCCGACTTCTGGGAGCCGGAAGAGGTCATCTTCGGCGAGGAAGAGGAGTGGCTCGGCACCGACAAGCGCTACTCCGGTTCGCGGGAACTCGAGGAACGCTACGGCGCCACCACGATGGGCCTGATCTACGTGAATCCCGAAGGCCCCGAAGGCAAGCCGGATCCGCTGGCTGCCGCCATCGACATCCGCGAGACGTTCGGCCGGATGGCGATGAACGACGAGGAGACCGCGGCGCTGATCGTCGGTGGTCACACGCTCGGCAAGACCCACGGCGCCGGCGACGGCGACCTGGTGGGTCCGGAGCCGGAAGGTGCCCCGATCGAGCAGCAGGGCCTCGGCTGGAAGTGCGCGTTCGCGTCCGGCAAGGCCGGCGACTCCATCACCAGCGGCCTGGAGGTCGTGTGGACGCCAACACCGACGCAGTGGAGCAACGCCTACCTGGAGATCCTGTACGGCAACGAGTGGGAGCTGACCAAGAGCCCAGGCGGTGCGTGGCAGTTCGAGGCGAAGGATGCCGAGGCGACCATCCCGGATCCGTTCGGCGGTGCGCCGCGCAAGCCGACGATGTTGGTCACCGACGTCTCGATGCGGGTCGACCCCATCTACGGCGAGATCACCCGCCGCTGGCTGGATCATCCCGAGGAGCTCAACGAGGCGTTCGGCAAGGCCTGGTACAAGCTGCTGCATCGCGACATGGGGCCGATCAGCCGCTACCTCGGACCGTGGATCGCCGAGCCGCAGCTGTGGCAGGACCCGGTGCCCGACGTCGAGGGCGAGCTGATCGACGACGAGGACATCAAGGCACTCAAGAGCAAGGTGCTGGAGTCCGGTCTTTCGGTGCCGCAGCTGGTGAAGACCGCTTGGGCCTCGGCGGGCAGCTTCCGTAGCACCGATAAGCGCGGTGGCGCCAACGGTGCGCGGATTCGCCTTGAGCCGCAAAAGAACTGGGAGGTCAACGAACCTTCGGAGCTGCAGAAGGTGCTCCCGCGCTCGGAGAAGATCCAGCAGGACTTCAACGGCGCCGGTGGCAAGAAGCGTGTCGCTGGCCGACTTGATCGTGCTGGCGGGTTCCGCGGCGGTCGAGAAGGCCGCCAAGGACGGCGGCTACGAGATCGCGGTGCACTTTGCGCCGGGACGGACCGACGCCACGCAGGAGAACACCGATGCGGAGTCGTTCGCGGTGCTCGAACCGCGTGCCGACGGCTTCCGCAACTACGTGCGGGCGGGCGAGAAGGAGCCTCTGGAGAAGCATCTGCTCGAGCGCGCTTACCTGCTGGATGTCACCGCGCCGGAGTTGACGGTACTGATCGGTGGCCTGCGTGCGTTGGGAGCCAACCACGGCGGCAGCAAGCACGGCGTGTTCACCGACAAGCCCGGTGTGCTCACCAACGACTTCTTCGTCAACCTGCTCGACATGGGCACGGAGTGGAAGTCGGCGACGTCGGGAGAGAACGTCTACGAGGGTGTCGATCGCACGACGGGCCAGACGAAGTGGACGGCGACCGCCAACGACCTGGTGTTCGGATCGCACTCGGTCCTGCGCGCGCTCGCCGAGGTTTACGCCCAGGACGACGGCAAGGAGAAGTTCGTCGAGGACTTCGTCGCGGCGTGGGTCAAGGTCATGAACAACGACCGGTTCGACCTGGAGCGCTAAACGCTCAAACACAACACCCCGCGGGCTCGCAGGCTCGCGGGGTGTTGTGCATTTCGGGCACTACCGCCGCACGTAGACAACGCGGGTGCCGAGCAGGATGTCCTGGACGGACCGCCTCCGACGATCCACCGCGACCGACAGGTAGAGCGCCGACACGGTGAGAACCACCGCCGTCGAGAAGAGCACATCGAGGGCGGGCAGCCGAAACCCGGTCGGATTGAACAGAAGCCGGCTGAGCACCAGCCCGATGACCGCCGCATCACCTCTGCTCACGATGCCCGCGGTCTCGGGGCTCCGTCATCTTGGTTCCGGTTGGCGACCGAGAAGCCGGTCGACGAAGCCGGACACCATGTCGTCGGCCCGCTCGCCCTGGGTGCGCACGTCGGACATCACGTTCTCGGTCGCGGTCGCCGTCGACTGCCGGATGATTGCCTGCAGGTCGACGCCGTCAATCACTTCGTCCGCAAGGCCGATCAGATCGATACGCTCACGGACCAGGTTGTTCAGGGAGGAGCCGCTCACAGCCGAGATAGAGCTGACCGACCCCGGTCGCCGCGGTTGCCACCGCACCGGCGGCGACCGTCACCGCCGGGTGCTTCAGTAACTGCGCGCCGTCGGCCACATCGGCATCGTAGTGCGTCAGATCGGCAGCAGGCCGTGCTTGCGCTGCACCCGGCCGTGATGCTGCTTGTCGCGCAGCAGATGTAGCGACTTGCGCAACAGCAACCGGGTCTCATGCGGCTGAACGACCGCGTCGATGAAACCGCGTTCCGCGGCGATCCACGGGGTGGCCATGTTGAGGTTGTAGCCCTCGATGAAGTCCTTGCGGATCTTCTGCACTTCAGGTGCCGTCGGATCCGGGAACCGCTTCACCAGCAGCTGCGCGGCGCCCTCGGCGCCGATCACCGCGATACGCGCGGTCGGCCATGCGAAGTTCAGGTCGGCGCTCAACTGCTTGGAGCCCATCACCGCGTAGGCGCCGCCGTACGACTTGCGGATGGTGATCGTCACCTTCGGCACGTCCGCTTCCACGACGGCATTCAGGAAGCGGCCGCCGCGCTTGATGATGCCGCCCTTCTCCTGCTCGACGCCAGGCAGAAAGCCAGGGGTGTCGACGACGAAAACCAGTGGCAGGTTGTAGGAGTCGCAGAACCTGATGAAGCGCGCGGCCTTGTCAGACGCCTCGTTGTCGATCGCCCCCGACATATGCATCGGCTGGTTCGCGAGCACACCCACCGGGCGACCGTCGACCCGGGCGAACGCGGTGATCATGGCCTGGCCCTGTTGCGCGGCGACATCGAAGACGTCACCGTCGTCGAAGATCCGCAGCAGGATCTCGTGCATGTCGTAGGCCGTGTTGTCGGCGTCCGGAACGATCGAATCGAGTTCCAGATCGTGCGGGGTGATCTCCGGCTCTAGGCCAGGGTTGACGGTGGGCGCATCGTCAAAGGTGTTGGGGGGCAAGAAACCCAGGTAGTCGCGGACGTATTGGAACGCCGCTTTCTCGTCGTCGACGACCTGATGGATGTTGCCGTAGCGGGCCTGGGCGTCGGCACCGCCGAGCTCGTCGAGCGAAACGTCTTCACCCGTGACGTCCTTGATCACGTCGGGCCCGGTGACGAACATGTAGCCCTGATCGCGGACCGCAACGACGAGGTCCGTCTGGATCGGCGAATACACCGCTCCGCCAGCGCATTTGCCGAGGATGATGGAGATCTCCGGGACGAAGCCGCGCAGCAGCTCGTGCCGGCGGCCGAGTTCGGCGTACCAGGCCAGCGATGTCACCGCGTCCTGAATGCGGGCACCACCGGAGTCGTTGATGCCGATGATCGGGCAGCCCACCATCGCGACCCACTCCATCAGGCGGGCCACCTTGCGGCCGAACATCTCGCCGACCGTGCCCTGGAACACCGTCTGGTCGTGGCTGAAGACGCCAACGGGGCGTCCGTCGATGGTGCCGTGGCCGGTCACCACGCCGTCGCCGAAGAGTGCGTTGGGATCACCCGGCGTCTTGCACAGCGCACCGATCTCCAGGAAGCTGCCCGGGTCGAGCAGCTCGTGGATTCGTGCCCTGGCGCTCGGAAGTCCCTTTTTCTCCCGCTTGGCGACGGCCTTCTCGCCACCGGGTTCCTTTGCCAGCTCCAGCTTTTCGCGAAGTTCGGACAGCAGTTCCGCAGTGGTCTTGTTGGTCACTTCGCCAGCTTCTCCTCAGCTTCGATTCGATTGATGGCCTCGCTCATATGCGCGCCGACCTTCGCAATGTACGGCTCGTCGATGGCCTGGATGTGCTCGCCCCCGATCGGCACGACCTCCAGCTCGGAGACGTATTCGCCCCAGCCGCCGTCCGGCTTGCGGGTGGCGTAACGCGGCTCGAAGAAGATCGCGTCGTCGTGGTAGCGGTCGGCCATGTAGAGGGTGACGTGTCCGTCGTACGGCCGGATCACCGCAGTGTCGATGACCCTGTTGTCCAGATACGACGTGCGCTGATGCTCGATGACGCCGCCCGGGATCTGCACACCGCTGGCCTTGACAGCGTCGAGGACGAAAGTCACCTGACCCTCGTCGTCGAGATCCTCGAGCTGCTCGTACGGGATCGCGGGCACCGTGACGTTGAAGGTGCGCTCCGCGAACCGCGCGTAGCGGTCCCAGCGGGCCCGGACCTCTTCCTTGGTCTGCGGCACCTCTTCACCTGCACGCACGGCATCGATCAGCCCGACGAAGCGCACGTCGGCGCCCGCCTGCTTGAGCCCGATCGCGCAGGCGTATGCCAGCACACCGCCGAGCGACCAGCCCGCCAGGATGAACGGGCCGTTGTGCATTTCGAGCAGCTTCGGCACATACTCCGCGGCGCGCTCCTCTACGGAGCCCTCGACCCGCTCGATGCCGTACATCGGGGTGTCGGCAGGCAGCCGGTTCAGCAGCGGCTCGTAGACCACCGTCGAACCACCGGCGGGGTGGAATACGAAGACGGGGACGGCATTAGAGCCCTCCTTCGGCGCGCGCAGGACGCGGACGAAGCCGTCCAGCTCACCTGCTTCGAGGTGCTCGCGCACGATGGTCGCCAGCGCTTCGATCGTCGGCGAGTTCTTCACGTCCTCGACGGTGATAGTGCCTTCGGCGCGTTCCGTGAGCCGCGCAGCCATCTTCTCGGCGGTCTCGTCGTCGATCGCGGGCAGGGCGTTGAAGATGCCGCCGGGCGACTTGCCGGTGACGATGGCCCACGTCGCGAACGTGACCCGCTCCGCAGCCTCGCGCGGCGGCACGTCGGCGCCGAGCGCCTCGGTGACCGCCTCCTGCGTCAGCACCTGGGCCGCGAGCGCGGCAGCACTTGGCTGCTCCGGGCCCGCCGGGTTCGTCGGTGGCGGCGGGATCGGCACATCGGTTGCCGGTGCGGCCGTTGCCGTCTCGGTCGTGGCCGCGGCACCGGCTTCGGTCAGCTTCTCTTCGAGCTCGGCAACCGTGGTCGCGCCGCCCATGAGCTCTGCCTGAGCGGCCGCGATCTCCTCCGGCGTCTGCGTCTTCTGGTGCTCCGCGAGCTCTTCGACCTCGTCGCGGTGCTCGATCGCGTACTCGATGAGCTTCTCGACGGCATACAGGTTCGCGTCGCGCACGGCGGTCAACTGGATCGGCGGCAGGTCGAAGTCGTACTCGACCCGATTCTTGATTCGCACCGCCATCAGCGAGTCGAGACCCAGCTCGATCAGCGGCACCTCCCACGGGAGATCTTCGGGCTCATAGCCCATCGCGCCACCGACGATCGCGCCGAGCCGCTGACCGATCGTCTCACCCGTGTCCGGCGTCCACTTCTCGAAGCCCGCGCCGAGATTCGCGCCCTGGGTGAGGTGGTCGGACAGGATTGCCGCGTCGTCTTCTTCCTCTACGACGGGGGTGCTCGAAACCTGCTCGGCCACAGCAGTTCCGGTCGCGATAGCACTGGGCAACGCGGCCGTCTGACCGCCGCGGCTGACGACGGCGTCGTAGAGCAGGGTGAACGACTCGTCGATACGGGCATGCACCTGCACACTCGCGCCACCGGGGTGGCGGGTCAGCGTGGTCACCAACCGCGCACCGTCACCGGCAACCGCGCGCTGCTCGGACGCCGTCAACTTGGCATCGGGAAGCACCTGAGCCGCAGCCGCTTTCACCAGCGCACCGAGATCGGTGGGAACCCTCGGCGCGTACTCCCACACGTGGCGGCCATCTGGCGTCGCGACGTGGTTACCCGGCATCAGCGTCGAGCTGTCCCCGGTGAAGTGGGCCTCCAGCCAGTGCGGCTTACGGCGGAACTTGGTCGGCGGAATGTTCGCGTGATCGGCCGGGGAGGAACTCCGGGAGAACAATGTGCGGAAGTCAAGGTCGTGGCCGTGCACGAACAGCTGGGCCATCGCGGCCGTCATCGCGTCGACCTCGTCCTGCTTGCGCGCGAGCGTCGCGATCAGCTGCGCGTCGTGCAGCCCCGCGGTCGCCGTGGTCAGGCCGACCTGCATGAGCGCAACGGGATTCGGCGCCAGCTCGAGGAACGTGGTGTGACCGTTGTCGACGGCGTTGCGGATGCCGTGCGTGAAGTACACGCTGTGCCGCAGGCCCTTCTTCCAGTAGTCCACGTCGTGGATCGGCTCGCCGCCGGGCCGCAGATAGCTGCCCTCGTGGACGGTGGAGAAGTAGCCGCATGCGAGCGGGCGCGGTTCGATGCCCTGCAACTCGGCGGCCAGTTCACCGAGCAACGGGTCCATCTGCTGGGTGTGGCTGGCGCCCTTGGTCTGGAACTTGCGGGCGAACTTGCCCTCTTTCTCGGCCCGCTCGATGATCGCGTCGACCTGGTCCGGCGGTCCACCGATCACCGTCTGCGTCGGTGCGGCATAGACGCACACCTCGAGATCGGGGTAGTCGGAGAACACCGTCTTGATCTCTTCTGCGGAGTACTCGACGAGCGCCATCAGCCGGATGTACTCACCGAACAGCATCGCCTCGCCCTCACCCATCAGGTGCGAGCGCGAGCAGATGGTGCGGGTGGCGTCGGCCAGCGAAAGGCCGCCCGCGAAATAGGCGGCCGCGGCCTCGCCGAGCGACTGGCCAACCACCGCACCGGGTTTCGCACCGTGCGCCTTGAGCAGCTCACCCAACGCGATCTGGATCGCGAAGATCGTGACCTGGGTGGTCTCGATACCGTAGTCCTGCGAGTCGTCGAGGATCAGCTCGACGACCGAGTACCCCAGCTCGTCCTGGACCAACGCGTCGACCTTGTCGATCCACTCCGCGAAAACCTCGTCGCGCAGGTACAGGCTCTTGGCCATCTTGCGGTGCTGCGCACCGAAACCGGCCAGCACCCACACCGGCCCGTTGGTGACGGGTCCGTCTGCGCTGTAGACGCTCGGGCTCTGCTTGCCGTCGGCGAGCGCGCGCAGCGCCTTGATCGCCTCGTCGTGGTCGTGCGCCATCGCCACGGCGCGCGACCGGCCGTGGTTGCGCTTCGACAGCGACCGGCCGATGGACTCCAGCGAAGAGGCACGGCCCTCCGGACTGTCGATCCAGTCGGCGAGCTCGGCGGCCGCCGACCTCTTGCGAGACGTCAGGAACGCCGAAACAGCCAGCGGCACAACAGGTGTGTGCGGCTCCTCGGCCTCCATCTCCTCGCGCGCGACCTCGAGTAGCCGCTTGGCCTCGTCGGTCAGGCCGGGCATTTCCGGTTCGCGCTCGTCGGTGTCGTACGCATGCTGGCCGAAGAAGTCCCCGGCGTCGTCCTCGGGGATGAACTCGCCGTACTCGTCCATCCGGACCCCGCCGACGAACACCGCGTCGGCATCGGGAGCGGCGTGCTTGCCCTCGGAGACGTCTTCGGATTCTGGTTCTGGCTCAACCAGATCCGACGGCAGCACCTCACGCAGCACCAGGTGCGCGTTGGCGCCGCCGAAGCCGAAGCCCGAGACGCCGGTGATGGCGTGGCCGCTGTAGCGCGGCCAGTCGGTGACGGTGTCGGCGACCTTCAGCCGCACGCCCTCGAAGTCGATGTAGGGATTGGGCCCGGTGTAGTTGATCGACGGCGGCAGCTTGTCGTTCTTCAGCGCCAGCGTCATCTTGGCCAGGCTGGCGGCACCTGCGGCCGACTCCAGATGGCCCACATTGGATTTCACCGCGCCGAGCAGGGCCGGCTGGTCGACGGGACGGCCCCTGCCGACCACGCGGCCGAGGGCGTCGGCCTCGATCGGGTCACCGAGAATGGTGCCGGTGCCGTGCGCCTCGATGTAGTCGACGGTGCGGGGATCGATGCCCGCGTTCTTGTACGCCTTGCGCAGCACCTCGGCCTGCGCGTCGGGATTGGGCGCCAGCAGGCCGTTGGACCGGCCGTCATGATTGATGGCGCTACCCGCGATGACCGCGAGGATCTCGTCACCGTCGCGGCGGGCGTCGGCAACACGCTTGAGCACGAGCATGCCGCCGCCCTCGGAGCGCGCGTAGCCGTCAGCGTCCTGCGAGAACGACTTGATCAGGCCGTCGGGCGCCAGCACGCCGCCGACTTCGTCGAAGCCGACCGTGACGAGCGGGGTGATCAACGCGTTGACCCCGCCCACGATCGCGACATCGGATTCACCCGAGCGCAACGACTGCACGCCCTGGTGCGCGGCGACCAGCGAACTCGAGCACGCCGTGTCCACGGCAATAGACGGTCCGCGGAAGTCGTAGAAATACGACACCCGGTTGGCGATGATCGAGCTGGCCGTACCGGTGATCGCGTACGGGTGCGCGACCGACGGATCGGACATCGCCAGCATGCTGTAGTCGTTGGTGGAGCTGCCGACATACACGCCGACGCTCTGGCCGCGTAGCGACGACGCCGGAATGCGCGCATTCTCAAGCGCTTCCCACGTCAGCTCCAACGCCATCCGCTGCTGGGGGTCGATGTTGTCGGCCTCCATCTTCGACAGAGCGAAGAACTCGGCGTCGAAACCCTTGATGTCGGAGAGGTATCCGCCGCGGGTGCGGGCCTTGGCGACACGTTCGGCGATCCGCGGCTCGTCGAGGAACTCCACCCAACGGCCTTCGGGCAGATCGGTGATACCGCTGCGCCCCTCGAGCAGCGCCTGCCACGTCTCCTCCGGCGTGTTCATATCACCGGGGAACCGGGTGGCCAGCCCGACGATCGCGATGTCGTCCAATTCGCGATCGCGCGACCAGTCGATGTCGTCGACGGCCTCGTCGAGTTCCGGTTCGCCCTCGACGATCACGGTGGCCAGCGACTCGATGGTCGGATGGCGGAACGCGACGGTCGCCGTCAGCGTCACACCGGTGAGGTCTTCGATGTCGCTGGCCATCGCCACCGCGTCACGCGAGGACAGGCCGAGCTCGACCATCGCGGTGGAGTCGTCGATCGCGTCGGCCGACTGGCCGGTGGCATTGGCGATCCAATTGCGGAGCCACTCGCGCATCTCCGCGACGGTCATGTCGGTGCGTGCAGGCGTAGCGGGGCGCTCGGGTGCCAGCTTGAAGCCCTCATCGTTCGCGTCGGGAGCCGTCGGTCGCGTCGCCTGATGTCGCCGCCGTTGCGGCTTCGGGAAGAGTGTTCTGCGAATCCGGTTCTATGTCAGCCATTTTCAGTGTCAGCCTGCAATTCAGTCAGTTTCGTCGGGGAAGGCGTTGGCCACCCTCCCGCTGCGCAGGCTGCCGTCCAGGTAGGCGGCGCGGCAGGCGCGGCGGCCGATCTTGCCACTGGAGGTGCGCGGGATCGCACCTGCGGGCGTCAACAGCACGTCGCGAACGGTGACGCCGTGTCGCACCGCGATCGCGGCGCGGATGGCGTCGGTGATCGGCGCCATCTCCATCTTGTGTGCGCCGGGGGCGCGCTCGCCGACGATGACCAACTGCTCGGAGGTGTCGTCGGGGTCGCGCTTCAGCCCCGCGTGCGCGTTGTCGAACACCTCGTCGGGGAGCTGGTTGGCGGGCACGGAGAAAGCCGCAACGAATCCGGTGCGCAACGCCTTCGTGGACTCCTGCGCCGAGTACTCGAGGTCCTGTGGGTAGTGGTTGCGGCCGTCGATGATGACGAGATCCTTGACGCGGCCGGTGATGTAGAGCTCTCCGTCGTGGTACGCGCCGTAGTCACCGGTGCGCACCCACAGCGCGTCGTCGGTCGCGCCCTCGGCGTGCGACGGATTGGTCCGCGACTTCAGAATGTTCTGGAAGGTCGCGACGGTCTCTTCCTTCTTGCCCCAGTAGCCGGTGCCCATGTTCTGGCCACTGATCCAGACCTCGCCGATCTGGCCGTCGGGCAGTTCGGTGGCGGTCTCGGCATCGACGATGGTCGCCCACTCCGAGATGCCGACCTTGCCCGCGCCGGCCTGGGCGACGGCGCTCGGCGAGTCCTCAGGCACCTCGGTGAAGGTGCCGGTGTTCAGCGCTTCACGATCGACGTACACGATCTTCGGGTGATCGCCCATCGGCGTCGTCGACACGAACAGCGTGGCCTCGGCCAGTCCGTACGACGGCTTGATCGCCTGCGGCTGGAACCCGTACGGGCTGTACGCCTCGTTGAACCTGCGCACGGTGGCGGCCGAAATGGGCTCGCTGCCGTTGAGGATGCACTTCACGACACTGAGGTCCAGCTCCGGGTCGCCCTCCTTGGGCAGTCCCCGTGCCGCGGCGTGGTCGAAGGCGAAGTTCGGCGCGACGGAGATCACGCCACCGGTGTCATCGGGCTTGCGCGCCATCGCGCGGATCCAGCGGTGCGGCCTGCGGACGAATGCGGCGGGTGTCATGAACTCCACGTAGTGACCGATCATCGGCGAGATCATCGCGGTGATCAGACCCATGTCGTGGAAGAACGGCAGCCAGGAAACCCCGCGGTCGCCCTCCTCGCCCTGCAGCGCCTCGATCACCTGCACCACGTTGGTGGCCAGGTTCAGGTGAGTGATCTGCACGCCGGTGGGGATGCGCGTCGAGCCGGAGGTGTACTGCAGATAGGCGATCGTGTCGTGTTCGACGTCGACCGGCTGCCAGGTGGCGCCGACCTCGTCAGGCACCGCGTCGACGGCGATGATGCGAGGCCGCTCCTTGGCGGGCCTGCTGCGGAAGAACTTTCGGACGCCCTCGGCAGACTCGGTCGTGGTGAGGATGGCCGACGGGTGGCAGTCGTCGATGACGGCGTGCAGCCGGCCGACGTGGCCCGGCTCGCTCGGATCGAACAGCGGCACGGCGATGCGGCCGGAGTACAAAGTGCCGAAGAACGCGACGAGGTACTCGAGGTTCTGCGGGCAGAGGATCGCGATGCGGTCGCCGGGCTCGGTCACCTGCTGAAGGCGGGCACCGACGGCACGGTTACGCCTGCCGAAGTCGGCCCAGTTGAGATCCCTCGCGACGCCCTCACGCTCGGTGGAGAAGTCCAGGAACCGGTAGGCGAGCTTGTCCCCACGCACCTTCGTCCATCGTTCGACGTGAAGAACCAAGCTACCGCTGTCGGGAAACTTGATCTGTCCGTCTTTGACGAACGGGTTATGGAACCCCATCGCACTCTCCTGTCAAAACCACACTCATCGCACCGCACGTCTCGCTGACCGCCGGCAAGATGTTACCGAGGCGTCGGCTTCCGCTGCCGGGCCACGAGTCAGCGGTCCGCTAGCATGCGTCGCTACACCCTGTGACCAGGCTTTTCGGCCCAGCTTTCAGTCATTAGTCTTAGTTATTTCTTAATGTTAGGCGACCGCCTGTCGCAGGCCAAATCTGTTCGGTCACGTGTCAGCCATGTTTTGGATGCGGAGCGGCATCGACGACCTTCTGTGCCCAATCCAGTGTCCACGCCGTGGCCGGTAGACCGCCCAGATTCCAGAACTGCGTCGTGGCGTACATGGCGTGTACGGGCTGGCCCGCGCCGCCGCCGAGGATCTCCATCGTCCTGGGCAGGTTGGTGATCGAGAACGCCTCTTCGGGCGCCGAGCAGATCAGGTCACCGGTCGCGCAGATCTCATTGGTGCGGTCGTTGAGCACGCCGAAGCCGCCAGGGCGCGGGCCCGACATCGTCAGCCCCATCCCCCCGAGCATCGGTACCTCGTGCAGCGTGATCTCGGCGCCCTGGCCGGGTGGGTTCGGCCCGATGTCCTGTCCGACGGCCGACTGCCTGCGGCCGTCCGCGATCAACGTCACGCCGAGCACCAAATCCGCGTCCACCGGGCCGCGGCCGTTTCCGATGTCGCTGGCGATGTCGCCCGCGATCACCGCGCCCTGGGAGAAGCCGACGAGCACGTAGCTGGTCAGCGGGCAGCGGTTGTTCATGTCCGTGATCGCCTTCACCGCGTTCTGGGTGCCCTCGGCGCGGCTGTCGTTGTAGGACATCTGCTTATCGGCCGACAGCGGATTATGGAACTGCGCCGTGTAGGGAACGGTGTAGATCTCCATCCGGTCGGTGCCGAACTGCTCCCGGATCGGGTTCGTCACGTTCAACAGCAACGCGATCGGGAACTGCGTCGGGTTGAGCGGGTCGAGTTGCGGAGACGACTCCCAGGTACCCGGGATCGACATCAGCTGCACGTCGGGACAACTGGCGTCCTGGAACTCAGGGCGGGGCTTGCCGGTCGGCGGCACAGCGCTCGGCGGCACCGCCGACGGCGGAACGGCGGTCTGCGACTTGTCCGGCTGGCGGATCATGATCCACACGACCGCAACGATCAGCGCCACGACGAGCGCCATCGCCCCCGCTGCGATGAGCGCGAGTATCCGGTGGCGCTTGCGCCGACTCTTGGTGGCCATATTCCCCTCAGCTAGCAGAGACGTTCGGTAGCGATCCGAATGTAGTCGGCGGTCAGGGCATCCACTTCGGACGGCGGCGGCGCCACGGCATTGAGTTGGGTGTTGCGCACATCGCCGCGGACCAATGGGGTCACGTAATCGCGCACGGCCGCCTCGGATTGCTTGGCCGCGCGCGCCTGGCAGACATACGAACCGATGCTCAGCGCCAGCAGATCCGTCGACGGCTTTACGCCTGTGGCCTTGAGCGCGTCCAGATACGCCCGCTGCTGCGGGGTCACCGTCAGCGTGCTCGGATCCGCGCCCTCGGCGGGAGTCTGCGGCCCGCTGCCCTTCGCTTCGGCGCGGGACTGCATCGTCGACGGCGGCTGCACCGACATGGTCGGCAGCATGCCGTCACCGGAGGTGCAACCCGTGACGGGGGCGACCAGGGACGTCGCTAGGACGGCGACTCGGAGGGTAGGAGCGCAGCGACTGGGGATAAGGGCCAGAGCTGACCACCTCGGCCAACGCCGAACCGTGTGCTGCACTCCTCCAAGGTACCGGCGCTACAGAGTCACTTGATCGTCGTGACGAGTTCGCCGGACATGGCGGACAGCTGCGGGCCCCAAGTGCCCCAGTCGTGCTCGCCGCTCGGCGGGAAATCGAAGTGCCCGTTGTGGCCGCCGACGGTGCGGTAGTGCTGATAGAACGCCCGGTTGCTGCCTTGTGCCTGGTCGCAGTACCCGATCATGGCAGCCGGATCGGCGCACCCCAGTGTCGTCGGGCTGAATACCCACAGCCGAGTGTTGTTGTCAGCCAGCAGCTGAATGTGCACATCGGGGTCGTGCCACTTCCACCGGCCCAGCTGTGGCAAACCCCACATGTTGCGGATGTCGACGCCACCGTACTGGGCGAGCCCGGCGGTGATGGCACCGTTCATGTACGTGTTCGACGGCGTCAGGAAGCCCGACAGCGAGCCGGCGTAGCGGTACCGGTCGGGGTGGAACGCTGCCAACGTCATCGCAGCCGTGCCGCCCTGCGCGGCGCCGACGACGCCGTGGCCGTTGGGCGCGAGACCCTTGTTGGCGGCCAGCCAGTTGGGCAGCTCGTCGGCGAGGAAGGTCTCCCACTGCTTGCTGCCGTCCTCCTCCCAGTTGGTGTACATGCTCCAGGCGCCGCCTGCCGGAGCCGCCACCGAGACGCCCTTGCCTGCCAGCGTGTTGAACGCGCCCGCACCCACCCAGTTGCTGACATCCGGGCCTGCGTTGAATGCGTCGAGCAGGACGACCGCGTGGGGGCCGCCGCCCTGGAAGGCGACGGGAATGTCGCGGCCCATGGCCGCCGACGGCACCATCAGCATCTCGACACCGTCGGCCCTGGCGATCGGCGCCACCGCGGACCACAGGCCCGCCGTCAGCACCACCGACAAAACCGCTCGAATCATCCCGCGCATCTGCCCACCCTCACCTTCGCCTGTCCCCGCGCAATGCAGTGAAGTGAACCACATCACCACGCCGTCCGGAAACGGCTGACGGCGGCAACCCCGAAGGATTACCGCCGCCAGACGAACATATCTGTTACACCGAGCCGCTTAGCCGCCCGTCGTAGCCGACGCCGTGTCGGTCGCGGCCGACTCGGCAGTGGCAATCGGAGTAGACGGCTGCGGAGTCGCACCCAGTACGCGCTGGATGTCGGGCTTCATCTGCTGCAGCTGCGCACCCCAGTACTCCCAGCTGTGAGTACCGGCGGACGGGAAGTTGAACACACCGTTCTTACCGCCCGCGGCGATGTACTGCTCCTGGAACGTCTTGTTGGTCCGCAAGGTGAAGCCCTCGAGGAACTTCGCGTTGAAGTTGTCGCCTGCGATCTCACCGTTGACGTCACCGGGCTTGCCGTTACCGCAGTACACCCAGACGCGGGTGCCGTTGGCGACCAGCGTGCCGATGTTGACCATCGGGTCGTTGCGCTTCCAAGCCGGGTCGCTCGACGGACCCCACATGTCCTTCGACTTGTAGCCGCCCGCGTCACCCATCGACGTGTTGACCAGCATCGGCCACCAGCCCTCGGAGAGGTTCAGGAAGCCAGACAGCGAAGCCGCGTACTGGAACTGCTGCGGGTAATAGATCGACAGCGTCAGCGCGGCCGAACCGGCCATCGACAAACCGACCGCCGCATTGCGGTTCGGGTTCACACCCTTGTTCGCCGCCAGGTAGGCAGGCAGCTCCTGGGTTACGAATGTCTCCCACTTGTAGGTGGAGCAACCCGCCTTGCCGCAGGCCGGTGAATACCAGTCGCTGTAGAAGCTGGACTGGCCGCCGACCGGCATGATCGTGGCGAGACCGGAGTCGACGTACCACTCGAACGCCGGGGTGTTGATGTCCCAGCCGTTGAAGTCCTCCTGCGCGCGGAGACCGTCGAGCAGATAGACACCCGGGGCATTCGGGCCACCGTTCTGGAACTGGACCTTGATGTCACGTCCCATGCCCGCGGACGGAACCATCAGATACTCGACCGGCAGACCCGGCTTCGAGAACGCCCCCGCAGTCGCCGAGCCTCCGACGGCGCTGACCAGGCCGGGCAGCACGGCGGCTGCAAGGGCCGCGACCGTGAGCCGGCGCGCCCAGGCGCCGCGCTTCTTCCCAACGAACTTCATGCTTCATCTATCCCATCTGTCGTATGCCGCACCCGAGATCCGAGACCCACTCGTGGCGGATGCCCGTGTAGTCAACCACACCTTCGTGTGATATCTCTCTTCAGCTGCTGTCCTCCCTGGTCGCCGCCCTCAGCCGTTGAGGGTTGTGATCAGGTCTGATTTAAGGGCCTGCAACTGCGCGGCCCAGTACGGCCAGGCGTGGTTGCCCGCCGCCGGGAACTGGAACGTCGCGTTGCTTCCACCGGCCTTTATGTAGGCGGCCTGGAAGTCCTTATTGCTCTTGATGGCGATCCCCTCCAGACCGTCGGCGTTGAGAGTCTGACTGGGTTCGGCGCCGGGTGCGCAGTAGATCCACAGCCGGGTGCCGTTGGCCACGATGCGGGAGACCTGCGCCAGCGGGTCATTCCGCTTCCATGACGGATCCCACGGCGGTCCCCACATGTTGTCGACGTTGTAGCCGCCAGCGTCGAGCATCGCGACCCGGATCGCCTGCGCCATGATTACGGCCGACGGGTTGAGGAAGCCCGACAGGGAAGCGGCGTAGGTGAACTGTGCGGGGTGGTAGGCCGACAGGATCAGCGCCGCGCCCCCCGACATCGACAGCCCGACCACACCGTTACCCGTCGGCGAGATCTGCTTGTTGGTGGACAGCCACGCGGGCAGCTCCTGGGTGAGGAACGTCTCCCACTTATATGTATAGGTCTGGTTGTTGAAGCTCGACGGTGAATACCAGTCGGTGTAGAAGCTGGACTGCCCGCCGACGGGCATCACGACCGAGATGCCGGAATCGTTGAACCACTCGAACGCCGGAGTGTTGATGTCCCAGCCGCTGTAGTCGTCCTGGGCGCGCAGCCCGTCGAGGAGGTAGACCGACTTCGGGCTGGAGCCGGATGTCGGCACCGATGCGCCTCCGGCCGCCTGAAACTCCACCCGGACGCTGCGGCCCATCGCCGATGAGTACACATCGAGGTACTCCACCGGCAGGCCCGCACGGGAGAAGGCCTGTGCAGTGGGTGGGCCCACCAAGGCGGTCAACCCCGACAGCGTCAGCATTGCGGCGAGCGCGACGAGCATGCGGCGCATCTGTTGGTCTGACCGTCCGTTCATGGTTCATCGCCGCAGAAGGTCGGCGGTTGTCGATCGGTTATCGCCCCGACGAGGCGCCGCGTTACCAAAGCAGAAGACGCAGCTGGCTTACAAATCGCGGAGGTCAGGGACCCGTTGCCGGTAATCCGGTATACGCCGGGACCGACGGCGGCGGTATCTGAAGTCCGCACCGGATGAGGTCGTACATCGGCACCCTGTCGATCCGGTACTTCGTCAACTCAAACGCGTGCACCACATTCGACAGGAACCGCCGCGGACCCAGCGGACCGCGGATTGAACTCAACATGGATTCGGTGGCGGGGCAGTCCAGCGCCGCCTCGGCTTGCGCGACCCAATCCCGATCGATGTACGTCGGAAGGTAGGGCGGGGTCTTCAAAAACGGTCCCTCCGCAACGGCCCAGTCGGGGAAGAGGTTCTTGTCGTGACCGATGCGGCCGTCCTCCAGGCGCGCGGTGTGCGCGGCCAACGGATTGGCGAGGCCGATCTGGTCGACCACCCGCACGTCGAGGCCGACGTTCATGCCGAGCATCCCGAGGTTGGTGAAAAACACTGTGTGGGGCCCGATGTAGGCCTTCCGGATGTCGGGCGGAGTATCCGGCGGCGGCGGTATCGCGGGTACGACATCCCACTGGTCGAAGTTGCCCGCCGGCAGCAGCAGCGCACCGTCGGGCGTGTTGTCGAGTGCGACCAGCACGGCGCGCATCCGCGGGTAGTCCAGATAGTCCGCAGCCGTCAGTGGGTGCGCGTTCCCGGTGGCCTGGGAGTAGAACCGTCGTTCGTCGACGATGCCCGTGTAGGTCACGCGGGTGGCGTCCGATCCCATCCCCGGCGCATTGGCCGCCCACAGCGACCAGCCCACGACGGCGAGCCACAACACCGAGGTGATGCCCGCGAGCTGGTATCCGATACCGCGGCTGAACTTTTCGCCGTCCGGTAGCAGCACCGGGATCACTGCGACGGGTGCGAGCAGGCAGAACATCGGCGTCAGCAGAACCCTGCCGTGCATGAAGTCGCCGCCCTGCCGGATCCAGTAAACGGCCTGCAGCAGACCGCTGAAGACGAAGAACATCACCACCGCGGGCGGGCTCTGCACCATGCGCGCCAACCTGCCGTAGCCGTACGGAGCCGACCGCCGGATCCACCACGGACGGCTGCGGGTGATCAGCAGGATGAGCGCCAGCGCCGCGAGCAGCAGGGCGGGCAGCCACAGCAGGTAGGGCTCGTCGAAGTTGGCGAGGTACACCCAACCCTGCGCCCACTTGTCGCCCGAGGCGTCCTTCGCCAAAGCCGTTTGGGGAAAGAGTAATCCGTAGTACCCCATCCGGAAGATCTGATACCCGACCGGAAGCAATCCGCCTGCGACGACGATCAGCGTCCGACGTCGCCACCCGCGCGCCGCGACCAGCATCATGACCAGGGCCAGCCCACCGATGAGGGCGAGTTCAGGGCGGACGAGTACGGACAGGCCGGCCAGGAATGCCAGCGTCGTGTCGAAGAGCCAGCTGACCGCGTTGCGCTGCGATGGGTCCTGATGGCTGCGCAAGGCCTGCGACCAGCAGACCATCATCCACCAGAGCAGACCGAGATAGGCCAGCACCAAACCGTTTTCGAGGCCCGAGGTCGCGAAGTCGCGTGCGGGCGGCACGGCGATATAGACCAGCACGCCTGCGGGCAGCAGCAGGGCTCGACGACCCAGCAGGCTGGGCGCGTACAGCCGCCCCGTGCCGAGCATCAGGAAGACGACGCCTGCGACGCTGAGCACCAGGGCCAGCCACAGGGTCACGAATTCGAGCTGAGTCGGACCGCCGATCACAGCGCCGAGGTAGTTCAGGTAGGTCCACAGCGTCGATGTGTTCGATTCGACGCGCTCGCCCTGGTTGAACACGGGGCCGTTGCCCGCCAACAGGTTTCGCACGGTGCGTAAGACGATCAGGCCGTCGTCGGCGATCCAGCGACGCTGCCACGCCCCGTAGCTGAACAACACGGCGGCGACAAGCACACTCAGCCACAGGCTGATGCGCGTGCTGATGTCGTAGGGAAACGCAGGCCCGCGCTTAGCCCAGGAGAACAGCGGCACCGATGGTTCCGATCCACGCAACCGCCAGAAGCTGAAGCACCCGATCCTTCAACGCGATGTCCTCCGGTTCGCCGGCCAGCCCGCCGTCGACGTCGACGGCATAGCGCAGGATCGCAATCGTGAACGGGATCATCGTGATCGCATACCAGGACGCGTTGGCGCCGTCGCGCTCGAAGGCCCACAGCCCGTAGCAGACCACCATCGCGGTGGCCGACAGCGTCCAGACGAATCGAAGGTAGGTCGACGTATAGCTCTCGAGCGATTTGCGGATCTTCGCCCCGGTCTTCTCCGAGAGCTGCAGCTCGGCGTACCGCTTACCCGCGACCATGAACAGCGAGCCGAAGGTCATTACCAGCAGGAACCATTGCGACAGCGGGATATTCGCCGCAACACCACCTGCGATCGCCCTGATCAGGTACGCCGAGGAGACGATGCAGATATCGAGCACCGCTTGATGCTTGAGGCCGAAGCAGTAGGCCAGCTGCATGGCGATGTAGACGCCGATCACGCCGGCCAGATTCGGCGTCGCGAGGAACGACACCGCCAGCGCGGCCGCGGCAAGCACGACCGCTGTGCAGTACGCCAGCCACGCCGGCACGACGCCTGCCGCGATGGGTCGGAACCGTTTGGTCGGATGCGCGCGGTCCGCCTCGACGTCTCGGGCGTCGTTGACCAGGTAGATGGACGACGCGGCAAGGGAGAACGCCACGAACGCGATGGACACCTTCAGCGCGACTTCACGCCAGTCGTAGTTCACGTCGCTGCCGAGTGCGGCGACGGGTGCGATGAGCACGAGCAGGTTCTTCACCCACTGGCGCGGTCTGGCGGCCTTGATCAGGCCGGTGACGACATTGCTGGGTGGACCCTTCACCGGTGCCGGTTCGTCACTGCGCTTCGCCGCACTATCTGCACTGCTTTCACGTGAGATGCTCATGAGTCTCCTTCGGCCCGGTCGGCGACGAGCTCAACCGTCTTCGCGACGGCCGCGCCGACCGCCATGCCGGTGATCACATCACTGGGATAGTGCACGCCGAGAACCAACCGGGACAGCGCCATTGGCGGAATCAGCAGCGCAGGCAGCGGCAGTCCCGTCGTCCGGGCCATCAGTATCGCGGCCGCGGTCGTCGAGGTGGCATGTGCGGACGGAAAGCTGAGCCTGCTCGGTGTGCCGACGTTGACGACGATGCTCGGGTGATGAGGGCGTTCCCGTCGCACCACTCGCTTGATGACGACGGCGGCGGCGTGTGCGGCGAACGCCCCGAACCCGGCGGCCAGCCACGCCCGTCGCTTGCCTGGCTGGAGCAGAGCGCCGAGAGCGGAGACGGCCAGCCACCCGATGCTGTGCTCGCCGAAGTGCGAGAGGGTGCGCGCGCCCGCGAGCACGCCTGGCCGGTCGGCGAGCGCCGACTGCACTGCCACCAACGCGGCTTCCTCGCCGCGTAGGGTCTCATCCATTTGCGGGTGCTTCTAGAAAGACGGCCTCCCACTGCTGGACACCCGACAGCGTCGGGAGCGCGTCGCGGTACGCCTTGCGCATGTCGTCGAATCGACGAACCAGCTTGCGCTGGCGCCGAAGCGAAGCCCGCAAAAGCGCCAACATCTTGGCCCGGTCGCGCTGGCGGTACACCACGCCGCGGCTGTCGGCGGTGGTGACGGTCACGCCGTCGACGGTGCACAGCAGGAACCAGCGCGAGTCCTGGGTGGGCACGTTCAGCTGTGGCCGCTCGTGGTGCGCGGAATCCGCCTTGGTGAAGTTGTGCAGCACTCCGCGCACGAGCCGAACCGCCTTGCCTGGCGGGGTTTTCGGCTCTCCGACGCGCCCGACCATCCCGGACGGCGGCGGCAGTTGGGTGGCGGACGGCAGGATCACCGCGTCCGGATATTCCCGGCGAAGGCGGTGCACCTCGGGCAGGGCCGACTCCAGGATGGAGAAGATGTGCTCAGGTCCGGCAAGGAAATCGTCCATCGCCTTGTTCTGAACGGCGACGGTCGAATACTCAAGGCACAAGAGGTGTTTCAGCGTCGCCTTCAGATGGCTGCGAACCAGGCCACGCACGTCGCCGTCCCAGTGCAGCGCCGCGACCACCAACCGGTTACGCAAGTGGAAATAGGCCTGCCAGTCGATGGCGTCGTCCTTGTCGCTCCAGGCCATGTGCCAGATCGCCGTGCCAGGCATGGTGACCGTCGGGTAGCCGTGCTCGGCGGCCCGCAGTCCGTAGTCGGCGTCGTCCCACTTGATGAAGAGCGGCAACGGCTGCCCCAACTCGTCGGCGACCGCGCGCGGGATCATGCACATCCACCAGCCGTTGTAGTCGACGTCGATGCGGCGGTGCAGCAGCTTGGAGTCGGAGTACCGGTCGTTCAACGGATATCGCGCGAAGTCGTGGTCGTACTTGGTATGCGGTGCGTTGGTCCACATGAAGTCGCCCCGGCCGACCACCTCGCCCATCACGTGCAGGTGTGCCGGATCCTGAAGGTTGAGCATCTGGCCACCGACGAGCATCGGCGTCTTGGCGAACCTGTTCATCGCCAACGCCCGCAGGATCGAGTCCGGCTCGACGCGGATGTCGTCGTCCATGAACAGGATCTGCTGACAGTCGGTGTTCTTCAGCGCCTCGTACATGACCCGGCTGTAGCCGCCTGAACCACCGAGATTGGGTTGGTCGTGGATCGACAGCCGATTCCCGAGCGGCGCGGCAGCCTCGGTGAACTCCGGGTGGTCGCGCAGCTTGTTCTTGCCTTGGTCCGGCACGATGACCGCGCCGATCACCTTGTCCACCAACGGGTCTGACGTCAGCGCACGCAGAGTGTTGACACAGTCGTCGGGGCGGTTGAACGTCGGCATGCCCACCGCGATGTTCGCCGTGCCCGGTGCGGGCTCCGGTGCATACCAACCTGCGTCGTGCAGGGTGACCGGGCTGTCGCTGGTGATGTCGAACCAGATCCAGCCGCCGTCCTCGAACGGCTCCAGCCCAATCTCGAATTCGACCGCCTCAGGCTCGTCACCGTCGTGGTGAAACGGCCTGCCCTCCACGAAGATCCGGGCACCGGTGGCCTTGCTCCGGTACACGTCGACCCGGCCCGTCCCGGTCAGCTCCGCGCGCAGCACCACCGACCGCAGGATCGACCAGCGCCGCCAGTAGCTCGCCGGAAACGCGTTGAAGTACGTCGAGAACGACACCTCCGACTCGGCACCGATCTGCAGCGTGGTCCTGGTGGCGGAGTGCGCGCGGCGTGCGTTGGTGTTCGACTCTTCGATGTAGAGCTTGCGGACGTCGAGCGGTTCGCCGGGGCGCGGCAGGATGATGCGGGCAAGGAGGCTGACCGCACTCATGACTCGGCTCCCGCTCGCTCCGGTCCTCGCTGCGCTGCGATCCTCACTCGCGCTCGCCTTCGGGCCGTGCCGGTCATTCCGTGTCACTTTCGTGCAGCGGCGCACCGTCGCGCAGGTGCGGTGCAAGGGTGTTGTCGTACATGTTCAGCGCGCTGGCGATCGCCATGTGCATGTCGAGGTACTGATAGGTGCCCAGCCGGCCGCCGAACAACACGCGCTCATCGGTGGTTTCGGCCTTGGCCCTGGCCCGGTATGCGGCGAGCAGCGTGCGATCGCTTTCGGTGTTGATCGGGTAGTAGGGCTCGTCTTCGTCGTCGGCGAATCGCGAGTACTCCCGCATGATCACGGTCTTGTCGGTCGGGTAGTCCCGTTCCGGATGGAAGTGCCGGAACTCGTGGATTCGGGTGTAGGCCACGTCCAGGTCGTTGTAGTTCATCACCGGGGTGCCCTGGAAGTCACCGGTCGGCAGCACTTCGACTTCGAAATCCAGTGTGCGCCAGCCGAGTCGGCCTTCAGCGTAGTCGAAGTAGCGGTCCAGCGGCCCGGTGTATACGACCGGGGCGTCCGGGCTCTCGGCACGCAGCGCGTCGCGCACGTCGAACCAGTCGGTGTCCAGCCGCACCTCGATGCGGTCGTCGGCGGCCATGTTCTTCAGCCACGCGGTGTACCCGTCGGCCGGCAGACCTTCGTAGGTGTCGTTGAAGTAGCGGTTGTTGAAGTTGTAGCGCACCGGCAGCCGGGCGATGTTGGCGGCGGGCAGCTCTTTCGGGTCGGTCTGCCACTGCTTGGCCGTATAACCCTTGACGAATGCCTCGTAGAGCGGGCGGCCGATCAGCGAGATGGCCTTCTCTTCGAGGTTTTGCGCGTCGGCGGTGTCGATCTCGGCGGACTGCTCCTTGATCAGCTGCCGCGCCGCGTCGGGCGTGAAGTACTTGCCGAAGAACTGCGCCACCAGGCCAAGGCCCATCGGGAACTGGTAGGCCTGCCCGTTGTGCATGGCGAAGACGCGGTGCTGGTAGTCGGTGAACTCGGTGAACTGCCGCACGTAGTCCCACACCCTTTTATTGGAGGTGTGAAACAGGTGCGCACCGTACTTATGCACCTCGATGCCGGTCTGCGGCTCCGGTTCGGAGTAGGCGTTACCGCCGATATGCGGGCGCCGCTCCAGCACCAGGACTCGCTTGTCCAGCTGGGTCGCCACGCGCTCGGCAATCGTCAGACCGTAGAAACCGGAACCGACGACAAAGAGGTCAAAACGAGCGGTCATCGGCAGCCAGGGTATCTGACCAGGCTCCGCCCGCCCGAATCCGATACGGGCTCAAGGTCGCGATTCGCTCACGATTGTGTCTCGTCACTTTAGACACACCAGTCACATCCGTACCATCGTTCACGTACCACCCAGCTGTACATAGTCCACATATTGAGGAGACTTCCCGTGCCTAACCGACGTCGACGCAGGCTCTCGACAGCCACGAGCGCGGTCGCCGCCCTGGCCGTCGTGAGTCCATTTGCCATTTCCGCCATTTCCGACATGACCGAGCCCGCGCCACAACCTCGTGAGTTCCGCTCTGCCGCCATGGTCACCGACCTGCCCAACGAGCTTATGTCGGCGCTGTCCCAAGGTTTGTCGCAGTTCGGCATCAACCTGCCGGCCATGCCAAGCGCGCTGACCGGCGCGGACGCGGGTATGCCGACGACGTTGACCGCCCCCGGCAGCCTCGCGTCGCCGGGCCTGGCGTCGCCCGGTCTCACGCCTGGCCTCACCGGTCCGGCTCTTACCCCAGGTCTGGCCACGCCGGCCCTCGGCACCGATCCGGCGGCCGCTACGGCGCTGACCGATTCGGCGCTGGCCAATCCGGCGTTGACCCCCGCGGTTCCGACACCAGGGGGTCCGGCGGGCCTGCCGGGGCTTGCGGCCGACGCGACGGCGGCGGCCACCCCGGCCCTCAACCCCACGCTGACCAGCCCGACCGGGGCACTTCCCGGCGGTCTGACGACGCCTCCGGTCGCCGGTCTCGACCCGGCGCTGGCGACGACGCCGATCAGCAACGCCGCGGGCCTGCCCGCGCCAGGCGAGGTGCCGATCCGCGCTCGCTTGATCCCGCTGCCGGTACCTACCCGATCCTTGGCGGCGACCCCGGACTCGGTTTGGGCGCCATGCCTACCGCGCGCGAGCACCGGTAGCAGCGGCTTTCTCGGCGAGATCAGCACCGCCTTACAGAATTTGGGCGCCGGCCAGGCGATCGATCTGCTCAAGGGTACGGTCATGCCGATGATCACGTCGGCGATGAAACCTCCGGTGCCCGCCGCTCCGCCTGTACCGGCACCGCCCCCACCACCGGTTCCCGCCGGATAGTCCTGCCCCCAAAAACGGCGCCGCAGAGCCAAGTGGCGGGTTCTGCGGCGCCGTTGCAGGACGTATACACAGATAAGAGTGCAGTTAGGGCCGTGTCGAAACACTGGTAACAACTGACTCATACGTAACATCAGTCCGTGCCGTCCCGTCGACACCCGATGCTGTTCACCGCGATAGCGGGCACAGTGGTGATCCTGCCGTGGGCGCTACCGAGCACCCCGTTCGACGAAGACCGGCGCCCCCTCGCCGAGCAGACCCAGTTGGCTCAGCAGCCGCTGACCGGCCTCGGCGGCGGCGAGACGATCCGCGAAGTCCACCAGGACACGCCGTTCTCCCTTGTCGCACTGACCGCAGCCGACCTCAGCGGCACCTCGGCCCGGGTGCGGGCCAAGAAGTCCGACGGCTCATGGGGCCCGTGGTATGCGGCCGAGAACCTCGACGGCGTTGGTGACAGTTCGAGCGCGCCGCGCGGCACCGAGCCGGTCTTCGTCGGCCTCACCACCACAGTGCAGATCTCGGTGACCCGCCCCGGCGGCGCGACGGCATCGGCCCCGCAGAAGCCGGCGGAGACCGAACCGGCAAGGCCGGAGCTGGGTTACCTCCCCGCCAACACCAATCAACCGTTCGGGCAGAACGTGAACGCGGTGCTGATCAGCCCGCCGCAGGCCCCGATGGGCGACCTGCCGCTGCCCAACGCGGTGACGCCGCCAGGCCAGCCACCCAACATCATCACCCGCGCGCAATGGGGCGCCGACGAGTCGATGAAGTGCCCGAACACGGTGTACGACAACGGCGTACGCGCGGGGATCGTCCATCACACCGCGGGGAGCAACGACTACGGACCACAGGACTCCGCGGCCATCGTCCGTTCGATCTACGCGTACCACACCCGCACACTGGGCTGGTGTGACATCGCCTACAACGCGTTGGTCGACAAGTACGGGCAGGTGTTCGAGGGCCGGGCGGGCGGCATGGACAGGCCCGTCGAGGGCGCCCACACCGGCGGCTTCAACAAGAACACCTGGGGGGTGGCGATGCTCGGCAACTTCGATGTCGTGCCGCCGACACCGATCCAGGTGCGCAACGTCGGACGGCTGCTCGGCTGGCGGTTGGGCATGGATCACGTCGATCCGAGGGGCACGGTCATACTGACCTCGGACGGCGGTTCGTTCACCCACTTTCCACGAGGTGCCACCCCCACCCTGCCGTCGATCTTCACCCATCGCGACGTCGGCATCACCGAATGCCCGGGCAACGCCGCGTACGCGGTGATGGACCAGATCCGCGATATCGCGGCACGTTTCAACGAACCGCCCGCCCCGCCGAGCCTGACCGATCTGCTTCGCGGCGGCGCGATCCTGGCCAAGTGGGAGTCGATGGGTAAGGAGAACAGCCCCCTCGGTGCACCGCGTTCACCCGAGGCGGCCGGCGGGGGCAACGCCCGCTACGCGACCTTCGACAAAGGCGCGGTCTACTGGTCGCCGGAGAGCGGGGCGGAGCCCGTCACCGGAGCGATCTACGAGGCGTGGGCGTCGCTCGGCTACGAACGCGGCGCACTTGGCCTGCCCACCAGCGGTGAGATTCCCGAGCCGCAGTGGATCGTGCAGAACTTCCAGCACGGCACGTTGAACTTCGACCGCGAAAACGGCACGGTGACAAGGGTTATCGACGGTGTACCCGAAGAGCTGCCGCCGCCGTCGGACGACGGGCCGCCGGTGCAGCTCGAGCGGATCAAACCCATCGACCCGAGCTGATCACATCCACCAGCGTTCCAGCACGCGGGCCAGACCGTCGTCGGTGTTCGATGCCGTGACCTCGTCGGCCGCCTCGATCGCCTCGGGGTGGGCGTTGCCCATCGCGACTCCGAGCCCGGCCCACCGCAGCAGCGGGACGTCGTTGGGCATGTCGCCGAACGCCACCACGTCCTCGGCGGTGATCTCGTAGGGCCGTGCCACCTCTTGGACACCGGTGGCCTTGCTGATGCCGAGCGGGACGACCTCGATCAGGCCGTTGTTCGTCGAGTAAGTGATATCACCCTGCAGCCCAACATGTTTGGTGAGCTCGGCAGCCATGTCGGAACTGCGTGCACCGGACTTGCGGATCAGCAGCTTGATCGCGGGCGCGCTCAGCAGATCCTCGATTGACACCTCGGTGTTGTCCGGGTTGAGCCAGGCGTGTTCGTAGCCCGGCGAGCTGACGAACTGCGGGGTGGCCGCGTCGTGTGCGCTGCGGCCGACCCGCTCCACCGCAAGCCCCGCCCCGGGAATCACGCGGGTGGCGATCTCGGCGAGCTCCCCCAGGTCGTCGGCCGACAGAGTCCGCGCCGAAAGGATGCGGTCGGTGGCCGGGTCGTAGATCACCGCGCCGTTCGCACACACCGCCATCGGCGCGAAACCCAGCGCATCGACCACGGGATGCACCCACCGCGGCGGGCGCCCGGTCGCCAACACGAACCGGGTGCCCGCATCCACCGCGGCGCGCACGGCGCTTCGGGTCCGCGGGCTGACGTTCTCGTCGGCGTCGAGCAGTGTGCCGTCGACATCGCTCGCGATCAGTGCGGGCAGCGTCACTTACTCTGTCGCTCTGCTTGTTTCCGGGCGCGCTCGGCCAGCTCGGCCTCGTCGAGCATCTTCGCCTCGGCCATCGTCGGCGCTGAGCCGCCCATGCGCCGCGGCACCCAGTACGCCCCTTCGGGATGCTCGTAGGTCTCCTGAACGCCGTGCAGCAGCGTCGTCATCGCCTCGCGCATCGCTGCGTCGGTCTGTTCGACGGTTTCGGCGGGCGGGACAGGTTCGCCGACCTTGACGATCATCGGGATCTTGGCGCGGCCGAGCTTGCGGGGATGGTCCTTGGTCCAGCGCCGGTGCGCACCCCAGACGATCAACGGGATGATCGGCACCTGCGCCTCGACCGCCATCCGGGCCGCACCCGACTTGAACTCCTTGAGCTCGAAGCTGCGGCTGATGGTTGCCTCCGGGTACACGGCAACCAGCTCACCCTCGCGCAGCCGTTCCACCGCCACACCGTATGCGCCCGCACCCGCCTTCCGGTCGACCGGGATCGTTCCCGTGTGTTCGATCAGGAAGTTGACGATCTTCACTTCCGTCATCTCCTGCTTGATCATGAAGCGCAGCCGCCGATGCCTCTTGTAGGCGGCCAGCGCTGCGGGCAGCCAGTCGATGTAGCTGGTGTGGTTGATCGCGATGACAGCGCCGCCGCGTTCCGGGATGTTCTCCAGACCGAGATAGGTGATGCGGCTCCCGGAGACAGCCACACCGGCAGAGCAGGCGATCTCCAGCGTGCGGAAAACCGGTTCCATCGGCGCTACTCCGACGTTCCCGCTTGCCCCCGCTCTTCGCGGCGCGCTGCCTTTTCGGCGGCCTCGTCGGCGTCCATCTGGTTCGCCTCGGCCAGCGTCGGTGCTCCGCCGCCGAGCCGGTGGGGCACCCAGAACGCACCCGGCGGGTACGGCCCGTAGTCGTCCTGCACCTGCCCCAACAGATGTTGCATGCGCGAATGCAGCAGGGCGGTCAGCTCGGTCGCCGGCAGCGTCGGCGGGATCGGTTGGCCGACGGCCACCGAAATCGGAACCTTGGGCCGCCACATGTTCTTCGGATGCCCCTTGGTCCAGATCCGCTGTGCGCCCCAGACGATGTGCGGCACGATCGGCACATCGGCGGCGATCGCCATCCTGGCCGCGCCCGACTTGAACCCCTTGATCTCGAAGCTGCGGCTGATGGTGGCCTCGGGGTACACACCGACCAGTTCGCCTTCCTTGAGCCTCAGACAGGCCTGCGAGAACGATTCCGCGCCGCTGGCGCGATCCACCTCGATGTGGCGCAGGCTGCGCATGATCGGACCGGTGATCGTGTTGTCGAAGACCTCTTTCTTGGCCATGAACCGCACCTTGCGGCCGCGCTTCTGCTTGTAGGCGGGCAGCCCGGCGAACGTGAAATCGAAGTAGCTGGTGTGGTTGATCGCCACCACGGCGCCTCCGGTGACCGGCAGGTTCTCCACCCCTGTGACCTTGAACGTCAACCCCTGCAGCCGCCAGGCCAAGCGGGCGAGTTGGATGACAGTCCCGTATACCGGCTCCACATCAGGCAGCCTAGTCGCGTGTCTGCGCCCCGCGAACCAGTGCCGACCCCTGCCGTCGTCGCCGCCATCGCGGCGGACCGACCGGTTGCCGCCGTGTGGCGCAACGAACTGGGCGGGGTCACCTTCGCGATCGACGGCGGGCGTGAGTACGGACTGCCCATTCGGCCCGCCGCCGTGGGTCACCAGGGCCGCCGACCTGGCCGTCGCCACGCTGTCGCTGTCGTGGAACTACCCCGGCGAGTGGGAAGACGAGCTGTTCGACGCGTACGGTGTCGACCCGGACCCGAAGCGGGTCGACTTCTACCGGCGGCTGTGGAACGCCGGCGACGTCTCGTCCCACTAGAATCGGCCGGACGGACATATCGCACAGAAAGGTCCTCGGTGCAGGTCACGAGCGTCGGGCATGCCGGTTTCCGGATCGACACCCAGGCCGGGAGCATTCTGTGCGACCCCTGGGTGAACCCGGCGTACTTCGCGTCGTGGTTCCCGTTCCCCGACAACAGCGAGCTGGACTGGGACGCGCTCGGCGACTGCGACTACCTGTACGTCTCACATCTGCACTCCGACCACTTCGATCCGAAGAACTTGCGCGAGCACGTCAACAAGGACGCGGTCGTGCTGCTGCCCGACTACCCGGTGCCCGATCTGCAGCGCGAGCTGGAAAAGCTTGGTTTCCACCGCTTTTTCGAGACGACCGACTCCGTCAAGCACACGGTCAGTGGGCCGAAGGGCGATCTCGACGTGATGATCATCGCGTTGCGTGCGCCCGCCGACGGGCCGATCGGCGACTCCGGCCTGGTGGTCGACGACGGTGAAACGGTGGCGTTCAACATGAACGACGCCCGGCCCGTCGACCTCGACGTGGTGCACGCGGACTTCGGTCAGGTGGACGTGCACATGCTGCAGTACTCGGGCGCCATCTGGTATCCGATGGTCTACGACATGCCGGCGCGCGCCAAGGAGGCATTCGGCACCCAGAAGCGGCAGCGCCAGATGGACCGTTGTCGCCAGTACATCAGTCAGGTCGGCGCCACCTGGGTCGTTCCGTCCGCTGGGCCGCCGTGTTTTCTGGATTCAGAATTGCGCGACCTCAACGACGACCACGACGACCCGGCCAACATCTTCCCCGACCAGATCGTGTTCCTCGACCAGATGCGCAAACACGGGCACGATGGCGGGCTGCTGTTGATCCCCGGTTCGACCGCGGATTTCACTGGCTCACAGTGCAACTCGGTGACCCATCCGCTACCCGACGACGAGGTCGAGGCGATCTTCACCACCGGCAAGGCGCACTACATCGCGGATTACGCAGACCGGATGGCACCGGTGCTTGCGGCCGAGAAGGCCCGCTGGGCGCCCGCCGAGGGTGAGTCTCTGCTGGAGCCGATTCGCGCGAGGTTCGAGCCGATCATGAGCCAGAGCGACCAGATCTGCGACGGGATCGGCTATCCGGTGGAGCTGCGTCTCGGCGCAGAGACAGTGGTGCTGGACTTCCCCAAACGCGCTGTGCGCGAGCCCATTCAGAATGAGAAGTTCCGCTACGGGTTCGCGATCGCGCCGGAGCTGGTGCGCACGGTGCTGCGGGACGCGGAGCCGGACTGGGTCAACACGATCTTTCTGTCCACCCGTTTCAGGGCATGGCGGGTCGGCGGCTACAACGAGTATCTGTACACGTTCTTCAAGTGCCTGACCGACGAACGCATCGCGTACGCGGACGGCTGGTTCGCCGAAGCGCACGACGATTCGGCCTCGATCGATCTGGACGGCTTCCGGGTGCAGCGCCGCTGCCCGCACCTCAAGGCCGACCTGTCGAAGTTCGGCGTGGTGGAAGACTCGACGCTGACGTGCAATCTGCATGGCTGGCAATGGAATCTGGAGAACGGCCGGTGCCTGACGTCCAAGGGCCACGAGTTGCGCAGCGAGCGGCTATGACCGCCGCACCGCGCCAGTACTACGACGACGGCCTGGTCCAGCTCGACCAGGAAGCGCTCACGCTGCGGCGGTACCACTTTCCGTCGGGCACGTCGAAGATCATTCCGCTGCGGGCGATCCGCGGCTACAAGGCCGAGCCGCTGGGAATGCTCACCCAGCGGTTCCGCATCTGGGGCAGCTCCGATCTGCGCCGCTGGCTGCCGTTGGATGTGTGGCGGCCGATCAAGTCGACGTTGGTGACGCTCGACGTCGCCGGCGCGCGGCCGAAGCCTGCGTTCACCCCACAGCGGCCCAAGGAGTTCCTGGCCAAGCTCGACGAGCTGCTCGAATCCGGCTAGTGTGTCGAGCGTTAATTCCGTGCATATATTTAGCGAGGGAGTCGAGGATCTCGTCGGCGGTTTTGGTCCAGCGCAACGGTCTTGGGTCCTCGTTCCATGACTTGATCCAGGCGCGGACATCGTGTTGCAGTGCGGCAACGCTGATGTGGACGCCGCGGCGCAGGAGTTGGTCGGTGAGCAGGCCGAACCAGCGTTCCACCTGGTTGATCCAGGAGGCTGGGCGGGGCGACGTGCATGGAAGCGGGGTGCTTGGCGAGCCAGTCGTTGATCGTGTGGTCTTTGGCTGGCGAGGTTGTCCAATACCGGTGACATCTAGTCGTCCGAACGGCCTTGGTGGCATCTGGACTTCTTGATCGGCACGGTGCGGCGGTGGCGTATCGCGTTCGTCGGCGAGTTGCGCCTGGACGGTCGTTGCGTCGACGAGCCGCGGGCCGGGCCGGCACGCCGGGTGGTGGGCGACGACCGGATCGAAGCGCTGATCGTGGCCACCTTGGAGACGCGCACCGACCGATGCCACGCATTGGTCGACGCGATCGATGGCCGCCCATCTGGGGTCTGAGCTCGAAGTCGATGGTGTCGCGGGTCATGGCGGGCGTTCGGACTGGCGCCGCACAAGCAGGATTCGCTGGAAGTCTCGTCCAGGGACCCGTTGTTCGTGGCCAAGGTCCGCGACGTCGTCGGCCTCTACCTCGATCCACCCGAGCGGGCGCTGGTGCTGTGCGTGGACGAGAAGACCCAGATCCAGGCACTGCAACCCGCACCAGCCGGCGTTCCCGATGCTGCCGGGCACCCCGGCGCGGGCCAGCCACGACTACGTCCGCCACGGCACGTCCAGCCTCTACGCCGCCCTGGACGTGGCCAGCGGCAAGGTCATCGGGTCGCTGCACGCCCGCCACCGCGCCACCGAGTTCCTGGCATTCCTACGCAAGATCGACACCGAAGTACCTGCCGATCTCGACGTGCATCTCGTCTTGGACAACGCCTCGACCCATAAAACGCCAGCGGTAAAACGTTGGCTCACCGCACATCCGCGGTTCGTCGTGCATTTCACCCCGACCAGTTCATCGTGGCTCAACCTGGTCGAACGCTGGTTCGCCGAGTTGACGACCAAGAAACTCCGCCGCGGCACCCACACCTCGGTCCGCCAACTCAACACCGACATCCGCGCCTGGATCGACACCTGGAACGACAACCCGCGACCCTACGTCTGGACCAAGACCGCCGACCAAATCCTTGCCAGCATCGGCAACTACTGCACGACGAATTAACGACTCAGGACACTAGCGAGGCTCCAGCACTTCCACCCCGACGTACGGCACCAACGCTTCGGGCACCCGCACGCTGCCGTCGGGCTGCTGATGGTTCTCCAGGATCGCGACCAGCCAGCGGGTGGTGGCCAGCGTCCCGTTCAACGTCGCAGCGGTCTGCGGCTTGCCGTTCTCGTCGCGGTAGCGGATCGCGAGCCGACGGGCCTGGAACGTCGTGCAGTTCGACGTCGACGTCAGCTCACGGTATGTCTGCTGGGTCGGAAGCCACGCCTCGCAGTCGTACTTGCGCGCCGCAGATGCCCCCAAATCCCCTGCGGCGATGTCGATCACGCGGTAGGGCACCTCGATGTTCGCGAGCATCTGGCGCTCCCAGCCCAGCAGGCGGTCGTGTTCGGCCGCGGCCTCTTGCGGCCTGCAGTAGACGAAGCCCTCGACCTTGTCGAACTGGTGCACGCGAATGATCCCGCGGGTGTCCTTGCCGTGGCTGCCTGCTTCGCGCCGGAAGCACGACGACCATCCGGCGTAACGCAGCGGGCCGTCCGACAGGTCCAGGATCTCGTCGGAGTGATAGCCGGCCAGCGGTACCTCGGAGGTGCCGACGAGGTAGAGGTCGTCGGCCTCGAGTCGGTACACCTCCTCGCTGTGCGCGCCGAGGAATCCGGTGCCCTCCATGATCTCGGGCCGGACCAGCACGGGCGGGATGATGAGCGTGAATCCGTTGTCTACCGCCAGCCGAACCGCGAGTTGCATGAGGCCGAGTTGCAGCAGCGCGCCATACCCGGTGAGGAAGTAGAACCGGGCGCCCGAAACCTTCGCGCCGCGCTCAAGGTCGAAGAGCCCCAGCGATTCACCAAGGGCCACATGGTCTTTCGGATCAGTGATGGCGGGGGGTTCGCCGACGGTGTCGAGGACCACGAAGTCGTCTTCGCCACCCGAGGGGACGCCGTCGATGATCACATTGGATATCGCCATGTGCGCTGCGCTGAAAGCCTTTGCGGCATCCGACTGCTCGGCTTCGGCGGCCTTGACCTGCTCGGCGAGTTCCTTGGCCTGGTCCAGCAGCGCCGGTCGCTCCTCCTTGGACGCGGCGCCAACCTTCTTACTCGCCGCCTTCTGCTCGGCGCGCAAGTTGTCGGCGGCCGAAACCGCGGCACGACGGGTGGTATCGGCCTTCAGCAGAGCGTCGACGAGGCCGGAATCCTCACCGCGGGCGCGCTGTGACGCGCGCACCGCATCCGGGTTTTCGCGCAGCAGTTTGAGGTCGATCACGGCGCAACCCTACCGTCGGGGGCACAACCCCATAACGTTACATCTGCCTCACTTGTCACACCCCCCGCCACGCCTGTCACAATGGAGCAGATGTTGGATGCACCCGAGCGGGTCGAATTGCCCGCCGACGAGGCAGAACACCCCACTCCGAAGGTGGCGTGGTGGCGCAGTCTGCACGCCACATCGACTCGTCGCGCGCTATTGCTGACCGCACTCGGCGGGCTCCTGATCGCAGGCGTGCTGACCGCGCTGCCGCGTGGCGATGGCCCGAGTACCCCTGGTGCGATAACCCTGGGCATGCGCGGAGCGGAGACTTTCGGCAAATCCAAGAGCGGCGACTGCCTGAACTGGCCGGAACGCAATCCGGATGCGGCCGAGGTCGTCGACTGCAAGGGCGAGCACCGGTTCGAGGTCGCGGAGTCGGTCGACATGCGGACCTTCCCCGGCAGCGAGTACGGGCCCGACGCCGCACCGCCGTCGCCGTCGCGCATTCAGCAGATCAGCCAGGAGCAGTGCCAGGTGGCGGTGCGCCGCTATCTGGGCGAGCGGTTCGATCCCAACAGCCGGTTCACCGTCAGCATGATGTGGGCGGGCGACAAGGCCTGGCGCCAGTCCGGTGAGCGCCGCATGCTGTGCGGCCTTCAATTGCCCGGTGTCAACAACTCTCAGCTCGCGTTCCAGGGCAAGGTCGCCGAAATCGACCAGTCCAAGGTCTGGCCGGCCGGAACGTGTCTGGGCATCGACCCGTCCACCAACCAGCCGACCGACATCCCGGTCGACTGCGCGGGCCCGCACGCCATGGAGGTGACCGGCGCGGTCAACCTCGCCGAGAAGTTCCCGGCCGGGTTGCCGCCCGAGCCGGAACAGGATGCGTTCATCAAGGACGCGTGCACCCGGATGACCGACGCCTACCTCGCTCCGATCCAGCTGCGCAGCACCACGCTCACGCTGATCTACAGCACGATCTCGCTGCCCAGCTGGTCGGCCGGCAGCCACCAGGTGTCGTGCAGCATCGGCGCCACGCTCGGCAACGGCGGCTGGTCGACATTGCTCAACAGTGCGAGGGGTCCGCTGCAGATCAACGGTCAGCCGCCGATCCCGCCGCCGGACATCCCCGAGGAACGACTGAACTTCCCGCCGATCCCGATGCCCGACATGTCGTCGTCGGCAGGCCAGAGCAGCAGCGGATACGACCAGAGCGGCTCGAGCCAGTCCAGCCAGTCGACCCAGCAGACGCAGTCGAACCAGCACGGCCAGCAGTCGCAGGGCACGGCGAGCCAGACGCCTGCGACGTCCGCAACGCAGGCACCCCCTGCCGACGGCAACACGTTCCTGAACGGGCCGCCGCCCGCGGAGGCCCCCCCACCGCCGCCGCCTGGGGCACCGCCTCCGCCGCCGCCTGGGGCACCGCCTCCGCCGGTAGACCTGGGAGCCCCACCCCCTGCACCGGCGCCGGCGCCCGAACCGGCACCCGCACCCGCACCGGGGCCGGCACCCGGCCCGCCGCCCGCCGAACTGTTGATCCCACCACCGCCTGGGGTGTAACCCCGTGGCCGTGCGGATGAGCCCGCAACGGTTTGAGGAGCTGGTGTCGGACGCACTCGATCTGATCCCGCCCGACTTGGCCGCGGCGATTGACAACGTCGTCGTGCTGGTCGAGGGACGCAACGAGGAAGAACCCGACCTGTTGGGGCTCTATCACGGCGTCGCGCTGACCGATCGCGACTCCTTCTACGCGGGTTCGCTACCCGACACGATCACGATCTATCGCGAGGCCCTGCTGGACGTCTGCGAGACCGAGGAGGAGGTCGTCGACGAGGTGGCCATCACCGTCATCCACGAGGTCGCCCACCACTTCGGCATCGACGACGACCGCCTGCACGAACTCGGCTGGGCTTAGGCGCGGCTACGACCGATTGCCCGCCGATGGTGCTATGAACGGGCCATGGACCGCGATTGCCGGGGGTGTCGAGCCGAACTCGACCACTGCCATGGCACCGTCATCCATCACGCCCTGCAGTGGACCGAGTGCACCGAGGACGGCTGCGTCACACCTGAGGTCGTGCATACGTTCGTCATCGACTGCGAGGCGATCGGTTGCGCCTGCGCTCAGCCCATCGGGTCGGCCGACGACAGGGCGTCCTCGACCGGGTGAACGTCGGGCTCGGGATAGAACGGCGGTCCCTTGGGGCCCCAATGCAGACAGCTCCATCGGCCGTCGGTTATCGGCGTCAGCACAACGGATTCGGCGTTGGGCAGGTGATGGTCGAGGGCGAAGCTTCCGTCCACGCCCGCCAAGGTGGCGGCCACCAGCCGGATCGCCGCGCCGTGGCTGACGACGATGATGTCGCCGTGCCACGCGTCGTCGTCGAGATAGCGCATCCGCAGTTGAGTGATGACCGGCACGTAGCGGTCGAGCACCTGCGTCGCTGATTCGCCCGCGGGCATCCGCAGGTCCAGTTCACCCTCATGCCAGCGCTGGTAGATGGTGTTGAACTCCTCGATGGCCGCGTCGTCGTTGCGGTCCTCCAAATCACCGACCTGAACCTCGTGAATCCCTTTGAGTTCGTGCGGGTCCAGGCTCAATGCGCCGCCGATCTCGGCGGCGGTCTGCGAAGCGCGCACCGCGATCGAATGCGCGACCATCCCGATCTCGTGGGGCCAGTCGTGGGCGAACGTGCGTGCCTGTTCGCGGCCGAGGTCGGTGAGCTCCCTGCCCGGCGGCCGGGTGTCGAGCCGTCGCTCGACATTGCCGTGTGACTGGCCGTGCCGGACCAGCACCAGCCGCCCGCTCATCGGTCGCCGTCCCGCAGCCGGCTCAACCAGCCCGTCGCCTCGTCGAGTTTCGGCGGCGCCGCTCCCACGGCCGATCCCGTCGGCCATGACCCCAGATATCGCACATCTGCACAACGACGGTGCAGCGCCTTGAGTGCCTCGGCGACGGCGTCGTCTTCGATATGCCCGACGCAGTCGAGGAAGAAGATGTAGGTACCCAACTCTCTTCGGGTGGGCCGAGATTCGATGCGGGTCAGATCGATGTCGCGGATCGCGAACTCGGTCATCGCCGATACCAGCGCACCGGGAACGTTGTCGAGTCTCAATACCACCGACGTCCGGTCTGCACCGGTGCTCGGCGGCGGCGGGCCAGGCGGGCCGACCAGCACGAAGCGGGTCCTGGCATTGGGTTCGTCGACGACGTCGGATGCCAGTGCGGTCAGGCCATACCGCTGCGCCGCCAGCGCAGTGCTCACGCCCGCATCGGCGCGACCGCCGGCCACATCGTTGGCCGCCGCCGCGTTGGAGTTGGCCGGTACCAGCCGCGCTTTCGGGAGGTTGGCGGCCAGCCAGTTGCGCACCTGCGCGCTCGCGACGGGGAACGCCGCGACGGTTCCCACATCTGCCGCGCTGGTGCCCGAGCGCACCACGATCGTGAACGCCACGTCGAGGGTGAGCTCCGCGAAGACCTGGAGCTCCGAACCGGTCGCCAGGCTGTCCAACGTCGGCAGCACCGACCCCTCGATCGAGTTCTCGATCGGCACGCATGCGTATTCGGCATCGCCGGACCGCACGGCAGCCAGGGCCGCACTGGTGCTGTCGGCGGGTACGGGCGTGAACTCGTCAGATGGGTCGCTACCAGGCACCATGCCGGTCTCAATGATGCGGAGCAGCGCCGCCTCGGTGAAGGTCCCCTCAGGTCCGAGGTAGGCGATGCGCGGCACGATTCAACCCTATCGGTTCGCCGTCGGGTCCCTGCCTACGTCGCGACGTGCGTCTTGCCGACCAGGTTAGGGTTCGCTAAGTTAGGGTTACCTTATCTACGAGAGGCGAAGCGATGGCCGCACCGGCAACGACGACGGCACCGACGACGGCCGAGCGGATCCGCAGCACCTGCGTACGGGCCGGCGGGGCGATGCTCGCGATCGAGGGCGTCGAGCCGATCGCCAGCGCGGTGCATCACCTGCTCGATGACGGCTCCTTCGCCATCACCGTCCCCGTCGACGGTCTGGTAGCGGGCATGGTCGTCGCCGCGGGCGCGGCGGGGGTGCCCGCCGTGCTGGAGATGACCGACTATTCGCCACTCCCGCTTCGGGAGCCGGTGCGATCGCTGGTGTGGATCCGGGGCCGGGTGCAGACCGTACCCACAACCGAGATCCCCGAACTTCTCGATCTGATCGCCGCTGCGGACCCCAATCCAGCACTGCTGCAGGTGAATACCGCAGACGACGCCGACGGCGACCCCCGGCTCACCCTGGTGCGTCTCGAGGTCGAGTCGGTCGTCGTCGCCGACTCGACCGGAGCGGAGGCGGTCGGTGTCAGCGCGCTGCTGCAGGCGCGGCCGGACCCGTTCTGCGGGATGGAGTCCTGCTGGCTTCAGCACCTCGAGATCGCCCACCGCGACGTGATCGACAGGCTCGCCGACCGGCTGCCGACGACACTGCGGCGGGGACGCGTGCGTCCACTCGGGCTGGACCGGTATGGCGTGCGGCTGCGGGTGGAGAACGACGAAGGCGATCACGACGTCCGGTTGGCGTTCGCCAAGCCCGTCGACGACGTCACCGGGCTCAGCCAGGCGATCCGGATTCTGATGGGCTGCCCGTTCCTGAACGGGCTTCGAGCGAGGCGCCCGCTAGCCTAGCTCCGGTGAGCGCGCCCGAGGAGCTGCCCCAAGCCGACCGGCGCGCGCTGCGCATCGAGATCGCCGTCGTACTGGCGGTGACGTTCGGACTCGGCGCCTACACCTCGATCCTCGATCTCGTCGAGGCCGTCCTGCTGAATCTGTCCAAGCAGATCGTTGCGCTCAATCCACGCCTGTCGCCGTTCGACCTGATCAACCTCGGGCTGAACCTCGCCCGGGTCGCGCAGCTGGTCGCATGGGGTGCCCTCGGCGTATACCTGCTGTGGCGCAGCGGAATAGGGCTGTCGAAGATCGGGCTGGGCCGGATCCGCTTGCGCCCCGATGTGCTCGGCGGTCTCGGCCTCGCGGCGCTGGTCGGCCTGCCCGGCCTCGGGCTGTATGTCGCGGCGCGCGCACTGGGCATGAGCGTGTCGGTAGTGCCTTCCACGCATGAGAACTCGTGGTGGCATATCCCGGTCCTGATCCTGCTCGCGTTCGCCAACGGCTGGGCGGAGGAGGTCATCGTCGTCGGCTTTCTGCTCACCCGGCTGCAGCAGCTGCGGGTGAACCCCGTCGTCGCGCTCGTGGTCACCAGCCTCCTGCGCGGGGCGTACCACCTCTACCAGGGCTGGGGCGCGGGCCTCGGCAACGCGGCGATGGGCCTGGTGTTCGGCTACGCGTGGCAGCGCACCGGGCGGCTGTGGCCGCTGGTGATCGCCCACGGCGTGATCGACACAGTGGCGTTCGTCGGATACCTCTTGTTGGCGAGCCATCTCGGCTGGCTCAAGTAACGAGCCGCGTACATTCCTTTTGTGAATGGCGACCGGCGGCCTCCGCCCCATCGGCGGCAGGAGCCGTCGCAGGTGATCAGGCGCGACCCGAACCGGCCACCGCCGCCCTGGCCGCCCAATCCCCCGACCCCACCGAGGCGACCGCCGCCACCACCGCCTCCACCGCCTCCACCGCCATCCAATCGGCCGCCAGCGCCGCCGCCGTATCGGCAGCCCAATCGTGTTGTGCGCCAACCACCGCCGCCACCTCCGCCACGCCCGGCTAAACGCAAGCGGCGCGTGCGTCGCGTCGTCCTCACGCTGTTCGCGGTGATGGTCCTGGCCGTCGCGGGTGTGGTCGCCACCGCGTTCTGGATCGACACCAAGCTGCACCGCATCCCGGCGCTGGCCGACTACGCCGACCGGCCCGCCGAGGGCAAGGGCACCACATGGCTGCTGGTCGGCTCGGACAGCAGGCAGGGGCTCACCCCCGAGCAGCAGGCCGAACTCGCCACCGGCGGCGACATCGGCAACGGGCACACCGACACGATCATGCTGGTGCACATGCCCGCCCCCTGGTCGGACACCCCGACCACGATGGTCTCGATCCCCCGGGACTCGTATGTGGAAATCCCCGACTACGGCACCGACAAGATCAACGCATCGTTCGCGGTAGGCGGCGCGCCGCTGCTGGCCCAAACCGTCGAGCAGGCAACGGGAGTGCGCCTCGACCACTACGCGGAGGTCGAATTCGACGGATTCGCAAGGCTCGTCGACGCCATCGGCGGGGTGACGATGTGTCCGCCTGAACCGATCTCTGACCCGCTCGCGGGTATCGACCTTCCGGCGGGCTGCCAAAAGCTGGACGGCCGCAACGCGCTTGGCTACGTGCGTACCCGTGCCACCCCGCGGGCCGACCTCGACCGGATGGTCAACCAGCGTCAGTTCATGTCGACTCTGATGCATCGTGCCGCCAGCCCGACTGTCTGGTTGAACCCGCTGCGCTGGTACCCGATGGCCAATGCGGCGGCCGACTCGCTGACGGTCGATTCGGACGCACACGTGTGGGACCTCGCCCGGTTGGCGTGGGCACTGCGCGGCGACATCACCACGACAACGGTGCCGATCGGCGAATTCACCGGCAGCGATTCGGGTTCGGTCGTGGTCTGGAACGAGGACGTCGCCGACCAGTTGTTCGCGGCGCTCAAATCTGACACGCCCGTTCCGCAGGATGTGCTCGACGCCGGAGCCATCCGCTAGTCGCGGCCCGCTCCGGTCAGCCCGTTCTGCAGCCAATCCTTGGTCCGCCCTGGGTGATTGGTGGCCACCCAAGCCACCTCGAGCTCGCGGCAGTACCGGACGTCCTCGTAGTGGTCGACTGTCCAGCAGTACAACGCACGGCCCTGCGCGGCCGCGCGGTCGACGAGTTCGGGATGTTCGCGCAGCGTCGCGATCGACGGCCCGACCGCGGTGGCGCCGACGGTGGTGGCGGCGCTGCCGCCGAGGAAGCGGGACGTCTCGCCGAGCAGGACGGTGGGCAGCATCGGCGCCGCGCGCCGGATCCGCCAGACCGCGGCGGCCGAGAACGACATCACCACCGCTCGCGACAGGTCCGCCGACGCGGGCGACGCGATGCCGTACCGGTGCAGCAGCGCCAGCACTTTGCTTTCCACCAACGCCCCGTAGCGCACCGGATGCTTGGTCTCGATGAAGATCTTCACCGGCCGATGCCAGTCCAGCACCAGCGACACCAGATCGTCGAGGGTCAGCAGGCCGGTATCGCCCTGCGAGCCGTCGGCGCGCCAACTGGAGTGCCATGAGCCGTAATCCAAGGCTTTCAGTTCTGCCAGCGACTTCTCGCTGACCAGGCCGGTTCCGTTGGACGTCCGGTCCACCCGACGGTCGTGCACACACACCAGGTGGCCGTCTCTGGTCAGCCGGACATCGCACTCCACACCGTCTGCGCCCTCCTGCAGAGCGAGCTCGTAGGCGGCGAGCGTGTGCTCGGGACGTTCCGCAGAAGCGCCGCGGTGGGCCACCACGAACGGATGACCGACGCCGAACCCCTGGCCGGCTCCGGTGTCGCCCGAGTTCATAGCGCTATGCTGCCGGGTTCTGGCCTTCGGCCTCAACCGCAACGCCGGAATCGGATCGGGAAGATTCATCGGCGACGATCACCCAACGCTTGGCGGGTTTCTCGACCGGCCTGCGCTCGAAGCCGAGAAGCACCTGGGCCACCAGAACCATCGTCGCCATCGCGATCAGATAGGCGACGATCGTCGTCACCGTGTTGTCGGCGATGCCCTGGGCATCGCTGGTGAAGCTGGTCGCGATGGCGAACACCGACACCGCCGTGGAGAGCACCCACACCGTCCACCACACCGCGATCGGTCGGCGCAGGCGGGCGAGCGTGTCCTCGACGCTGGCCAGTTCGAGAACGAAGACCGGTGCCCATGCCAAGTTCACGAACGGCACCAGGCATCCGGCGCGCAGTGCCCATAGCGGTCGGTGTTCTTGGCGCCCAACGTGTTTGAAGGCCGCCGATCGCCGGGCGATCAGCCAGTTCGTCAGCAGGACGAAGCTGGCGAACAACAGGAACAAGGCGGCAACGCTGACCAGAATTCCAAACCAGGTGGCCGCCCACGCCACCACCGGATTCAGCAGCACCTCGCGATTGATGATCAGCAGCGCGTATCGCACGATGTGAACGAACGCAGCGAGGCCGAGCACAGCGATCGTCGCGATCAGGGTGGCGCGCAGCGCAGCGATCGAGGGCCCGCTGCGCGGCTGTGCCTGCTGCTCGAGGTCGGCGGCGTCGAATCGCTCGACGAGACCCCAGCGGGGTATCACCGCATAGCGCGGGGTGGGGCCGAGGTTCCGTTGGCGCCGACGGGCGGGCGGGGCGGCGCCGGGCCGAACCGCGATCCAGCGGTACCCGGCGGGCAGCCGCGGCGGGCCGTTCTGCGTAGCCTGACCGGTCGCGCGCACCGCGGGTGCGGTCGGACGTGCGCTCCATTCCGACGCCGAGGGCGCGGCCGACGGCGCCAGCAGGGTGCCGTTACACCGCGGGCACCAGACACGCTGCCGGTCCCGCACGTTCCACCGCGTCCCGCAGCGGGAACACACCTGGATCATCCGACCAGCCTAGCGACGGTTGCTCAGACAGTGCCGGCGCCGCCGCTGTCGGTCACGACCGGCCGGCCCGCGTCGGCCCATGCCTGCATTCCGCCGTCGACGTTGATCGGTGCGTAGCCGTTCTGCGACAGGTACTGGGCCACCCGCATGGAGCGACCACCGAGATGGCAGACAACGAACAGCTTCGCGTCGGGATCGATCTCCGCGATCCGGGCGGGCACCTCACCCATCGGGATGTGCTTGGCCCCGGTGGCGTGGCCGCGTTGCCATTCGTCGTTCTCCCGGACATCGAGCAGCACGACGGACTCGTCGAATGTCGCCGGAACGTCGGACACGTCTACTTGCTGGACGCCCATCCCCTCATGCTACGAGGCGGGCTTTTGTCGACACACGTCAAGCAGCAATGTGGGGCTATCCACAGTTTCCACAGGTTCATCCACAGGCCGCCGAAGCCCGAAGGCCCGTCTGAGCTTCTCAATCTGTGTGATTCCTGGGCGGTCCTGTGGATAACCTGGCATCGTTATCGAACAGTGATCAACAGGCGAGGCTGCCCCGAGCGAAATCGGTTGGCGCTCTAACCTTTGCTGCGGGCGGTCCGATTTTTGCGACGCCTCCCGAAGGGTTATGATCGGCATCACAACAGCAGTTGTGACAGATCTCACGGGGGTGGGTAGTTGAACGTGCAGGTCAGGGGACACAGATGACATCGCATCCATACGGATCCGGATCCGCGACGTCGTCCGAGTGGCAGTCGTCGGCTCCCGGCTACACGCGGGGCCAGGCTATGGCTTGTGTTCGCGCCGGCCTGATCGCGCTCGTGCTGTTGGGCATTCTCGCCCTCATCGTTCTGTTCTGAACCGCAAAAACGGCCCTGGTCTCTCACAGCGGAGATCCAGGGCCGTTCTTTGCGTCGGTCTCAGGCGGGCGGGTACACGCCCATGTCCTTGGCTTTGTCGGTCTGCCAGAAGATGTCGGCGATCTCGTCGATCGTCTTGAGAAGCTTCTCGGCCACCGCGACATCGGTCGATTTCTTTACTTCACCTGCGCCGTGCACGCCATCCCAGAACAGCTGGTGCAGATTGGGGAACTGCTCGAAGTGGTCCTTGGTGAAGAAGTCGGCCCACAGCACCATCAGGTGATGCTTGACCTCCTCGGCGCGCTGCTCCTTGATGAGGATCGCGCGGGTGCGGAAGTGGTCGTCGTCGGAGTCGTGGAATTTCTTGAGTGTCTTCAGGCACGACAGCGCCTCGATCTTGGCCTGGGCCGGATCGTAGACACCGCAGTACAGGTCGCAGTGGGCATGGGCTTCAGTCGCGTTGGAGAAAAGTCGATCAAGCATGGTTTTAACCTACCCTCAGCGGATGCGCGATAACCATCCGCATCGTGACTGGCCGCTGAAAATGTTCCGGGTCGCCGAGGACTCCATGCGCCCGGCACTCGGCCCGGGTGACGGGCTCATCGCGCTGCGCGGCGGACGCGTTCGGCGCGGCCAGTTGCGGGTGTTCCCCGATCCGCGAATGTCGACGCGCTGGCTCGTAAAGCGCGTCGGTGACGTGTACGGCTCGGGACGCGGCGCGATATTCGAAGCCCGCTCGGACAATCCGCGGGCCGCGGGCGCGGCCGACTCCCACGAATTCGGCTGGGTGCCCGCGGCGGGTTCCTACCGCGTGCTGTGGACGGCCAGGGCCAAAGTCGGCCGTTAACACTCGTGTCGTCTTGCGCGCCAGGCATTGCTGGCCCATGCTGAGCGGATCGACCCAGTGGAGTGTCGGGCAGGGTCCACATGCCGGCTCGGCCGGTGCGTCCGAACACGAAGTCGCGGAGGCGAGATGGAGACGGGTTCCGGTCGGGCGATCGAAATCGCCCCCTTCCATTCGCGGGGAACACTGAGGGGATTTGTGGTGTCGGGCCGCTGGCCGGACTCCACCAAGGAGTGGGCGCAGGTATTGCGGGTCGCCGTCCGGGTTGCCTCATTCCCTGGATTGCTCTCCACCACAACGATTTTCGGCGCGCGTGAGGAGCTACCGGACTCCCCCGAGCCCGGTACGGTCGGATTGGTCGTCGCCGAGGGCACCGTCGTCGGTGAGAATGCAGTGCCGCCAGGGCATTTCGCCGACCATCAGCCGCCGGCGCTTCTCATGCTGCATCCACCGTCGGAGACCACCCCATCGCTGCCGGAGTGTTCCGGTGCCGCATCGGGCTGTGTTCTGCTGCCGGGCCTTCCACACCTGGGCCTCGAACACCGCGCCGCGTGGGTGGAGGCCGAGTCCGACGGAACCGTCACGTCGATGGTCAGCCGTGTCGGCATCGATCCGATCAGCGATCCCGACACGGCCATCTTGGCCATGCTCCTCGCCGCTTGAGGCCCGACCGGGCGGCTTCGGCGCGCGCCACTGGAATCGTCGCCCGAGACGACCTGGGTCTGCGGCTGGCAATTCCGGGCCGGGGTGCCGACCCGCGCTTCGTCGGGAGGGGATCCGAGAGAGCGGATATTCAGCAAACACCGGGATCCGCTCCAGCGGCCGTTTGACCGGTTGCCCGCAGCCGCGCTGGCTCGCAGATAGCCGATGGTCGGGGGCCTCTGAGCTAAGGACTTGCTACGTATCCGTCAAAATTTGCTTGACCACATCGTGAGACATCTGTGGGATATGGGCTAAACATGCTGCTTACCGCGCTATCGACGCCCGTGAAGAAAAAGCCGGATTAACTTTTACGCGGTTTGCACTTGGTTGTTGGCACAACTCTCGCTACGATGGTCAGCAAATACGCCGCCTAAGTAAACCGCTCTGCCATCATGTGGAGGTCAAATCGATGAGCAAGACGTTCTCCGACCGCCTAAACCGCCTGTTCGACACGGTCTACCCGCCGGGGCGCGGTCCGCACACATCGGCTGAGGTGATCGCCGCGCTCAAGGCTGAAGGCATCACCATGTCGGCTCCCTACCTGTCTCAGCTGCGCTCAGGCAACCGTACGAATCCCTCGGCAGCGACCATGGCGGCCCTTGCCAACTTCTTCCGTATCAAGCCGGCTTACTTCACCGACGACGAGTACTACGAGAAGCTGGACAAGGAATTGACGTGGCTCGCCAATATGCGTGACGAGGGCGTCCGCCGTATTGCGGCAAGGACCGTCGGCCTATCCGTTGAGGCGCAGCAGGACATCGTCCAAAAAGTCGATGAGTTGCGTCGCCAGGAACACCTCGACGATTAGCCTGCGGGGAGCCGCAACGCGGCACCCGGCGAAGTAATCCGCCGATTCTCCATCAGGAGGCGGCCGCGACACCCGCCCTGTCGAGCTGCCGGTACTGTTTGGCGATTTCGAGGATCCACTCCCGGTCGGAATACGTGGTCGGCTGACGCAGCCAACCGAGACCCGGAAACAAGGCACGTTTGGTTTCCACGTCAGTTTCGCCGCGCCCTGCATAAATCCACTCTGCGACCGCACGCGCCTGTACCTCGGGCGCCACGTCGGGCGTCTCGTAGTCCGACAGCTCGGCGATCCCGTGCTCCAGGTCCTGATCCGCCGACGCGCCGGAGGCATCGACCGGATGGCGTAGCGCGGCGTCTGCCGTCGTCGCCTCGAGGAACAGCGCATCCGAGATCAACGACATTCGCTCGGCCACCCGGAACACCAGCGGCCCGCGGGGACGCACTCCAATGCCGACGTCGGGATGCCGCTGGCCGAGTTCGTCGAGCAGCGGCTGGATGGCCCGCAGCTCTCGGCGCGCACCGAACCAGTCCTCGACGCTCGGAAGCAGAGAGCCGGCCGCCACCACCAGCATTGCGCAGCCGAGGAGCGTGGCCGCCGCACCGACACCGACGAACTGTGTGGTCCCCACCGCGCGCAGGAAGAAGAATGCGCTGGCGAGAACGATCAGCACGATGCCGATGGTGAACACGAACAGTGCCCTGCCGCGCCTGGTGCGATTCGAATGCCGCATGCCCGCCCATGACACCAGCGTCAGCGCCAGCAGCACGTACAGCAGTGGCAGCAGCCACGACAGCGCCAGTCCGTTGGAACCCAGGTTGCGTCTGAGGTACTCCTCCGGCGATATCTCCGGCTGCTGGCCCGCCGCGAAGAACGTCACCATGGTCGCGATGGCGATGACGACGGCCACGCCGTACTGCCACATGGCGATGCGTCGAAGGGTGGCGGGCTTACGCGGCGACGAGACCGTCGTGATCATCACGCAGCTGCCTGCTGCGCATCCCACCAGCGCCACCTGGCTCAGACCCATGGAGATGTTGGGCCAGCGCAGCAGCGTGTCCAGTAGCAGGGTCAGCGGTTGCCAATTGAGCGCCGCCACCAGGCCCAGACTGCCGAGCGCCAGGATCATGGCGGTACTCACCAGCGACTGCTTGTTGACGAGGGCCCAGCCGATGCGCAGGCCGGTGGCAAGTCCGAGAAGACCGGCGATCACCCAAATGATCAACCAAACGCCTCTCCGAGCCGGACCTGAACGATCGAGGAGCGGTCGGAGGGCAGCCTGCCAAGGCGGTAGATGAGCAGCGCCGCGAAATCCTCGGCTTCCTGCTCGGCATCTTCGCCGCTCGGACCCATGCAACCGGTGCGCTGGTTGAGCATGTATCCGATCAGGTCAGAACTGGCGAATTCCGTCTCCGCGCGGGCGGCTTGGACGACGGGAATGCCCTCGTGGCCGAGGACCAGGTGACCGAGCTCGTGGGCCAGCGTGCGATCCCACGCGGGTAGACCCTTCTGGATCAGGAAGACGTCGCGGTCGGTGTACTGGCGCCACTGACCGCACACTCCCGGAGGCAGGTCGGACATCTTGAGCTCGATGGGCCGCTGGCGGTCCTCGCTGACGGCGTCGACTAGGCGGGGCAACGAGATTTCACCGCGTCGCGGGGCAAGATCCAGCACTTCACTGACCGCGCGGGTGACACGACGACTCGCTGGCATACAACCCCCTCTCGAACGAATCCACTATGCGCTGCCCGCCCCGGTTGAGGGGGCAGTTTGTACTACTACCTCATGAAACGTGCTGAGCCACTGACGTGCACGGCGTGGCCCGCTTTTGCTTGCCGATACCCCAGTAATCCCCCGGCACCAGTGAGCACCATTATGCCGACGAGCCCAGGCACAGCTAAGGCCGCGACCTGCGGCAATCCAGCGGTTCGCAAATATTCGGTGTAGCCGATCCGGTAGGACGAATTCGGTACGGCGACATTGCTACCGACATTCGCGGGCGGCGGGATGCGTCCTGCGGGCGGCTGCGCCGTCACGGCGCGCGGAACGGCAGGAGGAGCTCCCGCCGACGCGCCACCCGGCCCGGCGCCACCGCCGATTCCACCGAGACCGATGGGCGGCACCACGATCACCGGCAAGGCGATGGGCGCCGCGGCCCCGACGGGTGCTGCGGCTGCGATACCCGCACCGGCGTCGAGCACGGCGGGTCCGCCGGCCACACCGGGCTGGCCCGGTTGCAGTTCGTCGGGCAGCTGCATGTCCGGGATCGACGGCGGCGTGTAGCGCGGCAGCTGCTCGATCGCGCCGCCACCTCCGCCTCCCTGTGCTTTGGGGCAGATTCGGTTGCGGATTGCCGGGTGGTTCCGTGGGTTTGGTGGGTTCGGGGCACGGGGTGGTCGGCTTCGTCGTGGGCGGTTCTTTCGTCGGCGATTCCTCCGTCGGGGACGTGCCCGTCCTCGGCGGTTCCTTCTCGCCCGGATACTGCCCTTGCCTGCCGTTGCCCCATCGGGGGTGCGGCCCCTGCGCCGGCTCCGATGCTTTGGCGTCATTGCCGTCGCCAAGGCCGAACGCGCGACGGACGATGTCGCCTATCGAGTCGTCATCCGTGAGATCGTCCGAGCGGCCATAGCCAGGTCCGGGGTCGGCGAGCGCAATCGCGCCTCCGGCACCACACATGAACAGGCCAGACGCTACGAGGCATGCCGACGCGGCGACACGCAAACGCGAAGCCACTCGGTCACCACCCGTCATTACGCCGTCCGAACATCGCTTTACGCGTGCGACGATTGTCGCACAATCCGTTGTCCACGTTTGCTAGTGAACGGAACTGCACCCATACCGGGGCACGCCACCGCCGGTTGCAGCCTCGGACGATAGTGTTGTGCTGCGCGATCGCAGACGCGAATGACCGAAATGTCGACGAGATGACCGGGAGGCGGCCGGGATGGGCCTGTTCACGCCGCGGAAAAGCCGCGCTACTCGGCGAGCTGAGGCCCGTGCCATCAAGGCCAAGGCGAAGCTGGAAGCCAAGCTCGCGGCGAAGAACGAGAACCGTCGCATGAAGGCCGCGCACAAGGCCGAAACGAGGGCGCTGAAGGCGCAACTCCGGGCGCAACGGGAGAGCGACAGGACCGCGCTCAAGGTTGCTGAGACGGAGCTCAAGGCGGTCCGCGAGGGCAAGCTGCTGTCGCCGCCACGCATTCGCCGAACGCTCACCGTTGCCCGGCTGCTGGCCCCGATCGTGGTGCCACTCGCCTACCGGGCCGCGATGGCCGGCCGCGGATTCCTCGATCAGCGGCGGGCCGACCGGCTCGGGGTTCCACTCAGTCAGCTCGGCCAGTTCTCCGGGTACGGCGCGGAGCTGTCGGCCCGCATCGCGAGCGCCGAGCAGACGTTGCGAATGGTGGCCGAGAAGAAGCCCAAGGACGCCGAGACCAAGCAATTCGTCGCCGCCATGACCGATCGACTGACCGACCTGTCGGCGGCGGTCACCGCGGCCGAAAACATGCCGACGGCCAATCGGCGGACCGCCCACAACTCGGTCAGCCAGCAGCTCGACGGCATCGAAGCCGACCTGATGGCGCGCCTCGGCGTGGTCTGACCGGCAGTGCCGACGACCACAACCGCCCGTCTGCGGGGGGTTGCGGCTGGGCTGCTGACCGCGGCGCTGGCGGTGGCCGCGCACGGTGCCGCAGACAGCGCTGCGCCGTCCGGCACGGCCGCGGTGCTCCTGGCGGTGCTCGCCGCGACGATCGGCGGGCTGGCCACGAGCATCTCCCGCGCCGCCGATGTACGCGTGCTCCTCGGCCTGCTCGCGACCGGCCAGCTCGTCGGCCACCTGATGCTCAGCGCCGCAGGCCACAGCCATGGCGAGCCCGTGTCGCCTGCTCCGGCCATGCTCGCCGCGCACGCTCTGGCCGTCGTCGCCGGTGCGCTCTTGATCGCGGCGGGCGACCGGCTCTGCCGTGCGGTGTCGCGGGTCGTCACGGTGGCCACGCGTGCCGTCGTCACACCGATACCGAGCAGGCCGGTCGCCGTCACCGGCGCCGATCAGCCTCTGCGTTCGGCCCTCCTTCTCGCAGCATCTGTGTCACATCGGGGTCCGCCGGTCAGCCACGCACGCTGACCGACCAAACCCCATCTGAAAGAAAGTGACAATCGAATGCATTCCCCATTCGGGGCGCCCAAGCGCGCCCTCATCACCGTCGCCGGAACCGGCGTCGCCCTCGGCATCGGACTGGCTTCCGGTGCAGGGCCCGCATGGGCCCACGTCCGCGCCGACGCCGACAATCCCGCACCGGGCGCCACCTCGGTGGTGACCTTCCGGGTCCCCGGCGAATCCGACAACGGCGCTCTGACAACGAAGTTGAGCGTCAAGCTGCCCGATGTGGCGTCCGCCAGAACCGAAGTCATGCCTGGTTGGACCGCCACCCTCGACCGGGACACGTCGGCTGGCACCGTCCGCTCGGTGACCTGGACCGCCGACTCCAAGGTGGGCATCTCGTCCGACCAGTTCGCACTGTTTCGGGTGTCGGTGAAGCTGCCCAACGGTGACAGTGTGGCGTTCCCGGCCACGCAGACGTATTCCGACGGCACGGTGGTGCGCTGGGATCAGGCGCCACTACCTGGCGGCGGTGAGCCAGAACACCCGGCACCGACGCTGAGCTTGACGGGTGCGCCTTCGACCGGGATGGACGAGCATGAGATGACGGCGCAGGCGGCGCCGACCGCCGACAACGCGGCACGCTGGCTCGCCGGTGGTGCAATCGCACTTGCCGCGGTGGGCGTGGCCGCGGCGTTGATCGCACGGAGGCGCACTTGATCCGGTCGTTCCGGCTCGCGTTCATCGCCGCCCTTGTGGCGGCGATGGCGCTGGCCGGTGCGCCGGTCGCGGCCGCGCACGCAGCCCGCATCGCCGCCGATCCCGCCGACAACGCCGCGCTGGCCCAGGGACCCCAACGCGTGAGCGCGACGTTCAACGAGCAGTTGCAGCCCGAGTTCGCCGCGATGACCGTGGTCGGCCCCGATGGGAATCTGTGGTCGACCGGCGACCCACAGGTGCAGGGCGCGGTGATCGCCGTCGGTGTGCGCCCACTCGGGCCGGCAGGGACCTACACCGTGAACTATCGGGTGACGTCGGCGGACGGCCACCCGGTTTCGGGTTCGTGGTCGTTTCGGCTGACGGTGGCCGCGACCGGTACGCCCGGCCCGTCGGCGGCCGTACTGGCCGACTCCGGCGGTGACGGTGGAATCCCGGTGTGGCCGTTCCTGGTGGCGGGCGCATTGATCATCGGCGGCGGGATCCTGTGGGCGGCGCGACGAAAGACGTGACCACCCGAAGGGGGCGGCGATCGGCGGTGTCGTCGTCGTACTCGGCGCGTCGGCGGCGGCATGGGCGTTGACCTACCCGCAGGCCGCGCCGGCCGCCACCGTGGTGCGTGCAGTCGCCGACTGTGCGGGCGCCGCCACGCTCGGCCTGACGGTGGTGCCGATGCTGGACACCGGGCGGTACCGGGAGGAGCTGACGCTGCGGGCCGGCCGGCCGCTCGCAGTGGCGGCGGGCTTCTGGCTGTTCGCCGAGCTGTGTCGCCTCGTGGTGGGCGCCGCCGCGGCCGCAGCGGTGCCCGTGACCCGGGTGGGCCTGACCACCACCGTGGAGTTCGCGGCGACGACGTCCGCCGGGCGGTCCGGCCTGTTCAGCGTCGCGGCGGCGGGGCTGGTGTTGGTGGTTTCGGTCGTCTCGCCCAAGACGCCGCCCACAGCGGTCGCCGCTGCCGGGATCACGGCGGTCGGGCTGGTCGCACGCACAATCGGCGGCCACATGTCGGCCAGCCTGCCCGGCGGCATCGCGATCGCGATTCATGTGCTGGCCGCCGCGATGTGGTGCGGGACCCTGGCGGCGCTGGTGCTGACCGTCGACCATCGTGGCCAATGGGCGCGCGTGCTGCCGCGATTCTCCGAGCTGTCGTTGTGGTGCGTGATCGCATTGCTGACCGGTGGCGTGATAGGTGCTCTCGTGGCGATGGATTCGGCAACGCAGTTGTTCGCTACCGGCTACGGGCGCGTGTTGCTGATCAAGATCGTCCTCACCGTTGTATTGATGGCGCTGGCCTGGCGCAACCGCGCCCGTTGGCTGCCGGCGGCAAAGTCGCATCGCGTTACCGCTTATGTCTCGCGCTCGAGATCGCTCACCGAGCTGGCAATCATGGCGGTGGCGTTGACCATGGCCGCTGCATTGTCGGTTACCGGTTAGGGTTGAATGATTGAGGACGAGACACTGCAAAGGAGCAGCCTGATGGCCGACCAGCAGGATCGACCCGACGAAATGCCTGACGTCCCACCGCCTGCGCCACCACCACCCGCGCCGGGGTCGGCGAGCCCCCCGGCTGCCGCGCCGGGCGCACCGCCGCCCGCAGCGCCGCCGCCCCCACCGGTGCAGAAGAAGGCACCGGCCAAGAAGCCCGCCAAGAAAGCCCCCGCCAAGGCCGCCAAGAAAGCCGCACCGGCCAAGAAGCCCGCCAAGAAAGCCGTCGCGAAGAAGGCGCCACCCAAGGCTCCGCCGAATGTCACGCCGAAGCTGGCCGATACCAACGGCGACCGCAACGTGGCAGATGCAGCCAAAGAGACTGCCGCGAGAGCTAAATCGACGGTCGCCGCTGCGGTCAATCCCACGACGGGCCCGGGGACGTTGCCGCTGGTGGGCCCCGAGCAGTCACGTATACCGATTGCTGCGGCGATCGCGGCGGGCATACTCGCCATCCTGCTCGTGATCGTGGCGCGTCGACACGGCGACGACTGAAAACTCGCTTGACCCTCACGTGACGTCAGGGTCGATAGTGGCGGCATGGACGCCAAGACCGTCGGCGCGGTAGCCACCCTCATGGGTGTCTCCGTTCGCGCCCTGCATCACTACGACCGCATCGGTCTTGTGGTGCCCAGCGTCCGCACTCCGGCCGGGTATCGCGGCTATACCGACGCCGACATCGAGCGGCTGCACCTGGTGCTGGTGTACCGGTCCATCGGGCTGCCGCTCGACGAGATCCGCACGCTGATCGACAACGCGGATGCCGACGTGGTCGCCCATCTGCAGCGCCAGCATGCATTGCTGACCGAGCAGGCCGGCCGGCTCAAGGACACCATCAGGGCAGTGGAGGCCGCCGAGGCCGAGGAGCGGTGGGGCGACACCGACGCATGGAAGCAGTCCCAGCAGCGGACCGCGGACCTCACCAAGGACGACTGGGCGCGAGTCAAGGCCGACGGCGACACCCTGCTTGACGCGCTCGCCGAAGCCAAGCGCGCGGGCGTCGTCCCCGGTTCGGCGCAAGCCGACGAGCTGGCGGCGCGGCATCGGGCGTCGATCGAGCAGTTCTACGACTGCGGCGATGAGATGCACCGGTGCCTGGTGGAGATGTATCTGGCCGACGAACGATTCACCCGGTACTACGACGACGTCGAACCCGGCTTGGCGCAGTTCCTGCACGACATCGTCGTCGAAAGCCTCAATTCCTAGGCAGTTCGCCGCTAGTTTGATGCCCATGGCTGGGCATCCGCCTTCGGGGACGGTGACGTTCCTGCTCACCGACCTCGAGGGGTCGACCCGAATGTGGGAGCAGGATCCCGAGGCGATGAAGGCCGCAATGGCCCGCCACGACGAGCTGCTCGAGAATTCCATCGCGGCGAACCATGGATTCGTCTTTGCGCGGATGGGTGACGGGATGGCCGCCTCGTTCTCGACGGCTCGGATGCCGTCACCGCAGCAGTCGGCATTCGAGGACGCTCTCGCCGCGGAGCCATGGGGCACCGCGCACCCGTTGCGCGCACGGGTCGGACTGCACACCGACGAAGCGGTCGTTATCGACGGCAACAACTACGTGAGCCAGCCGGTGAACCGTGCTGCCCGGTTGATGGCGGCCGCGCACGGCGGTCAGATCGTCGTCTCAGGTGCGACGGAGATCGCTTGTGCAGGAAATGCTTCCCGCACGGATGCGGCTGTCTGATCTGGGTGAGCACCGCCTGCGCGACCTCGGTCGCCCGCTCCGCGTTTTCCAGCTCAGCAGCGACGGACAACGGGGGACTTTCCTCCGTTGCGGACCCTGGATTCTTTTCCCGGAATCTGCCTGCGCAAGTCAGTTCCTTCATCGGGCGCCAGGTCGAGGTGGCTAAGGTCGCTGCTGCACTAGAGAATTCGCGAATCGTAACGATCACCGGAGTAGGCGGTGTGGGCAAGACCCGGCTGTCACTTCAGGTCGCGGCGGACGTTCTCCCCAACTATCGCGACGGCGCGTGGCTGGTGGAACTGGCGCCGATTCGTGACCCCGACGGCGTCACAGAGGCCGTGGCGGCTGTCTTCGGCCACAACCGCACCGGCCCGTCGCTCATGGAGTCGATGGTCGAAATGCTCGCTCACAAGCAGGTGCTGCTGCTCTTAGACAACTGCGAGCACGTTCTCGGCGCCACGGCGGAACTGGTGAGCGACATCGAGCGGTCCTGTCCCGGTGTTGTGGTGCTGGCCACCAGCCGCGAGGGCATGGCGATCGATGGTGAACAGCTCGTCGCGCTACCGCCACTGGATGTGGGTAAGCCGGGCGAGGAGATCGGCCCTTGTTGCAGACCGACGCGGTCAGCCTGTTCGTCGGACCGCGCACGGCGGGTGAAGGCCGATTTTGAACTCACCCGAGAAAATGCCGACGCCGTCGTCGAGATCTGCCGGCGATTGGACGGCGTCCCGCTAGCTATTGAACTCGCCGCCGCCAGGGTCATCGCGTTGAGTCCCGACGGACCTTCTTCGCCGCCTTGACCGCCGGTTTCAGGTGCTCGCCGGCGGCCGACGGGGAGCAGTCGAACGGCACGCCACACTTCGGGCCGCGATTGACTGGTCGTACGAACTGCTCGATGCCTCCGAGCATCGGCTACTTGCGCGCATGTCCGTGTTCTCGGGCGGATGCACACTCGAGGCCATCGAGGAGATCTGCAGCGGCGACCCGGTCGGCCGTGACGCCGTCTTGGATCTGGTAACCGGTCTGGTTGCCCGCTCGCTCGTCGTCGCCGAGGACCGCGTCCTCGGCACGCGCTATCGCCTACTGGAGACGATCCGCCAGTACGGGGAACAGCGCCTCGCTGATTGCCAAGAGACTGAGACGATGTTGACACAGCACGCCCACTACTATGCCGACTTATCAGCCTACTCCGCCGAAAAGTCTTACGGGCCAGAACAATCGACCTGGACCCGGCAGATAAACATTGAGCGCGACAACATTCGGGCTGCACTGGCCTTCGCGATCGACGTCGAAAACGCCACACTGGCGGTGAAACTCGTCGCCAGCCACCCTCATCGGCAGGCGATGTCTGGATACCCGATGGGAGAGGTATTACTGGCGCCAGTATTCCGGGTTCTCGACTTGCCCGGCGCCAGCGACGAGCCGGAGTACGCCCGCGTTCTCGTGGTGGCGGCGCATCAATCCGTTTACGGAGGCGACTATGCCGGCGGACACGAGCTCTGCCGGCGGGCAGTCGAGGCAGAGGCGAGGCTCCCGACGCCCCTCCACGGCCCTCGAATCGAGATGGACCAATGGATCCTCCAGGCTGCCGCCCAGCTCTGGTCAGGGGCGTACACCGATGCCGCCGAGGCGTACGCGCGCGCTGCTGAAATCGCCGATAGCGAAGGCTATCCCGGCATCGCCGCCATGCTGCTGGCATACAGTGTGAACAGCGAGCTGCTTGGTGGCGGCAAGTCACAGGAAGTGGTCGCCAAGGCAGAGGAGGCATCGAGCTCGCACGGAGGTCCGGGACGCCGGCGGCGATCGTGTCGAGCCTCAACTCGTTGGCGCTCGTGACCGTCGACCACGATGCTGCGCGCGCAAGAGCTCTGCTGCAGGAGAGCGTGGAGCTCTCGACCATTCCCGGCGAAGAGATAACCATTGGACTGCTCACGGCTTGCATGGTGTCGGGCCGACTTCGCGACTGGGAGTTGACGCTGGCACTGGCCGGGCGTTCATTCGATGGTGAGCCGCTGGGCCCTCGCGCCGTCCCAGGCTGCCACCACCCTTGCTGAGTGCGCTCGCGCATTCGCCGAGACGAACCCTGCCGTCGCGGGCCTCCTCCAGGGAGCCGCCTACAACGCCTTCGCGCAAGCTAATCCTATGGCGCACGACGGGAATCAGTCCGCGCGGTCGTCGGAAGGAAACTTCGTTCTCGACGCCCTTCGCGAGACCGGCAAGATCGTCGGCGCCACCCTCGGCGTGGAGAAGCGTCGATGAGCTCGCGGCGGCGGGCGCCGCCATGAGCATGGACGAGGCGGTCACCTGCGCGCTTGCCAATATCGACCCAAATTGCTCGCCGGTCCGATCGCTAGCATCGACCGGTGACCATCGAACCCCGCCCCACCGCTGACCTCGTCGACGAGATCGGACCCGACGTCCGCAGCTGCGATCTGCAACTACGCCAGTTCGGCGGCCGGTCGGAGTTCGCCGGGCCGATCACCACGGTCAAGTGCTTCGAGGACAACGCGCTGCTGAAATCGGTTCTCTCCGAACCGGGTAACGGCGGCGTGCTGGTGATCGACGGCGACGGGTCGCTGCACTCCGCTCTGGTCGGCGACATCATCGCCGGCCTCGGCGTCGAGAACGGCTGGGTGGGACTGATCATCAACGGCGCGGTGCGCGATGCGGCGACGCTGCGCACGTTGGACATCGGCGTCAAGGCACTCGGCACCAATCCGCGCAAGAGCACCAAGACCGGCGACGGCCAACGCGATGTAGCCGTCGAGTTCGGCGGCGTGGTCTTCGTGCCCGGCCACATCGCCTACAGCGACGACGACGGCATTGTCGTCGTCGCTGCAGACTGACGACTTAGGCCGAAGCCCTCACCGGCGCACGGTGTTTGGTGAACTGCAGCGCCTCGTCGTCGACCTTGCCGTGCCGGATCAGGCGCAGGTCGAGCAGGTAGTTCTGCTTGAGCCGCCACGGCGCGAATTCCCGACTTCGGCAGGTAGTCCACCGCCCGCAGGAAGTAGCCGGGCGTGAAGTCCATCAGCGGAGCGCTCGTCCACGCTGTTGCCCGGATGCTGCGGCTCGACGCGTGTCGAAGCCGTTGGCGTCCATGTAGTTCAGCACCCGGCAGACGAACTCGGAGACCAGGTCGGCCTTCAGCGTCCACGAGGCGTTGGTGTAGCCGATGGTGAACGCCAAGTTCGGCATGTGGGTCAACATCATGCCCTTGTACGCCATCGTGTCGTGCAGGTCGATCGGCACGCCGTTGCGCTCGATCTCGGCCCGCCGAACAGCTGCAGGTTCAAACCCGTTGCCGTGACGATGATGTCGGCCTCCAGCTCCTCGCCCGACGCCAGCTTGATGCCGGTCTTGGTGAACCGCTCGATGGTGTCGGTGACGACGTCGGCCTTGCCCTGCGGATCGTCTTGAACAGATCGCCGTTGGGCGCCAGGCACAGCCGCTGGTCCCACGGGTTGTACTTCGGCCTGAAGTGCTTCTCCACGTCGTAGCCCTCCGGCAGCCGCCGCTCGCGCCATCGTCATCAGCGCCTTGCGCATGAACTTCGGGAAGCGCCTGGCGATCTGGTACTGCGCCGACTGGAACAGGATGCTCTTCCAGCGGTTCACCACGTAGGCCGGCTTCTCCGGCAGCGACTTGTTCATCCGGACGGTGAACGGGTCCATGTCGGGCAGCGCGCCGATGTACGTGGGCGAGCGCTGCAGCATCGTCACGTGGCCCGCACCCGAGTCGGCCAGCGCAGGAATCAGAGTCACGGCGGTCGCGCCGCTGCCGATGACGACGATCTTCTTGCCTGCGTAGTCGAGGTCCTCGGGCCAGTGCTGCGGGTGGATGATCGTGCCCTCGAAGTCCTCCGAGCCGGCGAACTCCGGCGTGTAGCCCTCGTCGTAGTTGTAGTAGCCGCTGCAGGCGAACAGGAACGCACAGCTGATCTCGCGTCTCTTCGCCGTCGGGCTCGACACGCAGCGTCCAGCGGTTGTCGGCGTCGGACCAGTCGGCGGCGACGACCTTCTGGCCGTACCGGATGTGCTTGTCGATGCCGTACTCGGCGACCGTCTCCTTCAGATAGTTCATGATCGAAGGCCCCTCGGCGATGGCCTTCTCCGACGTCCACGGCTTGAACCGGAATCCGAGCGTGAACATGTCGGAGTCCGAGCGGATGCCCGGGTACTTGAACAGGTCCCAGGTGCCGCCGAGGTTCTCCCGGCGCTCCAGGATCACGTAGCTCTTGTCGGGGCAGCGGTCCTGCAGATGCCAGGCCGCACTGATGCCGGAGATGCCGGCCCCCACGATGACGACGTCGACAAATTCGGTCATGCTGTAAAGCTATCAACACGGTGTCGAATAAGTCAACGGTGTGTTGAGAAACTCGACACCGTGTAAAGTCAGCCGCCGTGACAACCGCCAGCCAACCCCGCGCCGCCCGTGGCCGCCGCGCCGCCCGGCCGTCGGGCGACGACCGTGAGCTGGCCATTCTCGACACGTCGAGACGCCTGCTCGAAGAGCGCCCTATCGCCGACATCTCGGTCGACGACCTCGCCAAGGGCGCGGGCTTGTCGCGACCGACCTTCTACTTCTACTTCGCGTCCAAGGACGCGGTGCTGTTGACGCTGTTCGAAAGGGTGATCACCGAGGCCGACGCCGCGTTCGAGCGGCACGATGCGGCGCTACCCGAGGCGCGGATCCCTCGAGGCTGGCCGCGCTGGGATCTACGTCTTCTTCGAGCACGTTCGCGCGCACCGGCCGTCGCCCTGCGCCGCGCAGGAAGTCACGGCATCCAACCCCGAGGTGCGCGATCTCTGGCGACGTTCATGCAGAAGTGGATCGACGCACCGCCGCCGTCATCAGATGCCGCACGCGCCGCAGGCAGGCGCCGACGACTCTGCCGGCCCAGGACCTCGCAGCGGCCTTGAACCTGATGAACGAGCGGGCCATGTTCGCCTCCTTCACGACGGGCCGAGCCCGCCGATACCCCGCGACTCGGCTGCTCGACACCGCTCGTGCACATCTGGGTCACCAGCATCTACGGCGAGTCCCGCTAGACGGCGCCTCTCTGTGTCAAGAGGCCTGTGTTTGTCGGTTGTAGGGTGGCTGCTGGTGGGTCCGGGAAGTGACTTGTCCGAAGAGTCGGCGTGTCGGGGTTCGAGCTGGCCGCGCTGGACTACAGAGCCGCCCCCGAGTGTCCTCCCGGGCCCGCCTCCAGTCGTCGGCCGCGTCGCGGACGAGTTGCCGGTAGACGACGTCGGAGAGCCGCCGTTTCAGGCAGCGCATCGCTTCTTTGTGGCTCTTGCCCGCGGCTCGTTTCCGCTGGTAGTAGGCCCGGCCCGGCGTGTCGTGTCGGATCTGGGTCATGGCCATGACGTGCAGGCGTAGTTCAGCTGGCGGTCGCCGGCGCGGGAGAACCGGTGGCGACAACGTCGCCGGAGGACACCTCGATCGGCGCGGTGCCGGTGTAGGAGGCGAACGCCGCCGCCGAGCGGAACCGGTCGATCGCGCCGACCCGGCCGAGGATCTTGCCGGCCAGCAACGCGCCGATGCCGTACAGCTCGGTCAGGGTGGTGCCCGATGGCGGTGACCGCGGCTGCGATGTCGGCTGGCGGCCTCGGCGATGCGCCGGTCGAGCCGGCGGATCTCGCCGACCAGATCCACGGCGAGCCCGCGCAGGGTGCGGCCGCGCGGCATCGCGGGGGCGGATCGCCGCGCAGCAGCTCGGCGGCCGCGCTCGGCGGTCGAGTCACGCTGGGCACCGGCCGGGATGAGGTTGGTCAGCAGCGACATGCAGGCGGTTGATCGGTCTGGGTGCGGGTTTTGACCAGGTCGTCGCGGTGCTCGATGAGCGCCCGCAGGGCCGTCGACGGCCTCGTCGACCGCGGCGGAATTGCAACCTGTGTGCGCTGTCTGCGCGGCGATCCCCACACGACACGGCGTCGGCCTCGTCGTTCTTGCGGCCGTGACCGGTCGACAGCATCCGCACCCGGGCGGCCAGTTTCGCGGGCACATCGACCACGTCGATCCCGTCGGCTGCGTAGCCGCGCTGGTCAGCGGCGCACCCAGGCCCGGATGCGCCTTCGATCGCCCAGGTCGGCGTCGGGCCACCGGTCCGCGAAGCGGCGCAACTGCCGGTAGCCGTCGCGGTTGACCTCGACCCGGATCGTGGCCAGCGGGTTGCAAGCGACGCGGTCGACTACCGCGGCGGTCCAGGACGCCTTGTGCGGATCGATTGCGATCACCATGCGCTCCGGGTCTGTCGATGTCGTTGACACGTACTTGTCTCCTCGCCTCTAGATTCGGGATGGAAAGCGGGGAGGGCACACCAACTTTCGGCTTTGCAGGCCTCTCTTCAGCCACTCCACGCCGGGCGCACCGACCCGAGGCGCAAGCCGTCTAGGAGTCAACCCACACGGTCATGGGTGACAGGTATGGGGCGAGCGATCTCGAGTCGGTGCTCGGTGATCATGGCTGCAGACCCTGATCACCTACGGCCCATTACACAAGTTGGTATGGGGGCTAGCTGAGGCCGAAGGCCTCGGGCTGCAAAACGATTCGTGGGTTGCCGGTGTCGGGTGAACACTCGCGCTGGTAGAGCCACATTTGCAGATCAGGAGGCCTCCGGTGATTTTCAGGGTACGAGTGTCGGGTTGGACGTGCACGCGCTTTCCGTGGTTGCGCACGCCGTCGATGAGGAAACAGGCAAGGTCGCTCGGGCACGGTTATGCCCCGATCACGGCGAGGTCCTGGGTTGGTTGCATCAGCTGCGGGCCCCGGTGCGGGTGACCTATGAGGCGGGTCCGACCGGGTTCGGGCTTGCGCGGGCGATCACCGATGCCGGGATGGAATGCCTGGTCGCCGCGCCGTCGAAGTTGCAACCGTCCGGCCGGGGATCGGTCAAGACCGATGCCCGTGATGCCGCGCATCTGGCCCGGTTGCTACGCCTTGGTGAGATCACCGCGGTGCACGGTTCCCGAGCGCTGAGATTGAGGCGGTGCGCGATCTGGTGCGGGCCCGTGAGATGCCCGCGCCGATCTGATGCGGGTACGGCACCGGTTTTCGAAACTGCTTCTGCGTCAGGGCATCGTGTACTCCGGTGGGACACGCCTGGACGTGCGTGCACGAGACGTGGCTGCGTCGACAACGCTTCGACGACCCCCATCTCAAGGCGGCCTTCGATCACAGCTTCGATGCGGTGCTGGCGCCACTGCGGCTCGGGATCGCCTCGATGAACAGATCCTCGGCGGTGGCGGCCTCGCCACGGTTCGCCGACCCGGTCAATCGGCTGGGCTGTCTGCGCGGCATCTCTGCGCTGACCGGGCTGGCATTGACCGTGGAGATCGGTGACTGGTCCCGGTTCACCGGCGTCCTCGATCGGCGCCTACGTCGGCTTGGTGCCCAGCGAGTACTCCTCGGGCACACTCCCGGGTGCAGGGGTCGATCACCAAGGCCGGCAATACCCATGTGCGGCGGCTGCTGATCGAGGCGGCCTGGCATCACCGCAAGTCCTACAGCACCTCCGGCCCGACCCTGCGGGCCCGCTGGGCCAAGGTCGACCCAGCGCTGCGGGCCCGCGGGCACGCCGGCAACCGGCGCCTCTACCAGCGTGGCGCAGCTTCACCGAGCGGCAAGAAACACCACCTCGTGGCCAACGTCGCCGTCGCTCGCGAGTTGGCCGGCTGGTGCTGGTCTCTGGCCACGCATGACCTAAACGCGGCCAGCATCAAGACTTGATCGGGTCGGCCGGTCGACGGCGCGGTGAGCGAACTAGATCTGCGTTAGAACCTATGAGCCACAACAGCGATTCACTGAAGTCCTGGTGTGACGCTCGTCTCTAGACAGCAGTCACCGTTCGCATCCGAAACATCGTCTTGCGGTACCCAACCCGCGCATTTCAGTCTGACACCACCGTCGTTGAGCAACGACCGCCGCGACACCGACCGACTCTGATCAAACGAAAGCCGCCCCGGCACCCACCGGGGCGGCTTTCACCCACCCATTGACAAACAATGCCTACATATCAGCTGTCGCACCCTGATGCGAACATAGCTTCGTGTCGGCTCGGGTTCGATCGACGGCTCGGCCGTCGGCCACCATCCTGCACGCTGATCTCGATTCCTTCTACGCGTCGGTCGAGCAGCGCGACGACCCCGCGCTGCGCGGCAGGCCGGTGATCGTCGGCGGCGGTGTCGTGCTTGCGGCGAGCTACGAGGCGAAGGCCTACGGCGTGCGCACCGCTATGGGTGGACGGCAGGCCCGCCAACTCTGCCCGCACGCGCTCGTCGTGCCCCCACGGATGAGGGCCTACTCCGAGGCCAGCGACGCGGTGTTCGAGGTCTTCCATGACACAACGCCGATCGTCGAGCCACTTATCGGTGGACGAGGCCTTCCTCGATGTGTCCGGGCTGCGCCGGGTGTCGGGGACACCGGTCGAGATCGCGGCGTGGCTACGGGCTGCGGTCCGCGACCGCGTCGGCCTGCCGATCACCGTCGGCATCGCCCGCACCAAGTTCCTCGCGAAGGTCGCCAGTCAGGAGGCCAAGCCCGACGGGCTGCTGCTCGTCCCGCCCGACCGCGAGCTGGCCTTCCTGCATCCGCTGCCTGTTCGCAGGCTGTGGGGCGTCGGCGTGAAGACCGCCGAGAAACTCCACACCCACGGCATCGAAACGGTCGCCGATGTCGCCGAGCTGAGCGAATCGACGCTCGCCGCGATGGTCGGCGGCGCGATGGGCCGCCAGCTATTCGCGTTGTCCCGCAACATCGATCGGCGCCGGGTGGTGACGGGGGTGCGTCGCCGCTCGGTCGGCGCGCAGCGCGCCCTGGGACGGCGCGGCAACACGATGTCGGCAGAAGAGGTCGACGCCGTCGTCATCAACCTGATCGACCGCATCACCCGACGCATGCGCACCGCCGGGCGCACGGGGCGAACCGTGGTGCTGCGGTTGCGGTTTGACGACTTCGGTCGCGCCACCCGGTCACACACCATGCCGCGGGCCACCGCGTCCACCGACGTCATCCTCGAGGCGGCCAGAGAACTCGTCACGGCGGCCGCGCCGTTGATCGCCGAGCGGGGGCTGACGCTGGTCGGCTTCGCGGTGTCCAACATCGACCGCCATGGCGCACAGCAGTTGGAGCTGCCCTTCGAGGAGCATGCCGACACCGTGGCACTCGACGACGCCGTCGACGAGGTGCGAAGGCGCTACGGGAACGCCGCTGTCACACGCGGCGTCCTCGTCGGCCGTGACCCCGGCTTGGAGATGCCGCACCTGCCCGACTAAAGAAGCTGTGCGACAACGAATCCGGCGAGGAGAACGGTGAAGCCGCCGATCTCGGCGACGATGAGGGCGAGCATGCCCGCATGAACCCCGGCGGCGGGATTCGCGAATTGATTGGTGGTGTCACGCTTCATGCCGTGACCGATGTCCACATACGGGTGCGCCAGATGGTTCTCCGAGACGGCCATTTGACGGTATTTCCATACGCCGAGGGCCAGCGAAGCAGGAAGATGAGCCCGGCCGCCAGCAGGGTGAGCCTCGTGTCGATGCCTAGAACCACGCACCTACGCTACGAGGTCGTCCAATCGAGCAGCTTCTCGGCGGTCCACGTGTTGACGATCCGGTCCACCGGCACCTTCGCGTCCAGGGCACGTTGTGCGCCGTAGCCGAGGAACTCCAGCTGGCCCGGCGCATGCGAATCCGTGTCGATCGAGAACAGGCAGCCGATCTCCAGCGCCAGGTTCAGCAGCCGCGTCGGCGGGTCGCGGCGCTCCGGCCGTGAGTTGATCTCCACCGCTGTGCCGTTGTCCCTGCACGCGGTGAACACCTTCTCCGCGTCGAACTTCGACTCCGCCCGCATACCTCTGCCACCCGTGACCAGCCGGCCAGTGCAGTGGCCGAGCACGTCCGCGTGAGGGTTCTCCACGGCCTTGATCATCCGTCGCGTCATCGCGGGCGCATCCATCTTCAGCTTCGAATGCACGCTGGCCACCACGACATCGAGCCGGTCGAGCAGCTCGGGCTCCTGGTCGAGCGATCCGTCTTCGAGGATGTCGACCTCGATGCCGGTGAGGATGCGCAGCGGCGCGACGGTCTCGCGCAGTTCGTCGATCACATCGAGCTGCTTACGAAGCCGGTCCGGTGAGAGGCCGTTGGCGATCGTCAGCCGCGGCGAATGATCGGTCAGCGCGCAGTACTCGTGGCCCAAATCCCTTGCCGCCAGCATCATCTCCTCGATCGGCGCGGAACCATCAGACCAGTTCGAATGCACATGCAGGTCGCCGCGCAATGCGGCCCTGACATCACCACCGCCGAGATCCTGTGCGGCCGAGCGCAATTCGCCTAGCGCATCCGGCTCCCGGCCCGCCCATGCCTGGGCGATCACCTTCGCCGTCTTCGGGCCGATGCCTGGCAGCGACTGCCAGCTGTTAGCGGCGCCATGACGCTCGCGGTCGGCATCGCTGAGCGCTTCGACGATGTCGGCCGCGTTGCGGTAGGCCATCACCCGCCGAGAGTCCTCGCGCGCCCGATCCTTGTAGTACGCAATCTGACGCAGTGCGACGACCGGATCCATGGCTCCAGTGTGCCCGCTTACGCACGCCAGACGGGATCGCGCCCGCTCAGCGCGATGATCCGGTCGAGGTCGGTTGCGTCGTCGGAAACCGGCACCGCGGGCCCGAACATCCCCTCGGTGCCTGCCGTGTCGAACTGTGCCAGGTGGGCCAGGCAGGCCTGCGCGGTGGCCGGGTCGCAGTCGTATGTCTGGCCGGTGGCGGCCGCGACGTCCCAACCGTGGATGACGACCTCGGCCAGCGCCACCGAGCCCGCGACCTCGCCAGGCAGGTCGATCCCGCCGGCCCGGGTCATGCCCTGCCACGCTTCGGGATCCCGCCACACCTCGGCGAGCCCGGCGAGGCGTTGCGGATAGGAGGTACGCCAGTCCGCGTCCACCTGCGCACCGTCAACCGGCGGGGTGTCGGTCATCGGACCGAACTCCTTGCCGCCCGCCGCGGTGAAGGCCAGGGCCAGCATTCCGATATGCGCGATCAACTCGTCTAAACGCAGCTTCTCGCAGGGTGTCGGCCGGACCAGTTGTTCATCGGTAACCCCTGCGAGCACGTCAGAGGTGCGCTGGCAGGCGGAGGTTAGATCGATCATGTCTGTATTGACCGGGGTTACGGCGCAAACTCATCGGCCGCGAATTGGCTTCGTCGCGCCGTGAACCAGCGCGCGGACCTGGTCCTCGATGGCACCGCCCGCGAAGAACAACATCTCGTCGTCGGCCCGCAACACGTCGTCGGGCTGCGGGAGGATCACCCCGCTGTCGCGGATCACGATGGCCAGTGCGGTGTTCTCCGGCAGCGGGACGTCGCGCACCCGCTTGCCGACCATCGGATCGTCTGCGGGCAGCTTCAGTTTGGCCAAGCTCACCTGGCCCTGCCTCAAATCCATCAACCGCACCAGGTGGCCGATGTCGATAGCACCCTCGATCGCCGCGACCAATGCCCGTGGCGCCGATACAGCGAGGTCGACGCCCCACGCCTCGGTGAACAGCCACTCGTTGCGGGCGTCATTGACCCGTGCCACCACCCGGTCCACCCCGAACTCGGTCTTGGCCAACAGCGAGGTCGTGAGGTTCGCCTTGTCGTCGCCGGTCGCCGCGATGACGACATCGCACGACTCGATGCCCGCGTCTTCGAGCGACGTGAGCTCACACGCGTCGGCCAGTAGCCAGTCCGCATCCGGAACGGTGAGCGGTTCGTAGTGGCGCACATTGTTCTCGATCAGCAGGATCTTGTGGCCGTATGCGAGCAGTTCCAGCGCGACGGACCGGCCGACCGCGCCCGCGCCCGCGATGCCGACGCGCATCGTCTGACGATCGTCAGCGCGGCTCGACGACTCATCGGACCGCCGTCTGATTCGGAACACAACGTCATACTGACCCATGCGTGGCCGTACTGGTTAACTGCGGGGTGAAATGACTTTGCAGCAGCTGTATCTGGTTCTGCTGGCCGGCGGGCTCGTGCTCTTGGCCAGCATCGTCGCCACGCGCGCGGCCACCACGGTCGGCCTACCCGCGCTGTTGCTGTTCCTCGGTGTCGGTGTCATCGTCGGCGAAGACGGTTTGGGGCTGCATTTCGAGAACTATCTACTCGCCGACCATCTCGGCACGGTCGCGCTGGCCATCATCCTCATCGAGGGCGGCTTGACGACGAAGTTTTCCGACGTGCGGCGGGTGTTGGCGCCCGCGGGGATGCTGGCCACCGTCGGCGTCGGGGTCAGCATGGTGATCACCGCCGCGGGTGCGCACCTGCTGCTCGGGATGGATTGGCAGCTGGCACTGCTCCTCGGCGCCATCGTGTCCGTCACCGACGCCGCCGCCGTCTTCTCCGTCCTGCGCGTCGTGCCGCTGCCGAGGCGCGTCGCCGGGCTGCTCGAGGCCGAGTCCGGATTCAATGACGCGCCCGCCGTCATCCTCGTGCTGATGTTCAGCGTCACACCGCTGGAACTGTCCCCGGTGCATGCCATCGGCGAACTGGTCTACGAACTCGGTGTCGGCGCCGCGATCGGACTGGGTTGCGGAATGCTCGGCTCAATCGCCCTGCGCCGCATCGCCCTTCCCGCATCGGGCCTGTACCCGTTGGCGAACTTCGGGCTCGGGATGGTCGCGTTCGCCGCGGCGGGCAGCGCCCATGCGAGCGGATTCCTCGCCGCGTATCTGGCCGCGGTGGTGCTCGCCAACTCCGGACTGCCTCATCGCTCGGCCACCCGATCCTTCGCAGAGGGACTCGGCTGGCTGGCGCAGATCGGCTTGTTCGTCCTGCTCGGACTGCTGGTCGATCCCAGCGACCTCGGGTCCGAAATCGTGCCCGCGATCGTGATCGGTCTCGTCCTGCTACTGATCGCCCGACCCGCGTCGGTCGTCATCGCGCTCGCCGGGTTCCGCGTCCCGTGGAAGGAGCAGGCCTTCGTGTCGTGGGCCGGGCTGCGCGGCGCCGTCCCGATCGTGCTGGCGACCTTCCCGATCGTCGAGGGCGTGCCCGACGCCATCCGGCTGCTCAACATCGTCTTCATCCTGGTGGTGGTGTTCACCCTGGTGCAGGGGCCCAGCCTGAGCACACTCGCACACCGGTTGGGACTGATCCCGAAGGAGGCGACCCGCGAGATCCAGGTGGAGGCGGCGCCCCTGGACGTGTTGGAGGCGGAGCTGTTGACGATGAAGGTGCATACCCCGTCGCGGCTGCACGGTGTCACCGTGCTCGAACTGCGGTTGCCCGATCCCAGCGTCATCACGCTGATCATCAGGAATGGGCACACGTTCGTTCCGCAGCCCGACACCCGGATCGCGGCGGGCGACGAGCTGCTCATCGTCACCACACCGAAGACGCGGACGGCCGCCGAACGCAGGCTGCGAGCGGTGAGTCGCCGCGGCAAGCTCGCCTACTGGTTCGACGAATTCGGCGAAGCCGAATAGAGGCCGAAGTCGGCGAGGCGGACTGACAGCGCACACCCAGCTTTTCGGGACTAGGGTTGATGTAGTGCGATTCGCTTTCAAAACATCCCCGCAGAACACCAACTGGCACGACATGCTCGCGGTCTGGCAGGCCGCAGACGATATCGACGTCTACGAGTCCGGCTGGACGTTCGACCACTTCTATCCGATCTTCTCCGACTCCAGCGGCCCGTGCCTGGAGGGCTGGACCACGCTGACCGCGCTGGCGCAGGCCACCAAGCGTCTCCGGGTCGGTGTGCTCGTCACCGGTATCCATTACCGCCACCCCGCGGTGCTGGCGAATATGGCTGCGGCACTGGACATCGTCTCCAACGGCCGGCTCGAACTCGGTATCGGAGCGGGCTGGAACGAAGAGGAATCCGGTGCCTACGGAATCGAACTGGGCTCGATCAAGGAGCGCTTCAACCGCTTCGAAGAAGCGTGTGAGGTGCTCACCAGTTTGTTGAGCAACGAGACCACGACGTTCGACGGCAAGTACTACCAACTCAAGGACGCCCGCAACGAGCCGAAGGGCCCGCAGAAGCCGCACCCGCCGATCTGCATCGGTGGCAGCGGCGAGAAGCGCACCCTGCCGCTCACCGCGAAATACGCCGACCACTGGAACTTCGTCGGCGGTCCGCCCGAGGAGTTCGCACACAAGCGCGACGTGCTCGCCGCACGCTGCGCGGACATCGGTCGCGACCCGAAAGAGATCACGCTGTCGGCGCACGTCCGGTTGGAGCCCGACCTCGACTACGCCAAGGTGGTCGATGAGGCAGGCGCGCTGGGCAAGGAGGGGTTGGACCTCGCGATCATCTATTTGCCGCCCCCGCACGACCCCGCCGTGCTCGAGCCGCTGGCCGAAGCGATCAGGGACTCGGGGATCAACAGCAAAGTTCAGTGACGATAACGAAAATATAACGGTCCGGCAAAGAAATGATCACGAGACGACGTAACGTCGCGATCGAGCCGGTGTGTCGGTTGCTAGAAGCCGAAGCGAACGAGGTCGTCGGCGGTGACCAGCCGCTCGGCCTTGGCTGGGTACTCACGGCACTTAACCGGATGACGGAGAAGTGACCAGGCGATTCGACTCATCCGAGAGCGGTATAAGGGGTTGAGGTACACGTCGATCTCTCCTGCGGTATAGCAATTGCTGGACCGAGTAGCTACGTTACCGCAGCGTCCTCACCAAGTCATTAGATACCTCAGAACTGGCAAACAGAAATAGGCGCGCCGATTAAAAATCAGATGTTTTTATTGGGGCAGAAGTGACAGATGTTGTTCAGTTCACGTACACGTCGCGCAGCGTGACGGTGCGAAGCCGACGCTCGCGGATGAGGTCGACGAGCCGTCCGTAGACGTGGGTGACCGGCTCGTGGTTGAGGTGGCCGATCACGATCGCACCCGGCGTGAAGTACTTCTCGGCCATCTTCACGATCGCCTCCGCGGGAATCACGACGTGGTCTTCCAACGAGCCCGACCACAGGGTGGTCGCGGTGTACCCGAGGTCACCGGCGAGCTTGTCGACGTTCGCGTCATGCGCCCCGTACGGCGGCCGGAAGTAAGGGCGCGCGTCTATGCCGTAGGCCTTCCAAAGGAAGTCGTGGGTGTGCCGAAGTTCTTCTGCGACAGCGGTTAACGGCAACTTCGTCAGGTCCGGATGCGACCAGGTGTGATTGCCCAGCTGGATCTGTCCGCTGTCGACGAGCGGCCGCAACAGCTCCTGGTTCTCGGTCCAGGACCGGTAGGCCCCGTTGACGAAGTACGTCAGCCGCACACCGGTATCCCTTGCGAACTCGGTGTAGAGCCGCACCACCTCGCTGCTCACGCCGTCGTCGACGGTCAGCGCCAGCAGGTCGCCGTCGCCGGGCAGGCTGCTGAGCACACCGCCGCCGGGCAGCGGGATCCGGGCTTCCCGCGGCGGAGGCGGCAGCAGTGCCGGTGGTTGTTCGACGGCGACCGGGGTCGCTTCGGTGGCTCGCGGTTGGCCGCCCATGCTGCATCGCGTCAGGCCCATCGCCCCGACGGTCACCGCGGAGAGCGCCACCAGAAAGTGCCGCCGGTCCAGATCCATCGCCACAACTGTCCCGCGAGCAGTAGCAAATGCCCCGATTTATCCAGGCGTGTCGCGATCTAGCGCTGGGGAACCGCGGTGGGCTTGATCGGCGCAGGTAGCGCGGTCTGACCCATCAGGTACCGGTCCACTCCGGCCGCGGCGGCACGGCCCTCGGCGATCGCCCACACGATCAGAGACTGGCCCCGGCCCATGTCGCCTGCGACGAAAACGCCGGGCACCGAGGTGGCGAAGTCCGCGTCACGCGCGACGTTGCCGCGATCGGTGATCTCGACCCCCAGGTCGGTCAGCAGTCCCTCCCGCTCGGGCCCGACGAAGCCCATCGCGAGCAGCACCAGGTCGGCTTCCATGTCGAAGTCGGTGCCCTCGAGCTTCTCGAACTTGCCGCCGGCCATCTTGACCTCGTGTCCGCGCAGTGCGGTGACCCGACCGTCGCGACCGGAGAACTCCTCGGTGTTCACCGAGTACACCCGGTCGCCGCCCTCCTCGTGGGCGGAGGACACCCGGAACATCAGCGGGTAGACCGGCCACGGAGTGGAGTCGGCACGGGTTTCCGGCGGGCGGGGCATGATCTCGAACTGGTGCACGCTGGCCGCGCCCTGGCGGTGCACGGTACCCAGGCAATCGGCGCCGGTGTCGCCGCCGCCGATGATGATCACCTTCTTGCCCTTGGCGGTGATCGGCGGCTCGCCGTCATCGCCGAGCACAGGGTCGCCCTGCTGCACCCGGTTCGACCACGGCAGAAACTCCATCGCCTGATGGATCCCGTCCAGGTCGCGCCCCTGGATCGGCAGATCGCGGGCCGCCGTAGCGCCGCCGGCCAGCACCACGGCGTCGAACTGGGCGCGCAGTTCTTCGGCGGTGATGTCGACACCGACGTTCACGCTTGCGCGGAACTGGGTGCCCTCGGCCGTCATCTGCTCGAGCCGGCGGTCGATGTGGCGCTTCTCCATCTTGAACTCCGGGATGCCGTAGCGCAGCAGCCCGCCGATGCGGTCATCCCGCTCGAACACCGTCACGGTGTGACCGGCGCGGGTGAGCTGTTGTGCGGCGGCCAGCCCGGCCGGGCCGGACCCGATGACGGCGACCGACTTGCCGGTCAGCTTGTCTGGGGGCAGCGGAACGACCCAGCCCTCGTCGAAGGCGTTGTCAATGATTTCGACCTCGACCTGCTTGATGGTCACCGGATCCTGGTTGATGCCGAGCACGCAGGAGCCCTCACACGGCGCCGGGCACAGCCGACCGGTGAACTCCGGGAAGTTGTTGGTGGCGTGGAGCCGCTCGATCGCATCGCGCCAGCGGTCGCTGCGCACCAGGTCGTTCCACTCCGGGATCAGGTTGCCCAGTGGACAGCCGTTGTGGCAGAACGGAATGCCGCAGTCCATGCACCGCGCCGCCTGCTCGCGAAGGGAATCGTGCGAGAAGTCCTCGTAGACCTCTTTCCAGTCGCGCAGTCGCAGCGGAACCGGCCGCCGCTGCGGGGTTTCGCGCTTCGTGTACTTGAGGAAGCCTCTGGGATCAGGCATTGGCAGCCGCCATGATCGCCGTGTCGACATCCTCGCCGGACTTCTCGGCTTCGGCGATCGCGAGCAGTACGCGCTTGAAGTCGCGCGGCATCACCTTGACGAAGTTCTTCAATTGGTTATCCCAGTCGGCCAGGATGGTTTGCCCGACAGCGGAATCCGTGGCATCCACGTGCGCGGTGATCATGCCGCGCAGGAAGTCGACGTCCTCGTCGTCCATCTCGTCGAGGTCAACCATCTCGGCGTTGACGTTCTCGGTGAACGTGCCGTCGACGTTGTAGACGTAGGCGACGCCGCCGGACATGCCCGCCGCGAAGTTGCGGCCGGTGGCGCCGAGGATCACGACCTTGCCGCCGGTCATGTATTCGCAGCCGTGGTCGCCGACGCCTTCGACCACCGCATGCGCGCCGGAGTTGCGCACCGCGAACCGCTCGCCGACGACGCCGCGAAGGAACACCTCGCCGCTGGTCGCGCCGAACAGGATCACGTTGCCCGCGATGATGTTGTCCTCGGCGACGTAGTCCTCGGGTGCGTTGTCCGACGGACGCACCACCAACCGGCCACCGGAAAGACCCTTGCCCACATAGTCGTTGGCGTCGCCGTACACCCGCAGGGTGATGCCCTTAGGCACGAACGCACCGAAACTGTTTCCCGCCGACCCGTCGAAGGTGATGTCGATGGTTCCGTCGGGAAGACCTTGGCCGCCATACGCTTTGGTGAGCTCGTGACCCAGCATGGTGCCGACGGTTCGGTTGGTGTTGGCGATCGTCGTGGAGAACCGAACCGGTGTTCCCGAGTCGAGCGCCTCCCTGCTCATCACGATCAGCTGCTGGTCGAGCGCCTTGTCCAGCCCGTGGTCCTGACGCGAGCTGCAGTACAGGTCCTGGTTCATGAACGCCGACTCCGGCTCATGCAGAACCGGCGACAGGTCCAGTTTGTAGGCCTTCCAGTGCTCGGCGGCCTGGGTGGTGTCCAGCGACCCGACCTGGCCGACCATGTCGTTGACGGTCCGGAAGCCCAACTGGGCCATCATTTCGCGGACCTCTTCTGCGATGAACATGAAGAAGTTCTCCACGAATTCCGGCTTGCCGGTGAACCGCTGCCGCAGCACCGGGTTCTGCGTGGCCACACCGACCGGGCAGGTGTCGAGGTGACACACCCGCATCATGATGCAGCCGGTCACCACCAGCGGTGCGGTGGCGAAGCCGAACTCCTCGGCGCCGAGCAGTGCGGCGATCACAACGTCGCGCCCGGTCTTGAGCTGGCCGTCGACCTGCACGACGATGCGGTCGCGTAACCCGTTGAGCAGCAACGTCTGCTGCGTCTCGGCCAGCCCGAGTTCCCACGGCGCGCCCGCGTGCTTCTGAGAGGTCAGCGGGGTGGCGCCGGTGCCGCCGTCATGGCCGGAGATGAGGACCACGTCGGCGTGCGCCTTCGACACGCCCGCGGCGACGGTGCCGACGCCGTTCTCGCTGACCAACTTCACGTGCACCCGGGCCTGCGGGTTGGCGTTCTTCAGATCGTGGATGAGCTGCGCGAGGTCCTCGATCGAGTAGATGTCGTGGTGCGGAGGCGGGGAGATCAGACCGACACCCGGAGTCGAGTGCCGCACCTCGGCTACCCAGGGGTAGACCTTGTTGCCCGGAAGCTGTCCGCCCTCACCGGGTTTCGCACCCTGGGCCATCTTGATCTGGATGTCGGTGCAGTTGGTCAGGTAGTGGCTGGTGACGCCGAACCGCGCCGATGCCACCTGTTTGATCGCACTGCGGCGCCAGTCGCCGTTCTCGTCAGGGTCGAACCGCTTGACGTCCTCGCCGCCCTCGCCGGAATTGGACCTGCCGCCGAGCCGGTTCATCGCGATCGCCAGCGTCTCGTGCGCTTCGGCCGAGATCGAGCCGTAGCTCATCGCGCCGGTCGAGAACCGTTTGACGATCTCGGTGGCGGGCTCGACCTCGTCGAGCGGCACCGGTGCGTGAACACCGTCCTTGAACTTCAATAGGCCGCGCAGCGACGCCATCCGCTCGCTCTGGTCGTCGACCAGTTGGGTGTACTCCTTGAAGGTCGAGTACTGCCCGGTGCGCGTCGAGTGCTGGAGCTTGAACACCGTGTCCGGGTTGAACAGGTGGTACTCGCCTTCGCGGCGCCACTGGTATTCGCCACCGACCTCGAGTTCGCGGTGCGCCCACTCGTCGGGCCGGTCCAAGTAGGCCAGCGCATGCCGGGCGGCGACGTCGTCGGCGATGTCGTCGAGCTCGATGCCGCCGACCGCACACGTCAGACCCGTGAAGTACTCGTCGAGCAGCTGCTGCGAGATGCCGATCGCCTGGAACAGCTGTGCGCCGGTGTAGGACGCCAGCGTCGAGATGCCCATCTTGGACATCACCTTCAGCACACCCTTGCCGGCGGCCTTGACGTAGTTCGCCTTCGCCGTGTCACTGCTGATGCCGGTGATGGCGCCGCGGTCGACCATGTCCTCGATCGATTCGAAAGCCATGTACGGGTTGATCGCGGCTGCGCCGAACCCGACCAGTGCAGCCATGTGGTGAACCTCGCGGGCGTCACCCGCCTCGACGACGAGCCCGACCTTGGTACGGGTGCGGTCGCGAACAAGATGGTGGTGCACAGCCGCGACGCTCAGCAGCGACGGGATCGGCGCCATCGACTCGTCGGACTCACGGTCGGACAGCACGATGATGCGCGCGCCGTCACGGATGGCGGCAGACACTTTGGCCCGGACGTTGTCGAGGGACTCCCGCAGGCCCTGCCCGCCGCGGTTCACCGGATACAGGCAGCGGATCACCGCGGCGCGCATCCCGTGCTTATGGCCGCGGATCTCGTGATCGGGGTCGACGCACATCAGCTTCGACAGCTCGGCGTTACGCAGGATCGGCTGCGGCAACATGATCTGCCGACAGGACTCGGCGTCGGGGTTGAGCAGGTCGCCCTCGGGTCCGACGGTGCCACCCAGGCTCGTCACCAGCTCTTCGCGGATGGCGTCGAGCGGCGGATTGGTCACCTGGGCGAAAAGCTGCTGGAAGTAGTCGTAGAGCATCCGCGGTCGCTGGGACAGCACGGCGACCGGGGTGTCGGTGCCCATCGAACCCAACGGCTCTGCGCCCTTGACCGCCATCGGCGCGACCAACAGGTTCAGTTCCTCGTAGGTGTAACCGAAGATCTGCTGGCGCAACACAACCCGGTGATGAGGCATGCGCACGTAGTCGCCGGCGGGAAGCTCGTCGAGGTGGAACAGGCCGGCCTCGAGCCACTCCTGATACGGGTACTCGGCGGCGAGCTCAGCCTTGATCTCCTCGTCGTCGACGATGCGACCCTGCGCGGTGTCGACAAGGAACATCCGGCCGGGCTGCAGCCGCATCTTCTTCACCACGGTGGCCGGATCGAGATCGAGCACGCCAGCCTCGGAGGCCATCACCACAAGACCGTCGTTGGTCACCCAGATGCGCGACGGGCGGAGGCCGTTGCGGTCCAGGACCGCGCCGATCACCGTGCCGTCGGTGAAGGACACCGACGCCGGTCCGTCCCACGGCTCCATCAGCGACGCGTGGTACTGGTAGAACGCCCGCCGCGCCGGATCCATCGATTCGTAGCGCTCCCAGGCCTCCGGAATCATCATCAGCACGGCGTGCGGCAGGCTGCGTCCGCCGAGATGAAGCAGCTCGAGCACCTCGTCGAACCGCGCGGTGTCAGACGCGCCAGGAGTGCAGATCGGGACGACCTTTTCCAGATCCCGACCGCCGAACAGATCGGTGTTGATCAGGGCCTCGCGCGCCCGCATCCAGTTCTCGTTGCCGGTGACGGTGTTGATCTCTCCGTTGTGCGCGATGCGCCGGAACGGATGGGCCAGCGGCCACGACGGGAAGGTGTTCGTGGAGAACCGCGAGTGCACGATGCCAAGAGCGCTGGTCAGCCGGTCGTCCTGCAGATCAAGGTAGAACGCCTTCAGCTGCGGCGTGGTCAGCATGCCCTTGTAGACGAATGTCTGACCGGAAAGGCTTGGGAAGTAGACGGTTTCGCGGCCTGGCCCATCCTGTCCCGGGCCCTTGGTGCCGAGCTCGTGCTCCGCTCGCTTGCGCACCACGTAGGCCCGTCGCTCCAGATCCATCCCGGAGGCGCCGGTGATGAAAACCTGCCGGAAGGTCGGCATCGCGTCGCGCGCCAGTGCACCGAGCGACGACTCGTCGGTGGGCACGTCGCGCCAACCGATCACCTCGAGGCCCTCGGCCTCGGCGATCTTCTCGACGGACTCACAGGCTGCGGCAGCGTCCTTCGACGATTGCGGCAGGAACGCGATGCCGGTGGCGTAGCTCCCCGGTTCAGGCAGGTCGAATTCGACGACGGCGCGTAGGAAGTCGTCGGGAACCTGAAGCAGGATCCCTGCGCCGTCTCCGCTGTGCGGTTCGGCGCCCTGGGCACCGCGGTGCTCCAGGTTCAGCAGGGCGGTGATCGCCTTGTCGACGATGTCGCGGCTGCGGCGGCCGTGCATGTCGGCGACCATGGCAACGCCACACGCGTCATGCTCGAACGCGGGGTTGTACAGCCCCTGACGACTGGGCGTCATTCCCACCTAGCCCTTCAACGCCTTCAAGAATTCCCTGGCAGCCGTCGACGACGGCGATCAGCCGGTTGTGGTGGTGGCGGTGCCTCCGTGCAGCACTGAACGACGGCCCCTACCCCACTCGGCACAAGTGGGGAAAACGATATGACAAACCCCGCGTGACATGCCAACTTAGTCAAACCTAACTCATGCGCTGGCCCGCGCGGCAACGCTGCCCGGTCCGGTGCCAATGATACGAGCGAAGCCGTTGCGCGCCTTCGATTTTCGGTGACCCGTGCCGGAGTCTCCGCGATCACCCGATATGCCGGGATGCGACCAAGATCACTGGCCGCGATTGCCAATGGATAGCTGCATGGGCCATCAGCTGCGCTAAGGCGGCTGTAGGAGTTTGCTACAAAGCCTAGTCAGATTCTTAGAGTCCGGCCGCGGCCCGCCCGCTCCCCCCTCGTCGAGCGGGCAGGCTGCGGGCGCCTCAGCGGTGGACCGGGTAGCCACCCCGCTCGGCCAACGACCGGAGCTGTTTCAAGGCGAACGTGCGGCCGCGTCCGCCCTCTGGGATGTGGATGCCGGCCCACAGACCCTGGGCGCCCGGCATCTCGCAGGCCTCCCGTGCGCACAGCCAGCGGCGGGGGCAGGCCCGGCACACCGCCTTGGTCAGGTCATCGGTTGCGGTCATCCACCGTTCGGGGTCCTGCGTGCAGGCGCCGATCTGGCTGTCGGTCAGTACGGGCATCTCGATCATGACGGTCATGGCGACTTCCTCTCGCTCGCTGGCGGTGAGCAAACCGTAGCGTTCTTTCCGTAGCAGCGCAACAGTTGCTATAGTTTCGATGCTTCGGTGAGGTTGGCCTTCTCCCGTCGGATCCGCTGGCTACACTGGGCGAGTGGAACCCGACGCCGGCGATCCGGGCATAGCCCGCGCCGGCGCAGCGGTCGCCGCCCGACGCCGCGAATTAGACATCAAGCAGCGGAATCTCGCGAAATTCAAGATCATCAACGCCGGCGCACTCATCGCCTTCGAGAAGGGCCGCAGCTGGCCGAGGGAGCGCACAAGGGCCAGGCTGGAGGAGATCCTGCAGTGGCCTGCCGGAACCATAGCGACGATACGGTATGGCGGCCAGGTACCCGGCGCCACGTCCGACCCACCCGCGGACGACGGCGCCGCATCGCTCATCGCGGGGACGGTCGAGGTGGCGATGACGACGCTGGGCGCCGCGATCGAGTCGCTGCCCGCCGACGACGATCCCGAGTTCTCCGCTCGTGCCACGGTCATCCTGGCCGAGCTGCGCAAGCTCGAGGCGGTGGTCGCCCGAGCCGCACAGCACAGCAGGGGCACGCCCGACGTGGTGCTGGCCCTTCGGACCGTCCGCGGCTGCTACGACGACCTGATGTTCCGCGCCGCCGCCGCGCCGGGGGCGACGCTGGGCCAGCGGCTCTACGCGGCACGCCGGCGGGCCAACCTGTCCGCCGCGGAGACGGCGAACGCGGCGGGCCTTCCCGTCGAGCTGGTGGTCGCGGTCGAGGCGGGCGAACCGACGGCTGACACGGACACGGGCGCCCTGAACGAGCTCATCGCCTCACTCGATGGCTGATACTGGGTCTCGTGCCGCTGCCCGATCTGATCCGCAACGTCGGCGACGTGTTGTCGCGGGCCGACTCGCTGTTCGGCACCGCTGACCCCGAGGCGGCCGCGACCGCTGCCAACCAACTGACCGACGCCACCGACGTCATCCGAACCGGGCAGGAACAGGCCGCAGCGATGTCGGGCGACGCGATCACCAACTACGCCGACTTCGCGCAGGGCACCCGTGACGCGCTGGACCACCTGTCCAACGTCGAATCCGATCTGGGCCACCGCCTGCAGGAGGCCGCGGAGGCGGTGACCGCGGCACACACGGCTTCGCAGTCGGCGCTCGACGTGGTGTCGTCGGCCTCGGCTGCGCTCGAGCACCTGACGGATACGCCCGCCGCCGAATTGGCGGTCATCCGTGCCCTGCGGGCACAGGTCGGTCACGAGCTCGAGCTGATCCGAACACATCAGGCGGTCGCCGAACAGCTGGGCGCCCAGCTGCGTGGCCTCGGCTACTGAGTGCTGTCAGGCCGTAGGTCCAGCCGCCGGAGCAGTTGCGCGTTGAGCGCGACCACCACCGTCGACGCCGACATCAGCAGCGCACCGACCGACATCGGCATCACGAACCCGACCGGCGCCAGCACCCCGGCCGCCAGCGGAACCGAGATCAGGTTGTAACCCGCTGCCCACCAGAGGTTTTGCTGCATCTTGCGATAGGTCGCCTTGGACAACGTGATCACCGACAACACCGAACGCGGGTCCGAACTCGCGAGGATCACCCCCGCCGACGCGATCGCCACGTCGGTCCCCGCGCCGATGGCGATGCCGACATCCGCCTGGGCCAATGCGGGTGCGTCGTTGACGCCGTCGCCGACCATCGCGACCTTCAATCCCTCGGCCTGCAACTCGGCGACCTTGGCCGCCTTCTCCTCGGGCCGCACGCCCGCGAACACCCGGTCGATGCCGAGGCCGTCGGCGACTGCACGCGCCACCGGCTCGGCGTCCCCGGTGATCATCACGACCTCGATGCCCAGCCGGTGCAGGGCGTCGACTGCCTGACGCGACTCCGGTCGCACTTCGTCGGCCAGCTTCAGCGCGCCCGCCACGGACCCGTCGACGACGACATGCAGCACGATCGCGCCTTCGCTGTGCCATGCGGCGGCTTCGGGCAGCTCGATCTGCCCGGCCTGTTCCAACAATCGCGGACCGCCGACGCGGACCTGACGGCCGTCGACCGTAGCCGTCACCCCGACCGCGGGTGACGACGAAAAGTCCGACGCTGCAGGCACCTTCAGGTTTCGGGCCTTCGCCGCAGCCACGATGGCGTGGGCCAGCGGGTGCTCGGAGTCCGTCTCGGCGGCCGCCGCCAATGCCAGCACGTCCCCCTCGCTGTGACGAGCCGTTGCGGCCACCGACGTCACGCTCGGCTCACCCTTCGTCAGCGTGCCGGTCTTGTCGAACAGCACGGCGCCGATCGTCCGCATGCTTTCCAGTGCGAGCCGGTCCTTCACGAGCACACCGGCGCGGGCCGCCCGTTCGGTGGCGATGGACACCACCAGCGGTATCGCCAGCCCGAGCGCGTGCGGACACGCGATCACCAGCACCGTGATGGTGCGGATGACCGCTTCCTCCGGCCTGCCGACGACGCCCCACACCATCGCGGTGATGACGGCCGCGCCCAACGCGAACCAGAACAGCCAGCCTGCCGCGGTGTCAGCCAGCCGCTGCGCCCGCGACGAGGAGTTCTGGGCATCGGTTACCAACCGCTGGATGCCCGCCAGCGCCGTATCGTCGCCGACGGCGGTGACCCTGACGCGTAGGCCGGAATCCGTTGCGACCGTCCCCGCGACGACGTGGTCGCCGATCCCGCGCCGCACCGGCACGGACTCCCCGGTGACCATTGACTCGTTGATGTCCGCCGCGCCGTCGACGATCTCACCGTCGGCAGGAACGCTGCCGCCGGGACGCACGATCACGACGTCGCCAAGACGAAGATCCGAAGGGGCGACCGTGACGATGTCGTCTCCCTCGACCCGTTCGGCCTCGTCGGGCAGCAGCGCGGCAAGTGAGTCCAGCGCCGAGCTGGTCTGCGCCAGCGACCGCATTTCGATCCAGTGGCCGAGCAGCATGATGACGATCAGCAGCGCCAGCTCCCACCAGAAGTCGAGCTGGTGGTCGAGCACGCCGAGGCTGGCACCCCAGGACGAGACGAATGCGACTGTGATCGCCAGACCGATCAGCAGCATCATTCCCGGTGTGCGAGAGCGGATCTCACTGATCGCGCCGGTCAGGAAGGGCCGACCGCCCCAGAAGTACATCACGGTTCCGAGCACCGGTGAGACCCACTGCGCACCCGGGAATTCCGGCACCTGGTAGCCGAGGATCATCGCGAACATGCCCGAAAACGCCACCGTCGGGATGGCCAGCACGAGCATGACCCAGAACAGCCTGCGGAACTGCGCGACGTGATCGTGGTGACCGCCGTGGCCGTGGTCCGCGTGGCCTGCGTGGCTCTGGCGTTGTGACTCGTCGACCTCGGTCATGCATCGCACTATACCCCGTGGGGGTATCTGGGCCGGTAAAGTTCGTCGCCTTATGACGGTGCCGACGGCGGGACCCCTGCAGCCTGACGAATCCATGCGGGGATCGGTACACATCTGCGTGACCGCGATCATCGCGGGCGTCTTCATCGGCTTCGTCGGCGGCGCGTTCCGCTGGTGTCTGCAGACAGCCGACGACCTGCGCATCGACCTTGTGGACTGGGCGCACGGCGCTACCGGGGCCGGGCTGGCTGGTCCCCATCGCCGCCGCCGCGCTCGGCGCCACCCTCGCCGCCCTCATCGTGCGGTGGGAGCCTCTGGCCGCCGGACAGCGGCATCCAGCATGTCGAAGCGGTTTTTCTTGGCGAGGCCAAGCCACCGCTCATCCGACTGCTTCCGGCGAAGTTCGTCGGAGGTGTGCTGAGCATGGGATCCGGGCTGGTGTTGGGCCGCGAGGGGCCGACGGTGCACATGGGTGCGGCGATCGGCGCCGAAGCGGCAAGGCGCGCCCGGCTACCCGATTCCGAGGTCAGGATGATGCAGACGGCGTTGGGCGGCGCAGGTCTGGCGGTGGCGTTCAACGCACCCATCGGCGGAGTCCTTTTCACCCTCGAGGAAGTGACGAAGTCGTTTCGGGTGAAAACGGTTCTGGCGACGCTGTTTTCGTGTGTTGCGGCGGTGGCTTGCTCACGTCTGGTGCTGGGAAACCATGCCGACTTTCAGGTCGAACCCCTCGACGCTCCGGCGCTCGCATGGTTGCCCCTCTTCATCGCTTTCGGCTTGCTGACCGGGTGTCTGGGTGCCGTTTACAACGGGTTGGTGCTGTGGTTCCTTGACCACGTCGCTGCGATACGCCGCATCCCGACCCTGGCGAAGGCCGCCATCATCGGTGCGATCGTCGGGCTCGCGATGTTCGTCTACCCCCTCGCGGTGGGCGGCGGCGAGGACCTGACACAGCGGATTCTCGGCGGACAGAATCTCGCTGCGTCCGTCGTCTTCGGAATCCTTGCGGTGCGGTTCGTCGCAGGCCCGCTGTCGTACTCGGCGGCGGTGCCTGGCGGACTGTTCGCGCCGCTGTTGGCCGTGGGTGCGCTGTGGGGACTTCTGTTCGTCGGATGCTTCAACGCGGTCTGGCCTGAAGACGCTTCGCAGTTGGCTGTTCCGATGGCGCTCGTCGGGATGGCGGCCTTCTTCGGAGCCACGGTGCGCGCGCCGGTCACCGGGATGGTCGTCGTCACCGAGATGACGGCCACGACTGAGACCCTCGTGCCGATGATGGCCGCAACCGCGGCCGCGGTGCTCGTCGCGTACCTCGTGGGGTCGCCGCCGATCTACGAGAGCCTTCGAGAGCGGATGCCCGACGAGGCGTCCATCGAACGACGCGGTAACGGTTAGCACGAAGCGGGCAAGCGGTAGACGTTTCAGCAAACGAAAATTTCGGTCCAGGCACGATTCGGCAACGCTGGGCTCAACAACCGCATTTGCATGCAACTCTCACAAGCATGACTCCACCCACGATGCTGCATCGTTTGACGGCAGAGTTCATCGGCACCTTCTGGTTGGTCCTCGGAGGCTGCGGCAGCGCGGTGTTCGCCGCGAAGTTCGCGTCGTCCGACGGCGTATCGCTCGGCATCGGATTCCTCGGTGTCGCACTGGCATTCGGCCTGACGGTCCTCACCGGCGTGTACGCCTTCGGCACCATCTCCGGCGGCCACTTCAACCCGGCCGTGACACTGGGCGCCGCTTTTGCGCGCCGCGTGGAGTGGAAGGCGCTACCCGGCTACTGGATCGTGCAGGTGCTCGGCGGGTTGGTCGCCGGCCTGGTGATCCTGGTGGTGGCCAACGGAAAAGAGGGGTTCGACCCGGTCGGAAACATGGCCGCCAACGGCTACGGCGCGCATTCGCCGGGTGGTTACTCGCTGCTCGCCGTCGCGCTCACCGAGATCATCCTGACAGGCGTGTTCCTGCTCGTCATCCTCGGCTCGACCGACGACCGCGCGCCGGCGTCCAAAGGCTTCGCGGGCTTGTCGATCGGGCTGACCCTGACTCTGATCCATCTGATCTCGATCCCGATCTCGAACACGTCGGTCAACCCGGCACGGTCCACCGGCGTCGCGTTCTTCAACGGCGACGGCGCACCCGCGCAGCTGTGGGTGTTCTGGCTCGCACCGCTGATCGGCGCGGCGATCGCCGGTATCGCGTATCCCTACCTGTTCGGCGGGAATGAGGAACTCGCCGACCAGCCGGTGCGAGACGACGCTCTGGAAGAAACCGGTACTACTTGACGGGCGCCTTCTTCTTGGCGCGGCTCGCGGCGGCCTTCTCGGATTTGGCGCCCTCGTTGGCCAGTTGACCGCCCGAGTTCTCCAGATGCGCACGGACGAACCACTGGAATTTCTCGAGCTCCGTCGAATGCGCGATGAGCATGTCCTCGGTGATCGGGTCGAGGTCTCCGACACGGTCGATGCTCTTCCGGGTGTCCTCGATGACACCGGTGTAGACCAGATCGAGCGCGGCCAGGTGTGCCTGCACGGTGTCCCGTTCGACCGAGTAGTCGTCCCAGCTGCGGTCGTTGATGATCGCGCCCGGCGTGCCGAGCGGGGACTTCCCCAGCGTTGCGATCCGCTCTGCGACCTCGTCGGCGTAGCCGCGAACCAGCTCGACCTGGGGGTCGATCATTTCGTGCACTCCGATGAAGTTGGGGCCGACCACGTTCCAGTGGACGTGCTTCAGCGTGAGATGCAGGTCGTTGTACCGGCTCAATGCCTTCTGCAACAGGTCGGCTACTTCGCCGCCCTCCTTGTTCGACATGCCGGGGACTGTGAATTGAGTCATCAGAAGCTCCTTTGATTTCGCGTCGTCAGGAGGCCTACCCGTGACACACACGGGTTAATCACCTGCGTCAGATCGCGCGCAGGTCCGGGATGGCTTGGCGTGCCCCGAACCGCGGGTTGCGGGCCAGGCCGCTGACCTCGAGGAGTCGCACCGCCCGGTGCCGGTGCGGACGCAGCGGAGCGAGCAACTCGACCATCGCGTCGTCATCGATGGGACGCCCGAGCAGGGTCCAGCCGACCACCTTGGCCAAGTGATAGTCACCGACCGAAAGCGCGTCTGCGTCGCCCATCGCGCGCTGTGCGGTCTCGGCCGCCGTCCACACGCCGACGCCGGGCAGCGAGGTCAGCGCCTCTCGGGCCTGGTCGGCAGTGCGGGTGACGAGCCGCTCCAGCGAATCGGCCCGCTGCGCACAGCCGACGACGGTGCGGGCCCGGCCGGGGTCGACGTTGGCGAGGTGGAACTCCCACGACGGGATGCGGCGCCACACATCGCCGGCCGGCGGGACGCGCATACGCGCTGGTGCCGGGCCCGGCGCGGGTGATCCGAATTTGGTGACCAACAACCGCCACGCCCGAAAAGCGTCCTTGCCGGCCACTCGCTGCTCGATCACGGCCGGGATCAGGGACTCCAGCACCCGCCCGGTGCGCCCCAGTCGCAGATGCGGCACCCGGCGATGAGCCTCGGCGATGGTCGGTTCAGCGGGCGAAAACCCGCTCGCGTCGTCGTCGGCACCCAGCAGCGAGGGGAACGCATCGGCGAATTCCGCTGCGCCGCTTCCCCATGCCTCGCAAGCGATGGCACGTGGGCCCGACCGGCTGATCCGCGCTGTCACCGGTCCGGTGCGCATCAAGCTGGTTCGCCAGATGGCACCGTCGGCCGCCGTCACGTAACAGGGGTCGCCGCCTCCGCGGCGTAGCGGTGACAGCGTGTACCCGGGGCTCGCGGGCCCCGGAAACTCGACGCTGCACTCGACCGCGGTCTCAGACATTGGTGACGTAATAGTGACATCCGGTCAGGTTCAGCCGCCTCGACTGGGGGTATGGACAGAACGCAAATAGGCTGACGACTCCGCCGGTGGGTCTGGAAAGGGGAGCAGGTTGGGCGTCGACGGACGGCTGTTTGCGCCTGCGCTCCATCCCGCGCCGACGATGGCCTGCCAGGACGAGGGGAAATTCGAGATCTGGCGCAGCAACGTGCGCAAGGCGGTGCTCGACTGCGTCGACGGGTTCGTCGCCGATCAGTGCGCCCTCGACTTACGCGGTGCGGGAGTCGACGTCGCGGCCGATGTCCTGGTCGGATTCGTCGGCTCCGGAAAGTGCCTGCGCTCGACGTTCATGTTCCTGGGCTGGTTGTGCGGCGCGGAGCCTTCTCACGCCGCGCTGCGCGCCGCCGCGAGCCTCGAACTGCTGCACGCGTTCGCACTGCTGCAGGACGACGTCATGGACGGCTCACCGTTGCGCCGTGGCCGCCCTTCCGCGCACGTACAGTTCGCCGACTGGCACCGCGACCGCGGGCTGTCCGGTTCACCGGACCGGTTCGGTGAATCCGCTGCGGTGCTGCTCGGCGACCTGTGCCTGGTCTGGGCCGAACAGATGCTGCGGGACAGCGGCCTGGACCACAACGCGCTGAGCAGGGCCTGGCCCAGATACGACGCGATGCGCACCGAATTGGCGGTCGGCCAATTTGCCGACTTGGTGAACGATGTCGGCGGCCTGCCTACGCTGGATGAGGTGCTGGAGGTAGCACGACGCAAGTCGGGGAATTACACGGTCCGCCGGCCGCTGGAGATCGGCGCGGCGATGGCGGGCTGCGGCGACCGCCTGCTGATCCGGCTCGGTCGCTACGGCGATGCGGTCGGCGAGGCCTTCCAGCTGCGCGACGACCTGCTCGGCATCTTCGGCTCACCCGCGATCACCGGTAAGCCCGTCTGTGCCGACCTGACCGAGCACAAGGCGACCAGCGTGGTCGTCGCCGCCCACCACATGGCCGACCCGGCAATGCGGAGCCAGCTGAACGAGTTGATGAGCACGGCCGACCTCGACGAGGCGGACGTCGAGCGGTGGCGCAGCCTGATCGCCGCGACCGGCGCCGAGGAGCAGATCGAGGCGATGATCGCCGACCGGCTGCGCCGTGCATCGGATTGGATCGACGAGGGCCGGCTCGATGACGCGGTGCGTTCGGCGCTGCTGAACATGGCGTCGGTCTGCACCGAGCGGGCATCCTGATGCGAACCATCGGCGGCAGAACCGATCACGTAGTGGTCGTGGGCGCAGGCCTCGCCGGGCTGTCGGCCGCACTGCACCTCGCCGGCCGTGGCCGCGCGGTGACCGTTGTCGAACGCGGTGACGTGCCGGGCGGACGGGTCGGCAGACTCGACATCGATGGCTATCGACTCGACACCGGACCGACGGTCCTCACCATGCCGGACCTTATCGACGAAACCTTCGCGGCGGTAGGCGAATCCACCGCCGACCGGCTCGAGCTGGAAACCGTCGACCCCGCCTACCGCGCCCTCTTCTCCGACGGAAGCGCCCTTGATGTGCACAGCGACCGTGACGCGATGGCCGCCGAGGTCGAACGGTTATCCGGGCCGCACGAGGCGCAGGGCTATCTGCGGCTGCGCGACTGGCTCACGCGGCTGTACGAAGTCGAATTCGACGGCTTCATCGCGTCGAACTTCGACTCTCCGCTGTCGTTGTTGACGCCGGCGCTGGCCCGGCTGACCGCGCTGGGCGGCTTCCGCCGGTGGGACCGGGTGGTGAAGCGGTTCATCACCGATCCGCGGTTGCACCGCATCTTCACATTCCAGGCGCTCTATGCGGGCGTTCCGCCCAACCGGGCACTCGCGGTGTACGCCGTCATCGCCTACATGGACACCGTCGCAGGCGTGTACTTCCCTCGCGGGGGGATGCGGGCGCTGCCCGATGCGCTGGCCGCCGCGGCGGCGGATGCCGGGGTCGAGTTCCGTTACGGCGCAACGGTAACCGAACTCGAGCGGCTCGGCGACCGCGTTCGGGCCGTGCACACCGACACCGACGACCGCATCGAAGCCGACGCCGTCGTCCTCACCACCGAGCTGCCCGACACCTATCGGCTACTCGGCCGCACCCCGCGCCGCCTGGTGCCGCTTCGGCCTTCGCCGTCGGCGGTCGTCGCGCACATCGGCTGCCGGTCACCGGACACTCAGATGCCGCACCACCACATCCTTTTCGGCGACACATGGGAGCAGACGTTCCGCGAGATCATCGACGAGGGCGTCGTGATGAGTGATCCGTCACTCCTGGTGACCAGGCCGACCGTCGGCGACCCGACCATGGCACCGGCGGGTCGTGACCTGCTCTACGTGCTGGCACCCGCGCCGAACCTGGCGCGGGGCACCGTCAATTGGGACGCCATGGGCGGCGCCTACGCCGACAGCATGATGGCGGCCCTCACGGATCGGCTTCCACAACTCGGCGTCGACGCCGAACTGCTCCATGTCGTCAACCCCGCGGACTGGGCCCGGCAGGGCATGGTGGCGGGCACGCCGTTCGCGCTGGCGCACACGTTCGGCCAGACGGGGCCGTTCCGCCCGGCCAACACCGTTCGCGGCATCGACAACGTCGTGCTGGCCGGCTCGTCGACGGTGCCCGGCGTGGGAGTTCCGACCGCCCTGATGTCGGGACGGCTGGCCGCCGACCGGGTCACCGGAGCCGTCACCCGGCCGATGAAGACGCAGATCGGCAGTGGCCAAGCATGATCCGCTCCGAACTCGATGCCGCCGGCGTGCACGACCCGGCCCTGCGCGACGCCTACCAACAGTGCCGGGTGCTCAACGCCGAACACGGCCGGACGTTCTTCCTCGCCACCCGCCTGCTGGCCCCCGAACAGCGCCCCGCGGTCCACGCGCTGTACGGCTTCGCACGCCGTGCCGATGACATCCTCGACGACTTCGACGACACGCTGGACGCCGCAGAACGCGCCGAACGGCTGCAGCGGCTGGCCACTCAGCTCTTCAATCAGCTTGTCCAGCATCAGGACTCCGGCGACGATCCCGCCCTGCGGGCCGTCGTGCACACCGCACGCAGGTACGGCATTCCGTGGGAGATGTTCGACGACTTCCTTGCGTCGATGCGGATGGATCTGACGGTCACCGACTATCCGGACCGGAAGTCGCTCGAGCGGTACATGCACGGTTCGGCCGAGGTGATCGGGCTGCAGATGCTGCCGGTGCTTGGCACCGTCGGCCCGCGTGAAGAGGCAGCACCGTATGCCGCCGCGCTGGGAAAGGCCTTCCAGCTCACCAACTTTCTGCGGGACGTCGACGAGGATCTGCAGCGCGGCCGGGTGTATCTGCCCGCTGACGAACTGGCCGCCCACCGCGTCGACCGGGACATGCTGGCGTGGTGTCACACCAACAGGCGCACCGACGCCCGGGTACGCAGTGCGCTCACCGAACAACACGCGGCCACCCGCCGGGTGTACGAAGTCGCCCGTAAGGGCATCGAGATGCTCGACCCGCGGTCCCGGCCGTGCGTTGCGGCGGCGTACACGCTGTACTCGGAGATCCTCGACCGCATCGAGAACATCGACTTCGCGATCTTCGACCAGCGCGCGACCGTGGGCACCGGCAGGCGGCTGCAGGTCGCGGGCCTCGGGCTGATGCAGGCCTGGCGCGCACGGTTGACGCACGGTAGATAAGAACAAGACATGGACCACTGGCAGTATCTGATCGTGCTGGGCGCCTGCCTGCTGATCACCGCTCCGCTGGAATTCTTCGGCGAGGGCGTCTACCGGCAGGCGCGCCGGGCCGCATTCGCGCTGCTCCCCGTCGCGGCCGTGTTCGTGGTGTGGGATGCGGTCGCGATCGCCTCGCAGATCTGGACATACAACCCGCGCTACGTCACCGGCATCGAGCTGCCCGCCGACATCCCCATCGAAGAGCTGCTGTTCTTCATCGTGATCCCGCTGTGCGGGCTCTTCACGTACAACGCCGTCGACACGATGCTGACATATCTGCGCAAGAAGTTCCGCGCCCGATCGGAGCATTCGACGTGACGGGGCTGGGCTACACGCTGCCCGCCGTGCTGGCGGTGATCGCGGTGTTCGCATTGGAATTCGGGGTCCTGCACACCGGCCTCTTCCGCAGGCCGGCCTACTGGATCTCGATGGTGATCGTCTTCGCATTTCAGATACCCGTCGACGGCTGGCTCACCAAGTTGTCCGCGCCGATCGTCATCTACGACGACAGTCACACCAGCGGCATCAGGTTTCCGTTCGACATCCCCGTCGAGGACTTCCTGTTCGGCTTCGCGCTGGTAACCGCGGTGCTGCTGCTGTGGGAGCGTCAGCGGCTCCGCGATCGCAAGGTTGGGAGTTCGCAATGACCGACAGTAAGTCCGACAGTGCCCGCCGCATTCGATGCGGGCGCGGCCGCCTACGACGGCCTGGTGGACGCCAACCCCGGCTATCACCGGCACCTGCGGATGTCGGCTGCGCGCATGCGGCTTGCCAACGGCGGCAAGGGACTACGCCTGCTCGACGCGGGCTGCGGCACAGGCGCGTCCACCGCCGCGCTGCTGTCCGTGGCGCCGCAGGCCGAGATCGTGGCCGTCGACGCGTCGTCGGGCATGCTGGCCGAGGCTGCCGCCAAGCGCTGGCCCGCAACGGTCCGGTTCGTGCACAGCCGCATCGAAGACCTCGCCGCAGCGGGTGTCGACGGACCGTTCGACGGCATCTTCGCCGCGTACCTGCTGCGCAACCTCGAGGACCCCGACACCCAGTTGACCGAATTCCGAACGCTGTTGAGGCCGGGGGCGACGCTCGCGGTGCACGAGTACTCGGTCCGGGACTCGCGAGTCGCGACAGCGATGTGGAATGCGGTGTGCGCGACGATCATCATCCCGATGGGCAAGCTGCGCAGCGGCGACGCGGGCCTCTACCGATACCTGCGGCGCAGTGTGAACGAATTCGACGGGGCGGAGGCGTTCCTGAACCGGCTGCGGGCCAACGGTTTCACCAACGCGCGCAGGGAGACGGTGCCGGGCTGGCAGCGCAACATCGTGCACACCTTCCTCGCGGAAGCTCCGCGATGACCGATCCGCGCCGCGCCAGCCACCCCGCAACCCCTGGCCTGCCGGACGCGAGTGGGTTGAGCAGCACACCGCATGTCGTCGTGGTGGGCGGCGGTATCGCCGGGCTGGCCGCGGCGACCGGTTTGGTCGAGCGCGGCGTGACCGTCGACGTCGTCGAACGGGAGGCCCATCTCGGCGGACGCGTCGGCGGCTGGACCGAGAAGTCCGACGACGGCACCGAGCTGCCGATGAACCGCGGCTTCCACGCGTTCTTCCGGCAGTACTACAACCTGCGGGACTTGTTGCGCCGCATCGATTCCGGGCTGGGCATGCTCACCGCGGTCGAGGACTACCCGCTGGTCGACGGGCAGGGCAGGCGCGACACGTTCTCCGGCCTGCCGCAGACGCCGCCCCTGAACGCCATCGCGTTCGCACTGCGCAGCCCGACGTTCCGGCTGCGTGATCTGGTCCGGCTCAACGCGCGTGCGGCCGCGCCGCTGGCGGCGGTGTCGGTGCCAGACATCTACCAGCGGCTCGACCACCTGGATGCGGACAGCTTCCTGCGTGCCATCAACTTCCCCTCTGCAGCACGCCATCTCGCGTTCGAGGTGTTCTCCCGCAGCTTCTTCGCCGAGCCCGGCGCGCTGTCCGCGGCCGAGCTGGCCACCATGTTCCACATCTACTTCCTCGGCTCCAGCGAGGGCCTGATCTTCGATGTGGCGAACGCCAACTTCGATGTCGCGCTGTGGAATCCGCTGCGCCAGTACCTGGAGTCGCGCGGCGCGAAGTTCCACACCGGAGTTTCCGTCAACCGAGGTGATCACCGACCCGCGCCTCCGTGTGCACTGCGATTCGGGGGCCGACTTCGAATGCGACGGTGCTGGTATTGGCCACCGACGTGGCTGGCCTGCAGCGCATCGTCGACGCTTCGGCCGGGCTGGGGACGACGACTGGCGGGCACGAATCGCGGCGATGGGCACCGCACCACCGTTCGTGGTGCAGCGGCTGTGGCTGGACCGGCCGGTGAACGCAGACCGTGCGCCGTTCCTCGGCACGGGTGGCCGTCCACCGCTGGACAATGTCAGCGTGCTCGAGCGTTACGAAAAGGAGGCGGCCGAGTGGTCCCGCCGCACCGGCGGCTCCGTCGTCGAGCTGCATTCCTACGCCGTGACCGCGCCGGACGATCACCTCGGCGACCGGATGCTCGCCCGGCTGCACGAGCTCTATCCGGAGATCAAGGAAGCGAAGATCGTCCACGAGCGGGTGCTGACCCGCAGTGACTGCCCCCGCTTCGCGCCCGGCGACCATGCCGCACGGCCGACCGTCACCACTCCGCACCCCGCCGTCACACTGGCGGGCGACGGCATCCGCATCGACCTGCCCGTGGCGTTGATGGAGCGCGCGGCCACGACGGGCTGGTCGGCCGCGAACCAGCTCCTCGCCCACTACGGGCTGGCTGGGCACGTCCTGCACACCGTGCCGGTGCAGGGCCGGTCCAGCGCGCTGCGACGGCTCGCACAGCGGGAAAGGCAGCCGGTGCGATGAGCAAGCTCGGCGGACTGAAAGCGAAATGGGCGAAAACGTCGCCGTTCAAAGTGCTCCCGCGCGAACAGTGGGCGAGCCAGCGGCCGACGTACAAGGATGCCGAGCCGGCGATCATCGACGCCGCGCTGCAGCGGTCGCAGCGCAGGCCGAGCGGCAACTGGTACGCGTTCGCAGCCAGCGACACGATCCGCAAGCGGCCGCACGGCACGTCGGTCGGCGGGGTGGAGATCGTGGCATGGCGCGACACCGACAGCACCCTGCATGTCGGGCCGGCGACCTGTCCGCACCTCGGGGCGGATCTGGCGACGGGCACAGTGGACTGCGGCGCGCTTGTCTGTCCGTGGCACGGGCTGCGGCTCGAGGGCGGCCGTGAATTCGGCTGGAAGCCGTACCCGGCATACGACGACGGGGTGCTCGCGTGGGTGCGGCTGGACCGCATCGGCGGCGAGGAGCCGACCGATGTGCCTGTGGTGCCGCCCAGGCCTGCCGGTGCGAGCATGCACGCCGTCACTCGACTGGTCGGCACGTGCGAACCCAGCGACATCATCGCCAACCGGCTCGACCCGTGGCATGGCGCCTGGTACCACCCGTACTCGTTCGCCCACCTCGATGTGCTGTCCGCACCGCCTGTGGATGCCGACCTACCCGAGGAGCAGGACCGCTTCCTGGTGCCGGTGACTTTTCACATCGGCCGCTTCGGGGTGCCGGTCGTCGCGGAATTCTCCGCTCCTGGGCCACGCACCATCGTGATGCGCATCGTCGACGGCGAGGGCACGGGCAGCGTCGTCGAAACGCACGCCACACCGCTCGGACCCGGGCCCGACGGGCTGCCGCGCAGCGCGGTGATCGAGGCCGTCATCGCACATTCCGACCGACCGGGCTTCGTGCACGCCCTGCACGGGCGTCCGCTGATTGCGCCGTTGATGCGGCACGCCGCGGCCAGGCTGTGGCGCGACGACCTGGCCTACGCCGAACGCCGCTACCGGGTGCGCAGCCGCGGCTAGGACGCGACGACGATCTCAGCCTTGTCCGGGTAGAACGCGACGTGGCCTGCGATGTCGGCCACCGCGGGGTAGGGCTGCTCGTAGGTCCAGATCACGTCCTCGACGGTGTCGCCGGATGCGGTCGTCGCCACGCTGTAGTAGCTCGCGTCGCCCTTGTACGGGCAGTACGTGGTGGTGTCGCTTGGCTTCAGCACGTTCTGTGCGACGTCGCGCATCGGGATGTACTGCACGGCGGGATAGGTGGACTCCTGCAGCGTCAGCGAATTGTCGGTGTCGGCGACGACTACGCCGTTCACCAGCACCGTCACGTGCTTGCCGGTGGGTTCGACGGTGATCGGGTGGTCGGCTGTCGGCTCGCGAACGGGCTTTTCGGTCATAAGTGAGGCAACGACGCAAACTCCGCACCTGTTCCTCGGCCATGGCTACGATCGCCGAATGACTGATCGCGGACCGGCCTCCGTCCAGGCGGAGGTCACCATCGACGCCGAACCCGCCGCGGTGTATGGCCTCATCACCGACCTGCCCACGCTGGCATCGCTGGCCGAGGAGAACGAAGCGATGGAGTGGCGCAGGGGCGACAAAGTCAGCCCAGGGGCGGTGTTCAGGGGCAAGAACCGCAACGGCTCGCACCGGTGGAGCACCACGTGCACCGTCACCGAGGCCGAACCCAGCCGGGTGTTCGCGTTCGACGTGAGCTACTTCGGGTTGCCGATCGCCCATTGGCGGTATGACATCGCAGCCGCCGACGGCGGTTGTCACGTCACCGAGGGCACGTGGGATCGCCGACCGGGCTGGTTCACCAAGACGGCGTGGATCGGCACCGGTGTTCGCGACCGCGACGGCGCCAACCTGGAGCACATCAAGCTGACCCTGAAGCGGCTGAAGGAGAAGGCAGAAGCCGGTTAGGGCCGATACTTAGTCATGCAGTCCAGTTCCTCGACAACAAAGCGCCGGACTCAAATGGACGGCACGGCGACCCCAAGGGTGCTGTCATGACCGGGGACGAGGGCGCGCTCTTCGGCAAGTTCCGCGGCACGGTCATCGACAACCAGGATCCCGAACGTCGGGGCCGAATCCAGGCTCGGGTGCCGGCGCTGATCGGACGGGAGACGACCGGTTGGGCGCTTCCCTGCTCGCCGGCCGGATTCTTCGCCATACCCGCGGTCGGTGCGGGGGTGTGGATCGAGTTCGAGCAAGGCGACCCGGATCTGCCGATTTGGACGGGCTGCTGGTGGGCCAGCGCTGCGGAGATGCAGCCGGGGCTCTTGCCTGATCCGCAGCGGGTGCTGCTGCAGACGTCGGGCGGGCATTCCATCCTGCTTGATGACACCCCCGGCACCGGGGGCATCACACTGCACAACAACGGCGGGCAGACGATTGCGCTGACCGGCACCGGAATCGAGTTCGGTAACGGCAGGGGCGCCGCCGTCGCGCTGCAGGGTCCGACCGTCTCCCTCAACAGCGGCGCGCTGGAGGTGACCTGATGCCCACGCCGATCTTGCATGCCGGCGCGATCGTGCTGTGCGCCCACGGCGGCCGGGCCACCCCCAGCACGGCCAGCGCGAGGGTCCGAGTGGCTGGCCAGCCGGTGACGACGCTAGCCGACCCCTATGTATTGGCGGGCTGCCCGCTGGCCCCGCCCGACAAAAACCCTTGCGTCACCGCGACGATTCGTCGTCGGGGCAACCCGGGTCCGCGTCGGCGGCGCACCGGTGTTGCTGGCCGACAGCCCGGCCGTCTGCGCCCCGAACGGCACCCCGGTCACCGTCGTTGCCACCCAGTCGCGGGTAACGGCGATCTGAGGCTCGGGCGCGGGGTGTCCGACCGGCTGCTAGGGCCGACCGGCGATCTTGTCGGCGACCACGGCGATGGGCGAGGTCGTGGATCGGCCACGGCTCTCATGCCAGTCCGCGGCCTTGTACGCGAGGTACATGCTGCGCACGCCCAGCCAACGCAGCGGCTCGGGTTCCCAGTTCGGCGACTGATGACCCACCCATGGCAGCTCCGTCAAGGGCGTCTTCTGGTCGAGAACCAGATCGGCGAGGGTGCGGCCCGCCAGGTTCGTCGCGGTGACACCGTGGCCGACATAGCCACCGGCCCAACCCATTCCGGTGGTCTTGTCGAGCGCCACGCCGGCCGACCAGTCCCGCGGCACCGCCAGCACGCCGCACCAGCCGTGCGCGATCGGGACGTCGCGGACCTGGGGCAGCGCCGTGCGCAGCACGTGGGTCAGGTACGTGATCGTCCGTTCGGGCACCCGCCCGTCGACGTCGGTGCGCGAGGCGTAGCGGTACGGCACGCTGCGACCGCCGATCGCGATGCGGTTGTCGACGGTCCGCTGCGCGTAGAAGAAGCCGTGCGCGGCGTTGCCGACGGTTTCGCGGCCACGCCAGCCGATGTCGTCCCACACGTCGTCGGAGATCGGCTCGGTGGCGATCATCGAGCTGTTCATCGGCAGCCACCGGCGGCGCAGTCCCGGCAGTCTGGCGGTGAAGCCCTCGGTTGCACGCAGCACGATCGGCGCGGTGACGGTGCCGTGCGGTGTGGTCACCTTGCCGGGGTCGATCGCGGTGACCGGTGACTGCTCATAGATGTCGACACCCAGTTGCGCCACGGTGTCGGCGAGCCCGCGGGCGAGCTGTGCGGGTTGGATGGCCGCGCAGTGCGGGTTGTGATACGCCGCCACCACGCCATCGAACCGGATACGTTCGGCCGCTTCGGCTTTCGTCAGCACCGCGATGCCGTCGACTTTCCAGCTGAGTTCGTCTTCGGCCTCCGCGGCCAGCCGGGAGGCCTGCGCGGCGTTGCGGGCGATCTGTAGTGTGCCGCCCTTGACGATGCCCGCGTCGATGCCTTCGCGCGCCGCGACGTCGATCACCTCGTCGACGGAGTCGTTCAGTGCCCGTTGCCAGGCCACCACTGCGTCGCGGCCGTGCTGTTGCGCCATTCTGTTGCGGTCGCCGGGCACCAGCCCCGACAGCCAGCCGCCGTTGCGGCCGGACGCGCCGAACCCGGCGAACCGGGCCTCGAGGATGGCGATCCGCAGCGACGGGTCTGCCCGCTTGAGGTAGTACGCCGTCCACAGCCCGGTGTAGCCGGCCCCGACGATGCAGACGTCGGCGTCGCGGTCACCCGGCAGCGCGGGCCGGTAGCCGGGCAGCGCGTCGTACCAGTTGGATACCTGACCGTTGATCGTGGGCACCGAGCGATTGTGCCACCCGTCGTCGGGTGTCAGACCCCAGGAGCATGGTGGCGGTAGCCATCCGAGAAAGGACACGCCATGTGCTGGCAATGCGACCACCCGAACGCCACCGCCGACGACTACCTCGACGAGTTGCGGATGACCATGCTGGAGCACGGATGGGCGGTGCAGTACGTCGAAAGCGACCGAACCCCTTTCGGATACACCGTTGGTCTGCATGATTGCGGGCTACCCGAACTGTTGATCACCGGCGTCTCTGCACAGCGAGCGGAACGCCTGCTGAACACCGTCGCCAAGGACATGATGGGCGGCACGGTCCTGTCACCGGGTCAGAAGCTTGCGGTCCGCTCGGGTCCGCTGGTGGAGATCGTCGAGGTGGCCAACCCCGATGCACACATGGAATGGGCGGTGGCGTTCGGCGGGCCGGAGGTGAGGGCGCTGCAGCTGGTGTGGGCCGACGGTCGGGGCCGCTGGCCGTGGGCCGCCGCGTTCAGCGATGGCCGGGCCAGACAGCCGGTGCTCGGGACGCGTGCACGTCAGAATGCGTAGCGGTGGTACTGAGCCATGTAGCGCAGCTTCGACGACAGCGACATCACCTTGGCCATCACCCGGTACGGCCGCGACACGTCGGCGAAGGTGGGTGAGTCGAACGGCGACACCCATTGCAGCAGTCGCAGGCCGGGCACCGCCTCGAGGATGTCGTTCGGGCCGTCGATGCCCCAGTACAGCGTCGCCCCCGATCGTTTCACCACGGCGTTGGTCCACTGCGTCCTGATCCCGAACCGGCTGAACGCGTCGAACTGCAACTCACCCGACGGGGCGTGGTCGACGATCCGGCGCAACAGCGCGATCCCGTCCGCCTCGGTGAGGTACATGGTCAGCCCCTCGCCGATCATCAGCGTGGGACGGTCAGCGGGCACAGCGGCGAGCCACGCCGGGTCGGTCACGGATGCCGCGACGATGTGGCACTGCTCGCGCGCCGGGAACAACTGCATGCGCAGGTCGGCGACGTCGGGATAGTCGACGTCGTACCACTCGACACCAGGACCTGGGTCGAGCCGGTAGTAGCGGCTGTCCAGGCCGCATCCGAGATGCAGAACGGTCGCCTCGGGATGCACGGCAAGAAACTGCCGCGCCCAGGTGTCGAAGTGGGCCGATCGGGTAGTCACCGCCGGAGAGTTGCGCGCCGTGATCGTCGTCTTGGACCAGTCGTAGTCGAGGCGGTCGACGATGTCTTTGGCCCACCGGTCGCCGAGGATCGGGTTATCCAGGTCGGCATCCAGCGCCTTGGCGTAGAACGTCGCCAACATGGTCTGCGGAGCGCCGGAGAGATCCACGTGGAGTTTCTCGGTCACGCCCTTCGACGCTAGTCCTGCCGGCGCCACACGCCGAAAGCCTGAACGACCGCCCGCGCGTCGTTCAGCCGGCCTGCTTGCTCTTGCGCTTGGCATCCCGCAGGCCCACCCAGAACCGTGCGGACTCACGAATCGAATCCTCGACGGGCCTTGGCTGCCAACCCAATTCGCGCCGGGCCTTGGTGCAGTCGACGGGCGCCTCCGCGCGCATCAGCCGCAACGATGCCAGCGAGAGCTGCTCGTCGGTGCCCCGCAGCCGCGCCTTGATCGTCCCCATCGTGGCCAGCGCGTACGACATCGCCAGCGGAAGAGACTTTCCCGGCGGCGCCACCCCGGCCGCCTCCGCGGCGATGCGGGCCACGTCGGCGTTGGTGATCATCTTCTCCGAGATGAGGTATCGCTCACCGGGGTTTCCCCTTTCGGCGGCAAGGATGAGTGCGCGGGCGGCATCGTCGACGCCGACGGCCTCCAACTCGATGCCGTTCATGACGAACGGCAGCTTGCCGAACGCCGCGCCCGCGATGATCGCGCCGTGCGGTGTCCGGCCCCAGTCGCGGCCGCCGTAGGTGGTCGACACGCACATCGCGATCGCGGGCAGGCCGTGCTCGCGCGCGTACCGCAACACGAGCTCCTCGGCCTGCACCCGCGACCGCACATACGGCGTCAGGCCTCGGAGCCGATTGGTCGGCGACTTTCGCCTCGTCGACGATCTTGTCGTCTTCGGTCGCGACGCGGCCGCGCTTGCGGCCGACAGTCACGTAGCTGCTGGTGAAGATGAAGCGCCGAAGGCCGGCATCCTTGGCGACCTCCAGCACGTTTCGGGTGCCATCGACGTTGGTGTGGAACAGCGGCGCCGGGTCCTTGAGCCAGCCGCGGGTGTCGACGACGCAGTAGTAGACGACATCGCAGCCGGCCATCGCCTCGCGCAGAACGTCGTCGTTCCAGATGTCCCCGACGAACCGCGTGGTCTTCAGGTCGTCGATGCCGATCGTGTTGGCGCCGTCGCGCACCATCACCGCGACGTCCTGGCCGTCGTTGACGAGTTGGCGCGTGACGTGGCTGCCGAGGTAGCCGTTGGCGCCGATGACGAGCACCGTCATCGCCGGCCTCCGAACTGCTTCATCCAGGCGACCGCCTCATCCGGAAGCGTTCCGAGCTCCTCGGCCTTGTGGCACCACTTCACGGTCGCGGACACGAACCGCAGCGGGTTGTAGACGTCCTCCTGCCGACACCACTGTCCGTCTCCCGCGTAGGTGAGGATCGAGATGTTCGTCGCGCTGATGATCGTGCCGTCACCGGGATCGCGCATCGGGTTGTCCAGCTCGCAGATGATCCGGCCGGTCGACTCGTCGATGACCGACCACAGCGACGGAAAGTGCGTCATATGGCTGCCGGGGAAGGTCTCCATGGTCTTCCAGATCCATGTCCGGACCTCCTCGCGGCCACGCATGGTGCCCGCCGCGTGCTCGACGTAGACGATGTCCGGGCTGTACTGCGCGACCCACGGATCCCAGTCACGGGTTTGGGCGGCCCGGTCCACCGTCGCCTCGAAGTTCGCGAATGCCTCTGCCAGCTCGTCGCGCGTGAAGACCTTGCCTGTCACGGGACAAACTAGAACACGTTCTACCTGTATTTGTCGAGCGTGGTCACGTAGCGCTGAGCACCTGGCGGTCGCCGAGCGGCGCCTGCAGCGGCACCTCGAGCGTGCCGAACAGCGCGATCATGATGCACGCCCGGCCGGCCGCCTCGGGCAGCGTCCCGCCCTGCAGGTCGACGGTGACGGTCTGCTCGGTCTCCTGCGCTGTGGCGTGAACGCCGTAGCAGGTGTCTGTGCCCGACGTGAAGTTCACATTCACCGCGTTGTCGTTCGCCGCGCGACTCCACGACTCGACGTGCATCGGGTGGGGATCGACGATGGCCGGGTTGTCGGTGAAGACGACACCGCCAGGCGGCACCTCGGGTGGCGCGGTCGGCTCGGCCGACGCAGGAGGCCCATTGATCGCCGCCAGAATCAGACCCGTCACAACCGCCGCCATCGCTGTCCGCATGTGTCCACAGTAACTGCGCTGACCTGGATTAATCGGCCGACGTATACCGTTATAGGAACGCCATGAAACCCATTTATCACAAGAATCCCGAAGCGGTCGGTGCACTGTCACCGGAGCAGTATCACGTCACCCAGAAGAACGGCACCGAGCGGCCGTTCACCGGCGAGTACTGGGACAACCACGAGCCCGGCATCTACGTCGACGTCGTCTCGGGCGAGCCCTTGTTCGCGTCCGTCGACAAATTCGAGAGCGGCAGCGGCTGGCCGAGCTTCACCAAACCGATCGAGAGCGACAACGTGGTGGAGAAGCGCGACTTCTCGCACCTGATGATCCGCACCGAGGTCCGCTCGACGCACGGCGACAGCCACCTCGGCCACGTATTCACCGACGGCCCGAAGGACGAGGGCGGGTTGCGCTACTGCATCAACTCGGCTTCGCTCAGATTCATCCACCTCGACGATCTCGAGGCCGAAGGCTACGGCGCGTACAAGAAGCTGTTCACGACGGAGGAAGCGCAGGCATGAGCAACTACGAGAAGGCGATCCTGGCGGGCGGCTGCTTCTGGGGCATGCAGGACCTGATCCGCAAGCAGCCCGGCGTCGTCTCGACCCGGGTCGGATACACCGGCGGTGAGAACGCGAACGCCACGTACCGCAACCATCCCGGACACGCCGAGGCGATCGAGATCACCTACGACCCCGCGGAGACCGATTACCGGGCGCTGCTGGAGTTCTTCTTTCAGATCCACGATCCAACGACGAAGAACCGGCAGGGCAACGACGTCGGCACCAGCTACCGCTCCGCGATCTTCTATACCGACGATGAGCAGAAGCGCGTCGCACTGGACACCATCGCCGACGTCGAGGCGTCAGGGCTGTGGCCCGGCAAGGTCGTCACGGAAGTCACTCCCGCGAGTGACTTCTGGGAGGCCGAGCCCGAGCACCAGGACTATCTCGAGCGCCTGCCGTGGGGCTACACCTGCCACTTCCCGCGGCCGGACTGGAAGCTCCCGAAGCGGGCGACGCAGGACGCGTAAAAGGTAGGGAAACACCCTATATATTTGCTCGGCGCCCAGGTCTATGGTTCGCCGACAGGGTCTACTCAATCATCGAGCAGACAGGTCGGAGGACCATGCCATGTCGTCGTACACCGAATCACCCTCGAAGCTCGCCCTGATCGCAGCGTCAGCTGCGCTGACTTCCGCGGGTTTGCTCGCGGCGCCGACTCCCGCATACGCGGTCCCGCCCGCACCACTGGCTCCGCCGCCCTGCCAGCAATGGGCGTTCGCGGGTCCCACCGGGATCGTCTCCAATGGGAAGACCATAGTGAATTTCGACGCGGCCGGACCAACCTTCAGCGGCACGTCGAGCACCTCAGCCTTTCCGAACATCCCCACCAGCGGCGTCATTCACGAGAACAATTTCATCGAAATTACGATGGCCATGCCGACGGACCCGCCCGTCACCAATGGCTATAACGGCGTCGTCGGTGACGATGGAATTGCGCGCGGCAGATCATTCAACACGTCACCGCTAGACCCCGGACCACGTGACTGGAGTACGGCGGCGCCTCTCAAGTGCGCCAAGGAGGCCGCTCCCAAAGAAGGGCCGACGGTGTCGTTCGATCCCATTCTCGGCGGCCTGAACGTCCACATCACCGACCGCAGCGGGGTCACCTCACAGTGCACCTATGACGCGGACGGATTCACGCGCACCTTCCGGCTGGAAGCGAACTCCTCCACCGATCTCAAGATCGTCCCGGCCGTTCCCAAGCTCGACAACTGGAACATCAACGTCACCTGCGACAACGGCACCAGCACGCAGACCACTCAGTTCTTCTAAACCCCGTGGGCTCGTAGCTGATAGAGCCCGTGCGTGACTGAAACGGTTTGGCCGGCATCGTCAGAGACCACAGCGTCGAGAACGAAGTCGGCCTTTCCGTTCTCTGCCGCCTCTGCCTCGACACGTGCGATCTCGTCCTCGTCGAGGCTGGTCTCCGCGAGTAGGTCGGTGCGGGCCATCCCGGTGAATTTGATGTCGACGCCCTTCACCAGCGGGTAGTACTTGGCGGCGTCGAACGTGGCGAGCGCGATCACGCCACCCAGCATCTCGGCGACGGTGAACTGCACCCCGGCATAGATCACCCCGAAGTGGTTGCCGTTGCCCTCCAACGGCACCGAGGCGACGGCGTGGCCACGGCGCGCCTCGACCACCCTGACACCCATCTTGTGTACCGGCGGGATGGTGGACTCCATCGCGCCGTTCATCATGTCGACGAGGTTGCTCACGCCGCTGACACTACTTGCGGCGGCGCACCGCCACGCGGCCGCCGTCCTTCGGCGTATACGCGATGCCCCGATGATGCACCTTCTCGTCCGGGGCGTCATCGGTCTCGATTCGGAAGTGCGCCAACACAGTCCGCAGCACGACGTCCATTTCGGTGTTCGCGAAGGCGGCGCCGATGCAGCGGCGCGTTCCGCCACCGAACGGCAGCCACGCGAACGTCGGGGGCTTGGAGTCAACGAAGCGGGATGGATCGAACCGCTCGGGGTTCGGGAAAGTGTCGGCGTTCTCGTGCAGATCGGCGATGCTCACCAGAATCGTGTAACCGTGCGGGATCTCCCATTCGCCGACGTCGAACTTCGCTGCCTTGACGTGCCGTCCTGCGAAGTCGATCACCGTTCGCGCCCGCTGCAGCTCGAGGATGGTGGCCTGCCGGAAATCGCTGCCGCCCTCGTCGACCTCCTTGACCAGTTCGGCCAGGACGTCGGGGTGGCGACGCAGCCTCTCGAACGCCCAGCCCAGCGAGGATGCCGTGGTTTCGTGGCCCGCGCCGAGCAGGGTGAGCAGTTCGTCGGAGACGTCCTGCCGGGACATCGCGGTTCCGTCCTCGTACCGGCTGCTCAGCAGCAGCGCCAGAATGTCTGATCGCTCATCGAGATTCGGATCCGCTTCGGCCTTGTCGATCAACGTGAAGACGACGCGGTCGAACTTCCTGCGAAACTCCTCGAGCCTGCCCCATGGGCTGCGGCGGCCGGTGCGAAACGGCGGCTCGGGCAGGGTGGCCATCCGCGATCCCAGCTTCACCCACGGCGGGAGGATCTCTCGCAATTCGTCGAGCTCTTCGCCGTCGGCGCCGAACACGGTGCGCAGGATGACATTCAGTGTGATCCGGTTCATCGGCTCGAGTGTGCGAAACTGCTTGCCCTCCGGCCAGGTTGCGCTTTCGCGCAGCGTCTCCTCCTCGATGACTTTCTCGTAGTTCTTGATGCTCTGGCCGTGGAAGGGCGGAGCGAGCAGCTTGCGCCGGTTCCGGTGCTCCTTGCCGTCGAGCGCGAACACCGACCCGGGGCCGAAGATGCGGCTGAGGTTCGGCTGGACGTTGATCAGGTCGTCGGTGCTGGCCATGAACACCGACCGCACGAGCGCCGGGTCGGAGACGATGACGGTGCGGCCGAAGAACGGGATGTTGATGGCGAACACCTGTCCGTAACGCTTGGCCCCGTCGCGCATCGTCTTGCGGCGGAATGCGGCGAAGGCGACTCCCTGCACGAACTTTGGCAGCCGCAGCGCAGGCGGACGTTTTCCACGTTGTTCCGCGCAGGGGGCTTCCGTGTTGACGGTGGCTGCCTCAGTCACGCCGCATCACTCCATACAGTCTGTGGTACCGCTTCGTACCGCGTCATTTTCCCAAACGGTACTCTGCGGTACCGTGTTGTGACAAGCTTTATCTTCGATGTCCGGAAGGATTGGTGAGCGTGACCGTCGCTGAGGATTGGCCTGTCGTCGCCGACGACGTGCCGAGCCCGTTTCGCCAGCGACTACTCGACGGCCTTGCGGCGTCCATCGGCGAGCGGGGCTACCGGGAGACCACCGTCGCCGACATCGTCCGGCATGCCCGCACCTCGAAGCGCACCTTTTACGGCGAGTACTCCAGCAAGGAGGAGTGCTTCATCGAACTGCTGGCGGCGGGCAACAGAGAACTGATCGTAAAGATCCGTGACGCGGTCGATCCGGAAGCCGATTGGCAAGACCAGATCCGCCAGGCGGTCGATGCCTGGGTCACCGATCTCGAGGCCCGTCCTGCGATCACGCTCAGCTGGATTCGCGAACTTCCCGCGCTCGGTCGCGATATTCGCTTCCTTCAGCGCCGAGGCATGTCGGCATTCACCGACATGTTCATCGAATTGAGCAATAGCGCTGCATTCCGCCGCGCAGGGATCGCCCCGATCACCAACCAGATGGCGGTGTTCCTGTTCGGCGGGCTACGCGAATTGAGCGCGCTGGCGGTGGAAGACGGCGCCGACGGCCGCGAAATCGTCGAGACCGCGGTCACCGCCGCGATCGCCATCCTCGGCGCGCGCCGCGGCGGCTAGGCCAACATCAAGCGCGCGGACTTCTCCAGCCGGTCGGCGATGTCGGAGTAGGACCCGTAGCCCATCCCCGCCCTGACCAGCGCACCGGCGTACAACAGCTCGAGGCTCTCGATCACATCCGGATCGCGGTCGGATCCGAGCGCGGCCACCAGGCGATCGTGGATGTCGCGACCGATTCGCAGCCGCAGCACCTCGACGTCGGGATCCCTGCCGAGCAGTGCGCTGGTGACCGCGCCGGCGAACTCGGGTTCGTCGGCGACGAGCAATGCGATGTGCCGCAGCACGTCGATCACCCGGCCTGCCGCGTCGTCGGAATCGTGCATCGCCGGTGCGGCGCCGGCCAGCTTGCGCCAGAAGACCTCCGCGACGAGATGTTCCTTCGACGAGAAGTAGGTGTAGGCGGTCGCCGCGCCGACACCGGCCTCGGCCGCAACGCGTCGGACGGTCAGATCGGCGAAGCCGTCCCTGGTCAGAATCTCGACCGCCGCCCGGCCAAGCCGATCGACGGTATCCGCCTGCTTGGCGGTCAGACGACGCCGAGTCGACTCCAGAGCCGTATCGGACACGTGTCCGGACGCTACTACAACCACCCTGCACCAGCAACGGTAAGTTGGACGCGATGAGCAACACCGATACCGCACTCCCCGCATCGGCCGCACGCCTGTTCGCCCTCGCCGATCAGGTCACCGGCTTCATGCCCGCCGACGAGGGACGCGCGCTGTACGACGCCGCAGTCGGATATCTCCGCGACGGCGTTGGCGTGGAGATCGGCACATACTGCGGCAAGTCGACGCTGATGCTCGGCGCCGCAGCGCAGCAGAGCGGCGGCGTGCTCTACACCGTGGACCACCATCACGGATCCGAAGAGCACCAGCCCGGCTGGGAGTACCACGACACCTCACTGGTCGACTCGGTCAGTGGACGGTTCGACACACTGCCGTCTCTGCGCCGCGCGCTGGACTCCGCAGACCTCGACGACCACGTCGTCGCCGTGGTCGGCAAGTCGTTCGTGGCGGCACGTGGCTGGCGAACACCGTTGCGGCTGTTGTTCATTGACGGCGGGCACACCGAGGAGGCCGCGCAACGCGATTTCGACGGCTGGGCCAGGTGGGTCGACGTCGGCGGCGCCCTGGTCATCCACGACGTGTTCCCGAATCCCGACGAAGGCGGCCAGGCACCGTTTCACATCTACCAGCGTGCGCTCGCCACCGGGGCCTTCCGTGAGGTCTCGGCGATCGGCTCGATGCGTGTTCTTGAACGCGTATCGGGGACGCCGGGCGAAGCGATCTAGGCGCGGGTCAGCGACCGGTAGTCGCGCACTCGCAGTCGAATTCGCCTTCCAGGCCGCGCGGTAGGTCCAGTCCGCGGAAGATGCCGTTGGCGGGCGTGGCACGCGACAGCGCGTCGGCGGCCAGGATCATCGCACCGCCCGTCCATGTGGTGCGCTCCTCGGGCCAGCGCTTGCCATCGGCGAAAACCAGGCCGGTCCAGTAAGAGCCATCCTCCTCACGGAGGTGATGCATGGCCGCGAACTGCTCACGGGCGCGCGCGGTCTGACCGATCGCGTCCAAAGCCAGTACCAGTTCGCAGGTTTCGGCTCCGGTCACCCACGGGCGGTCGTCGACACACCGGATTCCCAGACCGGGTACGACGAAGTCGTCCCATCGTTCGTCGATGCGGGACCGGGCCGCCGCGCCGCGCAGCGCGCCGCCGAGCACCGGGTAGTACCACTCCATGGACCAACGGTCCTTGCAGACGAACAAGTCGGGGTGGTGGGCGATCGCGTGACCGAGCTGACCGACGGCGACCTCCCACTCGGGCTGCGCGTCGTCGAAGTAGTCCGCCAGCGCCAGCGCGCAGCGCAGGCTGTGGTACATGCTCGCGCATCCGGTCAGCAGTGCGTCCGGCTCAGGCCCGGAGTCGCTTCGGGCCCAGACGATCTCGCCGCTCGGCCGCTGTAGGTCGATGACGAAGTCGACCGCCTTGCTGACCACCGGCCACATGTCCTCGGCGAACCGACGATCGTCGGTGCTCAATACGTGATGCCAGACGCCGGTGGCGACATACGCACAGAAGTTGCTGTCGCTGTTGGCATCCTCGACGACGCCGTTGCGCAACTGGATGGGCCACGATCCGTCGGCCCGCTGAGAGGTCCTGCACCAATCGAACGCCGCGCGTGCGGGTTCCAGCAGCCCGGCGGCCGTCAGCGCCATCGCGTTCTCGACGTGATCCCACGGGTCGGTGTGCCCGCCTTCGGACCACGGAATGGCGCCGGAGGACTCCTGGGTGTTCGCAATCGATTTCGCGGTCTGCCTGCACTGCGCGGGCGTCAGGACACCTGAAACGGACGGAACGTCAGACTTGTTAGCGTGAAACACCGGCCACCTCAGGCTTGCGGAAGTACAACGCCACGCTCTTGCCGATCAGCGGATTCAGCAGCGACTCGGCCGTCCGAGTCAGCCACGGCCGGCTGACCATGTCCCACACCAACACCTTGTGGTAGGCCGTCACCAGGGGGTGCTCCGAATTCGATGTGCCGACAGCGCATTTCAGCCACCAGAATGGCGAGTGCAGCGCATGTGCGTGATGGGTGTGGGTCATGCGCAGGCCGTGAGCGAGCACCTTGCCACGCAGTTCGTCGGCGCGGTAGATCCTGATATGCCCGCCCTCGTTGGCGTGGTATTCGTCCGACAGTGCCCAGCACACCCGTTCGGGCAGCCACCTCGGCACAGTGATGGCCAACGCACCACCCGGTCTGAGAACACGGACGAGTTCGGAGATCGCCCGATGGTCTTCCGGGACATGCTCGAGGATCTCCGACGCGATGACACAGTCGAATGTGCCATCGGCGAAGGGCAGGTCCAGTGCATCACCCTTGACCGCCTCGGCCTTTGCCGATGCGGGCACCTCGCCCTGGTCCTGCATCGCCTGCAGGATTTCGTCGACGTCGTTCAGGTCGGACGCATTCTGATCGAAGGCGATCACATCTGCGCCCCGCCGGAATGCCTCGAACGAATGCCTGCCTGCGCCGCAGCCGACATCGATCACCTTCGTGCCCGCGCCGATCTCCAACCGGTCGAAGTCGACGGTCAGCATTGCCCCACCCGCGCGCGAGCCATCTCGTAGACCGCCACCGTCTGTGCCGCAACGGATTCCCAGCTGAACACGTCGAGCGCGCGCCTCCGGCCGTTCGCACCGAGACGGCGCAGCTCCAGCGGCGAATCGAGCAGTTCGCCGAGCACCGCGGTCAGCTCGTCGACATCTGCGGGCCTGACCAGCCGCGCACACTCGCCATCGGATCCGACCACCTCGGGCAGCGCGCCTGCCCGGCTGGCCACGATCGGTGTCCCGCTGGCCATCGCCTCGACCGCAGGCAGCGAGAAGCCCTCGTAAAGCGAAGGGATGCAGGCGACTTCGGCAGACGCCAGGAGGTCGGCAAGCTCGGAGTCGGATAGGCCGCTTGAGCTGTGCACGATGTCGGAGATACCCAACTCGGCGATCAGCTTCTCGGTCGGGCCGTTCGGCTCCAGCTTGGCGACGAGCTGGAGTTCGAGATCGCGCTCCACGCGCAGGCGTGCCACCGCGTGCAGCAGATGGCTGACACCCTTGAGCGGAACGTCGGCACTCGCGATCGCGATGATGCGGTTGCGCACGCGCTGCTCGGCGGGTTTGAACAATGCGGTGTCCACACCGAGTGGGACGACGTGCAATTGATCGGACGACACCGCGAAGTCCTCGGCGATGTCGGCGGCCGATGTCGACGAGACGGTCAACAGTTCGGGGATCTGGTGCGCGACGTCCTTCTGCATTTCCGCGAAGCCGTACCAGCGGCGAACCAGGGGCTTGCGCCACCATCGCGCTGCGGCCACGTCGAGCACGCGGTCGCGGGTGATCGGATGATGCACCGTCGCCACCACCGGCAGCCCCAGCTCGGCAATCTTCAGCAGGCCGGTGCCGAGGCATTGATTGTCGTGCACGACGTCGAAGTCGGCCAGCCGCTCGGCCAGCACCCGCGCGGCGCGCAGGCTGAACGTCCGCGGCTCCGGAAAGCCGGCCGTCCACGTCGTCAGCAGCTCGAGCAGGTCGATGCGGGTCTTGATCTCATTCGGCCACGGGACGCGGAAGGGGTCCGGCTCTCGGTAGAGATCGAGGCTGGGCACCTTGGTCAGGGTGACCCGGGGGTCGAGACCCTCCGGGTATGGCTGGCCGGAGAACACTTCGACGTCGTGGCCGAGCTCGACGAGGCCGCGGCTCAGGTGGCGGACGTAGACGCCTTGCCCACCGCAGTGCGTCTTGCTCCGATACGACAGCAGGGCAACGCGCATACTCAATTCACTCCGACTTCAGGGCCGACGAGCGCTTGCGCGAAGAGTCGACAAACATAGCCTGCTTACCCTCTTGACCTGCGGTCCGAGACGACGGCAGGCCACTGGACATGTGTCCAGACTATAGTTTGACAGTCTATCCGACGCAACGCGGCCACCCTGTCTGACTACCACAGTCACGGTTACCCGTCGCGTTCAGCCGTCGATTCGAGATGGCCGCCATCGGGTATCCGAAGCAACATCTGATGACGGATCGAGGCCGGAATGACCGCACACATCAAAGCCAGCTTTGACATCGCGAACTGGGACGAGGCGCCGTTCGACGACAGCGGCGGTGTCTCCAAACTGACCGAGGCCCTGGTCGACAAAAAATACTCGGGCGACATCGACGGCACCTCGGCAACGAAGTGGCTGATGGCCTACGCGCCCGACAAGACCGCGACGTTTGTCGGCATCGAACGGATCAAGGGCACTGTCGGCGGGAAGCGCGGCAGCCTCGTGCTGCTGCACGAGGGCACATTTGAAGGCGGCGCCGCCACCGCCACCCTTCGCGTTGTGTCCGGAACCGACGAGTTGACCGACGTGACCGGCGGGGGAAAGTTCCGCGCCGACCCGGCCGGCGCCGTCACACTGGATCTCGACGGCGTCTGACGCCGCTACGAGGGCGGCGGAAAGCCGCCGGTGGCGACCGGACCCCAGCGTTGCGGGGTGATCCGGATCAGGCACTTGCCCTGTTCGACCATCGCCCGCCGGTATTCGTCCCAGTCGGGATGCTCCCCCGATATCGACCGGAAGTAGTCGACGAGCGGCTCGACGGCATCGGGCAGATCGATGACTTCGGCGTCACCGTCGACCTGGACGTAGGGCCCGTTGAAGTCGTCCGACAGCACGGTCACGCTGGCGCGGGGCGTGCGGCGGATGTTGGCCGACTTCGCCCGCTGCGGGTAGCTGGCGATGACGATTCGACCGTGGTCGTCGACACCCGCGCTCACCGGTGAGCTCTGCAGGGTCCCGTCAGCCCGGAAGGTGGTGAGCACCATGCGATGTCGCGGACGGACGAACTCGAGCAGTTCGGGTAAGCCAACCGCGTCGGCGGTGGCATATTTTCTGGCCACCCGGCCAGCCTAGCCAGACTCCGGGATTGGCCCCGCCGACGAGTGCAAATCCAGCGCTCTCGGGGTGTTTGCTCGGTACCTTTTACAAATCACGAATCATCGGCACCCCATCGGAGGACGATCGACACCATGGCGGAAGGACCCTCAGGGGGCACCCCATCCCCCCGATCAGGCGGTATAGCTGCCGAGTTGGCGGCCGCCGGGTTCACGGACGCCGTCGAGGTCGGCCGCGGCGGCGGGGGCGTCGTCTTTCGCTGCTATCAGAAGTCGCTCGGACGAAGCGTCGCCATCAAGGTGCTTGCCTCTGATCTCGACGACGATGACCGTGAGCGCTTTCTGCGCGAGGGCTACGCGATGGGGGCGCTCTCCGGCCACCCCAACATCGCGAACATCCTGCAGGTCGGCCTGACCGAGAGTAACCGGCCGTTCATCGTAATGCCTTTGAGCACAATGGGTTCCCTCGCAGACCGGGTGCGCCGGGAGGGACGCGTCTCGTGGCCTGAGGCATTGCGCTTCGGAGTGAAGCTGTGCGGTGCGCTGGAGACTGCGCATCGGACGGGCACGCTGCACCGAGATATCAAGCCCGCGAATGTCCTCGTCAACGACTACGGCGAACCGCAACTGAGTGACTTCGGCACCGCCCGCATCGCCGGCGGGTACAAGACGGTGACCGGTTTCTTCACGGGCACCCTCTCCTACACCGCACCCGAGGTGCTCGCCGGGAATTCGCCCACGGTCGCGGCCGACGTCTACTCCCTCGGCGCCACGCTGTACGCGCTGATCGCGGGGAGTCCTCCACATGAGCGCAAGGCCGACGAGGATCTGATCGCGCACTACATGCGAATCACGTCGACGCCCGTGCCCGACCTGCGCCCGCAGGGAATCCCAGCGGACGTGTGCGCGGTGATCGAGAAGGCGTTGTCACGTGAACCGGTTGACCGATATGGATCGGCGGCTGAATTCGGTCGCGAACTGCAGTTCGCTCAGCGGCACAACGGCCTCACACCGGACCAGATGGCCCTCAGCGAGCCCGCCGGTCAGCCGGAACAGACGGGAGGCACGCAAGCGCTGCCGCTGTCGGAGCCGTCCGGCCAGACCGGGCTCCAAGAGGGTTCGATCCCGGCGGGCGGATCGACAGGTTCCTTGCCGCCGCCGACCCCGGACATGTTCGCGCACACCGCTTCGGTCAGTCGGTCCAGCCTCAGATGGCCACCGGCGCAGCCAGCCGATTTGGCCGATCCCCGGACGACGACGCTCAAACCGGAGACGAAAAAGAATCGCAAGAAGATCCTGATCGCGATCGGGGCCGCGGCGGCGGCACTGCTGTTGGTGGCCGGCGGTGTCTTCATCGTCTCGTCGCGCGACGACCGCGGTGGCCAAGCGCCAACCGCGAGTCAACCGACCGCGGAAGCCCAGGCAGCCTGGGAGCCGATCGCGGATGCGCGCGTCGCCCGGGACGGGGTGGCGGCCACCCAGGCCGACGGCACCATCTGGGTTTTCGGCGGCATGGCCGCGGATGGCCGGGTCAGTGGCCGACACGAGGGCTACGACCCCGCCATCGACAGTTGGAAGAGCGGCGAGGACCTGACCGTTCCGGTGCAGCACGCGATGTCGGTGACGTGGCAGGACACCCCGGTCGTGCTCGGCGGCTGGCGCACCGAGGGCGCCAACACCCAGGTCGCGACGGACGGGGTGTGGCGGGTCGTCAACAGCCGCTGGGCTGCACTGCCTCCTCTGCTGCAGCCACGGGCGGCAGCAGCGGCCGCCGTGGTTGGGGACCGCATCATCGTCACCGGCGGGGTGGACGCCAGCGGCGAACTGCTGAACACCACGGAGATCTTCGACGGCACCTCGTGGAAACTCGGCGCCCCCATCCCCACCCCGCGGCAGATGTTGGGCGCGGCGTCAGACGGCAAGCTGGTGTATGTCCTTGGCGGGAAGAACGGGACCTCCGACCTCGCGACGGTCGAGACATATGACCCGGCAACGGACACCTGGACGAGCCTGCCCGAACTTCCTGGGCGACGTAGCGACCTGGGCGTGACCTACGCCGATGGGCGGCTGGTGGTGTTGGGAGGCATGTCGGCGGGCCAGGTCCTCAAGAGCGTGGTCGTACTCGATCTCATCACGCAATCGTGGAATGGCTTGCCGGACATGGCTACTGCGCGCCACGGCATGGCGGTGGCCGGAGTCGGAAGGACCGTCTATGCGATCGGCGGGTCGACCGGTGCAGGCGATGGGCAGGTCACATCGGCCGCCGAATCGCTGAAGCTGGGTGCGCGCAAACCGCAGCCGGCACCCGAATGGCGCAACCTCCCGGACGCACCGAGCGAGCGGTTGATGATGGCGTGGGCGGTGATCGGCGACGAGATCTGGATCGCGGGCGGGATGCGCCAGGGCGAGCCGCTGCCAACCGTGGAGAGCTACAACACCCAATCCGGATCGTGGCAGGAACGGCCCCCGCTACCGATGCCGCTGCATCACGCGACCGCGGCAGCCTATCGGGGCGAAATGGTGGTCATCGGGGGCGCCACCGACAACCTCGCGGACGCGTCGAACAAGGTGTTCGCCTTCCGCGGCGGCAAATGGGAAGAGCTTCCGGCACTCGCACACGCCCGGGCTGCGGCGGCGGCAGCCGTCGTCGGCGACAAGCTCGTGGTCGTCGGCGGGCAGGACGACAAGAAGCTGGTCGCAGCGACCGAGGTCTTCGACGGCGAGTCCTGGACGCAGGCCGCGGACCTGCCGACCCCGCGCGAACACTTGGCCGCGGTATCGGACGGCGTGTACGTGTACACCGTGGGCGGGCGAAATCTGTCGGCCGACGAAAACTCGCCGGCCTTCCAGCGGTTCGACCCGGTATCGGGGAACTGGGAGAACCTCCCGGACATGCCGACTCCACGTGGGAGCTACGGCGCCGCCTTCGTCGATGGCCGAATCGTTGTCGTCGGAGGCGAGGAACCGACGCGCGTGCTGGCCACGGTCGAGATGTACGACACCGCCAATCGGAAATGGTCCACTCTGGCGCCGATCAACACACCGGTGCACGGCCAGGTGGTGGCTGCGGTCGGCGAGACCGTCTATTGCATAGGCGGCGCGGACCGGCCCACACACGAGGGCGCGGTCGCGACCGTCGAAGCCCTCGACTTCACCTAGCTTCCGCTGTCGCGCAGCTGGGCGATGGTGACGGCGCCGCGCCGGAGCGCCTCATTGGCCAGACGGACCCGGCGGTCACCCTCGGTGGGGATCGAGAACTTGTCGTACAGGTTCTGGAGATGCTGCTTGACGGCGGCCTCGGTCACGTAGAGGTCGCCTGCCATCCTGCGAACCGACGCGGGCTCGGGAAATGGATCGTCGGACACCAACGGACGGCACAACACCATCAGCACGTCGACTTCGCGACGGGTCAGCCGCGGCGGGAGTTGGGCGGCGTCGGGAACGATTGTCGCTTCTTCAAGCGGCTCGTCGGATTGCCTTGCCTCGAGATAGACCAGACGTGACTTTCCGACGCGCAATTCGTCTCCAGAGCGCAAGACCCGTTCCGCATCGATCTTCTCTCCGTTGAGGTAGGTGCCGTTGCGACTACCCAAATCGCGTATCGACCAGGCAGACCCATGGTTTTCCAGAACGGCGTGCAGGCGGGAGACCGTTGGGTCGTGCTCGAGCGACACATCGTTGGTCGAGGCCTTGCCGAGAGTCAGCCGTAGGCCGCTCAGCGGAATCAGCTCCCGCCCTGATGGCTTCGAGACTTCGCAGGTGGGCAGACACGTGACCTCCTATCTAGGCAATTCTGACCCAGCGAGGGGGCCTTTGGCTCCCGAACGCGCCGTCGGTCACGCACGCGACGAGCGATGAGAGCGTCGCCATGCGGCGGGGGTGAACCGCCGAACCATTCTCGTTTCCAGGATCGGTGTCCAGGGCCAATCGCGATGGGCGCCTCCGCGGGGTGCCTTCAGGAAGGCGAGCCCGAGGACGAAGCCGAAGATCAGGTGCCCGATCAGGGTGATCGAAATGGTGGCCGTGTTGAGCGGGAACATCATCTCCTGCCCGTGCGGAGCCAGCGCGACCGTTGCGATCAGCCCGGCCCATGTGGGGAAGACGGCGAAGGCCACCGCGGCCAGCACCGCCCGCACATTCGACCACCGATCGATGCCCAGCGCGAACGCGACGACGAAGAACGCGACGCCGAGGCCGCCTCCGTCGCCGATGTAGCGCCACACGTAGCCGACCGCCGCGCTGCCCGCGGTGTCCGGCTCGCCGGTGACCCACGATCCCATCACGGGGATGAAGTCACCCATCAACCCCAGGACGTGCACGGCGAACAGCCGGGCTCCGTCATAGACGATGCACGCCACCATCCCGGCGATCAGGCCGCGACCGACGATCATGTCGATGCGGTGCGGCGCGAACGTGATGATCGCCCCCAGCACGGCGCATAAGACGATGACCACGATCGACGTGGTGCTCTGCGAGACCAGCCCGAACACGTCGACCGAGATGCCGAGAATCGGCATCGACGCCAGAAGCAGCACCAGCAGGACGCGCGCGACGAGCCACTTGCTCGGCCGGTGGGCAACGGTGCGCGGAATACGGTCGGCGATTGCGCTCGGCAGCGGCTTGACCGCCATGTCGACGATGCGGTGCCGCACTGTCTTCGCGTCCATGCCGCTGATGACGGGCGGCAACGGCTTCGCAGGCTTCCGCGGCTGAACTGGCTTCGATGGCAGGTCTACAGGGCGCACGCGCACCGTCTCGGCGTCGATGCCGGCGAAGGGACGCATCCGCACTGTGTGATCTGTGGCACGCATGAGGGTTTCCTATGTCGTTTCGTTTTTCATGAGGGACGACATTCATGGTCGTGATCAGGCCGTTCCTGCGTAATCGCTGGAAGGCCAGGATTTCGCGCTCGGGGGGAAGAGTTTCCTATCCGCCGGGTAAGTACCGACGGCCTCGAGAAGGGGTAGTTCGCCACTCGTGGCAACAGGAGCCTGCGTTCTTAGCGTGACCGTGACAGATATCGCGCTCGCCCGAAGGGACCAACGATGTCCATCACCACGAACAAAGAAGCGGTTGCCACCCGCACCGTCCGGCTGCAGGGAGGCGGTCTCCGTTTTCTCGACGCGCACGAGATTGCGGGGAAGGACTTCCAGGTCGTCACCCGGGCATTCCAGGGCTTCGACACCACCCAGCATTGGCGCGTCACCGATCTGGGTGGCGATGTGAGCACCATCCAGCAGGTCAGCAGTGGCCGTTTCCTCGATGCACATGAGATCGCTGAACTGGACTTCCGTGTGGTCACCCGCCCGCAGCAGAACAACGACACCCAGCGCTGGCGGATCCAGGACTTCGGCGGCGGATTCATCTCGATTCAGCAGGTCAGCAGCGGACGATTCCTCGAGGCCACCCTCGACGGTGATTTCAATGTCGTGACTCGGCCGGTGGTGAGCAGCGAACAAACCTGGCGGATCGGCGACCCCTGAGATTTGTCGGTGCTTCGAACTATTGTTCGAAGCATGAGTTCGAAAGATGAAATCAGTGCCGCATTCGGCGCCATCAAAGCGGGCCAGGACAAACTGCTGAGGTTGCCGCTGTACACGTTGACGTGGTCAGAGCGGGTGTCACTGCTCCAGCAGATCGACGAGCTGGGCAAGGAGTTGGCGGATTTCGACCGCAGGCTGATCGGCCGCCTCATCACTTCGGCTCCGCCTCCGCAGTTCGGCGGTGCGTCATGGGCCGAGGTCCTTTCACGACGGTTGCGGATATCGCGGGCCGAAGCGGAGCGGCGGGTCGCCGCGGCGACCTTCTCGCCAGACGTGGACCGCCCGTCCGCGTAGTGCGATGAGTTCGGCGACGAAGACGCCGACGGTTAGTCACCGTCGCTCCGGCTTGCGCCTCAACAGCCACGCGGGAATCCAGTGCGTGACCGATCGCCGCTTGGGGCCGTAGGCGATGGCGTACGTGACCAGGCCCCACCAATGGCCCTGCTCGCAGATGCCCCAGACGGCCAGCCGGCCTTCGACGACCGAATGCATCTGCAAGCCGGCCGGGTTGTAACCGCCGCGGCTGTGCGGCTCGCGCGGAAACAGCGCGGCGAGGTCGACGAGGACAGCCATCGGCGGTTCGACGGGCCGGAAGGCTTGTTGCACGGGTTGACCGTTGTAGCCGATGGACTGGAGTTCGCCCACTGTTCGATCATACGTTCGAACGGATTACTCTGGAGCTCGATGTACATACCGCGCAAATTCGCGTTGACCGACGAGCAGACCGCAGCGGCGCTCGCGGCGGCGGACTTCGCGCAATTGGTCAGCCATCACCCGTCCGGTCTGCTGGTGACACCGCTGCCCTTGATCTACGACGAGTCCAGCCACTCGCTCATCGGCCACGTCTCCCGGGCGAACCCGCATTGGCACGCCGACGGCGCCGAGTCGGTCGCCATCTTCACCGGCCCCGACACCTATGTCTCACCCAACTTCTATGCGACCAAGGCCGAGACCGGCAAGGTCGTACCCACCTGGAACTACGAGGTCCTCAACGTCTACGGCCGCCTGGTCATCCACGACGATCCTGACTGGGTCCTCGACTTGGTCACCAGGCTGACCAACCGCCACGAGGCGGCCCGACCCGAGCCGTGGCAGGTGACCGACGCGCCGGAGGCGTACACGCAGTCGCAGTTACGCGGCATCGTGGGAGTCGAACTCACCATCACCAAAGTCGAAGGTAAGTCCAAGATGTCGCAGAACCAACCCGACCGGAACCGTGCCGGTGTCATCGCCGGGCTGCGGGAGTCCGACGTGCCGCGGGATCAGCTCGTCGCCGACCGGGTGGCCGCCTTCGACGAAGGCAACACGAAAGCGAACGGCCGCGGATAGCCCAATCCCGTCAACCGTGAGGACCGAACCGCGTCCAAGTGTGCGGGCCGGACCTCGCCCGACGACGGCTCGTAGCACTGCAACGTCTGCCCGCTGACACCGACGATCAACACCCAGTGTCTCGGAATGAATCGGCCGACCAGCATCGCGACGGGCCAGCCTGCCTGCGCGTAGTGGAGCACATCCGTCAGCCGATCGCGTCGACCACGGAACGGCCGCCACCGGTATCGGACACCGCGGACCTCCGTGCGCGTGGTGAGCGCGCGGGCGACGCCCATCGGCGTGGTGCCGAGCATCCGTGGCCACACGCGGTTCACCTCGGTGTGAACCCGTAGCTGCTCGTCGTCGAACCAGCTTCGCGGTGAGCCGGTCAGCGACGACCGATAATCCGGATCCACCAGAGCACCCGCCACCACCGCGACACTCGGGCCGCATGTGGTGGAGTCGCGCTGGCGCAGTCGCAAACCCTCGAGCTTCATGTTCGTCCCAAGGCTATGCCGCGGTATGCGGCCATCAACTCGAAATCGGCTGAGTGGGACCATCACCGAGGGTCGAACCCCTCGCCTTACGTCACCGATCCGTCGGTACGGCTGCCGTAAGGTCCACGGAATGACGGCACCGTTGCGGTACGAGTTCCCCGACGGCTTGGTCGCACGGGCGATGGAAGTCGACGATCCCGGCCGCCCTGCCGGCTGCGGTATCCGCGTTGGGTTTGGATCCGCCACGGCCCACGGTGACCGTTGTCGGAGGGGCGGGTGGCCTCGACGAAACCGATATCGAGAATCTGCGATCGCTATTCCTGTCAGGCATCGTGCCGGTCTTGCAGCAATACAACGCAGCCGCGGTCGACGGGGGAACCCTGTCGGGCGTGATGCGGCTGATCGGTGAGGCCCGCGCGCAACTCGGCGCGTCGTTTCCACTCGTGGGCGTGACGGCCGCCGGCACCGTGCAACTGCCGGGCCGGCCGGCTCGGCCGGACGTGGACACTGTGCTCGAACCGCACCACACCCACTTCATCATCGTTCCGGGTGACGAATGGGGTGCAGAGTCGCCGTGGATCGCAGACACGACAACCGTTCTCGCCGGTGGACGACCGTCCGTCACCGTGCTGATCAACGGTGGAGAAATCGCGTACGCCGACGTTGAGCGCAGCGTGCAAGCCTCTCGGCGGGTTGTCGTCGTCGACGGTTCAGGACGCACCGCTGACGCTATCGCGGCAGCGCTCGTCGGCGAGAGCTCCGATGAACGGGCCGGGCGGCTTGCGGGGACGGGACTCATCGACACGGTGCCCCTCGATGAGCCGGCGGCCCTCGCCGCGTTGCTCGGCGACGTGATCGGCCAGAATCCGCAAGCGTAAGAACAGAAACGGGCTCGCCTCGTTGACGCGGTCGCTAACATCGTCGCGTCAGGTCAGACGGGGGGCATACGTATGGGATACCGCGATCGACTGGAGAGTGACGGCCCACGAAAGCTGCTCGCGCTCGACGGCGGCGGCATCCGCGGCGTGCTCAGCCTGGAGATTCTTGCCGCCATCGAAGACATCGTCCGCCGCAAGCTGGGCAAGGATGCGGTCCTTGCCGATTACTTCGACTACATCGCGGGTACCAGCACCGGCGCCATCATCGCCGCGGGGATATCGCGAGGCATGTCCGTGTCCGAAATCCGCACTATCTACCACGAACACGGAGAGGAGATGTTCGACAAGGCGTTCATACTTGATCGCTATCGCTTCAAGTTCAATAGCGACCGGCTCCAAGGGCTGATGCAAAGGACCTACGGCGAGCTGACGACCTTCGGCGACGATGAGCTCAAGACGCTGCTGATGGTGGTGCTGCGTAACGCGACTACCGATTCGCCGTGGCCGCTGAGCAACAACCCCGATGCCGAGTACAACGACCCGAGACGATCCGACTGCAATCTCAACTTCCCGCTGTGGCAGCTGGTGCGTGCCAGCACGGCCGCTCCGACGTACTTCCCGCCTGAACTGATCAAGGTCGGCAAGCATCCGTTCGTCTTCGTCGACGGCGGCGTCACCATGTACAACAACCCCGCCTTCCAGCTGTTCTTGATGGCGACATTGGGTACGTACCGTTTGGGTTGGCCCACGGGCGAGGAGAAAATGCTCTTGGTCTCCGTGGGTACGGGTACGGCGGCGAAGGCCGACGACTCGCTGCGGCCGGGCGACATGAACCTTCTCTTCAATGCGAAATCTATTCCGGCGGCGCTGATGTCGGCGGCGCTCAACGAGCAGGATCTGCTGTGCAGGGTATTCGGACGCTGCCGTCACGGTGCCCCGATCGACCGGGAAGTCGGTGACCTCATTGATTCCGAGGACAGTCAGCCAGGACTACCAGGCGAACGGATGTTTACCTACGTCCGGTACAACGCGGAGCTCAGCACCGCGGGCCTTGCCGCACTCGGCCTACCCGAAATCCGGCCAGAGGACGTTCAGAAAATGGACTCTGTGGACCACATCAAGGAACTGCAGTCGATCGGGCAACGTGTCGCCGAACGTGATGTCGACGCAGCCCATTTCGACGGATTCCTCTGAGCGACGAACCACGCCGTGGTTGTGATGCCCATTGAATCGAGTAATGACGCAACGCCGAATCGGCCATAGGAGTACATGGTCATGATCATCGTGTACGGAGGCTGTCAAGCCGATGAGCCCGAGCGACCTACCCCACAGCTTCCTTCGGCCGCTGCCGAAGATCTGTTCGTCCGGATCCGTGGCCTGCTCAACTCATTGGCCCCGCAGAGACTCGTCGGTGCGCTCGCGTCGGGCGGTGACATCCTTTTCGCACGGGCCGCGCTTGCCGAGGGTATTCCGCTGCAGATAACGCTTCCCTTCGACGTCGAGACATTTTGCAGGACAAGTGTCAAGCCGGCTGGAGAACCCTGGACTAGCCACTACGACCGGATCACCACCACTGCCGGCGTCAATATCGACGATGGTGGCCTCGACCCAGCTGACGCCGATGTCTACCGCAACACACGGTCCCTACTCGCCAAGGCAGAATCTCTCTGGACGCGAAGCGGATCAAAGAGTCTGGGCCCTCGTCGTGCGGTTCCGCAGCCAAACCGCTTTTCGCCCAGCTGTGACTGACGCCCTGGTGAAGTCGGCCGAGGAAACGCCTGAACGCCTGGCAATGATTTCATCCAAGCCAAAGTCGCCGCGGAGTGCCTTCAGTCGTGATGCCCTACGGGAAGAAGAAGGATCTCGCGTGTAAACCGCTTCCATCGACTGTGATCCCGCGTTCCATGAGTATATCGCCAACGTTACTCGAGGACGATCTCAATGCCGGTGGATCAGGCCGGACCTGCAAACGGACAGCGGATCCTCCATTCTCGCCATGCTTCGGACCTGGCCAACTCCGATCTCGTGCTTGGGACTGACCCTTCGGCGATCACCTTCAACGTCGCCTCGAACTCGGCATCCGTCATGTGTTCGCCTCGCGGTCAACAGTACTCATCGATCCCAGCGTCACCTCCTTCAAACGAATGGCACCACCGTTCGATCTCAACATGATCCGTACGCACCCGTTCTCTCGCAGCCCTACTGCGTCAGTCGACGAGCGAGGCGGACTAAGCGATCCGCGATCTGCGAATGTGGTGGCCACTGCCTCGAGCGGCGAAAACGACAGCCCCTCGCCATCTCATGGTCGACCTCGGCGGCCATCTTACGGCCGTTCCGGCCGAGGTCGCTGCTGCCCTTCCGGCGGCCGGAAAGCCGTCAGGGACCGCGTGAGCACGACGCGATCTGACGGCCCCTGACTGATGCGTGAAGTAGCCCACAACTTGTGGCTGGGCCAGCACAATGAATTTCCGAGATGCGCGTCGAGCGTGCCGATCGAGTTAGCCGAGGCCCTGTTGACGAGTTCGCGTCGTCGCCGCGATGCGATTGCTGAGAACTCCTGCATGCACCGAGCCCGCGTTTGACAACCGCCTGACCACACGAGACCTGGTTACTCAAGACTGTGATGAGCGCCTCGCCGAACAGTTGCGGAGAGCGCCAGTGACGCCGCCGCCGTGCAGCTACGACACGGATCGCGAACGATACCTTGTAGCCGAGGCCTTTGAGGATGTCAGGCTACAGCGATTCTGAGACCTATGGCCTTTGGTCGATCGGCTGCTACAAGAGACATGCCACTTCTTGCCGGCCGTACGGGATCTGGAATGACGAGGCCGAGGTGCGAGTCCAGTTTTCGGCCGTATTGCGTTGAACTACCGGTGCGGATTCGAGCTGGACCCGGATTGCTACACCGGGGCTTGATATGCCGTAATGGGCCTCGGTTGGCGCCGGTAGGCCGAGACGCGGCGTTCCGCAGCTCGTCTTCAATTCGGTCCTCACCGTCGCGATTCCTCGGCATGGCTGGCCCGAACGGGAGGCACCGCAAAACCTCTGGGCGGCAGCGACTTTGGCAGAGTTGACATTGCACGACGCGTTTGAGCTGGGGTCCGCTTCAGTCGACGATGCCATTCGCCAATACGCCGACGCCGCCAGAATAGGCAGACCCGGTGAAATCGAGAGTGCAGTCTTTCAGCTCGAATTCCTCCGTGAGTGCGGCGATCCGAGCGATCCGCTAGATCGGGTGCTTGCCGCCCTGCAGTGACAATTCGAGTAGCCGACTACTCATGTCATCGCGGCATTGTCGTCCTACGTTTATTCCACCAAGGCCCGCGAACATGAAAGGAGCGCGAATCATGCCTCCATACCCAACCGTCACCATGAGGAACGGCGATCGGGGAGATCACGTCAGGCAATTGCAGGCGCTCCTGAACCGCGACTACCCGGCCTATTCCAAGCTGACGGAAGACGGCGAATTCGGCCCCAAGACAGAAGCCGTAATCCGCGAGTTTCAGCGCCGCGCCGGTTTGTCGGTCACCGGTGTCGCCGACTCCTGGACATTGCAAAAACTCGATGAGCTGACAGTCCAGTTCGGGGGCGGGGGCGGATGTGGCCCCGGTGAGAAGGAATGCGGTGACGGGATATATGTCAGTTCCAGCACCTCGTGCGAGTTCGCCCACAATGTGCGTCAGGAGTACTTTGCCGTGCCGGGTGACTCGGTGGAGATCAGGGTCTACAGCCCGGTCACAAAGCAGACCTACACGATGGCCTGCGTCAGGAGTGACAACCGGGTTACCTGCCGTGGCGGGAACAACGCGGAAGTCACGTTCTATCTCGGCTAGCGCCTCGTCAACACCCTGGAGTCAGTCCATCCGTCGATTTCACAATGCTTGCCAGCTCACCGGGATGGAGCTGGCGGCCGGCGGCCTCGCAGGCCAGCGTGGACCACGCGTCAGCCGTCACGGGTACCCGCAGAACGTCTTGGGCGGACTGGCTGGCAACGATCAACGCCGTGCCGTCGCGGTTCAGCCCGAGGGCATTGAACGCCCGGTGGCCTGACTCGACGGGAATAAGGCTCAACCGCAGGTCATTCCGCAGTGAATACAGTCCTATCTCAACGGCCTCGTCCACAAAGATCGCATCGGCCGAGGAGACCAGCTCCGGACTTGTCGCAGCCGAAAGATCGCCGAGCGGTTCGACGGAGCGCAGCGTGCCGTCGTGCGCATCGAGCGTCAGCACCTCGGTGTCCTCGGGCCTGTTACCGACCTGTCTCAGCAGGGCAAGCGTGCCGCCGGTGTGTTCGACGAAGCTCAACAGTGGTCCGTCGATGTGCTCCTCGAGTTTCTTTCCCGATGCCACGTCGATGATCTCCACCACCGTCGAGTTCTCGTCCCCCTTCTCCGGCGTCAAGTTGACGGCATAGGTTCCGTCGGTGGTGACTGCAACGGCCTTGAACCCCGTTTCCACGGCCTCACCCGTGTCGGGATCCACCAGAACCAGACCGTGCTCGGTGACCAGGACAACCCTGCCGTCATCCCGCAGAACCGCGCGAGTCACGGTGTCAAACCTTGGAAGTGAGAGCTCTTTTTCGATCACGTCGAGCTGGTCGCCGGCGAGTATCCATCCATTTCCGTTCGCCGCGTACGCGAAGACCCGCTTCGAGTCCAGCCAGACCATCGCCGGCGGCGCATCGAAGTTTCCGTTGCCGTCCTTCGGGCCAATGGTGATGCTTCGACTATTACCGGTGGTGAAATCAACCAGGTTGGTCCCGGGGAGCACGTTGTTCGCGATCAACGCCTTGCCGGCATCCGGGGAGACTATTACCCGGGGCGGGCCACATGCACCGCAGTCGCTGCCGACTTCGGCCGGAACCCTGGTGGCCAAAGGGATTTCGTTTCGAAGGTCCCACAACGCGGCGCTGCTTCCCGATGCACTCACGATGACGTCGTCGGACAGGAAGCGCACGGAGTGTGGGTTCGTGCCGGCGCCCCGCAATTCGGTGTACCGCGACGAGAGCTGATCCATGGGTTGGACATCGCTGATGAAGATCGCGCCGTCGGCGGCAGTAGCCATGCGGGTTCCGTTGTAGTTCAGAGCAATAGCAGAGTTCCTGGCATTGCCGGTGTGCCCGACGAATGCCGCCTCGCCGGTCTGCCCCTCGAACGGACCCGCCAGGTCCCAAACCTCATTCTCGAGAGCTTGGCTGATATAGGTGAACCTGGCGCCGTTCGGGGAGAAGGCGCCACCAACCCTCGACATGCCCATGGCGATCTGCGTCGTCTCCTTTGTCGAACCGTCCACCGCGGCGCGGCTGAACTGACCGTCGCTACCCATCGTGACCACGACAGCGTCGCTGGGCAATTCAACCCAGGCGGCGCGGCCGGCGGGAACAAGCGAGGTCCGTTTACCGTCCGCGACGATCTCCAGGGTGTCGTCGTCGAGCCACACCGCGATCGTGTGGCCCGACGGCGACATCGCGCCGATTCGCTTGTCGGGCCGCGGAATCAGCTCGCCGTCGCGCCACGTCGCAGATCGCGACGCCACGGGCATGGAGTTCTCGTCGTACCGGACGCCGGTCGCGGCGATGGTACGACCGTCGTCGCTGACGGACAAGAACTCGATCGGGGCGTCCAGAGCCATCACTTCGGTCATGGTCCCGGTCGCGCGGTCCAACCGATACACGGTGCCGGACTCGGTACCGCCGACGAGGATCCTCGCGTCCGGTGTGCCGTCGACCAGTGCGACTGGTTGACCGAAATCGTAGAACCCGTCCAACTGCGGGGTGGTCGTGAGGACAGCGTGTAGGGCCTCTACCGTCTGCGGCTCCGCACGCGTCCGATAAGCCGTGTCGGCCAACAGAAGTGCAGACTGCAGGTCTGTTTCGGCCGTTGTCTTGGCCGTGGCCGCGAGTTGCCGTGTGGTCGCGATGAGTGACTGTTCTACAGCGTTGTTGCGCTGAATCCAGGCGAAGACGGCCAGGGTACTGACAACGACCAACAGAGCCACAAGTCCGCCGAATATCCCTTGGAGACGCCGCCGTTCGGCTCGTGCAATACGCTCCGTCAGAACATCGGGGCTGACGTCGACAATGCCGGCGACGAGCTGGGTCCACGGCGAGCCCTCGCGGAGTCTTTCCCTTCGGCGCTTGACTTCCCATGCTTGTCGCAGGTCTGGTGCGAGGGGAGCATCCCCGAGCGCATCGGCAAGCGCATCGGGGAAAGCCCACTCCGCGGGATTCGAGTCACGTTCGTTGTTGGGCACACCGGCGACCAGCACCGGAACGATCCTGCTGGCCTCTCGGAGTTGGGCGAACCGTTCGATCTCAAGGCCGACGTAGGTGGAGGCGCGAGCCGCCGGCGAGCACAGCACGACGAGGGTCCGTGATCGCTCGAGGTTTTGTTCGAGCGCCGGCGTGAGCCGATTGCCGGTCAGGTCGTTGACGTCCCGGAAAACGTTGAGGTGCCGACGCCCCAGGCGCTTTCGGAGCTCGCGTGTAAGCGGAAACTTCTGCAGGTCGCGCTCGATCTTCGCGGCGGCGTCTGAGTTCTTCCTCGAGTAGCTGATGAACGCGTCGTAGACGAAGCCGTCATCGGGCGGCTGGTCCTGTACGTGGTCCGTCAATTGCTAACCCGACATGCCTTCGCCCCCTGGCCTGCGCTTGGGCGGCTTGTGCTGCACGGCAGGTTGTTTCGCTGTGGGTTGCTGATCTTGGCCCGGAATCGCGGCGCTGTGCCCGTTGCGATCATCGCCTCCGATCAGGGAGCGCAGCTCGGCGAGGCGCGCAATCGTTGCCCGCGTGCTCGCGCGGTTGGGCACGATCTTCTTGAACAACCTGCCGATGATGTCGATCTGCATGCAGACCGAATCGAGCTCGCTGGCGGTCGGCGCCGTGTCATTGACGATTTCCTGGAAGAGCTCGTGGAGCGTGACAACCTCCTGGTCCCCCACCTGGCCGTCCTGCCCGAGCCGGCCCGATCTGAGCGCGCGCACCAAGGCCACGTTGGCGCACGCGACCGCCGTGAAGAAACTACGGTCGATCGAGAACCGCTCGTCGTGCGGTCGCCTCGCAACGCTCGATCAACGCATCGGCGTCCGGCACTTGCTCATTCAGAAGGGTCGCCAGTGTCAACCAGTTCAACGCGGGGTATGGATCCAGGCCCTGGCGCTGCAGCATGAGAAGCGTGCGCCTGCCGGTAGTTTTCGGACGCCTGCGCTGGCCTTCCTCTTGGCCGTTCTGGAGTTCGTTTCGGCGGCGGCGCGGCGCTTGTACGCACTTCCGAGCAAGTTGTACCGCTCCGCTGTCTTGGCAACGGCAAGAAGTTGCTCGAGGCGCTCGATGGCCCTCTCGTACAACTCGCGGGCCCGCTCGGCCTCGCCGTCGGCAATCTCGTCGGCATGGCGCGACTCGAAGTTGGCGAGCTTTTCGACCGCAAGCATGGTCGTCGTGGATGTGTCACCCTCGCCGGCAAGCGCGGTCTTGAGATAACGACCGGCGACTTCGAACTGCTTGAGCCTGCCGTAGGCGTAGCCGATCGCCATCTGCACGTCGGTTTGGGCGAGCCAATCGGCAGGGCAATCTTTCACGAGCGCATCGAGCGTCTTCACCGCTGTGCTGAGCGACCTGCCGGCGCCCGTGCCGGTTTCCACCGTGCGGCCGATGCGGTCCACCGCGTCGATGAACTCGGCAACGTCCACTCGATCCAGCTCTGTTGGCCGATGTGCCGGAACTGCCGGGATCGAGTTGATAATCCGGGTCGCCATAGGCCTGGTAGGCACCCCAGGTGTTGCTGTCGGGGAAGTTGTCGTGCGTGTGGATGCGGGCCGCCTTGAGTGCGCGGCCGAAACTTTCGCCGCCAAGCATGCGTTCGTAGAATTTGGAGGCGAATTCCTTGGCGGCGTCGTCCGTGACGGCCCAACCGGCTGCGACAACCGCGCGCACACCCATCTCGATCAATTCGCGGGAAACGCTTGCGGCCAGGCGATTGAACTCGACGGTCGGCGTGCGGGGCGTGGCCTCGGGTCCGGTCTGACCGATGTGGCAACAGTTGAGGAACACCAATTCCGGCACTTGCTGCATCTGGCCTACTTCGACGGCAGTGAGAAACACGCCGTTGTCGAGCACCATGCCGCTGCGCGTCTTGCCGCCCGGAGTCGTTGGCGGTTCGTAGTGGCCGTGGCCGGCGAGATGCACTATCCGGTAGGGCTTCTTGTACAGCCCGGCGAGGACCTCGAGCGCCGACGGTTTTGTCGCGGGCTGGTCGACCGTGAATCGCCCGCGCAGCAGGTCGTACACCGCACCGGCTTCGGCCGCCGCGCCGACCAGTTGCCTGAACGGCGGGCCGACCAGCGGATCGCCGACGACATAGGCAGCCGTGCCGGCTCGTGCGCCGATCTGGCGCCGGTAGCTCGTCGGTCTGTAGCTGCCGCACAAGGGCCTTGTCGAGACACAGCGCCTTGTCGCCGGCACTCATCAGTTCCCAAGGGTAGGCGGCAGTTTCGGCGTCGACGACCAGCACCAGATTGTCGACCTGCGCGAGCCCGGACTTGAGCTCGTTCGGAACCGTGAGTTCGAACAGCACGCGCGATTCCTCAGGCCTGAAGCGTGTTTGGGAGATCGAATCCTTGATCAATCGCTCCACGAGCTCGGGCTGTCGTTGATGCGAGATAGCCTCGGCGCGCGCGCGATCCGACAGGGTGAGGAACTTGATCTCGCGATGGGCCTCGACTGACTCGGCGGGTTCGCCGATCGCCAATTCCGCAAGCGCCGCAAGCAGTTCCGCGTCGGCGTTGTCCGATTCGAGCACCGCGCGCTTGAGGCGATCAGCGAGCGGCTTAGGCAGACATGCCGTTTGGGCCGTGCGGGTGGGCGTCACCACGCTGACCTCCCAACGCCGCCACGCGTCGCGGCCTCCCGTCGACGTCAGGCGCCTGCGCCCCTCGCGACCGCGCTGGAGCAGCGGCGTCGCCGCGATGTCGGTATCGAGTTCCTTGCCGATCAGCGGAGCGAGACGCTTGACCGCATGAGCGGCCTCGATCGCCGTGTCGGCGTACAACTCGATGATCTCGACTTCCTGGATGGTCGGGGCGCTGCCGGTATCGTCGGCGAGTTCGCGGTTCGCCTGCGCAATCGCGCGGAGGACGGCCCCGACGGAATCCCCGACGGCGATGTTCGTCGTCGAGGTGCCCCCGATCAGCAGCACCGACAGGCCCACCGGCTCCGCGGCCTCCGCATCATCCGCCGACGCGGCCAGTCCGTCACGGCGTTCGAGCACGTATTGAAGTGCGGCACGGCGAAGCAGGTCGCTAAGTTGCCCGGTGCTGAGTCCGCCCCATTTGCCCAGTCCCATGACGATCGCACCCGAAGGCAGTCGCAACGCCTTTTGCAGCGGGGTGCGCTTGCGAAGGATCACCGCCAACGAGCCGAACTCGCCCGGATACAGTCCGAGCGCATAGCGTTGTGCGAGCGCTCCGCGCATCAGCTGGTCGATGCTGGCCTCCGCGCCGATGATGGTGTCTCCCTCGTAGTGCCCGACCACGATGGGATAGCGCGCGTAGCGCAGATCGCCGTGGACCACCGATACGCGGAAGCTCGGCTGCTGGCCTTGTTGGTATGAACTGCGTGCTGATCTTGCCCAGGATGCCGGCCGCCAGCGACGTTTCCGTCGGATAAAGCACCGGCTCGGGCAGGGCCCGGTACTCGACCGCACCACCGCGGGTCGTGCTGGGCGGGGCGGTGGAGAGCCGTGACGTGGTGCCGGTGTCGAGAAGATCCTGCAGCGCGGGCATCCCGGGTCGGTGGGACGCCAGATCGCCGTGTACGGCGTCCATGTACCACGTCCGTACGCCCGGCAGGCGACCCGAAGCAGTAGGTGACGCGGCCGTCACCTTCCGTTGTGCATGTCAGCACGACGCGGCCGCCGGTGACATCGACTTCGGTAACGGTGCGCGGCGAAGTCCCGGCGACGTAATGCACACGATCCGAGTGCGGAAACAGTGTCAGATGGCCGCTGTCGTGCGCCTTGCCCGCTGCGATCAGCAGGTCCTGACTGAGGACGGGCGTCCCGGGACGCTGGTCCCTCCATCCGCTCCAGCGGGCAGTATCGAAGTAGTCCCCGTCGCTGGGCAGCAGCTCGAGCACCCCGGGGAACTTCGCGACGATGTCGACGATTTCGGTCGTGTCGTGCGTCAGGTCGAGCAGCGCGAGTTGCTGGACGGTCGCGGCCGTGCCGAGCAGGGCCTCGACGATGTCATGCGAGCCGCGATTCGGCGTGCCCAGCATCAGCAGTTGCGCGCCGTCACGCTCGCACATGCGGTCCCAGAGATCGGGCCTTATCGCGATCATCGCTCGCACGACCAGCCCGCCCATGCTGTGGGCGATGATGCGCACCGGTTTCTGGGTCCGTCGCAACGCATTGTCGACCTCGACCGCCAGCAGCGTTGCCGCGGCCTTTACCGATCGGCGCCAGTCGTATGCGAACGGGATCACTTCGTGAGAGTGCTGCAGAAACTCACACAACTCGCGGTAACCGTCGCCGACAAGGGCGGCGGGATGCACGTTTGTCGCCGTGATGTCGGCGAGGTCGCCGAGACCGCCCCGCAGCAAGGCAAGGTAGTGCAGCCACACCTCACGGTCGCCGATGTTCAAGTGCGAGCCCATGATTCCCGGAAGGACGAAGACGATCGGCTGGTCGGCACCGGCACGTGTCTGCATCGAACGCAGCATCGGTACTGGCTCGAGCTCGCCCGCGACGACCTCGTGGAACGTTGACGGCCGCTCCTTGAGGGGAGCCGCAAGCCACTCGACGAGAGCGGCACGGGTGCGCGGGTTGCGGAAATAGTTGAAGTGGCTGACGTCGGAGCCCTGATCGAAAACGTAGCCGACGACCTCGCGGCGCGCACCGTGAAACATTGCGTCGGTGTTGACGACGAGGTCGTTGTCGCGAGCTTCGTAGACGATGTGATCGCTGGCGAATACCCCGATCCGCTTCAGCCAGTTGCCGCCCTGGATGTCTCCTGCAATCACGCCCATCGCGCCGGCCGCCGGATCCGTCAAATTGTTGAGCAGCGCGACGAGCGGCGACTTCGGGATCATCGCTTCGAGTCCCGGCACGAGCGATGGCATGGTGCGGTTCCTGATGATTTCGAGCGCAATCCGCTTGGTCACCTCGTAGAGCGGCGTTCCACCGACACCCGGAATCAGGCCGACGAGGTTGGTCAGCACCGACAGGAATATGTCGATGTTCTCCGCGGCAAGCAGGGTGCCGCGGGAGGGCGAGGCGCAGCGCACGAAGCGCTCGACCCGAAGCTGTTTGTGCGCAATCAGTTCCGCGAGCCGCCCGAGTTGCCGGCGATCGTGGATCGGCCAACTCCAGTTCGGGATCCTCGCGGTTGAAATTCGCGACGAGATCGGCGTTGATCGACGTCAAGGAGACGAGATCGCCGACCAGCCCGCCGCGTGAATGCGACACGATGCTGACGCGGGCGTTGCGCGGCAGGGCGTCGAGCAACTCGATGGCGTTGTCGATCGGGCTTTCACTCAGCGTGCAGTGCTCGAAGGCGTAGATGCGATCACCGAAAAGCTGACGAAGCGCCTGCCACTGCGGTTGCGCGTCCTGGCTCAGGAATGCACCGAAGCTGCCCCGTGCGGACGAGGCGGTGCCGTGGATGAAGACGAGAATTGGCTTGTCGACGTCGAAGTCGTCAAAGCTCGCGGGCGTGGCAGTGTCCGGCCCGGCCTGGCGCGTGACGTCCTCCCAGGCGTACAGGCCGGGGCCGGGCTTGAGGCGGCTCTCGACGAGTGCGGATGAGGGCCTTGGTGGCAAACCAGGCCGGAAGCTTCACCGCAAGATCGATCCCCAGATCTCTTGCCACATTCTATCAGGTCGGGGAACTCGGCTAGCCCCACTGCCGGGTTGTCGAGCGGTCCGCGATCTTGTCTTTCTTCAATCGCAGGACGCGCAGCCTGCTTGCCGCCCATTCCTTGATGCCGCGCTCCGACACCCGCGGAAACGTGTCGACGCTGACGGCGTCGCCGACCTTCGCTTCCGGCTTGAGTAGCAGGACGTCCTCGCGGTAGCGCTGTGCCGAGGTCCAGATCTGGAAGCCGCCCTCGACCTCGATCTCGAGCACGTCGTCGTCCTCGACTTCGAGGGGTTTCTCGACGTGCTCTTCAGATCCAGTCCGTCCGCGGGCCGATGGCGACAGGTCGAAAGAGTCGCGCACCTCGAGCTCGTCGAGCAGGTCGGTGACCGGAGCCTCGGCACCGGGCGGACCGCCCCGCGTGGCGCGCTGATCACCTTCGTCGCGTTGGCCGCGTATCGACAGCTTTACGGTCATGACGGTCCCCCTGAGCGCGTGCGGGCGCTATTCGAGCGGCGAGAGGAAAGGTTGCTCGAGACGCGCCTCGCTACCTTCGAGTTGTGGAATCTGTTCGTAGCGGCCGCGTTTCAGCTTCGCGCACGTCTGGTCGTGCAGGTCGCGGTAGGACAGCGGTGTCCCGGCTTCGGTGAGTGCCTCGACCAGGTGATAAGTCAGTGCGCCGGCGTATCCGCCGCTGATGTGTGCGTCGGCCGAGGTCTGGTCGGCGCGACAACCCGAGATCAACACCTCGGGAATGTCCACAGGAACAATGTCGCGGGCCTTGCGCTCCTCTTCCGTCGCCTTGATGCAGGGTGCCGCGGGTTGTCGCGGTCAGATCGCGCCCTGACTCAACGGTGGCCAGGTCCCACGGGCTCGGAAGATACCGCTCTAGCAGCGGGGCGTCGGGTGGCTCGATCGCACGCGTGACGGTTCCGGAATGACAACTGTCGGAGATCATCGTGAGACTCACCCCGGCGCTCAGGCCGTCGAAGACGTTGCGCAGCCAGTCGTCGCGGAATGGGTCATACCAATCGAGATCTGTGGGACAGAGGATCTCGTCGCGATTGTCGGCTTCCTCGTCGTTGTCGTCCGGCACGTTGGAGCCGTGCCCGGAGAAGTGCAGGAGCAGCACATCGCCGCGTTTCGCGCCTTTGACCATCCCCGTGATGGCCTCCTCCATGGCCTTCTTCGTGGCGTCGAAGTCGGTGAGCATGGTGATATCGCCTGCGTCGAATCCGTATTGCCCCTGAATCAGACGGGACATGTTTTTCACGTCGGGCACGCAACCGCGCAAGTCTGACCCCGGAATGCGATAGCGGTTAACACCGACGAGGACTGCCTTTTTCGCCATGACTCAACTCCTTCACATCAGCTACGAGACAGAGGCTACGAGCGCCTGATATTTTTCACATGCGTAGGGCACTACCTGTGTTCACAACTAACAGCTCGTGTACTTATGGTGCCTGTTTGACCTCTGGCGTTGCGTGAATTCTGCAAATTCGAAGGCGAATCCGCCCAAGTTAAGTAGTCGATTACGCTACTGCGCCCTAAACCGCGAGCGCACTATTATTTCGTGCCCGATGCGCTATCAGGCCATGGCACGCTGGTATTGCGCCATACCAGCGCTGCTAACTGTTGTCCGGCGCCTACCGAATCGAGCGGGTGGGTATGAACGACGATTTCTGGGACGATCTTCTGGCCCACATTCGGCAGCGAGTGCTGGTTCCGGTGGTGGGGCCTGACGTAACTGTCGTCGAAAACGGCAATGCGGATCTGACATTCAGCACATTGATCGGCCAGCGTCTGGTGGAGCGCTGGGGCCTTTCCGTGTCCCCGGGACCCACGACGATGGATGAAGCGGTGGCAGCGTTTGTACGAGAGCGCGGCCAAGACGAGATAGAGCGGCTCTACCGCGTCATCAACGACATCATCGTGGAGGTCGATCCGAAGCCCGCTGATGCGTTGCGAGACCTCGCGGCGATCGACGATTTGCGCATGTTCGTGAGCACGACGCCCGACCGAGTGCTCGCGAAGGCGATAAACGAGGTTCGCTTCCAGGGCCGACCGATAACCCGTGAGCTCTCGTTCTCCCCGAATCAGTCGACGAGCGAACAGTCGCGTAACGCACAACCAGCTTCGGCCTCTGACACCGTGGTGCTGAACCTCTACGGTCAGGCCGCCTCCACACCGCAGTATGCGATTCACGAGGAGGACCGGCTCGAGTGGATGCATGCCTTGCTCAGCGACAGGGCGAGCCTTCCCGATTGGGTCAGTTATCAGCTGAAGGAGCATCCGCTGCTCTACATCGGCTGCGAGATTCCCGATTGGTTGGGGCGGTTCCTACTGCGCATGTCGAGCAACAGCCGGTTGTCGATGGAACGCATTCCTTTCTTTCTAGCCGGCTGCTCGGCATCTCGAGAGCCGTCGCTTTCAAGCTTCTTCACCACGTATTGCCGTAAGACGCTCGTGCAGCAGCTGGACATGGAGCCCGCCGCGTTTGTCGCCGAATTGCGCGCGCGCTGGCAGAAACAGGCCACCGCGAGACCACCCGAGGTGGGTGCGTCCGGTGTTGCGCCGTCCACGGACACACCGACGATCTTCATCAGCTATATGCGCGAGGACGTGGACGCCGCCCGACGGGTATGCGACGCGATCACGAGTCTCGGCGGTGACGTGTGGCTCGACGAGCGGCGGCTCAGTCCGGGTGACGCGTGGGAACGAGAGATTCTGAGCGGCATCAGCCGAAATGTTCGCTTGTTCGTACCGATCATCTCCACCAATACCGAACATGCCGAGGAGGGCTACGTCTTCAAAGAATGGGATGAGGCGGCGGACCGTGCGCGCGAGATTCCGAGTCGACGCTTCATCGTGCCCGTCGTCATCGACGACGACTACGACGGCAATCCAAGCAACTACCGTCAGATACCAGATGCATTCCGGCGCTTGCAGTTCGGCCGTGCACCCGGTGGTGATCCCAATCTGGAGCTCAAGGCGATGCTGACGGATGAAATCCGTGCGATGCGACGGATAGCAGCATGACTGCCACCACGACGGCGCGCCAACTCGACAGTGAGAATCCGTGGCCGGGACTGGAGTCCTTCGGAGAGAGTGCGCACGACTTCTTCTTCGGGCGCGATCGTGAAGCGGCGTCGTTACTGAATCATGTCCACGACGCGTCGGTTACGGTCCTGTACGGGCGTTCCGGCCTGGGCAAGACGTCGCTGTTACAGGCGGGTCTATTCCCCTTGCTTCGCGAGGAGAACTTCCTCCCGGTGTATGTGCGGTTGGAGCTTCAACAGGGCTCGACGGCATTGTCGCGTCAGCTACATCAGTCCATCTACGGCTCGATCCAGGCGAACGCGCCTGACGCGCTGCTGCCTGCCGCCGACGAGTCGCTATGGGAATACCTGCACCGAAGCGACTTTGAACTGTGGAGTGCGCAGAACTACCCGCTGACGCCGGTCATCGTCATCGATCAATTCGAGGAGCTCTTCACGCTCGGCGAGCGAGTGCCCGACCTGGTGCGGGAATTCATGAATGATCTCGGCGACCTCGCAGAGAACCGCATCCCCGCTGATGTGGCTGCGCGGATCGACAACGATGAGGCCGAGGCGGACCGCTTCCAATTGCGTGCGCACAACTACAAATTGCTGATCACCTTGCGTGAGGATTTTCTTCCTCACCTCGAGGAGTGGAGCCAGCTCATACCCGCGCTGAAACGCTCGCGAGTGCGGCTGCTTCCCTTGCACGCGGACAAGGCATTCGATGCGGTGTACAAGCCGGCTGCGCACCTGATGTCGGCTGGCTTGGCGGAACGGGTAGTGCGCATAGTTGCCGGCGAAGACCTCGGTCGTAGCCGAGATAGCGCATCGACTAATAGCGATCGTAGCGACGGCCGCGGGGCTTTGGGTGTCGAACCCGCGCTGCTCAGCTTGTTCTGCCGCGAGCTCAACGAGGAGCGTAAGAGGCGGGGGCAGTCCGAGTTCGATGAGCACCTGGTCGAAGACGCTAAGCGCGACATTCTGGCGAACTACTACTTGTCGTGTGTGCGAGATCTGCCACCGCGTGTCGCGGAGTTCATCGAGTCGGAGCTGATCACCGAGAAGGGCTTCCGCGACAGCTACGCCCGCGAGGACGCCGTGCCGTCGCGTCTGACAGAGGACGAACTGTCTCGGCTGATCGGCTCGCGGCTGCTGCGGCTGGAGGAATACCACGGCGCTCAACGGATCGAGCTGACGCACGATGTGCTCACGGGCGTCGTGCGTGAGCATCGCGACCGGCGGCGGGCAGAAGCGGAGAAGGCGGCGCTGGCGGCCCGGGCGGAAGAGGAGAAGCAGGCCCTTGAGCAAGCCGCTGAGCGGCACGCAGCCGAACTGGACCGCGAGCGCCAGTCGGGACGGAGACTGCGGAAGCTCTCAGCGGCGCTGGCGCTGGTATGTATCGCGGCGGTGGTCTTGGCGATAGTGGCAGTCAAAAGCGCGCGTTCGGCCGAAGATTCGCGCAATGCCGCTGATGAAGCGTCCCTCAATGCCAAAGCAGAATGGCTGTACGGGCAGTCGCAGTTGATGCTGGCTGGGCAGTCTCCTCTCGGCGGTAACGACGAGACAGCAATGCAACTGGCGTTGGCCGCGTACGCCCGGTCCACCGATGACGACAGGAAAAACGAGCTGCTGACGGCTCTGAATCACGAACCCGATCTACTCAAAATAATCGATATGCCAACGCAATTCGAGACTGCGGCTTCGGCGTTCAGCCCGGATGGCAGCCACATGGCGTCCAGTGATTTCGACGGCACGGTGCGGTTGTGGAACGTGGCCAGCGGGCAACAGATCGGACAGCCGTTGCGCAGCGACGCGGGCTGGGTGAACGCCGTAGCGTTCAGCCCGGATGGCAGTCGCCTTGCCACTGCTACCGGCGGTCCTGAGGAAACAGTGCGGTTGTGGAACGTGGCCAGCGGGCAACAGATCGGACAGCCGTTGCGAAGCGACGCGCGCGGGGTGAACGCCGTAGCGTTCACCCCGGATGGAAGTCGCCTTGCCACCGGTAATGCTGACGGCACGGTGCGGTTGTGGAACCTGGCTAGCGGGCGGCAGATCGGACAACCGCTCCGCGGCCACACCGACTGGGTGAGGAGCGTGGCATTCAGCCCAGATGGCAACCGCATTGTCAGCGGCGCAGATGACAAGACCGTTCGGCTGTGGGACGCCCACACTCTGCAGCCCGTCGGGCAGCCGTTGCGTGGCCACACCGAGTGGGTGAGGACTATGGCGTTCAGCCCGGATGGCAGCCGCATCGCCTCCGGCGGAGATGATAAGACCGTTCGGCTGTGGGACGGCCACACGCTGCAGCCCGTCGGGAAGCCGCTGACCCACGACAGTTCGGTGACACACGTCGATTTCAGCCCCGATGGCGCCCGCATCGTTACCGCCGGAACCGGCAACACAATTCAACTGTGGGACGCCGCCACCCAGGAGGAGGCGGGCGTCCTTGTGGGGCACCGATCTGGAGTCGCGGCAGTGGCGTTCAGCGGCGACCAACGGCTGGTGTCCAGCGGCTTCGACCGTACCGTGCGGATCTGGGATGCCACCAGCTGGCAGCCGATTACACGTCGAGGGTGATTACACAGTCGCATGGTTCTCAAACGACGGTCGTCGCATCTATTCGGGCGGCATGAACGGGGAGGTACGGCGATGGAACAGCATCACCAAGCGTCCGATCGGGGACCCGCTGCGGATCGACGGCGCCAATGGCGGCGCGCTGTATCGGGTTCGGGGACAACAAACTGCTGTCAATCGGAACGGACCAAGAGCAAAAGACTGTCCAGGTGTGGGACGCGAATACGCTTCGTCCACTCTCCCAACCCTTGGACGTCATCGCCGACCGGGTGGCGTGGACAGACATCAACTACCGGATCGTGGCCAAGACAGAGCAAGACGTCCTGCAGATCTTCGATGGTGAAACCGCTCGCCCTGTCGGCGCTCCGATCAGGCCCGGAGATCAAATCGAGCACTTTCGACGTGACGTTCGACGGCGGGTTCGTCACAACAGGTGGCCTCAACGACAACACCGCGCGTCTTTGGGACGGTCGCACCGGCGAGCCAGTGGGCGAGCCGATGGAGGGCGATAACTCGATCGTCGCAGTTGCGGCCAGCCCGGACGGCAGCCGGGTCGCCGTCAGTTATCAGGACTTCACCTTGCGGTTGTGGGATACCGCCACCGGCGAGCCTATCGGCGAGGGTATGGATACGCGTTCCATGGCGTATGCCTTGGCGTTCAGCCCGAACGGGCGGGTTGTCGCCTCGGGCGGCGACGACGGCACCATTCGGCTGTGGGACGTCGGCAATCAATCACAACTCGGTGCCGCCTACAAAGACCACACAGGAAGCGTGACGAGCCTCTATTTCGACAACACCGGAACGAAATTGGTGTCGGCGAGCGCGGACAACACGATTCGAGTCTGGCCGGTGCCAGACATAACTCCAGACGCTGCCCGGGACGCCCTCTGTTCGAAGCTCACCCACGATATGGCCAGCGAGCAGTGGGATGACCTGGTCGAGGGTGAGATCGACTACGTGGATGGCTGCCGCGACCTACCGGAAGCCGAATTCACGGAGTAACCCCTGAAGTTTCTCGAACGAACCTCACCATAGATCTGGCGTGAAAGGTGTGAAACATGAACAGTGAACGGGACGGAGAAACAGGCGTGACGACCGCGGGCGTCGCGGCCGACGTGGACCAGGCCGTTTTGGACAGAGGCCTGCAGAACCTGGCCGCCAACCGGGATCGCCCGTACTACGATGCCGCGGCCGACGCCGACGCGGCTGCGCAGTATTACAGCGGTGTCGACGAGGCAGCGACCGACGCGGAATTGATGCGTGCTCTGCAGACGCTCGTGACGCGAACACACACGCAGACGCCGCGCTATAAGCCGGCTGTGATGGTGTATCCGTGGGTGGATCTGCATCCCGACCGCCAACTCCGGTCGATCTACTCCGGCAACTCGTTTGATCCCGAAGACGTGATCCGCGACGACGCGCGCATCGAAGCCGAACGGACACTGCGACTTCGAGATTTCGTGAGCAGAGAGATAGCGATCGGCCCCGACTCGTTCACCGACGAGCTCGACGAGTTGGACGCGCTGATGCCGTACAACTGCGAACATGTGGTGCCGCAGTCGTCCTTCGCGAAGAAGGAGCCGATGCGTGGCGATCTGCATCACCTGTTCACCTGCGAATCGCGCTGCAACAGCTTCCGCAGCAACACGCCGTATTACGAATTCAACGACGATCGCGCGGTGATGCAGGACTGCGGCCGGTCTGAACCTGGTGTGGCTGGCCGGTTCGAGCCTCGGTCCGGCAAGGGCGCGGTCGCCCGCGCCACCATGTACTTCCTCTTACGGTATCCAGGCATGATCGGCGATGAATCCCGCGAGTTACAAGCAGAACGGCTGCCCATCCTGCTGGCATGGCACGAGGCGGAACCGATTGGTGAATGGGAACGTCATCGCAACGCTGCGATCTTCGAGATCCAGGGCAACCGAAACCCGCTCATCGACAATCCGCAGTGGGCAAGCCGTATCCCATTTCAAACGGCATTCGGCACACCCGGCGGATAACGGCGTCAGTCCTCCAGCAGGTCGCGCACGACCATCGTCGGATACCCGAGCAGGCGCAAACTCTCGAGATCTTCGGCGCTGGCGATGATGTGAGCGAAGCGCTGATCCTCACTGAGTTCAAGATCGAACCCTTTGTCGATCAGTGCCTGCGCCTGCTCCGAAGCGGGAATCCCCGTCGCCAGCTCGGTGGATACCAGCAGGCGCGGCCATTGAGCCTCAGGCAGAGCCTCTACGTGCCACGGCTTCTCGGGTGTGGGCGCCGTCATGCGCGGCGTTTGCGCACGGTCGGCGACTGTAGCGCGCTGTTGCAGCAGTGCTTCTATGTCGAGCCCGGTTTCTCCGGTGGCGCTCCAGCCGAGGCTGCGCACCGCCGCCGCGACCTCCTGGGCCGCAGTGATCGCGGCCGCGACAGGCGGCTGGAAGTCTTGGCCGCATTCGAGGTCGAAGGCGAAAATATGGTGATCGAAGAACAGGTACTCGTCGGTGGTACCGGCGTGGTTACTGGTGGTGCCGGTGCTGTATCGCACGCCGTCCACGCTCGCGATGGCATCGACCATGTGGTTTTCGAGGTGGGTGTAGATGGCCTCGTCGGCCGGCGAAACCGGCAGCGAGGGAATGTACGTGCCGCCGGCCGGATTCGGCCGGAAGACTGCCTGACCGTGTGAATGGCTGTCGATCGCGAACAGTAGCGAACGTTCGACGGTCGCAAGGTGGGCTATGTTGGCGGCCTCGGGCTCCGACAATGCCGATGGCCCGTGATAAACCTCCGCACATTGGGTGGCTGAGGAACCCTCACCGCCGAAGTAGCGCGGAAAGTTGCGGTTGCAGTCCACTCCCGGGCAGGCCGGCGGTTCGGACGGGCGCAGGTTCTTGCGCCACATCCGTCGACCCTCGTCGAAGAAAGTCAGCCGTGCACCGTCAGGATTGGACTCCGGAACGACCAAGATTTCCACGGCGTCCAGGATCCGCACTACCGCGCGCACCATCGGGTCAGCGTCGTCGGGCCGGTAGTTCTCGACCAACTGCCTGCTGGTCTCGACAACGGCGAGCGCGTTGATCCATTCCCGCGCATGGTGGGACCGCATGAGCAGCACCGCTGGTTTCGGGCGCGCCCCGCCTGGCGCAGTGATCCGCAGCAGATGCACGGGGTGCTTGCCTCGCGCGTCAACACGGCTGCCGAAGTAGCCGTGGCTGAGATGCGGCAGCCTCTCCAGCCGGCACAGTTCGGGATGCGCCGCCACGATGGCGCCGATCTCGGCGTCGACGGCAAGCGGATCCAGATACGTGGAGACGAAGCCGCAGCGAAAGCCCACTACCACCAACCTTTGTCGTGGCCGTACCTGTAGGCCGCGTACACGTCGACGCGGCCGGCGCCGAAATTGTTCTCTTTGTCGCGCGTCTGGCCGGGCATCCGAACGGCGGTGTTCTCCAATGCTTCCTGGACAAGGGCGGGAACGATGGGCTTACCGGCTTTCATGCACGCGTTGGCCAATAACACCAGGCACCCGCCGACATGGGGAGTCGCCGACGAGGTCCCACCAAAGCTGCTGTATGGCGTTGCTTGGTTGGACCCCGGTGTGTACTGCCAGTTGCACGAGGTGGTTCCCGGTCCGGGCGCACACACGTCCGGCTTGATCAGCCCCGGACGGGCGCCACCCTGGAAGGGGTAATCGGCGTACGGAGCAGCGTTCCATTCCGCGGCGCCTCGACCCGAGTACCCGGCGAGCCGGTCGGCGTTATCGGTTGCACCGCAGCCAATCGCCGAAGAAGTGCCGCCGACCGGACTCTGCAATGGGTGCAGACGGGGCGGCGGACAGTTGCCCGGCGTGGCGATGTTGTAGGGGATCGGATAAGTCGACAGGTCCTCGCCCTGATTGCCGATGCTGTTGGCATGCAGAATCCCCGCCGCCGCCAGGCCTTCGGACGCGCGCCGCCAGCCGGTGTAGTTCGGGTTGTTCGGATATTTCCATGACATCGACATGCTGATGACCTGCACACCATGATCAATCGCGAACTCAAACGCCTTCCAGTAGTTCATCTCTCGCCCGCCAACCCGCAGCGCCATCACCGTCGCCTTCGGCGCGACGCCAGTCCCTTGGCCCTTGGCGCCGTTTCCGGCGACGATGCCCGCGCATGAAGTGCCATGGCCTGCCTCGTCGATCGGGTTGGTGTCGTTGGACTCGAAGTCATAGCCGTGGTTGGGAAAGGTATCGCCGCCGTCCCACATCTGTGATTTCAGGTCGGGATGGTGGTAGTTCACGCCGGTGTCGATGACCGCGGCCAGTACGCCCTCACCGGTGATCCCCAACTGCCACAGCAGTGGGGCGTTGATGCGTTGCACGCTCCACGTGGGTGTGCCCTGCGAGACTGCGGCCGCCGCAGGTCGCGCCTTCTTGGCGGGCGCTGCCCCGCCATCACCGCGTGTCTTCTTTTTGGTCTTCGTGGGTGCGGCGGCGGGCTGATCGAGAAGCTCGTTGATGTCGACTGTGCGCGCCAGGTCCACGCTGAGCACATCGTCGCGTTCGAGTAACTGTCGCAGCACCTCGGGGGTGACCTGAGCCGAGATCGAGTTCGTCACCCACGAGGTGTCGATGGCCGCCGCTCTCGGCACACTGACCGATTCGTCGACGTCCAGTGCGGATCGTGAAGCCTCGCTGAGCAAGTCGAGCACTCCTTGTTGCTCGGCGGCGGCCTGCGACTTGATGCTCTCTACAGCCGACTTCGCCGAGTCCGGGCCGGCTGCGCGGTCGAGAGCCTCCCTGGCCGGTTCACCGCGCAGGAAGATGGTCACTTCGAAGGTGTCGTAGTCGCGGGCGTTCTCCAGCAGGATCTGCAGGGCGTCACTGGCCTTACTGTCGCTCATTTGGAATACCTCGGATCGGCTTGATTGATGCGAAAGTGCACTTCAGGGAGACGCGCGGTCAGCGCAAGACCGGGAGTCGCTTCCATAAGGTTCAGCATTGCCCGGCATCGAAAACGCGTCACGCGTATTCGACTACTTGTTATTCTCGTGCCCATGCCACCGCACTAGGCATTATCGCAGACCTCGTTTTGTGTCCACGTCACCCTGGGCCTGCCAAACCCGGCCGCGACAGTCTGCCTACTCAGCCTCGACTCAGTGTCATGGTGTAGTTCTTGAAATTGTTGACGTCCAACCATTGAAAACCGACCACTCGGCATGGTGTGCACGACTTTCCGTGACAAAGTTTGAAGGCCGAATTGCTCACCCAACCCCGAACATCCCCACTCCACGTCGCGCCGTCCTTCGGGCATTCGGCGTAGTAGGTCCAGTAACGGTTGTAGTTGACGTCGCCGTTGTAGACAGTCTTCGATTGGCCGGGCGGGACAATGAACCAGCCAACGGTCATGAAGCCGTCGCCAGTCGAGCAGCTCGCGCGATCGAAGCGCATGTACGACACATAGAGGTCGTAGCCCGGGGTGAATGAGTACTGGTTACTGAATGTCAGTGACATCTTCGATCAGCCCTTCGTGATTCCGGGGATCTGGGGCCGGACAGCGCCCTCTACTTCTTCTGCGTCGGCCGCCTGAGCCGGCGATTCCATGTACCCCGGCCCTTTCAGTCCGTGGCCCTCTTGCTCAGCTTCAGCGTCAGCCGCCGGTTGAGCTCCGAAATCAACTGTCTCAGCGTCATATTCGGTCATTGAAGAAAACCCCCGCTCTGTCATTAATTCAATTGGAATTGCAATGTCGTGCGGTGCGAACAGACAACTCTGAAAGGCGCCAAGGGCGCCTTCGCTGTGTGGGTTTGTTCCTCAGGCCACTCCGGTGGCTCTCGAAATGTCTCCGATCCCCGACGCTAAATTTCTGAAATCTGGTCAGACTCTTGCGAGTTGGGCCGTTACATCGATAACACTGCCATTTCAGTCTGGCAACATGATCACTGACAGTCAAGAGGGTGAGCGTATTTCACGCGTGCGATATACGTGGCGTTATGCGGTAAGGGATTGCGTGAATTGTTTTACGGCAAAGCGTCATTCGCTCGTCGGATAGGCACTGGAGTCTTAACAAGGGGATGGGTTTAGGCCCTCGGTCACATCTACTTCAGTCACCAACACATGAGCGTGACTGTGCCGCGTGTCCCCTTGTAGACCAAACGCATTCGCACGAAATAGGTCCGCCCAGGCCGCAGGCGGTGGGTAATGGCAGCAGAGCGGTCGGTGCCGCTGTCGTCGTCGCCGGCAAGGAATCGTGGCTCCCCGTCAACTTCTTCGAAGAGCGCCAGAACGGTATCGGCGGCACCGAACGTACCGACCGTGTAGCTACGCGTTTCGTCAACGCGCAACACGTAGTCGACCTGCTGACCGGCATCGAGGTCGATAGTGACGGCCTGGTTCACGCGCAGCTGTGGCTCAGTAGGTCCTGCGGCCCGCGTCCGCCGTGCCGTCGGGTACCAGGTGGTAGCCCAGGTCTTGTCCAACGGCGATAGTGTGCCTGGCGGAAAGATCCCGTTCCGGTAGCCAGCCGGTTCGAGGATCAGACCCGCTGGAAACTGGTACTCCATGATGGAGTCGGGATCCCAGTTCGAGCCCGACACCTCCGCGGGATTGAGCTTGCGAAGCACGTTGTGGAAGGTGGTTTCCCGCGGCCAGTTATTAGGCGGACCACCGAGGTAGTCGTACACCGCCTCCTCGTTCCAGACGATTCCGGCGAACGGGTTCTGGTGTTCGTGAGGCATCCCAAGCGTGTGCCCGATCTCATGGACGGCTGTCGTGAGCCCATACGCGTCGCGGTCGAGTCGCCAGCCGAAGCTCATCGTCCGCTCGTTGACCGGTATGCCGAGAACATCGCGGCCGACGTACGACCAGGATCCGTCGCCAATCAGGTAGCCGATGCGAATCTCGGCCTCATGCAAACTATCCACTTCGACGAGCTGGACGCCGATCGGCACGCTTTGCCAAAGTTGAAATGCCTTGCGAATTACGGCGGCCTGCTCGGGGGGCACCTTCCACCGACCGGTCTTGAATAATGCGTAATGCAGGACGGTGTTGTTCACCCACTTTTTCGCAGACGCGATAATAGCCCGCTGTCGCGAGGGGTTGGCTGCGACCTCCGGCGTGAACTCGACGACCGATGGCGGCGGGGCGGAGCAGTAGTTGAGGGGCGATGTCGCCTCCTGTGTGGCAGCCCGCCGGCCCGCCGCTTTCTTTGCGGGAACGCGAGCTTTCTTTGCTGCCTTGGCTTTCGGCGCCTTCAATGCCATTTTCTTGCCCCCTCGACTAATACCACCGGTGCTGTCTTCCGTACTTGAACTTTTGTTTTACGCTTCGGTGCGCAGTGCGTCTACGCTTCTGACATTTTTGGGAGAATTCGAGTAGCGGACTACTCACGCGACGGCAACGGAGGAAGGTGAAACTCGAGAGGAGCGGTCGAGCGAGTCGACTGCATGTAGTCCGTTCGGCGAGTCTGAACCAGGCCTGAGGAGTGGAGCATGGACCGGGAGTACTACTCGCGCGGGGAGCGCAAGTCGGTCGAGGAAGGGAAACTTGCATGACCGAGGGGCCTGTCTTTCATGTCGAGATCAAGGCCGGTTCTCTGGCCGAGCTCAAGGCATTCACCGACGAGATGCAACCCGAGGATCTCGGCTGCCGTCCCGTCGTGCGCCGGCGAGGTGCGGAGTTCGTCGTCGACGCGTATCTACCGGAAGAACAACTGGACGCCGCGCGCGGGTCACGCGCAGCCGGCGGTGTATCGCTCGAGGTCGTCGAGAATGTGACCGAGACCGGATTGCAGCGACAACGAGAAGTCGGAGAAGGCAACCGCTTCGCCACCCGCGGGGAGAACATTCCACGCGGGCTAGGTCGCAAGGAGTAGTGCCGTGGCGTACCTCAACGTCGATGAAATCGAAACAGCGATAGAGAGTCTGGCGGCCGCCTACCCGGAGACAACGGAGTTGATCACCGTCCCCAACCTCACCCATGAGGGGCGCCAGACCCACGTTCTCCGTATCGGTGCCGCGAACGCTGATCGGGAACAGCGTGCTGATCCTCGGCGGCATGCACGCGCGGGAATGGGTTCCGCCGGATGCGCTGATATCCCTGGCGGCCGACTTGCTGGAGGCTCAACGACCGCGGCACCGGGCTGGGCTACGGCGGCAAGAGTTTCGCCGCGGACGATATCCGCCAGGTAATGCAAGCCCTCAACATTTTCGTCTATCCCTGCGTCAATCCCGACGGCCGCCATTTCAGCCAAACGTCGGATCCGCAGTGGCGAAAGAATCGTCGCCCGAGTCCCGGCGGATGCGTCGGCGTGGACATCAACCGCAACTTCGATTACCTCTGGGACCATTCCGCCAAGTTCGCAGCCGATTCAGGGGTCAGCGCATCGGCTGATCCCTGCGACAAAAACGTCTACCGTGGCCCGTCTCCCGCGTCAGAAGCGGAGACCCGCAACGTGGTGTGGCTGTTGGACAGCTATCCGAAGATCCGTTGGCACGTCGACGTGCACAGCGCTGTACCCGTCATCTTGCACAGCTGGGGCAGCGATCAGAATCAGTCGGCGCACACCGCGCAGAACTTCTTGAACAGTGCGTTCGATCAGGTACGTGGCCGCAAGGACGATGCCGCGTACGGCGAGTACATCTCGCAAGATGACCTGGACGTCGTCACCTCGCTCAGCCGGCAGATGGACAAAGCGATATCGGAGGTCCACGGAATCGGTTACGGGTTCGAGCAAGCGTATGGCCTGTATCCGACCTCAGGTGCCAGCGACGATTATGCGTTCAGCCGCAACTTCGCCGACGCCGACAAGTCGAAGGTGTACGGCTTCACGATCGAATGCGGTCGCAGTTTTCAGCCGACGTGGGACGACGCTGAGGACGTTATTCGTGAGGTGTCCGCGGGCCTGATCGCGTTTTGCCTTGCAGCGGCGAACTAGCGCTTCAGAGTCGGCGAGAGGCACCCACTTACCGCATGGGCTGCAGTTCGATGCTGATATCTGCCCTCTCGCGCGTGCCTACCGCGGTATGTACCCGCTGACTGTGGAACCCGTCTGCGACAACCTCGAGAACGTAGTCTCCGGGCCAGGGCGCGGCCAGCGAAAAGCGCCCAGTGTCGTCGGTGAGCGCGGCGATGTCCGGTAAAGCAGCCGGCCCACTCGTGTAGAGCACCCGGGCGCCCGCAATGGGCTGCCCGCCGCTCTGCGAGACACGACCCGTGATCAGCGCTGGCTGAGAAGTCATTGTTCCTCCTCCCAGATGTGCCGCACCAGTAGACAGGCGCCTATGCCTTCCACGCGACCATGTTGTTGTACACCGCGGTGATGATTCGCGTGCCGGAGTTCGTGGTCGCGCCCCCATAGGCGTGGATAGCGATCCCGAAGCGCGAGCCGTTGATCATCCGGTAGACGGCGGCTCCGCTCTGGCCACCGGCTGTGTCGATGTCGTAATAGACCTTGCGGCTGTTCACTGAAGCGATCTTCCGCGCGTCGTACCATTGTGTACCGGTCGGCTTATCGCCGGGGTATCCGCTGATGTTGGCGGTGGCCGAAACCAGATCAGAGTCCGAGTAAACGCCGAAACCGAACCAGCCCACTGTATTTCCGAGTTCGGTAGGAACGATGATGGCGCCGTAGTCGAAGTTTTCGTCGCCGTTCTCGATCCAGCCCTTGACTGATCGGAAGTTGGTACTGGTGACGGATCCGTACGGAAGCGACGCGCCGTTCCTTCCGGGCATCACCTGGATGCTCTTGACCCAGCCGTCCCGGCCGGGCACGCCGCTGTTCTTGAGGAACACACAGTGGCCGGCCGTGATAAGCGTGTGCGGTCCGATGAACCATCCGGTGCCGATCCACAACGAATTGTCCGCCGCCGTGATGAGCAGCGATGCATGTACGCGCCACGGATAGGCCGCGGTATCGGTGATCTGCGCCCGGTCGTCGGGACCGTGCACGGTTTCGGCTACCGGAGGCGGCGGCCCGAACGACGCTTCCCCGACATCACGCAGTTGGCTGGTGCTCGGCGCCACGAACAGCTCTGACATCTGTTCCCGCGTCATCGACGTCTGCCCGAATCCCGGTACCTCTTCGGTGTCGCCCTCGCTTTGGCTCGGCCCCGGATCGACGCCCTCGGACGGCTGCTGGGAAACGGGCTTGCCCACCGCTTCCTCTTCGGACTCGACGTCGGGTTGATTGGAGACCGGAGCGTGCAAGCCTTCAGGAATCGACTTGGAGTCTGTCTTGGACATCGGAAACCCCCTGTGAGTAGGTCGCGGAATTCATGTCTCCGCATAATCGATGATCACGCGGATTGCGTTCTCCCACACGAGTAGTTGACTACGTCAATTGGACACGCTTATTCAGCGATGATCTAGGTGTTCGCTATGACGCTGCGACTCAACATTTTCGGGCTAGCCGTCACACTTCCTCGTAGTCGGCCCGCTCCACTTTGATGAAGCCGCCCTCGCCGAGGGTGTCGCGGGTGACGTCCTCATCGCCGAACAGATCTTCGGGCTGCCGGAACGCCGTGCGCCAGTCAACGTCGAATATTCCCTGGAAGTACTGTGCGATGTCGCGATGCGGCATCCACAAGCCAGCCTCGCGGTTCTTGGTGACCGCGAAATCGGACCAGTTCTGGGAACTGACCAATACCGCGTCTCCGTCGACGATGACCATCTTGTTGTGGCAGTGCACCAGCCGATCGGTGTTGATATAACGAATGTTCGAGTCAAGGTGTAGGTCGAAGCTTTCGGCCAGGACAGCGAGATTCTCGCGCTCTTTGTCGAGATCGCCTCGGCTGAAGATCTTCCCGAGAATGATGCGTACCTTCAGCGCGGGATTCTCTCTGCGTGCATCGGAGATACACTTCAGCAGAACACGAACGTTCGCCTGCTTGGCCTTGATGTATTGCTGCTCGATGACAATCGACTTCGTCGCAGACCGGATGAATTCCGGCACTACGTCCATGTAGTTGTCCGGAGTGAGGACCGGCTGAATGTGCAGTGCCGCGTCCAGTTTCACATGCTTGCTCGGAAATAGCCGCGACGGTCGCCGGGTTGGTGCCCGTTCGACGAGAAAGCCTTCCTCGCGGGGCGCGATCGCGCGAAGCGCCTCCCGCGCGTCCACAACGCGGGCCATGTCGCTGCGAAGGATCTCCGAGAAAAGCTGGGCCAGCTCCGGCGAGCGGATCGCCAGCCCGGTATCGCGATTGCCGCTCCGAAATGCCGGGCCAGCGCCGCCGTCGACTTCATTGAGCGGAATCGAGTTACTGCTGTAGTTGCCGCTCTGCACGAGGGTCCACTCGCCGTCGATGACGATCACCTTTTCATGCGACGACGCGAACACGCTGATGTGTTCGTTCGCGCACGAAGGTGCCGGAACACCGAGCATCCCCATGTCGACCAGTTCGTCGAACAGCCGGCTTTCTTCTTCGCTGTCGATGTCCAGCATCAGCGACACTGCGACGCCGCGGGCGATCGCATCGAGTACCAACTGCCGGACGTGAGGGGCTGAAAAGTCATATATGCCAATCAATATGGACTTCTTTGCTGCATCGAAAAGCTTCTTGGTGACCGCGTAGGTCGAGTCGGGCGACGCATACGCGATGATGTCTCCGCGCACCGTCACTTCGGGGATGGACTTCTTCTCGTAGGTGTCCAGCTCGCACAAGCGGTTAACCGTTCTGGCCGCCGTCGGCGCCTCCCCGGCCGCAGCGACATCACGTGCCTTCTCCACCCATATCGGCATAGGTCCCCCTATCGCGGAGTCTTTCAGGTCGACGGCAGCCGGGCGGTCACAGGATTGTCCTGATCGGCGCCGGAGTCGAGGCGATCTCGTTCAGCACTTTGAGATTGGACGCGATGTCGCGGCTCTCCTGTGCGGCGATAGCGCTGATGAACGCCGAGAGGGGCAGGGGCGGTTTATAAAACAGCGCCCCTTGCTGAGCTATCTGAAGATCGCGCACCACGATCGCGGCCGGGTCGGCGAAACCCGGCGTTGCCGCGAGGACCGCGGCGAATCTCCAGGCACTGTCGCGATATCCCTGCACCGTCTCGTTGATCAGATGGATCTGTTCTTTTTTCAGGCTGGCGTAGAGTGCGGCCAATACCGGCGAGAGCTCGTTGATGTCTTCGACCACGCCTGTCACCTGGCTGGCCAGCACGGCATTGATCCGATTGAAATCCTCGTGCAGGGTGATCAGTTTGGGGCCGGGACAGATGGCTTCGGCGGCGATCCCGAGGTCGAGACCGATGTGCGCGTTCACTCCGGCGAACATGTGTTGCGCCAGTATCGGCTCCGGTCTGCTCGCCGCATCGAACGTAACCTGCCATGAGTGCGTCGGTCTGCGGAACCGGTCCGGGTGGAAGTGTCCATTCAATGCGTCGAAGTACCGGTTGGCGAAAGCGGTGTCGAGGCGTTCCAGCCGCGCACCGTCCTCGAACTTGCCTTCGGCGACGGCGACCCCGACGGCGATGGTGACCCTCTTATATAGCGCCGCGAAGTACCCCAGTCGGCTGGATGCCTCGATCGACCAGTCGATGACGGTCTCGAGTGCATCGACGACCTGCCGAATCGTGGCTGCGGCGGGTATCGGTGGCGGGGGTGGCGGTGTCGTTGGCACGAAGACATTGTTCCCTAGCGAATGTCGTTCTGGGGCCAGCTAAACGAACTAGTCCCCGAGCATCGCCTCACCGCGCTCGCGCAGCTCCACCTTCCTCACCTTGCCCGTCACGGTCATCGGGAACTCGTCGATCACCTGGACGTAGCGCGGAATCTTGTTATGCGCGATCCGGCCGGCACAGAACGCGCGCAGGCTCTCGGGGGTCGGCGGTTCAGCGCCCTCGCGAATCCGGACCCAGGCCATCAGTTCCTCGCCGTACTTCTCGTCGGGCACGCCGACCACCTGCGCGTCGACGATGTCGGGGTGGCTGTACAGGAACTCCTCGATCTCACGCGGGTAGACGTTCTCACCGCCGCGGATCACTAAGTCTTTGATCCGGCCCGTAATCGCAAGGTAGCCGTCATCGTCCATCACCGCGATGTCGCCGGTGTGCATCCAGCCGTCGCCGTCAACAGCCTCGGCGGTCTTCTCGGGGTCCTCCCAGTAGCCGGCCATCACGCAGTAGCCGCGGGTGCACAGCTCACCCGGCGTCCCGCGCTCGACCTGCGCACCGGTTTCCGGGTCGACGACCTGAACCTCGGTGTGCGGCACCACCCGTCCCACTGTGGTCACCCGCCGGGTCAGGCTGTCGGTCGGCCGCGTCTGGGTCGCCATCGGCGACGTCTCGGTCATGCCGTAGGCGATGGCCACACCGCTCATGTGCATTCGGTCCATCACGTTGCGCATCACCTGCTCGGGACACGTCGACCCGGCCATGATTCCGGTCCGCAGGCTACTCAGGTCAAAGCTGTCGAAGTTCGGCAGCTCGAGTTCGGCGATGAACATCGTCGGCACTCCGTACAGCGATGTGCACCGTTCTGCCGCAACAGCTTTCAGCGTCGCTTCCGGTTCGAAACCAGGCGCGGGAATCACCATGGCGGCGCCGTGTGTGGTGCAGGCCAGATTGCCAAGCACCATGCCGAAGCAGTGGTAGAAGGGCACCGGGATGCACACCTTGTCGTTCTCGGTGTACTCCAGACCCTCGCCGACGAGGAAGCCGTTGTTGAGGATGTTGGTGTGGGTCAGCGTGGCGCCCTTGGGGAAACCCGTGGTGCCCGACGTGTACTGGATGTTGATCGGATCGCCGGGACTTCAGCCCGGACTGCACCCGCGCCAGCGCGTCCGAGTCGACGGCGGTGTCGGCGATCTCTTGCCACGGCTCCCAGCCGACGATGATCACGTCGCTCAGGGCGGGGCACCGTCCGCGCACGTTGTCAAGCATCGATACGTAGTCGGAGCTCTTGAACTCAGGCGCTGCGAACACCGTGCACATCGACGCCTTGTTCAGCGCGTATTCCAGCTCGTCGGCTCGGTACGCGGGGTTGATGTTGACCAGGATCGCGCCGACCTGCGCGGTGGCGTACTGGATCATCGTCCACTCCGCGCTGTTCGGCGACCAGACACCGATCCGGTCTCCCGGCTTGGTGCCGCGTTCCAGCAGCGCGGTGGCGATCCGGCGGGTCGCTTCGTGGAACTCGCGATAGGTCCACCGCCGACCCGTCGCACACTCGACCAGCGCCTCCCGATCACCGAATGCCTCGGTCGTTCTGGCGAGGTTGTCGCCTATCGTCTCATCGAGCAGCGGCGGGCTGGTGGCTCCCGCGTCGTGGGACAACATGCGCCGGACTCCTCCATCTCCGCTCCTCGCGTGCGGGGCCTCCAACCGTGGATTTTCTGCCATCGCGGGGTACCCGTCACCGTAAGTCGGACGAGGAAGGCGAGGGTGGGGAATGTCAATCCTGGGCGCGGCGGTTATTTCATGAGTTTCGATCTGACCCCGACGGGGGCACAGCACGATCTGGCGCGACGCACGCACGAGTTCGCCGAAACGGTGATCCGCCCGGTCGCCGCGGACTACGACGCCAGGCAGGAGTTCCCCTGGCCGGTGCTCGAAGAAGCCGCCGAGCGTGGCTTCTACAGCCCGCTGTTCTACCGCGACCTGATCGGTGACCCCACCGGGCTGTCGCTGCCGATGTTCATGGAGGAGCTGTTCTGGGGGTGTGCAGGCATCGGGCTGGCGATCGTGATGCCTGCGTTGGCGTTGTCGGCCATTGGGCAGGCGGCATCGCCGGAGCAGATGCTGGAGTGGGCGCCGGAGTGTTTCGGCGGCCCGGGCGATCTCAAGCTCGCCGCCTTGGCGATCTCCGAACCGGAAGGCGGCAGCGACGTGCGCAACCTGCGCACCCGGGCCAAGCGCGACGGCGACGACTGGATCATCGACGGCCACAAGATGTGGATCGGTAACGGCGGCATCGCCAACGTGCACGTGGTGAATGCCGTCGTCGACGAGGAGCTCGGGCACCGCGGCCAGGCGCTGTTCATCGTGCCCGGCGGCACTCCGGGGCTGGAGATGGTCCGCAAACTGGACAAACTGGGCTGCCGCGCATCGCACACCGCTGAGCTGAAGCTCAACGCCGTTCGGGTGCCCGGCGCCAATCTGCTCGGTGGACACGAGAAGCTCGAGCACAAGCTGGCCCGTGCGCGCGAGGCCGTCGAAGGCGGCAAGCATTCCGGGTCCGCGACGATGGGCACATTCGAGCAGACGCGACCCATGGTGGCGGCACAAGCGCTCGGCATCGCCAGGGCAGCAATGGAATACGCGACCGAATACGCCAACCGCCGCGAGGCCTTCGGTGCGCCGATCATCGACAACCAGGGCATCGCCTTCCCGCTCGCCGACCTGGCCACCGCGATCGACGCAGCACGGCTGCTCACTTGGCGGGCGTCCTGGATGGCCGCGACGGGTGTGCCGATGGAGCGCGGCGAGGGATCGATGTCGAAGCTGGCCGCCAGCGAGGTCGCGGTCCGGACCACCGAACGCGCGATCCAGACGATGGGCGGCTGGGGCTATATCAAGGACCACCCGGTCGAAAAGTGGTACCGGGACGCCAAGCTGTACACGATCTTCGAGGGCACCAGCGAGATCCAGCGCGTCGTCATCTCCAATGCGCTTGGCGCGGCCGACGGCAAGCCGCCGCTACATTTCGACCTCGAACCGTCCGGCGGTCCGCTGAACCGCTGGTTTGGCCGCGGCACCCCGGCCCGAACTCAGGTGGCGAACTCCGCCCTTGGCATGAAGGATCGCATCCCGCAGCCGATCATGGCGCTGGCCATGAAGGTGCTGAAGCCGCCCAAGAAGTAGCAGAGTTACCGATACCCCTGGTTTCGCATGGCGTGGAATCTGGCAACATTACCGACGGGTAAGAAGTTTCCTCCGATACGCACCAGGTGGGGCAGATGACGGGTTCGACGGAGATTTCGTTCCTTGCCGCGGCGAACGAGGGTGGCGGCGCCGCGATCGGCCAGGTGATCGGCATGACGGTGGTCGCGCTGGTCATCGGCGCGCTGTTGTGTTGGCTGGGTTACCTGCATCGGGCCCGCAAGATCACCTGGGTCAATAGCGTCGCCGAGTACGCCGGCCGCAAGTTCAAGCGCCCGCCGTGGGTCGCGGTGCCCATGACGCTGTTCATTGGAACCCTTATCTGCGCGCTGTTCGGCTTCATCTGGGACGTCAGCCTGCACATCGGCAAAGGCCGTGACCCCGGGCCGCTGGCCAACCCGGCGCACTACTTCATCCTGGTCGGCCTGTTCCTTCTGTTCGTCGCGGGCTGCGCGGCGATCGTGCTGCCTTACGAGAAGCCCGGCCCGTTCGCGGTTCGAATCACCAAGAACTGGTACGCGCCGGTCAGTGGTTTCCTGATGGCAGGCTGCGGCCTGTACGCGCTCACCGGCTTCCCGCTCGACGACGTCTGGCACCGCATCTTCGGCCAGGACGTCACGCTGTGGGGGCCGACCCACCTGATGATGATCGGCGGCGCCGGGTTCTCGACGATCTCCGCGCTGCTCCTCGATTACGAGGGTGATCGGGCGATGGGCAACGACAAGCCCAAGGAAGGCGTCTTCCTCAAGGGCGTCAAATACCTCGGCTTCGGCGGCATCATCATCGGCCTTTCGGTATTCCAGATCGAGTTCGACTTCGGCGTGCCCCAGTTCCGCCAGGTGTTCGAGCCGATGCTGATCGCGGCGGCGGGCGCGTTCGGTCTCGTCGCGGCGCGAATGATGCTCGGCCGCTTCGCCGCGATACTGGCCGCGCTGTTCGCGATCGCACTGCGCGGCCTCGTCGCGCTGATCGTCGGCCCGGTGCTCGGCGCGCCGATCAACTGGTTCGCGCTGTATCTCGGTGCGGCCGTCGTCGTCGAACTGGTCGCGCTCACGCCGGTATTCAAGCGCCCGATCGTCTTCGGCCTCGTCAGCGGCCTTCTGGTCAGCACCGTCGGGCTGTGGCTGGAGTCGTTCTGGATCGACGCCGTCTATCACTACCCGTGGCCGTCGAGCATCTGGCCCGAGGCACTCATGATGGCCGTGCCGGTCACGGTCCTCACCGGCGCATGCGGCGCAATGCTCGGCATGGTCCTCACGGGTCAACGCCTGCCCACCCGCGCCATCAGCATCGGGCTGGTGGCGCTGACCGTCCTGGTCATCGGCGGGGCGACCGCCAACGGTCTGCGCTACGAGGTGCCGCAGAACGCAACCGCCACGATGACCTTGACCGAGGTGCCCGGCTCCGCCGACAGGCGCATGGTCACCGCCGACGTTCGGATCAATCCGCCCGACCTCCTCACCGACGACCCGAACTGGGTGTCGGTCCTCGGCTGGCAGGGTGGTCTGGCCAACGACCGCGGCATCTTCATCGACCACCTCGAGAAGCTCGGCCCCGGCCACTACCGCTCGACGCAACCGATGCCGGCGTGGGGCTCGTGGAAGACGCTGCTGCGGGTGCAGGACGGCAGGATATCTTACCGCTGCGCCGATCTTCCTGGCCGGCGATCCGGGTATCGGAGCGCCTGAGGTGCCCGCCGAGGCGTCGATGACGCGGCCGTTCGTCGCCGAGATCACCATCCTGCAGCGAGAGCGCAACCCCGATACGCCCATGGTTCTGTGGACCGTCGGCGGCCTGGTGGTACTGACCTGCACGCTGATCATGATCGGTGGTCTCACCTGGGGCGCGGGCCGTATCAACCGGCGAGAGCCCACCGACACGAAGACGGAGCTGCAGCCATCGGCGCAGGCATAAGACAAGGGCTGGTGGCCTCGGACGTCTCAATCCTGGCCGACCACTCGCTGCTGCTCGCCATCCCTGCCTTCGTTCCGGCGTTCGTGGTGGCGGGCGTCGTCGTCTACATCGCGATGAAGGACCGGCGAAACAGAGACGGGCCTCACAGTGAAGAGCCAGGTTTCACCGACCAAGATGAATGATCGTGACTTCAACTCATCGCGATAATCGTCTTCTCGTATTGTTCGCCGCCGGCGCCATGCTGATCGCCGGCTGCGGTAGCGGTGGCGGCTCCGAGGGCGCGCAGAGCTCGTCGGGCACACCGTCGGCGTCGACCGTCAGCCCGTCGGACATGCAGAACGAGCAGGCGCCTCCTGACCGTCTGCTCATCGACGTCACCATCAAGGGCGGCGAGATCAACCCGACCAACGCCCAGCTCGAGGCCAAGACGAATGAACCCATCGTGGTGAAGATCAACAGCGACGTGGCCGACGAGCTCCATGTGCACTCCACACCCGACCACACCTTCAAGATCGAGGCGAAGCCGGCGCAGCAGTTCCAATTCACGGTCGATGTGCCCGGCAAGGTGGACATCGAACTGCATCAGCTGGGAAAGACCATCGCAACGGTGCAAGTGCAACCGTGACCGACGGACCCGTCGTGGTGCTGGCCCATGGCCTCGGCGGCTCCTCGGATCTGCCGATCCCGTACACCTACGCCCTGATCGGGGCGGCATGGGCACTCACCTTCACCTTCGCGGTGGTGGCCTTCGCGTGGCGACGGCCACGATTCGATCCGGACAAACCCGGGCGTGCGTTGCCGCAGTGGGTGACGACGGTGGTCGATGCGCCTGCCATCCGGTGGGTGCTGGCCGTGGCGGGTCTGCTGTTCGCCGCATGGGTGGCGATGGCCGCGATGTTCGGCGGGCCGGACGGCAACCCGCTACCCGGTGTGTTCTACGTGCTGATGTGGGTCGGCCTGGTGGCGGCGTCGCTTGCGATCGGCCCGATCTGGCGGGCGGTTTCGCCGGTGCGCACGGTGTACCGGCTCATTCGGATGGCGCGCCTGCCCGCCGGCGGTGGCTATCCCCGGCCCTTGGGCTACTGGCCCGCGGCGTTCGGGCTGTTCGCGTTCGTCTGGCTGGAGCTCGCCAGTTCCGACCCCGGGTCGTTGGGCGCGATCAAGCTGTGGCTGTGGGTCTACATCGTGGTCACGCTGACGGGCGCGATCGTCTGCGGCGACAAATGGTTCGGCCGCGCCGACCCGTTCGAGGTGTACAGCGTCGTCGCATCCCGGTTCTCCCCACTGCGTCGCAACCCGCAGAGCGGGAGCATCGAGATCGGGAATCCGTTCGACCACTTGCCGTCGTTGCCGATCCGGCCGGGCACCGTGACGGTGCTCGCGGTTTTATTGGGCTCCACCGCGTTTGACAGCTTCTCTGCGATGCCCGGGTGGCGCAACTTCGTCGACCGGCAAACCGAATCCGCTGCCGCCGCAACGCTGATGCGCACGGCGGGGCTGCTGGTCTTCATCACCGTTGTCGTCGTGACGTTCTGGTTTGCCGCCCGTGCCACCGGCGGCGTCGACAGACGCACCCGGCGTGGGCTACCGGGCGTGATGGCGCACTCGCTGATCCCGATCGTGCTCGGCTACGTGTTCGCGCACTATCTGTCCTATCTGATCGAGCGCGGTCAGCAGACCGTCATCGAGCTGGCCGACCCGCTCGGTCGCGGGTGGAATCTGCTCGGCGCTGGGCAACGCCGAGGTGAACTACGTTCTGTCGCTTCACCCTTCGGTGTTGGCCACCATCAAGGTCTGCTGCGTTGTCGGCGGACACGTTGCCGGCGTGATCGCCGCGCACGACCGAGCACTGAAGGTGCTGCCGACCGGCTACCAGCTGACGGGTCAGCTCGCGATGATGTTGGTGATGGTCGGTTACACCTTCACCGGGCTCTATCTACTTTTCGGTGGATGACCGAAACTCTTAATCGCCGCATAATTTTTCGCGGTGTCATTTACATTGACGGGGTGCCGGGCGACGACACCATAGAACAAGCGTTAGCCGGGGGTTCGCCGCAACGGGTCGGGTGGTTCCGCTTCCATTTCGCCGACGAACGGTGGGAATGGTCGGACCAGGTTCAGCGGCTGCACGGATACGAGCCGGGCACAGTCGTGCCCACGACGCAGTTGGTGCTGTCACATAAGCACCCCGACGACTACGTTCAGGTCGCTGCCACGTTGGACGAAATCCGGCGCACCCACCGGACATTCAGCACCCGCCACCGCATCATCGACAACCAGCAGATGGTGCACGACGTGATCGTGATCGGCGACCGGCTCTACGACGACGACGGCGGTGTGATCGGCACGCATGGGTTCTACGTCGACGTGACGGACACCGGCCGTTCGCGCGAGGACCTGGTCAACGCCGCCGTCGCCGAGATCGCCGAGAACCGCGCGACGATCGAGCAGGCCAAGGGCATGCTGATGCTGATCTACCGGATCAGTGACGAGTCCGCATTCGAGCTGCTGAAGTGGCGGTCCCAGGAAAGCAACGTCAAGCTTCGCGTGCTGGCCGACCAGGTGCTGTTCGACTTCGGCCAGCTGATCTACGAGGAGGTCCTGCCGCCGCGGGCCACGTTCGATCACCTTCTGTTGACGGCACATCTGCGGGTGGGCGCGACGGAGGCGGAGGCCAAGACCGCGTCGTAAGGTTGGGCGCATGCGGGCGCTCTTGATCGTCGACGTGCAGAACGATTTCTGCGAAGGCGGCTCCCTCGAAGTGGTCGGCGGCCAGACGGTGGCGCACGCGATCAGCGAATACCTCGCCACCCCTCGCGGATACGACCACGTCGTCGCGACGAAGGATTTCCACATCGATCCCGGCGACCACTTCTCCGACAATCCCGACTTCGCGGCATCGTGGCCGCGGCACTGTGTGGTCGGAACGGCGGGCGCTGACTTCCATCCGGAGTTCGACGACTCCGCGGTGGAAGCCGTATTCACCAAGGGCCGGTACACGGCGGCGTACAGCGGCTTCGAGGGCACCGACGAATCCGGCACTGCTTTGGCGGATTGGCTTCGGCAACGCGGGGTCGACGAGGTCGACATCGTGGGCATCGCCACCGACTACTGCGTGGTCGCCACCGCCACCGACGCGGTCGCCGCCGGTTTCACGACCCGGGTCCTGCTGGATCTCACCGCGGGCGTCGCGCCGGACTCCAGCGCCAAGGCCGTCGCGGACATGCGCGCCGCAGGCGTCGCCGTCGTCGGCGCAGCGGCCTGAAACTATTCGCCGGTCCACCTCGGCGGCCTGCGCTCCAGCAACGCCCGTACGCCCTCCTTGGCATCGTCGAGTCGCATCAAGTCGAGATGGATCTGCGTCTCGCGGGCACCGACGGCGGCACGGTCGAGGTCGAACGAATCCCACAGCAGCCGCTTGCTGGCGGCCACCGACGCGGGCGCCGCGTTCTCAGCGATGTCGTGTGCGAGTTCGCGCGCCGCGGGCAGTACGCCGTCGGCGTCGAGCACGCGGCTGCCCAACCCGAGTTGCACCGCCCGGTGGCCGTCGAAAGTGGCGCCGCTCGAGCAGGATCTCGGCCGCATTGGACAGCCCGACCAAGCGCGGAAGGACCCAGTGCGAATAGGCGTCCCCGACCATGCCGCGCCGCACCTGCACGACGCCGTACTGTGCATCTGCGGCGAAGTACCGGATGTCGCACTGCAAAGCCAGCGTCAGGCCCAGCCCGATCGCATGACCGTTCACCGCCGCGATCACCGGCTTGCTCACCGCCCACGCGGGCACGTCGATGCCCGCGGCGGAAAACGTCGGCCCCGGCTCGGTGAACGTCCGCTCGCCGGCGGCGAGATCGGCGCCGGCGCAGAAGGCGGGCGGCGCGCCGGTCAACACCACGACGCGGATCGCGTCCACCCCGTCGCACCACAGATAGGCGTCCGCCAACTCCTCGCGCATGCCGTCGCCGACGGCGTTGCGCCGGTGCGGGCGGTTCAGCGTGATGGTTGCCACACCGCGGTCGACATCGACGTGCAGAGTTCGGTAAGTGGGCAGGTCGGAGCCGCTGGGCACGCTGACTACCTCCGATCGGAGCGGGTCGGACAGTCTGGTTGTGATGCTCCCGCATGGGGCATCCCCGTATCGTCTCGTTGATTCCTTCGATTTCCCCCGACTGGAGCGTGTTTCTTGACCCAAGCTGCCACCCCGCAGTCCCCCTCGCCGGAGATATGGCCTGGTAAGGCATATCCGCTCGGCGCGACGTTCGACGGGTCGGGCGCCAACTTCGCGGTGTTCAGCGAGGCCGCGCAAGACGGTTGAGCTGTGCCTGTTCGACGCCGACGGCGGCGAGACCCGGCTGACGCTGCCCGAGGTCGACGGGTTCGTCTGGCACGGCTTCGTCCCCAACATCCAGCCGGGACAGCGCTACGGCTACCGGGTGCACGGGCCGTACGACCCGGCCGCCGGGCACCGATGCAACCCGACCAAGCTCGTCCTCGATCCCTACGCCAAGGCGATCGATGGGACGATCGAATGGGATCAATCGGTGTTCAGCTACAACTTCGGCGATCCCGACAGCCGCAACGACGACGACTCCGCCGCCAGCATGCCCAAGTCGGTGGTGATCAACCCGTACTTCGACTGGGGCGTCGATCGCCCGCCCGGCCACGAGTACGCCGACACGGTCATCTACGAGGCCCACGTCAAGGGTCTGACCCAGACGCATCCAGACATTCCGGAGAACGTCCGCGGCACCTACGCCGCCGTCGCGCACCCCGCCATCATCGAGCATCTGAAGTCGTTGAGCATCAACGCGATCGAGCTGATGCCGGTGCATCACTTCGCCAACGACTCCACGCTGATCGACAAGGGGTTGTCCAACTACTGGGGCTACAACACCGTCGGTTTCTTCGCGCCGGACTCCAAGTACAGCTCCAACCCCAATCCCGGCGGCCAGGTGCAGGAGTTCAAGGCCATGGTGCGCGCTCTGCACGAGGCGGACATCGAGGTGATTCTCGACGTGGTCTACAACCACACCGCGGAGGGCAACCACCTCGGCCCGACGCTGTCCATGCGCGGCATCGACAACGCCGCCTACTACCGCCTCGTCGATGACGACAAGCGCTACTACATGGACTACACCGGCACCGGCAACAGCCTCAACGTCGGCCACCCGCACACGCTGCAGCTGATCATGGATTCGCTGCGCTACTGGGTGACCGAGATGCACGTCGACGGCTTCCGCTTCGACCTGGCGTCGACGCTGGCCCGCGAGTTCTACGACGTCGACAAGCTGTCGACGTTCTTCGAACTCGTACAGCAGGATCCGACAGTCAGCCAAGTCAAGCTCATCGCAGAACCGTGGGACGTCGGCCCCGGCGGCTACCAGGTCGGCAACTTCCCGCCGCAGTGGACGGAGTGGAACGGCAAGTACCGCGACACCGTCCGCGACTACTGGCGTGGTGAATCGGCCACCCTCGACGAGTTCGCGTCCCGGCTGACCGGCTCCGCCGATCTCTACGAACACACCGCTCGCAGGCCGGTGGCGTCGATCAACTTCGTCATTGCCCACGATGGGTTCACGCTGCGTGATCTGGTGTCCTACAACGAGAAACGCAACGATGCCAACGGAGAAGGCAACCAGGACGGGGAGAGCCACAACCGGTCGTGGAACTGCGGCGTGGAAGGCCCCACCGACGATCCCGTGGTGAACGCGCTGCGCGGAAGACAGCAGCGCAACTTCCTGACCACACTGCTGTTGTCCCAGGGCGTGCCGATGATCGCGCACGGCGACGAGCTCGGCCGCACGCAGCAGGGCAACAACAACGTCTACTGCCAGGACAACGAGCTGTCCTGGATCGACTGGGCCGACGCCGACGAGGGTCTGATCGAGTTCACTCGCGCCGTATCGGCGCTGCGTGCGGCGCATCCGGTGTTTCGCAGGCGGCGGTTCTTCAGCGGACGTCCGGTGCGACAGCGCGGCGGCGCCGGAGCCGCCACGGCGGCGACAACCGGCCTACGCCTGCCCGACATCGGCTGGTTCGCGCCCGACGGTAGCGAGATGACCGACGACGACTGGGAATCCGGCTTCGTCAAATCGCTCGGGGTGTACCTCAACGGTTACGGGATCCCCGACCTCGACGTGCGCGGCCAGCGGGTAACCGACGATTCGTTCGTGTTGTTCTTCAACGCCCACCACGAACCGATCGACTTCACGTTGCCTCGTGAGGATTTCGGCCCCTCGTGGGTGCCGGTGATCTACACCGCCGACGACGTCGTCGAGGAATCCAAGCCCTACGACGCGGGCGCGACGGTCACCGTGGACGCGCGCTCAGTGATGGTGCTGCAGGCTCACAGCACGACTTAGTCACACCTGATTGCCTTCGGCTCCGCGCTCGCTCCGGTCCTCGCTCGTCCCTCGCTGCGATCCTCACTCGCGCTCGCCTCACTCAACGACGTCGTAGAACGAGTCGCCGTCCTCCGGCGTCCCGTCGATCTGGCCGCGTTCACGGCCGTGCTGCTCTGGATCAAGACGATCGAGTGCGTCGTCGGACATCGACTCGGTGTCTCGCACTTTGTCGTCGGCGTCGCGTGGATCTATGTCCGACGGCCTGACGTCCGGCTCTTCATCCGCCAGCCGTTCGTCCAGCGACTCGTCCTCGCGCGCATCGATCCACCGCTCCGGCGGGTCCACCACCTCGTCGCCGTCGTCGTTGCGCACCTCGTCGGAGTCGAGTGCTTCTTCGGGCGTCAGCGGATTGTCGTCGGAGACGTCACGTGCCATGCACCCCATGTTGCCCGACATCGGCCGCGGCTAAACGGCGGCCGTGGGATGAGCGCATCGTGATGGTTGCTGACGACGCCGACTCCGCCGACTGGCGGCGGATTGGTTGACCGAGAACGCGACGAGTACAGATGAGCGGGCCGGTCGGGGTGGACGTCGCAGGCATGGTTCGGACGGGGCGGCTAGCGCCGTTTCCATTGACTGAAATCAGCCGAAATCGTCGCCCATACCAGGCAGTATGGTACGGTTTAGCAGCTGAAGCAGCCGTGGCCGCGTATCGGCACCGAGGGGTGCCGCCGGCCGGGCGGGCTGGAAGTAGAAGCCGAAGAGCGGCGGTGACTACCGGCGGCCACGGTTGCATCAGCACCCTCTGGGCGGAATTCGTTGCCGTCGCTAATTTTCGCAGGTGTCAAGTTGCTGGTAGCCGTATGCTGCCGTGCATGACCCCGCCGCGCGATGCCGGACGCCGGCTCGCGGTCGACGACTGGATCCAGGCCGGTTTCGCCCTTCTCACCGAGGGCGGCCCGAATGCGCTACGCGTAGACCGGCTCTGCGAGCACCTCGGCGTCACCAAGGGCAGCTTCTATTGGCACTTCGCCGATCTGCACGCCTACCGCACCGCACTTCTCGAGGCCTGGGGCAGCCTGCAGGACCAGGACCGCCAGCGGTTCGAGAACTCGGGAGACGTCGAGCCCCGTCAACGCCTCAGATACATGATGGCTGCCGTGGTGACGCCTCAGCAGTGGGCGCTCGAGCGGGCCATGCGCGTCTGGGCCCTGACCGACGACGACGTGGCCGCCAACGTGCGAAGAAGCGACGGTCGGGTGTTTCGGGCGGTGTACCAGGCCTTCGTCGACGCCGGCTTCGACGCCGAGGACGCCGGCGTCCGGTCGGCCGTGTTCTTCGGGGCAGGGATGGGCGTGCTGCACGGCACGAATCCCGAAGACGCACCGCTGGAGATGCGGGAGCGCTTCCTCGATTTCGTTCTCCGGCCCTAGCCCGACGGCTTGAGGCCGGCCTTGGCGTCGAGGTACTGCAGCAGATCGTGAGCGGCCAATTCGATGTCCTTGTGGCGCCACTCCGAGGCGCGATAGACGCAAGCGATCAGACCTGTGCGGTGAATCCGGCGCAGATCCCCGTAGACGAACGCATAGCGTGCCTTGGTCTCGTCGTTGGCCCCTTCGGTGAGGCCGAGGTGCCACTGCGCGTACTCGTCCCAGGTGTGGTTCTCCAGGAAGGCGTTCTGCGCGTCCGCGTTGGGCTGCACTTCTCCCCAGTCGCTGTCGAGGACGTACTGCTTCGCATCGATGCGCTTCCGCGCCTCGGTCACCGCCGACTTGTTCACCGCGTACTTGGCCATGGCTACGGATACCCGTTATGCCACCGCTACCCGCTCGCCGGCCACGACCTCGGCCGCCGCCCGTTCTCCCGAGCGCACCGCCCCGTCCACCCAGCCGCACATGACGGCCGAGCTCTCCGTCCCCGCCCAGTGGATGCGGCCGCATGGTTCGCGCAGCGCGGGTCCGAACTCGGTGAGCACGCCCGGCGGCGCGTGGCTGATCATGCCGCCACCCGAATAGCGTTCGATCGTCCAGTTCTGCTCGATGAAATCGACCGGTGAACCCGCCTTGGCGCCGAAGCGGTCAGCCAGCTCGTCGAGGACGAGGCCGCGGCGCTTCGCAGCGTCGAAGGCACACATGTCGCGCGCGGTCGGCCCCTCGACGATCACGCACAGCACGCCCGGTGTGCCGGTGTCGGTGCACGCATCGATGGTCACCGGCGCAGGCGTCCCCGGCGCCGCCGACTGGCCGGACAGGCCATCGGATCGCCAGAACGGCTCGTCGTACACGACGTTGATCTTGTAGATGGCGCCACTCGGCATCCGTTGATGCAGCAGCGACCTGTCTACGGGAAGCATTGGCTCATAAAGGATCTGGCTCGCGATGGCGATCGGCACCGCAACAATCGCGCGCCGCGCCGTCACCGTCATGTCGTCGGAGCGTACGGTCACGCCATCGTCGTCCTGCTCGATACGCCGCACCGGTTGAGACAGGTGCAGCGCATCGCCCATCTCCGCGGCCATCGGCCCGTACACCGCACCCATCCCGCCGACGACGCGGGAGTCCTGGGAGCCGCCCTCGACGCCGAACACGAACTGGGGTCCGCCGCCAGATGCCATTTGATGGAGCGCGAACAACAGCGAAACCTCTGACGTGTCACTGGTGTAGGTGCCGCCAATGGCCGTCTCGAGCAGGTCGCGGGCGGGCGCGGACCAGACATGGTGGTCCAGCCACTGCGCGACGGTAAGTCTGTCCCACTTGTCCGCCTTCTTGGCGTTCCACGGCTCCTCGAGCGGGATCGTCTTGCACATCTGGGCCAGCTCGAGCATCGCGGTGCCGAGATTGACGGTCGCGAACGGGTTGAGCGTCCGTGGCACGGTGCCCTTGTAGCGGAACTGCTTGCCGTCGATGACCATCATCGACTCGCCACCCGCGTACTGCTTGTAGCCCGGCACGTCGAATTCGTTCATCAGTGCTTGGATTCGGTCCTGTCCTGACCCGACCCATGCGCCGCCGCGGTCGATCCACGTCCCGTCGGCGCGACGCTCGGTGAAGGTGCGGCCGCCGACCCGGTCCCGGGCCTCCAGCAGCGCTACCGACCGCCCGGCCTGCTTCAACCGCAACGCGGCCGTGAGGCCGGCGAAACCCGCCCCGACAACACAAACATCCACGTCAGCCATGACCGGATGGTCCACCGGCGGGAGGCTTCGCGGAGCCTTTTGGCAAATTTCTACGTGCTCGTCAAAGAGTCATCCGACAAGGCGTGCGATGGAGCGCAACGGGATCGGCAACCACGTCGGCCGATGCCGTGCCTCGTACGCGGCCTCGTACACCGCCTTGTCGAGTTCGTAGGCCGCCAACAGGGCGGCGGAGTCTCGCGGATCGGCGCCCGACTGCGCGGCGTAGCCCTCGCAGAAGGCGGTGCTGTTGCGGTCCACCCACTCGCGGGCCCTCGCGGCCAGCTGCCGGAAACGGCCGTCGTCCTCGGCCAGATCCATCAGCCGTTGGTAGGCGGCGTACTCGAACGAGCGCAGCACGCCCGCCACGTCCCGCGCCGTCGAGTCGGGCCGTCTACGTTCGTCGAGCGGCTGGCCGGGCTCGCCCTCGAAGTCGATCAGCAGCCACCGCTCCGGAGTGCGCAGCACCTGCCCCAGGTGCAGATCGCCGTGCACGCGCTGGACGGTGATGGTGTCCTCGCTCAGCTTGCGGAAGCGCTCCTCGATCAGTGCCACGTACTGCTCCAGATCGGGAACCGACGCGGCCGCCGCCGCCAGCCGCTCCAGCACGGCGTCGGTCGGGAACGGAGTCGCCGACGTGCCGAGTTCCTCGGCGAGGGTGGCGTGTACCGAGGCGACGGCTTCGCCGAGCCGGAAGGACTCACCCGCGAAGTCCCCGCCCACCTCGTCGGCGTACAGGTCCCCCTCGGCGAACAGGTCGCGCGTGCTTGCCGTGGCCATGTCCCAGCCCTCGGCGGAGTTGGCGGCGAATTCGGTGACCATCCCGAGCGCGTACGGCGCTCCGTCGAGGGTCGTTTCATACGATCCGAGCAACCGCGCAACGTGCGGGTTGCCCGCCCGCGCCAGCACCCGGTTCAGTTCGATGTCCGGGTTGATGCCCGGCGTGATGCGGCGGAACACCTTGAAGACGGCCTGTTCCTCGAAGACGACGCTCGTGTTGCTCTGCTCGGCGCTCGCCACCCTCGGTGCGGCGTCCAGCGGCAGGGCGACGTCCGGCTCCTTTCCGAAGCGCACATCACCGATGGCCGCCTCCGAATCAGCCAGCGACAGAAAGTATTTCGCGTCCGCCGGGTTGTAGAGCGCATCGTAGGCGGTGCGGTCCTCGTCCGCCCCTATCGTCGCCAGGTCGGCGTATTCCTCGATAGGGCCGGTGTCCCATCGCACGATCACCTGATACCGGTCGGTCGATCCGTCGCGTAGGCGACGTCGAGCAGGACCAGGTCGAGGTCATCGCGCAGCGCGACAACCTGTGCGGGTTCGGCGTTGGTCAGTTCGCGCGTGCGGCCGGCGTACCAGCGCTGCTCCGGCAGCCAGTCCGACCACGGTAGGTTCGCAGCGTCGCTCATGCCCGCTCCTCAGATGGCCGCAGCTCGAACCAGTAGAAACCGTGGCCCGGGAGAGTCAGCAGATATGGCAGCTGACCGATCGCCGGGAACTCGACATGCCCGGTCATCTCAACTGGTGTGTACCCGCTCCAGTGCTGCAGGTTCAGCTCGATCGGCTGCGGGAAGCGGGACAGGTTGTTCACACACAACGCGACGTCCTTGTCGGCCTCGGTGTCCAATTCGCGCACGTAGGTCAGCACCGACGGATTCGATCCGCCCAACTCACGGAACGTCCCGGTAGCGAACGCCTCATGGCGGCGGCGCACAGCCAGCATGGTGCGGGTCCAGTTCAGCAGCGACGCCGAGCTGTCGACCTGCGCTTCCACGTTCACCGACTGGTAGCCGTAGATCGGGTCCTGGTTCGGCGGCAGATAAAGCTGGCCGGGGTTGGCCTTCGAGAACCCTGCGTTGCGGTCGGGCGTCCACTGCATCGGGGTGCGCACACCGTCGCGGTCGCCGAGCCAGATGATGTCGCCCATCCCGATCTCGTCGCCGTAGTACAACACCGGTGAGCCGGGCAGCGACAGCAGCATCGCGGTGAACAACTCGATCTGGTTGCGGTCGTTCTCCAGAAGCGGTGCGAGGCGGCGGCGGATGCCGACGTTCGCCTTCATCCGCGGGTCCTTCGCGTACTCGGCGTACATGTAGTCGCGCTCTTCGTCGGTGACCATCTCCAGGGTCAACTCGTCGTGGTTGCGAAGGAAGATGCCCCAGTGCGCCATGTCGGGAATCGGGGGCGTCTGCGCCAGGATCTCCGAAATCGGAAATCGTGATTCCCGGCGGACGGCCATGAAGATGCGGGGCATCAGCGGGAAGTGGAACGCCATGTGGCACTCGTCGCCGCCGGTGTCGGGGTCGCCGAAATACTCCACCACATCGGCGGGCCACTGGTTCGCCTCTGCCAACAGCACCCTGCCGGGGAATTCGTCGTCGATCACCTTGCGGCAGTGTTTGAGGAAAGCGTGCGTCTCCGGAAGGTTCTCGCAGTTGGTGCCCTCGCGTTCAAACAAATAGGGCACCGCGTCCAACCGAAATCCGTCGATGCCGAGATCGAGCCAGAACCGCAGCACGTCGATCATCGCTTTCTGGACGGCCGGATTGTCGTAGTTGAGGTCGGGTTGGTGGGAGAAGAACCGGTGCCAGTAGAACTGCTTGCGCACCGGATCGAAGGTCCAGTTCGACTCCTCGGTGTCGACGAAGATGATCCTGGCGTCGCTGTAGCGCTGACTGGTGTCGCTCCACACGAAATAGTCGCCGTATGGGCCGTCGGGGTTGCGCCGCGACTCCTGGAACCACTCGTGGGAGTCGGACGTGTGGTTCATCACGAGGTCGGTGATCACACGGATGCCGCGGCGGTGGGCCGCGTCGAGCAGCGCGACGAAATCGTCGACGGTGCCGAATTCCGGCAACACCTTGTAGAAGTCCCGGATGTCGTAGCCACCGTCGCGCAACGGCGAGTCGTAGAACGGCGGCAGCCAGAGACAGTCGACGCCAAGCCATTTCAGATAGTCGAGCTTCTCGATCAAACCGCGCAGGTCGCCCGCACCATCGGCGCTGCCGTCGTAGAACGCCCGCACCAGCACCTCGTAGAACACCGCGCGCTTGAACCAGGTGCGGTCTTCTGGAAGCACGGTGGCATGGTCGAAGTCGTCGGCGGTCGGGTGTTCAACCACGCCGCCTTCGACGTGGCTGCCCTCCGTGGGGTCGTGGTCGACCAATTCGTCGACGCCGGTCGTCGCATCCATCGACCTTCAAACCTACCCACCCGCGACGGAATTGAATCTGCTGCGCGTGTCGCGACGGCAATGAGCAAAGAAGTCCCTCGGGTGGTGTAAAGGAGCGGTTGAAACCGCCGACGAACCCGGATACCGTTTGCGCGACCTTTGTTCCCACTGCTGGGTGGCGTTGGTCTCAATCAATTCTTCGACGAATCGAGTGGCCGTGGTTGAGCCTAATGATGGTGAAGCTCCTGTAATCGTTGGTTTGTCCGATGCGGCCATGCACATGTATGCCGCGGCAATCGACGCCCTTCCCGATCCGAGCGATCCCGAATTCCCGGACCGGGCAGGCGTGATCCTTTCCGGTTTACGCAAACTTCAGGACTCACTGGCCGACGCCGCCAGCCGCAGCCGGGTGACCCCGTCCGTCATCGTCGCGCTGAGCGGTGTCCGCAGTCGCTACGACGACCTGATGGCCACCTCGGCCAACGGGCCGGGCGCCACGCTGGGTCAGCGCCTCTACATCGCGCGGGGCCGGGCGAAGCTGTCCACCAAGGAGGCGGCCAACGGCGTCGGGCTGCGCAAGGACCTGATCGAGGCCGTCGAATCCGAAGAGCCGGTGCTCGAGGACGAGGCGTCGAGGATCAAGGATCTGATCGCCGCGCTCGGCGGCTGACGACCTACGGCAGATAACGCGCCGCGCCGCTGGCCCGGATCATCCGGCCTGCGTTGGCTTGGCGGTAGCCGATGACGCCTCCGCCGAGGGTCATGAGAAGGATGCCCGCGACGCCGGGCAGTGCCGCGCCGGCCAGCCGGGGAAGGCCGGGGCTGCGCAGGTAGTCGGTATAGCCCTGCCGTGGCGTCTGCCTCGACATCGCCTTGATGGTGCCCGCCGGGGCCTGTTCCTGCGTGCCGACCGTCCGGCCGCCCTCGGCGGCTGACCCCGATGCGGCGCGGGCTGCCGCCGAGCCGACGCCTGGCGCGGGGGTGGCCGCGGCCGGGAACGCCGGAAACCGCGCCGCGGCCTGCGGTGGCATCGGCACCGCGACGATAGGTGCCGACAGCACGGGTGCACCGCCGAAACCGGTGGCCTGATAGTCGCTGCCGTCGCCCGCGACGCCGCCGGACGCATCGAGGACCGGCTCGGGCGCGGGAGCTTCGGGAGCAGGACCGCGAAATGCCGGTCCCGGCACGGGCTCAGGCGTTGGCTGACTGATCACTTCCTTGCGCCGCGAAATGATTACCGTCGCGTTCCACCAGCCACTACCGCCACGGCGTACCTCGAGCAGGTAGTAGAGGAACGGATACTCGATGACGTCGGCCTGCTGCTTCACGGGCGTGGGGTCCTCCGCAACGACGGCGGTGTTCCCGGTGACGACGGTGTCGTCGGTGTAGTCGCTCCCGCCCTCGACTTCGGCGTTGGTGAGCGCTTCGGCACCGCCGGTCCCGTCCGTCGTCCCGCCACCGGGATCGGTGCCTTCATCACCCACCTGTGTCACGTCGGGGTCCGCCTCGCGCCCGCTGTCGGGTTCGGAGCCGATCTTCGCCCGTGGAGCACTCTGCGCTTCTTTGTGCGCCCGCCGCCGATGTTCGCCCAGGATTCGGTGGATCACCTGATTCAGACCGGCGTGTTCGTTATTGACGCCTTTGCTAGATTGTTCATCGCTGAGCCGGTAACCGGAACCGCCCGGATCGGCGAGAGCACGCCCGGCAGTGCTGTATCCGAGCATGAGGCCGCCAACGAGCACGCCGGCGCACGCTGTGACACGCAGAGCCGACATCCCCATCTAGTCCTCATTTCCGATGAAATAGTTGCTGACTAGGCGTTAATGGTGAAGGGATTCTCGCACACTTCCCGCCATCGGTCGGTGGATTCTTTGCTTGCTGGCAATAGCCTGGGAACGGCGATCAGCGGCGTTGACGTATCGTGCCGAGGTGGCATCCCGCGACCATGGCGACCCCGGCGACGCCCCATCCGTCCCACCTCCGTTGACCGACGTCGCGAACGCCGTCCGCCCGTCGGCCGCAGAGGAAGCGCGCACGATCGCGGCCTCCACCAACTGCGGCACGTTGGCGACCCTGACCGCGACCGGTGATCCGTGGGCCTCGTTCGTCACCTACGGGCTGCTCGACGGTGCGCCCGTGCTGTGTGTGTCGAACATGGCCGAGCACGGCCGCAACCTCGCAGGCGACCCGCGGGCCAGCATCGCGATCGTGGCACCTGCCACCGACCCTGACCCGTTGGCGAGCGGACGCGTGACGCTCGCCGGGGTGGTCGAGCGTCCGTCCGGCGACGAACTCGCGGCGGCGCGCGATGCACACCTGGCGGCGGTTCCCGCGGCGAAGTACTACGTCGACTACAGCGACTTCGCCCTGTGGGTGCTTCGCGTGCAGCGGGTGCGGTGGGTCGGCGGCTACGGACGGATGGACTCGGCGACGGGCGAGGCGTACGCCGCCGCGGGTCCCGACCCCGTCGCGCCCCGCGCCGCGGGCGCGATCAGCCATCTCAACGACGACCACGCCGAGTCGCTGTGCGCAATGGCGAAAAAGCTGGGCGGATATCCCGACGCCACCGCCGCGACATGCACGGGCGCCGACCGGTACGGGCTGGACCTGTTGGTCAACACACCACGCGGGGTTGCCTACACCCGGGTCGGGTACGCCGCACCGATCGACTCCTACGATGATTTACGCTCGGCCACAGTCGAATTGGCGGCGCGCGCTAGGATCAGCGAGTGACAGGCGCACGCGGGAAGCAAAATGGCCATCAGCGCTCCGAGCTGTGGCAGGCGGCATTCGAGCTGATCCGCACCCGCGGACACGAACGCCGCGACGAGCCGTTCAAGCTGGCGAGTGGCCAGCTCAGCCACGACTACATCGACGGCAAGTACGCCGTCGACACCGGCGAGCGATTGGCCGTCGTCAGCCGCGCGGTCGCCGAGCTCGCGGCCGCCAACGGCATCGAGTTCGACGCCGTGGGCGGGCTCACCATGGGCGCCGACCCGCTGTCGCACGGTGTCGCGATGGTCACCGGCAAGGCCTGGTTCTCCGTGCGCAAGGAGCAGAAGCAACGCGGCCGCGAGCAGTGGGTCGAGGGCACCCGCCTGGCGGAGGGCACCCGGGTACTTCTGGTCGACGACGTGATCAGCACGGGCGGCTCGACCGCACTGGCGCTCGACCGGATCGCCCCGCTCGGCGTCGTCGTCACCGGCGTGATCCCGATGGTCGACCGCGGCGACGTGGCCGCCAAGCTGTTCGCGGATCGCGACGTACCGTTCGTCGCGCTCGTCACGTATCGAGATCTCGGCATCGAGCCGATCAAGCCGGTCTGAGCCCGACCTCGTAAGGATTCGCCCGTACGGTGTCAAGACGCCGTCAAGGCAGCTCACGCAGGCCGAAACCGGGCGCACCGTGGCGGTATGACACTGCTGGACCATCTGCCGTCGCTCCGTCAGGCCGCCGCGCCCCGGATAGATCCGCGAATCTGGCCGTTGACGGCCGCCGTCGACGACCTCGGACGGCTTTGTGTGGGCGACGTGCCGTTGACCGAGATCGCCGACGAGTTCCGCACCCCCACCTATGTGCTCGACGAAGTCGACTTCCGCACTCGGCTGCGGCGCTACCGCTGCGCCCTGCCCGGCGTCGAAATCGTCTATGCCGCAAAGTCGCTGTTGTGCACCGGCGTCGCCCGCTGGGTCACCGAATCGGGCGCGGGTCTCGATGTGAGCTCCGCAGGCGAGCTGGCGACCGCGTTGGTGGCCGGCGGTCGAACCTGCGCGCATCGTCATGCACGGCAACGCGAAATCGGTTGACGAACTGCGCGATGCCGCCGTCATCGGAGTCGGTCGCATCGTGGTCGACTCGCTCATGGACATCGCCTACCTGAGCTGCGAGGCGCGCCGGCCGCTACGGCTACTGGTGCGTATCACACCCGATATCGACATCCACGGACACGCTGCCGTGATGACGGGGATCAACGACCAGAAGTTCGGCTTCACGCTCGGCGACGGTCACGCCGCCGAAGCCGTGAAACGGATTGTGGCCCATCCGCTTCTGACGCTGGCGGGACTGCACTGCCACATCGGGTCGCAGATCACCGACCCCGCCCTGTACGGGGACGCCATCCGCAGGATGGTCGCCACGATGGCCGACATCCGGGCCAGGCACGGCATCATCCTGTCCGAGCTGAACCTCGGCGGCGGCCACGGCGTGCCGTATGTCAGCGGCGATCCCGAACTCGATCCGGGTGCGCTGTCCGAACTCATCGATGACGCGCTCGATGCGGCCTGCGCGGCCGAGCGGTTCCCACGGCCGCGCATCGTGGTCGAGCCCGGCCGGGCGATCAGCGCAAGGGCGGGGGTGACGTTGTACCGGGTGATCGCGGTCAAGTCGCAGGCCGGCGGGCGCACCTTCGTCGCGGTGGACGGCGGGATGTCAGACAACCCGCGCGTCAGCCTCTACGGCGCCAAATACACCGTGGCACTTGCCAACCGGCACTCGACGACCCCCAACCAGACGGTCACCGTGGCGGGGCGGCACTGCGAGGCGGGCGACGAGATCGCCCGTGACGTCGACCTACCCGCTGACATCCACGCCGGTGACCTGCTCGCAGTCGCGTGCACGGGCGCCTACCACCACAGCATGGCGTCGAACTACAACATGGTGCCGCGGCCGCCGCTCGTCGCCGTGCACCACGGCCGGACCCGCGAACTGGTGCGCCGTGAAACGGTGACCGATCTCCTCGGCCGCGACCGCGGATGGATCAATCCGCGCCTCGCACAGTCGGCCTAGCCGGCGGCCTCGACCACCAGCACGCCCGTCGGTTCGACGCCGACCGTCACCGGATCGCCCGGTCCGAATGCCCGTGCCGCCGAGCTGGCCATCTGCGCACCGACGACGGTTCCGTCGGCCAGCGTGCAGTACACCCGGGAGATCGGTCCAAGAAACGCCACCGACGTCACCGACGCGGTGCCTGCCGGATCGGCGTCGACGGTCACCGACTCCGGCCGCACCATCGCCAGTCCGGCACCCGTGGACACCGAACCGGGCAATGCGGGCACCGATGCGCCCAGCAGCTGGGCCTTTCCGTCCGAGACATCAGCGGGCACTTTGTTGTTCAGGCCGACGAACTCCGCGACGAACGGCGTCGCCGGGTTGGCATAGAGCTCGGCGGGGGCGGCGAGCTGTTCGAGCTTGCCCTGACTCATCACCCCGACCCGGTCCGCGACGGCGAGTGCCTCCTCCTGGTCGTGCGTGACGAACAGCGTCGTCGTTCCGACCTCGAGCTGGACCCGGCGGATCTCGTCGCGCAGCTGCACCCGCACCTTGGCGTCGAGCGCCGACAACGGCTCGTCGAGCAGCAGTACGCGCGGCTGAATCGCCAGCGCGCGCGCGAGCGCGACCCGCTGCTGCTGGCCGCCGGACAACTCGCTGGCGTACTTGTGCCGATGGGCGGTCAGCCCGACCAGCTCGAGTATCTCCTCGGCGCGGGATGACCGTTGCCCCTTGTCTTTTCCGCGCATCTTGAGACCGAACGCGACGTTGTCGAGCACGGTCAGATGCGGGAACAGGCTGTACGCCTGGAAGACCATGCCCATATCGCGCTTGTTGGCGGGCACCCTGGTCAGATCCTTGCCGTCGACCGAGACGGTGCCCGATGTCGCCTCGTCCAGACCGGCCAGGATGCGCAGTGCGGTGGTCTTGCCGCATCCGGATGGCCCGAGCAGTGCGACCAGCTCACCCGGCTCGATGTGCAGGGTCAGCCCGTCGAGCGCCTTGACCGGCCCGTATACCCGGGTGAGGTCGTTGAGCTCGACGGAAACACCATTCGTCATGTCGGAACTCCAGGTTGGGTTGCGGGAGTCGGGGCGGCGACGGCCGGGTCCGTCGCGGTGGTGCGGCGCCTGCCGCGGGTGACCAGCGCGAGCACGAGCAGCAGCACGAAGCCGAACACGAGTGTCGCCAGCGACGCCGCCACCGACGTCGGGCCGTCGGATTTGCCGATCAGCACGATCTGAACCTGCAGCGTCTCAAAGCCCGACAGCGACGCGATCGTGTACTCCCCCAGCACGACCGCGATCGAAATGAACGCCGCCGACAGAATGCCCGACCAGATGTTCGGCACCACGACGCGAGCGATCGTGGTGGCCCAGCCCGCGCCCAGTGAGCGCGCAGCCTCCGAAAGCGTCTTCAAGTCAATCGCCGACAGTGCGGCGTCGAGCGCGCGATACGCGAACGGCAGCACCAGCACCACGTAGACGAACGTCAGCGTCAGCGCGGACTCGCCGAGGAAGTAAGTCACCCACAGATAGACGTTTCGCAGCCCGACCACGATGACAAGGGCCGGGATCGTCAGCGGTAGCAGGCAGAGGAATTCGACGATGCCCCTGGCCCACGGCGCCCGCAGCCGGACCCAGATCATCGTCGGCACCAGAATCGCGAGCATCAGCACCACGGTGAAAACGGCGAGCAGCAACGAGATCACGATGGCCTGGTACAGCGCGTCGTCGGCAACCAGGTTCTTCCACGCCTGCAGGGTGCGGCCGCCCGCGATGAGGTTGCGGGTGGAGAAGTCGGCCATCGCGTAGAGCGGGAAAAGGAAGAACAGCCCGAAGGCGACGAGCAGTGCGCCGCGAAAGACCTTGCCGCCCAAGGTGGTTTTCCTCATTGCAGCCACCTCGCGGTGCGGCGCACGAGCGCGTTGTACGCGATCATCACGACCGCCACGATGACGATCATCTCCAGCGCCAGCGCATAGGCGAACCCGGACTGGCCCAGCACCACTTCGCTCGTCAACGCCGCGCGGATCAACAGCGGCAGGATCGGGCTGCCCTGACTGACCAGCGCAGCGGCGGTGGCGTAGGCCGCAAAGGCGTTGGCGAACAACAGAAGAAAGGAGCCGAGGAACGCCGGCGTCAGCAGTGGCACCGCCACCTGGCGCCAGTACTGGAACGTCGACGCGCCCAGGCTGACGGCCGCCTCGCGCCACTGCTCACGAAGGCCCTCCAACGCGGGCACGAACACGATCACCATCAGCGGGATCTGGAAGTACGTGTACACGAGGATCAAACCCGTCAGGCTGTACAGCCAGCCCGACCCGGCGAGATTCCAGCCGAAGTGCTCCTGTACCCAGATTGTCAGCACACCGTTCAGTCCGATCGTCGCAAGGAACGCGAAAGCCAGTGCGACGCCGCCGAACTGGGCCAGCACACTGCACAGCGAGATCACTGCCCTGCGGAGCACCGAGGTGGGCGGGCTGCTCACGATCAGCCAGGCCAGCACGGCGCCGAGCACCGCGCCGATGATCGCCGTGCTCGCCGAAAGCAGCACGCTCTTCCACAACGCCGACAGCGCCGTATCGGAGAACAACGCCGTGATCCGGTCAAGCGAGAAGACGCCGTCGACGAAGAACGCGCTGAAGATCACCGTCACGGTCGGGATGATCAGGAAGATTGTGACCAGCGCGAAGAACGGCAGGAGCGGAAGTGACTCCCGTATCCGTCGTGCCGCCGGCATGTCAGCCGACGGCCTTGGCCCAATTGTCGGCCAGATACTTGGTGGCCTTCTCGGTCTGGTCCGGCGTCGGCACGGTGACGGGTCCGTCGATGACCGGGATGTTGTCGACCGCGGCCTTGTCGAGGGTGCCCGCCTTCATCATCACGTCGGCCAGCACCGGCCGCACCCCACCGGCGGCGTAGAGGTTCTGCCCCTCGTCGCTGTAGAGGAACTCCTGCCACAGCCGCGCGGCGGCCGGGTGCGGCGCGTCGGAGTTGATCGCCTGGTAGTAGTAGCCGGCGACGATCGCGTTCGGCGGCACGAAGACCTGCCAGCTCGGCAGCTTTGCGGTTCTCGCGGCGTTCAGGTAGTTCCAGTCGATGACGACGGGCGTCTGGCCGGATTCGATGGTCGCGGGCGTCGGGTCCACGGGCAGGAAGTTGCCCGCTTCCTTGAGCTTGCGGAAGAAGTCGACGCCGGGCGCGATGTCGTCGACCGAACCGCCTTGGGACAGCGCGACCATCAGCACGCCGGAGAACGCCGCACCTGCCTGGGTGGGGTCGCCGTTGAGCGCCACCTTGCCGTTGTATTCGGGCTTGAGCAGATCGTTGACGTCGGCGACCGGCGGCACCTTGGCCGAGTCGAAGCCGATCGACATGTAGCCGCCGTAGTCGTTGATCCACTTTCCGTCGGGATCCGTGTACGCCGCAGGGATCTCGTTGAACGTCGCGACCTTGTACGGCGCGAACATCTCCGTATTGGCAAGGGCGACGGCCTGTCCCAGATCGAACACGTCGGGGGCGGTGCTCTTGCCCTTCTGCTGGTTCGCGGCATTGATCTCGTCCTGGCTGGCCGCATCGGGCTGGGCGGAGTTCACTTTGATGCCGTACTTGTCGGAGAACGCCTTGATGATCGCGCCGTAGTTGGCCCAGTCCGGCGGCAGCGCGATGACGTTCAGCTCACCCTCCTTCTTGGCCGCGTCGACCAGGCCGTCCACGCCGCCGAAGTCCTCGGCGGACGTTGCCTCCGAGGCGTTCACACCCGACTGCGTCTGTTCGCCTTCGCTGCGCTTCTCCGGCGGGGCGCAGGCAGCGAGTCCTGCGACGAGGAGGGCGGCGGCGGTGATGCCGACGAGGCGGGATTTCTTCATGGGCGAACCCTCCGATGGGCAGGCAGACCAGTGGTGGCGCGGCGATGACTGCGACGAGTCTTTGCGGTGAATGCATTACCGCGGCGATGGAACCCTATCGTGGCTGCGCTGCCTCGGCAGGCGGTTCCTGCGAGTCGATATTTCTCGCCGGTGACCGCGCGTTTCCCCAGGTAGTGGCGCTAACATCAGATGGTGGCGGAGAAAGGGGCCTCGGGGGACTTCGACTACCTGCGGGAAGAAACCGACGGGAGCGATGGGGTCGACGTCGTTGACGAGGGAAATGCTCACGCGTCCGAGGCTGACCTCGACTACCTGTTGGCCGAGGGCGAGCCGAAGGAGCACGACGGGTTCGACGCATTCGACGAGAACACCTGGGACGAAGACTTCACTCCGGTGTCCACCGAACAGTGGCACCGGTCCTCGCAGGCGCGCACCCTGCTGATCGCAAGCGCGGCGGCACTGTCGGCGATCGTGATTTCGGTGGTTCTGTTGGTGTTCCGGGGCTCTCCCGCGGCGGACGAGCCCGTGCCTTCGGAGAGCACGCCGCCGACCACCACACCTCTGGCAACGGCCACCAGTGAGCAGCCACCGCCGGAGCCTCCTCCTCCGCCGCCGCCACCACCGCCGGAGCCGTCCACGATGAACGAGGCGCCGGCGGTGGTCAGGCCGACGGTGCGGCCGAGGCCGACGAAGCAGCCTGAGATCGGCGTGACGCGCACGCCGGCCACCAGGTTGCCGATAAGCGTTGCGCCGCAGCAACGCGGACCCAGGTGATCAACCCCGCTTGGAGATCAGCGGTGGTGTCCGCCGTGGTGGAACAGAAGGACATTGCCGTAGAACGGGAACTGGTATGGGTACGTGACCGGTTGATCGCTGTTGATCTGCACGTTGCCGGGTGACTGGCACTGGGTGGTCTGTGAACCGACGTAGGTGCAGGTCTGCCCGGTTGGCGCGGCAGCTGCCGTCGGTGCGACCGCGATCGCTGCCGATGCGGCGCCTGCGGCGACCAATGCGGAGATGTGACGCAGCTTCATGTGAACCCCTGTCATAGCATTATCGAAACTGGACGTTTAGTTTCAACAATGCGCCTGCTCCGGCGATACCACCGCACGGGGTGATGTCACTCACTACGGGCCAGGCCGCGAATGGCGGCGTCGACGAGCGCGTCGGCCGCCTCATCGCTCAGCGGCGCGTGTCCGATCATCAGGCGATACAGCGCCGGACCGATGACGAGGTCGAGCGCCGCGTCCGGGTCCACGTCGGCGCGTAGCTCGCCCCGGTCGACGCCGCGGTCCCAGATCGTCCGGAACAGTTCGCGGCGTGAGTCGACCAGATTCGTGCGGAGCTCCTGCTGAATCGACGGATCGGCCTGCGCCTCGCCGACGAGCTGCGCGAAGACGCGACCGCTGGGACCGGTATAGAAGTGCAGAAGCCCGCGCACGACCGCGGTCAGATCGGCGCGAGCCGAACCGGTATCCGGATCGCGCGACTCGGCCATCATCTCGGACAGAAACGCGTCGATGGCGACCGCGTACTTGTTGGGCCACCACTTGTAGATCGTCGCCTTGCTCGCACCGCTGCGACTGGCGATCTCCTCGGTGGTCATCGTTCGCAGGCCGACCTCATGCAGCAGCTCCGAGGTGGCACGCAACACCGCGGTGCGCGACTCCTCGCTGCGGGGCCGGCCCGGCCGGGGGCGCGGTTGCGCTTCGGTTACGCGGCTACCTGTCATTCGCCGGCCTCCCACCGATAATGAACGTGGCGTTCACAATCCTTACTATTGACTATTCCGGTGGTATCGCAACTCGAGAAGGACAGCATGGCGGAGTTCGACGCGAGAGAGAGATTCACGTCTTCGCCGGTCGCGCAGCTGGCGACGGCGGGTGCCGACGGCGTCCCGCATCTGGTCCCTGTCGTGTTCGCCGTCAGCAATGACGTCGTCTACACCGCGGTCGATGCCAAACGTAAGTCCACGCAGAGGCTGCGCAGGATGGTCAATATCGAGGCCAACCCCACCGTCAGCCTGATCGTCGACCACTACGACGACGACTGGTCACAGCTGTGGTGGGTCCGTGCCGATGGGATCGCCGAAATCCATTACAGCGGTGAGGAAATGGCCACCGGCTATTTCGAGCTTCGGCGGAAGTACGTCCAGTACCAACGCATAGCTCTTGACGGGCCCGTCATCGCGGTCACGGTAAGTCGTTGGTCAGGGTGGCAGGCCTGACTTCGCAGTAATGCCTGGGCCCGCGGCGGCGATAGACGTCGTGAGATGACTCAAGGTGTAGGGCTGTCGGTCGGCGCCACGAAGTTCGCCGCCGTGATACCGGGCTGCGCGGCCGTGACGCGCCAGTCCGTTCTCACCCTGTACCGGCACCGCCCACCGGAGGTCGGCGTGCCTGCGGAGAACCCCCGACTCGACGGGCGCGGGCTTGTCCTCACCGATTTCGTGGACCGCGCCGCCGACCCGGTCGGCATCATGGCCGCCGACGGCTCATTTCATCGCGGCGAGACGCTGATCGCCGATGCGCTGCGCGCGCTGACCTTTACCGCCACCGGCGGCCGTTCACCCGGTTCAGCGCCGGGGGTCGCGTTCCCCGCCCACTGGCCCGCGGCGGCGGTCGACGCCCTGCGCCGCGAACTGGTCCGGTTGCCGCAATGGTCGGCGCGCCCCGAGCGGTTGACCCTCATCTCGGACGCCGCGGCGGCGCTCACCGCATTGCAGGCCGAGCCCGGACTGCCGACCCGGGGCGTGGTCGCGCTCTGCGACTTCGGCGGCACCGGTACCAGCATCACGCTGGCCGACGCGACAGACGGCTACCGGCCGATCGGCGCGACCGTACGCCACACCGACTTCTCTGGTGAGCTCATCGACCGGGCGCTGCTCGCGCATGTGATCGCCGATCTGTCCATCACCGGTGCCGCCGATGTGGCGGGAACGGCCGCGATCGGATCGCTGCATCGGCTCCGGACGCAATGTCGCGGCGCCAAGGAGCGCCTGTCGCGCAGCGCGGTCACGACGCTGTTCGCCGATGTACCCGGGTATACCGGTGAGATCCGGCTGACCCGGGCAGAACTCGACGATGAGATCCGCGCGCCCCTGTCGGCGTTCATCGAGGTATTGCGGGAACACCTGTTCCGCAACCGAATTCATCCAGTTGACCTGGCGGCGGTCGCCTCCATCGGCGGCGGTGCCGGTATCCCCGCCGTCACCACGGCGCTGTCTGATCAGCTGCGGGTGCCCGTGATCAGCACCCGGCACCCCGAGCTGACCGCCGCCAACGGCGCTGCCCTGCACGCCGTCCGCCGGCCAGAGGATGACAGCCTGACGGCCGTCGCGTCACCGGTGCAGTCAACGACGTTGCGTGCTATCGCCTGGTCCGAGGTCGACGATGTTCCCGACATCGCGTTGGTCGCAACCGAATCCGATGCGCCCGCCGGTCTGAGCGCCGCCCGGCCGTCGGTCGACTTCGTACCCGAGGACGGACCGGCGCTCGGCAAGCCGAAAGCCGAAGCGTGGTATCGCCCGATCCTCGTCACCGCCGGCGTGTTCGCCGCCATGGTGCTCGTCGGCACCGGCGCCGTGATGGCGATCCGCAACGACGCCTCGGCGATGACCGGAACGATGACGACGACGACCACCGTCCAGCCCGACCCGGTTAAGCCCGCCGCGGCCCCACCATCCGAGCTTGCCGTCACACCCGAAGCGGCGCCGCAAGCACCCTCCTACATCCAGGCGCCGGGTCCGGTGACCCGCGTCGTGGTGACTACACCGCCGCCCGTGGTCATGCGTGCGCCCGCGGTGGTTTCGCCTCCAGCGGACAACCCACCGCCACCCAGCGCTCCGCCATCCTCCACGCCGACAACCACCGCGACCACATCGCCGCCGCCCAGCAGCCCGCCCTCGTCGCCACCGCCGAGCAGCCCGCCGTCCTCGGAGCCACCGCCCAGCAGCCCACCGTCCTCGGAGCCACCACCGAGTAGCCCACCCAGCAGCCCGCCGTCGTCGGAGCCACCGAGCTCGGAGCCGTCGACGCCACCCTCGCAGGAAGAACTGCCGGACGAGCAGGCAGATCAGCCCAAATGACCGGGCGACCCAGTGGGAATAAATCTTTGCTGTTCGGCGTTCCCCCGCATAGTTAGTCAGGCCGCACGGTGCCTTCTCGTCGCGTTTGGTACTGCCGAACCACTTCAATGCTGCCAATCGGCAATCAATTACTGCCACCGGAATTAATGCGCTGACCTGTCGGTTTATTCGATCAGTCGGATCGAAAGCTTTGTGGTTCGGCATCAATCGCGGCCAGGTCCATGGGTCGAGCCGCATACAACAGAAGAGAAGAAGGCACCAAAGATGAAGAAGATCGGATTAGCCACCATCGTCGTCGCAGGCGGACTGACCGCGGCGACCCTGGGATTGGCCGCGCCCGCCGTCGCCGCACCGACCGGCCCGGGCAACGCCCAGGAGACCATCAACGACCTCAAGGCCGATGGCTACAACGTCATCGTGAACCGTGTCGGCGGAACGCCGCTCGAGCAGGCCACCGTCGTCGCCGTGCGACCTGGTCAGACCTACTCACGGACTGACTCGGGCAACCCGGGCGACAGCCTGGCCACCACGGTGACGAGCAAGACGGTGTACGTCGACGTCAAGTAATCACCTCGCAGGCGATGCAAGGGGCACCCCAACGGGGTGCCCCTTCTTCGTGGGTCATCATGTAGCGCGTGACGGAGTACTCGCTGCCGATCGTGCCGCGCTACGCGGAGATAGACCAGCAGGCCGTGGTGTTCAACGGCCACTACCTCACCTGGTTCGACGAGGCGGTCACCGGATACTTCGACCACCTCGGCGCGAGCTATCCGGACCTGATGTCCGCAGACCTCGATATGCAGGTGGTGCACACCGAGATCGACTACGCGGCGCCGGTTCGGTGGCGCGACACCGTGCGCGTCGCCGTGGTGTGCGAGCAGGTGGGCACGACGAGTTTCACGATCGGCTTCTCCGTTCTGCTCCGGCGCGACGGCTCTGAGGAGTCGCTCGCAGTGCGTGGGCGCAACGTGTACGTCGTCGTTTCCACCGGGGACTGGAGCAAGCGTCCGATACCCGAAGCGCTCCGCAAGGTGCTGTCGCCGTAGGCGTCTCGATTACCTGCCAGGTAGTAGTCGCGCCGATCACGGCGGTCTAACGTCGGAACGGTGACCCCGAAGATGAGCGTGAGTGAGGATCGCAGCGAGGAACGAGCGAGGACCGGAGCGAGCGCGAATCGAGGCAGAGAACATGAACGCGTGAGCGGCGGTGACCTGCTGCGCCAATGGCGCCAGCGGCGCAGGCGCAGCCAACTGGATCTCGCTTTGGACGCCGGCATCTCCGCTCGCCACCTCAGCTTCGTCGAAACCGGACGGTCCCGTCCGAGCCGCGGGCTGCTGCTCGCGCTTGCCGAGCAGCTCGATGTGCCTCTGCGTGAACGCAATGCGCTGATGCTCGCCGCGGGATACGCGCCGACCTACGCCGAGTCCGATCTCGACGGCGCGGAGACCCAACAGGCACGCGATGCGCTCGAGCGACTGCTCGCCGGCCACGAGCCCTACCCGGCGGTGGTGCTCGACCGGTGGGGTGACGTCGTGCTGACCAACCGCGCCGTCGGCCCGCTGCTGGAGGGCATCGACGCCGAACTGCTGTCGCCCCCGATCAACACCTACCGGCTCAGCCTGCATCCGAAGGGGATGGTGTCGCGCATCCGCAACAGGGCCGAATGGACGGCCCACCTCGGGCACCGGTTGGCCAGGCTGGCCCGGCTCACCGGCGACCCGCGGCTCGCGGAGCTTCTGACCGAGATACGCACCTATCCCGGCGTCGCCGACGCGCTCGACGACTTCGGTGAACCGGCAACGTCAGACCTGCTGCTGACCCTTCAGCTGACCCACCCCGCTGGTGACCTGAAGCTGCACAGCACCCTGACGAGCTTCGGCAGCCCGCACGACGTCACACTCTCCGAGCTGACCGTCGAGTCGTTCTTCCCTGCCGACGACGCCACCCGGCAACGGCTGCAAGAACTTTCGGGCTAGCGACCTATGCCTGCACGATGACGGGGTCGCCGACCCGCACGGTGTCGAAATACCAGGTGGCATTGGCCGGACTGAGGTTGATGCACCCGTGGCTCACATTCGAGTACCCCTGCGACCCCACAGACCACGGCGCGCCATGGACGTAGACGCCGCCCGACGTGATGCGGATTGCGTCGGAAACGGTGAGCTTGTAGCCCTCCGGGTCACTCAGCGGGATGCCGATGGTGCGCGAGTCCATCACCACCGTCTTCTCCTTCGCCAACGCGGTAAACGTGCCCTTGGGGGTCGGGAACTTGGCTTTACCCATCGACGCAGGCATCTCGCGTACCACCACGTCGTCGATCTTGACGGTGAACGTATGCGCGTCGATGTCTGCGACGCCGACCACCGCCGAGCCGGTTTCAAAGCTCGTCGAGAATCCGCCTGCCGTCACCGAGATCGGTGAGTGCGCCGGCCAGAACTGGTCCGGCGTCCACTGCAGGACCTGGTTACTCAGCCAGCTGAACTCTCCTGTCGGCGTCTTAGGCGACGAGATGGCGATCGACTGCTCGGCGCGAGCACGGTTGGTGACCGGCTCTGCGAAGGTCACCTCGACCGGTGCGGCAACTCCGACCACGTCTCCTGAAGCAGGCGTAATGGCGGTGACGGCGAGGTCCGACCTTGGTCCGGGCACCGCAGCCAAGCCGGCGGGAGCCGAACCCACCATGGCGACGGCCGTAGCGCCAACCACGACGAGTACGTATCGAACAGCTCTGCGCAACGCTTCTATCCCTTCACCGACTTCCCGACCAGCAAAGTACATTCTAGTGACTCACCCTAAGGGACCGCGGCCGACAAGCCGTTAGGCCTTGTCGGAACGGGTCTTGCACACCGTCGGGATTAGCGGAATTGTGGGTTGACACCTCGGGCCCGACGAAGCGACCCGGGTCTGGAAGGGGCCGTCATGGCTGACAAGGCGAATACTTCCAAGGGCGCCGGAGCCGCCCCGACCGCGGACAGTCCGGCCGCCATCCGAAATGTGGTGCTCATTGGCCCATCGGGTGGCGGCAAGACCACACTCGTCGAGGCCCTGTTGACCGCCACCGGGGTGCTGTCTCGACCCGGATCCGTCGTGGACGGCACGACGGTGTGCGATTTCGACGAAGCCGAGATCGCCCAGCAGCGTTCGGTGGGGTTGGCGCTGGCACCGCTCTCGCACAACGGCGTCAAGTTGAACCTGATCGACACCCCCGGCTACGCCGACTTCGTGGGAGAGCTCAGGGCCGGGCTGAGGGCCGCAGACTGCGCGCTGTTCGTGATCGCGGCCAACGAAGGGGTCGACGAACTCACCAAGTCGCTGTGGTTGGAGTGCCAGCAGGTCGGGATGCCCCGTGCCGTGGTGGTCACCAAACTCGACCACGCCAGGGCGAACTACGACAATGCACTGGTCGCTGCGCAGTCAACGTTCGGCGACAAGGTGCTTCCGCTGTACCTGCCCGCCAACTCGCCGTGCACGGGCCTGATCGGACTGCTTTCGCAGACGCACTACGAGTACGGCGACGGCAAGCGGACCAACACGAAACCGGACTCGTCCTACGCCGACCGGATCTCCGAACAACGGGGCACGCTGATCGAGGGGATCATCGAGGAGTCCGAGGACGAGACGCTGATGGAGCGCTACCTCGACGGTGAAGAGATCGACGAGAAAGTGTTGATCGAGGATCTGGAGAAGGCGGTTGCCCGTGGCTCGTTCTTCCCGGTGATCCCGGTGTGCAGCAGCACTGGCGTCGGAACGCTCGAACTGCTCGAGGTCGCGACGAGCGGGTTCCCGTCTCCGCTCGAACATCCGCTACCCGACGTGTTCACTCCGCAGGGCAAGGACCACGCCGGGCTGCGCTGCGACCCGAAGGGGCCGCTGCTTGCCGAAGTGGTCAAGACGACGTCGGACCCCTACGTCGGCAGAGTCAGCCTGGTCCGAGTCTTCTCCGGCACCATAAGGCCCGACGCGACGGTTCACGTGTCGGGCCATTTCGCATCCTTTTTCGGTTCCTCGGGAACCAACGGAAGCTCGGGCGGCCACGAGGATCACGATGAGGACGAGCGGATCGGCACGCTGTCGTTTCCCCTCGGTAAGCAGCAGCGGCCGGCGGGCACCGTGGTCGCGGGCGACATCTGTGCGATCGGTCGGCTGTCCAAAGCTGAGACCGGAGACACATTGTCCGACAAGGCCGAACCACTCGTGCTCAAACCGTGGGCCATGCCCGAGCCGCTGCTGCCGATCGCGGTGCAGCCGCACGCCAAGACCGACGACGACAAGCTGTCCGTCGGCCTGCAACGACTTTCGGCCGAAGACCCGACACTGCGCGTCGAACAGAACCCTGAGACCCACCAGATCGTGCTGTGGTGCATGGGCGAGGCCCACGCCGGCGTCGTGCTGGACGGGTTGGCCAACCGGTTCGGGGTCAGCGTCGACAAGATCGACCTGCGGGTTCCGCTGCGCGAGACCTTCGGCGGTTCGGCGAAGGGACACGGCAGGCACGTCAAACAGTCCGGCGGGCACGGCCAGTTCGCTGTCTGCGACATCGAGGTGGAGCCGCTGCCAGAAGGTACGGGCTTCGAGTTCGTCGACAAGGTGGTCGGCGGCTCCGTGCCGCGGCAGTTCATCCCGAGCGTGGAAAAGGGCGTGCGGGCGCAGATGGAGAAGGGCGTCGGCCCCGGCTATCCCATGGTCGACATCCGCGTCACGCTCTACGACGGCAAGGCACACAGCGTCGACTCGTCGGATTTCGCATTCCAGATGGCGGGCGGGCTCGCGCTGCGTGAGGCGGCCGGCGCGGCGAGGGTGAACCTGCTCGAGCCGGTCGACGAGGTGTCGGTGGTGGTGCCCGACGACCTGGTCGGCACGGTGATGGGCGACCTGTCCAGTCGTCGCGCACGAGTTCTCGGCACCGAGAACGTCGGTGAGGACCGCACGCAGGTGAAAGCCGAAGTGCCCCAAGTGGAGTTGACGCGTTACGCGATCGACCTGCGCTCTCTCTCACACGGCGCGGGCTCGTTCACCCGCAACTTCGTCCGCTACGAACCCATGCCCGAGTCCGCCGCGGCCAAGGTGAAGGCCGAGTCTTAGACCGCCGTCAACGCGGCCACCGCGGTGGCGAACATGGTGTTCTTGATGGCGCCGATCGTGCCGGGGTCCTTGGCGCCCAGTGGCGCAAGAATGTTGAGCGCGGTGCCCGTCACGGCGTCCTCTTCTGCGGTCGCATCGACGATCCCGATCGCGGCGGCCTCGGCCCCGCCGAAGCGGCGGCCGGTGGTCATCGCCGCCACGGCCGTCTGCGGCGTCAGCTTGGCCTGAATCAGCGCCGCCATGCCCGGCGTGAACGGGATGCGGATATCGACTTCCGGGAAGCAGAAATAGCCGCGGTCGGCGCGCATCACGCGAAAGTCGTGGGCCAAAGCCAGCATTGCGGCCGCGCCGAAGCTGTGACCGCCGATCGCAGCGGCCGTAGGCATCGGCAGTGTCAGCATGCGGGCCAGCAGCGCCTGCACGCGCCCCACGTACCACTGGGTCTGGTCGCCGTGGGCCGCCAGCCAGTCGAGGTCAAGACCGTTGGAATAGAACTTCCCGGTCGCCACCGTCACCAACGCGTGTGCGCCCAGCGATATCGCGTCGTCGAGCTGCGCGTCGAACTCGTCGAGAAACTCTGGTGAGAAACGGTTTTCGTCGTCGCCGAGGTGCAGCAGGGCGATCGTGTCCTGGAAACTAAGGGCAATGGGCATTGGTGCGCTTCACTCCGGTAGCACGAGGAGACGACGAGTCAACAGCAACAGCTGAGCACGCAACTCGTCGTCGTCGATGTCGGTGACAAGGGGGTGTACCACGGCGGTGCCGATGGCCCCCGACAGCATCGCCGCGCTCACCCTGCCCTCGTCGTCGGCATCGCCGAGCAACACCCCGTAGAGACGGGTCAGGAACTGCTGGAACGGCTCGTGGTCGGCGAGCAGCCGAATGACCACTGGGTCGAACTGCAGGGTGGCGGCCGCCCGGCGCCGCTCGATGGCCATGTCGATGACGCGGGTGAGCAGCACTTCACGGGCCCGTGGCCGGGACTCCTCCGCCTCGGCCGCCTCCAGCGCATCGTCGAGTCTGCCGAGCTCCCGCTCGGTGAGCGCGATGACGATCTCTTCCTTGGTCCTGAACTGGTGATAGACCGCCGCCTTGGTGACGCCGACCTCGTCGGCGATCATCTGCAGCGATGTGCCGCCGACGCCGTGGTCGGCGATCAGCGTCAGGGCTGCATCCAGGACGCGGTGTTGCGCCGCACTGCGCTGCACTGCCGAGAACCGGCCGGCTGCGACGCGCCCCGCGGAGATCACATCACGAGGGTATCCGCCTGGCCATCCGGCGCCACGGCCACGTCATCAGCGCCCACACGATCGCGATGAGCACGGCCGCGACAACGACATAGATGGGCCACGGACCGAACAGATCGAGCAGCGACGGGGTGTTCGGCTTCCTGTTGAGGAACCCGTAGTTGGTCCCGGCAATACTGTTGAACGTCAAGGTGATCGCCGCCCAGGCCAGCGTGACACCGACGACGAACCAGTAGTCGCGCCATGTCGGCCGGAAGCCGCGGCCCCACGTCAGGTAGATCGCGGCCCAGACGACGAGCAGGTGAATCGCCCAGAAAGCCAGGAATTGATGGTTCGGAAAGTCCGGACCTCTCAGCACGGGCGAGACCAACGCCTGCACGCTGAGCGCCAACCCCCAGTAATAGGTGAGTGCGACGGCCCAATGTCGTTGCGACCACAGCGCGTACGCGCCTGCGGTGGTCGCGAGGTCGGTCAGCTGCAGTGGCACCGACCAGTGAATCGACGGTGGGATGAGCGAGTAGATCAACACCGCCGCGTAGATCAGCGCGGTCAGTGCACCGAGGATCCGGCCGAGCGTGCGCGCCTGCGCCTCGGTCTGCCTGCGCCCGACCCACACGAACAGCACCGCGCCGATCGCGAACACCACCAGGACGGCCCAATGTGACGGGCCGTACGCCGTGAACTCTCGGTGCGTCAGCGGGCCGCTACCTCAGCCGTGGCGGTCGCGGGCAAAGGACGGCCCGCGCTCTCCCGCAGCGTCAGCACCGTGGCGAGCGAAACGACCGCCGCGACAATGACATAGAACGCCGGTGCAAGGTTGTTGCCGGTGCTGCCGGTGAGCCAGGCGACCATGTACGGGGTGGTTCCGCCGAACGCGGCGACGCAGAGGTTGTAGCCGATCGAGAAGCCGCTGTATCGCACCCGGGTGGCGAACAGTTCGATGGCCGTCGCCACGGCGACGGAGATGTAGGTCGATTCGATCGCCGCCAACAGTGCGTGCGCGGCGATCGCCGCGGCGACCGAGCCCGAGTTCAGCAGCAAAAACAGCGGATACGCCAGCACCGCGAACGCCGTCGTGCCCGCCACCAGCAGTGGCCTGCGTCCGATCCGGTCCGAAAGCGCCGCGAGAGGAAGGATCAGCACGATTGCCACCACACACGCCACCGTGATGGAGACGAATGCGGTGGTCTTGGAGAAGTGCAGTGTCTTGATGAAATACGTTGGCAGATAGGTGAAGACGACGTAGTAGCCCACGTTGAACATGATCATGATCCCGATCACCTGAAGGATCGGCCGCCATGCGGTCCGGAGTGCCTCGCGCAGTGGTGAGGCTGCGACGTCGTCAGACGCGGCCAGCTGCTCGAACGCCGGGGTGTCGGTCAGCTTCAGCCGGATGTACAGGCCGACGAGGCCCAGCGGTCCGGCGATGAGGAACGGGATGCGCCAGCCGTAGGCGTCCATGGCCGCGTCGCCCAGCAGCGTCTGCAGCAGCGTGACCGTGACGGATCCCAGCAGGAAGCCGACGACACCGGACCACGCGATGAAGGTGACCGTCAGACCCCGTCGCCGGTCGGACGCGAACTCGGCGAGGTAGCACGCTCCGCCGCCGTACTCTCCGCCGGCCGAAAAGCCTTGCAGGCACCGCAGAAACAACAGCATCAGCGGGGCGCCGACACCGATGGCGTCATACGTCGGCAGCAGGCCCATGGCCAGCGTCGAGCCCGCCATCAACAGGATGACGATCGCGAGCACCCGCTGCCGGCCGATGCGGTCACCGAGCGGACCGAAGACAAGCCCGCCTAACGGCCGCATCACGAACGCGGCGGCGAATATCGCGAACGTGTTCAGCAGCGCCGCCGTCTCGTTTCCGGCGGGGAAGAAGTTCGCGGCGATGAAGGTGGCCAGGAAGCCGTAGATCGCGAAGTCGTACCACTCCACGGCGTTGCCGATCGACGCACCACTGATGACCTGGCGAAGGGGAGAAGCGCCGCTCACCCGAACCACGTTAAATCAATTGACTGACTTAATGAAGTGACTTCATGTAGGCGGCGATGCGGGCATGGGTCTCCTGCGACATCCAACTGGCCCGCACCGCCTCGTCGGTCTCCGTTCCCGCGTCGATCGCGGTGCGGGCGGGCCGGTGCAGTTGCTCTTTGGTCATCGCGTACGCCTCGGGGGCATACTCCGCGAGCTCACGGGCGAGAGTGGTCGCCCGTGGGAGCAGCTCGTCGGCGGTGACGACCTCGTCGACCCAACCGAGCGCGGCGGCGGTGGACACGTCGACGGTGCCCGCACCGAGCGTCGCCTGCGACACCGATGTGCCCATCGCGTACCGACATATCTCCAGCGCCGACATCGGGAACATCGCGCCAACGGCGAGTTCGGTCAGGCCGATCGTTCCTGCCGACATGAGCCGGATGTCGGCCGCCATCGCGAAGACGCAGCCGCCTGCTATCGCGTGGCCGTTGATCGCGGCCACCACCGGCGCCGGGTGGTCGAAGACGGCGAGGAACGCGGCGGACAGCGACGTCATGAAGCGATCGGTGTACTCAGCGCCGCCGGCGACGATCGCGGGGAGGTCGACGCCCGCCGAGAAGCACCGTCCCGAGCCGGTGATCACCACGGGCCCGTCGAGCCCACGCATGGTGACGATGACGTCGTCGAGCAGGTCGAGGTCCAGCGCGTTCACCGGCGGGTGATCGAACCGCACCGTCGACACCCCGTCGACAATCTGGACGCTCATTACTGCTTCGCGTCCTCCGCGTCCTCCGTGTCCGTCGCGTCCTCGGTGTCCTCCGTGTCCTCCACGTCCTTCTTGTCCTTGACCCGGGTCTTGTACAGGCTCGCGGCGGTGGTGATGACAAGGACCAGGATGATGACGCCGAGGGACAGCAGCGTCGGAATCTCCGGCACCGCGACGTGCTCGCCGCCATTGATGAACGGCAACTCGTTCTCGTGCAGCGCGTGCAGGATCAGCTTCACGCCGATGAAGGCGAGGATGATCGCCAGCCCCTGCGACAGGTAGACCAGTCGCTTCAGCAGGTCGCCGAGCAGGAAGTACAGCTGCCGCAGACCCATCAGCGCGAACACGTTGGCGGTGAACACCAGGTACGGCTCCTGGGTGAGGCCGTAGATCGCCGGGATCGAATCCAGCGCGAAGATCAGGTCGGTGGTGCCGAGGGCGACGATGACGAGGAACATCGGCGTCATCAGCCGCTTGCCGTTCTCCTTCACCCAGAGCTTGAGCCCGTCCCACTTGTCGGTCAGCTGCAGGTGAGTGCGGGCGAACCGCACCACGAAGTTGTCCGCGTCGTCTTCGTGGTCGGTGTCGCGCGCCAGCGTGACCGCCGTGTAGAGCAGGAACGCGCCGAAAATGTAGAACACCCAGGAGAACTGGTTTATCGCAACCGCGCCGAGCGCGATGAAGATGCCGCGGAAGATCAGCGCCAGGATGATGCCGACCAGAAGCGCCTGCTGCTGGTACTTCTTGGGCACGTTGAAGCTGGCCATGATGATCAAGAAGATGAACAGGTTGTCGACCGACAGGCTGTACTCGGTGAGCCAGCCGGCGAAGAACTCCACGCCGAACTGGCTGCCGTGGAAGAAGTACACCCAGATTCCGAACGCCACCGCGAGCCCGATGTAGAACGACAGCGCCGTCACCAGCTCCCGCTTCGACGGTTCATGCGGCCGTCGGCCGATGACCACGATGTCGAACAGCAGGACAGCGATCGTCACCGCGATCGTGATGATCCACTCGAGTTGGGTTACTTGCATCTACGGTGCCTCCGGTCGTCAAAACGCCCGAGGTCTCTTCCACCGTCCGCTCGGCCCGCGTGCCGGTCGTCTGATGACAGTCGACGTGATGACGACACCGCGGCTAAGGAATACTCCCCTCGCCATCAGTCTGTCAGAAAGCTGTGGGCATGCCCAACCAGACCAGCGGATGGCCAGGTGGCGAGCATTGACACTGTGCGACGATGCCCCGATGACGGCGCGTCCAGCACATTTCACCCCGGCGGGCGAGGACCGCTACCTGCCGACCAGGTACGCGCAGAGCCACTGGGGGCCCGATCACCTCAACGGTCCCGCGCTGGTCGGCCTCGCCGCCCGCTCGTTGGAGACCAAGTTCGGGTTGCCCGAGTTCATGCCCACCCGGTTGACCGTGGACCTGTTCAAGGCGGCGCGCGGAGTGCCGACGAGCACGAAGGTCACCCTGATCAGGGATGGGCGCCGGGTGCGCAACTCCGAGTGCGAGATCACCCAGGACGGTGTCACGGTGGTGCGCGCCACGATGGTGGCAGTACCGCCGGTCGGAGGCGCCGCGGGGGGAGGAGTGGGCGTCGGCCAACGACTTCACCTGGCCGCCGGAGTTGGGCGGCGTCGGCATGTCCTACATGGGCAGTGACGGTGTCGGCTGGACGAAGGGCATCGCCGAACACCAGCACTCCGCCCGCAAGCGGTTCATCAACCGGATGGTCGATGTCGTCGAGGGGCACGACAACACACCTTTCGTCCGTGGCGCGATGGTGGCGGAGGGGGCCAGCCTGGTGACCAACCTCGGGTCGGCCGGGGTCGGTTACATCAACGGCGACCTCACGGTCGCGCTGGCCCGGTTGCCGATCGACGAGTGGATGGGCGTGCAGGCGGACTCGCACTGGACGGCGGACGGGATCTCGGTTGGGACGGCGACGATGTTCGACCGCATCGGTGCGTTCGGTTCGGCGCTGGTGACCGCCGTCGCCAATCCGGCAGCGCAGATCGACTTCACCGCCGATCCGTTCCCCTCGCGCAGTCCTTGATGGTTGTCCCCCAATCGGCCCACGGCGATTCCCCCGTCACATCGGCCGGTTGGCGGACAGACCCTTCATGCTTGAAGCGGAATAGTCCGCTGCATGGACATAACCGCCTCTGACACAACAGCATCCGTCGTTCCGTTCTCGTTTGCCTCGGCGTTCGCGCCGCATCGGCAGAGAACGTTCCATGCCTCCGCCAAGCTGCGCGAGCGGGCCAAAAACGTGAGCCCGTCGGTCGACTAGTGCTTGACCTTGGCCTGATCCGCGGCCGCCTGCGCCTGCTCTTGCTGCGCTTCTTTCTGCGCCTCCGCCATGGCCGCCTTACCTTCTGGGCTCGCCTTCGAGTTTCCCGACGTTTTCGCCGAGGCCACACCCGCGTTGCAGTTCAGATTGAGCAGCACCGTGTCGGTGACGGGTGCGAAGTCGTCGCCCTTGATCCACGGCGCCTTCTCGGAACTCGTGACGACGCAGTCGTCATCGTCGACCAAGTCGCCGCTCCGCGTCGCGATCACACCGGTCAGGTCCGAGTCGGCCAGCGCGGACGTGACATCGGAGTACTTCTGTCCCGCGTAGTCGTCTGCCGCGGCGATGCCGGGCGTCAGCACCATCGTCGACAACGCCGTCATGGTGACTACTCCTGCAGCAAGGGCCTTGATTCTCATTGCGTCCACCCTCCTCATGGGTTGGCCAAACCGTAAATTTCTGGTCTGGCAGGAGCCTGGCCCGCAGCGGCACGAAGGCTGGAAGTTTGCTTGCCACTTGCTGAATGCGTGTGTCAACGGCGGAAAACGGCCCAGCGCATGGCGCTGTACATGAACACCGCCTCACAGCAGCCTGCCAGGATCCGCGCCAGGCGGAAGTCGACACCGAGGGCAGTCAGCGCGCTGGACACCCCGAGGATGAACGCCAGATAGTTCACCACGACCACCACCACGTAGACCGCGAACTGCGGTCCGACGGGCGCATGCGACTGGAAGTTCATGGTGCGGTTCAGGCAATAGCTCAGGGTGAACGCGCACGCATAGGCCGCGGTGACCGCGATCGGTACCGGCAGGCCAAGGCCCGCATGCAGAACCGACAGAAGCAGTAGGTCGACGCCGAACGTGAACCCGTTGATCAGCACGAATCCCAGAAATGTCGGAGCGACAACGGAATTGAGTCGCAGCGGTAGGCGCGCGACAACGGCGACACAGAACCGGTGAAAGCGGTCGGCCAGGCTTTCTCGACTCGCCGGCGACTCGACCCGCACGTGGCTACGGTGCCATGGCCAGGTATCCAGGACGTGAGCAGTAGGCCAACTCGAAGCAGCGCGGAGCAGCCGGTCAGTTGAAAATTGCTGCTCGGCAACATCGCTCGCTAGGTTCGTTATCTGGACAACGGTGCGAATATCCCCGTCTGAGGCGCATTCAGCAAAATGTCTTGCGATACTAATCACGTGCCAAGCCGCGTCGTCAGCCGACCCGACGAGGGTCGAGCGGTTGCGGCATTCCTCGGTACCGCGGCAAAGGAGCCTGCCGCTTTGGTCGCCGAGGGCGAGCCGGGTATCGGCAAGACCACGCTCTGCCTGTCCGCCATCGAACTCGCGCAAGAGCGCGGGTTCCTGGTGTTGTCGGCCCGGCCCGCCGAGGCGGAGTCGGTGCTCGCGTACGCATCGCTCGCGGATCTGCTCTCGGGCGTCGGCTCGTCGGTGTTGACCGACCTACCGACTCCCCAGCGGCTCGCGATCGATCGGGTCCTGTTGCGCGCAGAAGCCGAGGATCTGTCCACTGATCAGCGCGCGGTGGGCGCGGGCTTCGTATCGGTCGTCGAGCTCCTTGCCGAGACGGCTCCCGTGCTGGTGGCGATCGACGACCTGCAATGGCTCGACCCGTCGAGCCGCAACGTCATCTCGTTCACCGCTCGACGCCTCTCCGCCAGGGTCGGAGTATTCGGCACCGTCCGGACGGATCCGGACGAACGCGGCAGCGCGGCGTCCTGGCTGCAGTTGCCACAGCCGGACGGTGTGCAGAGAGTGCAGATCCGGCCGCTGAGCCTGGGCGGTTTGAACGCCGTCATCACCCAACGGCTCGGGCGCTCGCTGTCGCGGCCGGCAATCGTTCGGATACAAGAGGTTTCGGGGGGCAATCCGTTTCTACGCCCTGGAATTGGCGCGTGCGATGGACGGTGACGTCCGAAGCGCAGACATGCCCTTACCGATGACACTCACCGAGCTCGTGCGGGCCCGGATAGGCAGCCTCGACGAATCGGTCCGCGATGTGCTGCTGGCGATGGCCTGTCTCGCTGCGCCGACCGTCGAGCTGGTGTCCCGGGCGACCGGAATGCCCGTTGAGGATGTGGTCGCGCAACTCGAGGACATCGAGGGCAAGGGCATCGTCGGGATCGACGGTCATCGGCTCCGTTTCGCACACCCCTTGTTGGCCAAGGGGTTCTACACCGATGTGACGCCGGCGCGGCGTCGATCGATGCATCGTCGGCTGGCGGAGATCGTCGACGAACCGGAGCTGAAGGCCAGGCATCTCGCGATGGCCGCCACACATGGTGATGAGCTGACCCTGATCTCCCTTGACGAGGCCGCCGATATGGCGCGCAGCCGAGGCGCACCCGCCGCGGCCGCCGAGCTACTCGATCTGGCCATCGACCTCGGCGGCGGCAATCCTGAACGCCGAATTCTGTCCGCCGCACATCACTTCGACGCCGGAGAGCCCACGCACGCAAGGGTGCTGCTGCAGGACACGATCGAACGCCTCGAGCCAGGTCCAAGGCGGGCGGAGGCGTTGACGCTTCTCGCCCTTGTCGCTTCGCTCAACGACAGCTTCGATGAAGCCGCCGACCTGCTCGAGCGCGCACTCGACGACGTCGGAGACGAGCTTGCCCAGCGCGTGGCGATCCTGGTGTCCCTTTCTTTCGCATCGGTCAACGCGGGGCGGATGGATTCCGCCGTCGAGCGCATCGAAGAGGCCGTCGCGAAGGCCTCTGAGCTCGGTGAGCCGCATGCTCTCAGCCAGGCGCTCGGAATGCGGGTGATGCTCCACTTCATGCGTGGCGACGGCCTCGACGAACGAAGTCTGCACCGTGCGGTCGAGCTGGAAGACCGCGACGCCGACGTTTCGTCGGCCTTCAGTCCACGCGTCCAGCAGGCCTTGCTGTTGGCCTGGATCGGCGCACTCGACCGAGCCAATGAAGAGATGCTGGCGATCCGGCGGCGGTGCATCGAGACCGGCGAGGAGGCGGAGCTCTCGTTCATCGATTTCCACTCGGTGTTGATCCACCTCTGGCGCGGATCCATGGCCGAAGCCACGCTCATCGCCGAGGACACGGTGGAGCGGGCGTTCCAGCTCAACGGCGATCTGCCGTTGTCTGTGGCACTGACGGTGCGCGCCGCCGTGGCCGCGTATGCAGGAGAAGAGGAGTCGGTCCGCCGTGATGTCGCCGAGGCGATGGCGGCAAGCGAGCGCTGCGGATCACGCAGGCTCGGTGAGTGGCCGGTGACGATGCTCGGATTCCTCGATGTCTCGCTCGGCAACTACGAGGCCGCGATCAAAACCCTCAAACCGTTGATGGGAATGCTTGAGGCGGTGCCGGATTCAACAGAGGTCATCAACGCGTCCTACGTTCCCGATGCCGCCGAAGCCCTGATCCAACTGGGCCGGTCGGCCGAAGCCGAACCGTTGATCTCGGCGCTCGAACGCAACGGGCAACGACTTGACCGGGCGTGGATGAAGGCTGTCGGCGCACGGTGCAGGGCAATGCTGCTGGCGGCGCAGGGTGACATCCAGGCCGCGAACCGCGCCGTCGAACTGGCGCTCACCGAATACGAACGGCTGCCCATGCCGTTCGAACGTGCACGCACGCAGCTGCTGGCCGGCCAGCTTCAGCGCAGACAGCGCCAAAAGGACCAGGCCGCAACGACTCTGCGTGAGGCGCTGAAGACATTCGAGGATCTGAACACCCGGCTGTGGGCGGACCGGGCCCGCGCCGAACTAGCCCGTGCGGACGTCGGCACGCGCCGGATGTCCAGCCTCAGCCCATCCGAGCAGCGGGTGGCCGAACTCGCCGCGTCGGGCATGACCAACCGTGATGTCGCCGCGGCGCTCTTCATCAGCCCGAAGACCGTCGAGTCGAACCTGGCCCGGATCTACCGCAAGCTGGGCATCCACTCACGTGCCGAACTCGGAAGGCACATGGGTCATTCCGACCAGTAGCAGCGCTCAGGGGTTGCGCACGCAGTCGTAGGTGAGTGGAATCTCGTCGCCCAGCTCGACGACCTCGAACTGGTCGACGCCGATGTCGCTGAAGGACTGTGCGTCGATGCCGAGGTCGGCCCATTTGGCCGTGTTATTGCGGTCGTCGGCGAACGTCAGCGCGATGTCGCCGCCGTCGGCCAGCAACATGCCGTGCGTCTTGAGCGCCTTGATGATGACCTTCTCGGAATCGGAGTAGCCGGATTCGTCGAAGCCAGGCTTCAACCGAAACCGAACACCGTAGGGCGGGGCGTCGGGCTCGGCGCTCTCCGGACCCCCGGCGTGAGTCGCCGGATGCACGTAGACGTCGGCCTTCATCCGATCGTTCGGAAGAATGAACCGCAGCGCGTGATTCACTGCACCGGAGGCGACTTCGTCGGCGGTCGGAGTCATGGCGGCGATCGGGAACCCCGCGGCGTCTGCGCTGGTGCATTGATCGCCGCGCAGATTGTCCGGATACGACTTGTCCAGGTCCCAGATGAACATCGCCTGTGTCGTCATGCTGTCGCCGGCCTGGTTGGCCTGGTAGAGCTCGTAGAGCTTCTGCTCGTCGCGATCCGCGACCAGCAGATGGCAATCGCCCTGTCCCTCGGTGTCGCCCGATATGTCACACGAAAGGTCCTGCGACCCCTCGATATTGGCGTCCTCGGGCACCGGCATCTGCGTCGGAACGCTGTCGCAGTCCGGGCCGCCGCCGCAGTAGTCCTCGATCCCCACCACGTCCATCCGGGGAGTGTTGCTGTCCGCGTTGAAAATCGAGATCGAGAAATCGGTCTGGAGGACGTTGTCGTTGCCCCAGCCGCCCGCGTCGGTGAGGGCCTGAAGAATTGCATCACTGCGGTCGGACTTCGCGGCTCCCGACACGTCGACCGTCCAGGGCTGGGCGGAATCGGGCGTATTGCCTCCGGTCACCGGGGCACTGCTCGCACTGGCGGTCTCCGAAGCTGCCGCACGCGAGCTCGGGCCCGGGCTCGACACTGTGTGAGACCCGCATGCCACGCACGCCGTGGCGGTGATGCAGACGACGGCGAAGGCGCCGAGCCGAGGGAGGTTCAGATGCGATTTCATGCAGCAGTCAGCGCCTCTCCCGGTAGTGAGCTGTGCGCAGACGCTATCGCGGACGAGTTTGCTGCGAGATATCGGGTGTTTCCCTACGGTTGACCGCCGGTCACGGCAGCAGGACGCGTAGTCGCTCCCATCCCCGTACGGTCGACGTCGGCGCCGGCACCGCGCTCTCGTAGTCGATTCCCCACTCCGGCCACCGGTTCAGCATTTCGTCGAGGGCCACTCGGCCCTCCAGTCGTGCGAGGTTGGCACCGAGGCAGTAATGCACACCCTTGCCGAATGTGAGATGGCTGATGTTGTCGCGGTGGATGTTGAAGGTGTCCGGATCGGTGTAGCGTCGCGGGTCCCGGTTGGCGGCACCGAAGAGCAGCAGGATCGCGCTGCCCGCAGGCACGGTCGTGCCGTACAACTCGAATTCCTTGAGGGTGTAGCGGGCGACGTGCGGGCCGGTGGGCTCGAAGCGCAGCGTCTCGTCGACGGTGCGGGTCAGCAGCGACCGGTCCTCGTAGACCTCGCGGCGCTGATCCGGGTTCTCGGCAAGCACCTTGGCCAGCCAGCCGATCAGCCTGCCGGTTGTCTCGTTGCCTGCGCCCGCGACGACCTGCGTGTAGTGCAGGATCTCCTTGCGGTGCAGCTTGCGGGTGACACCACTCTCGTCTTCGAACTCCATGTTCAGCAGCGCTGTCATCAGGTCGTCCGACGGGTTCTTCGCACGCCAGTCCACGTAGTCGGCATAGATGCTGCCGTCGGCGATCTTGTCGGCCTTGGCCACCTTCATCGGCGCGCCGGGCTTGGTGCGCAGGTTGGCGTCGTTGGCGTCGCGGACCGCGATCTGGTCGGACTCCGGAATCCCGAGCAGCATGCCGATCACCCGCATCGGCATCATCGACGCAAGTTCGGCGACGATGTCGAAGCCATCCGAACCGACGTGTGGGTCAAGGCAATTGACGCAGAATTGTCGGATCTGGTCCTCGATCTCAGCCATCCGGCGCGGTGTGAAGACCCGGCTCATCAGACCGCGCAACATGGTGTGCACTGGCGGGTCTTCGAACATCATCACGCCCTTGGGCATGTCGAAATCGGAATTGACGAGTTCGAGAATGTCGCTGCGGGAGTTGGAGAACGTCTCCCAGTTCGCGACCGCCCCCTCGACGTCGACATGCCGCGAGATCGCCCAGAAGCGGTAGCGCTCGTTGTGATAGAGCGGCGCCTCCTCGCGCAGCCTGGCATAGGTGGGCCACGGGTTGGCGGCGATATCGAGGTCGTACGGGTCGTAGTAAACGACGGCGTCGTCGGTGATCGTCATGGTTCCTCTACTTCAGCAGGCTGCCGGCGTCCACGGGCAGGGTGACGCCGGTGACGTAGCGCGCTTCGTCGGAGGCCAGGAACAACACCGCGTTGCTGATGTCGACCGGCTCCACCCACGGGATCGGCAGGAAGTGAAACGACTGGCAGATCGGCGCGAGATCGTCGGGGCCTGGGTTCTCCAGGTCGGGGCGGAACAGCCGATAGGTCGGCTCGTTCATCAGCAGCGGAGTGCAGACGTGGGTGGGATGGACGGTGTTGACCCGGATCGAGTGCTGGCCCAGCTCGACCGCGAAGGTGCGCATCAGCCCGACGACACCGTGCTTGGCCGCGATGTAGTGACCGACCTGCGGGTAGGCCTTCGTACCGCCGACCGAACTGGTGATGACGATCGACCCGCCGCGACCGCCCGCCAGCAGGTGCGGCACCGCGGCCTTCACCGTCTTCCACACGCCGCCCAGGTTGACGTCGATGGTCTCGTTGAAGATGTCTTCGCGCATCTTGTGCAGCTTCACGCCGGTGGTGCCGATGCCCGCGTTGGCGACGACGATGTCGAGCCGCCCGAGCTGCTCGACGCCGCTGTCGACGGCGGCCGCCAGCGCGTCGAAGTCGCGCACGTCGACTTCCGCCGTGACGATGCGGCGGTCGAGGTTCTTGACCATGTCCGCGGTCTCGGCGAGATCCTCCGGGGTGGCCGCAGGCGCGGTCGAGTCCTCGAACCCGCGGCAGATGTCGATCGCGATGATGTCGGCACCCTCTTGCGCGAGCCGTACCGCGTGGCTGCGGCCCTGGCCGCGCGCGGCGCCGGTGATGAACGCGACCTTGCCGTCTACCCGTCCCGCCATGGCACCTCGAGTCCCTTGGGCTCTTGTTGGGCGACTGCCCAACATTTATGCTGACGCCATGTCTAGCAGTCGACGCCGCGCGTGGTCAAGGCCCAGATGACAGCCCCAAGGTCATCTGGCCGCGACTCCGCGACTCGTCAAGCGTTGATCCGGGCGACTGCCCAAGTGATGCTCGAGGAGGGCTACGCCGCAGCAACCTCCCGGCGGGTGGCCGCGAAGGCGGGGGTCAGGCCGGCACTCGTGCACTACTACTTCCCGAGCATGGACGACCTGTTTCTGGCCGTGCTCCGCGAAGGCGCCGAGACCAACCTCGTTCGGCAACGCGAGGCATTGGCCGACGACGAACCACTGCATGCCCTGTGGAAGCTCAACAACGCGCACGGTGCGCGACTCCTGATGGAGTTCATGGCGTTGGCCAACCACCGAAAAGAGATCCGCAGCGAGATCGTCAGCTATGCGGCGCGCTTCGGTGATCTGGAGGAAAGCGCGGTGACCCTGGCCTTGCGGGCGCACGGCGTCGACATGACCGAGTTTCCGCCCGTGGTGATGTCGATGATCGTGACCAGCCTCGCCCGGATCCTGGTGCTGGAGCGCAGCCTCGGCATCACCCGCGGCCACACCGAAGCAGGAGAGTTCATCGAGCGCATCCTCAACAGATACGAGATGCCGTCCTCCTAGAGCGACGTGAATAACGTTTCGGTCACTATTACGATCACGATCAATTAAGGATTGACCCCGAATTCTGAGAAAGCAAAGAAATCCGCCGTTGGCGACTCAGCATATTCGGCGATATTGAGGCGAAGATCACGCTTGTGGGCTGTAACGCCTTTGCCGACGTAACCAGCCGGTTTGCGGCTCACGTTTGACCACTTTCCAATTCGGCTACCGTGTATTTGGGCGGGGAAACAAGAACAATCGCTATTCGAAGGAACAATTGATCATGAATTTCAGTGGCATAACTGCACGCCGGAAAGTGGCCGGCGCCATTGTCGGCTCGCTGCTCGGCGGCGTCGCCGCAGCGACCATCGCTGCGCCGTCCGCCATGGCTGCACCGCAGGGATGCAGCGCAGCCGAGGTGGCCGGCACCGCTAGCTCCACGCTGAGCGCGGCTCGTGGTTATTTGAACGACCATCCCGGCGCCAACCAGGCCGTGACGGCGGCTTTCAACCAGCCGCGTGGACAGGCTTCGACTGACCTCAGGAACTACTTCACCGCCAACCCCGGTGAGTACTACGACCTGAAGGGCATCCTGTCCCCGATCGGCGATAAGCAGCGCCAGTGCAACGTGGCGGTGCTGCCCGCGGATCTGCAGTCGGCCTACGACGAGTTCATGGCCGGCTAGTCCACGCCCTCAACAAGCACCCGCCGCCGCAGCCGACGCTGTGGCGGCGGGTTTTCGTCTAGCCGGGAATGTCGGTGCGGTGTGCCCATTGGAGGTCGCCGACGCCCATCTCGGCGCACTGCAGGGCGATCCCGTCGGAGCCCTGCGCCGACAGGTTGAGCGCCGGGCACGGCATCGTGACGTTGTAGACGCCGACGAGCGGACCCGCCGCCGCCCATACACCGGCGGAGTTACACACGACCGTCCCGCCGTTGGGTTCCAGCCCGAACGCGAAGGCGCGGCGCGGTTGGGGCACGCACGGCCCGCCCACGGCGACGTTCCTGGCCACGTTCGGCACACAGTCGGCCGAATAACACCAGTCCGCAGATGCGGTGCCCGCGAACAGGATCGACGTCGGCAGCAGCACGCTCGCCGCGAGCGTGGCGCCAATAAGACCACCGAACGTTCCGATTCGAACCGTCATGGCGGATCCTCTCCTAGGGGCTGACACCCTTGCAACGGTATCGCGCGCTGCTATTTGAGCTAACCCCTTTGCGGTGTCAGCGCTCCGCGGATCGGCGGATCGGTTTGCGCCCAGGTGGCTGCTCCGGCGGAGGCAGTAGCGCAGTACGGCGACTTACGGCCACCGTCGTGGGCGATTTCGTGCTGAGGCCGACATCCTCACCGTCGTGCCGGATGGTCAGCGTGGCATCCGGCCCGTCGCGGAGTGTGTAAGTGACCTCGTCGTGGCCGGCGTCGACGGTCAGCCGGAAATCTCGCCAACGCAGCCGGAAGCACAACCGCTCGATGCCGTCCGGCAGGTGCGGGTCCAGCGCGAGTATCCCCTCGTCGTCGCGCAGGCCGCCGAAACCCGCGACCAGAGCGGTCCATGCCCCGGCAAGTGACGCCATGTGCAGGCCGTCCTCGGTGTTGTTGTGCAGGTCGCGCAGGTCGATCAGCGCGGCCTCATAGGCGTAGTCATGGGCGAGTTCGAGATGCCCGACGGCAGCGCAGATCACCGCCTGCGTGCACGCCGACAGCGAGGAGTCGCGTGTGGTGCGCCGCTCGTAGTAGTCCAGGTTGCGGGCCGTCTGTTCCGGCGTGAACGCGTGGCTCCGCCAATGCATGGCCAACACCAAGTCGGCCTGTTTGACCACCTGCGACGGATACAGCCGGCTATAGGGCTCGTGGATCAACAACGGATATTTGGTGTTCTCGGTGAAGTTCCATTCCCGCAGGGTGGTGAAGCCGGCGCACTGCTCGTGAACCCCCAAACCTTCGTCGTACGGGATGTGCGCGGCGCCGGCGGCGTCCCGCCATGCGGCCGTCTCTTCGGTGGTCACTCCCATGTCCTGTGCGGCTTCGGGGTGGCGTTCGCACGCGTCGGCGGCGATCTGCATGTTGTGGACCGCCATCAGGTTGGTGAAGACGTTGTCCCGCACGACGGCCGTGTATTCATCGGGACCTGTGACACCGTCGAGATGCCAAACGCCGTGCCGGTCGTGGTGACCCAGCGAACACCACAGTCGCGCCGTCTCCACCAGTACGGCAAGGCCGCACTCGATTTCCAGTGAATCATCGCCGGTGACAACGCGATAGCGTTCGAATGCCATCGCGATGTCGGCATTGACGTGCCACGCGGCCGTACCCGCGGGCCAGTACGCCGAGCATTCCTCACCGTGGATGGTGCGCCATGGGAAGGCCGCGCCTGCGAGGTCGAGTAAGGCGGCTCGGTCCCTGGCGAGGTCCAAAGTGGAGGCCCGCCATCGCAGCGCATCGGCGGCCGCGGTGGACGCCGTGTACGTCAGCACCGGAAGCACGAAACCTTCGGTGTCCCAGAAAGCATGCCCGTCGTAACCGGTGCCGGTGAGACCCTTTCCCGGGATCGCCCGCCGTTCGGCGCGCGCGCTCGCCTGCAGCACGTGAAAAAGCCCAAACCGCACCGCCTGCTGACAATCGGGGTCACCGTCCACCTCGACGTCGGCAGAGTCCCAGAACACGTCGAGGCATTCCCTCTGCAAGTCGACCAGACCCTGCCAACCGGTGTAGCGGGCCCCGGCGATGGCCGCGGCGACCTGGTCACGCAGCGCGGGGCGGGAGCGCAGGCTCGACCACCCGTACGCCAGATACTTCACTATGCGCAGCTGCTGGCCGGGCCGAAGCCCACAGATCACAGTCGTGCGTGCCAAGTCATCGCTTGCTTCGGTGCGTACCTCGACTCGGCCCGGTACCTCGACGTCGTGATCCATCGCCGCGGCCATCATCAAGCCGCTCTCCCGGGTCTTGTGCACGAGCAACGCCCAATTATCGGTGGTTTCGTGACGGACCGCTTCCAGCGGATCTTCCAGCAGGGTCGCGACCCGCGGGTCCTTCGATCGTTTCGGCTGGTCCTCGTTGGCGACAAGCTCGGACTGCACAGTGACACGCACGAACTCGTCGATCGCCTCGACGATGTACTCAATGGCGGCCACACTTCGCTGCCCCAACGACACCAGCCGGGTGGACTGCACGCGAACCTGCTTGCCGGCCGGCGACTTCCATTGCGCAACGCGAGCGAGGGTGCCGGCCTGCATGTCCAAAACCCGTTCGTGCTCATGTAATTCGCCGTAGCGGACATCGAACGGCTCGTCATCGACGAGCAGTCGGATGATCTTGCCGTTGGTGACGTCGACGATCGATTGCCCGTCCTCGGGATAGGAGAAACCCGTCTCCGCATAGGGCAGCGGCCGCGTCTCGTAGAACCCGTTTAGATATGTCCCCGGCAGTCCGTGCGGCTCACCCTCCTCGAGATTGCCCCGCAGCCCGATGTGGCCGTTCGAGAGTGCGAACAGCGACTCGGTCTGAGCGATCCGATCCAGGTTGAGTGTCGTCTCGCGGACATGCCACGGCTCGACGGGGAAGGCGTCGTCGTGGATCATCAGCTGCCCAGCAGCTCAGCTAGATCGGATACGACGACGTCAGCTCCGTTGCGCCGCAACTCCTCTGCCTGATCGTCGCGGTCGACCCCGACCACGATTCCGAAGTCGCCCGCGCGGCCCGCGGCAACCCCGGCGAGCGCGTCCTCGAACACCGCCGCCTGATCCGCCGCCGCATCGAGCAATTGGGCGGCACGAAGGAACGAGTCGGGTGCCGGCTTGCCTGCAATGCGCTCCTCGCGCATGGTCTCCCCGTCGACCCGGACTTGGACGTAGGAGGCGAGACCGGTGACCTCGAGCACTTCGCGGGCATTGGAGCTCGACGACACCACCGCCACCCCGAGCCCGGCTGCGGCAACGGCGTCGAGGTAGCGGCGGGACCCCTCGAAGACCTCTACACCGTCGTGTTTCAGCGTCTGGTGAAACAGCGCGTTCTTGCGGTTTCCCAGACCTTCTACCGTCTCAGCTTCGGGATCGTCGTCCGGGTGGCCCTCTTCAAGTTTGATGCCGCGGCTGTCCAGAAAGGATCGGACACCGTCTTCGCGTTTCTTGCCGTCCACGTATGTCCGATAGTCCGCGTCGATGTCGAAGGGGACGAATCGATCTCCGCTGCTCTGCGCCCGCGCACTCAGATAGCTGTCGAACATGTTCTTCCATGCTTTGCGGTGCACGCTGGCCGTGTCGGTGAGCACACCGTCGAGGTCGAACAGACAGACATGTACACCTTCGGGTAAACCCAGCGTTGCAGCCATAGGCCGGGGAATACCCACGACGGCCCGACCATAGACTGGCTACATGGCCGATCTGCATCCCGGCGTCGCTGTGCTCGCGCCTCTCCTTGGCGTTTGGGCCGGTCAGGGCGCTGGCGAGTACCCGACCATCGCGCCATTCGGATACATCGAAGAAGTCACGTTCGGGCATGTCGGCAAGCCGTTCCTCAGCTACATCCAAAAAACGAAGGCCGCCGACGACGGGCGTCCCATGCACGGGGAGACCGGCTATCTGCGGGTACCGTCGGCGGGGCGGGTGGAGTTGGTGCTTGCGCACCCGACCGGGGTCACCGAGATCGACGAGGGGACGCTGTCGGCGCAGGGCAACACGATCGAGATGGACCTCGTCGCGACGACGATCGGGCGCACCGCGTCGGCGAAAGAAGTGACGGCGCTGCGCCGGTTCATCCGCATCGACGGCGACGAGCTCACCTACACGGTGCGCATGGGTGCTGTCGGCCAACCCCTGCAGGACCACCTGACCGCGACATTGCACAGGAAGCAGGTATGACACCCGCCGAAGACGAGCGCGAGTGAGGATCGCAGCGAGGTACGAGCGAGGACCGGAGCGAGTGGGAGTCGAGAAAATGACTGAGGGCAGAATCCGGGTTCCGGCCGACCTCGACGAGGTCACGGACATCGCCGCCGAAGACCACTCCGAAATCGACCCGGCGGCGATCGAACGAATCTGGCAGGCGGCCCGGCACTGGTACGCCGCGGGCATGCACCCGGCCATCCAGCTGTGCTTGCGCCACAACGGGAAGGTGGTCCTGAACCGGGCGATCGGTCATGGCTGGGGCAACGCCCCAGATGATCCACCAGACGCGGAACGGATTCCGGTCACCACCGACACGGCGTTCTGCGCGTTCTCGGCGGCCAAGGCGATCGCGACGACGGTCGTGCACATGTTGGTCGAACGCGGATTCTTCTCGTTGGACGACCGCGTCTGCGAGTACTTGCCGACCTACACCAGTCACGGCAAGGACCGCACGACGATCCGGCACGTCATGACCCACAGCGCAGGTGTGCCGTTCGCCACCGGCCCGCGGCCGAATCTGGACCGCATGGATGACACCGAATACGCCCGCCGCAAGCTCGGCGAACTGCGGCCGATTCACCGGCCCGGCCTCGTGCACATTTATCACGGGGTGACGTGGGGTCCGCTGGTGCGGGAAATCGTCTCGGCCGCAACAGGAAAGAGTATCCGCGAGATTTTGGCCACCGAGATTCTCGACCCGCTCGGCTTCCGGTGGACGAACTTCGGTGTCACCGAGCAGGATGTGCCGCTGGTGGCGCCGAGCCACACCACCGGCAAGCCGCTGCCCGCGCCGATCGCGAAGGCGTTCAAGATGGCTGTCGGCGGCACCATGGCCGAGATCATCCCGTTCTCGAACACTCCGCTGTTCCTCACCGGCATCGTGCCGTCGTCCAACCTCGTCTCGACGGCGGACGAGATGTCGCGGTTCGCCGAGATCCTGCAACGCGGTGGTGAGCTCGACGGTGTTCGGGTGATGCGGCCGGAGACGCTGCGAGCGGCGACAAAGGAGTGCCGCCGCCTTCGCCCCGACATCGCCGACGGATTCGCGCCGCGCCGGTGGGGCACCGGCTACATGCTCGGCAACAAGCGGTTCGGACCGTACGGCCGCAACGCGCCTGCGGCATTCGGCAACACCGGCTTGACCAACATCGCCATCTGGGCCGACCCTGAGCGCGGCCTCGCCGCCGGTCTCATCAGCAGCGGCAAGCCGAGCGGTCACCCGGAGGCCAAGCGCTATCCCGCGCTCCTCGACCGGATCACTGCCGAGATCCCGCGTCAGCGGATCTTCTCGCCGTAGACCTTCTGCACGGTCATCGCCATCAACACCCTGCGATCGGACACCATCACGGCGCGATACTCGTCCCAGTCCGGGTGCTCTCCCGCCGCGCTGCGGTAATAGTTGACCAAAGCCTCGACCTCGGGGCCGTGCGGATCGCCTCCCGGTCCGGTCAGCGCCACCGGACCCTCGGCGGTGGCCCACGCCCAGCCATCGGGGCTGGTGACCTCGATGGCGGCCCGGGGGTCCCGTCGCAGATTGGCCGTCTTGGCCCGCCCCTCGGTCATGGACACATAAATGACGTCCGCGTCACGGTCGTAGAAAGGGGTCACGGGTGACAGTTGCGGCACTCCGTCGGACTTGATCGTCGCGAGCACACCGAGTCGGCTTTCGGCGAGCAGTGTGCGCGGGTCGAATCCTGTGGCAGTCATGCTGTGGGCAACCTTCGACCGTCTGTCCGCTATTCCGGTACTGCCCGGTAAACTCGCTGTGCTGTCGCCGGTGGGGCGGACAGACCTGGAGGTAAGCATGGACGGTGCGGCATCAAGCAGCTGCGCAATCGAAGAACGCCGCATCGATTCCGTCAGCGTGGTGTCGGTGGCCGGTGTAGTGGACATGCTTACGGCCCCTGACCTCGAGAAGGCGATAGCCGAGGCTGCCAAGAGCTCCCCGAGCGCGGTAGTCGTCGACATGAGCGCCGTGGAGTTCCTCGCATCCGCAGGCATGGGGGTGCTGATCGCCGCCCAGGATGAGCTCGCGCCCGCCGTCCGGTTCGCCGTCGTCGCCGACGGACCCGCAACGAGCCGTCCGCTGAAGCTCGTCGGCGTCACCGACGTGGTGGATCTCTACGCCACGCTCGATGAAGCACTTGGCGCTCTGACGAATTAAAAGGGCGACTATCGGGTAGCCAGCAGGCTGAGATGGAAGATTCCGGACAACGCGACTCGAGGACACGGTTCGCACCTACGAATGTCCTCGCGGATGCGGCATGCGCAGCACAGATGCGACAGGAGTTCTCCGTCTGGCTGAGGCGGTATTTCGCCCTCGATCCGACGAAAATCAGCGACGTGGTGCTGGCGGTCAACGAGGCGCTGGCCAACGCGGCCGAGTTCGCCTACTCGACGGCGTCGCAGCCCGGCGCGATGAATTTGCTCGCGGACTACGACATCGGTACCGCAGTCCTATCGGTCACCGTCACCGATGAGGGCGCTTGGCGCATCGCGGACTCCGAGAAGAAGAGCATCTCCCGCGGCAGGGGCATCCCCCTCATGCGCGCTCTTGCCGATCGGGCCACGATCGACTCGACGCCTGCAGGAACGCGGGTGCGCCTGGAGTGGGGCCACATCGCCGCGGCGGCGCAGAACGCCGTGACGTGACTCGGCTCAGGGCTTCGGCAGTTTGACCACCTGAACGAAGAACTCGTCGATCTGCCGGACCGCGCTCATGAACTGGTCCAGGTCGACCGGCTTGGTGACGTATGCGTTGGCGTGCAGCTTGTAGCTCTTGAGGATGTCCTCCTCGGCTGACGAGGTTGTCAGCACGACAACGGGGATATGACACAGATCGCTGTCGGACTTGATCTTCTCGAGCAGCTGCCTGCCGTCGTACTTCGGCAGGTTCAGGTCGAGCAGGATCAGGTCCGGCCGTGGCGCCCCTTCGTATGCACCCCGCTGATAGAGGAAGTCGAGGCCCTCCTCGCCGTCGTGCGCGACGTGGAGGTTGTTGTTGATCTTGTTGTGCTCGAACGCTTCCCGGGTGATGAGCTCGTCGCCGGGATCGTCCTCGACCAGGAGGACGTCGATGGCTCGAGTAGCTGAGGTCACTCGTGTGTTCCTTCCAGAAGAGCGGTGGGGATCTCATTGGGTTCGGTGGTGGGGGTGGCGGACAGGGTGAACTGGATTCGGGTTCCCGGGCTGAAGGACTGATCGACCCAGATGGATCCACCGTGGTGCTCGACGATCTTCTTACACAACGCTAGACCGATGCCCGTTCCGGTGTACACCTCGCGGACGTGCAGGCGCTGGAAAATGACAAAGACCTTGTCGGAGAACTCCGGGGCGATCCCGATGCCGTTGTCGGAAACGCCGAAGAGCCATTCACCTTCTTGAGCGCCGCTGCCCTGCTCACACTCGATGACGAGCCGCGGCGCGACCCCATCTCGCCGGAACTTCACCGCGTTGCCGATCAGGTTCTGCCACACCATCGTCAGCAGGGTCGGGTCGCCATCGACGGTCGGGAGCGGCTGGGCGGGCCGGATGATTTCGGCGTTCGCTTCCTCGATCGATGTGGACAGATTGCCCAGCGCGATGTTGAGCGTCTCCTCGAGGTCGACCTCCGTGTGGGTGGCGTTGAGCCGCCCGACCCGGGAAAAGGTGAGCAAGTCGTTGATGAGGGCCTGCATACGCTTGGCGCCGTCGACAGCGAACCCGATGTATTCGGCACCGCGCTCGTCGAGCTGGTCGCCGTAGCGCCTCTCGAGCAGCTGACAGAACGATGCGACCTTGCGCAGCGGTTCCTGCAGATCGTGGGAGGCCACATATGCGAACTGCTCGAGTTCGGCATTGGACCGCCGCAGCTCCTCGGTCTGGTCGTCGAGTGCGGTCTGCGCGGCCACGGATGCCTCGAGTTCGTCGACGATCCGCTGCCGCATGTCCTCGACATCGGCCGCGATGGCACGGATGTCTCGTGGCCCGCGCGGCGTGATGCGTTCGGAGAAGTTGCCCTCGGTGATGCGACGGCATGCCGCCGCAAGGGCAGCCAGCGGACGGGTGACGGCGCTTCGCACCAGCAGTGCCAGCACGACCGCCAGTGCGACGAACGCCACCACCATGGCGATCGCCAGGCTGTCGCGCCAGTGCCGCATGGTGTCGAGTTGCTCGATTCCCTCGGTTCGCGCCATTCGGAGATTCTCGTTCTGACGGTCGAAAAGTGCTCGCAGGTCATCGAATTCGGACTTGCCGCGGTCGGTCAGGCTGCGGCTCTCTGCGGCAGAGACGCCTCGGCCGATATCGGTGATGATCGGCTCTGCGTACGACGTCCGCCACGTCGCCGCGCGCTGCTGAATGTCATCCAGGTCGGACATCAGCTCGGGGTGGGTGCCGACTCGCTCCCGGACATTTTCTGCCGCTTGCGTTTCGGCGGCTTGGCCGGCGTAGTACGGATCGAGAAACTGCTCGTCGGCGGTGATGACGTAGCCGCGTACGGCGGTCTCCTGGTCGCGCAGTGCCGCCTGCAGCGCATAGGCCTGCACCCGTGCCGGTTGGATGTTGTCGATCAACTCGCGCGAAAGCTTGTCGGTGCGAGTCATCAACAGCCCACCGGCCACCAGGCCGACGAGCACGACCACCCCCATCGCGGACAGCACCAGGTTCTGCCATCCCTGCACGGTGAGCCGCCGCCCCGGCTTCGGGCTGGCCGCCGGTGCGCCTGCGTCGCGATCGGTCATCGAGAGGTGCGCTCCACGCGGACCACCGCTATATCGTCGGTCAGACCGCCATGTGCTCCCGCGCGGCTCGCCGCTTCCTCGATGAGCGCGTCGACGAATTCCGGACCGGACAGAGCCGCATGCGCACGCGCCAGGTCGAGCAATCCCTCTTCGCCGAGGCGCGCGTTGCCACTGCCCGAATGTCCCTCGAAGAGGCCGTCGGTGAGCAGCACCAGCCCGGTGCCCTGAGGCCATTCCACCTGGTGATAGTCCCAGTCGCCGGAACTCAGGCCGAGCGCGGGGCCGCCGGGCGGCTCGAGCCACTGCACCGTCCCACCGCCGTGCAGCAGCATCCCCGGATGGCCCGCACGAACCGCGCGGAACTGGGACCCCTCGGGTGGAATCGCCAGGCTCAGCACGGTCGCGAAGATGCCCTTGCCTGCCCGTTCGGTACGCAGAATCCGGTCGAGTTCACGCATCCGATCGGGACCGCGCAGGCCGGCGAACGTCAGCGCGCGCCAGGCGATGCGCAGCGCCACGCCGAGCGCGGCCTCGTCGGGGCCATGGCCTGCGACGTCGCCGATCATGACGTGCACCGTCCGGTCCGGCGTCTGGACGAAGTCGTAGAAATCGCCGCCGAGCAGCGTGTTCTCCCGGCTGGGCACATACCTCGCGATGATGTCGACGCCGGGGTTGTCCAGCAGCAGCGGCGACGGCGACAGGCCGCGCTCGAGGCGGGCGTTCTCCATGGCGCGAAGCTGGCTGGCGTGCAGTTCCACCGCCGTGATCTCAGCGCGCTTGCGTTCGATCGCGTAAAGCACCGCGCGCCTGAGCATCTCGGGTTCCACCCGACCCTTGATCAGGTAGTCCTGCGCGCCGGAGGCGACCGCCGAGATCCCGAAATGCTCATCGGACAGCCCGGTGAGCACGACGATCGGGATGTTGGGGTCGGCATTTCTGATGCGCTCGAGGGCGGCGATCCCGCTCGCGTCGGGAAGGTGGAGATCCAGCAGCACGCAGTCGGGGCGGGCGAGCAGCAGCTCGCGCTCGGCCTCCGACACCGACTGTGCCCATGCGCAGGCGATGTCGGCGGCCGCATCGGCGATGAGTTCTTCGACCAGCAGCGCGTCGCCGCGATCGTCCTCTACGAGCAGGATCGACAGCCGACGCCCGCCGGCCGTGCGAACCGACGCAGGGTCCGGCGCTGAATGGGTATGCGGCTCAAGCGGCGCGCGCATGGGTCATCACGTCCTTTTACGTAACGCCACCTGGTCGCGCTGACCTTCTGCTTCAGTGACAACGCCTCAGACAATACCCAGGGGACCCCCGTGCCGCCGCACTCTGGTCCCCCGGCCCCCACCCGCGCCGGGACGTTTCCTATCGTGGCTGGATGAGCACCCCACGAAGGCGAGCGCGAGGCGAGGCATGAGCAACTCCGACTCGGATCGCGTCGCCGATCTCGCCAGAAAGGTCGTGGCCGACCACGACCCGAAGTCCGTCCCCATCCCCGACTTTCTCGGCGCCTGCTATGACGCCGGGTTGTCCTGGGTGCACTTCCCGGAGGGCCTCGGTGGCCTCGGGGTTTCGCGCGGCCTGCAGGCCGTCGCCGACGGCATCCTTCAGGGCGCGGGCGGCCCGCTCCCGCTCGGTCTCAATCCGATGGGATACGGGATGGCGGCGCCGACCGTGCGGAGCACGCCCAGACCGACGACGTGAAGCGGCAGCTGCTGCGCCCGTTGGCGACCACGGAGGACATCTGGTGTCAGTTGTTCTCCGAGCCGGGCGCCGGTTCGGATCTGGCCGGGTTGGCGACCTCGGCGGTCCCCGACGGCGACGAGTGGATCATCAACGGCCAGAAGGTGTGGACCAGCCTCGCGCACCGTGCGCGGTGGGGTCTGCTGCTCGCGCGTACCAACCCCGATATCGCGAAGCACAAGGGCCTCACCTACTTCGTCATCGACATGCACGGGCCGGGCGTCGAAACCCGTCCGCTGCGCCAGCTGACCGGGCAGGCGGAGTTCAACGAGGTGTACATGACGGATGCCCGCATCCCCGACACCCACCGGCTCGGTGGGGTCGGCGACGGCTGGCGGGTTGCGATGACCACGCTGATGAATGAGCGCAGCGCGCTCGGCGCCAGCGGCAGCAGGCGGGGTGCGGGCACGATCGCCGACGCCGTTTCGCTGTGGGCATCGCGGCCGGATCTGCAGACCCCCGTACTTCGGGACCGGCTCACCCAGCTCTGGCTGCGCTCCGAGGCCCAGCGTCTGACATCTGAGCGCTCACGCGCGGCGGCCACCGTTGGCGGCCCAGGCCCTGAGGGCTCCATCGGCAAGCTGGTCGGTGCGGAACTGAATCAGCACATCTACCAGTGGTGCATGGATTTGCTTGGGCCGGAAGGGATTCTGTACCACGGCTACGGTATGAGCGAAGGTGCGGGCGACGGTGCGGACTGGCGCGGTCCGGTGCAGCAGCGGTTCCTGCGCAGCCGCGCCAACACCATCGAGGGTGGCACGTCCGAGGTGATGCGCAACATCCTCGGCGAGCGGGTCCTCGGCCTGCCAGGTGATCTGCGTGCCGATGCGGGCATGCCGTGGAAGGAGATTCCCCGTGGTTGAGAAGCTTGCGGATCAACCCCGCGATCACGCTGAATTCACCTTCACCGATGAGCAGAACCAGCTGCGCGCCGCGGTGCGTAAGTTCTGCGCGGACAACTTCGACGAGCAGACGGTGCGGACCCTGATGGAGGCCGATCCCCCGTTCGACGCAGGCGTGTGGACGCGGCTCGGCGCCGAACTCGGCGTGCTCGGGCTTTCGGTGCCGGAGGCCGACGGCGGTGTCGGCGGCACACTCGTCGACCAGGCCGTCGCGGTCGAGGAGCTCGGCGCGTCGCTGGCATGCGGCCCGGTGTTCGGCACCGTGTTCCTGGCGATACCCGCACTGGTGGCGGCGTCGGCGGGCGAAGCGCGCGACCAGTTGTTGGCCGAGCTGGTGGAGGGTAGGCGCACCGCGGCGTTCGCGGTCGTCGACCGCGCGGGAGCCTTCGACCCCACGCTGGTCACGGTCACCGCCGACGGCGATGCACTGACCGGCACCGTCGAGCGAGTCGTCGACGCGGGGGCGGCGGACGACCTGCTTGTAGCCGCGCGCGGTGCCGACGGAGTGGCCCTGTATGCCGTCGACGCGGCGGCCGCGGAAGTGCAACGCAGCCCGCTGGCGACGCTCGACCTGACCAGGCCGCAGGCCACCGTCACGCTGTCCGGTGCAGCGGGTCGGCTGTTGGCGGGTCCGGGCGAGGCCGAGCGCGTCATCGAGCATGCACTGCAGGTCGGTTCGGCGCTGCTGGCCGTCGAGCAGGTCGGCGCGGGCCAGCATCTGCTGGATCTGTCGGTCGACTATGCGAAGTCCAGGCTGCAGTTCGGCAGGCAGATCGGATCGTTTCAGGCCATCAAGCACAAGCTGGCGGACCTGCTCGTCGACCTCGAGCACGCGCGGTCGTCGGCCTACCACGCGGTGTGGGCTCTGACCGACGGCTCCGATGACCCGGCGCTGGCCGCGAGCATCGCGCAGGCGACGGCTTCGGCGGCGCTCGCCCGGATCGCGGCGGACACGATTCAGGTGCACGGCGGAATCGGGTTCACCTGGGAGCACCAGGCGCATCTGTACTTCAAGCGGGCCACCACCGACGCCGCCCTGCTTGGGCAGCGCCGAGCAGCACAGGTCGCGGGTCGCCGAGCTGGTGCTGGACAACCTCGACAGCTCCGCGGCCGACCGGGCTCCTCGGGTGGCCGACGGTACCCCCGCCTAGCTCGGCTAGACCGGAAGCGTTGTACCGGTTTCCTTTTCGGCGAACTCGAACAGGCGCGCTGCCACGTCGTAGTCGCCTGCGAGGGCGGTCCGGCCGAGCATCACCAACGGACCCGACAAGCCGAACGCTCCGTCGTAGCCGATATAGCTGCCCGGCGGGATCGGTTCGCTGATGCAGTACAACGTCGACGCGGCACCCGCGTCGATGTCGTTGGCGACGACGTTGGCGATCCTGCGCACCACTCGTCGGCGGCAGCCAGAACCGGTTTGTCGGAGACACTCGACAGGTTCGAGGCGACCCACCCCGGATGCGTGAGCTGGCTGACCACAGGCGAATTCGCCACCCGCAGCCTGCGATCCAGCTCGAGACCCCACAGCATCACCGCGAGCTTCGAGCGGGCATAGGAGCCCATCATCGTCCATTTAGTGGTGCGCAGGTGCATATCGTCGAGGTAAAGCTTGGCGCTGCGGTGCGCGTGGGACCCGACGTTGATGATCTGCGTGCGGACCCGCGGGAAGATCAGGTTCGTCAGGGCGAACGGTCCCAAAAGGTTTGTGCCGAGCGTCTTCTCGAACCCGTCGACGGTGTCCTCACGGGTCTCGGTGAGCAGGCCGGCATTGTTGATCAGGATGTCGACGTCTTCGTCGAGCGCATCGGCGAACGCCCGCACCGAGGACTGGTCGGCGAGGTCGATTTTCGCGATCGACGTCGAACCGCCGATCTCCTTGGCGCGCTGGGCACCCAGCTCGGTGTTGCGGACCGCCATGATCACGTGCGCGCCCGCCCGGGTCAGAGCGCGCGCCGTACCGAGGCCGACGCCGTTGGTCGCACCGGTCACGATGATGCGTTTGCCTGTCAGATCGCCCAGCCGGGCCGGTGTCCAGTGCGTCGTCACGGGGCAAGGCTAGTTGGTTGGTTCTCGCGCACTCCGCGGTAGATACCCCACCGGACGATCACGGGCATCAGTACCCGGTCGAACGACCAGGCCGGGAAACGGAACGCCTGCCCCTTGGGGGTGAACACCTCCAGCCCGTTCGGCTGGACACCGAGCACCGAGCCCCAGCGTCGCTTCGGCGCACGGTAGGAGCGCAACTGCTTGCCGGCGAACTCCGCGCGGATGTTGGCGTGCAAGAATCCCGTCCCCGCGGTTGCGTGCCGAGCTGCGAAGCGGATCGGTGGCCGCGACGTCGCCCACCGCGAACACGGTCGGGTGTCCGGGCACCTGCAGCTGCGGTGTGGTCCGGACGAAACCCTGCTCGTCCAGAAGTTCGGCAGGCAACCAGTCGGTGTTGGGCCGGACCCGTCCGATCGCCCACACGACGGCATCGGCCGATGCCTGCGGCTGCCCGGTGCTCCATTGCACGGGTGCGCCGGTGATTTCGTCGCACATGAAACCGTCGGGAATCACCGCTCGGTGGCCTGGGTGAAGCCCCACGCCGGCTTCGCTGAGCCGCCGCTGCACCTTCTCCCAGATTCGCGGGTGGTGCGACGGCAGTGCGCGCTCGCCGGGGTAGTACAGGTCGACTCGCTTGTCGGGCCAGGTGGTCGCGACCTGCGCGGCGCTGCTGATGGCGGCGGCACCTCCGCCGATGACGATCACCGACTCGGCGTCGCTGAGCCGCGTGTGCGCTTCGCGGAGATCATCGCCGATCTCGTTGTGCGACTGCAGGTTCGGCGTGCGCCAGAACCCGTTGCTGACGCCGGTTGAGATGACCAACGCGTCGTACTGCTCGTGGTATGTCGTTCCGTCGTCACCGCGGACGGCTACGGTTCGGGCGTCGAGGTCGACACCGGTCAGCGTGCCGTGCACGGTGCGCACCCGGTCGAGGGCGCGGAACCGGTCGAACGGAATCCAGTTGGCCCTGGCCCATTCCTCGGGCCGGGAGAGCCGCCACCCCAGTTCCTGGCCGCTCACCAACGCGGGCTTGGCTGAGATGCCGACGACGTCGAACCGCCGGGCGAGCCGGATGGCGGTGAGCACACCGCTGTCGCCGAGCCCGGCGATCACGACCCGTTTGCGGCTCATACAAGCGCCTTCCCTATGTCGACGTTGCGCGCCCATTGTTTGGCCCAATCCTGCAACGGGCTCAGCGCGGACACCAAGGACTTGCCATGCGCGGTCAGGTGATAACCCGCGCCGGAGTGGCCGACGATCTCGAGCTCCCGAAGCTCCTTGAGCCGTTTGTTCAACGATGCCGGGTTCATCTCGCTGGCGGCCTGAAGTGAGCGGAACGTGAGCGGCTCGTCGCGTAGTTCCCAGAGGATCCGCAGCGCACCCCGGCGCCCCAGTAGATCCATGGCAACCATGATGGGTCGTCCGGTGCTTGACCCCCGGACGGCAGATCCGATCTGCGGAGTGGGCATGCTTTACATTTTGTAGCATCCGCGCGTACAGTGCCAATCATGACGCGCTATAATAATTGTAGCGGACGGATTGCCCCGGCACCCGATCCGATACCCGACGACGTTCAACGGGCGATCGACACGGTTATGCGGGGTGCACCCCCGCTCCTGCTGTTCACCACGCTGGCCCGTGACCGGCGCCTGTTCTTCAAGCTGTTCGACGCCGGGCTGCTCGACCGCGGCAACCTCTCGCTTCGGCAACGCGAGATCGTCATCGACCGGGTCACCGCCGCGTGCAACGCGGAGTACGAGTGGGGCGTGCACGTGAGCGCGTTCGCGGCAGCTGCCGGGCTCACGGACGCCCAGATCGGTTCGCTGACCACGGGTACATCTGGAGACGACTGCTGGAGTGAAGAGGACCGGACGCTGATCCGACTGTGCGACAGCCTGCACCGCGACTGCGACGTCGACGACGGGCTGTGGACGCAGCTGAGGGAACAGCACAGCGACGAGGCGATCCTCGAACTGCTCATGCTGGCAGGCACCTACCGGATGATCAGCTATCTCGTGAACGCGCTGCGGCTGCCGCTCGAAGCCGGTGCACGCCGATTCGCACACCTCCCCGTCGACTGTGAGCCGAAAGAACCTCGGGTCGCGACGGCGGCGCTACCCTAGGAGCCACCATGACGCACACATTGCGACGACTGACGGGCGCGGCCATGGCCGCGGCGGCCATGGCGACGGTGCCGATGGCAGGGATCATCGTCTTCTCGCCGGCAATCAGCTCGGCGTGCCTGCCCGGCGAGACGGCAGGCGCCACCGCTTGCGCGCCATTCTGTCTGCCCGGGAAAGCGCTCGACGTCCAGACGGGCTTATGCGTTCCGGTGTCGGACCCGGCGCCGAACGGCGTCAACCCCCCGATCAACGACTACTGACATACGGGTCTGCTGCGACCGATAAGCCCGGCGGCCCAAATTGTCGGTGGTTCGAACTAGTGTTCGAACCATGAGTTCGGTGGCGGTGTCCAAGCGCATCGCGGCGATGAGCGCGGAGTTCGAGGCGTTGCTGGCCGAGTCGGTGGACGGGTCGGCGGCGGAGCGGACCGCGGCATTCTTCGAGTGGGAGACGTTTCTGCGTCGGCTGCCGGCGATGACACATCGAATGGTCGCCGCGCTGGCCGAGGTGCCGACAGATGAGTTGGGTGAACCGTCGCTGGCGTCGGCGTTGTCGACGTTGTTGCGGATCTCGAAATCCGAAGCCCATCAGCGGATCCGGGAAGCCGAGGAGCTGGGGCCGCGGGCTGCGATGACCGGCGAACCGCTGCAGCCGGTGCTGACCAACACTGCCGCCGTGCAGCGCCGCGGCCAGATCGGCGCCGAACACGTCCGGATCATCCGCCGGTTCTTCGACCAACTGCCCGACTTCGTCGATTACGGCACCCGCGAAGCCGCCGAAGCTGACCTGGCCGAGCTGGCCTGCGGGCTGCGACCCGAAGAACTCCGTGCGGCCGCTGACCGGCTGGCGGCCTATCTCGACCAGGACGGCGAACTGTCGGATAACGATCGAGCCCGGCGCCGGTACCTCACCATCGGTAAGCAGGACCGCGACGGGATGAGCGAGATCCGCGGCCGGCTGGACCCCGAAACCCGCGCGGCGCTGGACGCGGTCTTCGCTAAATGGGCCGCCCCGGGCATGTGCAACCCCGACGACGACAACCCCTGCCTCGACGGCGACCCGTCAACCGAGAACCTCAGCGGCGATCTGCGGTCGACCGGGCAGCGCAACCACGACGCCCTCAAAGCCATCTGCCGCGCGATGCTGGCGTCGGGACAATTAGGCAGCCACAAAGGGTTGCCGGTCACCATGGTGGTGTCCACGACGCTGGCCGAGCTGGAGTCCGGGCGCGGGCACGCGGTCACCGGCGGCGGCACCCTCCTGCCGATGTGCGATGTCATCCGCCAAGCCGCGGCCGCCCACCACTACCTCGTCGTGTTCGACAACCACACAGAGCAACCGCTGTACCTCGGACGAGCCAAACGACTCGCCTCCACCGGGCAACGGATTGTGCTCTACGCGCGCGATCGTGGCTGCACGTTCCCCGGCTGCACCGCCCCGGCCTACCACAGCGAAGTACACCACCGCAGCGCCGACTGGGCCGACGGCGGACTCACCAACATCGACGACGAAACCCTGGCCTGCGGCCCCGACAACCGCCGCATCAAACCCGGCGGCTGGACCACCCGCAAACGCAAAGACGGCCGCACCGAATGGATCCCACCACCCAACCTCGACACCGGCCAAGCCCGCGTCAACAACTACCACCACCCCCAGCGCTACCTCATCCCCGACGAACACAGCGAGACCGGCGACCGCGGCGAAGACGAAGCGGACGATACCTAGGACTGGAGGAACTCCAGCAGGTCGGCGTTGATGACGTCGGCATGAGTGGTCGGCATGCCGTGCGGAAAGTCCTTGTAGGTCTTCAGAATTCCGTTGGGCAGAAGCTCGGCGGACTTTGGTCCCGCCGCTACGTAGGGCACGATCTGATCGTCTTCGCTGTGCATGACGAGAACGGGGATCGTGATCTTCTTCAGGTCCTCGGTGAAGTCCGTCTGGGAGAACGTCACGATGCCGTCGTAGTGCGCCTTGGCGCCGCCCATCATGCCCTGACGCCACCAGTTCTCGATGATCGCCTCAGATGACTCGACGCCCGGTCGGTTGAAGCCGTAGAAGGGTCCCGACGGTAAGTCGCGGTAGAACACCGACCTGTTGGCCGCGAGCTGCGCCTGCAGATCGTCGAACACCGACTTGGGCAGGCCATCGGGATTTGCGTCGGTCTTCACCATCAGCGGCGGCACGGCGCTGATCAGCGCCGCCTTGACTGCACGGCTGTCGCCGTGGCGGGCCAGGTAGTGCGCCACCTCGCCGCCGCCGGTGGAGTGTCCGATGTGGATCGCATCGTGCAGGTCGAGGTGCTCGACAACGGCGGCAAGGTCGTCCGCGTAGTGGTCCATGTCGTGGTTGTCGGCGACCTGCGATGACCGCCCGTGGCCGCGACGGTCGTGGGCGATCACGCGATAGCCCTTGGCGAGGAAGAACAGCATCTGGTTGTCCCAGTCGTCTGCCGACAGCGGCCAGCCGTGGCTGAACACGATTGGTTGGCCCGCGCCCCAGTCCTTGAAGAAGATGTCGACGCCGTCGTTCGTGGTAATGGTGGGCATGCTTACCTCTTCGGTCGCGTTCAAGCAGAGAGACCGAGTGTAGGTGCCGCGAAGGAGATGACTATGGCATCGACGGCATCCCAGAATGCCTCGGATTCCACCTGTGCACACGTTTCGACCTCGGAGCGGTCGAGGCGCCGACGCTCCGATTGGTCGTATGCCGACAGGGACGGGACCGGATCGCCGGCGGCGCGGGCGACGCCGAGTTCGTCGCACGCCGCCGACAACGGGTTGCCGATCGGGTGGTGGATCCACGAGCCGCCCAGGTCGACCGGTGTGTCCGCAAGGTCGATGGTGTGCAGCCGGCCGCCGGTGCGGTCACGGGCCTCGAGCACCACACAGGCGATGCCCGCCCGGCGCAGCCGATGACGACAACTCGGTCGACAGGCCCGGTGATTTCGCTCACCGCGCCATGGTGCGTCAAGCCGCAGGTGTCGGCACCCAGTTCCCGTGGAATCCGGCGGGGACCCGATGCGGCAGCCTGATGCTCGCCACGTCGTCCAGCGTCTGCGCATCGAGGATGGCGAGCTCGCTTCGATCGGTGGCGCGGTCGTAGATGTACCCCATGAGCACCCCGTCATCCTCCGCTGCGTCAGGCGACGAAGGATGAAAGACGAACTCGCCGAGCGCTTTCTGTGCCCCGAAGGAGCGCGCCTGGGCGTTGCCGCCAACCAGGTCGTGCTTGAGGAGCACGTTTCCGCTGGTGCCCTCGCCGACCGTCGGCGCATAGCCGTACCGGTGCCGCTTGCCGACCAGACGTTCGTCGACACGGGGGAACTCCTGGCCGCGGTCGTCGACGCGCGATTCGCGGACCTTGCCGTCGGCGAGGTCGACGGTCCACCGGTCGAGCGTCGGCGGTCCTTCGTTGGGCCCGAGGTGCTCGGTGTCGAACATCTTCGGATGCCGCACGACGTCGAGCACGACGGTGTCGCCGTCGTCGTAGGCGTTCATCGGGTGGAAGACGTAACAGGGTTCGACGTCGAACCAGCGGACGTCGGAGTTGTCGCCGTCGCGCGGCATCACTCCCACACGGGCGGGGTAACGCGGGTTCCACGAGTACGGGAACCGCCGGTCGGTGCTGCTGCCGCTCGGCTGGCGGGCAGATACCGGATCCGGGATTCGAACCTTGCCGATCAAGGCCGACAACAACATTCGCGCAGGCAGCCGTAACCCGCGCGGCACCGTCATGGTGGCCGCCTGAGCGGCATCGAATGTGACGGGCAGGTCGTAGAACACGACGTGTTTCTCCGTCAGCGACATGTCGTGCATCATCGGGCTGCCCGCCACTTCGATGTCGACGGTTCGCCGCGCCTTCCCGTCGGTTCCGATCACCGAGTACTGGACCGTGTTGCCGCGATACATGCTGTACGAAACCGCGTGCAGCTCACCGGTTTCCGGATCGCGCTTGGGATGCGCGGTGTAGCCACCGGTGAGCGTGCCGTCGAAGTCGCAGGCGCCGACGGTGTCGAGTTCGTCGGTCAGCTCCATGTTGGTGACGCCCGATTCGATCAGCGCGAGGGTCTTGCCCGCGTGTCCGATCACGTTGGTGTTCGCGCCGATCCCTGAAAGGCGGAAGTCACCGGCCGGTGCTGTCTCGCCCAGCGCTCTCGCCGTCTGCGGGCCACGCACCCATCGGTTTCGGTACCACTCGGCCTTGCCGTCACGGATACGGATGCCATGCACCATGCCGTCGCCGACGAACCAGTGATATAGCTCGGGATCGATCTCGCCGATCGGATTGGGGCCGTTGCGTAGATACCGCCCGTCCAGATATCCGGGGATCGTGCCCGCCACCTCCAGATCGGTCAGCGTGTACTCACGGTCCACCGGCGCGAATTCGCCCTCGAGATAGCGGTTCGTCATCGCGACACCCCCAATAACAGTGTTATGAATGCCTCTTTTATAACACTGTTATGGCACCATGGCAACAGTGAGCGATGTTCGAGAGCAGCTGGTCGAGGCTGGCATGCGGGTTCTCGAGCGGGACGGCCTGCCGGCTCTCAGCGCGCGAAAACTGGCCGCGGAGACCGGCACCTCGACAATGGCGGTCTACACCCACTTCGGCGGCATGACCGGGCTCATCGACGCCATCGCCGGCGAAGCGTTCGACCGCTTCACCCGAGCGTTGACCGAGGTGCCTGCGACCGACGACCCGGTGGCCGACTTCATGGTGATGGGCGTCCACTACCGCCGATTCGCACTGGCCAATCCGCAGCGCTACCAAATGATGTTCGGCACTTCGACGGAGTCGCTTAACCGCTTCCACGCCGACCTCACTGTCACCGGCAACGCCAGCCGTCGTGCCGAGTTCGCGGTGTCGTTCGGTGCGCTGCTGGAAGTCGTGCGCCGGATGATCGCGGCGGGTCGCATTCGTGACGACGGGGAATCCGCGATCGCCGGGCGGTTATGGAGCCTCACCCATGGCGAGGTGCTTCTCGAAATCGCGGGCTTCTTCGGACATGAAGACCACGGGATGACCCAGATCCTGGCTCCTGTCATCGTCGACCTTCTTGTCGGCATGGGCGACGATCGCGAAATGGCCCTTCAATCGATGGCAACCGCGGCGGCCAGCCTCGGCGAATCGGTATAGGGCTGTCCTCCGCCCAGCGGGCTTACTTCTCGGCTGCGTAGTCGAGCCCGGTCCGCAACAGGTCCCACGCGAGACGCCGGGCTTCCGCGGCCTTCTCGTACATGACGCGCTGCACGGACGGGATCGGATTCGGCTCCGTCGCGCGCCCGTCGACGATGTCGTCGCACACGTCCTGGGCGACCCGGATCCCCAACAGAACAGCCTCGTTGACGCCTTCGAGTGCCTGATTGAGGCGAGTGTCGTCGACGATTTGGTGTGCGTTGGCGAGTTCGACCGAGAAGTCGTTCACGACCTGCCCGATCTGCTCGAAGATCGGCAGCATCGCCTGCTCCCGCTCATCGCGATCCTTGGTTTCCAGGATGCCCGCGCCCCGGTTCCACAGCGTCGCAAGCATCTGGGTGTGCAGGCTCACCGCGCGCGACACCTCTATCACCGCTTGCTTCTGGAGCTGCTTGAGCAGGTGTCGGCGTTCCAGCTCGGCCTGCTGCCGGTGGGCGTCCATTTCGGCGCGGTGCGACTGCTGCTGGCTCTCCAGCTCGGCCTTGTGCAGCTTCTGCGTGAGCGCCAACTCGCGCGCCGAGCGCTCCTCGGCGGCCGCCCGCTCAAGGGTCAAACGCTGCTCGGCGGCCGCTAGCTCGACGCGCAGCCGCTCGGCGGCCTGGGCCGCTCGCAGGTTCGCCTGACGCTGGACGTTGACGGTCTGCCACATGATCACCATCACGGCGCAGAGCACGGCGGCGCCGAAGAACCAGTCCGCCTTGGAGCCGACCTCGCCGGGGGCCCCCAGGATGAACCACGCGATGGCCAGACCGCCCGCGGCCCCGCAGGACAGCCACCCGACTCCACGCCAGCCGTCGATCGCAGCGAACCAGCCGCTGTCCGGGCGGGCGAGCGTCGTTCCGGGTATCGGCTCCGTCGCGTCCCGCACCTCGCCGCGTTCTGACTGGTCGTTGGACGTGGTGGATTCGACAAGTCCGGTCATCTGAATCTCCCGTTCCGCCCCGAGCCTCCCCCGCGTTGCGGGTACAGACTAGGGCCCGCGCCGCGCACTATCTTCACACCGTCCGGCCCGCCCGGCTGCCCCGCGGTTTGGGCCCGCACTTACCCCGCAGGTCACGCCTGTGCCCGGGGACTCGCGGTTACGCGGCATGCCGCCGCCCGCTAGTGTCAACCCGTGCTCAAGTCGAGCGGGGCGACGGGGACGCACGCTTCGTCGGCTGCTCACCGCTTTCGTGAATTGACCTGTAGAGATTCGAGGGCCCATGGGACAAGCTGCGCCACAAGATGATTCGTCGATCATTGTCAGTCTGTCCGAGGCGGCGATGCACATGTACAGCGCCGCGATCGACGCGTTGCCGTTCGCCGAGGACAAGAAATTTCACAAGCGGGCCGATGTCGTGCTGGAGGGTATGCGGAAGCTGCGCACCGCCCTCGGTGACGCGGCGAGCAGCAACAGGCCCTCACCAGCGGTGATCGTTGAGCTCAGCAATGTCAGGCGCCGGTATGACTCCCTCATGGAACATGCCGCCGCCGCACCCGGGTCGAGTTTGGGCCAGCAGTTGTACGTCACGCGGGTGCACGCCAAGCTCTCCGCGGAGGAAGTGGCCAACGGCGCGGGACTGCCCACGCATCTGCCCGATGAACTCGAGGCGGGCGGCACGCCGAACGATGACGAGGCCGCAAAGATCCTGGACACGATCGCCGCGCTCGGCGGGGTGCCCGGCACCGAACACCTGCAGCACCACGAGCCTGAGCGTGAGCACCACGAGCCCGAGCACCACGACCACGACGAGTCACACGTGAACGGTCACGAGGGACATTTCGCGGAAGAGAACGCCGGCTGAGGCCCCGGCCAATGCCCCACCTGCCCGGACTGGACCGCCTCGGATCTGTTGTGGCACCTGACCGCGGTTCATTACTTCTGGGCCGGAGTGCTCGGTCGGCGGGTGCTGTCTGACGCTGAACTGCCCGCCGTCGAACAGGCCAAGCCCCAACGCCCTTCGGCGTTGGCTGACACGGTCACGCTCCGCGCGGAAGCGACGGCCGCACTGCTACGCGAGCTCGCCAACCGTGGCGACGCCGAGCCGTGCTGGTCGTGGTGGCCGTCCGACCAGACCGTCGGCTTCACCCGGCGGATGCAGACCTACGAGGCGACGATGCACCGTGTCGACGCCGAGTTGACCGCGGGCGTGCCGATCAGTCCCATCGCCGACGACGTCGCGACGGGCGCCGTCGACCACGCCGTCGATGTGATGTGGGGGTGGATGCCGGACGGGGCCACCTACCGCGTGGACAGCGTCGTCGAACTCGTCGCGACCGACACCGATGCGCGCTGGCTCGTCGAGGTCGGGTCGTGGACGGTTCCGACCGGGGAGGCCGCCCCGAGGGCAGCTCGGGCGAAGGCGGGGGAACCGACCGCCGTCGTCACCGCACCGGTGCAGGACCTCGCGCTGTGGGCATGGACCCGCGGGGGGACCGTCGACATTTCGGGCGAGGCCGCGGCGCGGGAAGCACTCGATGCACTGGTCACTGCGGGCATGCAGTAGCGGTCAGCTGTCGAGCTCACCCGCGATACCACGCTCGATCGCGGCGCGGGTGCGCTCCGGCAGCACGATCAGGCCGTCGAGTTCTCGTCGGGCGACATCGAAGGCGCGCTCCCGTTCCTGCGGGGTGGCGGCGGTGTCCGTCGCGATACGCAGCGCGCTGTGTGCGCGGGAGAGACGCTGCTGCTGCTCCCTGGAGAAGTCGTTGCGGCGCTTGCGGATCGCTTCGGCCTCCGCGACCTCGAACGCCGTCACGTACTCCTCTACAGCGTCGCGGTAGTCGCGGGCGGCCCCGCTGTCCTCGAGCAGGTCGGCTGCGTCGGCGGGACGCAGCAGGTCGGCCCGCAGCTTCGCGCGGTGGAACCGCTGGGTAAACGGATCACGCATATCCGTCATGAGCGGATAGTCGAGCAGCTTGCTGACGTCCATTTCGTAGTCGAGCCATCGGGTGTCCGTGCGGTCGTGCTCACGCACCGTCCGCTCGATCGCCTGCCGCTGAGCCGACGTGCTGGTCCGTTCCAACTGCGGCGCCTCGCCCGCCGGGACATCGTCGGCGCGTTCTCGAACTTTGGACACCGCCTTGAAGCCGCCGTAGATCAAGCCGATCACCGGCACGATCACAATCAGCAGCTCCACCAGACGCACGATGAGCAAGCCCACTCCGCCAGGATGCCACCGCCGATCCCGTGAGCGGCTAGGGAGGAGTCTCCGGCTGCGCGTCCGTCGATCCTCGGGCGGACAGCAGTAGCGCGACGACGACGAGCGCGATGCCGAGGATTTCCAGGATCGTCGGTATCTGTCGCAGCACCCCGATGCCGATCAGCGTCGCCGTGACCGGCAGGAGTGCCAGCAGCAACGCGAACTTCGCACTGCCGATCTGGACGAAGACGAGTTGATCCAGCGCGTAGGGGATGGCGGTGGACAGCAGCCCGATGCAGAGACCGAGCAGCCACGTCCGGGAGTCGGCGAAAACCGACGCGTCGATGGTGCGCCTGGGGAATGAGGATGGCGGGGGCGAGGACCACCGCAGCCAACGACATCCCCACCGCCAACGAATCGAGTCCGTCGCCGGTGTCGGCCACCCGCTTGCCGAGCAGGATGTAGCCGGCCCACATCGCGGCCGACACCAGCGCGAACAGCACGCCGGTCAGGTTGGCGTCGAATTCCACCCCCGCCAGGAGCGCCACGCCGACGCAGGCGAGCCCGACGGCGGCGAAGTCACGTCGTCTGCGTGAACCGAGTGCCGCCACCGCTGTCGGACCGAGAAACTCGATGGCGACCGCGGTGCCGAGCGGGATCCGCGAAATCGCCTCGTAGATGGCGACGTTCATAGCGATCGTCACGAGTCCGAACACCAGCGCGACACCGGCTTGCCGCCTGCTCCACCGACGACGCCATGGTCGCCGCCACGCGACTAGGGCGACTGCTGCCGCGGCGGCCCGCAGCCAGGCGACAGTCGACGGCTCCGTCGTCTCGAACAGGAAGACGCCGATGGCGGCGCCGACGTACTGAGAAATGGCCCCGACCACGAAGACGATCGGGATCGACCATCCCGGCAGCAGCGATTGAGATCGGATGAATCGCAAGCCTACGTCGTCGGCATACGCTGGCCGGA
>CAWGHF010000013.1:0-517360 GCA_963822305.1 uncultured Actinomycetota bacterium | reverse complement strand
AGCCCGTAGCAGTGCGCTCGCAATGTCGGCGTCTTGTTGCCCATCTTGGCGTGCCAGGCGCGGACATCGTCGGCAGTTATCGAGGCGATTGGCAGCGGCCCGAACTTGGGCATGATGTGATCCTCGAGCAGCTTCTCGTAGTGCTCGCGGGTTCGGTCCTTGAGATCACGCTGCTTCATCCATGTATCGGCGTAGGTCTTGAAAGTCAGCTTCGGCTGCGGCCACTTCGTCCGCCTCCGGGGGGCGCCCATACCTTGCGGATGATTTCGGCCTGGCGCAGCGACAGCCAGCCGCGGGCGTCCTTCTCGGCGAGGAACGTCTTGGGTGCCGAGTAGCGGCCCCCCGTCGGGTCCGCGGTACATCGCTCGGTAGCGGCCGCTAGGGCAGTTTATGGGCGGTGCCGAACGCTCCGCGCTTCTGGGCCTTGCGGCCTTCTCCTCGCCACCAACGCGATACCTCACTGAATACTGGCGTTGAACTCGTGAACTCGTGAACTGGTTGTGAGCTAACGAAACTGTATCAACTTTCCGCCACATTCCGCGTAACTCCGCTACACTGTGTCGTGTCAGAGCAGGTAGATACACTATTTGCGCTGGTCACCCCTATAAGAGCTAGCAAACTGATTGAACTGGTTCAATCCCAGTATCGCGCACCAGCATTACCGCAGGTCAGAGCATGTTTTTTGGAATCTGAACGGGCCGCGTGCCCAATATGTGCCCAATTGTTCGGGCAGGCGATGGCCAGGATGGTTGCTCAGGCCGGTTAACTGAGGCGGCACCAGGCCCGCAGCCGCGTGGCCGGCACCAGCCCCACGCCCCACCCTGCGTGAAGGCGGGGGTCATGAGGGTTTCGTCACAGAAATTGACGGGGTGTCAAAAATAGCCTAAGAATCGTTAGTGTGGCGAAGCAAAGTGAGCGAGAACTGAGCTCCTCAGAGCCCACCACCATGCGATGCCCTCAGTGCGATGCGGATCGCCCGGTACGAGACCAGCGCATGGGGGCCAACTACCGGATGCTGGACTACTGCGGTCACGTCGTGACCCTGGTGCGCGGCTCCTGAGCCTCGTCAGCGGTCGACGTAGGTCGAAGCCCCGCGACCCAGAGGTGTACGGGCTGCTGGGCAATAATCCGGTGCCCGGTCTGATCCCCATCGGCAACCCGCCTCAGTAAGTTCTTGGCGCGGCGCGCAAATAACCCCCATCCGGCAACCCGCCAATAGTTCTTTACACCAGGGTCGAATAACCCTACGCGAGCCTTACCCAGTAGGTACAGTTGCGCACTTGTCGCCTGCAGCCGGCGAGAAGCCAGTGCCCAAGAACGCAGAATTGGTGTTCCATGAGTCGGGAAAGTTGACTCTCACTTCCACTGGCTTAACTCACACTCGATCACCGGGCGAATCTGTCGGTCACATGCCGGCCGCCCATCCTCAGTCGGCCCGACGAGCGCGCCGGACATCTGGCTAGTTGCGGATCTTCGGCGTGTCGGTCTGCTCAGCAAAGCTCGGGGCTAATAGGATCCGCTCTCATGCGGGTGGCTTTCCGGCGTCTGCTTGCGGTCTTGCTGGTGGCCGCCGGCTTGTTCGGAGGTACGGGAATTACAGCACCGACTGCCGGTGCCTTGGGGTGGGGAGCGATCGCGATCTCACCGGATACCGCCAGGGTGGGCTACTCGAAGGGCCTCAACTCGGCTATCGAGGCCGAACGGGCGGCCGTGGGCCTGTGCAAAGCCCGCGACTGCCGGGTAGTCGTGAACTTCACCAACGCATGTGGCGCGGTCGCCCAAGCATTCAACACGTCCTGGGCATGGGGCCGGGACCGCAGCAGCACCGGCGCGCAGAACAGGGCACTAATCTCATGCGGTCAATACGGCGCCGGCTGCCGGGTCGTCGGCTGGATATGTAGCTGAACGCGTACGGCGCCGCAGAATAAGGCGCGCGCCTATCGCGCCGAGGCTTTTGATGTTAGCTGTGTTGTTGGAAATTGCGCGCCGGACTCGTGGTGTGAAGTATCAGGCCACTCCGTGCCCAGTGGACACGGTTGGGTTTGGGGACACCTAGAGCTGCTGCCGTAGCTTGCGGCTACACGTTTCTAGGCCGAAGAATCATCCTTCGAGTCGTCCTTGTCCTCTTGGAGTCGTCCTTGTCCTTGGAGTCGTCCTTGTCCTTGGAGTCGTCCTTGTCCTTGGAGTCGTCCTTGTCCTTGGAGTCGTCCTCGTCCTTGGAGTCGCCCTCGTCCTTGGAGTCGCCCTCGTCCTTGGAGTCGTCCTCGTCCTTGGAGTCGCCCTTGTCCTTGGAGTCGCCCTCGTCCTTCGAGTCGTCCTTGTCCTTGGAGTCGTCCTTGTCCTTGGAGTCGTCCTCGTCGGACGAATCGAGCTTGTCCGCGTACTTCGTCAAAAGGGCAGCTAGTTCGCGGGCTTCCTCAACTTGCAGCACGTCTTCGGATACGCGCTCGTCGCTGTCGTCGAAACGCTCGAGGGTAATCGCATTGTCCTTGGTACCGACGTCCCACCGGCTGCCTTCTTGACGAACCATTTTGATGCTGCCTTTCCCCTACGAACGACCTGGATATATACGTGTACCCACGTCCGATGCGCCGGAACCGGCGCACTGTGTGTTAGCAGAGTCCCAGAGCTCCCTGAGGTGCTGAATAGGCAATGGCGATGAAAGGCCCCCAGGAAGCGGCCTCGGCGGGGATGCCGATCAGGGCGGACAAGACGATGGTGTTCATGTAGTCCTCCTGCGATTGAAGGCGCAAGCCGCCCGACGACTTCGGCATTGCGGCGCTCAACGACTGATCGGCTTCAACGGCCGTGTACGCGGTAGACGTTCACGTCCTCGCTGACGCCCTTGAGTCGTTGGGCGCCGAGGTCATCGAAGACCAGCCCTGAGCCGACGGATAACTCTCGAACAGTCCTGCTGGCGAGCACCTCGCCGGCTCCGGCCATTGCGCCGATGCGCGCGCCGATGTGGACGGCCAGCCCGCTCCAGTCGTCGCCGCGCCGCTCACACTCGCCGACGTGGACACCGACTCGAATGGGAATGCCACGCGTCGCCAACGCAGTGACCAACTCGAGCGCGCACATACAGGCCTGCGTCGGTGCATCGAAAACCGCGAACACTCCGTCCCCGGTGTGCTTGGCACGTCGGCCCCATGCCTGTCCAGCAGACGATCGACGATTGCGTCGTGGACGCCGAGTTGGTGTCGCCAATGCGCATCGCCGTGAGCGCTGAGCAGCTCGGTGGAGCCGACGATATCGGTGAACAGGACAGTCGTGAGCACTCTCTGCGGCGCATCGGAATCGCCCTGCTCGCAGGCAAATTCAAGGATTGACGAGATCAGCAGATCGACGATGTCGAAGCAACTGTGCTCACCCCGCGGAAGGGGCTTGAACTCGGCGCCGGGTATGCCGGCAGCCAGCGCGGCGGAGGCCTCGAATGGTATGAACCGATTACCCGGCCGGGCCAATACGACAGTCGGGGCACGAACCTTGTCCAGTACGGCTCGTACGTCGAGCTGCATCGCCGATTGCCACATCAACCGAGCCATCCTCGGGCTCGACACCGATCGTTGCCGCTTGCCGAAATCCTCACGCACTCCCGGAATATCGGCGGCGGCCCCGACGAAGAGCTCGGCCAAGGCGCCTTCGCCCCAACGATTTTCGATCTCGTCGAGCTGCGCGCTGATCTCCGCCTCGGTGAACCCCCACGGAAAATCCGGCATGTCGCGTGACAGCCGTGCTGCCGTCACGACCAGCATCAGAGAATGCACCCGGTCCGGGTACGTCGCTGCGAACTGAATGGCGACCGGACCACCTTCACCGGACGCCCACAGCACCGCGCGCTCTACCTCCACGGCATCGAGTACTGCCCGCAGATCTTCCACTCGCTCATCGAGTGTCGGAGCGTGATCGACGGGATCTGACAACCCAGTGCCCGGCCGGTCCCAGCCGACCCAACGGCAATGCTGGCTGACCGTCCCGAGTATCTGCGCGTACGGACCGGCGGGATCATTCATGTCGTCGAGACCGCCGGTCGTCCAGCCGACGCACGACACCACCGCCGGGCCGGTGTCGCCCCAGATCCCATACGCGATGCGGGTGTCGCCGTTCTTCGCGTACCGCACCCGACTGCCAGTCACGTCAATATGTTGGCACCGGTCGGCCCAATCCCACTGGGATTCACCGCTAGTGTCGAGGGATGGGACGCGTCATCGTCATCGTGCTGGGCGTCGTCGTCGCCCTCTTCGGCCTGCTGTTCGCGCTACAGGGCTTCGGGGTGGTGGGGGGCAGCCCAATGAGCAACACCACCACTTGGTCCATCCTGGGTCCGATCATCGCGGTGATCGGAATCGCGATCGCCGCAGGCGCGGCCCGCAGACGCAACTCCTAGCGGCGTCCGCCGGCTGGCGATTCGTTCATCGAGCAACTCATCGATGAGCGCCGTTGACGGCTTACCGCCGAGGCGGCGGATCGACGCGCTCACTGCGGCCAGCAGCGACAGCTGTCGGTCGATGGCGCTGACGTCGCGATGTCTCACTACTCCCCAATCACCGGAATCCCGGACGCGGCATTCGATCGTAGGCGCCGAAACGTCGCTCAGTCGGTATTGAGTCCGGCGTGCCGACGACATCTCCGCGCTAGGGTGATCACGTATTGATTTGCTGAGCGGTTCAATGGCCGCGTACCGAGAAGGCGCATCGGAGTATGCAGCGAATGTCCCACGCCGCGCTGTGTCTTCTCGCTGTGGCAATCCTCGTGGCGTGTACCCGAAACGGGCCGCCCAACTCGCTTTTCGAGAGTGCCGGCTACCACATCAGGGACGGCAAGGTGTACTACCTGAACGCCTTCCCCGGCAAGGCGTTCGAAATCGACGACGCCGATGCCGCGACATTCAAGGCGCTCGACTCGACGTACGGCCGCGACGAATCCCACGTCTTCATCAACGGCCTTCCCCTACCTGACGCCGACGTTGCGACCTTCGAACTGCTCGACCGGCCCGGCTTCGCGAAAGACCGCGATCACGTCTTCCAACGCGACCGCGCGATCAGCGACGACCCTGCCCACTTCGAACTACTGGACGGCGAGCTCGCCAAGGACAGTCACGCCGTCTACTGGAGCGACGGGTCGGTGCTCTCCGAGGACCCGACGCACTTCGCCATCGTCTCCACCGCCGACCACTACCTGTACACCAAGGACGGCCGGACCGTGCACGTCAACGGAAACCCCATCCCCGAAGCCGATCCCTCGACATTCCAAGTCCTGCAAGGGGCTTACGCCCGCGACAGCCAACACGTCTTCTATTTCGACCAACCGATCGTCGAGGCGGATCTGTCGTCGGTCCGGCCACTCGACGGCCCCTACGCAAGCGACTCCGCGCGCGTCTATTGGATGGGCAAGGCGATCGACGGCGCGGACCCGAGCACCTTCCGGGTGCTGAACGCGAACTTCGAGTGCTCAACGGACGACCAGCGCGCCTACTACCGGCAGACGGTCATCGCCAGCGCCGATCCGAAAACGTTCCCGCCCGATAAGGCCGTCACCAACTGTTCGGAGACGTCAATCTCGTTCGCGGAGTAGCACTCCCATCGCTACGCCGGATAGGCCCGCAACGTGTGGCTCGGCGCGGTGCCGAACGTGGCCTTGTAGGCCAGGCTGAACCGGCCGGCATGGCTGAAGCCCCAGCGCCCCGCGATCGCGGTGACCGTGTCATGCGCCGGGTCGGCGGCCTTGAGATCACGGTGTGCCCGGTCAAGACGGACGCGCCGCAAATACTCCAACGGTGTGGTCCCCAGGTTCCGGCGAAACGCGTACTGGACTGAGCGCGGCGACACGTTCACCGCCGCGGCGATGTCCTCCAACCCGATGTCGGCATCCGCGTTCTCCTGAATGAAAGCAACTGCATTTCGCAGTATGGGCGGCATGCTCCGCACGTAATCGTGACCAGCCACTGCTAGAACACTCCCCTGGTTCGGTTGGTCAAATTGAACGATGTGTTCGTATACCCGCCTGGGAACAGCCGAAAACAACCGCAGCAACGACCGCTCGCCTGACAGGATCGACCCATGACCGATCGCATGGAGGTCCAGCGCACCATCGCCGCGCCGGCCGCAGATATCTTTGCCGTTCTGTGTGACCCGCATGGCCACGTCGCTATCGACGCGACCGGAATGCTGCAGGACGCAGACGGTGAGCCCGCCAAGGGCGCAGGCGACAGCTTCGTCATTCACATGGATCGCGAGGCCCTCAACGACTATCCGATGGGCAAGTACGACGTCACGGTCGAGATCCGCGAGTTCGAGAAGGACCGGCTCATCGCCTGGACGATCCTCGGCAAAATCCGGCCCCAGATCGGCCACGTCTACGGCTACCGTCTCGAACCATCCGACGGGGACGAAACCGTCGTCACCTCGTTCTACGACTGGTCGGACATCGATCCGGAGTGGCGCAAGGCCGACATCTTCCCGGTCATTCCCGAAAGCGCGCTACGCGCCACTTTGGGCATCCTCGACCGGACGGTGCGTCGCGGCTATCCCCGCGGTTAGCGTCAACCATTGGTTGACGATTCAGAAACGTCAACCTAGAGTTGACGCCATGACTGAGCCGGCCAAGATCGCCTATCCCGTTCGCCTTGATGACCTGATCGACGTCATCAAGACGGTGCACACCGAACCACTCGAACAACTCACCGACGCGATGCTGGCGGCCGAGTCCCTCGGCGAGATCGCCGATCACCTGATCGGCCACTTCGTCGATCAGGCCCGACGGTCCGGCGCGTCGTGGACCGATATCGGCAAATGCATGGGCGTCACCAAACAGGCTGCACAAAAGCGGTTCGTGCCCAAGGTGCCCGACTTCGAATCCGCCACCCTCGACCCCAACGCCGGCTTCGGCCGGTTCACCCCACGCGCGCGCAATGTCGTGGTCGTCGCTCAGAACAAGGCGCAAAAGGCCGGCAACCACGAGATCACCCCGGACCATCTACTGCTCGCGCTGTTCGACGATCCGGACGCGCTCGCGGCGAAACTGCTGGCCGGCCAGGGCGTCGATGGCGGCGCCGTCGAGAAGGTCGTCCCCTTGCCGCCGCGCGCAGACGGCGAGATGCCCACCCTGATCCCCTTCAACGCCCCCGCGAAGAAGGTGCTCGAACTGACCTTCCGGCAGGCGCTTCGGTTGGGACACAACTACGTCGGAACCGAGCACATCGCGCTCGCCCTCTTCGAGGCCGAGGAGGACGACGGTCCGCTGCACCGGGTCGGCGTCGACCGGGACCGCTTCGAAAGCGAGCTTGTCGCCGCCCTTGAGCCGTTCACCAAGAACTGATCTCACACACGAACCGGCCACGGCGTCTACATGATGTGAGGGTGCGACCGTTCGAAGACGTGGTGGCCGAGCACGGCGCGACCGTGCTGCGGGTGTGCCGCGCGGTCGTCGGGCCCGTCGACGCCGAGGACGCGTGGTCGGAGACGTTCCTGTCGGCGCTGCGCGCCTATCCCGACCTTCCCTCCGACGCCAACGTCGAGGCATGGCTGGTGACGATCGCGCACCGGCGTGCCCTCGACGTCGGCCGCGCCCGAAGCCGACGTGCGATCCCGGTCGACTCGCCGCCTGACCGCCCGTCGGCGCGTGCCGATCCGGCAGCCCGCTATCCGGATCTGTGGGCAGCACTGCAACGCCTACCCGACAAGCAGCGTCTGGCGGTGGCCTACCACCACATCGCCGGGCTGCCGTACGCCGAGATCGCCGAGCTGCTCGGCAACTCCCCCGACGCCGCGCGCCGCGCCGCCGCCGATGGCATCAAGACCCTTCGCAAACTCTATCCCGAGGATGAAACAGCATGAGCACCAACCTTTTCGACGATTTGCAGGCCGACGACGCGACCATGGCCCGGCTGCATCAACGGCTCGAGCGCGAAGCCGCAACCGATGAGCTGCTCGACGTCGCCTACCGCACCGTCGACAGCCCGGTCGGCGCTTTGCTGCTGGCCGCCACCACGGTCGGGCTGGTCCGCGTCGCCTACGACATCGAAGACCACGACGCGGTGCTGGCGAAGCTCGCCGACGCCGTCAGCCCACGCGTGCTGCGCGCGCCGGCCCGACTGGACACCGCCGCCCGCCAGCTCGACGAGTACTTCACCAAGCGGCGCACCGGCTTCGAGGTGCCGGTCGATCTCCGGCTGGCCGACGGTTTCCGTCGCAGCGTCATCGAGCATCTCCGCGACATCGGCTACGGCCACCGCGAAAGTTACGCCGAGGTGGCCGCCGCGGTCGGCAACCCGCGCGCCGTCCGCGCCGTCGGCACCGCCTGCGCCCACAACCCGCTGCCCGTGGTGATCCCGTGTCACCGCGTGGTTCGTTCCGACGGGTCGACTGGCCAATACGTCGGGGGTCCCGCAGCCAAGTCTGCGCTGCTCGAATTGGAGACCGGCGGGGAATGAAACGGCGCGCGTGGCGGTAGAACAACGCATGAAGCTCAACGACGCGGGACGTGAATTCATCGGCGACGGCATCGACGCCACGCTCGTCACACTGAACCCCGACGGCAGCCCACAGGCGACGGTCGTGTGGGTGGCCTTGGAGTCGACCCCCGACGGCGACGAACTCGTCTCCGCGCACCTCGCCGAGTATCAGAAGACACGCAACGTCCGCCGCGACCCGCGCGTTGCGGTCACCATCCTCAAGCCCACGCCAGGCCAGCAGGCGCCCTACCTGGCCATCACGGGAACCGCTCGCATCGCCGAGGGCGGCGCCCCCGAACTGCTCAAGAAGCTGGCGAAGGTCATGCTCGGCTCCGACGAGCACTTCCCGCCGCCCAACTCGCCACCGGGCCTGCTCACCCGCATCCGGATCGACAAGGTCGGCGGAATCGGGCCCTGGAGCTCCTGACGGCAACCGCTGTCCGCGGCGCGCGTGTGTATGCCATCATGCGAGGCGGACCAGATAGGGGGCAATGCCGCGATGAGCGCTTGCGCGAAGAGCCGAGTAGTGCGCTTTTTCGCGCTGCTGTTCGCCGCTTTGACGATTTCCGGTGCGGTGCTGGCCGCACCCGCCGCCGCGATTGACGCACCGATCGGCCGGCTGGGCGAGACGCTTCGCGTCGAGTTCATGGGCGTCGTCGCCGACGTGACCGTCCACGACATCCTGCCGTCCGACGTCCCGCCCGGGTTCGGCTATCCGCCGCGCGCCCCGCGCTATCAGGTGTACCGCGCCAACGTCACCATCCACGCTGTCGAGATGCCCGTCCCGTATGCGATCGGGCTGTCGTTCTCGTTCAAGGGCGTCACGCCGACCGGCGACGCGTATGAGCCGCGGAACTCCGACGCCCCCGACGCCCTGCAGTACGCCATGCTGAACGTGCCCGCCGGTGCGACGGTCAATGGCGGCGTGTGGTGGGACTGCTACCGCGACCTGGTGTCCAACGTGGTGCTCGTCGACAAGAAGACCGGCGTCCACCTCGCGCAGTGGAACGTGTGACCGTAGCGGTCACCACCGCCACTGCCGCAGATCTGCCAGAACTCGCCGACGTCGCCGCGGGAACCTTCCCTCTGGCGTGCCCGCCGTCGGTATCGCAGGAGAACGTGGCGGCATTCATCGAGGAGAACCTCACGCAGGCGCGTTTCGCCGGCTACCTGGCCGATCCCGGCCGGCTGGTCCTCGTTGCCCGCCAGGACGGCCGAATGATCGGTTACGCCATGCTGATTCGTGGAGTTCCCGACGACGACGACGTCCAACGAGCGGTCACCTTACGCCCGGCGGTGGAGATCTCGAAAATGTATGTGCTGCCCGACAACCACGGTGCAGGCGGGTCCGCGGCGCTGATGGACGAGGCGCTCAAACGTGCGCCGGAACTCGACGCGAACTGTGTATGGCTCGGGGTGAACCAGCACAACGAACGGGCACAACGCTTTTACGCCAAATACGGCTTCACCGTCAACGGCACCAAGACATTTCGGCTCGGCACCCGCGTCGAGAACGACTACGTGATGGTGCGACCTGTCTGACCGGCAGTCGTCAACGCCAGCAGCCGCGAGGTGGCCCGCAGGTACTTCTTGCGGAACCCGCCCCCGAGCATCTCGTCGCTGAAGATGGTGTCCAGCTTTGAACCCGACGCCACCACGGGAACACCCGCGTCGTACAGGCGGTCGGTGAGTGACACCAGCCGGAGGGCGACATTTTGGTCTTCGATCGGATGCACGCCGGTGATGAACACCGCCGATACACCCTCGATCAGGGTCAGGTAGCGCGACGGGTGCATCGTCGCCAGGTGCGCGCACAGGGCGTCGAAGTCGTCGAGGGTGGCACCGGGCGCCGCCGCGGCACGCGTGCTGACCTCCTTGTCGGACAGCGGTTCGGGGGCAGGCGGCAGGTCGCGGTGCCGGTAGTCCGGACCCTCGATGCGCACGGTGTTGAAAATGGCTGCAAGCGTGTTGATTTCGCGCAGGAAGTCCTGTGCGGCGAACCGGCCCTCCCCCAACTGTTCGGGCAGCGTATTTGACGTGGCGGCGATCGAAACCCCGCGTTCGACCAGTTGCGACAGCAGCCGCGAGATCAGCGTGGTGTTGCCCGGGTCGTCCAGTTCGAACTCGTCGATGCACACCACCGCGTAGTCGGCCAGCAGGTCGATGCATTCGACGAAGCCGAAGACGCTGGCGAGCTGCGTCAGTTCACCGAACGTCGCGAACGCCGTCGGGGCCGGTGACGATCCTGAAATGCGGTAGTAACTCGACGCCAGGAGATGGGTCTTGCCGACACCGAAGCCGCCGTCGAGGTAGAGCCCGACGCCCGGCAGCGCCTCACGCTTGCCGAACAGCTTCTTCCTGCCCACCCTCCGAGCGACCGCGTCGTCACAGAATCGCAGGCAGGACTGCACTGCGGCGGACTGCGACGGCTCAGCCGGATCCGGCTGATAGCTCTCGAAGCTGACGTCGGCGAACGTCGGCGGCGGGTGAAGCTGGGCGATCAACCGTTCCGGGGTGACGCTCGGGTGCCGATCGACGAGGTGGCCGACACCGCTTGGAGTGCATGCACGAACTGTAGCGACGTGCTCCATTGACTTCCTCCCTGAACACTGCCCAAATTCCGCTCTCGGATTCGAATCTCGGCGAGGGCCGCGCGAGCCTTCGCCCGATTGTTGCTCCGCCGGCCGGCACGTGCCAATTTGCGTTGAAGACGCAGTACGCGCCTCTGCTCCGCGTCGTTCAGCAGTGGCCGATCAGCTAATTGCCCATCGCTGGTAGCAACAGCGACCACCACACCACGGTCCACCCCGACGGCGGAGTGCGGGCGAGCATGTTGAGCTGGGGTGACGCGCCCATCGTCGACGAGAAGCGATAGATACCAACACCCTCCGTCACGACTGACCGTCGCCGACCGAATCACGGCACCATCCAACGAACGGGACAATCGCACGCGCACCCACCCCAACTTGGGCAATTTCACTCGGGCGTGACGGCGGTTCAATTTTTGCACCGCGATCTTGCTGCCCTCCGGAAATCGAAACGAAGGCCGCCAATACCGCGACGAACGCCAATGCACCCGATAGGTGCCATGTATTCGGCACGCTTTATCTAGATCCATCAATGATCGTCCCCATGCCCGACGACGCTGCAGCGGTGCGATTCACGGTGCTGGATCCTGACGAGTCACTCGACGAGAACCGGCTGACAGACCTCTACTCCTACCCCGACGACCTGCAGTCGTGCTGGGTGCGCGGCAACATGATCACGAGCCTCGACGGCGGGGCGACCGACGACGGCAAGGCGGGCGGACTGGCCGGCCCCGGCGACCGCGCGGTGTTCGCGCTCATGCGCCAACACGCCGACGTCATCCTGGTCGGTGCGGGCACCGTCCGGATCGAGAACTACTCGGGCGCGCAGTTCAGCCCCGCGCAGCGCCAAGCCCGCCAGCGCCGCGGCCAGGCCGAGGTGCCGCCGATCGCCGTCGTCACCAACAGCGGCGCGCTCGACCACGACGCGAAGATCTTCACCCGCACCGAGGTGCCGCCGCTGATCCTCACCGCTGCCGAGGCGGTCGCCGACGCCCGCCGCAGGCTCGGACCGGTCGGCGAGATCATCGACGCGTCGGGTCGCAACCCCGATCGGGTCGACGCCGCGACCGTCCTGCAAATCCTGGCCGACCGCAAGCTCGTCCGGGTGCTCGCCGAGGGCGGCCCGCAGTTCCTAGGCTTGCTGATCGAGCACGATCTGCTCGACGAGCTGTGCCTGACCGTCGCACCGCTGCTGGTCGGCGGCGGCGCCCCGCGCATCGCCACCGGCCCCGGCCAGGTACACACCCCGATGCGGCGCAGCCACCTGCTCACCGACGACGCCGGCTATCTGTACGCGCGGTATGTCAAGGGCGCCTAAAGCGCTCATCAGTACTGTGGTTTCCATGCGTCGGCGTCGCCTGGTCCGTGCCCTGAGCACATCGACCGTCGTTTTGTCGGCTTTGCTGGCCGGATGCGCGCCCCTGCTGGCGGCCGATCCGCGCTACGCCACCGACTCCGGGGCGCGCCCCCAGGGTCAGCCGACCACCGAGAACAAGGCAGGCGGCCCACCCGCGATCGAGGCGCCCAAGAACGACCTGTCCTGGCGCAACTGCACCTCGCAGGTGTTCAGCAACTCCGCGATCCAGCCGCTGCCCGGCGTCACGCTGGACTGCGCGACTTACGACGCGGACCTCGACTCGATCAACGGCGCTACCGGATCGGTGAGCATCGGGGTGGTCCGCGCGCGTTCGGTGCAGACCCCGGAGGACGCCGGACCGCTGATCATGACGACCGGCATCGGACCTGCCGAGCTCGGTGCAGTTGCCGGTCTGGCTGTCACGCGCAGGCGCCGATGTACTGAAGACCCATCCCATCGTCGCGGTCGACCGGCGCGGCATGGGCATGTCAAGCGCCATCGACTGCCGCGACCTGTTCGACCGCCAGGAGATGCTCGACCAGGCGCAGTTCCAGTCCGGCGACGACCCCGTGGCCAACCTCGGCGCGATCACCATGACCGCCACCACGAGCTGCACCGACACCATCGCCCCCGGTGACTCGGCCTACGACAACGCGCACGCCGCCGAGGACATCGAACGGCTGCGCAGCACCTGGGACGTGCCGTCGATCGCGCTGCTGGGAATCGGCAACGGGGCCCAGGTGGCACTTGCCTATGCGGGCTCGCATCCCGGCAAGGTGGCGCGGCTGGTGCTCGACTCGCCGCTGCCGCTCGGCATCGCCGCCGAGGCCGCCACCGAACAGCGCGTCAAGGGTGAGCAGACCGCACTGGACGCGTTCGCCTCGCAGTGCGCGGCCACCAACTGCCCACTGGGCCCGGACCCGAAGGGCGCCGTCGACGCGCTGCTCGCGGCTGCGCGCGCCGGCGACGGACCCAGCGGAGCGTCGGTGTCCATGGTCGCCGACGCGATCAGCACCGCGTTGGCCTATCCGCGCGGTGACCGCACGGCCGCGACCAACAGCGTGGCCTCGGCGGTGGCTACGGCACGCTCCGGCGACGCGAACCAGATGAACAACCTGATCAACCAGGCCGACAGCCTGCGCCAGACCGACGGCCAGTTCGTCAACTCGTGCAGCGACGCCTTGAACCGGCCCACTCCGGACCGCGTCCGCGAACTCGTCGTCGCGTGGCCCAAGCTCTATCCGCAGTTCGGCGGCGTCGGCGCGCTCAGCATGGTCAAGTGCCTCAACTGGCCGAGCGGATCGGCGCCGCAGGAGCCGAAGAACCTCAAGATCCCGGTGCTGCTGCTGGGCGTACAGAACGACCCGATCGTCGGCAACGACGGCGTCGCCCAGGTCGCTGCAACCATCATCAACGCGGGTGCCTCCAGCAAGCGGGTGATCTGGCAGGGCATCGGGCACGGCGCAAGCATCTACTCCGAATGCGCGCTGTCGCCGGTCACCGGTTACCTGGACAGCGGCAACCTGCCGCCGACCGACACGTACTGCCCGCAGTGGCCACAGGGTGATGGCTGCCGGTCCTGACCCGTCCAGCTGCGGTTGCAGCTGGTGGCTGGTGCCGGTTGACTGAGCCCTCCCCCTCTTGCTGGGAGGCCAGCCCCGCCCGCAGGGCGTGGGCAAGTGTGAAGTCGACCCGCGCGGTGCGTGGGTCATCGGGATCAGTGAGCTCGACGCAAGCTGCCAACATGGCGGAAATAATGTCGCGATCCCCGTGCATTCCGCACTCGCCGCAGTCGATGGGAGCGCTGGGCAAGGGTCTTGGGGACCCGGGTTCCGCAGAGGCAGTGCTGGCTCAGCGCGGTTGCGCGGGTGCCGGCTCGGTACAACCGGCCGCCGCTGGCGGCACACTCGGCCGCCAGGGCTGAAACGACCATCCCGGGACTGAATAAGGCGATCCGCTTACCCCACAACCGCGCCCAGGTGCAGATCTGACAGTCCTCGATGGTGATGGTGGAGCCGTGGGCGGCCACGATCCGCGCCGCGACCTCTCTGGCACGGGCATGTTTGGCCTGGCTGGCCGCTCGGGCTTGGGCGACATGATCCGAACGGAGCGTGTGATAGCGATTAGAGAGCGTGTCGTGGCGGTAGCCGCGCAGTGGCACCCCGTCAGCACGGGCATGCCGCGGCCCGGCCGGGTTGGTGATCTGTTTTGTCGCCAATCCACGCGCGGCGCGGCGGGCCGCCCGGGTGCGCCTGACCTGGTGACAGGCCGTACTGGGTCGGGTTGCTGTTGCGCCGCGACCTATCCAACGCTTTCTGGCGATCCCGAGCTTTCTTAGCCGCGTGAGCGGCGCCATCGTGCTGCTCGGGTGTCCAGCTGATCTGATCGACGACCACCCGGCCGGGCTGACCGTGAGGGAATGACGCCACCGCAAGGTTGGACACGTTCGCGTCCACCCCGGTCCGCCGGGCGGCGGGAATCTGGGCACGGCGAGCTCGGGTTGACTCCGATTGATATCCCGCTTGGGAGGTCAGCAGGTGCGCGTAATACCGCCAGCCGCCCGGCGCTCGGCGGTCCCGCACGCGTACGAGGTCGATCTTGTGCCAAATATTCGGATCGGCTAGGAAATGGCAGTTTTCACTGCCCGGCACCTTGGGGTAGCCGGACCGGTAACACCAGATCGCCGGCGCACAGCCCGGTGAACACCACCGCGACAGCACCGTCATGATCGGTCCACGATCCGCTTGCCGGCCGCGCCGGGGCCGCCAGCCGCGGTGGTTGGGCCAGGATCGAGGTCCCTCCCGGACGGTCGGCGGCCCGGCCCGCGGTGCTCACTGAGGCGGGCAGCCCGGGGTGCCGGTAGGCGTCTAGGTGGCCGCCCAATGTGCCGACCAGCCGGTACGTCTCCCAGGTGGATGTGGTCTTGGTGCGGGAGCGGGCCCGCCCCGGAATCCGCCTGAACTCCCACCACGAGCCAATCCGCGGCGGCCCGTGCCGGCGCCCCGATCTGTCGGCAAACAGGTGGCGGTCCACCGTCTCCCACACCTCATCGGCCATGTGACGGTCACGCCTAGTCCTACCGGCGCGGCCGTCGTAGTACGGTTCGCTGGTGGCGGCACCAGACTCCATCCGTACCGGCTTTCTGAATCTCTTCCGAACGCGCACGACCCCGCCCAGTGCGGCAATGGTGCTCCGGTCGGCGCTGTGGCCGATCGCCATCATGTCGATCGCGCACCGCAGTTACGTTCTTTCCAGCAACGGCTACATCACCGATGACTTCGGCCCTGTCTACCGGGCTGTCAGCAATTTCAGACGCGGCTGGGACATCTACAACGAGCACTTCAACTACGTCGACCCGCACTATCTGTATCCGCCGGGCGGCACGCTGTTGATGGCCCCGTTCGGGTACATGCCCGTATTCGCCTCGCACAACTGGTTCGTCGCCTGCAACACGGTCGCGATGATCATCGCCGCCTGCCTGTTGGTGCGGTTGTTCGGCTTCTCGCTGACGTCGGTGGCACTGCCTGCGCTGCTGCTCGCCATGTTCTGCACCGAGTCGGTGACCAACACGATCGTGTTCACCAACATCAACGGCTGTGTGCTGCTGGCTGAGGTGCTGTTCTTCCGATGGCTGCTGTCGGGGAAGGTCAGCGATGAATGGTGGGCCGGCGTGGCGATCGGCCTGTCGCTGGTCGTCAAACCCGTACTCGCCGTGCTCCTACTTCTCCCTCTGCTGAACCGGCAATGGCGGACCCTTGTCACCGCAATCGCCGTGCCGTTGGTGTTCAACGCGGCCGCGTGGCCGCTGGTGTCCGATCCGATGAATTTCGTAAAGCGCACGGTGCCTTACATTCTCGGCACCCGGGACTACTTCAACAGTTCAATTCAGGGCAACGGCACGTACTTCGGTCTGCCAGGTTGGCTGATCCTGTTGCTGCGAATCGTCTTCACGGTGCTCGCAGTCGTCTGTATCTGTCTGCTTTACAGGTACTACCGGAAGCGCGACCCGCTGTTCTGGATGTTGACGTCCTCCGGGGTGCTGTTGACCGCGTCGTGGTTGGTGCTGTCGCTTGCGCAGGGCTACTACTCGATGATGTTGTTCCCGTTCCTGATGACGGTGGTGCTGCCCAATTCGGTGCTGCGCAACTGGCCCGCGTGGCTGGCGACGTACGGCTTCCTGACAATGGACCGCTGGCTTATGTGGCGCTGGCCGACGACAGGTCGCTACCTGGAGTACATGAAGATCACCTACGGCTGGTCGCTACTGCTCATCGTGGTGTTCTGCGTCCTCTACTTCCGCTATCTGGACGCCAAGGCCGAGGACAGGCTCGACGACGGCATCGACCCGCCCTGGATGACCGAACCCAAACTCGTTCCGACGGGATGACGCCCGGGCCCGCCTCGTTGGACAGCGTCACGCAATACACGCATTCCGCGCGGCGCGCCTGGGTGGCGGTCATCCTGCTGGCAATCGTCGGCACGCTGAACTACGTCGACCGCTTTCTTCCCGCCGTTCTCGCCGAGCCGATCCGTGTCGACCTCGCGCTATCGGACACGGCGATCGGAGTCATCAACGGTTTCGGGTTTCTGGTGGTCTATGCCGTCATCGGGATCCCCATCGCCCGCATCGCCGACCGGGGCGCGTTCGGCCTCGTCATCTCGAGCTGCCTCACGCTCTGGGGCGCGATGACGATGGTCGGCGGAGCCGTTGCGTCGGGTCTTCAACTCGCCGCGACCCGCGTCGGTGTCGCCATCGGCGAGGCAGGCAGCACACCCGCCGCGCATGCGTACGTGGCGCGCAACTTCTCCTCCGAACGGCGCGCCGCGCCACTTTCGGTCATCACGTTGTCCATTCCGCTTGCCAGCGCCACCAGCCTCACCGCGGGCGGATTGTTGGCGCAGTCGTTCGGTTGGCGCACAACATTTGTCGTGATGGGCGCGATCAGCGTGCTGTTCGCGCCACTTGTCCTACTCGTGGTCGGTAGGCGCCAGCCCATGCCTGCCGCTCCCGGGCCGGACGAGCGACCACCGTCCGTCTGGAATCTGGTCAGGAAGCCCAGCTACATCGCCATCGTCGGTGCCGCGGCGTGCATTTCGGTCGCCGGCTACTCGCTGACCACGTTCGCGCCCGCGTTTCTCATGCGCGTGCACGGCTTGTCGCTGGGCCAGGTGGGCGTGCAGTACGGAATCGCCAGCGGCGTCGCCGGGATCGTCGGCCTGCTCATCGTCGGCCGTCTCGCCGACCGTCTCTCGACCAGAGATCCCCGATGGCTGCTCTCGCTCACCATGGTGATGATCGCTGCGCTGCTTCCGTTTTCGTCACTGGCATTTCTCGTGAAGAGCAGTTCGCTCGCGATCTGCTTCCTGGCGTTGAGCTATGTCGTCGGAATCGCCTACATGGCGCCTTCCATCGCCGCGATCCAGAGGCTCGCGCCGGTGGCGCAGCGCGCGACGGCATCGGCGGTCCTGCTGTTCTTCAGCGCGATCGTCGGAGCCGCCGGACCGTTCCTCACCGGCGTCATCAGCGACGCACTGAAGGCCGACCTGGGAAACATGTCGCTGGGGCGTGCCCTGCTGGTGATCGTGCCGACCATGCAGGTGCTGGCCATCATCGGCTATTTCCTGGCCAACCGGAGATTCCTCCGGGAGATCGAGACTGCCTGACTGCGCTAGCGTGGATGCATGACCTCTCCGCGGCCCAAGGTGGAACTCACAGACGACGAGTGGCGCCAGAAGCTGACCCCAGCCGAATTCGCAGTGCTGCGCGAAGCCGGCACCGAGCGGCCCTTCGTCGGCGAGTACACCGACACCGAGACCGAGGGTGCTTATGAATGCCGGGCATGCGGCGCCGAGCTGTTCCGCAGCACCGAGAAGTTCGAATCCCATTGCGGTTGGCCGTCGTTCTTCGACCCGGCGAACTCTGACGCAGTCATCCTGCGGCGCGACGACTCGATGGGCATGGCCCGCGTCGAGGTGCTGTGCGCCAACTGCCATAGCCATCTCGGCCATGTCTTCGAGGGCGAGGGCTACCCGACGCCAACCGACCAGCGGTACTGCATCAACTCGATTTCGCTGAGACTGGTTCCTGCAGGCTCGTAACTGCGAGCTTTTCGAACTCGGCCCGCGCCGCGCGCTTCGGCTGGCCCGAAGCAAGCAGGTTCATCATGGCTGCGGCGCTGACCGGCGGGCTGTAGTAGTAACCCTGCGCCACCTCGCAGCCGAACTCGCGGAGCCGCTCCGCCGTCTCGGCGTTCTCCACGCCCTCGGCGACGGTCGTCACGCCAAGGACATGCGCAAGGTCGACGACGCCGCGCACCACTGCGGCGGCCCGCGCGTCGAGGCGGATCGGCGCGATGAAATGTCTGTCGAGTTTCACTTCGTCGATGGCCAGTTCCCGCAGGTACCACAGGGCCGAATAGCCACTGCCGAAATCATCGATGGCGATCCGGATTCCCCGCTGCCGCAACCGTTCCAGCACCGAGCGGGTCCGGTCGATGTTGTCGAGAAGGAAGTCTTCGGTGATCTCGATGGTCAAGTCTTCCGGGTTCAGGTTGCGGATGGCGAGCGCCGACGCGATGTGGGTGGGCAGATCCAGGTCACCGAGGGACGGAGCGAACACGTTCACCGCTATCGGGACGCCGATGCCCAGTGCATGCCATTCGGCGACGTCGTCGAGGGCCTTGGTGAGCACGATGTCGGTCACCGCCCGCATCAAGCCGCGCTTGCGAACCAGCGGCAGAAAGTGGGCGGGGCCGAGCAGGCCGCGCTTCGGATGGGGCCACCGAACCAGGGCTTCGACGCCGACGACATCGCCGGTGCGCAGATCGAACTTCGGTTGGTAGAACACGGTCAGATCGCCGTGGTCGATGGCGTGCCGCAGCTCGCCGAGCAGCCGGACCGCCGCGCCGCGTTCCGTGCTTTCGCTCGCGTCGGTCGGCAGCTCGATTTCGTTGTGATCGGCCAGCGCCATATCGGGGGTGAAGGTGTGCAGACCACCGGACTTCGAGCGTTTGGCCGAATACATCGCCACGTCCGCCTGCTTGAGCAGCATGTCCGCGGACAGGTCCGGGTTGGCCGACGACGCCACCGCGAGCCCGACGCTCGGCCGCATCAACAGCTGTTGCCCGTCGATGACGAAGGGCGCCTCGAACGCGGCGACCACGCGGTGTGCGACCAACCGCGACAGCTCGGGCAGGCCCTCCATCAACACGGCGAACTCGTCGCCGCCCACCCGTGCCACGGTGTCGGAGGTCCGCACGCAGCCGAGCAGTCTCTCCGCGGCCTGAATCAACAAGGCATCCCCTGCGGGATGCCCCAGGCTGTCGTTGACGAGCTTGAAATCGTCGAGGTCCATCGACAGCACCGCCACCGACTGGTTGTCGTTCAAGTGCAGCTGCACCGCGTGCATCAGCCGGTCGTTGAACAGGTCGCGGTTGGCCAGGCCGGTGAGCGTGTCGCGCAATGCCTGGTCTGCCACCATCTTCAGCAGCCGCTGGTTCTGTCGCACCACCATGTACTGCCTCGCCATCACAGCTCCCATGAGCAGAGTTGACGATACGAGCATCGGTCCCAGTCCAGGCGTCGAGAAGTAAGCGGGAAAACACACCAACGCGGCGACTGCGACCGGCACGTAGGGCAGCCACATCGAGACCTCGGATGTCACCTGCGACACGACCACCTCGGTCTCGCGAGCTCGGCGACTGACCAGCGCCGCCATGCCGAAGGTCAGAAACGCCACCGCCCAGCCGATGTCGATGACGTGGCCGCTGAAGTACAGACCGTGGGCGGTGAGATAGGCGAATGCGCTGTCCGACAACGCCATCAACACGATGCCGACGGAGAGCATCGCCAGCGTCGTGCGCCGGCCGGTGCGGGCTCTGGCGAGCACGAGGAGTGCCACGGTCAGGATCGCGATGTCGGCGACCGGGTAAGCCAGTGAAAGTCCCAACGCGAAAGCGCTCGTGTGGCCGGCGTCGTAGACACCTCTGAGCACAAGCACCCACGAGATCTCGAAGAGCGCACCCGCGACGATGAACCCGTCGAATACGACTCGAACCCGTGAGTGGCCCGAATACCCAACGGGGAAAAGCGCGATCGCGAGGCCGGCGCCGATGGGGAACAGCAGATAGCTGGCATCGGCGAGCGACGGAAATGGTGACTGATGCAGCACCTGTTCGTAGAAGATCCAGAGCGCCTCGCCGCCGGCCCAGCCGGACAACCCGATCGTCAGGCAGATCCACGCGCGTCGCTGCCGCCCGTCGGCCGACGACGCAGCCAGGGCGCAGCAGGCCGCCGCGAAAACGGCGAACACGAGCAGCCCGTAGTCCGCGACGGACTGGGCCATCGGATTGCCGCCCCACTGTCCGATCAGAGTTCCAGCGAACAAAACACCTGCGGCGACAGCGCCTAGCCCCACCCACGCTGTTCTCGACACCGTCCCACGCTAGCAACAAATTGCCGCAGGCGAAACCCGTGCAGCAAACTAGAAGTAAAATTTGCCGACTTGTTGCCGCTTCGGCTTTTATGCAGTCGCAGCGCGCGCGGTTTGCTATCTGAAGTGTTGCCAAAATTGACGTAGGGGTTGGAACCATCCGGTTACCATTGAGGCCAGCAAATGCAATCTGAAGTGGATCAGGGGAGCTTGGCAACCAGTTCCTCGACACCGACGCGTGGGCCGGTGAAGAACGGCGTCTCCTCACGGACATGCCGACGGGCGTCGGTGGCACGAAGGTCGCGCATCAGGTCGACGATGCGGTGCAGTTCGGGCGCCTCGAACGCCAGGATCCACTCGTAGTCGCCGAGGGCGAACGCGGGCACGGTGTTGGCCCTGACGTCCTTGTAGTCGCGCGCTGCCATGCCGTGTTCGGCGAGCATGCGGCGGCGCTCGTCGTCGGGCAGCAGATACCACTCGAGAGACCGGACGAACGGGTAGACGCAGATGTAGGCGCCGGGTTCCTCCCCGGCAAGAAAAGCCGGGATGTGGCTCTTGTTGAACTCTGCGGGCCTGTGCAACGCGACCGTGCTCCACACCGGAGTGCTGGCCCGGCCCAGTGCCGTGGTGCGGCGGAAGTCCGAGTAGGTGGCCTGCAGCGCCTCCACCCGCTCGGCGTGGGTCCAGATCATGAAATCGGCGTCCGCGCGCATCCCCGCGACGTCGTAGAGGCCGCGGACCACGACGCCGTTGTCTTCCTGCTGCTTGAGAAACGTCGCGGTCTCGTCGACGACCGACTCCCGCTCGTCGCCCAGCGCGCCCTGGCGCACCGCGAACACCGAGAACATCAGGTAGCGCACCGTCGAATTGAGAGCGTCGTAATCAAGGCGAGACATGTGTTCTATCGTGCCACGCGCGGTGTGACCAGCGACGCCGCCGCTCTCGTGGCGGTGGCTATGCAGGCGGGCACGCCGATGCCCTCCAGGTAGGCGCCCGCCACCGCGAGCGACGGCGGAAGGCCGGCGCGCAGTTCGGCGACCACCCCACCGTGCCCGGGCCCGTACTGCGGCATCGCATCGAGCCACCGGTGCACCCGGCAGTCGAACGGCTCGTCGCTGACACCGAATACGGCCGCTAGGTCGTCGGCCGCCCAGGACAGCAGGTCGTCGTCGCCGACGCGGTGGGCGAGGTCGTCGCCGAACCGACCGAAAGACAGCCGAACCAGCTCCACATTGCCGCGCGCCCCCCATTTGCGCGATGACAGCGTGATCGCCTTGGCGTGCAGGCGCTCTGAGGCGGCCACCAGCACACCCGACCGGTCGGGCACCGGCGTGCCGCCGGGCATCGCCAGCGCCACCAACGCGGTCGAGGCCACCTTGATCTGGCGCGCCGCAGCGGCGCTGGACGGCGCGATGCCTTCGACGATCGTGGCCAACCGGGGTGCCGGGACGGCCAGCAACACCGCATCGGCGTGCCAGTCACCGCCCTCGTCGTCGACCAGTTGCCACCCGCTGCCGTGTCGCACCAGCCGCTCGACGCCCACCTGCGCCCAGTGGAAGTCGGCGCGCCGAATCAGTTCGTCGAGCAACACCGCATAACCGCCGTCGATCGCGCCGAACACCGATCCGGCCGTTGGCGCGGGCAGCGCCCCGCGTACGGCCTCCGTGAGGTTGCGTGCGCCGCGATCCAGCACGGCGGCCAATGTCGGAACGGCCGACCTCAGCCCGATCGTGGCTGCGGATCCCGCGTACACGCCCGCCAGCAGCGGGTCGACGGATCGGGTCACCACCTGGTCGCCGAAGCGGTCGCCGACCAGCTCCGCGACCGCGGGGTCCGCGCCCGGCCGCCAGGTCAACGGTCGAGAGGGTTCATCGAACATCCGCCGGACCGTGGTGTCGTCGACGAGCCCGGTCATCGACGACGGGTCGGCCGGGATGCCGTTGAGCGTGTCGCGCGGCAGCTCATGCAGCCGCCCCTGGCTGTAGATCAACGGGCGCACGCCCGTCGTGCCGACCTGTCTGTCGGCCAGCCCCAGCTCGGCGAGTAACGCAGGCACTTCGGGGCGCCGGGCGACGAACGCTTCGGCGCCGATGTCGATCGGCTGGCCGCCGAGCTGTTCGGTGCGCAGCACCCCACCGAGCCGGTCAGCGGGCTCGAACACAGTGATATCCGCGTCTTCTCCAAGGGTGACCCGGAGCCGGTACGCGGCGACAAGACCTGAAATACCGCCGCCGACAACGCAATACGTTGCTTTTTCCGCTCCTCGCGTGCGCGGCGAGCTCACAGCGAATGCACCAGCGCCACCACCTCTGTGATGACACCCGGGTCCGTCGGTGGCAGCACCCCGTGTCCCAGGTTGAACACATGGCCCGCCGCGCCCGCGTCGACCGCGCGACGCCCGTCCTCGACGACCGCGCGGGCCGCACGCTCGGCCACCGGCAAACCGGCCAGCAGCACCACCGGGTCGAGGTTGCCCTGCAGAGCGGCGCCGGGCGTCACCCTGGCCGCGGCGTCGGTCAGCGAGGTGCGCCAGTCCACGCCGACGACGGGGCTGGCCGCGGCCGCCACGGCCTCCGACATCGCGCCGAGCAACTCCGCGGTGCCGACGCCGAAGTGCGTCATCGGCACTCCCTCTCCTGCCAGCGCCTCGAACACCCGCGTGCTGTGCGGCAGAACGTAGGTGCGGTAGTCGGCTAACGACAGCGTCCCGGCCCACGAGTCGAACATCTGGATGGCGTCGACGCCGGCGTCGACCTGGACTTGCAGGAACGCGGTGGTGACCTCGGTCAGCGCCGTCATCAGCGCATGCCAGGTATCGGTCTCGCCGAGCATCATCGCCTTGGTGCGCTCGTGGTTGCGGCTCGGTCCCCCTTCGATGAGGTAGGACGCCAGCGTGAACGGGGCGCCTGCGAATCCGATCAGGGGGACGTCGCCCAGCTCGGCAACCAGGTGCGCGACGGCCTCGGCGACGGGCGCTACGCGCGCGAGCTCAAGGGGTTTGATCTCGGCGACATCTGCCGCGGTTCGAATTGGGTGCTCGATCACCGGCCCGACGTCGGGCACGATGTCCAAGTCGATACCCGATGCCCGCAACGGCACGACGATGTCGGAGAACAGGATGGCGGCGTCGACGCCGTGCCTGCGCACCGGCTGCAGGGTGATCTCGGTGATCAGTTCTGCGTCGAAGCAGGCCTGCATCATCGTGTTCTTCGCGCGCAGCGCCCGGTACTCGGGCAGCGAACGCCCCGCCTGCCGCATGAACCACACGGGGATCCGGCTCGGCTTACGGCCTCCGGCGGCGGCCAGGTAGGGCGACTCCGGCAGCTCACGACGGTTATTCATCGGCATCAATGCTGCCATGACAGTCCGACCGTGGGCCGTTTGGCGTCCACCTGCGGCGGATACGGCGCGCCTGCGCACAGACCTGGCCAGATGGTCTACCGTCAGGGCGGTGACCACCGCCGAACCGGCTCAGTTCCGGGAAGCGGTCGCTGCGATGAACGCCACCACCGTGCGACCGGAGATCGAGCTCGGCCCGATCCGGCCGCCGCAGCGTCTGGCGCCGTTCAGCTACGCCCTCGGCGCCGAAGTACGCCATCCCGAGTCCGCCATCGTGCCCGAGCAGTCCGAGGGCGACGCATTCGGTCGATTGATCCTGCTGCACGACCCCGATGGCGCAGAGGCCTGGGACGGCACGATGCGACTGGTCGCCTACGTCCAAGCCGACCTCGACTCCAGCGAGGCGGTCGATCCGCTGCTGCCCGAAGTGGCCTGGAGCTGGCTGGTCGACGCGCTGGAGGCCAACACCGAGAACGTCACCGCCCTCGGCGGCACCGTCACCGCCACCACGTCGGTGCGCTACGGCGACATCTCCGGCCCACCGCGGGCCCATCAGCTGGAGCTGCGCGCATCCTGGACCGCGACGACGCTCGAACTAGGGCCGCACGTGGCGGCCTTCTGCGCGGTGCTCGAGCACGCAGCGGGCCTGCCGCCCTCCGGGGTGACCGATCTGAAGTCGCGCACCCGCGCTTGAGATGACCGACGCCGACTCTGGCGGAGCCGAGCCAGCGGACACCGCAGAACCCGAAGCCACGCCGCTACTGGCGCCTGCCGACGGTGTGCCACCGCTGTCGGTCACGCAATACGAAATTCGCGCGGCCGCAGAGCTTTTGGCGGCGGGACACGGGCCGTTCGCAGTCGATGCCGAACGGGCATCGGGCTTTCGCTATTCGAACCGTGCGTATCTGGTGCAGATCCGTCGCGCGGGTGCTGGCACCGTGCTGATCGATCCGGTCAACCACGGCACCGACACGCTCACCACACTCGCACCGGTCGCCGAGGTGCTCGGCACCGATGAGTGGGTGCTGCACGCCGCCGACCAGGACCTGCCCTGCCTCGCCGAAATCGGCATGAGGCCGACGACGCTCTATGACACCGAGTTGGCGGGCCGGCTGGCCGGCTACGACCGGGTGAACCTTGCGACGATGGTGGAGCGGCTGCTCGGCCTCGGCCTGAAGAAGGGGCACGGTGCCGCCGACTGGTCCAAGCGACCCCTGCCGCCGGAGTGGCTGAACTACGCCGCCCTGGACGTCGAAGTGCTGGTGGAACTGCGGACCGCCGTCGCGGCGGTGCTCGCCGAACAGGGGAAGTCCGATTGGGCCGCCCAGGAATTCGAGTACCTGCGCACCTTCGAAGGCGTGCCGACGCGGCGGGACCGCTGGCGGCGCACATCGGGCATCCACAAGGTGCGTGACCGCCGCGCCATGGCCGCCGTGCGTGAGCTGTGGACGGCCCGCGACCACATCGCCCGCAGGCGTGACATCGCGCCGGGACGGATCCTGCCCGATTCCGCGATCATCAGCGCCGCCGCCGCCGACCCCAAGACCGTCGAGGACCTCACCGCGCTGCCCGTGTTCGGCGGATCCAAACAGCGGCGCTCCGCGCAGGTCTGGCTGGACGCGCTGAGTCGCGCCCGCGACAACGACAACCAGCCGGAGATCTCGGAACCGCAGAACGGTCCGCCGCCTGCGTCGCGGTGGGCTCGCCGCAAACCCGAGGCGGCCGCCCGGCTGGAGGCGGCCCGCGCCGGTCTCACCGAGCTGTCCGAACGGGTGTCGGTGCCCACGGAGAACCTGCTCACGCCCGAGGTGGTGCGCCGCCTGTGCTGGGACTGGCAACCGGCCGACGACGCCGCGGTCGCGGTCGAGGACTTCCTGCGCGATGCGCAGGCCCGCCCGTGGCAACGCGAACTCGTCGTCCCCGTGCTCGCCGCGGCGCTCTCGGCTACCCCTGCGCCATGACTCGGTCGACGTGGGCCTGGAAGTGGGCCAACACCGCGTCGGGAGCCTCGATCTGGGGCCAATGGCCGATTGCGTCGTCGAGCATCACGACATCAGGGTTGGGGATGACCTCGAGGTAGCGCTGCGCCATGTGCCGACCGGAATTCGGGTCGACGGGGCCGTCGATCAACCGCATGGGAACTGCCGTGTGCCGCATTGCGCGCACCCACCGATTGCGATGGGCGTATCGGTCGTTGACGAACCTGCCCACTTTATGTGTCACGCGCTTGCCGTCGTTGTACTCGAGGATCTGGTGAAACAGGTCGAGCATTCGACGCGAGGGTTTCGTGTTCGGCCCGAACATCTCGTTGATCGTGGGCTCTATCAGCCGCCTGGACAACGAGCTGCCCTGCAACGGACTCATGATGTCTCCCAGCGGGGTTCGTGACATCGCCTTCTGCAACAGCCGTGGTGTGTACGTCTCGTTGAACAGTCCCCCGTTGAGCCAGGTGACCGACTCGATGCGCAGCGATCCATACACCTGCTCGGAGAACTCGTGGCGGGCCAGCATCTCTTGGCCGACCGAGTCACCGAGGTCGTGAGCCAGGATGTGCGCGGACTGGACACCGAGCTCTGCGAGCAGTGCCTCGTGCATGTCGGCGTGGTCACCCACGGTGTATTCATAGGCGACGGGCTTTTCGGAGAAGCCCATCCCCAGCATGTCCGGCGCTACCAGGGTGAACCGCTTGACGAGCGTGTCCCATATCGGCGACCAATCCCATGAATTGAACGGGTATCCGTGGATCAGTAGCAGGACCGGGCCGCTGCCCGCCGTCCGGTAGAAGACATCGAAGCCCAGATAGTCGAAGTACTGGCCGCCGGCCTTCCAACGCTCGAGTTCGGGGTCCATGAGCCTAACTCTTCCATGGCGTGTGAAACCTCCCCTAGGCTCACTCCAATGGCATTGCTCCTCGGCCCGGCACTACGGCACGTTTCCGACACCACCGCCCTGGTCTGGGTGCAAACCGAAAACGCCTGCACCGTCGAAATTCTCGGCTGCTCGGCACGGACCTTCGAGGTGCAGGGCTACCATTTCGCCCTTGTCCTGGTGACGGGGCTGACCCCGGACACCGTCACCGAGTACCAGGTCAGCCTCGACGGCACGACGGTGTGGCCCATCGACGACGAGGCGTTCTCGAAGTTCCCGCCCAGCGTCATCCGCACCCGCGGACCCGCGAGCGCGCACCGACTGCGCGCCATCTTCGGGTCGTGCCGCTACCCGAAGACCGAAGTCAAGAAGATCGAGAAGAAGCTGAAGCACGACGCGCTGGACTCGTATACCACCCGGATGGTCGACCGCCCGATCGACGAGTGGCCCGATGCGCTGATCCTGCTCGGCGACCAGCTCTACGCCGACGAGCTTCCGCCCGACGAGCAGAGCCGCGTGAAGCCGGCGGCGGCGCAACAGGCACGGCGACCGTCCGCCGGACGAGGTCGTCAGCTTCGCCGAATACGAACGGCTGTATCGGCACTCCTGGGGTGACCCCGAAATCCGGTGGCTGATGTCCACCGTCGCTACGGCGATGATCTTCGACGACCACGACATCCGCGACGACTGGAACACCTCGGCGTCCTGGCGTGCGGAGATGGCGACCACGCCGTGGTGGCGGGACCGGATCAGGGCCGGGCTGGCGTCCTACTGGGTGTATCAGCATCTGGGCAATCTGAGCCCGGCCGAGTTGGCCGACAACGAGGACTACCAGCGTCTGGTCGCCGCCGAGGGCGACACCTGGCCGCATCTCGCCGAGCTGGCGGAGCGGGCCGACCGCGAGGTCGACTGCAACAAGGGCATCCGGTTCAGCTATCGGTGGGATCTCGGACGCAGCCGGCTGATCATGGTCGACTCCCGAAACGGGCGAATCCTGGAGTCGGGCGAGCGCATGATGATCGGCGAGAACGAATTTCGCTGGCTGGAGTCCGAAGCCGAGGAGAATCCCGAATCGCTCGACCATCTGATGCTCGCCTCATCGGTGCCGTGGTTGATGCCGCCTGCCATCGGCGATCTGGAGACGCTCAACGAGCGGGCGGCCGACCGACCCGGATGGCGCGGCAAACTGGGTGAGAAGCTGCGCGAGGCAGGCGATTTCGAACACTGGGCGGCGTTCTACAAATCCTTCGTGCGGATGGGCGAGATGATTGCGCGGATCGCCAGCCACGCCGACGGCCCGGCCACGATCAGCGTGCTGTCGGGCGACGTCCACCACAGCTACGCCGCCCGCGCCGAACTCGACGGCGTGTCACCAGGCGGGTCGACCGTCCATCAGCTGGTGTGTTCGCCGGTGCACAACTACGTGCCGGTGTTCATCAAGCCCGTGTTCAAGCTCGGCTGGACCAGGCCCGCGGCGGCAGTCATCCGATGGTGGATGCGCCGACGTGGAGTGCCGTCGCCGCCGATGACGTGGCGCGAGGTGTGCGGTCCGCTGTTCGGGAACACGATCGCGACCGTGCAGATCAACGGCCGCGACGCGGAAGTGTTCTTCGAGCAGCCACGCAAGACGACGACGTTGGAGGAGGCGGGCCGGGTCTCGCTCAGTCGAGCTGACGGCTGACTTCGTGGTCGGAGACCGCGCTACCCAGCGCGGCCACCCAACCGGTCACCTGGCGGGCGATGTTCTGGTCGGTGATCCCGACGTCGGCGAGCACCTCGCCGCGTGAGGCGTGCGCATGGAACTCCTGCGGCAGCCCCACGTCTCGGCACGGCACGTCGATCTCCGCTCGTCGCAGCGCGGCCGATACGGCCGAGCCGACGCCGCCGCGAACGCCGTTGTCCTCCAACGTGACCACCAGCTTGTGCATCTTCGCCAGCGCGCCGATCGTCTCGGGCACCGGCAGCACCCAGCGCGGGTCGATGACCGTCACGCCGATGCCCTGGTTGCGCAGCCGCTCGGCGACCGACTTCGCCATCGCCGCAAACGGTCCGACCGCCACGAGCAGGACATCGTCGGACAGGCCGTCGGCCGGAACGGCGAGCACATCGATCCCGTCACGCCGTTCGAGCGCCGGAATATCCTCGCCGACATCACCTTTGGGGAAGCGCAGTGCGGTCGGCCCATCGGTGACCTCGAGCGCCTCGCCGAGTTCCTCGTAGAGACGTGCGGCGTCGCGCGGTGCGGCCACCCGCATGCCGGGAACGATGTTGAGCATCGACAGGTCCCACATGCCGTTGTGGCTGGCACCGTCGGGCCCGGTAACGCCGGACCGGTCGAGCACCAGCGTCACCGGCAGCTTGTGCAGTGCGACGTCCATCATGATCTGGTCGAACGCCCGGTTCAGGAATGTCGAATAGATCGCCACCACCGGATGCAGGCCGCCCATCGCCAGACCGGCGGCCGACGTCATCGCGTGCTGCTCGGCGATGCCGACGTCGAACAACCGGTCGGGGAACTTCTTGCCGAATGCGGTCAGCCCCGTCGGTCCCGGCATGGCGGCGGTGATGGCGACGATGTCGCGGCGCTTGGTTGCGTACTTGATCAGGGCTTCGGCAAACGTCGACGTCCAGCCCGGTCCAGGCACCTTCGTCGCCAGACCCGTGTGCGGGTCGATGACGCCCGTCGAGTGCATCTGCTCGGCCTCATCGTTCTCGGCCGGCCCGTAGCCCATGCCCTTGCGAGTGACGACGTGAACGATCACCGGCGCGTTGTAGCCGCGGGCGTTGCGCAGCGCCATCTCGACGGCGTGCTCGTCGTGGCCGTCGATGGGTCCGACGTATTTCAGGCCGAGATCGGTGAACATCACCTGCGGGGAAATCGCGTCCTTCATGCCGGCCTTGATGCTGTGCATGCACTGGTAGCAGAGCTCGCCGATGACCGGCATGCCGCGCACCGCGCTGCGACCCTTCTCCAACAGCTTCTCGTAGCCGGGCTGCAGCCGCAGCGTCGCAAGGTGATCGGCGAACCCACCGATGGTGGGCGCATAGCTGCGGCCGTTGTCGTTGACGACGATCACGACGGGGCGCCGGGATGCGGCGATGTTGTTCAGCGCCTCCCAGCACATGCCACCGGTGAGAGCGCCGTCGCCGACGACCGCAACCACATGCCGGTTGCGGTGGCCGGTCAACTCGAATGCCTTGGCAAGGCCGTCGGCGTAGGACAGCGCGGAGCTGGCGTGGCTGGACTCGACCCAGTCATGGTCGCTCTCGGCGCGCGACGGATAGCCCGAAAGTCCGTCCTTCTTTCGCAGGGTCTCGAACTCGTGGCACCGACCGGTCAGCATCTTGTGCACGTACGCCTGATGGCCGGTGTCGAAGATGATCGGATCGTGCGGCGAGTCGAACACCCGGTGCAGCGCGAGCGTGAGCTCGACGACACCGAGGTTGGGGCCGAGATGTCCACCGGTTGCAGCGACCTTATGGATCAGGAACTGTCGGATCTCGACTGCGAGATCAGTTAGCTGAGGCTGGGTCAGGTGCTGCAGATCGGCGGGACCGCGGATCTGTTCAAGCATTGGGCCAGTCTACGCATCGATCCCTGCGTCAGTCCTGCCGAGTGTCGTAGACATCGGGCACACCGTCGTGGTCGGCGTCGGTTGTCTCGATGGCGTGAATGCGCCGGTAGGCGGCGTTACGGCTCAGCAAAACGATTGCGGCCAGCAGAGCTGCGACAACAGAGCCAACCAGCACACCGATCTTGACGTCGGCGCCCGCCGCGGTGCCGTGGCCAAAGGCCAGCTCACCGATCAATAACGAAACTGTGAACCCGATCCCCGCCAGCAGTGAGACGCCGAATACGTCGCGCCATGCGAGGTCGTCGTCGAGGCTGGCTCGCGTGAACTTGGCAAGCAGGAAAGCGGTCGCCAGCACGCCCAGCGGTTTGCCAATGACGAGTCCGGCGATCACACCGTCGGTGACGGGGTGCAGCAGCGAGGCGCCGAGCCCAGACCAACCGCCGACTGTCACACCCGCGGCGAAGAAGGCGAAAACCGGTACCGCAAAGCCCGCCGAAGCCGGTCGCATCGTGTGCTCGAAGAGTTCAGCGGTGGGCTTGCCGTGTCGCCCGAGCACGGGTACTGCGAACCCCAGTAGGACGCCGGCAACGGTGGCGTGCACCCCGCTGGCGTGCACCAGCGCCCAGGCGACCGCGGCCAGCGGGACCAACAACCACCAGTGATGCCCACCGCGCTGGACCGCGGCTGCGAACAATCCGATCGGGATCAGCGCCAGCGCCAGCGGCCCGAGGGACAGGTGATCGGTGAAGAACACCGCGATCACCGTGATGGCGATCAGGTCGTCGACGACGGCGAGGGTCAGCAGGAAGGTGCGCAACGCCGTCGGCAGATGGGTGGACAGCACGGCAAGCACCGCGAGGGCGAACGCGATATCGGTGGCGATCGGCACTGCCCAGCCGCCGAGGTTCTCGGGGTGGCCGGCGGCCAGATTGATCGCGATGTAGATGCCGGCCGGGAACGATCATTCCCCCGACGGCGGCGGCGATGGGCAGCGCGGCGCGCGCGGGGTCGCGAAGGTCGCCCGCGACGAACTCACGCTTGAGCTCCAGCCCGACGACGAAGAAGAAGATCGCCAGCAGCCCGTCGGCGGCCCACGCCGACACGCTCAGGTGCAAGTGCAGCGACTCGGGTCCGACCGTGAATTCCGACACGGTGCGATACGCCTGACGACCACGGCGAATTCGCCCAGATCAGCGCGCGCGCCCGCGGCCACCAACAACAGCACGCCGCCGACAGTCTCCTTTCGCAGGATCTCGGTGAATCGCTGCGTCTCCGACCACGAGCCGCGCGTGAGCAGTCGCAAACCCGTTGGCATTGGCCCGATCCTAATGACTGGTGCGAAATGGCCTGCGGCGAGTAAGTTCCGAGGTGGTGCGCCGGGAAGTCGGGTCGGCAGTAACTGGCCCGACGTCATGAAAGGCATCCGTGCACGCCTATCCGGCGGTGCGCCGCCGCACCAATTGCCAATCTGCAATCCGCGTAGACGGTCTGACCAAGTGTTTCGGTGGCATCGTCGCCGTCGATAACCTGAGCCTCACCGTTGCCCCCGGTGAGGTATTCGGCTTCCTGGGTCCCAATGGCGCGGGCAAGTCGACGACGATCCGCGTCCTCACTGGGCCTCCTGCATCCGAGCGCCGGCAAGCGCGGAAATATTCGGCGTCCCCGCGGGTGACGTCCGTGTCGCCCATCGCGATCTTGCGTACGTGCCCGCCGATGTGGCCCTGTGGCCGATCGTTGACCGGTGCGGAGATCCTTGAATTACTCGGCAATGTCGGGCCGGGTATCGATGCCCAATACCAAACCGAACTCATAGAGCGCTTCGAACTCGATCTGGACAGGCCGGGCAGGACCTACTCCACGGGTAACCGGCAGAAAGTCTCACTGGTTGCCGCGTTCGCCACCCGCGCCGCTCTGTTGGTGCTTGACGAGCCGACCAGTGGCCTCGATCCCTTGATGGAAAGGGAATTTCGCCGTTGCGTCGCGCAGGCCAGAGAACGAGGCCAGACCGTGTTCCTCAGCTCGCATCAGCTTTCGGAGGTCGAAGCAGTCTGCGACAGAGTCGGCATCCTGCGGGCTGGTCGATTAGTCGAGATAGCCAGCATTGCTGATTTGCGCCGACTCCGACGCACGATTGTCGATGTCGGTTTTACCGGTCGCAATACCGCTGCTGGACAACGTCGTCGGCGTGATCAGGCATCGAGCTTATAGGCCGCCAGCGTGTGCGCTTCAGCTTGTCTGGACCACCTGGGCCGGCGCTGCGCGTGCTAGCCGCAGCGGACGTGGCGACATTGACGATGCAGGAACCGACGCTCGAGGAGATTTTTCTCGACTACTACGGCGAGCAGAGCCGATGACCTCGGCCCTGCTGCCCGCCCATGCTTCGGAACCCGAGCGGAAACGTTCTGCGACAGCGCCAATCACGAGATTGGTTCTCCGTCAGATCCGCCGAGGCGCGCTGATCGTCCGGTTGCGTGGTTGGCCATACGGCAGGATCCGCCGCGGCGCTCTGATCGTGACCACGGTATGCGCGGAATGTCGGCGCTGGTGGCCGTCCAGTACCAGACGACATTTCAGGGTTCGATCGATGCGGCCGGATTACGGGCTCTGACCGAAAACCCAGCTGTCCGAATACTTTTCGGCCGTCCACAGGCACTCGATGACGCAGGCGGGTTCACGGTGTGGCGCACCGGGCTTCCCGTGCTCGTCCTCTCAAGCGTCTGGAGCCCTGCTTGCGGCCACCCGGATCACTCGCGGCGAAGAGGACGCCGGCCGCTGCGATCTGGTGCTTGCTGGACGTGTGCGCGTGGTCGACGTGGTGCTCCGCGCTAATGGCCGTGATCGGCGCTGGCCGCCGTGCTCATCGCGGTCGGCCGTCGGCGCAGCCCTGGTCGCGGCGGGAACCAATGCCACCGGCGCAATGATCTACGCCGGCGCGCTTCTTGGTGTCACTTGCCACCTTCGCCACTGCAGGCGTTTTCGCGGCGCAGGTGATGCCGACGAGGTCGGCGGCGGTCGGCGTCTCTGTGGGCTTGCTCGGTATCTGGCTTGCTGCTCAGAATGCTCGCTGATGGCGTAGATGCAACTGGCCTGGTTGGCATGGACAACCCCGTTCGGGCTAACCGCAATGGCCGCACCCTATGCCGACAATCGAGTCGCGCCGCTTCTCGTCTGACCGGCTTGGCGGCCGGATTCGCGGCGGCCGGCCACGTCGCGGCCGCACGCCATCGTGATGTGGGCGGCGCTTTGGTGGCCGCTACCGACCCGGCGGGCGCCGCGGACTGGGTTGTTGAAGTCGGTGGAGCGGATTCGCCATTCGCCGCGCCATCCGGCCGACCGTCAGCTGGGCCACCGGCATCGCGGCGTATTTCGTCCTGGTCGGAGCCCTCATCGCGTCGATACTCGAGTTCTTCGACACCAATCGGCGCTTCGCGGATCTGGCCGTCGTCAGCCGGCTTCGGCGGCCTCGATTCGGCACACGGATTTGCCGCTGCGCTCTTCAGCCTGCTGGCCATCCCCACCAGTCTTTACGCCGCCACTCGGCTTGCCGCTATCGTCGCCGACGAGCAGGCCCGCCACTGGACGGCAGTGCTGTCCGCTCCGGTTTCGCGAATTCGTTTGGTCTGCACAGAGATCGCAGTGGTCACCGCCGGGGTCGTCGTCGCTGCATGCGATAGCTGGACTGGCGATCGCAGCTGGCGCGGCAATGACCGGCGCACCGCTTACTCTCGGTTCAGCCCTGTCAGGCGCCCTGAATTCGGCGCCCGATTGCCTGGCTAGCGGTCGGGGCCGCCGCAATCGCGGTCGGGTGGCTGCCATCAGGCTGTCGGCGCGATCGGCGCGTTACCAGTCGTGGGCGGATTTCTGCTCAATGTCGTCACACAGAGTGTTCGCGCGCCGGAGTGGGTGATGAAGTTGTCGCCGTTCGCCCACCTCGGCGCCGTGCCCAATGCGCCGCCGGACTGGGCGGCGCTCGCGGTGTTCATCGTGATCGGCGCGATAGCGGTGGCTGTCGGCGTCGCCGGCTACTCACGTCGCGATCTGACGACATGAAGGGAGCAGACGATGGTCCGACACGGTCGTAGGGTGCTGACATGCACGCAGAAGACATAGTCGAGGAGTTTCCGGTCGTGACCGTCGACTCCAATGCGCTTGACGCCGCACACATGATGGCCGAGCATCGGCTGCCCGGGATCGTCGTAACCGACTCATCCGGATTGCCGTACGCCGTCCTTCCCGCCTCCCAGGTGGTGCGTTTCATCGTGCCCACCTACGTTCAGGACGATCCGTCGCTGGCAGGGGTTATCAATGAGTCGTGGGCCGACCACGCAGCCGAGAAACTCGGCGACAAGACGGTGCGCGACGTGCTGCCCGAACACTTGAAGGACATCCCGCCGGCCAAAGCGGACGACACCATCATCGAAGTCGCGGCGCTGATGGCTCGCTCGAAGATCCGCTGATCGCCGTGATGAAGGAGGGCAGCCTGCTAGGAGTGATCACGGCATCGCGCCTTCTGGCCGCGGCCGTGAAGCGCTGAGGACAATTGACATTCATCGCGATCACTGTTTTCGTGGTCGCGTATGCGCTATCGCCAGCGACCGCGTCAACAAAACACTGGTCGCGCTCATTCGGTGCGGGAATCGTGGTGGTTCTCGGCGTCGTCGAATCCGCCGACGCCTTCTACTCCCATGAAACCGGAATCGACTGGGACGTCATCTTTCTGCTGCTGGGGATGATGATCATCGTCGGCGTGCTCCGACAGACCGGGGTCTTCGAATACATCGCGATCTGGTCGGTGAAGCGCGCGAACGGTTCACCGCTGCGGATCATGATCCTGCTGGTACTCATCACCGCCTTCGCCTCAGCCTTACTGGACAACGTCACGACGGTCTTGTTGATCGCTCCGGTGACGCTGCTGGTGTGCGATCGGTTGTCGATCAACCCCGTGCCTTTCCTGATCGCGGAGGTGTTCGCGTCCAACATCGGCGGAACGGCAACGTTGGTCGGCGATCCGCCCAACATCATCATCGCGAGCCGGGCCGGGCTGACGTTCAACGACTTTCTTCTCCACATGACGCCGATCGTGCTGGTTGTCGTCGCCGTGTTCATCGCGCTGCTGCCATGCCTCTTCCGCGGGTCGTTCGATGTCGATCCCGAACGTGTCGCCGACATCATGTCACTAAAGGAGCGCGAGGCCATTCGCGATCCCGGGCTTCTGGTCAAATGCGGAGATCGTTCTCGTCTTGGTGTTCGCGGCCTTCCTCGCGCATCCGGTGTTGCACATCGAGCCGTCGATCGTGGCGCTGGTGGGTGCCGGCATCCTGATTTTGATCTCCCGAATGGACCGATCCGACTATCTCGGCAGTGTCGAGTGGGAGACGCTGCTCTTCTTCGCCGGTCTGTTCGTGATGGTCGGCGCCTTGGTGAAGACGGGTGTCGTCGAGAGTTCGCCCAGTCGGCGATCGAAATCACCGGTGGTGACGCGCTGTCGACGTCATGCTGATCCTCGGAGTGTCTGCGCCCGTGTCCGGCATCATCGACAACATTCCGTATGTCGCGACGATGACACCGATCGTCAGCGAGCTCGCCAACGAGCATGCCGGATTTCGCCGACCCGAAGTGCTGTGGTGGGCGCTTGCCCTCGGCGCCGACTTCGGTGGCAACCTGACCGCCGTGGGAGCGAGCGCCAACGTCGTGATGCTCGGAATCGCCAGCCGGGCAGACAATCCCATCTCGTTCTGGGAGTTCACCCGCAAAGGCTTCGTGGTCACCGTGATGTCGGTGGCCCTGTCGGCGATCTACCTGTGGCTGCGCTACTTTGTTTTGGTTTAGAGATTCTCATGTTGATCGCCCTGACGATTCTCCTGATCGCGTTCTGCATTCAGGGGCTGGTGAAGTTCGTGGTCGGTTTCGCCGTGCCCTACCGAACGCGGATCGCGAGGATCGGCGCCTACTACCGCCGCGACGGTCGAATCATCGGCATCTACGACAGCGTCACGCTGATCATCATCGTCGCGCTGGTGGTCCTTCTGTTCCTCACCGAAATGCAACCGCTCAGCTTCATCACCGGCCTAGTCGCCGGGATGCTGATCATCCAGATCTTCTTCCACCGCTTCAGCGAACCCCTCAGCGACGACCAGGCACCCGAACACGGAGCCGCTCCGCGGAAGTTCATGTCCTACGCCATTCAGGCGCGCCCCGTGCTGGCATGGCGCGAGATCGTGTTGATGACAGCCCTGTTCGGCTGGGCCCTCTATGAGCTCATCCTCCAACTCGTCGATTAGAAGGCTCCTCAGGTCTTGGCCAGGAAGCGCCGCAACAGCAGCCAGACGATCATCACGTTGTACACAATGCCGGCAACCACATATGGCCACCACATGCCGTGGTCGCTTGCTACCCAGAACGCCTTGGCAGCCCAATACGGCGGCAGCACGCCGAAAGCCAGGTTCCACGCCGAATCGATGAACCACGGCAGGCACGGCAATCCGGCGATCAGCATCCCGAGTGCTCGCACCATTGCGATGCCCTGGATCTTGTTACTCGCTACTGCGACGATCATCAACATCGTTACTACGGCCGACAAGCCCGGCGAGCAGGCCGATCGGCATCGAGCGCGTGACGAGACCGGGTTCGAGTATTCCGCTGAGCGAGAGTCGTTGCCACCACATAGACCGTCGTCACCACGAATCACCGTGCGCCGCCCGGTAGGCGAAGTAGATCGCGACAATGGCACCGGCGTTACCCGAAGGGCGGCCAGTGTGCCCGCGTCGACCTCATCCAGAACGAGGAATGCGGCCAATCCCGCCGACGATGATGATGCTTGTCAACAGCAGGAACGCAGTGAGGACGAGCGGGTAATACGGAACCAGGTCGAAGTCGTACCGACTCAGCAGCATCTCGGTGAACAGTGGAGTCAGCACACGTCGACGCCGCCGGTCCAGATAACCGGAGCGATGACGATCATCACCAACAGCGGATCGCGGTAAGTGCCGCGAATATCGTTGTGGCCGAAGGCCGCCAGCGTCCTTGGTCGTTACCGACAACCCGATCACATCCCGCCAGATCGTGCAATGACATAGCGGCCGAACACCACCTCAGCCGCCCACCACAGCCCCGCCACGCACACGATCGGGTATACCAGCGCGTAGGTCAGCCTGCCACGGCGCGAGAGCTCATCTGCCCGAAGGCCTCGCCCAACAGCAACAGCGGCCCCTGTCGTCGGGATCACGTACGAGCAGCGGGTTCGACCACACGCCCGCAGTAGTACAGCACCGGCAGGCCCGATCATCACCGCGAGCGGAATCGTCGCCAACATGAACCAGTCACTCATCGAAGCGAACGGCAGCGACGTGGTGAATCCGATTAGCAGCATCAGCACCGTCCCTAGCGCCACCCCAATCACCAAAGGCAACCGGGCGATAGTCAAATCCGTGTCTGACCATCGACACCACGATCAGTGCCACGAACAACGAAATCATGAACAAGCACGATCAGCTTTCGCCGTCAAGTATTCCCAGAACCGCAACGGAGTCGAGATGACAGCGCTCGAGTGTCCGCTCCTGCTTCTCGAAGAACACCGTACCACCGATGAAGAAGAAGCCGATGATGCACGATGTCGCCCAGCAGGATGTAGGGTTCGGCCATCGCGACGCAGGCGTGCGCGACATCGGCAGCAGCACCGACAGCCAGATGCAGACCGGAGAAGATTGCCGCGTAGCAGGAACTCCCTGCCTGTGCCTGAAGCGTCACCTCCAGCCGCATCGCGTTCGACAAACCGGTTCACGACAACCGCCTCCCTGTGATTTCGACGAAAACATCGTCGAGGCTTCGCCTCCCGGCTATGGATGGTCTCGACCTGGTGGTTACGCAGCAGGGCGTGAAACGCATCGGATCCTCGGCCAGGCCGTCCATGTCGAATTCGGCGGTCTCGAGACCGCCGTAATCGCCTGCGGTATTCCACTCGGACCCGGCGTTGGCCTCGCGCGATCTTCAGCTCGGCGGGCGTGTCCATGTGCCTCGATTCGCCCGTCGACGACGAAAGCCACCCGGTCACACAGTTCGTCGGCGGTGGCCATGTCGTGGGTCGTCAGAAAGATTGTCCGGCCACGCGCTTTCAAGCCCAGGATGATGTCCTTCACCTTTCGCGCGTTGACCGGGTCCAGGCCCGAGGTCGGTTCGTCGAGGAACAGCAGCTCCGGGTTGTTGATCAACGACCGCGCGAAGGTCAGTCGCATCTGCATTCCCTTGGAATACTTTCCAACTCGCGTATCGGCGTCATCTGTCAAGGCCGACCGCGTTCCAGCAGAGCCACCGGGTCCGCCGTCTCGCCGGAGTAGAGCGACGCGAAGAACCGCAAGTTCTCCAGGCCGGTGAGCTTCTGGTAGTGATTCGGCAGCTCGAACGAGACACCTATCCGCTCGTAGTAGTCGGATCCCCACGCCACCGGATCCCTGCCCCACACTGCGGCCTCCCCGCCATGACCACGCAACAGACCGATCAGGAGCTTTTGGGTCGTCGACTTCCCCGCGCCGCTCGGCCCGAGAAACCCGAAGATCTCACCGCTGCCGACCGAGAAATCCATCCCGCGCACCGCCGGTTCGTCTGCCTTCGGGTAGGTGTAACCTCAGTCCGCGTACCCAGTATCACCTCCGCTGTGAGGCCTGTCGTCGCGATTCATCGTCAGTCGACCCCTTTCGAACAGACGGATATCGGAATTCCGACCAGACTTCCCGGAGCGCCATTGACCGAGTATACTGAAATTTCAGAGATTACTGAAGTTAGCAAAGAAAGCTCGCTGGCCGACTACCCCGATCATCAGGACGCCGCCGAGCAGCTCGCGCTCGTTCTGGCCAATCACGGGTTGCAGCGGATGACCGCCCGCGTGCTTGCCTCGCTGCTTGTTCACCGAGCAGCTCGACGATGACCGCGGGAGAACTCGTCGACCGACTCCAGGCCAGCACAGGTGCGATATCGAGCGCGGTGAAGATGTTGACATCCGTGGGCCTCGTCGAGCGTGTACCCGCGCCCGCCAGCCGCCGCGACCACTACCGGCTACGCGACGATGCCTGGACCGTCCTCTACACCAACCAGAATGAAGTACTCGACGGCCATGCAGAAGGCGGCCAAGGCCGGTATTGCGGCGACCGGACCGCAAGAGCCTCGCGCGCCACCGTCTCACTCAGATGAACGACTTCTACGACTTTCCTGCTCAGTGAGATCCCCGCGCTGCTCGACCGATGGCGAGCGATCCAGCGCTCAGACGTAGCGCCACCATCGCGTGTCTCGTCCGGTTACCGTCGGAACATGACGTCGTCGAACGGCAGAGCATCGTTGACGCACCACCGGAGCGGGTGTGGGCGCGCGTCGTGACGCCGGAGGGCATCAACGACGAACTGCGTCCGTGGATGACGATGTCGATGCCACGCGGCAAGGAATCACTGACGGTCGACAATGTTCCGGTCGGTACTCCGGTGGGGCGCTGCTGGATGCGGCTGTTCGGCGTGCTGCCGTTCGACTACGACGATCTGATGATCGCCGAATTGTGGCCCGGTCGCGGCTTTCACGAGGAGTCGACGATGCTGTCCATGCGGCTCTGGCGTCACGAGCGCACCCTCGAACCCGACCGCGACGCGAAAACCGTTGTCCGCGACCGCCTCACGTTCGAGCTGCGGGCACCGCTGCGCGTGTTGACACCGATCATCGCTGCGGGCATCGGTGCGTTGTTCGCCCACCGGCAGCGACGGCTACAGCGACACTTCGGCGCGCGCTGAATCCGCCAGGATCCCCAGCTCGCGCGCCCTGCGGACCGCGTCGCGCCGCTTGTTGACCTCGAGCTTGCCGAGGATGGCGGACACGTGATGGTCGACGGTCTTCACCGACAGGAACAGGCGATCCGCGAGTTCGGCGTTCGTCAGGCCGTCGTCGAGCAGACGCAGCACGTCGACCTGGCGTGCGGTCAGCCCCGCTGGGTTGGCCAACGTCGCCGAGCGCCTGCGCGCGGGTACGACGGACTGACCCCTGGCCCGTAGGTCGCGGCGCACCTTGGCGGCGACGGCATCGGCGCCGAGCCGGTCGAGAATGTCCAGGGCCCGGGCCGCGAGCGAGGAATCGCCGCTGTCGAGCAGAGCGAGCGCAGCGTCGTAGGGCATCGAAAGACGGTGGAACTCATCGGCTGCCGCCTCGTACGCGCCGTCGAGGACCAACCGGTACGGCTCGGCGACATCGGTCGCGTCGATCGTTTCCCCGACCCGCCGGAGCCAGACCGCCAACTCCCCCCGTGACCATTCCAGGCCCGCGACCGGTCCACGGCTGAGCAGCTCTCGGCACTCGGGGATGCGGTCGTCGGAAACTCCCGTCGCCCAGGACATCTCGACGATCGCTGCCGCGACAGGCAGCATCCGGATCGGTTCGGCGAACCGGCACGCGAGTTGCCAGGCGTCGTTCAGCGAGTCGGCGCCCGCGCCGTGCCTGCGCAGCGCCACCAGTGCGCGAATGAGGGAGGGCCAGGTTCTGGCCAGCGGGGCGCTTGGCGCGTCCAGCACCCGGTCGGCATCCGCTGTCGCGTCGTCCCATTCGCCGACCATCAGCTCGAGCCTTGCGCGCGAACCGATCTGCCACACCCGGCAGATCGGCAGGTCGTGTTCGAGCATGAGCGGAATGCTGACGTCGAGCAGCTCGGCCGCCACATCCAGCCGACGCTGCTCGACGTCGAAATACGTGATGTTGCTCCACCCGCCCGAGTACAGCTCGTCGATGTGCTTCGGCCCTGAGTTCAGGATGGCGAGAATCTCGTCCCGCCCCGACTCGTCACCGTTGAGCACGGCTCCATAGCTCTCGATCAGCCTCACCCTGATGGTCAACGCCGAATCGCGTGTCTTGTCGGCGATTTCGCGGGCTCGACCGATCAGCGTCGCGGCCCGGTCGAGATCACTCGCCTGCACGGCGAGGTATGCCTGCATGGCGAACGCTTGACCGAGCTGCACGAGCTGATCAGCGTCGCCGGACTCGTCGTCGAGCACGGTCATCGCCTCGACGGCATGGCCTTCGGCGAGCCCGCGGTTTGCGTTGTACCACTGGTAGACCGACAACGAGTGGTGGTTCGCACTGACCGCCGCCGACTCGCCCAGCTCTTCGCGAATCCGCATCGCGCGCTGGCACGCGCTGATCGCGTCGGGCAGCCTGTCGATCAGGTAGAACTCCCAGGCCAGCAGCTCGAGCAGGTCCGCCTCATCCTCGGCCGTCGACGGTCCGCCGTGGTCAAGCGCCATCGTGAAGAACTCGGCGGCCTGGGTGTGCGCTCCGGACCGCGCTGCCCCGGCACCCGCGTCGTAGGCGGCCCGCCGGATTCGCTCGATGTCGCCTGCGCCGAGCGCGTGATGCGTCAGCACCGCCGGATCGACGGCCGACGTCGCCTCGTACGCGTCCAGCAGTCGCCGGTGCAGACCCGCCTCGGCACCCGGTGGGATGACGCTGCTGACGGCCATCCGGCACAGATCGTGGCGGAACGCCACGCCGCGTGCACTCCTGCGGGTCAGACCCGCGTCTGACAGCGCGCGCAAGGCGGGCAGCGTGACTCCCAGATCGGTCAACAGCCGGTCTGGTACCGCGCCCGGTGAGCACGTGAGCAGGTTCAGCGCGTCCCACGCGGCGGGGTCGAGATCCGACGTGCGGGCGAGCACCGCGTCCCGAACCGTCGTCGGTAGATCCGTATCCGACACATGTTGATGTTCGAGCATCTCGCACACGAAGAACGCGTTGCCGCCGGTGACCCGGTGCAGCCACGCGGGATCGACGTCGCCCTCACCCACGAGGCGCTCGACAGCCTCAACGCTGAGGGGCGGCAACGGGAGCGAGGCGGCGCGCGTGGATCGCGCGGCATCGCCGAGCAGCACGCGCAGGGGGTGGCCGACGCCGACCTCGTCATCGCGGACGATGCCGACGGCCAGCGAGCGCGTCTGCGAAACGCGTCGCAGCACGAACCGAAGGAGATCGATGGTGCCCTGGTCGGCCCACTGCAGATCGTCGAGAACGAGCACCGACGGCGCGGTGCGCAGGTCGTCATAGACGGCGTCGAAAATGTCGTAGGACGCCTCACTTTCGGCCAGCACCGCCTGGGTGGCGGGTGCGAGCCGGTGCGCGACGTCGTGAATCGGACCGAGCGGTCGAGGCGTCGGCAGCGGATCGCACGCGCCCCACAGCACGCGCTCGTCTTTCACCCAGCGATCGACGAACGCCTCGACGAACGACGTCTTGCCCGCCCCGGACTCCCCGGACACGAAGACCAGTCCGCCGCGCCCTGCCCGCGCGTCGTCGGCCCTGGCGATGATCTCGCCGAGCAGATGATCCCGATCGGCGAGCATCACGAGGCTCGATGGTAGTGCGATCGACCCCTCCGAGCAGCAGAAATACCACTCACAAAAAGATAGGGAACTTCTCCCCATGTGCAGGGCGATCCGGTGCAGCAACGTTGGTCCTGCCCGACACACCGTCGGGGCGGACAACACACAGGAGCAAGAAACCATGAAGCGCTATGTCATCGAACGGGAGATCCCCGGGGCCAGTGACCTCAGCCAGGAGGAGCTGGCGGCGATCGCAGGCAAGTCCAACGGCGTCGTCGAGTCGCTCGGCGTGCCGTACCGCTGGATCACCAGCTATGTCGCAGGCGACAAGATCTACTGCGTGCACGAGGCCGACGACGAGGACGCCATCCGTGAACACGCCCGCCGCGGCGGATTTCCGGCCAATGCCATCACCGTCATCGCCAACGAGTTCGGGCCCCACACCGCCGAGTCGGCGCAGGCCCACTGACCACCGGGTGTCGCGGTGCTGCGATGAGCGCTTGTGCGAAGAGCCGAAGACAGCGTTGGCAGGCGAAGCCACCGGCAGCCGAAGACAGCGCTAACGCGTCAGCACCGCGACACTCTCTATGTGGTGGGTCAGCGGGAACGAGTCGAACACCCGCATTTTCTCCACCTGGTAACCGTGCGCCAGGTACAACCCGATGTCGCGGGCGAATGACGCTGCCTCACAACCGATGTGAATGATCCTCGGCACCGCCGCAGCCGCAAGCAGGTCGATCACCTCACGGCCCGCACCTGACCGCGGCGGGTCCAGTACCGCCACGTCGGCGCGTCGGGACTGAGCCGAAATCGCGCGGCGCACCGAGTCGGTGACCACCGAGACACTGGTCAGATCGGCCAGTGCGGTCCGCGCCGACCGGGAGGCGCCGCGCGACGTGTCCACGGTCAGCACCTGCCCGGCGTCGCCGGCCGCCTCGCCGAGCACCGCGGCGAAGATGCCGGCGCCGCCGTACAGGTCCCACGCCACCATTCCGTCGCCCAGCTGTGCCCATGCGCCCACCAGCTCGCTGTACACCCGCGCCGCATGACGGTGGGCCTGCCAGAACGCTGTCACCGGTACCCGCCACACCCGTTCGTTGACACGCTGCGTCGCCTCATAGCTGCCCTCGACGACGCGGGTGGCCGTGCGCCTGCCGACGCGTGGGCCGGACTGCACGACATGGCGCGCACCGTCGTCGTCGAGGGCGACATGCAGGTGTGCCCCGGTCGGCCAGCCGCCCTCGCTCAGGCCGTCGAGCGCCGACTCGGGTAGCTGGCCGCACCGCAGGTCGGTGACCAGCTCCGCGCTGTGGTAGCGGTGGAAACCCGCGCGGCCGTCGTCGGAGGTGTCCAGCCGGACCCTGGTTCGCCAGCCGGTCGCCTCACCGCTGCCGACCGGTTCGGCGAACGCATCGGCCTCGTCGCACCAGTGATACCCGCCCAGCTTCGCCAGCTGGTTGGCCACCACCGCACCCTTGAGCCTGCGGGCCGCCTCTGGAGCGACGAAGGCCAGATCACAACAGCCCGCCCCGTCGACGCCCGCGATCGGACACAACGGGTCGATCCGGTCGGGCGAGGGCTCGAGCACCTCGACAACGTCTGCGTGCCAATACGATCCGTGATCGGCCACAACCCGGACACGGACCCGCTCCCCCGGCAACGCGTACCGAACGAACACCACCCGGCCTTCGTGCCGCGCGACGCAACTGCCCCCGTTGGCCGGCGGCCCGGTGGTCAGCGTGAGTTCGTCGGTCAATCCAGGAAGCCTCGACGTGCGTCGCCCGGCGCCGCATGCGGTTGCAGCCGCTTGAGCCGCTCCGACGAATTGAGCTGCCAGGGAACGGAAGTCACCATGACGTTCGGCATGAACAGCAGGCGGCCCTTCAGTCGGAGCGCGCTCTGGTTGTGCAGCACCTGCTCCCACCAGTGGCCGACGACGTATTCGGGGATGAATACCGTGACCACGGTGCGCGGCGACTCCTTGCTGATCCGCTTGACATAGTCCAGCACCGGACGGGTGATCTCACGGTAGGGAGAGGCGATCACCTTGAGCGGCACCGAGATATCGCTGTCCTCCCACTTGTGCACCAGCTGTCGGGTCTCGCCGTCATCCACGCTGACGGTGATGGCCTCCAGTTCGTCGGGCCGGGTGGCGCGTGCGTACGCCAGCGCGCGCATCGTCGGCAGATGCAGCTTGGACACCAGCACGATGGCGTGGTTGCGGCTGGGCAGCACGATCCCGCCCTCCTCGGCGGCCTGCTGCTCTTCCAGCTCGCGCGCGACGGTGTTGTAGTGCTTCTGAATCGACTTCATGATCACGAACAGGCAGATCATTGCGAGGATCGCAATCCACGCCCCCGCCATGAATTTCGTGACCACCACGATGATCAACACGGTGCCGGTGCAGATGCAACCGATGGTGTTGATCACCCGTGAGCGTTTCATCTTCGCGCGGACCGCGGGGTCGTTCTCCACCGTCAACAACCGGGTCCAGTGCCGCACCATGCCGATCTGGCTGAGCGTGAACGAAACGAACACGCCGACGATGTAGAGCTGGATCAGCGCCGTGACTTGCGCCTGGAACGCCACGACGAAGCCGACGGCCGCGAAAGCCAGGAACAGGATTCCGTTGGAGAACGCCAATCTGTCACCGCGGGTGTGCAGTTGTCGGGGCAGGAAACGGTCTTGGGCCAGAATCGATCCCAGCACTGGGAATCCGTTGAAGGCGGTGTTGGCGGCCAGCATCAGGATCAACGCCGTGACGAGTGCGATCAGGTAGAACCCGAACGGAAAGTCGTGAAAGACCGTTTCTGCAAGCTGCGCGATGAGCGTCTTCTGGTGGTAGTCGGGCGGCGCACCGACCAGTTGCTCGTGTGGCCGCTCGGCGATTTTCACGCCGGTCGCTCTGGCCAGCATGATGATGCCCATGAACAGGCTCACTGCAATGAGCCCAAGCAACAGAAGCGTCGTTGCCGCGTTGCGCGACTTGGGTTTCTGGAAGGCTGGCACTCCATTGCTGATGGCCTCAACGCCGGTTAGGGCCGCACTGCCGGACGAGAACGCCCGTGCGACCAAGAACACCAATGCAAACCCGAGCACATCGCCGTGCTCGGAGTGCATCTCAAAGCTGGCCGACTCGGCCCGCAACGGCTCGTCAAGGAGGTAAATCTGAACGAAGCCCCAGGCCAGCATGATGTACATGCCGACCATGAACGCGTACGTGGGGATCGCGAACGCGGTGCCCGACTCGCGGATGCCGCGCAGGTTCAGCGAGGCCAATACCAGGATCGCGATGACGGCGAACAGCACCTTGTGCTGAGCGATGAAGGGCACCGCCGAACCGATGTTCGACATCGCCGACGACATCGACACCGCCACTGTGAGGACGTAATCAACCAGCAGTGCGCTGGCGACAGTCAAACCCGCCGTTGGGCCGAGGTTGGTGGTCACCACCTCGTAGTCGCCGCCACCCGACGGGTACGCGTGCACGTTCTGCCGGTAACTCGCGATCACGATCAGCATCACCGCGGCAACGGCCAGGCCGATCCATGGCGCCATCGAGTAAGCGGTCAAACCCGCGACCGACAGCACCAGGAAGATCTCCTCCGGCGCGTAGGCGGTCGACGACAGCGCGTCGGAAGCGAAGACGGGCAGGGCGATCCGCTTGGGTAACAGCGTGTGGGAGAGCCTGTCACTGCGGAATGGCCTGCCGAGGACCAACCGGCGCGCGGCGGTCGAAAGCTTGGACACGAGAGCCAAGAGTAAGCCCAGACCGGTTTGGCGGTAGCGTTCCGAGTGCGCAGATTTGAAGACGACAATTTCAAGCTGCAGCCGAAAGGACCGCAAAGGTGCGAGTAGTGGTGATGGGATGCGGCCGGGTGGGCGCATCGCTGGCCGACGGCCTGGCCCGGATCGGGCATGACGTCGCGGTCATCGACCGGGACAGCACGGCGTTCAACCGGCTCAGCCCCGAGTTCCCCGGTGAACGCGTGCTGGGGATGGGATTCGACCGCGACGTGCTGCTGCGGGCGGGCATCGAGGAGGCGTCCGCGTTCGCCGCCGTGTCTTCCGGCGACAACTCGAACATCATCTCGGCGCGGGTGGCCCGCGAGACGTTCGGCGTCGAGCGGGTCGTGGCCCGCATCTATGACGCCAAACGAGCCAAGGTCTACGAACGGCTCGGCATCCCGACGGTGGCCACCGTGCCCTGGACCACCGACCGGCTGCTCAACGTGCTGACCCGGGAAACCGAGACCACCAAGTGGCGCGACCCGTCGGGCAACGTCGGCGTCGCCGAGCTTGCCCTGCACGAAGGCTGGGTGGGCCGCAGAGTGACCGATCTGGAGGCCGCCACCGGAGGCCGGGCGGCGTTCATCATCCGGTTCGGCACTGGACTGCTGCCGGACCAGAAGACGGTGATTCAGGCCAGCGACCAGGTGTACGTCGCCGCCATCGCGGGCCACATCGCCGAGGCGCTGGCCATCGCCGCCCTGCCGCCGAGCGAAGACAGCGAGGGCGCGTAGTGAAGGTCGCGATCGCAGGCGCGGGCGCCGTCGGCCGATCCATCGCACGGGAGCTCATCGAGAACGGGCACGAGGTCACGCTGCTCGAACGTAACCCCGACCACATCGACGTCGACGCCATCCCCGCCGCGCATTGGCGCCTCGGCGACGCCTGCGAGCTCACCCTTCTCGAATCCATCCATCTGGAGGACTTCGACGTGGTGATCGCGGCGACGGGCGACGACAAGGTCAACGTCGTGGTCAGCCTGCTCGCCAAGACGGAGTTCGCGGTGCCGCGCGTCGTCGCCCGCGCCAACGATCCCCGCAACGAGTGGCTCTTCGACGAGGCGTGGGGCGTCGACGTCGCGGTGTCGACCCCGCGGATGCTGGCCTCGCTGGTCGAGGAGGCCGTCGCGGTCGGCGACCTGGTCCACCTGATGGCGTTCCGCACGGGTCAGGCCAACCTGATCGAGATCACGCTGCCGGTCGACACGCCGTGGGGCGGAAAGCCGCTGCGCAAGCTGCAGCTCCCACGGGATGCGGCCCTGGTGACGATCCTGCGCGGCTCACGGGTCATCGTGCCGGAGGGCGATGAGCCGCTCGAGGGCGGCGACGAGTTGCTCTTCGTGGCCGTCACCGAGGTCGAGGACGAGCTGCGCGAGACTCTGCTGCACCCGCAGAACCGCTAGCGGTCACCGTCGTCAGTACGCGGGGGGCGGCGTCGCCCGGTCGTGACATCCCGCCGCAGCCTTCGCAGAGACCCGGCCGTAGTCGCCTTCGTCGTTGCGAATGCCCACCCATGAGATCAGGCCCGCCACCGCGAACAGCACGGCAGCCACGAATAGACCGCGTCGAAATCCCCCGAAATCCATTGAACCGCCAATGATCACACCCGTGAGGGCGATCGCGATCAGCCCGGCGATGCGGGAGATCGCGTTGTTGATCGCCGAGCCGATCCCGCTCTGCGCCGGATCCACCGCCGCCAGAATGGCCGCCGTCAACGGCGACACCGTCATCGACAGCCCGAGGCCGAACACCACCAGGCCCGGCAGCATCTGAGTCCAGATGTCGAACGGCTCGGCCACGCTTGTCATCAGCAGATAGCCGGCCGCCGCGACCAGCGGGCCGAGAGCCATGTAGAGCCGCGGGCCGTGCCTGCCCGCCAGGGTGCCGAACCACCGCGCGAGGAAGAACGACAACACCGGGATCGGAAGCGTGGCGAGGCCGGCCTCGGTGGCCGACAAGCCCGCGGTCTCCTGGAGGAACAGAGCCACCAGCAGCATCCCCAGCGACACCGCGGCATAGAGGAACACGGTGGCGAGATTGCCGACGGCGAAGTTGCGTGCGGAGAAGATCTGCAGCGGCATCATCGGATTCGGTGTCCTGCGTTCCCACCACGGGAACGCGATCAGACAGGCGACCCCGACGACCAGGCTGGTCAGGACCGCCGGATGGGACAGGCCAAGGCGCTGCTGCTCGATGAGGGCGTACACGGCGCCGGTCAGGCCGACCGCGGTCAGCACCGCACCGACGACGTCGATCCTCGGCCGCCGGTCGGACCGAAACTCTTCGTGCGACAGCTTGGTGGTCAGATACAGCGTGACGACCAACGGCACGATGTTGACCCCGAAGATCCACCGCCAGTTCAGTGCGTCGACGAGAACCCCGCCGAGCAGCGGGCCGATGACGAAAGCCGTTCCGGTCCAAGCGGTCCAGGTGCCGATCGCCCTGGCCTGCTGCCGACCAGAGAACCGCGCGTTGATCATCGCCAGAGAGCTCGGCACCAGGAAGGCAGCACCGACACCCTGCAGGCAGCGGGCGGCCACCAGCACCCAGCCGCTCGGCGCGACCGAACACAACAGCGACGACACCGCGAAGACGACCAGCCCCACCCTCAGCACGACCAGCCGTCCGAAGGCATCGGAGATCGCGCCTGCGACGAGGATGAGCGCGCCGAGGGTGAGCAGGTAGCCGTCGATCACCCACTGCTGCAGCGCCAGCCCGCCGCCGAAGTCACGGTTGATCGCGGGTAGCGCGAGGTTGACCACCGAGCCGTCGAGGAACGCCACGAACGAGGCCAGGATGGCGACCGCGATCAGCGGTCGGTCGCTGCGCCCGCGCGTTTCGGTCAACTAGGTTTCCCGCACCGCGTCCTCGGCCTCGGGAGCTTCCTCTGCTCACCGGGGCCGGGGCGTGTGCGTGCAGCGCTCGCTGAGCCGACCGGATCGCCAGGTAGGTGGCCAAGGCGGCCACCGCGGTCAGCGGCCAGCCCATCGCGATGCGCGCGGTGGCCAGCCAGCCCGTTTCGTCGGCGTCGTAGAGATGGCGCTGCACGACGAACCGCGATGCGAACACCAGCACCCAGGTGATCGTCGCGATGTCGAATACCAGCACCGCCTTGCGCACACTCCGCCAGCCGCGGTCGTGCCCGTTGACCCAGCTCCAGATGTAACCCACCAAGGGTCGGCGGATCAGCACGGAGACCAGGAAGACCACCGCCCAGAAGAGCGACATCCAGATGCCGTACAGGAAGTAGCCCTTGGACTCGCCCACGATGTAGGCGATCAGCGCGCAGATCCCGACGCCCATGAACCCGGATATCGCCGGCTGCACGGATTCCTTGCGGACCAGCCGCCAGACCAGGATGAGCGCGGCGACGGCGAGCGCCGCGACGATCGCGGGTACGAGCCCGAAGAGCGACGAAACGGGGACGAACACCAGAACGGGCAGCGACGAGTAGATCAGGCCGCTGATGCCGCCCATCTGCTCAAGGATGGCTTGAGCGCCGGAATGCTTTTCGGACACGGGTTAGACGGTACGTGTCCGCGACTACTTCTGAATTTCGTAGTGCGGGTTGTAGATCGCCTTGGTGCCGTTCTCGAGCTTGCCCATCCGGCCGTGCACCCGCAGAGTCCGGCCGGACTCGATGCCGGGAATGCGGCGCTGTCCGAGCCACACCAGCATGACCGCCTCGGTGCCGTCGAACAGTTCGGCCTTGATGCCGCCCGCGCAGCCCTTGGCATTCGCCTCGACGCTGCGCAAGGTGCCGACCATCGTCACTTCCTGGCCGCGCTGGCAGTCGACCGCCTTCTGGGCGCCGGTGTTGGCGGCTTCCTCGCTCAACTCTTCGACATCGAGTTGCTCTGGGTCTTCCGTCAGCCGCCGCGTGAGCCGGCGCAGATACCCTTCGGCCGTAGCCATGGCGTCTCCTGCCATTCTGTGAATCCACCGTGGATCCCCAACCAACCGCCACGGTAGACCTGTTAGTTCCGCGACGCCACGCTGAGGGTTACCCGCCACGCCGGTGATTTATGCCACACGGCACGATCGGACAATGGCGGTCGATTTACGCGGCGTGACGGCGGTTCTGCTGCCAGGGACCGGATCCGACGACGACTACGTCTACCGCGCGTTCGCGGCCGCCCTGCACGACGCAGGCGCCGTCGTCGTCGCGCCCCCGCCGCAACCGGACCGGTTGATCGACGGCTACGTTGCCGACCTCGAGAACGCCGCGCGGCTGGGCGCGATCGCGGTGGGTGGGGTGTCCATCGGCGCCGCGGTGGCGGTCAATTGGGCGTTGGCCCATCCGGCCCGCGCCGTCGCGGTGCTGGCCGCCCTGCCGCCGTGGACGGGCTCGCCGGACACCGCGCCCGCCGCGCAGGCCGCCAAGTACTCGGCCGACGTGCTGCGCAGGGACGGGTTGGTGTCGGCGACCTCGCAGATGCGCGCATCGAGCCCGGCCTGGCTTGCCGACGAGTTGACCCGGTCCTGGGTCGGGCAGTGGCCGTCGCTGCCCGACGCGATGGAGGCGGCGTCCCGCTATGTCTCGCCGACCTGCGCCGAGCTGGAGCGGCTGACGGTGCCGATGGGCGTCGCCGCGGCCACCGACGACCCCGTGCATCCGCTGGAGGTCGGGTTGGAGTGGGTGGCCGCGGCGCCGCGAGCAGCGTTGCGCACGGTCACGCTGGACGAGATGGGCGTCGACCCGTCGGTGCTCGGCGCGGCGTGCCTGGCCGCCCTGCTCGACGTCTAACCGCCGGTGATGGTGCGCAGCTGCTGCATCGCCGACCCGTGCTCACTGCGGCGTGCGACGGGCTGCGTCTGCGGCGGCTGCTGCTGTTGCTCCTGCGCGGCCTGTTGGGCGGCGGCCGCCTGCTGCTCGGCTGCGGCCCGCAGCTGCTCGGCCATCGGCTCGGGCAACTGCACCGGAAGCGGGGTGCGCACCGGCAACGGTGTGTCACCACGACGAACGACAGTGTCCGCCAGGGCTTCTCGTGCCTGGTCGCTCAGCGCGTCGATGGTCTGCTGCGGCCCGTTCACGACGCAGCGGATCATCCACCGATAACCGTCGACACCGATGAACCGGACAACACCGGCAGGCGCCGCGCCGACCACTTCCCGACCCCACGGACCGTCCTCGATCCGCACCTCCGAGGCGTCCTTGCGCAGCGAGTCGGACAGCTCCGAGGCGACCTCCCGCCACAGCGCGGAACTCTTCGGCGCGGCATAGGCCGCGACCGTGAACCGGCCATTGGCGGTCACCACCCACACCGCGCTCGGCACGCCGCCCTCGGTCAGCTCCACCTGCACCTGCCCGGCCTCGGGCATCGGGATGAGCACTGAGCCCAGATCCAGCCGGGCCTGCGCCGCTGCCGTGGGGTCGTCGAAGTCGTCGATATCGAACGGGCCGTCCAGCTCGTCGTCACCTGCACCCGAATCCGTTCCGGCGATCTCGTCGTCGAGACCGTCATCTTCGGGTCTGGCGTGTCTTCCAAAAGCCATCACAAACTCGCATGTCCGCCGGAGGAACCGTGGCCGCCGTCGCCACGGGAAGTGTCGGCCAGGCCGGCCTCATCGAACGAGGTCACCTCGACCAGCTCGGGTAACTCCACCCGCTGCACCAGCAGCTGGGCGATCCGATCGCCACGGTGCACGACGATCGGCGAAGCGGGGTCAAGGTTGATCAGTGCCACCTTGATCTCGCCACGGTAGCCCGCGTCGATCGTGCCAGGGCTGTTGACGATCGAAAGTCCTACGCGCGCAGCCAAACCCGACCGTGGATGTACCAACCCCACCATTCCGTGCGGAACGGCCACCGCGATACCCGTCGGCACGAGGGCGCGATGGCCGGGCGGCAGTTCGACATCGACCGCGCTGAACAGATCGATGCCTGCATCGCCGTCGTGAGCCCGGCTGGGCATCGGCAGGCCGCGGTCGAGGCGGACGACTGCCAAAGGGGTGGACACGAGGCCACAGATTACCCTTGGCGGCGTGTCCGACACGCGCGCAGCACCACAAGTCGTGCGCTATTCCGAGCGGCTGTGGGTGCCGTGGTGGTGGTGGCCACCCGGCCTGGCACTCGCCGGTCTCATCGCTCTCGAAGTCAATCAGGGTGTGCGCGCCCTGCCGAACTGGGTGCCGTTCGCCGTGCTGCTCCCCGTCGCGGCCGCCGTGCTGTTGTGGCTGAGCAAGACCGAGGTGCGGGTGGTCAGCGGCGGCACGGACCACCCGGCCGTCGAGACCGAGCTGTGGGTGGGCGATGCGCACCTGCCCGTCAGCGTCATCTCCCGGTCAGCCGAAGTGCCCCGGTCGGCCAAGTCGGCCGCCCTCGGGCGGCAGCTCGATCCGGCCGCGTATGTCCTGCACCGAGCCTGGGTCGGCCCGATGGTGCTTGTCGTGCTCGACGACCCTGACGACCCAACGCCGTACTGGCTGGTGAGCTGTCGTCACCCGGACCGGATGCTGTCCGCGCTGCGCAGTTGACCCGATCTCAGGCCGCGCAGTCGGAGCAGATCATCACGCCGTTCTTCTCGCTGGCCAGCCGGCTGCGGTGATGCACGAGGAAGCAGCTCGAGCAGGTGAACTCGTCGGCCTGCTTCGGGATCACTCGCACAGACAACTCTTCGCCGGACAGATCGGCGCCGGGCAGTTCGAAGTTTTCGGCAGAATCTGATTCGTCAACGTCCACTACGGCAGACTGAGCTTCATTTCGCCGAGCCTTGAGTTCCTCGAGTGAATCCTCGGAGACATCGTCGGTCTCGGTGCGCCGTGGGGCGTCGTAGTCGGTAGCCATCTCGTGTCCCCTCCGTGAACCTTGCGACAGAGCTTTGTACCAGCGTCGAACGCATCCGCCAAACAATTCGTGCCCAGATTCGCCAATCATCAACTGTGATTTACATCACAGTTGATCGTTGTCCCGGTCCAACGGGTGGCAGCGGGGGTTTTAGAGTGCACGTGTGGTCACTCAAATCACAGAAGGCACGGCCTTCGACAAACAGGGTCGGCCATTCCGCCGGCGCAATTTCATGCCCGGGATCCTGATGTTCGCCGCGTTGGCTGTGGTGACCCTGATCATCTGGGTGGTCGCCCTCAATCGCCCGCCCGATGTGACCGAGTCGGCGGCGTGCAATCTCCCTGTCGACAACACCACCAGCGACCCCACCCAGTCCAAGCTGGGCGAGCAGGTGACGCGTGCCTCCATGACCGAGGTCGGCCCCGCCAACCTGGCCGACACCAAGATCAGGGTGCTCAACGCCAGCGGCCAGGGCGGCCAGGCCGCGGAGGTGGCCGGGCAGCTGCGCGACCTCGGATTCGCCGATCCGACGGCCGAGAACGACCCGCTCTACGGAAACAACCGGTTGGCGTGCCAGGGCCAGATCCGGTTCGGCCCCGGTGGGCGCGCGGCCGCGGCGGCCGTCTGGCTCGTCGCCCCGTGCGTCGAGCTGTTCCAGGACCAGCGTCCCGATGACACCGTGGACCTCGCGATCGGCACCGACTTCACCGAGCTGGCACGCAGCGACGACGTCGAAGCCGTGCTGTCCAGCCTGCGGCCGGAGGCCACCGCGCCCGCCGATCCGTCCTTGCTCTCGAAGATCCACAGCGCGGCGTGCTGACCGAATCCGGTTGTATCCGAAAGCATTACTCGACCTAACTAGGGCTCGACCCGCTTAGCACTTCGGTCAACGCCTTGTCGACGCCCGGCGCGGCCGCCACGACCAGCCCTCTGCCGCCTACCGATCCGCTCACCTGCGGTACCCGTACCAGGGCACCGGCCTCGGCCGCGATCAGGGCGCCCGCCGCCCAATCCCACACGTTGAGGTTGTCCTCGTAGTACGCGTCGAGCTGGCCCGCGGCGACCAGACACAGATCCAGCGCCGCCGAACCGAGCCGCCGGATGTCGCGGACCTGTGGCAGCAATGTCGCAAGAATCGCGGCCTGCCGTCGACGCAGTTGTGGGTCATAGCCGAATCCGGTGCCCACCAACGACATTGACAGGTCCTCGACCTGACTGCAGCGCAGCGGCGCCGTCGTCGCGCCGCGACGCACGTGCGCTCCATGGTTGCGCGCAGCGGAGTACAACGCGCCGTCGACGACGTTGGCGATCGCACCGGCCACCGACTGCCCGTCGACCTGGACGGCCACCGAAACCACGTAGGCGGGCAGCCCGTAGACGAAGTTCACCGTCCCGTCGATGGGGTCGACGACCCAGGTGGGACGGCCGGCGGAGTCGTCCGATGTGCCGCCGCCCTCCTCGCCGAGGACATGCTCGCCTGGGCGCAGTTCGGCCAGCCGGTCACGCAGCAGACGTTCGGTTTCGGTGTCGACGATGGTGACGGGGTCGGTCGGCGTGCTCTTGGCGCGCACCGCCGGACCGGTCGATTCGCGTTGCGGTGCATCGCTGAACACTTCCTCCCGGCGGCGCCGCACGAAGTCCGCCGCCTCGGCCGCTAACCGCTCGGCAACCGAGCGGAGTTCCACCGGATCGAGCGCGAGTCTTTCCACCGGGTTATCGCAGCACAAATTGTCTCTAACCGGTGTGCCCAGCACGCCTACCAAAGCAATGCGGAACTACTAATGTGTGGGCACATGACCGCCACCGATTCACCCGCAGCCGATCCCAGCACCAACGGAGGCTCGCAACACAGAGGGTTCGGCGTCGACGTCGGCGGCAGCGGCGTCAAGGGAGGCGTCGTCGATCTCGACACCGGCCTGCTGATCGGTGAGCGCTTCAAGCTCGCCACCCCGCAGCCCGCCACCCCGGAGGCCGTCAGCAAGACCGTCGCCGCCGTCGTGCGCGAGTTCGACTGGACCGAGAGGGTCGGCGTCACCTATCCGGGCGTGGTGGTAGACGGCATCGTGCGCACGGCCGCCAACGTCGACAAGGGCTGGATCGGGTGCAACGCCAGCGAGTTCTTCGGCAAGGAGCTCGACGGCCAGCCGGTGACAGTGCTCAACGACGCCGACGCCGCCGGCCTGGCCGAGGAGAAGTTCGGCGCCGGCCGCGACAACACCGGCGTCATCGTGCTGCTGACGTTCGGTACCGGCATCGGGTCGGCCGTGATCCACAACGGCGTACTGCTGCCCAACACCGAGTTCGGCCACCTCGAGGTCGGCGGCAAGGAAGCCGAGCACCGGGCGGCGTCATCGGTCAAGGAGAACAAGGGCTGGAGCTACGAGCGCTGGACCAAGGAAGTCACCAAGGTCCTGGTCGCGATCGAGAACGCGATCTGGCCGGATCTGTTCATCGCGGGCGGCGGCATCAGTCGCAAGGCCGACAAGTGGATTCCGCTGCTGACGAACCGCACCCCGATCGTCGCCGCCACCCTGCTGAACACGGCCGGAATCGTCGGAGCGGCGATGGCCTCCGATCTAGACGTCACCGCTACTGCCAAGTAGCCACGCCCGAGGGTGTCAAATTTGCCGCTCGGCGCGGCGTTACCCAACACTGTCGTTACAATGGTCAACGGCGGCCGCGACGAGAAAGCGGCGAGAATCCCAGCAGATAATCAACGCCACATTCGACATAACAGACGCTTTTCGATGGTGCATGCCCCCAAACCATCGAAATCCTCATGACCGAAAGGGTGACGTGGCAGCGACAAAGGCAAGCCCGGCAGCCACAAAGCCGGTGAAGCGCACCGCTACCAAGACTCCCGCGAAGAAGGCCACGGCAGCCAAGACCACCAACGGGTCCGCGCCTGCCAAACCCGCCAAGCGAGCCACCAAGGCAGCCCCGCGCAGCGACGAAGACGGACAAGCCCGTCGCCAAGACGCGCACGGCGGCCAAGCCCGCCAAGCCCGCCAAGCCGCCAAGGCCGCGGCGACCAAGGCCCGCCCCGCCGCCAAAGCCAAGGCCGACGCTGCCCCGCGCAGCCGCGCCAAGAAGGCCACCGCCGCTGAGCCGACGACCACCAAGGCCGCCGGCACCGAGGACGACGAGCTCGAGACCACCGATGAGCTCGACGGTGAGCCCGACGTACTCGTCGAGGAGGAGCTGGAGCTCGAAGACCTCGAGGACGAAGACGCCGGCGACGACGCTGCCGACGGGGACAAGCCGGCCGCGGGCGACGCCAAGGCCCCCGCTGCATCCGCGGAGGAACGTGCCCGCCGCCGAGGACGATGAGATCGCCGAGCCCAGCGAGAAGGACAAGGCATCGGGAGACTTCGTCTGGGACGAGGAGGAATCCGAGGCGCTGCGGCAGGCTCGAAAGGATGCTGAGCTCACCGCATCGGCCGACTCGGTCCGCGCCTACCTCAAGCAGATCGGCAAGGTCGCGCTGCTCAACGCCGAAGAAGAGGTCGAGCTGGCGAAGCGGATCGAGGCGGGCCTCTACGCCACGCAGCTGATGACCGAAATCGCCGACAAGGGCGAGAAGCTGCCCGCCGCTCAGCGGCGCGATATGGCGTGGATCTGCCGCGACGGCGATCGCGCGAAAAACCATCTGCTGGAAGCGAACCTGCGACTGGTCGTATCACTGGCCAAGCGCTACACCGGCCGCGGCATGGCCTTCCTCGATCTCATCCAGGAGGGCAACCTCGGCCTGATTCGTGCGGTCGAGAAGTTCGACTACACAAAGGGTTACAAGTTCTCCACGTATGCCACCTGGTGGATCCGGCAGGCGATCACCCGCGCGATGGCCGACCAGGCTCGCACCATCCGCATACCGGTGCACATGGTCGAGGTGATCAACAAGCTCGGCCGCATCCAGCGCGAGCTCTTGCAGGATCTGGGTCGCGAGCCCACGCCGGAAGAGCTGGCCAAGGAAATGGACATCACGCCCGAGAAGGTGCTGGAGATCCAGCAGTACGCGCGTGAGCCGATCTCGCTCGACCAGACCATCGGCGATGAAGGCGATTCGCAGCTGGGCGATTTCATCGAGGACAGCGAGGCCGTTGTCGCCGTCGACGCCGTGTCGTTCACGCTGCTACAGGACCAGCTGCAGTCGGTGCTCGAGACTCTGTCGGAGCGCGAGGCCGGTGTGGTCCGGCTGCGGTTCGGCCTGACCGACGGGCAGCCGCGCACACTCGACGAGATCGGTCAGGTCTACGGCGTCACCCGCGAGCGGATCCGCCAGATCGAATCCAAGACGATGTCGAAACTGCGCCACCCCAGCCGTTCTCAGGTGCTGCGCGACTACCTCGACTGAGCGATCTCTGGCAAAGTGCGGGCGTTATTGGCGCCGTTACGGCTGAGCAGCGTCACCGCATCGCCATCGACTTCAGCCATGCCGCGCTGGCCGTCGTACTTGGCTTCCACCGCGTAATCGGTGAAGCGCGATGGTGGCGTGCCGGTGTGGCAAGCATCGGCTGGGTTAGGGCCGCGTTCATAGTTATCCCGTAACTGTAGGTGCCGCGCACAGCGACCGCAGAGGCAGTGCGGGCCGCGAGTGGCTTCACTCGTGCGTAACGCCACAGTCGGCCAGAGCCACCCTCAGCCACGCTTTTGATAGTTCGCCGAGGCTGACCTGCTCCTTGCTCTCGGCCTCGCCTCCTCGGATCAAATGAAACTCCGCATTGCCGCATGAATCTCATCCTGGGGATATACGCATCTAAGCAGGGACTTTTTCGATTCAGGCAGCCTTTGCTGAAGATCAGCTACTTTCTTTCGCAAGCATCTGGAAAAAATGTACGTTCGTGCCATTTGCCAATCGCATAAGTCCTCTTAGACTTCTGCTCAGGATGAAGTCCCGCTACGCGACTACTGCGGGCTACTAGGGGACAGATTGAGGACGCGGAGGGGCGGCATGGTTACTACAGCAAACATTTCCGTACGATGCGCGGGCGAAGCCCGCAACGCGTGGGTGTCGAGTGCGCGGTGTCGCTCCGCTGACCCCGACGAACTGTTCGTTCGCGGAGCGGCGCAGAGAAAAGCGGCCGTGATTTGCCGGCACTGTCCGGTCATGGCCGAGTGTGCCGCCGAGGCACTCGACAACCGGATGGAGTTCGGTGTCTGGGGCGGCATGACCGAACGCCAACGTCGCGTGCTGCTGAAGCAGCACCCTGATGTAAATTCTTGGGCCGAGTTTTTCGCCGCCCAGCGAGAACACCGAAATGCCAGCCAAGCGGGCATCGCATAACCAGACTGACCAAGATCGGCTGGCACGAAACGGCCGAAATAAGGCTCACAGCAATCGGCCCCCGGAGAGGTTGGCCTACCGCGGAGAGGTGTATCCGCCGCCGCCGTGCCCGAGGCGGGCGACGTGACCCACCAGGACTTGGTTGGCGCCAAGGGCTGTGCCCGCTGGGGCATCGGCTGGGTGCTTCCATCACCGATTTACCTATGGGTGTCCGGATTAGATCGCACTCCACCCGGTCGAGCCACTGTTCGGGCATCGGTTCACTAGTGAGTGTCACAGGCGTGTCACACAACTAAGCCGAACTCGCCCGGACGGTTATGGACTTGCCCGCCAAGGATTCCGCCGGTCAGTCTGGTCTTTTGTACGCCACTGGATCGTCGCGGACGACTCCAAGCTGTCTACGGATCAGAAGGTTGGGGGTTCGAATCCCTTCGGGCGCTCCAACTGCGCCACCGAACGATTACACCGCGCGAAGGTCGGGTGCTGCGCGGTCACCGATACCAGCCCGTGGTTGGGCAGGTCGGCTTCACCGGTGAATTACCGGAAACAGTAAGCGTGCTCGCGCCAGCACCGAACTCATTGTTGATCACACCGTCGGGTCCGGTCCACACATCGTGCGCGCCGCTCTTCGGCTGAATCCAGTGGACTCCGCTGTTGAAGACGGTGCCCATATAGAAGATCGCCGAATTGTTGAAGCACTGCGGCGCTTTGTTGGCGGCATAGTCGTCCTGGTGATACCAGTGCTCCGTCCCCGTCCCGGGAACCTCTTTGACGGTGAACGACGCGCTATAGGGATCGGATGCGTCGACGAAGCTCTGGTCGTTCAAGCTGTGCCACGCCCCGGTCACCGGATTGGGCGAACCGTGCAGCACGACCCTAGTGCTGCCGTTCTGCACACCGAGTTGCCGCGATGCGCGGATCACCGGATTGGTGCCCGCAGACGAGCCGTGCAATTCGCACTTGGCCCCGGCCAGGCAGTTGGCGGTGTAGGCGGCGACGATCTTGGGCGTGGCGTCGGCGGTGGAAGCCTCTCCGCGAGTAGCGTCCGCCAGGTAGGCGATCTTGACAACGTTGACTTTGTTGGCCCCCGGCGGTATCCACCCGTTCGCGCGCAGCCCGTTCTCGAGGTTACCCCCCGTTGAATCGCCGTTGCCTCCGACCAGGATCATCGTCACGGGTGCCGCCGGCTTGGCGTGAGAGATAGGCGCCGTTAGCGCGAAACCTATTAGTAGAGTTGCAATTACAGCGAGCAGCTTCATACTGCACCACTACCTGACTTTCCCCCGGACCTCTCTGTGGGTACGGGCGGTGCCACCGACACGCTAGTGGTGAAACAGGTCTCGGACGAAGAGGCGCGCGGACGGTATCGAAAAGGAAACATCGAGATTCCCCTCACGTACTACCCCGAATGCGGCTCGGGCGGAGCGCCCATCGACGAGCCCCTGGCGCCGTTCAGGCAACCGCCGAGTTCGTGAATCGGTTGATCATTTGGCGGGAACACGGAGGGGACGACGAGCTGGTCGGCCGAGCGGTCCAAGATAAAGGGGTGGAAGAGCATCCCTCGCCGCCACCCGGCCAGCCCGGTTACCGCCCACCGCCGGGCGCCGCGACATCGGAGGATTCCGCACTGCGGCGCTTGCGTATGCGGGACCCGCTGTCGATGGTTCTGATCGCGGTGATCGTCATCAGTTTAGTCGCCGCCGGCGTGCTCGCCAGTGAGCTGTACGCCCGTCACCGCGCCGAGAGCGTGGTGGCCGCCGCCACCGAATGCGTGGTGCAGGATAAGGCGAGTGTGTCGTTCGGCGCGACGCCGTTTCTGCTTCAACTCGCGACGGGCCATTTCAGCAACATCTCGATCCACACGGCAGGCAACCGAATCGGCCCCGCCAGGGGCATGAGGGCCGACGTGCGAATCGACGACGTCCGGCTGGAGGGCGACACCAATGCCATGGGCGCCATCGGCGCGCTAGACGCCATGATCACCTGGTCTTCCGACGGCATTACGCAGACCATTCGAGAGGCGATCCCGCTGTTGGGCGGCTTGGTCACCTGGGTGGGGACAAATCCGGACGACGGCACTATCGAACTCCACGGCGACCTGAGCGGCGTTATTACCAAGCCGCAGGTTGAAGGCGGAGGGGTGGCGCTGGAAGTGGTCGACGTCGCCGGGCTGGGTTTGTTGGTGGGCAGCGAGACGGTGCAGTCGGCGCTAGACGCGTTCACCACCCATCTCACCGAGAATTATCCGCTCGGTATCCATGCCGATAGCGTGCAGGTCACCGATGACGGTGTGACAGCACATTATTCGAACCGAGTCGCGTCGACTCCGCAGGGCAACCAGGGCAACCAGGACAACCAAGGGAACAACGACAACCAGGACGATCCCTGCTTCGCAAACCTCTAAGCCCTGAACGCTCGTTAAGGGTGTATCAGCCGTACATTTCTCGGGCCGAAAGCGGCACCCCACAAGTTGCATTTGCGAGCCGAGGGGCAACCACTCAGTCAAAGATATTTGGACCTACAACGCTTCGATGCGACCTGCATCAAACGTGCTGGCGCACAGCGTTCATCGGCTCGTCAGTTGTGAAATAGGCAGTCGGGGTCGCCAGACGGCCGGTGGCTGAACGACTTTCGGAACCTGTAGGCGCTCCCCTGCGCAAAGCCTAGCTGTACGCCTGCTGTCTATTTACTGCATATACGCTGTGAATTCCCTTGCATTCCGCGAACTCTCAATGCGAGCTGTGTTGTGGCGCCAATCACAAAATGTGCTCTCCAAGTTGAACCGATCGGGGCGGTAGCGCGTGTCCTAAGTGGCACCTGCAAGATCGGAGGAATGCCATGAATCGCTCGATCATCCTGCCAGCCTTGGTCACCGCGTTCGTCGCGCTGTCACCCGCCGGCGTTGCAGTCGCCGACAACCCACACGGCGCCGGCGACAACCCAAACCCCACGGGTCAACCGAACAGTCAGGAAGCCGAGCCCGGGACCCGTGCCAGGCTTCGACAGCCCCGGGTTCGCCAATGCGGAGGCAGCACTACGCCGGAAGCGAACTAAATCCGAACCGGGGCAACATCGACAAGGCGGTGAGCCAGTACGACGTCGCCGGCTTCCAGTGGTGCCAGCACCATCCTGATCTTCTTCTTGCTACCACCACCTAGCAGTACGGCACGCTGGGATCGACTCATGTGTTCGCCGGTGTGTGTCAGCACGCCCCCGAAAGTCCAGGCCGAAGGGTCTGGGACTGCAGGGTTCGTTCGTCCGGATGCTGGTGTGCCGACCTCCTGCGGCCACCGAGCCTAGCTGCTCGCCCGCGGCCGGGTTTGCGTTGTCGGGCGCAAGCGGCTTCTGCTCCTCCGGTGCGGGCGCTGGTTTCGGCTCCTCCTTCGGTGGCGCAGGAACGCACTTCAGCGCCTCGATGCTGTCCCAGCTTCCCGACCCTTGGTCGTATGTGTACTCGCCGTGGCCTCGATTGTCGGGACCCACCTTGCCGTTGAGGATCAGCGGCGAATATTGTCGCCGATCACGGTCCCCGACATCTGCTTTGTACTTGGTGGTGGCCTTGGTATCGACGTGTGTGCCACCGCGATGGTGTCGAACTCGGTCTGGGCGTTGAGGACCGGATAGTGCAGGCTCACCCTTCCGCCAGGAAACTGATAGCTGGCGCAATCGGCGGGTGCCAGCGGCGCAGGTGGATATGCCTGAGCGGGCGCGGGGCTGGTGAGTAGCCCGATCGCAGGGTGATTCCCTAGCTTTCGGCACCCTTGTCCGAGTGCGGATCGACGACTTTGAAGGTGATCCGCTTCACCAGGGTCTCGCCCTGCGGCAGGCAACTCGCGCCCTGATCGGCTGTGAACCCGTCGCAGTGCGGCGCGGAGAGATTCCACGAGACGTCCACGGTGTGGGTGCCGACCGGCAGCGGGTCCAGCGAGCCGAGACCCACGGTGTTGAGCGCGGGCAACCCAGGCGCCGTCGGGAGTTCACCCGCCCAGATCTTGTTGTCGCCCGGGAACGAACGGTTGGACTGGTATGCCGACCCCGCGTCGACGACGTACTCGATGCTTCTGAGCTTGCCGCGGAAGTCGGCCACCGGAGTGGCGAAGTCGGTCGTGAACCCAGACGGCTTTTGTTCGAATCGGCTGTTCATGATCCATGGGACGGACGCGGCCCACTTCTCGCCGACGGGCACCTCGGTGCAGTTGGAGGTGACGACGGCCACCGAGTATCCGTACTGCTGCTTGAGCGTCAGACCGCTCGACGAGACGCAGGGCTCGGCGGCCGCCCATTTGGCGGCGGCGGACGGGCTGAGAATCACCGCGGTCGACGAGAGCGCCACCGCAGAGAGCAGGGCGGGCCACAGCCAGCGAACATTCGCGCGACGGGACATCGTCGTCCTCCCTTTGCCGACAATTTGGGTGTTAGCCAACTCCTGGCAAACGGCCGAGTCAACAACTGACGGCGGCGTTGATTTCCCTGGCAAGCTCTTGGGGCTTCGTCACCATCACTATGTGGCCGGCCGAGAGCACCCGGTGGTCAACCTGCGCTCCGAGGTTGGCGATCATCCGCTGCGCCAATTCCGGCGGAACCCCGATGTCATTGGCCATGCTGACGTAGGTCATCGGCACGTCGTCGGGATAGCCACTCAGCCGCGCGTTCCACAGGCGAGGAGACTCTGGCACGAACTGTTGCCACACCTCCCCCCATTGGTCGTGGCTCATGTCGTTGGCGAAAAACATCTTCGCGCGGTCCTCGGTGGTCATTCTTGGCGCCGCCTCAGGCAGGTCTCCTCCGAAGAGGATGTCGGCCGCGCTCTCCCCCGGCGCTGGAACAAGCGCGCCGACATAGATGAGCCGGGCCACTCGGGCCGCATACCGCCACGCCGCCTCGGTGATGACGACGCCGCCGAGTGAATGGCCCACGAGAGCGAACCGGCCCAAGCGGGCTTGGTCGGCGGCGTCGATGACGGCTTCCACGCAAGCGTCGAGCGTCACCGCCAAGATGTCGGTCGGCCGGCTGCCACGGCCCGGCAGATCGACGGCCACCGCCGGTGTGTCCAAATGTTCAACAACTGGATCCCAGCACGCCGCCGAAAGATTCGATCCGTGCACCAGCACGATGCCGTCGACGTTCACATCATCGCCTCGTCGGCTAGTGCTTCCTGGCGCGGACTTTGTATGTCGCAGGCCATGATTCGCGGGTCTCGTCCCCGGAGAGCGGGATGCCCTTGCTCCCGATCCGGACGTCGAAGGCCTCCTTGCCTGCGCCGACTTCGCGGTTGACGTGTTCCTGCGCGGCGTACATCAATTGGTCGATCTCGGCTTCGGCGAAGGTGACGAAGGACGTCTTGCGGACTTCGTCGTCGCCGGGAGTCATCTTCTCGGGCAGCACCCGCGACGCGAGCGCGGCAAGACCCAGCAGCGTGAACGGAATGACCCAGTAGCAGAGGAAGGACAGCGGTGTCTTGGTGTCGAGAATCGTGGCGTTGCCGTACACGATCGGCGGGATCGCCGAGGACACCGTCATGCCGGCGAAGGCGCCGACCCAGATCCACGTCAACAGCGTGGTGATCCGCTTGAACACTTCGCCCTTGATCACTTCGTCGGGCTGATCGACCTCGGCGAACTCGCGGACGAACGGCCTGCCGAGCAGCACGCTGCTGAGCGCGACCAGAAAGATTCCGGCATTGCTCAGCGGCTGCATCCACTGCTCCATGAACGACTGGCTCAGCGTGAACGTCAGGATCGCCAGCACGACAAAGGTTCCGATGGCGCCGATTTCGAGCGTGCGGCCCGGCGTCCCCTTCACCCGCCCGATCACGAACGACGTCACGGCGACCGCGAGAGCCACCAGCACTGCGGCCTCGAACGGCACATTGCCGACCAGCACCCAATAGACGATCCACGGCGCGAAGCCCACCAGAATGCTCACGGTGGGTCAGTGTATGTAGTCGGCCCCGCGAGGACGACAGTCCGCACTAAATTTGTAACGATGAGCCATCGCATCAACGTGTCGTCGGAATCGGAGTTCGAAGCCGAGGTCGGTTATTCGCGTGCGGTGCGCGTCGGGCCGTATGTGGCGGTCTCCGGAACCACCGCCGCGGGCGACACCATTGCCGACCAGGCGCGGGAAGCGTTGCGCCGCATCGAGACCGCGCTCACCGGCGCAGGCGCGTCGCTGTCCGACGTGGTGCGAACCCGGATGTTCGTCACCGACATCGGCCGCTGGCGCGAGGTCGGGGCCGTGCACGCCGAATTCTTCGGGGACATCCGTCCGGCGGCGACGATGGTGGAGGTGTCGGCTCTGATCTCGCCTGAGCTGATGGTGGAGATCGAGGCCGACGCCTACGTCAGCGGCGAGAACGAGCCGTCAGGCTCCGGCTGATATGGCGTGACACTCGTCACAGCCAAAACGGGCAGCGGGCCGTACAGATGCGGGAAAAGCATCGACTCCGGATCCGTCGGCACGCCCGGTTCCCAGCGGACCGGTGCGGTCAACCGGTCGGGATCGACGTGGAGCAGCATCAGGTCCGTTCGTCCCGCATAGAGCCGGTTGGCCGGCAGATGTACCTGCTCAGACGTCGAAAGATGGATGAAACCGACGGCCTCGAGGGAGTCTGGACGGTGCTCGCCGCGATCCTGAGCGAGCTGCCAGTCGTCCTTGGCACATATGTGCACGAGCATCTCTCCACACTGCCCTCCCCGCAACTTCGCCGAGGGTGAAAAACGACACACCCGCATACGGCTTGGGAACAACGCTGAAAGCTCAAGCGTCTGAGAGAGTGGACTTGCGTGAAACCGGGTATTAACCGGTCGCACCACGAGCAGAGACGGAGGAGCCATGAACGCAACTCTGACCAGTCCCGAACTGACCCGGGCTGATCGCTGCGACCGCTGCGGCGCCGCTGCTCGCGTACGGGCAACGTTGCCGTCGGGCGCCGAGCTGTTGTTCTGCCAACACCATGCCAACGAGCATGAGGCCAAACTGGTCGAGCTGGCCGCTGTGCTGGAAATGAACCCTGCCGAACCCGTCGACGCCTAATCCATCAGCCTGCCAATCTGGGTAGGACGGCACTTCTTGGGGAATGCTGGACTGGTCATGACTGACCAGCCGCCCGTTTCGCGCCACCACATTTGGCACATCACGAAGCGGACGCTGTCGAAGAGCTGGGACGACTCGATCTTCTCGGAGTCCGCGCAGGCCGCATTCTGGTGCGCTCTGTCGTTGCCGCCACTGCTGCTGGGGATGCTCGGCAGCCTGGCGTACATCGCGCCGTTGTTCGGCCCGGAGACGCTGCCGGTGATCGAGGAGCAGTTGATCAACACGGCCAGCCACTTCTTCTCCCAGAACGTGGTGACCGAGATCATCGAGCCGACCGTCCGCGACATCGTCAGGGGCGCTCGCGGCGAGGTGGTGTCGATCGGGTTCGTCATCTCACTGTGGGCCGGCTCGTCGGCCGTTTCGGCGTTTGTCGACTCCATCACCGAGGCACACGACCAGACCCCGCTGAGACATCCTGTGCGGCAGCGCTTCTTCGCGCTCGGCCTCTACGTGGTGATGCTGGTGATGGCCATCGCGACGGCGCCGCTAGTGGCGCTGGGACCGCTGAAGATCGGTGAGCGCATCCCTGAAAGCTGGGACAACGTTTTGCGTTTCGGCTATTACCCGGCGCTCATACTCGCCCTGCTGGTGTCCGTGACGTTCCTCTATCGGGTGTCGCTGCCCAAACCGCTGCCGTCGCACCGGCTGGTCCTCGGTGCGGTGTTGGCCACCGCGGTCTTCCTGATCACCACGGTCGGCTTGCGGATCTACCTGACGTACATCACCAGCACGGGATATACCTACGGGGCGCTCGCGACGCCGATCGCGTTCCTGCTGTTCGCCTTCTTCCTCGGCTTCGCGATCATGATCGGAGCCGAACTGAACGCGGCCATCCAGGAAGAGTGGCCGGCGCCTGTCACCCACGCGAAGCGGTTCAGGGGATGGCTGGAGGAGAAGGCGGCCGAGTCACTCGAGTCGTTGAACGGTAATTCGGCACCAGCGGCAGAACCCTCCACGACCGCGACGGCCAAGGGCGACGCCGCTACTTCTTGAGTTGCTCGTAGATCCGCTTGCAGTCCGGGCACACCGGCGAGCCGGGCTTGGCCGCCTTGGTCACCGGAAACACTTCGCCGCACAACGCGACCACGTGGGTACCCATCACGGCGCTTTCGGCGATCTTGTTTTTCTTGACGTAATGGAAGAACTTCGGGGTGTCGCTGTCAGTCCCGTCGTCGACACGTTCGTCGGTGTCGGTGCGCTCGATGGTCTGGGTTTCCATGGGTTCATTGTGCCCGGCAATACATCGGTAAGAAACCGATCGGTTCATCGACCCGTTGGTGTGGAACAGTGGGACATATGAAACACGGCCAAGAGCTGGGTTTCGACGACGACGGTCGACCTGTCCTGATCACCCGTGCCGCCCCCGCCTTCGAGGAGCAGCACCGCGCGCGCGTGCGCAAGTATCTGACCATCATGGCGTTCCGAATACCTGCGCTGATCCTTGCGGCGGTGGCGTACAGCGTATGGGAAAACGGCCTCCTCTCACTGGGGATCATCGTGCTGTCGATACCGCTGCCGTGGATCGCGGTGCTCATCGCCAACGACCGGCCGCCGCGCCGCGCCGAGGAGCCACGGCGGTACGAGGCACGCCGCATACCGCTGTTTCCGACCGCCGAACGGCCCGCAATCGAGCGGCAAGCACGATCGGCGCCGCAACCCGACGGCGTCGATCGGAACGGCGACGTTCCTTCCTGAGCGGCGTCTAGCCGTATTCTCAGACGATTCTCAGGTCATCGGGGCAAAAGCGCTGATCAACACGTGTGAATCGGCCGGTTCGTGGGAACTCTTCAAAGCAATCAGGCGTTGAAGTTCTTGACAGTTCGAGCCGAGCAGGAGGCCCCGATGGCTAATGCCACCCTAAGCCGCTTTGACCAGGATCTGGACGCTCAGAGTCCAGCCGCTGATCTGGTGCGCGTGTATCTGAACGGCATCGGCAAGACCGCTTTGCTCAACGCCGCCGATGAGGTCGAGCTCGCAAAGCGCATCGAGGCCGGCCTTTACGCGCAGCATCTGTTGGCGACCCGGAAGCGGCTGGGCGAGAACCGCAAACGCGATCTCGCGTTCGTGGTGCGCGACGGCCAGAGGGCCCGCAGCCATCTGCTCGAGGCCAACCTGCGACTCGTGGTTTCGCTGGCGAAGCGCTACACCGGCCGTGGCATGCCGTTGCTTGACCTGATCCAGGAAGGCAACCTCGGTTTGATCCGCGCGATGGAGAAGTTCGACTACGCCAAGGGTTTCAAGTTCTCCACGTACGCCACGTGGTGGATCCGGCAGGCGATCACCCGCGGCATGGCCGACCAGAGCCGCACCATCCGACTGCCCGTCCATCTCGTCGAGCAGGTCAACAAGCTCGCCCGCATCAAGCGGGAAATGCACCAGAACCTCGGCCGTGAGGCCACCGACGAGGAGTTGGCCGAAGAATCCGGCATTCCCGCCGAGAAGATCGCCGACCTGCTCGAGCACAGCCGTGACCCGGTGAGCCTGGACATGCCCGTCGGCAGCGACGAGGAAGCCCCGCTGGGCGACTTCATCGAGGACGCCGAGGCGATGTCGGCCGAGAACGCGGTCATCTCCGAACTGCTGCACACCGACATCCGCCACGTGCTGGCCACGCTCGACGAGCGTGAGCAGCAAGTGATCCGGCTGCGGTTCGGCCTCGACGACGGCCAGCCCCGCACGCTCGACCAGATCGGCAAGCTCTTCGGGTTGTCCCGGGAACGAGTGCGCCAGATCGAGCGTGAGGTGATGGCGAAACTGCGCAACGGCGAACGTGCCGACCGCTTGCGCTCCTACGCCAGCTAGCGACCCCTTCGCAGAAGGCCCGCCGGTGAAAGCCGGCGGGCCTTTCTGCCACACGCTGGCGGTGTAGAAGCCCTATTCGCGCAGCTAGGCCGGTAGACTCTGGCGTGACGAAGGGTTGCTCATGAACGATCTGGTCGATACCACCGAGATGTATCTGCGGACCATCTACGACCTCGAAGAAGAGGGCGTAGTGCCGCTGCGGGCGCGCATCGCCGAGCGTCTCGAGCAGAGTGGACCCACGGTGAGCCAGACCGTCTCCCGGATGGAGCGCGACGGCCTGCTGCACGTTGCCGGTGACCGGCACCTGGAACTGACCGACAAGGGCCGCGGCCTGGCCATCGCCGTGATGCGCAAGCACCGGCTGGCCGAGCGGCTGCTGGTCGACGTCATCGGGCTGCCGTGGGAGGAAGTGCATGCCGAGGCGTGCCGCTGGGAGCATGTGATGAGCGAGGACGTCGAACGGCGCCTCGTCCAGGTGCTGGACAACCCGACGGTGTCCCCGTTCGGCAACCCCATCCCGGGCCTGTCCGAGCTCGGTGTCGGCGACTGGATCGGCTCCGAGGATCGCAACCTGGCGCGGCTGACCGAGCTGCCCGCCGGGTTCCCGGTCGCCGTTGTGGTGCGCCAGCTGACCGAACACGTCCAGGGTGACGTCAACTTGATCGCCCGCCTCAAGGAGGCCGGTGTGGTTCCCAACGCGCGGGTGACCGTCGAAACCGGACCCAACGGCGGAGTGATGATCGTGATCCCCGGCCACGAGCAGGTCGAGCTGCCGCACGAGATGGCGCACGCCGTGAAGGTCGAGAAGGTCTAAACGGCTTCGGCCGCAACAGAACTAGCCCGCCCGTCGCCCGAATTCCCTTCGTTTCGGCAACTGCAGGCCGAGCCGCTTTGCCAGCCGGTATCCCGTCGCGGCGAGGTCGCGGATCTGTTCGGGCCGCATCCCCGACTGCAGCGCGGTGTCGAGCATGCCCGCCATCCGGTGTTTGGCATCGCAGCGCAGCGCCTCCTCCAGCGACACCCCCGCCAACGGCCCGTCCCCGCGGGCATAGGCGGAGAACGCCAACAACACCAGCGCCTCGACCCGCCACGGCGGGGGAAGCTCGCGGGACAGCCCCGCCCACAACGCCTCGGCCTGCGCGGCCTTGTCCCCCACCGCCAGTGCGTAGAGCACGTCGCGCACCTGCGGGTCGGTCAAGGCGTGGGCCAGCCTGGCCATCACGGCTTCCGGTAGCTCTCTGCCCGTCGCCGCCCGCGCCGCCGCCGTCATGGCTTCCTCGATGGCAGCCGCCGGGTCGACCTCCGCGTCGGCCTGGCCGCGGATCACGCCGGTCAGGGCGTCGCTTGCGGCCGCATCGGTGAGCGCGATGACCTTCTGAAGCTCCTCGCGGCGGGCGTAGAGCCGTCGACCGTCCAGCACCGCCGCCATCGCCAGCGGCGACGCCGACGGGTCGTCCACCGTGCCCCAGCTGCCGTCCAGGCAGTGCCATCGCCCGCCCCGGCCGACCATGTCGACGACGTGGAAGTCGAGCAGCTCGATCGAGTGGGCGGCAAGGCGGTCGCCCAGCGCCTTGCGGAGATCCCGGTAATCGTCATTGCACAACCGGCAGCCGGCGCCCTCGGCGTCGACAACGACAGCGATCGCGGCAGCCGGTGCCGCCGCCGCGGCCACCTCGGCGATGTGGCCGACGGAACCGAACAGCTCGGGCGAAAGGTCAACGCGCATAACGCAACCCAATTCTCCACGGTCGATGGTCACCAGAACGAGGGACTTTTCGGGCACGAAGCCCAGAACGGCGGGCAGCGCCGCGATCAGCGCGCCGGGTCGGTTGAGCTGGAAGTCGGATTGCGATGTCGTCATGCCCCGACGATCGGTGCCTGCGCCGACCAGTAAGCGCCAGAACCGCACAGTCGCCATTGCGCTGTGGATGAACTCGCGACTGGGGATGACCGGCTAGCGCGGGATCTCTTGGCGCACCTTGAGCACCGCATCGGTGAACAGCGTGTCGAGCGCCTGGGTGTCCGGCTCGTCGTCCGACGACCCGTGCTGCTGCCACGACGCCGTCACCCGGACGTCGTCGATGAGGGCGACCAGCGTCAGCGTCCTGGTATCCGGCTCCTCGGAGGTCTCCGCCGTGACGGTCTGGTCGACCGCATAGCTGTCATCGGCGTCCACCGGCGGTGCCGGCGGTAGATCGACAGTCACCTCCGACACCTCGCCTGCCTCTCCGCCCGCTGTGATGGTGAACGATGGGCAGTCGGTGAGCTGGGTGACCCTGGCGCGCACCGAGGGCACCGGCCGGGTGACCGTGACGATGAGGCGACTTCCGCGCTCGGCGTCGGTTCCCTGCACGGCGGCCTTCTCCGGCGTCAGCATCGGCAGCGGCGCGCATTCGGGCGGCGTCACCTCGGATCCTGCCGGGACGCCGTCGATTTCGCCGAGCACGCGGTCGACGTCCTTCGGGGGCAGCGCGGCCGCCGGATACTGCGTGGGGAAGCGTGTCGGTTCGATCAGCAAGTCAGCCACGGGAATCGGCCGGGCGGGCCGGACCTGCGGGTCACCGGCGCGCGCGGTACCGGTGACCACCCTCGCGCATCCACCGACCAGTACGGCCGCCGTCAGCACAGCGCAACAGACAACGGGCAGCCTCGACCCGCACAGAACCGTGCCCACCATTGCCGTCATCGTCTCACTGGCTGGTCCCCGCCGCTTTCAGGCGCGCGGACCGGCGTTCGGTGCAGCCGATCCGCGGACTTGTTCACCCGGTGTTGACCGCGTCGGCATGCGAGATCGCCGCAATCGGCGTACACCTTCAGATATGGCTTCGGTGCTGGAGTATGACCTCGTCGTCATCGGTTCGGGTCCCGGCGGGCAGAAGGCCGCCATCGCGGCGGCAAAGCTCGGCAAGACGGTCGCCGTCATCGAGCGCGGCCGGATGCTGGGCGGTGTCTGCGTGAACACCGGAACCATCCCCTCCAAGACGCTCCGCGAAGCGGTGGTCTACCTGACCGGCATGAGCCAGCGAGAGCTGTATGGCGCCAGCTACCGGGTCAAGGAGAAGATCACGCCTGCCGACCTGCTGGCCCGCACCACCCACGTCATCACCAAGGAGCAGGACGTGGTGCGCAGCCAGCTGATGCGCAACCGGGTCGACCTCCTCACCGGGCACGGCCGTTTCGTGGACGCCAACACCATCTGCGTCGACGACCAGACCCGTGGCGAAAGGACCACTGTCCGAGGCGAATACATCGTCATCGCCACCGGCACCAAGCCGGCGCGCCCCGCCGGTGTCGAATTCGACGAGGACCGGGTGCTCGACTCCGACGGCATCCTGGACCTGAAGTCGCTCCCGGCGTCGATGGTGGTTGTCGGCGCCGGCGTGATCGGCATCGAGTACGCGTCGATGTTCGCCGCGCTCGGCACGAAGGTCACCGTCGTCGAGAAGCGCGACAACATGCTGGACTTCTGCGATCCCGAAGTCGTCGAGGCGCTGAAGTTCCACCTGCGCGACCTGGCGGTGACGTTCCGCTTCGGCGAGGAGGTGACGGCCGTCGACGTCGGCGCCGCGGGCACGGTGACGACGCTGGCCAGCGGTAAACAGATACCCGCGGAGACGGTGATGTACTCGGCGGGTCGCCAGGGCCAGACCGAACACCTCGACGCGGAGAACGCCGGGCTGGAGATCGACAGCCGCGGACGGATCTTCGTCGACGACCAGTTCCAGACCAAGGTCGACCACATCTACGCCGTCGGCGATGTGATCGGCTTCCCGGCACTGGCCGCCACGTCGATGGACCAGGGCAGGCTGGCGGCCTATCACGCGTTCGGCGAGCCGGTGAAGGGCATGACCGAGCTGCAGCCGATCGGCATCTACTCGATCCCCGAGGTGTCCTATGTCGGCGCAACGGAGGTCGATCTGACCCGCGACTCCATCCCCTACGAGGTCGGGGTGTCGCGGTATCGCGAGCTGGCCCGCGGCCAGATCGCAGGCGATTCGTACGGCATGCTCAAGCTGCTCGTCTCGACCGAGGACCTGAGGCTGCTCGGCGTCCACATCTTCGGGACGAGTGCCACCGAGCTGGTGCACATCGGCCAGGCCGTGATGGGCTGCGGCGGCACCGTCGAATACCTCGTCGACGCCGTCTTCAACTACCCGACGTTCTCAGAGGCCTACAAGGTCGCGGCGCTGGACGTGATGAACAAGCTGCGCGCGCTCAGCCAGTTCCGCACCTAGGGTCAGCAGTCGTCGTCGAACACCGTGGGCGCTTCGTCGCCGGGACCGCCCGCCTCGGCGCGCGCCAGCAGCGCGACCATCCCGTCGTCGAACGGCGGTGAGTACGAGACGTTTTCATCGCATCCGCCGCCGTCGAGCCCACCGATCAATCCGGTGACGGTCAGCCCGGTTGTCCACGGCGCGCCACTGGTCCCATCGACAAGGCCGCCGCACGGGAGCGACGGAAAGCCGCCCGGTGCCAGTTCCGTTTCGGACTTGCAGCCGACCGGGCCGCCGCCGACACCCAGCCCGTATCCGGTGACGTTGACCACCGTGCCGGGTTTCGGCGCGGTGCCGATCGTCAGCCCACCGCCGGCCTCGTCTTCGACCGTGCCTGCCCCGTCGCGCGCCACTCGCAGAATTGCGAAGTCCGCCAACGGATCCTGGTTCGTCACCCATCGAGGGTCGAGGTAAATCGAGTCGACCCGCCAGATGTCGGCCGGGTCGGCGGCGTCGTAGAAACCGGCGACAAAGGTGGTGTCGATGCCGCCCGCCACACAGTGCGCGGCGGTCAGAATCAGGTCACCGTCCTTGGAGTCGAGCACGCCCGCGGTGCACGTATGAAGATCGCCCGCACCGAGAAACAACGCGCCGATCCTGGCGTCCGGTGGCACCGGCGCGGCGGTCATCTTCGTCGCCGTCGGTGTCTGGCTTGTCGCATGGGTCTCCGGCGGGGCCGCCCGGCCACAGCCGGCCGTGAACGCGAGCAGCCCGATCACCAGCACAGCCGACACCCGCATGGCACCTGATCTTGCCCGATCCAGGCCAATGAGACACTGGAGGTCGCGGTGTTGAGGAGGTGAGCCCAATCAGCGACGAGCACGACAAACAGGACCAGCGCTACCAGCCCGACAAAAGCGGGATGTACGAGCTGGAGTTCCCGGCGCCGCAATTGTCGTCGTCAGACGGACGCGGGCCGGTGATGATCCACGCCCTTGAGGGATTCTCGGACGCCGGGCACGCGATCCGGCTGGCCGCCCAACACCTGAAGAACACCCTGGATACCGAGCTGGTGGCGTCGTTCGCCATCGACGAACTGCTGGACTACCGGTCGCGGCGGCCGTTGATGACGTTCAAGACCGACCACTTCACCCACTACGAGGAACCCGAGCTGAGCCTGTACGCGCTGCACGACAGCGTCGGGACGCCGTTCCTGCTGCTCGCGGGCATGGAGCCGGACCTGCGCTGGGAGCGCTTCATCACGGCGGTACGGCTGCTGGCCGAACGGCTCGACGTCCGGCAGACCATCGGGCTGGGCACCATCCCGATGGCGGTGCCGCACACCCGGCCGATGACGCTGACCGCGCACGCCAACAACAAGGAGCTGATCGCCGGCCACACGCCGTGGGTCGGCGAGGTGCAGGTTCCCGGCAGCGTGTCCAACCTGCTGGAGTTCCGGATGGCCCAGCACGGGCACGATGTGGTCGGGTTCACCGTGCACGTGCCGCACTACCTCGCCCAGACCGACTACCCGGCCGCTGCGGAGGCGCTGCTCGTACAGGTCGCCAAGTCCGGCTCATTGCAGCTGCCGTTGGCCGCGCTGTCGGAGGCGGCCACCGAAGTGGCGGCGAAAGTCGAGGAACAGGTCGGCGGGAGCAGCGAGGTTGCTCAAGTGGTGGAGGCCCTTGAGCGCCAGTACGATGCCTTCATCGCAGCCCAGGAGAACAAATCACTGCTGGCACGCGACGAGGATCTGCCCAGCGGTGACGAGCTCGGCGCCGAGTTCGAGCGCTTTCTCGCGCAGCGGGACAAGAAGAAGACAGAAGGCTTCCCAGACGGGGACGACGGCGTTTAGGCCGTCACCCGGTCCGACGACGAGGTTGGCGACATGACAGCGCGAAAGCCAGGAAAGCCCAATCTGCGTCCCGTGCGTGAGCTGACGCCCACGTTGCAATATCGCACCATCCACGGCTACCGCCGCGCGTACCGAGTCGCTGGATCGGGTCCCGCGATACTGCTGATCCATGGGATCGGCGACAACTCCACGACGTGGAGCAGCGTGCAATCCACGCTCGCCCAACGCTTCACCGTCATCGCCCCCGACCTGCTCGGCCACGGGAAGTCCGACAAGCCGCGCGCCGACTACTCCGTTGCGGCATACGCGAACGGGATGCGCGATCTGCTCAGCGTGCTCGACATCGAGCGGGTCACGGTGGTCGGGCATTCGCTCGGCGGTGGCGTCGCGATGCAGTTCGCCTACCAGTTCCCGCAGTTGGTGGACCGGCTGATTCTGGTCGGCGCGGGCGGGGTGACCAAAGACGTCAACTTCGCGCTTCGGATCGCCTCCCTACCAATGGGAACCGAGGCGCTCGCGGTCCTGCGGCTGCCGCTGGTGCTGCCCGCGGTGCAGGCGGCGGGACGCGTCGCCGGACTGGCGATCGGCAAGACCGCACTGGGCCGCGACCTGCCCGAGATGCTGCGGATTCTCAAGGATCTACCGGAGCCGACGGCATCCTCGGCATTCGCGCGCACGTTGCGGGCGGTCGTCGACTGGCGCGGGCAGGTAGTCACCATGCTCGACCGATGTTATTTGACGGCATCGGTTCCTGTTCAATTGATTTGGGGATCGCATGATTCGGTGATCCCGGTAGGTCACGCGCAACTCGCGCACGCCGCGATGCCCGGCTCGCAGCTGGAGATCTTCAACGGGTCCGGGCACTTCCCATTCCACGATGACCCCGACCGCTTCGTCGAGATCGTCGAACGGTTCATCGACTCCACCGAACCGGCCACCTACGACCAGGATCTGCTTCGCGGTCTGCTTCGCGACGGAATAAGCGAAGGCACGATCACCGGATCGATCGATACCCGGGTCGCGGTGCTCGACGCGATGGGCACCGACGAACGCAGCGCCACCTGAGCTGCACACTTCCGCCACGTCGTAGCATCGGGCTCATGGCCATCGACGTGACAGTGCTGCGTGTTTTCACCGATGCCGAGGGGAAGTTCGGCAACCCGCTCGGCGTCGTAGACGCGAGCACGGTGAACCCCGGCGATCGGCAGCGGATCGCCACCGAATTGGGTTACAGCGAAACGATATTCATCGATGTCCCCGGGCCCGGTGCGAACACGGCGCACGCCCGGATTTTCACCCCGGCCACCGAACTCCCCTTCGCGGGTCATCCGACCGTCGGCGCGTCGTGGTGGCTACGCGACATCGGCCGCCCTGTGCACACCCTTCAGGTGCCGGCCGGAGTCGTGCAAGTGAGTTACGACGACGACATGGTCGTCGTCAGGGCACGTGCCGATTGGGCACCGGATTTCGCGATCTACGACCTCAAGTCCACCGACGAGCTCTTCGCCGCCGAACCGGACGACTTTCCCGATGACGTCGAGAACTATCTGTGGACGTGGACCGACCGGGACAACGGCGTGCTGCGCTCCCGGATGTTCGCGGTCGGCCTCGGCGTGCCCGAGGACGAGGCGACCGGCGCGGCGGCGGTTCGCATCACCGACCATCTCAGCCGCGATCTCACGATCGTGCAGGGCAAGGGGTCGGTCATCCAGACGCAGTGGAGCGCCGACGGATGGGTGGGGGTGGCGGGCCGGGTGGTCAACGATGGAATCAGGCAGATCGACTGACACGCAGGCGGTCAGCCCGAGGTGGGAACCTCGCGGTGCGCCCGCAGTGCCTCGATCTCGCGCTCGAAGTCGTCGGCCGAGGAGAACGACCGGTAGACGGACGCGAACCGGAGGTAGGCGACCTCGTCGAGATCCCGCAGCGGACCGAGGATCGCCAGTCCGACCTCGTGACTGGGCACCTCCGGAGAGCCTGTGGCGCGCACGGTGTCTTCGACCTGCTGTGCCAGCAGGTTCAGCGCGTCGTCGTCGACCTGCCGCCCCTGGCAGGCCCGTCGCACTCCCTTGATGACCTTCTCGCGGCTGAACGGCTCGGTGACCCCGCTGCGCTTGACGACCGCGAGCACGGCAGTCTCCACGGTGGTGAACCGGCGTCCGCACTCCGGACAGGATCTACGGCGCCGAATCGCCTGACCCTCGTCGGTTTCCCGGGAGTCCACGACCCGGGAATCGGGATGGCGGCAGAACGGACAGTGCATGACTGCTCCTTCGCCGCGCCGACAAACATCTACCTCGAACGCCTCCGAGCGTACCTTTGCATCGCCGCTCGGAACCCAGTGTCGGGGTGATTGTTGCCTGCCGCGCCCGCGCTCCGGCGATGGCCGTTGTGCGGCAGCGCGTTTCACCGCGCACGGTCTGGTCAGCCGACGGGTGCGATGAGCGTCTGCCCGGCGTCGAGCGACGCGGACTCGAGTTGGTTGAGTTCGCGGATGCGATCGATGACGTGTGCGACGGGTGCATCCGGTGCGACCCGATGTGCGACCTGCTGAAGCGTCTCCCCCGTCTGCACCTGGACCACCGCAAGCGTGTCGGGCACGGGCGTCGACGAGCCTGTGGTGCCGACGACCCCGCCGAACTGGGCCACCACACCGAGCCACACCGTGATCAGCGCGGCGAGCAGGGCCAGTCCCACGGTGGTGGCGGGCGTGATGGGGCGCCTGCGGTGCGAGGCGCGCGACATCACCACGCCGGGGCCGCGGTAGTGCAGGGGCGCCCCGCCCGGCCGCCGCCGGCTCTGGGGTGCGCGATACGGCCGCCGTGCCGCAGACGGGCGGTAATGCCCCCGCAGAACCGGTGCTGTCAGGACTTCTCGGGTGTCCAGAACTGTCATCTGCCTCGCCTTCCGCTTCGCTGGTTCGCTCTTATGTTCGAACTCTAGTCGATCATGCGTTCGATTAATAGAACATGTGATCGAACTGTTGCGAAACGATAGAGCAGGGCACCGACAAATTCCGGCGGCGTCCAGCCGAACGACCGCGAATCGCGACACGCCTCGAACACATGTTTGATTATCGAGGCTGCGGCGACTACATTCGGCCCCATGAGCGAGGACCGCACCGGCACTCAGAACAGCGCAGCAGGCCCTGAGAACACCGAAGGCCGCCGCGTACCCGAAGGCCTGACCGAACGGCAGCGCACGATCCTTGACGTCATTCGCGCCTCGGTGACCAGCCGTGGGTATCCCCCGAGCATCAGGGAGATCGGCGACGCGGTGGGCCTGACGTCTACCTCGTCGGTCGCACATCAGCTGCGGACGCTGGAGCGCAAAGGCTACCTGCGCCGAGATCCGAACCGGCCCCGTGCGGTCGACGTACGCGGCGCCGACGATTTGGTGGCGCCGGTCGTGGCCACCGACGTGGCCGGCTCCGATGCACTGCCCGAACCGACGTTCGTGCCGGTGCTGGGCCGCATCGCAGCAGGCGGCCCGATCCTGGCCGAAGAGGCGGTCGAGGACGTCTTCCCGCTACCCCGCGAGCTTGTCGGCGAAGGGTCGTTGTTCCTGCTGAAGGTGGTCGGCGACTCGATGGTGGATGCGGCGATCTGCGACGGCGACTGGGTGGTTGTGCGTCAGCAGAACGTCGCCGACAACGGCGATATCGTCGCGGCGATGATCGACGGCGAGGCCACGGTGAAGACGTTCAAGCGCACCCGCGGCCAGGTATGGCTGATGCCGCACAATCCGGCCTTCGATCCGATTCCCGGCAATGACGCCGCGGTGCTCGGCAAGATCGTCACCGTGATCCGGAAGATCTGACCCGGCTAGTCGGCTTTGACGAACCCGTTGGCGCGGGCGAATTGCTCGTTGACGAAGTAGACCTCGGCCGGAACGTGGTCGTAGAGGTCGCTTTCCGGTCCCCAGTACAGCCCCGACTTGGTGTCCGCCTTGATCGGGTAACCGGTGGGGGCCAGATATGGATCGTCAAGCGGTAGGTGAATGGCGGTTTGTGCACCCGCCGCATCAGTGGGGCTGACCTCATCTGCGGGTGCCACAACGGGTTCGGGCTCATGCAGATCGGTTTGTGGTTCGTCGAGCTGAATCGCCGCGTGGCGGCCGGAATCCGGTTCCGATTCGGACGGTATCGGGGTCGGCGCGGTGTCGGACTCGTCGGCCTCGGGTTCGAGTTCGGAGAACTCGTCCCCGTCATCGCCCGACTCCTCGATGGGATCGCGACCGAACCCGCCCAATCCGTAAAGCGCGGAACCCGACGGCCGGCCGTAATTGTCGGCCAGCTGCACCCTCCCGTGGTCCTCAGAGCCGGCCAGCCGCAGCGCCTCGGCCTCGGCTGCGGTGTCGTGGGTGGTGCCCACGTCGAACTCGTCGTCGAGCGGATCCACGTCGCCGCCGCCCCGGTTCCGCAGCGCCGCAACCAGAATCAGCCCGATCAGAACCAGCAGCGGAATCCCGGCGAGCAGCCACCACCAAGACGGGGTGAACCAGTTGCGCTCCTTGGAGTCCGACGCAGCGGAGTTGGACGCGTCCGGGGGTTCGTAACCCGGCACCGTCAGGCCAGACAGGCCGGAGGCCAGGTTGGCCGGCTGGCTGCTGAACTTGTTGGTCTGCTTGTCCCAGGAGATCTCGCCGCCCGTGAATCGCTGCGAGACGACGTTTCCGTCCTCGGTCTGGTCGGCCACCGGGGGGCCGAGTGACCCGGCCGCGCCGCCGAGCTTGTCCCATGCCGCGTTCATGGCCCCGCGGACGATGAACGCGCCATAGTCGGGTGTCCAGAAGATGACCGGCTTGTCCTCTGCGGAGAAGGTGCTGACCCGGCTACCTGTCTTGAGCCCGCCGTCGGTCTCGTTGCTGCTCGGCAGTCCCAGATCGCTCTGCGCGCCGCCCACGGACTCGTATTTCTTGAGGACCTGCCCGCTGACCACGTTCGCGCCGGTGGCCGGGCTGTAGAAGATTTTGCCGCCGGCGAAGTCCTGGCCCGCACCGTCCTGCCCGATCGCATACTGCGGACCTTGTCTGGCCCCGAGCGGCCCCAGCGGCCCGCCGGCCGCTCGCCTGGCCGCGTTGATCGCCGACGTGGCGTCTTCGGGGACGGTCAGCCCGGCGAGCTGCCCCGCCAGATCGGGCGGAACGGTGGTGAACTCCTTGGCTGACCGGTTCCAGGTGAGCTCACCGCCGGTGAACTTCTGCGAGACGAGGTCACCCTTGATGACCTCGTCCTCGGTGGGCACGCCCACCGGCCCCGCCGAGCCGCCGAGCTTGTCCCACGCCGCGTTGATCGCACCGCGCACCACGTGGGCGCCGGTGTCGGGCGTCCAGAAGATGACGGGCTTGTCGACCGCGCTGAACGTGGTGTTGCGGCTGTCCTGGGCTCGACCCGGGCCCTCGTCGATGGTCGGAAAGCCCATATCACCGTCGCCGGGCCCACCGAGCGACTCGTACTTCTGCAGAATCGCGCCCGCCATGATGTGCGCGCCGGTGTCGGGGGTGAAGAAGATCTTGCCGCCTGCGTAGTTCTGGCCGAAGCCTCCGCCGACGGGATAGACGCCACCATCGCCCGGTCCCAGCGGGCCGGTGGCGCCGCCGCCGGCGTCGTATGCCCTGTTGATCGCGTCTGCGGCATCGGATTCCGGGGTCGCCAGCGCTGCGGGCGACAGCACAAGGGCCACGGTCGCAGCCAGCACAGCCGCGGCCGCGCGGCCGAATACGGAGTTCAGCAGGGCACGCTCCCCACTCATCCACCCTCCCCGTGTTACGGCAAAGTCCCCCTGAAACTAGCGCGTTCGTCAGCCGCGCGTCAGATAGACACGATAACGATCGGGATATGCGGTTCCCGCGGAACCGGATTTCCTAAGAGATACGAGTGCGATCAAACGCCAAGCGAGCGTCCGATGATCTCCTTCATGATCTCGGTCGTGCCGCCGTAGATGGTCTGCACCCGAGCGTCCAGATACGCCCGCGCAACGGGGTATTCCCTCATGTACCCGTAGCCGCCGTGCAACTGCAGGCAGCGGTCGACGAGGTGTACCTGCTTCTCGGTGGAATACCACTTCGCCATCGCGGCCTGCTCTGCGGAGAGCTTCTCGTCGAGGTGCAGCCGGATGAACTCGTCGACCATGATGCGCACTGCCGTTGCCTCCGTGGACAATTCGGCCAACAGGAAGCGGCTGTTCTGCTGACTGCCGATCGGCCTGCCAAAGGCCTTGCGCTCCTTGGCGTATTGCAGCGTGTCGGTCAGCACGGCCTCCATGGCCGCGGCGGCCATCACCGCGATGTTGAGCCGCTCCTGTGGCAGGTTCTGCATCAGGTAGATGAAGCCCATGCCCTCCTCGCCGAGCAGGTTCTCGGCGGGCACCTTGACGTCGGTGAAGGACAGCTCGGCGGTGTCCTGGGCCTCCAGGCCGATCTTCTCGAGGTGGCGGCCGCGCTCGAAACCCTCCATGCCGCGCTCGACGACCAACAGCGAGAAGCCTTGCGCGCCCTTGTCGGGGTCGGTGCACGCGACGACGATCACCAGGTCGGCGTTGATGCCGTTGGTGATGAACGTCTTGGCCCCGTTGAGCACGTAATGGTCACCCTCTTTGACCGCCCTGGTCTTGATGCCCTGCAGGTCGCTGCCCGTGCCGGGCTCGGTCATCGCGATCGCGGTGATGAACTCCCCGGTGCAGAACTTGGGCAGCCAGCGCTGTTTCTGCTCCTCGTCGGCGAGGTTGAGCAGGTAGGGCGCGATGATGTCGTTGTGCAGGCCGAAGCCCAGCCCGCTGAACCGCCCGGCCGTGGTCTCCTCGGTCAGCACCACGTTGTAGCGGAAGTCGGGGTTACCGCCGCCGCCGTACTCCTCCGGCACCGCCATACCGAGAAAGCCCTGCTTGCCGGCTTCCAGCCAGACGCCGCGATCGACGATCTTGTCCTTCTCCCACTGGTCGTGGAAGGGCGCGACATGCCGGTCGAGGAAACCGCGATAGGACTCGCGGAACAGATCGTGTTCGGGCTCGAAGAGCGTGCGCTCGTACTTGACGACGTTGCCCATGGAGGACCTCCAGAGATCAGCGGGGGTTTGACCACGACGATATACCACCCAACCGGATGGTTGGTTGTTGGGTGCTGGGTGGCCGGAAATAGACTTCTTGTGTGAGCGTGACTGAGTCGCTGCAGGTCGTAGACGGTGGGCGGACCATCGCGTTCACGTTCGACGACATGATGCGCTACCACGGCCCGCACTCTCCCGCCGGTGTGGCGATGGCGTTCAAGGTCATGCAGCGAGCGTTCGGTCAGCTCTCCCCCGGCGTGCCACCGCCGAGGAGATTTGTGGCCGTCCGAACGGCTTTTCGCGGTCCCGGCGCGCGCGACGGATTCGAAGCGGTCACGCGCGGCGTCACCGAAGGCCGCTACACGGTCGACCGGTCCCTGCTGCGTGCCGACCGCGGCCGTTTGCTCGAGGACTTCGTCTTCGAGGTTTCCATCGGGGACCGGACGACCACTTTGCTCCTGCGCGACGGCTTCGTCACCGACGAGTTCATCGACCTGGCCCGCACCGAGAACCGGACCGCTGAGCAGGAAGCACGGCTCGATGAATTGAAAGCCGAACTGGCACAACGCGTCATTGCCACACCCGCAGCGGATGTCTTCGACATCGCCTGCGAGTAGTCCGCCGTACGACCCTGTGACCCGCACCACCTGACATCGGCATGCGTTTAGCCGCCCGCCCGATCGGGAATGAAGACGTCACGAACCGATTCGCTAGGAGGAATTGCGCAATGGCGGAGAACAACAGCGGTCCAGAGGAAGCCATCAAGGGCGTCGTCGAGGGCGTGAAGGGCAAGGCGAAGGAAGTCGCGGGCGCAGTGGCCGGTCGCGACGATCTGTACCGCGAAGGCAAGGCCCAGCAGGATAAGGCCGACGCCCAGCGCAATGCCGCCCAAAAGGAAGCCGAGGCCGAAGGCGCCCGCGGGGCCGCCAAGGTCGCCGAGGAGCGCCAGAAGGCTGAGCAGCAGGACTAAGACATCGCGAAGGGAAATGGGGCGCCGAGGGGTGCCCCATTTTTCATGCTCAGAACGTCGCGAACTCGCTCAGGCTGGCCGCCAACGGGATCGGCACTCGCGCCTTGATGCGCGTGCCCTCCGAGTTGTGCTCGGTAGCGTCCACCCGGCCGTCGGAATGTACCCGTGCCACCAGGTCACCCCGGTCGTAGGGAATCGTCACATCGACCATGGTGTCGGTCGGCGGCACCAGCTGCGCCATCCGCTGCTGCAACTGGTCCAGGCCGTCGCCGGTGTGTGCGGAGACGAACACCGCGCCGGGCAGCGCGCGCCGCAGCTGAGCGAGCGTGAGGCCGTCTGCGGCGTCAATCTTGTTGACCACCAGGAGTTCTGGCGCGGGCTGGCCATCGCGATCAGCAATGACCTCGTTGATCACCTGGCGGACCGCGTCGATCTGCGCCAGCGGGTTGACGTCCGAACCGTCCACCACGTGCACAAGCAGGTCGGCGTCGACGACCTCCTCCAGCGTGGACCGGAAGGCCTCCACCAGCTGGGTGGGCAGATGCCGGACGAATCCGACAGTGTCGGTCAACACGAACGGCCTGCCGTCGCCGAATTCGCCTCGGCGCGTGGTGGGTTCGAGCGTTGCGAACAATGCGTTCTCCACCAGCACACCCGCTCCGGTAAGGGCATTGAGGAGGCTGGACTTGCCCGCGTTGGTGTAGCCGACGATCGCGATCGACGCCACGTCGCTGGCCAGCCTGCGGCTGCGCTGGGTGTCGCGAATCTTCTTCATGTCCTTGATATCGCGACGAAGTTTGGCCATCCGCTCCCGGATGCGACGGCGGTCCGTCTCGATCTTGGTCTCACCCGGACCGCGCGTGCCGACGCCGCCGCCGCTCCCGCCGCCTGCGCCGCCGCCCTGTCGCGACATCGACTCACCCCAGCCACGCAACCGCGGCAGCATGTACTCCATCTGGGCGTAGGCCACCTGCGCCTTGCCCTCCCGGCTGGTGGCGTGCTGGGCGAAGATGTCGAGGATCAGCGCGGTGCGGTCGACGACCTTCACCTTCACGGCCTTCTCCAACGCGTTGAGCTGGGCGGGGCTGAGTTCGCCGTCGCAGATGACCGTGTCGGCTCCGGTCGCCACGACGACGTCGCGAAGTTCCTGGGCCTTGCCCGAGCCGATGTAGGTGGACGGGTCGGGTTTGTCACGCCGCTGGATCATGCCCTCGAGGACCTCGGAACCGGCCGTCTCGGCGAGCGCGGCCAGTTCGGCGAGGCTGGCATCGGCGTCGGCCGCACTTCCCTCGGTCCAGACACCGACCAGCACGACGCGTTCCAGTCGCAGCTGGCGGTATTCGACCTCTGAGACGTCGGCGAGCTCGGTCGACAGACCGGCCACGCGGCGTAGCGCCGTGCGGTCTTCGAGGGCCAGCTCACCCAGGCTGGGGATGTCGCTGTTCGGTAAGTCGGGATATGTCATGGGTAATCAGAAATGGTGCACGGTCGTCAGGCTTCGCGCACCTGAATTATCGCTGCTGCGCACGCCACCATTCCTCGGAGATCTCGCCGTTGGCCACCAACACCGACGGGCCGCGCAGGTAGCTAGTGGCGTCGGTGACGGTGACGGTGACCTCGCCACCGGGGATGCAGACCGCCAGTGTTCCGGTCGTCGCACCTTGGTACGCGAGTGCGGCCACGGCGGCAGCGACGGTGCCCGTTCCGCACGAACGGGTTTCGCCGACACCCCGCTCGTGTACCCGCATCGACACCGAACCACTCGACGGAGCGGTGAGCACTTCGATGTTGACGCCGTGCGGGAACTGCGCGATGTCGAACTGCACCGGGGCGGCCACGTCCAGCTCGGTCAGCTCGGCGATGGTCAGGTCGGGGTCGACGCACGCGAGATGCGGGTTGCCGACATCGACGGCAAGGCCGGCGAATGGCCTGCCGCCGACGACCGCCTCGCCGGTGCCGAGCTGGTTGGTCTTGCCCATCTCGACGGTGACGTCGGCGTTGGTGGCATCCCAGCCGTGCAGCACCACCGGCCGCGGGCCCGCCAGCGAGCCGACGACGAACTCGTCGCGGCTCTCCAGCCCGGTGGCCCGCAGGTAATGCGCGAACACCCGGACGCCGTTGCCGCACATCTGCGCGATCGAGCCGTCGGCGTTGCGATAGTCCATGTACCAGTCACCTGCCGCCACGCCTTCGGGCAGGCGGTCGAAGACACCGGCGGCCGCGGCCGCACCTGCGGTGGTCACGCGCAGCACGCCGTCGGCCCCGATCCCCCGGCGGCGGTCGCACAGCGCGACAACCCCGGCGGGCTCCAGAGCAAGCCTGCCGTCCAGGTCGGGCAGCAGCACGAAATCGTTCTGCGTGCCGTGGCCCTTGGCGAACATCACCTGATCAGGATACGTGCCGCCATGCCCGCAGCGTTTCCTCGAGGTTGTCGCCGCCTGCGCCGTCCAGCCAGGTGATCCGGTGGTCGCGACGGAACCACGACCGCTGCCGTCGCACGTAGCGGCGGGTTCCGATGAATGTCGGTTCGCGTGCGGCCAAACCGTCGCCGCCGCCGTCGAGGTCGTCGATCACCTGTGCGTACCCCAGGGCGCGCGACGCCGTCACGCCGTCGCGCAGACCCCGGCCCAGCAGCGAGCGCACCTCGTCGACGAGGCCGTCGGCGAACATCTTGTCGGTGCGCTGCTGCAAACGATCGTCGAGAACGGCTGTCTGCCAATCCAATCCGACGATGACAGTGTCCCACCGTGGCGCACCGATGGTCGGCGCCGACGCCGCGAACGGCTTTCCGGTGAGCTCGACCACCTCGAGCGCCCGCACGATGCGCCTGCCGTCGGTGGCCAGGATCGAAGCGGCCGCCGCCGGGTCGACGCGGACAAGCTCCCCGTGCAGCGCGGCGGCGCCTATCTCGGCCAGCCGCTGCTCCCACTTGGCCCGGACAGCCGTGTCGGTGGCGGGAAACTCCCACTCGTCGAGCAGCGACTGGATGTACATCATCGAGCCGCCGACGATGATCGGCAGCACCCCGGCGGCCGAGATCCGCTCCACATCGGCGGCGGCTTCCTGCTGATACCGCGCGACGGTCGCCGTCTCGGCGACGTCCAGCACGTCGAGCTGGTGGTGTGGAATTCCGCCACGTTCTGCGACAGAAAGCTTCGCGGTCCCGATGTCCATCCCGCGGTAGAGCTGCATGGCGTCGGCGTTCACGATCTCTCCGCCCAGCCGTTGCGCCACCGCCAGGGCCAGTGCCGACTTTCCGGTCCCGGTGGGGCCGATGATCGCCAGCGGCCTCATGGATACCAGACGCCGGCGAAATACCCGACGCCGTACGGCGCCCCGCGATAGAGCTCCTTCGCCGACCGTGGCGACTGTCCCGCCAGCCCGGCCAGCACCTGGTAGGCGACCCTGCCGACAACCGGGTACGGCAATCGGGTCAGTGCCGCGGTGTCACCGCCCGCCAACGCGTCGTCGAGTGCGGCCTGCACCGGGATCGAGTCAGGGTCGTAGCCGCCGGGCGCAGGCGGTGTGAGGGTGTGGACGCCGTCGGCGACGATGAGCACGCCGACCGGGCCGTCGGCGTCGTCGATCTCGGTGCGCAGCCGCCTGCCGCGGCCGGTTGCCGCATCGGGGTCGTGGTCGTCGGAGTAGACCCGCACCTCGGCGCGCGCCTGCGGATTGACCTGGCCGCGCAGCCAACCCGTCACCAGCGCGCAGAGCGGCAGTTCGCGGGGAGGCTCGGCCGCGTCTGCCGACAGCGCCACCCGGAGGTCGACGCCGTAGCCCGCGAACGTGCCCGTCTGCCCGGGACCGACGTCCGTGTCGGCGGGACCGACGCCGACCGCGATCCACCGCTGGGGCAGCGCAGAGGCGGCCGCGAAGACGGCCTCGCGCAGGTCGGCCAGCTCAGTGGCGGCCGACGCCGCGAGTTCGGGAACCATGACCGGTGCCGACGGGACGATCGCGATGGCGCTCAGCACGCAACCAAACTAACGGGCCGGCATCAGGCGGTCTGTTCGGCAGACGCCGTTGCGGCCTCGCCGCGCGCCAGCGCGGCCGTCGCGACCACCATCGCGACCGCCGCGACGACGAGGGTGAACCACCCCGCGTCGCCCGGACGCAGCGCTTCGCCGAGCACGACGACGCCCAGCACCGACCCCACAAACGGCTCAGCGACGGTCATGGTCGGCAGGGACGCCGTCAACGAACCGGCCCGGAAGGAGGCCTGCTGGTACGCCGTGCCTGCAATGGCGACCAGCGCCCACACGTACAGCTCGGGTGTGCGCAGCAACACCCACAGCCCGTCGTCGAGCCGGTCCACCACGCCCTTGGTCAACACCGCGAAAACGCCCCACAGCGCGCCGGACACGAACCCAAGAAGAACCGCGCTCGCGGGCCCTTTGACGAAGCCGGCTCCCAGCACGCAGAGCACCATCGCGGGCCCAAGGACGACCACCACCGCCGTCCACGTCTTCCAGGAGGCGTGTGAGTGTCCCGCCGTCGGATTGCCGACGGTCACGATCACCACCACCGCAGCGGCGAGCAGCGCCGCCCACAGCCACTCCCACCGGGTCACCTGCCGACGAGCCAACCGCGCGTTGATCGGCAGCGCGAACAGCAGGGACGTCACCAGTATTGCCTGCACGAGCAGCACGGAACCGAGGCCGAGCGCCGCCGCCTGCAGCGCGAACCCGGCCGCCGAGACCAGGCTGCCGAGCCACCACTTCCCATCGCGCAGCAGCCTGGTGAACAGCTCGAGGTGGCTGACCTTTTCGTCGGTGATTTCGTGGGCTGAGCGCTGATGCATGACGTCGCCGATCGCGATGAAGAAGGCGGCGCCGAGGGCGAGCAGGGCGGCGATGTCCGCCTTGGCCATCTCCTGCCCTCCCGTCGTCGTCGGTGATGAGCCTAGGCAAATGGCGGCATCGGCGTACGGACGCCGGTCGACCTGTTTGAATAGCAGGCGTTGCAAGATGGGCGCCGCGTCGCGCGGCAGGTGCGCGGAATTGTCCGCGCGGAGGGTACGAGGAACCGATGATGACGACCAGCGAACACGGCGGGAGCGGTGCGACCCCGCAGTCGACGACGACCACCCCTAAACCTGCTCCCCGTCCCGGACCGCCGCGCCCAGGCCCCCGGCCCGGCCCGGCGCCGTCCGGACTCCACCACGGCGCGCCCGCTGCGCCGTCCAGCGATCCCCATCGGTACGGCCGCGTCGATCCCGACGGGACGGTGTGGCTGATCAGCAGCGCAGGCGAGCGGGTCATCGGATCCTGGCAGGCGGGCGACACCGAGGCGGCCTACGCCCATTTCGGACGGCGATTCGACGACCTGGACACCGAGGTCACGTTGATGGAGAGCCGTCTGACGTCGGGCACGGGCGATGCCCGCAAGATCAAGTCGGCGGCGGCGTCTCTGGCCGAAGGCCTCCCTACCGCGTCAGTGCTCGGCGATGTCGACGCGCTGGCGGCGAGGCTGACGACGATCATCGAGCACGCGGATAGCGCCGCCGCGGCCGATAAGGCCAAGCGGGAGGAGCACCGCGCCGCTCAGACCGCCCGCAAGGAGGCGCTGGCCGCCGAGGCCGAGGAGGTGGCGCTCAACTCCACCCAGTGGAAGTCCGCCGGTGACCGACTGCGCGAAATCCTCGAGGAGTGGCGCACGATCAGCGGGCTTGACCGCAAAACCGATGACGCGCTCTGGAAACGGTATTCCGCGGCGCGGGAGGCCTTCAACCGTCGCCGCGGGTCCCATTTCGCCGATCTCGACCGGGAGCGGGCCGGTGCACGGCAGGCCAAGGAAACGTTGTGCGAACGGGCCGAGGAACTGGCCGACTCAACCGACTGGGGCCCGACCGCTGCGGCGTTCCGCGACCTACTGGCGGAGTGGAAGGCGGCGGGCCGCGCCAGCAAGGACGTGGACGACACGCTGTGGCAGCGATTCAAGGCCGCCCAGGACACCTTCTTCTCTGCCCGCAATGCCATTTCCGCCGAGCGCGACGCCGAGTTCCGCGCCAACGCGGACGCCAAGGAGGCGCTGCTGGCGGAGGCGGAGAGGCTGGACACCAGCGACCTCGATGCCGCACGCGCCGCGCTGCGCACCATCGGCGACAAGTGGGACAAGATCGGCAAGGTGCCCCGTGAGCGCAGCGCCGATCTGGAGCGGCGGCTGCGGGCGATCGAGAAGAAGGTGCGCGACGCGCCGTCACACGGCGTCGACCCGGAGGCCCAGGCACGCGCCGACCAATTCCGCGAGCGCGCAGAACAATTCGAGCGGCAAGCGGAGAAGGCCGCGGCGGCGGGCCGCACAAAGGACGCCGAGGAGGCACGGGCCAGCGCCGAGCAGTGGCGGCAGTGGGCGGAGGCCGCGGCCGAGGCCCTCGGCAAGAGGGGCTAGCTCTTCGGCTGGCCGTCGGTGTCGGTGTCGTCGTCGAGGCTGTCCAGCAGTCCTTTGGTCTGACGCTTGGCGACGGCCCTGCGGCGCTCCTCTTCCGCGGCGAGTTGCAGCGCGGTGCGTACCCACACCGCCCTGGCCCAGTTGTAGGTCAGCACGATCACGGTGATCCACGCGATGATCAGCCCGATGCCGGGCCCCGGATGTGGTGCGGGGGCGGTCTGACGTGACCACACCGCGAGCAGTCCCGAGAAGGACGCCACGGTGGATCCGGCCAACGCGATCCACGCCAACGCCCAACGGCGCGTCAGTAGAGCCAGCATCGAGAATCCGACGCTGAATACCAGCGCCAGCCAGATGAACACCCGCGACGGCAGCGATACTCCCTCGCCGATCGCGGCGTCGTTGCCCGACAGCACATCCCAGCCCCTGGCACCGCCGGTATGCGGAAGGATGAAGGTCAGCAGCAGTACGAAGACGGCGATGGCGATGACCAACGCCCTTGCGCCGGGATCGATTTCCCTCGCGACGCGGCGTTCGGCAGCCTCGATGTCGCCCTTGAATTCTTCGAAGTCTCCGTCCTGGCCCTTGCCCGCGGTCACAGGGCACATCCGGTCGCGGTCGGCTCGTTCGCGGGCGCGCCGATTCCGGGCATACCCAGGCCGACACCCTGCGGCCGCCGGCCGGACTCATGTGCGTCGCCGGCGCGGGTGCGTCGATGCGCCAGCACTGCGCCGTCGGCGATCAGGTGGTGCGGTGCGGCATCGGTGACGGTGGTGGCCACGACGTCGCCCGGGCCGGATGTCGGCACCCATCGGGGTGAAATGCACAAGTCTGCCGTCGCGTGCGCGGCCGGACATCCTGGCTGTCCGCCTGTCCTTGCGCCCCTCTCCCACTGCCACCAGCAGCTCAACGGTGCGGCCGATCTGCGCGGCGTTCTCTTCCAGAGAGATCCGCTCCTGAAGGTCGATGAGTCGCTGATAGCGTTCCTGCACAACGGCTTTCGGGAGCTGTCCATCGAGCTCGGCCGCCGGTGTGCCGGGTCGCTTCGAATACTGGAAGGTGAACGCCGCGCTGAACCGGGCGGCGGCGACCACATCGAGCGTGTCCTGGAAGTCCTGCTCGGTCTCGCCGGGGAACCCCACGATCAGATCGGTGGTGATTGCGGCATGCGGGATGGCGGTGCGCACCTTCTCGAGGATCGACAGGTAGCGGTCGGAGCGGTACGAGCGGCGCATGGCCCGCAGCACCCGGTCCGAACCCGACTGCATCGGCATATGAAGGGCCGGGCAGATATTCGGTGTCTCCGCCATCGCCTCGATGACGTCGTCGGTGAACTCGGCCGGGTGAGGCGAGGTGAACCGCACCCGTTCGAGCCCGTCGATCCGCCCGCATGCGCGCAGCAGCTGCGCGAACGCCCCACGGTCGCGTGGCTGCTCGGGGTCGGCGAACGAAACGCCGTAGGCGTTGACGTTCTGACCGAGAAGCGTCACCTCGAGGACGCCCTGGTCGACGAGGGCCTGGACCTCGGCCAGCACGTCACCGGGCCTGCGGTCCACCTCCTTGCCGCGTAACGCAGGCACGATGCAGAACGTGCAGCTGTTGTTGCAACCGACCGAGATGGAAACCCAACCGGCGTAGGCGGATTCCCGCGCGACCGGCAGATCGGACGGAAACTCCTGTAGGGCCTCAAAGATTTCGACTTGAGCCGTCTTGTTGTGCCTTGCCCGGTCCAGCAGCGTCGGCAGCGACCCGATGTTGTGGGTGCCGAAGACCACGTCCACCCACGGGGCTTGGCGCAGCACCGCGTCGCGGTCTTTCTGGGCCAGACATCCGCCGACGGCGATCTGCATATTCGGATCGGCCTGTTTGCGCGGCACGAGGTGGCTGAGGTTGCCGTAGAGCTTGTTGTCGGCGTTCTCGCGCACGGCGCAGGTGTTGAACACCACCACGTCGGCGTCGGTGCCCTTGGCCGCACGCCGGTAGCCGGCCGCCTCCAGCAGGCCTGCCAGCCGCTCGGAATCGTGGACGTTCATCTGGCAGCCATAGGTACGCACCTGATAGGTGCGTACCGTCCTCGGTTGCCGTCGATGTCACGACGCCCATGTTACGGGCGGCAATATGGCGTTAATTGGGCGGATTCACGAGTTGAAGACAAGCTGCGCGTTCCCTGGGTAAGGTCAGCACCCATGGGTAGGTCGGCAGTGAGGTCGCGGAACCGACTCAGCAGACAACGCCGATGGTCTCGATCAAGGGCGTCAACAAGCACTTCGGCAGCCTTCACGTGCTCAAGGACATCAACCTGGACGTGGCCCGCGGCCAGGTGATCGTCGTGCTGGGACCGTCAGGCTCGGGCAAATCGACGTTGTGCCGCACCATCAATCGGCTCGAGCCCATCGACTCGGGCACGATCGCGATCGACGGCGAAGTGCTGCCCGACGAAGGACGCAAGCTGGCGCAGCTGCGCTCCGACGTCGGCATGGTGTTTCAGTCGTTCAATCTGTTCGCGCACAAGACAATTCTGCAAAACGTCGCACTCGCCCCGATGAAGGTCCGCAAAGCCTCCAAGGACAAGGCGCGAGAAAGGGCGATGGAGCTACTGGACCGGGTCGGTATCGCGAACCAGGCGGAGAAGTACCCGGCACAGCTATCGGGCGGCCAGCAGCAGCGGGTGGCGATCGCCCGGTCGCTGGCGATGGACCCGAAGGTGATGCTGTTCGACGAGCCCACCAGCGCCCTCGACCCGGAGATGATCAGCGAGGTGCTGAACGTGATGACCTCGCTGGCCAAGGACGGGATGACGATGATCGTGGTGACCCACGAGATGGGATTTGCCCGGGGGGCCGCGAACAAGGTCATCTTCATGGCAGACGGGGCGATAGTCGAGGCCGCCGAGCCGAAAGAGTTCTTCAACAACCCACAGACCGACCGCGCCAAGGACTTTCTCGGAAAGATTCTCAAGCATTGAAAACCCTAAAGTTTCGGCGAAAGGAAACGAATATGCCGTCCTTCTCATTGCGTGTCGCAGGTGCCGTCGCGCTGGCGATCGCCCTGCCGTTCGCGGTCACTGCCTGCGGTGGCGGTGGCGGTGGTGACGAAGACAGCATCGTCATCGGCACGAAGTTCGATCAGCCCGGTCTCGGTCTGAAGAATCCCGACGGCAAGATGAGCGGCTTCGACGTCGACGTCGCCACCTATGTCGCCAAGGAACTCGGGTTCGCCGAGGACAAGATCGAGTGGAAGGAAGCGCCGTCGGCGCAGCGTGAGACGCTGATTCAGAACGATCAGGTCAAATTCATCGCCGCCACGTACTCGATCACCGACGCCCGCAAGGAAAAGGTCAGTTTCGCGGGGCCGTACCTAGTCACCGGGCAGAGCCTGTTGGTCAGGGCCGACAACTCCGACATCACGGGTGCGGAGTCGCTGCAGAACAACAAAAAGCTGTGCTCGGTGTCGGGCTCGACGCCTGCACAACGCATCAAGGACAAGTACCCCGGCGTTCAACTTCAGCAGTACGACACGTACTCGGCGTGCGTCGAGGCGCTGAAAAACGGGGCGGTCGATGCGGTGACCACCGATGAGACGATCCTCGCCGGATACGCCGCCCAGACCCCCGGTGCGTTCAAGATCGTCGGTAAGCCGTTCTCGGAGGAGAACTACGGCATCGGTATGAAGAAGGACGATACCGAGCTGCTGCACCCAGATCAGCGACGCGGTCAAGAAGATGGAGTCAGACGGCGCATGGAAGGCTGCATGGGACAAGAACCTCGGTCCCGCCGGTCTGGCTGCACCCGCGCCGCCTGCCCTCGACCCCTGCTGAGCGCGGCCGGCTGAAGAGACGCGCACGTGGAAGTTCTACCCGGGTACACCCTCGGCCAGGTCCTCGAGGCGTTCTGGACGACGATCCAGCTGACGGTGTACTCCGCGAATCGGTGCGCTCATCCTCGGCACGCTGCTGGCCGCGATGCGGCTGGCGCCGGTGCCGGTGCTCAACTGGTTGGGGACGACCTACGTCAACGTGGTGCGCAACACTCCGCTGACGCTGATCATCCTGTTCTGCTCGTTCGGACTGGCCCAGACGCTGGGCATCACTATGGTGGACTCGCAGTCGATCACGTCGATCGAGGACAGCAACTTCCGGCTTGCGGTGCTCGGGTTGACCGTCTACACGGCGGCGTTCGTGTGTGAGACGGTGCGATCCGGTGTGAACACGGTACCGCTGGGCCAGGCCGAGGCGGCACGATCACTTGGTCTGACGTTCGGACAGAACCTGCGAATGATTCTGCTACCACAGGCTTTTCGCGCAGTCGTCCTCCCACTGGGCTCGGTATTGATCGCGTTGACCAAGAACACCACGATTGCGTCGGCGATCGGAGTGGCCGAGGCGGCGCTGTTGATGAAGGAAATGATCGAAAACACGGCGGCGCTGATGGCTGTCGGCACGATCTTCTTGGGCGGCTTCCTCATCCTGACCCTGCCGATGGGTCTGTTTTTCGGGTGGCTGGGTAAACGGCTGGCGGTGGGCAGATGAGCTCGACGTCGGTGCTCTTCGACGTGCCCGGCCCGCGAGCGCGGGTTCGCAACCATGTGATCTCCGCGATCACCCTGGTGATCACCCTGCTCGTGGTTTGGGTGGTCTACTCACGACTCGAGGAAAAGGGCCAGCTCGAATCCGCTAAATGGGAGCCGTTCCTGACGGCCAACCTGTGGAAGACCTACATCCTGCCGGGTGTGCAGGGCACCTTGATCGCGGCCTCGGTGTCGATCGTGCTGGCAGTCTTGCTTGGCTTCGTCCTGGGGGTGGGACGGCTCTCAACTCACACCGGGATCCGATGGTTGTGCTCGGTGGTCGTGGAGTTCTTCCGCGCCGTCCCCGTGCTGATCATGATGATCTTCGCGTATTTCCTGTACGCGTTCTACGACGTGTTTCCGTCGAAGCATCTGGCGCTGGCGGGTGTCATCACCGGTCTGACGCTGTACAACGGTGCCGTCATCGCCGAGATTGTTCGCGCTGGCGTCAACGCGCTCCCGAAGGGGCAGTCGGAGGCGTCCTTTGCGCTGGGCATGAGGTGGGGCCAGACCATGCGGTCGATTCTGTTACCGCAGGCTGTCACCTCGATGTTGCCTGTGCTGATCTCGCAGATGGTGGTTGTCCTCAAGGACACCGCCATCGGCTACCAGATCACGTTCCTGGAGATGGTGCGTCAGGGCACACAGGTCGGCGCGTCCTACGGCAACTACATCCCCGCGCTGATTGTCATCGCGCTGTTGATGATCATCGTCAACTTCGCGCTGTCGTACTTCGCGGTATGGCTGGAGGGCCGAATGCGGCGGTCCCGCCGCGGTCCGGAACCTTTGCATATCCAGCCGGTCACACAGGGCACTTTTGCGGCAGGCGGCGGCGGCACGATTTGAACCCCGCAGACGCCTGATCCGTGCCCTAAGAGAGGTTGCGCACGTTCGCGTAGCCGCGTGAAATCACGGACGCACTCAACGGGGAGCAGCCATGAATGTATCTGTCCGTTCGTATCTGTCATCGGGCCTCGCAGCGGCCACCGCCACCGTCGTCGTGGTGGCACCCATGGAGGCACAGGTACCCGCCGCCGTGGCCGAGGCGCCTCCGATCGCGCTCGTGGCGCAGGCACAACCGCTGCAGCTGCCTGCGCTGATCGCTGAGCAGCTCTCCTTCAACACCGGCGTCGCTGTGGATTTCGTCGTGACCGGTGCGCAGTTGATTGGTCGGCAGGCCCAGGTCGCGCAGACGTTCGTCGATGACGTCCGCCACCGGCACACCGATACCGGTGGCGGCCGAACGGGCGGTCGCGGGCTTCATCAACATCGAAGTGGTTGCCGGCCACGAACTGGTGGGCTTCGGCAGAGAGCTGGCGGACTTCCAGATCCAGTCCCTGGGCAACCTAGTTGCCCAGCTGCCGCCTGCCGTCGCGAGGCCCGCGGGGAAAGCCCTCGCGGTGAGCGCCGGCACGGTCGACACCGTCAGCGATGTGTCGAACCGCGCCATCGATCGTCTGGCGCAGGTAGTGAATATTCCTGTCGCGCAGGCACAGTCACGTCAAACCACGCGCGCCGTGTCCTCGCACCAGCTGAACGACGTCGTGCGCCGGGTCACGCACCTTCTGCGCCCCCCAGCTGCGCGCAGTGCGCCAACTGCTGCAGCGTCGGCGGCTGATAGAACGACAGCACCACATGTTGGCATCCGACGGCTTGCAGCGCGGGAAGCTTCGACAGTTGCTCGTCCACATGCCCATCTACAGCGGGTTGGATGAACAACTGCACCGAGCGCCGAATCTCGGACGGATCCCGGCCGATCTCTGCGCACGCATCGTCGAGGTTGGCGCTGACTTCGCTCCACTCACCCACGTCGCCGTGGCTTGGCATGTTCCATTCATCGGCATGGCGCGCGACCACCCGCAGCATCTTGGGCTTCTCTCCGCCGATGACGATCGGTGGATGCGGTCGCTGTAGCGGTTTGGGTTGACACAGCGCGTCGCGCAGGGTGTAGAAGCGGCCTTCGACGGTCACCGATTCCTCGGTCCACAGTCGCCTGATGATCATCAGCGCCTCGTCCAGCATGGCCACTCGTGTTCCTGCACTGGGGAACTCGATTCCATAGCCTCGGTGTTCGGCCTCATGCCATCCGGCGCCGAGCCCGAAGTCGAGCCGGCCACCGCTGATGTGGTCGACCGTCACCGCCATCTTCGCCAGCACCGCCGGATTGCGGTAGGTGACACCTGTGACCATGCAACTCACCCGCGCCCGCTGCACCACCGTGGCCATGGCGGCAAGTGACGTCCAAGCCTCCAACGTCGGAACGCTGTTGTCGGTCAGCCCGTAGAAGTGGTCGTAGTTGGCGACCGAATGGAAGCCGAGCTCGTCGGCAGCACGCCAGAACTCTTCCAGCACTGGATAGTCGAAGGTGGGAGCAAGTTTGGCCGACAGCAGCATGGCCGCAAACCTACCGCCCGGCTAGACCTTCCTGCGCTCGCGTTCGTTGGCCAACGCGACCTTGACGACGTCGAACGCCATTGTCTGGCTGTAGCCGCGCCGGGCCAGCATGCCGACCAGCCGCCGGGCCAGCTTGGCGTCGTCGTCGGCGAGCCGTTCGCGGCGCAACTTGTCGCCGACCAACTGCTCGGCGCGCTCCCGCTCGGCACCGGCATCGATATCGGCAAGCGCTGCGGTGATCAGCTCGTTGTCGACGCCTTTGGTGCGTAGCTCGGCGGCCAAGGCGCGCTTACCTTTTCCGGCGTTCAGCCGACGCGACCGCACCCACTGCTCGGCGAAGTCGGCGTCGTCGACCAGGCCGACGGCGGCCAACCGGTCGAGTACCTGGGCGCTGACATCGTCGGGATAGCCGCGCTTGGTCAGCTGCCCGGTCAGCTCCGCGCGGGTGCGCGCCCTCGCGGTGAGCAGGCGCAGGCAGAGCGCCCGCGCCTGCTCCTCGCGGGAGAGTTCGGCGGACTTAGAAGTCAACGGGGGCTGGCAGGACTTCGTCATCGGTCACCACGGCGCCAATGCCTAGCTTCTCCTTGATCTTCTTTTCGATCTCGTTGGCAATGTCGACGTTTTCGATCAGGAAGGTGCGGGCGTTCTCCTTGCCCTGACCCAACTGCTCGCCCTCGTAGGTGAACCAGGAACCGGACTTGCGGATGAATCCCTGCTCCACACCCATGTCGATGAGCGAGCCTTCCTTGCTGATGCCCTTGCCGTAGAGGATGTCGAACTCGGCCTGCTTGAACGGCGGCGACACCTTGTTCTTGACGACCTTGCAGCGGGTGCGGTTGCCGACCGCGTCGGTGCCGTCCTTCAGGGTCTCGATTCGCCTGACATCCAGGCGAACCGAGGCGTAGAACTTCAAAGCCTTTCCACCCGTTGTCGTTTCGGGTGAGCCGAACATCACGCCGATCTTCTCCCGGAGCTGGTTGATGAAGATCGCAGTGGTGCCCGAATTGCTCAGCGCGCCAGTGATCTTGCGGAGAGCCTGGCTCATCAGCCGGGCCTGCAGGCCGACGTGGCTGTCGCCCATCTCGCCCTCGATCTCGGCACGCGGCACCAGCGCGGCCACCGAGTCGATGACCAGGATGTCCAGCGCACCGGACCGGATCAGCATGTCGGCGATCTCCAGCGCCTGTTCACCCGTGTCGGGCTGGGAGACGAGCAGCGAGTCGGTGTCGACGCCGAGGTTCTTGGCGTACTCCGGATCCAGCGCGTGCTCGGCGTCGATGAACGCCGCGATGCCGCCCGCCGCCTGGGCATTGGCCACCGCGTGCAGCGCGACGGTGGTCTTACCCGAGGATTCCGGACCGTAGATCTCGACCACCCGGCCCCTTGGCAGGCCGCCGATGCCGAGCGCCACGTCAAGCGCGATCGAACCGGTGGGGATGACGGAGATCGGCTGGCGCACCTCGTCGCCGAGCCGCATCACCGAACCTTTACCGTGGTTCTTCTCTATCTGCGCGAGTGCCAGCTCGAGGGCTTTCTCGCGATCAGGGGCCTGCGACATGGGTTGGTCTCCGTCCTCGTGGTGATCGTTTTCGATCGGTTGGCCGTGACGTTAGAGGTAGGTGCCGACAAGTCAGTCGTTTCCGCTGTCGCCCACAGTAGACGAACACGTGTTCGATTCAAGCTGACACGCCGATCACTGACGGGTCGACAGAAAATCGGCCTATCGTGGGGTCACGGGCTCGGCAGAGCGGACAGACATGCACGAAATGGCGATCACGCAGAGTGTTGTCGACGCGGTGTGTGAGCATGCCGCGGGCCGCCGCGTGCACAGCGTGAAGCTCGCGGTCGGTGAGCTGTGCGCCGTGGTCCCAGACTCCATGCTGTTCTGCTTCGAGCTGGCCACGCAGGGCACGGTGGCCGACGGCGCCCTCCTCGATCTCGATATGCAACCCGGCGCGGCGCGCTGCCGCACCTGCCGACGTGAGTTCGAGTTGCACGACCTGATCCTGTTGTGCCCGTGCGGGAGTGCCGATGTCGAAGTACTGGCCGGACGCGACCTGCGCATCCTCTCGATGGAAGTGAGCTGACCATGTGCGCGACATGCGGCTGCGGCGACGACAGCGCCGTCATCACCGTTGCAGGCCACGAGCATCACCACGACCACGACCACGACCATGACACCACCACGACGACGGCCACACCCACACCGAGACCATCTCGCTGGAGCAGAAGGTCCTCGAGAAGAACGATCTGCTCGCCGAGCAGAACCGGCAGTGGCTCGCCGGGCGCGGCATCCTCGCGCTCAACGTCACCAGCTCACCCGGCGCGGGCAAGACGACGCTTCTGGAGCGCACCATCCGCGAGTTGACCGACGACCGGCCCGTCGCCGTCATCGAAGGCGATCAGGAGACGTTGCTCGACGCCGAACGAATCCGCGCCGCGGGCGCGCGGGCGGTTCAGGTCAACACCGGGGCCGGCTGCCACCTCGACGCCGACATGGTGCACCGCGCCCTGCACGCGCTCGGACCGGAATCCGGGTCACTGCTGTTCATCGAGAACGTCGGCAATCTGGTCTGCCCGGCGCTGTTCGATCTCGGTGAGCACAGCAAAGTGGTGGTCATCTCGGTGACCGAGGGCGCGGACAAGCCGCTGAAATATCCGCACATGTTTGCCGCCGCCGGACTCGTCATCATCAACAAAGATCGATCTACTGCCCTATGTGGACTTCGATTTCGAGACGTGCGCTAGCTACGCGCGATCAGTTAACCCTGGCGTCAATATATTGCCCTTGTCCGCCACCACCGGCGAGGGTGTCCAGGCATGGTACGAGTGGATCACTTCGCAGGCAGGCGCATCGGCAAACGCTGACATGTCGCAAGTTTCCGTTGACAAGACATACCCCCCGGAGTAAACCGAGAATCAGCGCTCACGGATGTCGGGCGCAAAACGTCCAGATGTGGCGATTGGGGCCCCCAGCCCGGGTCCCGGAAAGCTGTGACATATGCCAACCGAGGCAGCAGTCAAAGCGGAAGAAGCACTTGATCCACGTTCTGTGGATCAACGCGGGTCTGAGTTGTGACGGAGATTCAGTGGCGCTGACTGCCGCCACGCAACCCAGCATCGAGGAGATCGCCCTTGGCGCGCTTCCCGGGCTGCCGAAAATCGCCGTGCACTGGCCCCTTATCGATTTCGAATGCGGACCAAACGGGGGTGCGGACGACTTCCTCGAATGGTTCTTCAAGGCCGACCGGGGAGAACTCGAACCGTTCGTGCTGGTCGTCGAGGGATCTATCCCGAACGAGCAACTCCACGACGAAGGCTACTGGTGCGGGTTTGGCAATGATCCCGCCACCGGACAACCGATGACCACCAGCGAATGGCTCGACCGGTTGGCGCCCAAGGCGACCGCGATCGTCGCGGTCGGAACCTGCGCGACGTACGGCGGGATCCACGCGATGGCAGGAAACCCGACCGGAGCCATGGGTGTGCCCGACTATCTGGGGTGGGACTGGAAGAGCAAGGCAGGCATCCCGATCGTCTGCGTGCCCGGCTGCCCGATTCATCCGGACAATCTGGCCGAAACGCTCACCTATCTGCTCTACATGGCCACCGACCAAGCACCGATGATTCCGTTGGACGAGGCCTTACGACCCAAGTGGCTGTTCGGCGCGACCGTGCACGAAGGCTGCGACCGGGCCGGCTATTACGAACAAGGCGATTTCGCGACCGAGTACGGATCGCCGAAATGCATTGTCAAGCTTGGCTGCTGGGGTCCCGTCGTCAAGTGCAACGTGCCCAAGCGCGGATGGATCAACGGCATCGGCGGCTGCCCGAACGTGGGTGGGATCTGCATCGGATGCACCATGCCCGGCTTCCCGGACAAGTTCATGCCGTTCATGGATGAGCCGCCGGGCGGCACGCTGTCGTCGACTGCGTCGGGACTGTATGGATCTTTGATTCGTCCCCTGCGTGGGATCACCGGGCGCACCCTCGACAAAGAGCCGAAGTGGCGTCACCCGGGTAAGAAACTCGAAACCGGAGCGACTCGCACCTGGTAGGTGCGGGTCCTTTCGGCGCACACGGCGGGCGGTGGCCCGGTTTGGCGAAATGCCCTGTGGCGCAGTGGACCCTAGATAGAGAGAGAATTTGCGATGACAACGATCATCCCCGAGCCGTCACACGTCAAGCGCGACCCCGGCCAGCTCGTCGAGATGGCATGGGATCCGATCACCCGCATCGTCGGCAGCCTCGGCATCTACACCAAGATCGACTTCGAGAACAAAGAAGTCGTTGAGTGCCACAGCACGTCGTCGATCTTCCGCGGCTACTCGATCTTCATGAAGGGCAAGGATCCCCGCGACGCCCACTTCATCACCAGCCGCATCTGCGGTATCTGCGGTGACAATCACGCCACCTGCTCGTGCTACTGCCAGAACATGGCGTACGGCGTGAAGCCGCCACACCTCGGTGAGTGGCTGATCAACCTCGGCGAGGCCGCGGAATACATGTTCGACCACAACATCTTCCAAGAGAACCTGGTCGGTGTGGACTACTGCGAGAAGATGGTGTCCGAGACCAACCCCGGCGTACTGGCCAAGGCCGAGAACGCCCAGGCACCGAATGCGGAGGCGCACGGGTATAAGACCATCGCCGAGATCATGCGTGCGCTCAATCCCTTCACCGGCGAGTTCTACCGGGAGGCGCTGCAGGTGAGCCGGTGGACGCGAGAGATGTTCTGCCTCATGGAAGGCCGGCACGTTCACCCGTCCACGCTGTATCCGGGTGGCATCGGCACCACGGCCACCATCCAGTTGATGACGGACTACATGTCGCGGCTGATGCGCTACGTCGAGTTCATGAAGAAGGTCGTGCCGATGCACGACGACCTGTTCGACTTCTTCTACGAAGCGCTACCCGGCTACGACCAGGTCGGACTGCGCCGCACCCTGCTCGGTTGCTGGGGCTCGTTCCAGGACCCCGAGGTCTGCAACTTCGAGTACAAGGACATGGAAGCGTGGGGCAACGCCATGTTCGTCACGCCTGGCGTGGTGATCGACGGCAAGTTGCACACCCACTCGCTGGTGGACATCAACCTCGGTATCCGGATCCTGTTGGGGCACAGTTACTACGACGACTGGACCGACCAGGAGATGTTCGTCAAGACCGATCCGCTGGGCAATCCGATTGATCGGCGCCACCCCTGGAACCAGCACACCAACCCGCGTCCGCAGAAGCGCGACTTGGATTCGAATTACAGCTGGGTGATGTCCCCGCGCTGGTTCGACGGCACGGACCACTTGGCGCTCGACACCGGCGGCGGGCCGCTCGCGAGGTTGTGGTCGACGGCACTCGCCGGCCTGGTCGACATCGGTTACGTCAAGGCCACCGGTAGCAGCGTGCAGATCAACCTGCCGAAAACGGCGCTCAAGGGCCCGGTTTCATTGGAGTGGAAGGTGCCGCAGTACGGCAGCAACACGATCGAGCGCAACCGCGCACGCACGTACTTCCAGGCCTATGCCGCCGCATGTGCGCTGCACTTCGCCGAGAAGTCACTCGTCGAAATCCGTGCGGGCCGCACCAAGACCTGGGAGAAGTTCGACGTACCCAAGGAAGGCATCGGCTGCGGGTTCACCGAGGCGGTGCGCGGGGTGCTCAGCCACCACATGGTCATCCGCGACGGCAAGATCGCGAACTACCATCCGTACCCGCCGACGCCGTGGAACGCCAGTCCACGCGACAGCTACGGCACGCCCGGCCCGTACGAGGACGCCGTCCAGGGTCAGCCGATATTCGAGGAGAACGATCGCGAGCACTTCAAGGGCATCGACATCATGCGCACGGTGCGCAGCTTCGATCCGTGTCTGCCCTGCGGTGTGCACATGTATCTGGGCAAGGGGAAGACGCTGGAGAGGTTGCACTCCCCAACCCAATCCGTCACCGGGGAATGACATATGCCGCATCGCCCGGATAACCCCGAACAAGACGCGCAGTGGCGCACGGCGGGCGATCGGATACAGAACCTCCTCGACGCCAGCGCAACAGGCGGCGCTATCGCGCGCGAACGGACGGAGCAGCTGGTCCGCGAGATAACCGACCTCTACGGCGCAGGCCTCGAAAAGATGATGGGGATGGCCGTCCACGCATGCCCAGAGCTCGCGGACGCGTTCGTAGCCGACGACCTGATCGCCAGCCTCCTGTTGGTGCACGGGTTGCATCCGCACGGCGTCGAGCGGCGGATCGAGGACGCGCTGGACAGTGTGCGGCCCTACCTCGGCTCGCACGGCGGCGACGTCCATCTCCTCGAAGTCGACGGTGAGGTGGTCCGGTTGCAGTTCGCAGGCAGCTGCAAGAGCTGTCCGTCGTCGTCGGTCACCCTCGAGCTGGCCGTCGAGGATGCGGTGCGCGCTGCAGCGCCGGAGATCTCGTCGATCGAGGTGGTCGCCGCGGACCCGGATGCCAAGCCGGCGGCCGTGATTCCGGCGGACAGCCTGATGAGCCGCGTGCGCACGCAACCGCAAGGGCACACGTGGCATCCGGTGCCCGACATCGCCGATCTTTCGCCGGGAGAGGTCGGTGGGTTCGCGGTGGCGGGCACTACCGTGCTGGCCTGCCGGCTCGGTGACCAGCTGTTCGCATACCGGGACCGGTGCGGTGCGTGCGGTGAATCGCTCGCGGGCGCGGCGCTGCACCGACGGCTCGGTTCGGCCGGGACCGACGCCGTGCTGCGATGCCCAAGCTGCCATGCGCATTTCGACGTCGTGCACGCGGGTGCCTGCGTCGACGGAAACGGCTCTGCCGACGCGCACCTCGAGCCGGTACCCCTGCTGGAACGTGACGGCGTGTTGTCCATGGCGGTCGCCGAGGCGGTGGCGTCATGACGGGTGCGTATGACGTCCTTTCTCGTATCCGTGCTGCCAGCACGGCACCACAGCCTGCAGGCGAACGGTGCGAGATGTGTTCGGAAGCGATCGCCGACGAGCACCAGCATGTGGTGAATGTCGAAGTCAGGCAGTTGATGTGCGTCTGCCGAGGGTGCTACCTGCTGTTCACCGAGGAACAGGCCAAGTTGCGCTATCGCGCCGTTCCCGACCGCTATCTCGCATTTCCGGATTTCGCGCTGGACCGGCGGCACTGGGAGGTCCTTCAGATACCGGTGGGCCTCGCGTTCTTCTTCCGGAATTCGGTGCTGGACAAGACGGTGGCGTTCTACCCCGGGCCTGCGGGAGCGACAGAATCGGAGCTCGACCTCGAGGCCTGGAACGATATTCGCGCAGCCGACGCGCGGGTGGACATGCTCGCCGACGACACCGAGGCTGTCCTGGTCCGAGTGCCCGACGAGGAAACCGCGACGCCCCAGAGTTATTTGTTGCCGATCGATGCCTGCTACGAGTTCGTCGGCCGGTTGCGCATGCTGTGGCACGGGTTCGACGGTGGACAGCAGGTGCGGGAGTTCATCGACGAGTTCTTCGCGTTACTCGATGACCGCAGCAAGGTCGTGAATCGCGGATGACTTCCCGAAGGCGAGCGCGAGTGAGGATCGCAGCGAAGCGAGGACCGGAGCGAGTGGGAGGCGAGGCATGACAGATGTCACGTTCGCCGTCGTCGAGGTCGAGCCGGAGCCCTATGCGGTTACGCCGATTTTGAACGCGCGACTGGGCATTGCCGCGGTCGGCGACGATCCGATCCACGCGATCGCGTTGCGCTGCCAGGTCCGCATCGAACCCATGCGACGCGGCTATTCCGAGGACGAGGGCGCAGGCCTGATCGACTTGTTCGGGCCGCGTGAGCGCTGGGCCACCACCATGCACAACTTTCAGTGGCTGCAGACCACCGCGATGGTGCAGGGATTCACCGGCGCCACGCAGGTCAACCTCCCCCTGGAATGCACGTACGACTTCGAGGTGGCGGCTTCGAAGTATCTGCACGCCCTGCGCGAAGGCACGGTGCCGCTGCAATTCCTCTTCAGCGGAACGGTTTTCTCGAAGGGATCGCGGGGCTTCGCGGTGCAACAGGTGCCGTGGGACCGCGAGGACCGCTTCGACATGCCGGTATCGGTGTGGCGTGAGCTGATGCAATCGCACTATCCGAACACCGGCTGGCTGCGGCTGAACCAGGACACCGTCGAACGCGCTGGTTGCGTACCGTTCGGCACGCGGGCTTCTCTCTCTCGACGACGCGGTCACCTCGCTGCTGGCAGCCAGCTCGACCGAGGAGCTCCGATGACCGCCGACTGGGGTCGCGCCCGTGCCATCGCCGACGCAGTGCTCTACGAGGGCTATCTGCTGTATCCATATCGCGCCAACTCGCGGAAGAACCAGACGCGCTGGCAGTTCGGGGTGCTCGGGCCCGCCGGCGCCGCCGACGACGGCATCGGCGAAGACGACTCGCTGTCCACGCAGGTCATCGTCGCGCCGCGGGCAAACCCGACCGTGTCGGTCGTGGTGCGCTTCCTTCAGCTGCAGCACCGAGGCGTCGAGAAGGACACGGGTGGCGGCCGATTCGAACCGGTCGAAGAGCTGGTGTCGGGCTCGCAATCCTGGCTGCGCTGGGACGAGGCCATCGAACGCGAGATCTCGTTCGGGCCGATCGATATCGAATCGGGCCTGCCGCAGACCCTTCCGATCGAGATCGACGCGGGCACCGACATCGAGACAGTCGACGGCGGCAGGCTGGTCCGCACCCGTCGTGCGCTACGGGCGCAACTGGAGGTCGCCGCGGAACGCGACGACGGGTTCGTGCGCCTGACGATGACGGTGCGCAACTCGGCGGCACCTGTCGAGGACAAAGACGAGGCGATCGCCTTGTCGCTCATCGGTACCCACCTCGTCGCCCAGATCGAAAACGGTGACTTCGTGTCGCTCCTGGAACCACCGGCATCGGCCGACAGCGCGGTCGCCCGGTGCCGGCACCACCGCTGCTTCCCGGTGCTGGCCGGACCGTCCGGCGACCATGCGCTGATGCTGGTATCGCCGATCATCCTGTACGACCACCCCGAGATCGCCGAGCAGAGCGACGGTGCGCTGTACGACTCGACCGAGATCGACGAGATCCTGACGCTGCGCATCATGACGATGACCGACGAGGAGAAGACGGCGGCCCGCGCCACCGATCCGCTCGCCGCGCAGATCATCGACCGGTGTGACTCGATGTCGCCAGAGGCGTTGCTGAACCTGCACGGCGTGCTGCGCAATCCGCATGCTGTCGCCGACTCCGCGGGTCTGATCCCCGAGGTACCCGACGGCGTGGACTGGTGGGACCCGTTGGCCGACAACGCTGTCACACCCGATGTCGACGCCGTGCTGGTGAACGGCATGCGGGTGAGCCGAGGTAGCCGCGTGCGGCTGCACCCGTCACGCCGCGCCGATGCGCAAGACCTGTTCTTTGCCGGCAAAATCGCACGTGTCACGTCTGTGCACGAAACCGTCGACGGAGACCAACACGTCGGCGTCGTTATCGAGGACGACCCCGCCGCCGACCTGCACGAGTGGTATGGCCGCTACCTGTACTTCGCACCCGATGAGGTCGAACCGTTGAATGAAAGGAATCCGACATGCAAGCAGTAGGTGTCACGGCCACCGTCATAGCCGGCGTCGTTGTGCTCGGCGCGGTCGTGATCGGCGTCCGCTCGCTGCCAGATCTGCAGCGATACATCAAGATTCGGCGTATGTAGGCGTTTGCGAGGTGATATCACGTCCCAAATTCTGGTAGCCGGTATCGGCAACATCTTCCTCGGCGACGACGGCTTCGGACCCGAGGTGATGCGCCACGTACCCGGACACGTCGCAGGCCCGCGCGTGCGGGTGGTGGATTACGGCATCCGCGGCATGCATCTTGCCTATGACCTGCTCGACGGATGCGACGCGCTGGTGCTTGTCGACGCCCTGCCCGACCGCGGGGCGCCGGGCACGCTGCACATCTTCGAGGCCGATCATGAAACGCTCTCGGCGGGAATCGGTTTAGATGCCCACGCGATGGACCCGGCCGCCGTGTTCGCCAGCCTCGCCGCCCTCGGCGGAACAGCACCGTACACCGTCGTGATCGGTTGTGAGATCGATGATGTCGACGAGCGAATGGGCCTGTCCGCGGCCGTATCCGCAGCCGTCCCCGACGCCGTCAAGGCGATCGAGGAAGTCGTCGGCCGACTCGTCGACGACGCGAAGGTCGGCTGAGCCATGTGCCTCGGAATTCCCGGCCAGGTCGTCCAGATGCTGGAAGGCTATGGCGGCCAGCTCGCACTCGTCGACGTGGCGGGTGAGAACCGCAAGGTCAACATCGGCATGATGCCGGAGGAGACATTCGCGCCGGGTGACTGGGTGATCATCCACATGGGCTTCGTCGTCGAGAAGACCGACGAGGCGGGCGCCGACGCCGCCATGGCCGGACTCAAAATGATGGGCAGCGGCGAGGATGCGGAGGCGACCCCATGACCGGCCGGCGCCGGTTGCGGGTCTGCGTGCGCGGCGTCGTACAGGGCGTCGGCTTCCGGCCGTTCGTCTACACCTGCGCCGCCGCGCACGCACTGAGCCGGCTCCGTGCGCAACGACAGCTCCGGCGCCATCATCGAGGTCGAGGGCGACGCAACCGATCTCGACGACTTCGTTGCCGGGCTCTCCCATCGTGGCCCGCCGCTCGCCGTCATCGAATCCGTCGAGACGCAGGAGATCCCTGTGGTCGGCGGCACCGGGTTCGTGATCGCCGATACGTCGCGGTCCGACGGCGGCCGGACGCTCGCCTCCCCCGACGTCGCCATGTGCGCCGAGTGCGCGGCAGAACAGCGCGACCCGGCCAACCGGCGCTACCGGCACGCATTCGTCAACTGCACCAACTGCGGTCCGCGGTTCACCATCATCGCCTCGCTGCCCTATGACCGCGCCAGCACCACGATGGCCCCATTCCCGATGTGTGCGGACTGCGGGCGCGAATACCACGATCCGACCGACCGCCGGTTCCACGCCCAGCCGGTCTGCTGCCCGGCCTGCGGGCCGACACTGAGCTACCGGGTCGGCGCTGGCGACGTCGTCGAGGGTGAAGCGGCGCTGACGCACGCCCGACGGCTGCTGCGCGACGGCGGTGTCCTCGCAGTCAAAGGAATCGGCGGCTACCACCTGGCCTGCGACGCCGAGAACGAGCTCGCGGTCGCCGAGCTGCGACACCGCAAGCGCCGCGGCGACAAACCGTTCGCCGTCATGGTGCCCGATCTGGCCACCGCGCACCGCATCGCCTGGATCGACGCGACGTCGGAGCGATTGCTGTCCGGCCCACAGCGACCCATCGTGCTGATGCCTCGGTCGGCGGGTACACACATTGCCGCATCGGTCGCACCTCACAACCCGGATCTCGGTGTGATGCTGGCCTACTCGCCGCTGCACGCACTGTTGTTCGGACTTTCGGGGGACGAGCCAGGCCCGTCCGTGCTGGTGATGACATCGGGGAATCTCGGCGGCGAACCGATCTGCTTCACCGACGACGATGCACTCCAACGGCTTTCGCACCTCGCCGACGGCTGGCTGATGCACGACCGCGCCATTCTGGTGCCGTGCGATGACTCGGTCGTGCGGGTGGTCAGCGGTGTCGGAGACGCCGATCAGAGTGGGGCCGAGCTGCCCATCCGGCGGTCCCGCGGCTATGCGCCGCTGCCGGTGGCGCTTCCGGTGCCGGTGCCGCCGACGCTGGCCGTCGGTGGCGATCTCAAGAACACCTTCGCGGTCGCCGACCAGAAGTACGCCTGGCTGAGCCAGCACATCGGCGACATGGACGACCTGGCCACGTTGTCGGCCTTCGACGCCGCCGAACGACACCTCGAGTCGTTGACCGGAGTTGCACCCGAAATCCTTGTCGCGGACGCGCATCCGGGCTATCGCTCCACCGCGTGGGCGGAACGCAATGCCGGCGAGCGACCGGTTCGTACGGTGCAGCACCATCACGCCCACATCGCCGCGGTGATGGCCGAGCATGGGCTGGACGGGTCGCAGCGCGTGCTCGGCTTCGCATTCGACGGAACCGGGTACGGTGCCGACGGGGCTGTCTGGGGTGGCGAGGTCATGCTCGCGGACTACAAGGGCTATCAGCGGCTGGCGCATTTGAAGTACGTTCCGTTGGCCGGTGGCGACGTCAGCGTGCTGCGCCCGTACCGGATGGCACTGTCACATCTGTGGGCAGCCGGCCTGGCCTGGGACGACGATCTCCCACCGGTGCGCGCATGTCCCGACGACGAGCGCCGAATACTGCTGCGTCAACTCGAGACCGGGCTCGGCTGCGCGCCGACATCCAGCATGGGCCGATTGTTCGACGCGGTTTCGGCGCTGGCAGGCGTCCGCCAGGTGGTCGCATACGAAGCGCAGGCGGCGATCGAGCTCGAGGGCTTGTCGCGCAACGTCGATCACATCGGGAGCCCATACGCGTTCGACGTTGATGCCGACCGACTTCCGGCACTGATCGACCCCGGTCCCGTGCTCTCCGCGATCGTCGACGATCTAGGCGCAGGCACATCGACGGGTGTCATCGGGGCGAGGTTCCACCGCGCCGTCGCCGATCTGGTCGTCGACCTCGCAGGGCTGGAGGACACGGGCGGCCAGCCGATCGCGTTGTCCGGCGGAGTGTTCCAGAACGCGCTGCTGCTTCGGCTGACGCTGAAAGGCCTTCGGGCCAAAGGCTTTGAGGTCATCACCCACCGCCGTGTGCCACCCAACGACGGCGGCATCGCGCTCGGTCAGCTCTTGATCGGAACGGCGGGGTAGCCGATGACCGCATTACACGAGCAGAAACTTCCTGCGGGACATGCGTTGTTCGCGCGCTATGCGTTCCCGCCCAACGAGCTCGGCTATTGCGGTCCCGCCGACGCCGACGTGCTGCTGCGTGGCGACAGCCCGACTGAAGTCGCCGCCCACGCCAAGGAGTTCGACGGCGCGTGGCCGTATCTGCGGACCATCGCCGAGGCGGCGGGCGTGCCGGACGCGCTGGACGCTGACGTCGTGCGCAGTTACTGGGTCGGTGGGCCCGAACTCGACCGCGTCGATCCGGCAGCCCTGCTGGCCAAACTGCGCAAGGCCTTTCACGGGCAGGTCACCGGCCTGCTCGACGGTCTGGCCCGGCCGCAGGGCGTGCTGGCGCACCACAGCTTCCACGTCTTCGTGGTCTATCCGTGGGTGCGCTTCCTCGATCGTGATGCAACGACGGCGCTGCAGGTGCTGCAGAACTGCCGGATACGTTGGGGAACGATCCAATCCGTCGAGGACGAGCACGCGGTGATCGCGACGCGCCCCCTGACGTTCGCCGACGGCATCCTGGCGCTCGGCGAGTCCAAAACCGAGCGCGTCCGATGGAGCAAGAGCGGGGTCTCGCTGATCGGGCAGCCCACGCCAGGCGATGTGGTCTCGGCGCATTGGGACTGGGCATGCGGCGTTCTTGCCGACACCGAGTGCGCGGCGCTCGCCGATGCGACGCAAACCACCCTCGATCTCGTGAACGCCGCCCGCAACGAGGAGCGAAACTCATGACAGTCACCACAGAGCCGGGCGGAGGCTTCATCGACACCAATCTGTCCGCCGACCTGGCTGCCGCAGCCCTGGATCTGGCCCGAAAATTTCACGCCGGCGCCACGCTATGGGTGATATCGCCGCAATGGGAACCGCACGCGCATCACGTCGCGGTCGAGTTCGTGCATCCAGTGATCATGGGTAAACGGGCCCTACCCTCGGTGGCGCTCGTCGACCCCGACCCGGTGGCGCAGGCCCGTGTGGCCACCCAGCCGGGCGACCTGCTGATGGCGGTGGCGTCGGCAGACGAGCCCTCCGTGGTCGAGGCGATGCGCCGGGCGCCGGCGTGGGGGGCGCTGACCTTGTGGATCGGCTCCGGGTCTCGCCCTCAGGCCGGGGCCGCGAACCACATCCTGTGGGTGGACTCCGACGACCCGATGGTGCCGGCCACCGGACGTTTCGTCCTGCTGTATCACCTGTTGTGGGAACTCACCCATGTCTGCTTCGAACACCCCGGCCTGCTGAAGCCCGCCGCCGAGGAATGCACTGACGAAGTCTGCGTGACGTGCAGCGACGAAGGGCGTCTCGCCGAAGTGATCCTGGAACCCGCAAATCCGTTGGGTGAGGCCCTGGTTCGCACCGCGAAGGGCGAGGAGTGGGTGGACGTCAGCATCCTGGGTGAGGTCGCACCAAACGATCTGGTGCTGGTGCACGCGGGAACGGCGATCGCGCGCCTCAACGGCGCGGACGACACGGCGGAGGAGGTGAACCGATGACGGGGCGTGGCGGCGAGAGCACCGAGAGCACCAGCTTCCTGTATCCGTTCATCGAGTCGGAGGAAACCGACGCAGGCAGTCTTCTCGACGACCTGTCCGCCTCAGCACGGGGTAAGGCCGCCGAAAGCGCCCGCCTGCAACGGGAATCGCTGGCGGAGTACGAACCGGTGCTGAGCGCCGCGGGAATCGAGATGGCCGACAGGTTCCTGCGTGGCGGTCGCCTCTACACGTTGGGAAACGGCGGGAGCTCCACCGACGCGGCGACGCTGGCATCGTTGTTCAGTCGCCCCGCGCGGGGGCGCGCCGTTGCGGCGTGGTCCCTGGCCGCGGACGAGGCGGTGGTGACCGCGCTCGGGAACGACGTGGGCTTCGAGCTCATCTTCAAACGTCAGATCATCGCCCATGCTCGCGAGCGCGACGTCGCCATCGCGCTGTCAACCTCGGGCAACTCTGAGGACCTGATGTCGGCCATCACCGAGGCGAAACATCGGGGCTTGTTGACGATCGGGTTCTCCGGTCACGACGGCGGCCGAATGGCGGTGGCCGAGGACCTCGATCACTGCTTCACGGTGCACAGCCAAAGCATTCACCGCATCCAGGAGAGCCACGCCATGCTTGGCTTCCGGCTGTGGTCGGTAGCGCAGGAACACATGTCTCGTCCCCGAAACGGAGCGCATACTTCATGAGCCGAACTGACGCGATGACGGCGGCCGAACGCGAAGACCGAGTGCTGGAACGGATCGACAAGTTCCGGCAGCGACGTCCGCGGCTGCTCGAAGACGTGGTGACGCTCGCGCACGGCGCCGGCGGCAAGTCGTCGGCTGCACTCGTCGACGCCGTGTTCCTCGAGGCTTTCCGCAACGACGAGCTCGAACAACTCGGCGATGCCGCCGCGCTGCGCACCCCGTCAGGTGAGCGGCTCGCGTTCTCCACCGACTCGTTTGTTGTTGCGCCGCGGCGTTTTCCGGGCGGTTCAATCGGGCACGTCGCCGTGCACGGAACAGTAAATGACCTCGCGGTCTCGGGGGCTCGTCCGAAATGGTTGTCGGCGGCCTTCGTCATCGAGGAGGGCTTTCCGATCGCCGAGCTGCGGGAGATCGTCGCGGACATGAGCGAAGCGGCCGCCAGAGCAGGCGTGAAGATCGTCACCGGTGATACCAAGGTCGTCGGGAAGGGCGCCGCCGACGGCGTGTACATCTCTACCGCCGGCGTTGGGATTGTTCCCGAGGGCAGGCACCTTTCGCGTGATCTCGTGCAGCCCGGCGACAAGGTGCTGCTGTCGGGCACGATCGGCGAGCACGGGATGGCGGTCATGCTCGCGCGCGGCGACCTGGCCATCGATGCCGACATCGCTTCTGACACCGCCCCGGTGCATGAATTGGTCGAGGCACTGCTGGAGGCGGCGCCGTCGACGCGGTGGATGCGCGACGCCACCCGCGGCGGTGTCGGAACGGTGGCCAACGAACTGGTCAAGGACTCGCCGTTCGCGTTGATTCTGGACGAGGCAAGCCTGCCGGTTCAGCCTCAGGTTCTCGGCGCGTGCGACATGCTCGGAATCGATCCGCTGTACGTCGCTAATGAGGGCAAGTTCGTCGCAATCGTTGCGCCCGACGAAGCCGACGCTGCGATCGCCGCGATGCGAGCGCATCCGCAGGGTGCCGACGCGACGGTGGTTGGCGAGATCGTCCCGGAGCCCCACGGCATTGTCGCGCTGAGGACTTCGTTCGGCGGCAGCCGAATCGTCGACATGCTGGTCGGCGACCCACTACCACGAATCTGCTGATGAACTTTGAGAGAGGAGTTTGACGATGTGTTTAGGAATCCCCGGTCAGGTGGTCGACATCGTGGACGCCGAACAGTCGCTTGCCAAGGTCGACGTCAACGGTGTGCGCAGGAACATCAGCGTGCGGCTGTTGGCCGACGACAACCTGCAGGTCGGTGACTGGGTGCTGGTGCACGTCGGGTTCGCGATGGCCAAGATCGACGAGCACGAGGCGAAAGCGACACTCGACCAGGTCCAGAAGATGGGCGCCGACTACGTCAACGAGATCGAAGCATTCAACTCGTCCGAGATCGCTTGAGAGGCTTGACATGAAGTACGTCGACGAATTCCGGGACCCGGCGGCCGCGCGCGCCCTGGTCAAATCGATTACCCAGCTCGCGACCGGCGACGAGTACAAGTTCATGGAGGTGTGCGGCGGTCACACGCACACCATCTACCGGCACGGCATCGAGCACCTGTTGCCGGAGTCGGTCGAGCTCGTCCACGGGCCAGGGTGCCCGGTCTGCGTGATCCCGATGGGCCGCGTGGACGACGCGATGTGGCTGGCCGAACAGCCCAACGTCATCTTCACCACGTTCGGCGACATGATGCGGGTGCCCGGCTCCAAGGGCAACCTCATCGAGGCCAAGGCGCGTGGTGCCGATGTGCGCTTTGTCTACTCCCCGCTGGACGCGCTCAAGGTGGCCATCGATAATCCCGACAAGCACATCGTGTTCTTCGCCGTGGGTTTCGAAACGACTGCGCCGTCCACCGCGGTGACGCTGGTCCGGGCCCGCACGCTCGGCGTGCGCAACTTCAGCATTTTCTGTAACCACGTCACGATCGTTCCGCCGATCAAGGCGATCCTCGAGTCGCCCGATCTGCGGCTGTCGGGTTTCCTCGGGCCTGGTCATGTGTCGACCGTGGTCGGCTTGCGGCCATACCGGTTCGTGCCCGAGGTGTACGGAAAACCGATGGTGGTAGCGGGATTCGAGCCGCTCGACATCCTGGCGTCGGTGCACATGCTCTTGCAGCAGATCAGGGAAGGGCGCTGCGAAGTCGAGAACCAGTACACCCGAGTAGTACGAGCGGAGGGCAACACCCAGGCGCTGAAGCTGATGTCCGAGACATTCGAGTTGCGGCCCCATTTTGAGTGGCGCGGGCTGGGTTTCATCTCGCAGAGCGCATTGAAGGTGCATTCCGACTACGCCGAGTTCGACGCAGAGTTGAAGTTCGACATGCCCGGCGTGCGGGTCGCCGACCCCAAGGCATGCCAGTGCGGAGAGGTCTTGAAGGGCGTCATCAAGCCGTGGGAGTGCAAGGTGTTCGGCACGGCGTGCACCCCGGAGACACCGATCGGCACGTGCATGGTCTCCCCCGAGGGTGCCTGCGCGGCGTACTACAACTTCGGCAGGCTGCACCGGGAGACGGCGCAATTGCTCGGTCAGCGGGGGTAATGCCGCCAAAAAAACAATCGTGAACTGGCAAAACGGCGCCTCGCCCGGTTTTGGCCACCGACCCGCGGGTACCCCACCTCTAGGTCGCCGCAGAATGTACGGCGGCTTTAAGGAGTAGTAATGAACAGCCCACAAGACCCGCAAGAACGCTTCGAAGGAGAACCGGCACCCGGAACGCGGGACACCGGATCCGACGTGCCGTCAGGTGGCGAAGATCGTCCATCGGGAGCCATCGAGGGCGATGAAAGTGTGCCGTCGCACGGCAGCGCGGAAGACCCGGGATTCAACACCAAGTTCACCAACGAGCCACCCCGAGACGTCGAGCCCGCGATACCGCCCTATGAGGGCCGCACATCGAGGCGACTCCGGTCCAGCGGCGCCGGGAGCGCCAGAACGGCGAGCGACGGCGCCCACAACGGAGTCTGACTACAAGTCGTCGGCGCCCGGCATACTCCTGGCGGTGCCACGGCATCACCGGCAGACAGCGCCGGCCTCACAGGGATCGGAATCCGATACCGGTGATGACCGGGTGGTCCCTCGCACCCGGAGGCGCGCTAGCCGGCCACCACTGATCACGCGGGACGTCGAAGTCGGCGCAGAGCGCCCGCCACACGTCTCGGGGGTCAACACCGTCCTCGATCGCCTGCGCGGCGGTGCGCCCGTCGAAACCGGGCAGCACGTGGTCGACGAGCAAAGACTGGCCCCGCACCGGGCCGAACTGGCTGTCGACGAGCTCGTTGAATTCGGTCAGACGCACCGATCAAACCTACGCTGACGGTGCCAGCGCTTCGTGGCACACCCGTACCGGATCTGCGACGTCCGCCGCGGTGGCGCCTGCCGTCCTGGCGGCCTCGGCGTATCGCGGCGAGGACAGCACCTCGGTGACCGCCGCCGCCAATGCCTCGGGCTCCAGCGGCCGGACGATTTGCGCACTGCCTTGTCGCACAAGCCGATTCGCAATCTCCCACTGATCGCCGCCACCGGGCACCACGACCATCGGCACCCCGGCCATCAGCGTCTTGGACACCATGCCGTGGCCGCCACCGCAGATCACCAGATCGGCGGCCGCCAGCAGTTCGTCCTGACGACCCAGTCCCACCACCGCCCACGGCGGAACGTCGACGTCCTCACCACCCAGCCGCGACACCACGACCCGCGACCCCTGCGGCAGCACGCCCCCCGGATGCAGCGCCTCCAGCGCCACCTCGGCCAGTCCGCGCGCCCCTGACTTCGCCGTCGACGGCGCCACGAGGACCACGGGACCGTCGCCCGGCGGAATGGCCAACACGGTGTCCGTCGGTTCGAAATGCAACGGCCCCACGATGACGGCCTCGTTGGGCCAGTCCGGGCGCGGCACCTCCAGCGCGGGAAGCGTGGCGATGAGTCTGCGCAGCGGCCCGGGATCGGCTGCCGGTAAACCGATTTCGACCCTCACCGCCGAGCGCTGCCGAAGACCCGCACGCCAGGCCCGTGCGGTCAGTGCCCTCAACACGGTGTCTCGCAGCCGGCCACGGAGCCCGACACCCGGTGCCAGCCCGCTGCCAATCGGAGGAAGTCCCTTCGACGGCCGGTACAACGGCGCGGGGTTGAGCTCGATCCACGGGATCGCCATCAGCTCCGCCGCCAGCCCGCCGCAGGCGGTGATGACGTCGGAAACCACCACGTCGGGCTCGAGCTCCCGCAGCACCGGCACATTCAGCACCGCCATCCGCGCCGCGCGCTGGTGAATCTTCGCGCCCGCGTCGGTGTCGTCGTCGAGTTCGGTGGGGTCCAGCCCGACGAGTTCGACCGCGTCGACCCCGACCGAGCGGGCGGTGTCGAGCCATTCGGTGCCGGTCAGCAGCGTCGGCGAGTCACCGGCGGCCAGAAACAGCCGGCACAGCGCGAGCGCGGGGAAAGCGTGTCCTGGGTCCGGACCTGCGACTACCGCGACGCGCATGCGGCTACCCTGCCACAGCGCCGCGCAACTACGCTGGGAGCCATGACTGGGAGCACATCATCAGCAGTGGACACGACAGCCAACGCTCGCGTCGTAGAGACATTCCTTTATGCGTTGCAGGACGAGGATTTCGACGCGGCCGACGCCACGCTGGCCGACAACATCCTGTACCAGAATGTCGGTTACACGACCATGCGCGGTCGGCAGCGAATCATCAAGCTGTTCCGGATGGGGCAGGGCCGAGGCCGCTTCGAGGTGAAGTTCCACCGGGTCGCCGCTGACGGCAACGCGGTTTTGACGGAGCGCACCGACGCGATCATCATCGGCCCATTCCGCCTTCAGTTCTGGGTGTGCGGCGTCTTCGAGGTACACGGGGGCAAGATCACGCTGTGGCGCGACTACTTCGACGCCTTCGACTTCTTCGTCAAGGCACCCTTGCGCGGACTCGCGGGGATCTTCGTCCCCTCACTGCGCCCGAAGATGTGACTTACGCGCGCTTGAGCTGGCCGAGTTCGTCGAATGCCTGCGCCCACCCGGTCAGCCGGTCGGTGGCGTTGACCAGTTCATCCCGGTAGCGCTGCTGCGACATCGGCGAGCTCGACATCGGCCCGTTGTTTGCGGCCGACACCAATTGCGCTGCCGCGGTGACCATGTCGTTGTACTGGCGGGCGCCGTTGTCGAGCTGCGCGGTGAACGCCGCGACCGTCGGTGACAAGTGATTGCGGGATCCGGGAGCGTTGGCGATCGCCCGCTCCATCGACACCACTTCGTCGGCGGTCGCGGCCATGGTCGCAGCGGACTGGTTCGCGACGGCGATCAGCTCACGCAGCTCACCGGCGGGCAGCATCCTGCCCCGCTCCATCACGCTGATCAGCGAGAACAGCCCACGCTCAGACGCCGCCAGCGCGGCCATCGGTTGCCGGGCCGCCGAACCCCACGGCGGTAGCCGGCGGGTGGCCCGCGACCGCTGCGGCGGAAGCGGCTCGCCGCGCAGCCAGCGATAGCGCAGGAACGACTAGCGTCGCCAGAAAGGCTGCGCCGACCGCGATGGGCGCCGAGATGAACAGCGCCCACGCCGGTGTGCTCCAGGACGCGAGCAGCACCGTCACGCCCACCCAGATCAGGCACGACACCGCGAAGAACAGCGTCAGCCCCAGCGCCCACTTACGCTTGCGCAGTTGCTTGGCCCGCGGGTCGGCCGCCGAGTTGAGCTTCTGCGCCAGCACGTCGGACAGTTCGGCGGCGGTGTCGATTCCCCGCTGCGCCAGCGACCGCCAAGCCTCGGGCCTACTGGATGAACGCTGTTTCACTGCCGGTCCAAAATCTCGCTACTGGCCGATCGGCTTTTCGGGAGCCGCCTCGGGCGTCGACGCAGGCGTGGCCGGGGAAGCCGTGCCGTGGGCCCCGGAAGCGCCCCCAGAAGGCAATGCCTCGCCGTGCATCGAAGCGCGGATCTGCTCGAGCCGAGAATGCCCGGCCATCTGCACGCTGGCCTGCTGCACCTCGAGCATGCGGCCCTGCACAGAGTTTTGGGCGAGCTCGGCTGAACCCATGGCGTTGGCATAGCGGCGTTCGATCTTCTGGCGTACTTCGTCGAGGCTCGGCGTGTTGCCGGGGGCGGCCATCTCACTCATCGACTGCAGCGATGCGCTCACCTGTTCCTGCATCTTGGCCTGCTCGAGCTGGCTCAGCAGCTTGGTGCGCTCGGCGATCTTCTGCTGCAGCATCATCGCGTTCTGCTCGACGGCTTTCTTCGCCTGGCCCGCCGCCTGCAGCGCCTGGTCGTGCAGGCCCTTGAGGTCTTCGACGCTCTGTTCGGACGTCACCAGCTGCGCGGCGAACGCCTCGGCCGCGTTGTTGTACTCGGTGGCCCTCGCGGCGTCTCCGGACGAGGTGGCCTGGTCGGCCAGAGTCAGCGCCTGACGGACATTTACCTGCAGCTTCTCGATGTCGGCGAGCTGGCGGTTGAGCCGCATCTCCAGCTGGCGCTGGTTGCCGATGACCTGGGCCGCCTGCTGCGTCAGTGCCTGGTGCTGCCGCTGAGCATCCTCGATGGCCTGCTGGATCTGCACCTTCGGATCGGCGTATTCGTCGACCTTGGAGCTGAACAGCGCCATCAGGTAGCGCCACGCCTTGGAGAACGGATTGGCCATGGGTTCATTCCGCCTTCGTGTCAGAAACAGCTTTGGGGTGTGCTACTGCCAACTTATCGGTTTCGCGCAGATCAGAACAGCTAGGCGACCGCCATGGACACAACCTGCGGGATGACGACTTTGGTGGTGGCGTCGATGTTCGTCGCAATCGCCGACTCACGGGCGAACGCCTTGATCTCCTCCTGTGCCATCTCTCCGCCTGCGTCGGACAGCACGCGCGACAGCGGGACCTCGAGGGCACCGCAGATGGCGCTGAGCAGTTCGCTCGACGCCTCTTTGCGGCCACGTTCGACTTCGGACAGATAGCCCAGGCTCACCCGCGCGGCATCGGACACCTCGCGCAGAGTGCGGCCCTGGTCAATGCGGGCACGACGCAGTACGTCGCCGATAACCTCGCGCAGCAATGTCCCCATCGTGCTCTCCTTCACTTGGGTGGTACTAAAGCAACGCCAGGTACTGCCGGGATGGTTCCCGGTTGTGCGACTCTGGCGCGAATTCGTCGCCAGAAGTGTCACTGACCTGCGACTCGTCCTCGGGAGTCGCGGATCGCCGAGACCACGTAGTCGATGCCGGTGAGCACGGTCAGCACGATGGCGGCCGCCATCACCACCCAGGCTCCGGTCAGCCACGGGCCCGAAAGCGGCAGGACGAACAGCCCGATCGCCACGGCCTGGACGAGCGTCTTCAGCTTGCCGCCGCGGCTGGCCGGGATGACCCCGTGCCTCAGCACCGCGAAGCGCAGCCCCGTGACGCCGATCTCGCGGACCAGGATGAGCGCCGTCACCCACCACGGCAGCTCGCCGAGCATCGACAGGCCGATCAGGGCGGCACCGATCAGGGTCTTGTCGGCGATCGGATCGGCCAATCTGCCGAAGTCGGTCTCGATCCCGTAGCTGCGGGCCAGCGCCCCGTCGAACCGGTCGGTGATCACGGCGACGGCGAATATGACGAAAGCGGTTACGCGCCAGGGCGTTTCGTGGCCGTCACCGGCGAACAAGGCGATCAGGAACACCGGCACCAACACCAACCGCAGCCCGGTGAGGACATTGGCGACGTTCGCGACCTTCGCCTGAGGTATCACCGGATCGGTGTGAGGTTGGCCCGACACCGCTAAAGAATATCCGTTGCTCAAACCGATACCCTCGCACCTGTGAGCGATGGGCATGGTTCGCGGGCCGACGGGCTTGTGCTGCGCCGCGCCACCACGTCGGATGTGCCCGCGATCAAGGCGCTCGTCGACATCTACTCGGGCCGCATTCTGCTGGAGAAGAACCTGGTCACCCTGTACGAGGGGGTCCAGGAGTTCTGGGTCGCCGAGCACGCGGGCGAGCTCATCGGGTGCGGGGCCCTGCACGTGCTGTGGGCAGACCTCGGTGAGGTGCGCACGGTGGCCGTGCATCCACGGGTCAAGGGCCAAGGCGTTGGGCACCTCATCGTCGACCGGCTGCTCGACGTCGCCCGCGAACTGCACCTGGGACGGATCTTCGTGCTCACCTTCGAGACCGAGTTCTTCAGCAGGCACGGGTTCGCCGAGATCGAGGGCACGCCGGTCACCGCGGAGGTCTACGAGGAGATGTGCCGCTCGTATGACACCGGTGTCGCCGAGTTCCTCGACCTGTCCTACGTCAAGCCCAACATCCTCGGCAACTCACGAATGCTGTTGATGCTCAAATAGCGTCGTCGTCGCCGGACGTGGTGCCACGAATGGACGCGATCGTCGCCGCCAGCTCGTCGGGCTTCACCATCACCTCGCGCGCCTTGGAACCCTCGCTGGGGCCGACGATTCCGCGGGTCTCCATCAGGTCCATCAGCCGGCCCGCCTTGGCGAAGCCCACCCGCAGCTTGCGCTGCAGCATCGACGTGGAGCCGAATTGGCTGGACACCACCAGCTCCACGGCCTGAAGGAAGACGTCCATATCGTCGCCGATGTCCGGGTCGACGTCGGTGCGCTCGCTGTTCGTCTTGGCGGCGGTGACGCCCTCGGTGTACTCGGGCTCGGCCTGGTCCTTGCAGGCGCTGACGACCGCATGAATCTCGTCGTCGGTGATGTAGGCGCCCTGCAGCCGGATCGGCTTGTTGGCCCCCTGTGGAATGAACAGCCCGTCGCCCATGCCGATCAGCTTCTCGGCGCCCTGCTGATCGAGGATGACCCGGCTGTCGGTCAACGACGAGGTCGCGAACGCCAACCGCGACGGCACGTTGGTCTTGATCAGGCCGGTGACCACGTCGACCGACGGCCGCTGGGTGGCCAGCACCAGGTGAATGCCCGCCGCGCGCGCCTTCTGGGTGATCCGCACGACCGCGTCCTCGACGTCGCGCGGCGCCGTCATCATCAGGTCGGCCAGCTCGTCGACGATCGCGACCACATACGGGTACGGGCGGTACACCCGCTCGCTGCCCAGCGGCGTGGTGATCTCCCCCGACCGCACCTTGGCGTTGAAGTCGTCGATGTGCCGCACCCGCGACGCCTGCATGTCCTGATAGCGCTGCTCCATTTCCTCGACCAACCACGCCAGCGCCGCGGCCGCCTTCTTCGGCTGCGTGACGATCGGGGTGATCAGGTGCGGAATGCCTTCATAGGGCGTCAGTTCCACCATCTTCGGGTCGATCAGGATCATCCTGACCTCCTCCGGGGTGGCGCGCGCCAGCAGCGACACCAGCATCGAGTTGACGAAGCTCGACTTACCCGAGCCGGTCGAACCTGCCACGAGAAGATGAGGCATCTTCGCGAGGTTCCACGAGATGTACTCGCCCTCAATGTCTTTGCCCAGCGCAATCACCAGCGGATGATGATCGCTTCGGGTCGACGGATCGGTCAGCACGTCCGCGAGGCGCACCATCTCGCGGTCGGTGTTCGGCACCTCGATGCCGACGGCGGACTTGCCCGGAATCGGTGCCAGCATTCGCACGCTTTCGGTGGCAACCGCGTAGGCGATGTTCTTCTGCAGCTGGGTGATCTTCTCGACCTTGACGCCCGGTCCGAGCTCGACCTCGTATCGCGTGACGGTCGGGCCCCGTGTGCAGCCGGTGACCGCCGCATTGACCTTGAACTGCTGCAGCACTTCGGAGATCGCCTCTGCCATGCGGTCATTGGATGCACTGCGTCGCTTCGGCGGGTCGCCCTTCTTGAGCAGATCCAGCGACGGCAGCGTGTACGGACCGTCCACCACGCGGTCCGACACCGGCTTCTGCGGCTTGGCCGCCTTCTTGCGCTTCGCCGCGCGGGTCGGCTCGGGCACCGTCGGCGCCTCGTCGTCGAGCGGGTAGTTCTCCATCGGCGTGCCGCTGGGCCACGCCTGCGCCTCTTCGTCGCTGTAGGCCGCCGGATCGTCGTAGTAGCCGTCGGAGAAATCCTCGGGCTGCGCATCGCCGTACTCCGCCAACTCGACGTCGTCGTCGTAGAACTCGTCGTCGCGCAGCAGCCGGGTGCCGAACATCGCCCGCACCGTGTCGGGCACCTCGCGGATCGTCGTGCCGGTTATCAACAGCAGGCCGAACAGCGCACCGATGAACAACAGCGGGGCGGCGATCCACTGGGTCAGCCCCTCCGACAGCGGGCCGCCGATGGCGAAGCCGATGAACCCGGCGGCGGTCTGACGTCCCGCCGGGTTGTCCGGCGAGCCGGCCCACAGGTGCCACAAGCCCAGCACGGGCAGGGCGACCATGGCCGCGCCGAGAATCAGCCGCGGTCGGGCGTCGGGGTCGGGCTCGGTCCGCATCAGCAGGACCGCGATCGCGATGAGCGCGACCGGCAACACGAGGACGGCCGAGCCGATCAGCACCCGCAGGAAGTTGTCGATCCAGCCGCCGACCGGACGGGCTGCGTCGAACCACGAACTCGCGATGACGATGACCGCAGTGCCCAGCAGCGCCAGCGCGATTCCGTCGCGGGCGTGGCCGGGGTCGATGTCGCGGGCGCGGCCCACCGATCGGGCCGTCGAGCCGGCCCCCCTGGCCACCATGAACCAGCCGGCGCGGGCACCCCGACCGATGGCCAGCCCGGCGGCGGGGATCGGCGACGGAGTGCGTTTTTTGGCGGGCTTGCGGCGTGGCGCGGGCCGGGCCGCGCGGGACCCTGACCGCGAGCCGGCTTTTGACCTGCTCGAACGGGCACCAGAGCGCGCAGCGGTCTTACTAGGCATGGCGTCAAGCCTAGTCGCAGGTGCCCCATATTCACCATCAGCCACACGGGTCACAGTTAGGTGTCGAAATTTAGTTAGGTTCGCTGAGTAGGGTGAGCAGTTGTCCGGTTCCCACTCATCGAGGAGTTAATCGACCATGCCCGTTGTCGTCGTCGCCACCATGAAGGCCAAACCCGAGTCCGTCGACGCGGTACGGGACGCATGCAAAGAGGCCATCGCGGCGGTGCACGAGGAGCCCGGATGCGAGCTGTATGCCCTGCACGAGGCCGACGGGACCTTCGTGTTCGTCGAGCAGTGGGCCGACGCTGACGCCCTGAAGGCGCACAGCACCGCCCCGGCGATCGGGACGCTCTTCGGCACCGTCGGCGAGCACCTCGACGGCGCACCGGACATCAAGATGCTGCAGCCCGTGGTGGCCGGCGACCCGGCCAAGGGCCAGTTGCGCGGCTGACGAGCGCTTGCGCGAGGAAACGAGAACACTGATGGGGTCGCTCGAGGGCAAGGTTGCATTCATCACGGGTGCCGCTCGGGGTCAGGGGCGCGCGGAGGCCGTGCGGTTGGCGTCCGACGGCGCCGACATCATCGCGGTCGATATCTGCGACCAGATCGCGTCGGTGCCCTACCCCATGGCTACGCCCGACGATCTCGCTGCAGACCGTCAAGCTCGTCGAGGACACCGGCGCGCGGATTGTGGCGCGGGAGGCCGACGTTCGCGATCGCGATGCGCTGAACACCGCACTACAGGCCGGCCTGGATGAGTTCGGCAGGTTGGACATCGTCATCGCCAATGCGGGCATCGCCCCGATGCAGTCGGGCGAGGCGGGGTGGCGCGACGTGGTCGATGTGAACCTCACCGGCGTGCATCACACCGTCGACGTCGCGATCCCGACGATGATCGAGCGGGACGACGGCGGCGCGATCGTGCTGACCAGTTCGGCAGCGGGCCTGGTGGGGATCGGCGGCGACGACGCCGGGTCGCTCGGCTATACGGCGGCAAAGCACGGCGTCGTCGGGCTGATGCGGGCGTACGCCAACCACCTCGCGCCGCATCGCATCCGGGTCAACTCCATTCATCCGGCAGCGGTGAACACGCCGATGATCAACAACGAGTTCACCCGGCAGTGGCTGGCACGAATCACCCAGGAGAACGACGCACCGGTCGATTTCGGCATGGCGCTGCCGGTGCAGGCCGTCGACTCCGAGGACATCGCCGCCGCGGTGGCGTGGCTCGTGTCCGACGAGGCCTGGTACATCACGGGCGTGACGTTGCCCGTCGACGCGGGCTACGCCAACAAGCGCTGATGGCGCGAAATCCCGCCGCCCAGACCGCCTTCGGCCCGATGGTGGAGGCGGCGATCGAGCAATACGAGCCGCCCGAACGCCGCCTCGTCGACGATGACCTCGCCACCGCGATCCTGCCCGCAGGCCAACGCGCGGTTGTTCGCGCGATGCGGTGGCCGCTGCTGCGCCGCCTGACGATATCGGCAGGCGAGAAGGCGGTGCGCGGCTCGTGGGCGCTCATCTGCTGTCGCAAGCGCTTCATCGACGACAAGCTCGACGAGGCGCTGCCGGACGTCGACGCCGTCGTCATACTCGGTGCGGGCATGGACACCAGGGGTTTACGTCTCGCACGTCGATCTGACCTCCCGGTCTTCGAGGTCGACCTGCCGGTCAACATCGCGCGCAAGGAAGCCGCCGTGCAGCGCGCGATCGGCGCGATACCCGCCTCGGTTCACCTGGTGCCGTTGGACTTTGAGCGCGATGACCTGTTCGGCGTTCTGACCGAGCACGGCTACCGCACCGATGCCCGCACCTTCTTCGTCTGGGAAGGTGTGACGCAGTACTTGACCGAGGATGCCGTGCGTACGACGCTCACGGCGCTGCAGGCCGCACCGGCGGGGAGTCGGCTGGTCTTCACCTACGTCCGCGAGGATTTCATCGACGGGCGGAACATGTACGACGCAGCGGTGTTGTACAAGCGCTTCAGACAACGGCGGCAGGTGTGGAAGTTCGGCCTCGACCCCGACGACGTTGCCGCGTTCGTCGAGGACTACGACTGGCGACTCGTCGAGCAGGCCGGCCCCGACTACTACCTGCAGAACTACATTCAGCCCGCCGGGCGCGACCTCGCCGCCTCCGATCTGGAATGGACGGCTTACTGCGCCAAGCGCTGAGCCCCTAATCCCCTAGGACCTGACCGCTGCCCCCTGACCGCGAAAGAGAAGCCGTGGTTGTGAGAAGCGCGAATTCACGACCACGGCTTCTCGCTCTGCGCACAGCCGGTCGGCAGATCTCGATGACCGTCGGCACGATCATCGGCTGGCGGCGGTAGGTCTCCCCCACCCACTTACCCACGATGCGGCGCACCGCCTGGGCGATCCGGGTGACATCGGTGATGTTGTCGGCGGCGAGGACTTCCAGCTCCTCGGCCACCTTGGCGGCGACGGGCTCGAGCGCCTTCGGATCTTCGGAGAAGCCGCGCGAATGCAGGTGCGCGGGCGCGGCAGCGCGTCCCGTTCCACGGTGCACGACGACGGTCACCGAGACGAAACCCGAAGACAGCGTAAGACGTTCGCCCAGTGTGGCGTCGCCGACGTCGCCGGTGATCAACCCGTCGACGAACATCTTTCCGGTCGGCACTCCGCCGGCGATGCTGGCCTTGCCCGCCACCAGATCGACACTGACGCCGTTCTCCGCCAGCACGATCCCGGCCGGGTCCACGCCGGACCGGGTGGCCAGCGCCGCATTGGCCCTCAGCATGCGCCATGTTCCGTGCACGGGCATCACATTGCGCGGTCGCACCCCGTTGTACAGGAACAGCAGCTCACCGGAATACGCGTGTCCGGAAACATGCACGCGGGCTTGGGCATTGGTGACGACGCGGGCGCCGATCTTGGCCAGCGAGTCGATCACGCCGTAGACGGCTTCCTCGTTGCCGGGGATCAGCGACGACGACAGGATGACCAGATCACCCGACGTCAGCGTGATACTGCGATGCTCGCCACGGGACATCCGCGACAGCGCCGACATCGGCTCGCCCTGGGTTCCGGTGGTGATCAACACGACCCGCCCCGGCGCCATCATCTCGGCCGCACCGATGTCCATCAGGTCGTCCTCGTCGACATGCAGATAGCCCAGCTCGCGGGCGATACCCATGTTTCGCACCATGGACCGTCCGACGAACGACACTCGCCTGCCCAGGGCCACCGCAGCGTCGATGATCTGCTGCACCCGATCCACATTCGAGGCGAAGCACGCAACGATGACCCTGCCATCGGTGCCGCGCATCAGCCGATGCAGCGCCGGGCCGACTTCGCTCTCCGACGGTCCGACTCCGGGGATCTCGGAGTTCGTTGAGTCGCAGAGGAACAGGTCAACCCCGGCGTCCCCGAGCCTCGACATCCCCGGCAGGTCGGTGGGCCGGTCGTCGGGCGGCAGCTGGTCGAGCTTGATGTCGCCGGTGTGCAGCACAGTGCCTGCGCCGGTGTGGATCGCGATCGCCAGGCAGCCGGGAATCGAGTGGTTGACGTGGAAGTACTCACACTCGAACACACCGTGCGTGCTTCGCTGTCCCTCGGCGACTTCGACGAAGACCGGTTTGATGCGGTGTTCGCGGCACTTCTCCGCGACCAGCGCCAGCGTGAACTTCGAGCCGACCAGCGGGATGTCCGGACGGAGCTTGAGCAGGAACGGGATGGCGCCGATGTGGTCTTCGTGCGCGTGGGTCAGCACCAGTGCCTCGACGTCATCGAGGCGATCCTCGACCAGACGCAGGTCGGGCAGGATCAGGTCGACACCCGGTTCGTCGTGGCCGGGAAAGAGCACCCCGCAGTCGACGATCAGCAGCCGACCGAGATGCTCGAAAACCGTCATGTTGCGGCCGATTTCGCTGATGCCGCCCAGCGCGGTGACCCGCAGACCTCCCGGGACCAGCGGTCCCGGCGGTTTGAGATCCGTATCCACTAGCGAAGTACCGTGGCGGCCCGCATGTCAGCGGCGAGCGCCTCGATCTGGTCCGGGGTGGCCGGCACCTGCGGCAGTCGTGGGTCGCCGACATCGATGCCCTGAAGCCGCAGCCCTGCCTTGGCCATCGTCACACCGCCGAGGCGGGACTGCGCGTCGCCCAACGGAGCCAGCGTCACATTGATCTTGCGGGCAGTTGCCACATCGCCGGAGGTGAATGCCGACAACATTTCTCGGAGCTGGCTCGCCGCGACATGTCCCCAGACGCTGACGAACCCGACCGCACCCATCGCAAGCCAGGGCAGGTTGAGGGCGTCGTCACCCGAGTAATACGCCAAACCGGTCTCGGCGATGATCCGGCCTCCGCCGTTCAGGTCACCCTTGGCGTCCTTGATTCCGACGATGTTCGGGTGTTCGGCCAGTGCCCGGATGGTGTCCCATTCGATGGGGATCCCCGATCGAATGGGAATGTCGTAGAGCAGGATCGGCACCGACACCGCATCGGCGATCGCGGTGAAGTGCGCCGCGAGCCCGGCTTGGGACGGGCGCGAGTAGTACGGGGTGACGACGAGAAGTCCGTGTGCCCCCTCGGCCTCGCATGCCTTCGCGAGATGCGCGCTGTGTGCGGTGTCGTAGGTGCCCGCGCCCGCGATGATCCGGGCGCGGTCGCCGACGGCGTCCAGCACGGCCCGCAGCACCGCGATCTTCTCGTCATCGGTCGTCGTCGGCGATTCACCGGTGGTACCCGCCAGCACCAAGCCGTCGCATCCGGCGTCCACGAGGTGGGTGGCCAGGCGCGCGGCGGTGGCGGTGTCGAGCGAGCCGTCGGGCTTGAACGGCGTCACCATCGCGGTCAGCACGGTGCCCAGCCGGGCCTGCACGTCGAATCCGCTGGTGCTCACGGCCACCAAGATTACCCGGTAGCGGTCAGGCTTCCGTCGCCAACGGGGACGTGGCGACCTCGGTGCCGTCCGCCAGCGTTGCGATCTCGAAGTCGGCGAAGGCCTGCGGGGCGACGTCGACGAGCTGGCGCAGGCACGCGATCGCCAGCCTGCGGATCTCCACGTCGGCCTGTTCGCTGGCCCGCATGGCGATGAAGTGCCGCCAGGCCCGGTAATTGCCGGTGACGACGATGCGGGTCTCGGTGGCGTTGGGCAGAACCGCACGGGCCGCCTGACGGGCCTGTTTGCGGCGGATCGCGGCGTTGGGCTGGTCGGCGAATTTTGCCTCGAGCTTGGCCAGCAGTTCAGCGTAGGTGGCGCGGCTGGCGTCGGCGGCAGCGGTGAACAACTGCTGGAGTTCCTGGTCGTCCTCCATACCCGGAGGCAGAACGACCTGTGAGTCGTGCTCAGGCACGTACCTCTGGGACAGCTGCGAATAGGAGAAGTGGCGGTGGCGGATCAGCTCGTGGGTGCACGACCGCGAGATCCCGGTGATGTAGAAGGACACCGTCGCGTGCTCGAGCACCGAGAAGTGTCCGACGTCGATGATGTGCCGCAGATAATCCACGTTGGTCGCGGTCCGGGGGTTGGGTTTGGACCAGCTCTGGTAGCAGGCCCGCCCAGCGAACTCCACCAGCGCGGGTCCGCCCTCCGCGTCGGTGCTCCACGGCACGTCGGGGGGTGCCAAGAACTCCGTCTTTGCTATCAACTGCACGCGCAGCGGCGCGGTCTCGGCCACGGCTCACCCTAACGCGGGCACCGTCTACGAAAGCGTTGCGGCGTTGCACACCGGAACGGCTGCTTGCGTCGCTACGCTGCAGCATGGGGGATAGATACGCGTCGCGTCCCGTCTTCTCGATGTGATGGAGCGCGACATCCTGCCGATGACCGAGCGCGGTGTCGCCGCGGGCAACAAGATCTTCGGCGCCGCCGCTGTTGCGCAAGTCCGATTTCTCCGTCGTTATCGCGGGACGAACAGCGAAACCGACAATCCGCTGTTGCACGGCGAGATCAGCACGCTGAACCGGTTCTACGAAATGGCAGGGCGGCCGTCGACGCGTGACCTGGTGTTCCTGTCCACCCACGAACCCTGTCTCGCTCTGCCTGTCGGCGATCACCTGGTGCGGATTCGATAACTTCTACTACTTCTTCACCTACGAGGATTCCCGCGACGCGTTCGGCATCCCGCACGACCTGAAGATCCTGAAGGAGGTCTTCGGCGTCGAGGATGGTGCATACCGGCGAAGCAACGCGTTCTGGACGGCGTACTCGATCGCGGCACTCGTCGAGACCGAACCCGAGCCGCTACGCACGCAACTGCGGGAGCAGGACAAGCGGATCCGCGATGTGTACGCGGCGCTGTCGGAGCAGTATCAGCGCTCCAAGGCCGATAACGACATTCCGTTCAACTGACTAGTCAGCCGTCACACACTCGACGCAGTGCACCGACCAGATCGCCTCGCTGGCCGATCGTGACGTCGCTCAACCCGAGCCACGACGCCATCGACCGCAACTCCCCCGCCAACGCCTCGGCGACACGCCCCGCATGCTGGCCCGGTTCGGTGAACGCGCCGACGACGTTCAGCGCACCGGATGCGCGTTCGGCCTTCAGGTCGACACGACCGACGAGCTGCCCGTCGAGCAGGAACGGCCATACGTAGTAACCGAATTCGCGCTTCGGCGCGGGCGTGTAGATCTCGATGCGATAGCGGAACTGGAACAGTCGCTCGACGCGCGGCCGGAAGAAGATCAGCGGATCGAACGGGCACAGCAGCGCCGTACCCCGCTCCCGACGCGAAATGATCTGCCCCGCACGGAGATAGCCCGGAGCGGTCCAGCCATCGACCTCGACGCGCTCCAGCTCGCCATCCGCAACCAGCTTGGCCAGCGCCGGCTTGACCTGCGCCGCGCCCAGCCGGAAGTAGTCGCGGATGTCTGCCTCGGTCCCCACTCCGAGCGCGGTGGCCGCCCGCAACGCCAGCTCACGGATGGCTTCGTCGTCGTCGACCTCGCGTGCCAGCACCTCCGGCGGCAGCACGTTCTCGGTCAGTTCGTAGTGCCGGGCGAAGCCGACCCGCGTGGCAGTCGTCAACACACCTGCCGACCACAGCGCCTCGGCCACCCACTTGGTGTCGCTGCGGTCCCACCACGGGCCCTTTTGGCCGCGCGGCTCCGATTCGAGGTGCGCCTCGATCTGACCCGCGGTCGACGGCCCGAGTTCTGCGACCGCGGCGACGACGTCGTCGGCCAGCTTCGCGTTCTTCTTGACGATCTCCCTACCCCACCGGCCGTCGGTGTACTCCCGCATCCGCCAGCGCAGCAGCGGCCAGTCGTCGACGGCCATCAGCGCCGCCTCGTGCGCCCAGTACTCGACGAGCAGCCGCGGCGATCGCGCGCTGTGGCTCCATGCCGCGCGGTCAACCACATCGCGGTCGTAGGGGCCGAGGCGACTGAACACCGGCGCGTAGTGCGCCCGCACCGCCACCGAAACAGAGTCCAGCTGCAGCACCTGGATTCGCGAGATCAACCGTCGCAAATGCGCACGGTTCACCGGCCCACGCGGCGCGGGTTCGTGGAAGCCCTGCGCGGCGACCGCCACCCGGCGGGCCTGGCCAGCGGTGAGCTTCATGCCCGCTGGTAGCTCAAGAACCGGTACCGCAGCCCCGAGGTGCTGGTCATCCAGTCACCCTCGACGCCGACCCACGCCTCGTCGAGCACCGGCGCGACGACGTCGTCGTCCTCACGGCGCAGGTCGACCTCCACCTCGGTGACCTCACATCGGGTGGCGACCGGAAGGGCCAGCGTGTAGATCTGCCCGCCGCCGATCACCCACGTCACGTCATCGGTGAGCGCCTCGTCAAGGCTGCCCACCACAGTCGCTTCCTCGGTCATGTAGTCAGCTTGCCGGGTCACTACGACATTTCGGCGTCCAGGCAGCGGCCGCACCTTCGGAGGCAGCGACTCCCAGGTCAACCGACCCATCACGACGGTGTGCCCCATCGTCAGCTCCTTGAAGCGGGCCAGGTCCTCGGGTAGCCGCCACGGAATGCCGCCGGCGCGTCCGATCACACCGGAGGGCGACTGGGCCCAGATCAGGCCCACAGTCATACCGCTACGGGTGCCTTGATCGCCGGGTGTGGCTCGTAGTTCTTGATGACGACGTCTTCGTAGGTGTAGTCGAAGATCGAATCCCGCGGCGCCAGAACGAGTTCCGGGTAAGGTCGCGGGTCGCGGCTCAGCTGCTCGGTGACCTGCTCGATGTGGTTGTCATAGATGTGGCAGTCGCCGCCGGTCCAGACGAACTCGCCGACGTCCAGGCCCGCCTGCGCGGCCATCATGTGGGTGAGCAGCGCATAGCTGGCGATGTTGAACGGAACGCCGAGGAAGAGGTCGGCGCTGCGCTGGTAGAGCTGGCAGCTCAGCCTGCCGTCGGCGACATAGAACTGGAAGAACGCGTGACACGGCGGCAGCGCCATCTGCGGGATCTCGCCGACATTCCACGCCGAGACGATGTTGCGCCGCGAATCAGGATCGGACTTCAGCAGCTCCAACGCGGCGCTGATCTGGTCGACGTGCTCGCCCGACGGTGTCGGCCACGACCGCCACTGCACCCCATAAACCGGCCCGAGATCACCTGTGTCACTAGCCCATTCGTCCCAAATTGTGACACCGTGATCCTGCAGCCAGCGCACGTTCGAGTCACCGCGCAGGAACCACAGCAGTTCGTAGATCACCGACTTGAGGTGCACCTTCTTGGTGGTGATCAGCGGGAAACCAGCCGCCAGGTCATAGCGCAGCTGGTGGCCGAACAGGCTGCGGGTGCCGGTGCCGGTGCGGTCCGATTTGGGCGTGCCGCGGTCGAGCACCACGCGCAGCAGATCCTCGTAGGGCGTGGCGATCGGCACGCCGCCCAGCTTACGTCCAGACCGGTGGCGTAGAACGGAAGCATGCCGAGTGTTTCTGCCTCCGTCACCACGCCAGACGGCACCTGCCCCGTCACCCTGCATACCCCCGAGGGATCCGGCCCGTGGCCGGGGGTCGTCATGTACGTCGACGCGGGCGGCGTCCGCGACACCATGCGCGAGATGGCCCAGACACTCGCCGACCAGGGCTACGCGGTGCTGCTGCCCGACGTGTACTACCGGCACGGCGACTGGGCGCCGTTCGACATGCGGACCGTGTTCGGCGATCCCGAGCAGCGGACCCGGCTGATGACGATGGTCGGGTCGGTGACGCCGGACATGATCGCCGCCGACGCCGGCGCGTTCTTCGACTTCCTCGATTCCCGGCCCGAGGTGACGGGGTCGCGGTTCGGCGTCTTCGGGTACTGCATGGGCGGCCGGACCTCCGTGATCGTGGCCGGACGCCAGCCAGACCGTGTCGCCGCCGCCGGCTCCTTCCATGGCGGCGGGCTGGTGACCGACGACCCGAACAGTCCGCATCTGCTCGCCGACAAGATGAAGGCCACCGTCTACGTGGCGGGCGCCGAGAACGACGGCAGCTTCACCACCGAGCACGCCGAAACCCTGGACAAGGCGCTGACCGCGGCCGGTGTCGAGCACATGGTCGAGTTCTATCCCGCCGGGCACGGGTTCGCGGTCCCAGATAATCCGCCCTACGACAAGTCGGCCGCCGACCGGCACTGGGCCGCGCTGGAGAGGCTGTTCGGGGCCTCGCTGCCCTGACCAGGACAGGACCCGCTGTTGGCCTGGTGGCCGCGGTGCGCGACGATATTCGCGTGGACAACGAGGTCAGCACCAGCCAGGACGACGCGGACGTCGGCTCGCGGATCAACCCCGTGCTCGCCAGGAGTTGGCTGCTGGTCAACGGCGCGCAATACGAGAGGTTCGCGCCTGCCGTCAAGTCCCGCGCCGACATCGTGGTCCTCGACATCGAGGACGCGGTCGCCCCCAAGGACAAGGCCGCGGCTCGCGACAACGTGATCAAGTGGCTCGGCGAGGGCAACGGCGACTGGGTCCGCGTCAACGGCTTCGGAACGCAGTGGTGGCAAGACGACCTCGACGTGCTGTCGGGCACCTCGATCGGCGGCGTGATGCTGGCGATGGTCGAATCCGTCGACCACGTCACCGAGACGGCCAAGCGACTCCCCAACATCCCGATCGTCGCGCTCGTCGAGACGGCCCGTGGCCTCGAACGGATCACCGAGATCGCGGCGGCGAAGGGCACATTCCGGCTCGCCTTCGGTATCGGCGACTTCCGTCGGGACACCGGTTTCGGCGACAACCCGACCACGTTGGCGTACGCACGCTCGCGGTTCACGATCGCCGCGAAGGCCGCCCACCTACCGAGCGCCATCGACGGCCCCACCGTCGGGTCCAGCGCCTTGAAGTTGAGTGAGGCCACAGCGGTGTCGGCCGAGTTCGGCATGACCGGCAAGATCTGCCTGACGCCGGATCAGTGCGCAACGGTAAACGAGGGACTCTCGCCGTCGTTGGACGAAATCAACTGGGCCAAAGAGTTTTTCCTCGAGTTCGAGCGGGATGGCGGCGAAATCCGCAACGGCTCAGACCTGCCCCGTATCGCCCGCGCCAACAAGATCCTCGATCTGGCCCGCTCGTACGGCATCGAGCCGTCCGAGTTCGACGACGTCGACGACCCCGCGCACATCCCGGCGCCGTCGGACACCTACCACTACTGATCCTCGGCGGGACGCTTTCCGCGTGAGTGCCTGAAGGTCGCGACTCCCCGGAAGATGCCGCGGGCCGCGTAGAGGCCCGCCAGGATCGACAACGCGATCAGCGCGATGAACATGATCAGCCAGTTGGACCGGCTATGGCTGACGTTCCACCAGATGATGGTGAAGAGGATTGCGCATAGGAACACCACGAAATCGCGCCAATTGCCCTGATAGGAAGCCGCCATTTGACGGATCTCGCGCGTTCTCTCTGTCGCCGCGATCAGGTCGTTGATTCGTTCGTCGATGCTGGCCTTCAGCCGGGCTTTGAGTTCGGGCTGATCATCCGGAATCCGCTCGAGCAAGTCCATGTCCTTGGCGATCATGGCGCGAATATCAGGGCCCTTGAAGCTTCCCGCGGCGGCACCCAACAGGGCACCGCCTGCGATCGGCGCTGCGCCCAAAGCGAGTTCGGCGATTCCTGGCATAGCTGCAGCCTAGGGGTTCGTCGGCGCGGCTCAGCGATCCTTTGCCGATTCCACGCGCTCTGCTTCTTGCGCCAGCGCCGCCGCGAGTCGTGTGTAGACCGACTGGAGCCTGGACTTGAACGCTCTGCTGAGGCCGGGGATACGCGGCGTGCACGTCACCGTCCAGATGATCAGCGACCCGTTCTCACTCTCTTCTATGCGCACGTCGCCCCGGTAGTCCTTGATCAGCATCCAGCGCGGAGTTGACGCGGCGTATGCGTGATGATTCGGCCGCGTTCCGGCGACGACATCGTCGCGGGTGACGTTGAGCCCCTTGCCCACCCGCCTGATGCCGCCGAGGCCGGTGTCCGGCGCGCCGTGCTTCTCCCATGACGCAGCGGACACCGTCGGCATCCACTGCGCCCACCGATCGACATCCATCAGCACGTCGTAGACGGTTGCCGACGTAGCACTCGACGCCTGCTCCACCCGGACTGACGCGGATTCAGCCATCCCGTCATTCCATCAGCTGAGCGGCGACTGTGGCGCCGAGATTCCAGCACGCCTCCAGGTCGTCCTTGCCCGGCTTGCCCGACACCACGACGGTGTCGGCGGCCTTCGTCCAGCCCAGGCCGGTCGTGATCGAGTCGATTCCCCGCTCGGCGCCTTCGGTGCCCTCGTTGCCGTGCAGGTAGACGCCGAACGGTCGCCCGCCCGTGGTGTCGAGGCACTGGTAGTAGCAGACGTCGAACGCGTGCTTCATCGCACCGCTCATGTAGCCGAGGTTGGCGGGGGTGCCCAGCACGTAGCCGTCGGCCTCGAGCATGTCGGTTGCCGACACCGTCAGCGCCGGTCGCCGGACGACCTCGACGCCCTCGATCTCGGGGTCGGTCGCGCCGGCGACCACCGCCTCGAACATCTCGTGGCAGTGCGGCGACGGCGTGTGATGAACGATCAGCAGACGTGGCACCGATTACGCCCCCCGCTTTGTGCTGAACATGCGGCGCCAGATGTTCTGCACCTGCTGGGCCGGGAGCAGACGATGCAACCAGGGTAGGACCGCTGCCTGGCGGGGCCCGATCAGATAAGTAGGCCCCAAGCGCTTCGCACAGATGATCTTCTTCCAGACGGCATCGGCGAACGCGTCGGGAGACTCAAGCGGGAAGCTGTCCCCGATCGCCGTGGCGCCATCAATGAAATGCCGACGGTACTGCTCTCGCAGCGGTTCGGGGATCAGGGTCCACTGCTGTGCTGCAACCTCAGGTCCCATTTCGGTCATCGGGGTGTCGACGCCGCCCGGCACGAGCTCGGTGACTTCGATCCCGAACGGCGACAACTCCATTCGGAGGTGTCGGGTAAAGGCCGTGAGGGCCGTCTTCGCCGTCGGATACGCGGAGGCCATGGGGATGGTCATGTAAACCGAAGCCGACGTGGTGTTGATGACCCGACCCTTGGACTCGCGCAATAGGGGCATCATTGCCTGCACGACCTGTACCGGTCCCCAGAAGTTGACTTCGAACGCACGCCGGTACTCGGTCATGTTCGCCGCTTCGATCACCCCTTCGCGCGGCGAGTATCCCGCATTGTTGATCAGAAGATCGAGCGCGCCGCCCGTGTGCTCGCCCACCGTGCTCGCCGCCGCCACCACTTGATCGTGGTCGGTCACGTCACATGGCACGGCGACCACATTTGGCAAACTGAACCAGCGTGCTCGGTCTGGCGCGCTGCTGTGATATCCCGCAAACACCTGCCAGCCCCCGCGTTGAAGCCGCACTGCAAGCGCCTCACCGATACCCGTTGCGGCTCCGGTTATAAAGGCGGCTTTCACCGGCGAAGCGTATCCGCGCGAACGGCACTGCACCCTTGATCGGCAGATGTGGTCCGGATTGACCCGTCGCCTAGTAGAGGGGTAATCATCCATTTACTGCTTCATCGCCGGACGACCTCGACGCCCTCGATCTCGGGGTCGGTCGCGCCCGACACCACGGCTTCGAACATCTCGTGCGTGTGCGGCGACGGCGTGTGATGAACGATCAGGAGCTTGGCTGCCGTCACGTCGACCTCTTTATCGAAACGGGGGCACTACCCCACGCCTCGGAAGCTGTCGTGCGACCGGTGCAGGTGTCGACGTACCACCACGCGAACTTCACGGCCGCGTCTTCGGAGCCGGTCTTCTTGAGGAGTAATTGGAGGCAGCGTGGTAAGCCTGCGCTCCCGGCTCGCTGCCGGACGGCACCCGACGGAACGTGCGCATCAGAGATCGGCCGCGTTCGGCGGCCCTCGCAGGGTTCGCCCTTCCGACGACGTCGAAGTTCACCCCGGTAGCGCGGGCCATCTTGACCGGCGCCGCCGCCAGCCGGCTCGAGAAGAATGAAGAGAACGCGACCCCGGCGCGGCCACCCGGTCCTGACCGCAGCAGGTTGGCGAACGGCGCGTTTTGGCTTGAAAGCGCTTCGCGAAGGAGCATCCAATTCGAAACGCATGTCGCATCAGCGGTGTGTCGCATTAGTGCGACGGTTTCTTCTGAGACGGATTTTTGAGGCGCAACGACCTGGCGGGTCCTATGCGTTCGGTGGCCGGTCTAGGACGTCTCATATGTGGTCTATTTCGAGACGGCGTCCAGTTCTGCTCTGGCCTGGCCGATTTGGTCGTAGTGCGTATCTCACCATTTCAGCGGTGGTCATCGTTTCGCCCTTGTGGGCGAGCGATTCGTAGGTCTGGTCGCCGAGGACATCGCGGAGGTGAGCGATCGCGGTATTGAGTTCGGGGATCGCCAGTGCGGTGAGGGGGCTGAGCGCGAAACCAGCGATGGTGGCCGCCGACTCATGGCGTCCGAGCCGGTCGAACAAAGCCGCAACGGCAGCCAACGGGTTCTTGAGGTTCGTGGTATCACCGGCGTCGTGCGTGTTGCGGATCGCCAGAGTGAGGTGATCGAACGCGGATGCAATGTCGCCGTGGTCGGCTCCGAGGCGGCCCAGAGTGAGCGCCAACTGCGTTTCTGACAACCGGTTGCCACTGTCTTGAGCGATCACCAAACCCCGGCGGACGGCGTCAAGAGCACGGGCGGGGTCGACCTCGCGGAAAGCGAAGCCGTCGGCGTAAAGGGCAAAGGAGAGCGACATCGGGTTTGCCCTTGCCTCGGCAGCCTCGACAAGACCCTTCGCGGCAACCATCGCCTCCTCATCCGAACCCGCGTTCACCAAGCCGAAGACCAGACAAGCCCAGATGTGGACGGTGGTGTCGCCGCCGCGTTGGAGCTGGGCGCGGCACCACTCGACCCACCGTTCGGGATGGCCGCTAGCCATGTACGCGCCGCCGACCATGCCGTCAAAGGGGTACGGCAGCGTGTCGCGGCGTCTGACAAGAACTATCTGGGCGGCGTCGGTGTAGCGGACGCCCTCCTCGATCCGTCCGGCCATCCAGCACAGCGATGCGACCGCATACAGGGCCGGGAGCCAGGGGTGGTCGGCTGCCCGGGCAGGTTCGATGACCTCTTCGGCCCACGCGACGGGCTCATTCTTTTCGATTAGTGCGCCAATAAGCCCTGCATGGGCGGCGATGGTGGCAGCAACGTCGAGATCGCTATGGTCTGCGGCCCACCGGAATGCGCTGCGCTGGTTGGCCAACTCGGTTGCAAACCAGTCGTACGCTTCCCGTTGTCGGGGGCTGTCCCACAGGGCCAGGATGTCGGCTTCGCGCTGCGCGAAGTACCGCGAGTGGGCGGCCCGAATCTCGGATGCTTCGCCGCGGGCGACCAGTTGATCCTCGGCGAACTGGCGGATCGTCTCCAGCATCGAAAACCGGGTCCGCCCCGACGACCGGTCGGCCACCAGCAGCGACTTGCGCACCAGGGCATCCAGCAGATCCAGGGTGGCGAAGTCATCATCGGAACCCATGACGGCGCAGGCACTTTGGAGGTCGAATCCCCCGGCGAACACCGAACACCGCTCCAGCAGCGGTTTCTCCGCGTCATCGAGGTGGTCGTAGGACCAGCCCACCGCGTGGCGCAGTGTTTGGTGGCGTGCCAGTCCGCGCCGCGATCCGACCAGCAGCCGGAACCGCTGATCGAGACGGTCACGGACCTCACTGGCGGTCATCGACGCCATCCGTGAGGCCGCCAACTCGATGGCCAGGGGTATCCCGTCGAGGCGGCGGCAGATTTCCACCACCGCGCCCGCCTCATCGGCTGTGGCCATCGAGAAGCGCGGGGCGATGCTCTGGGCGCGTTCGACGAACAGATTGACTGCAGGAGAGTCGATTCCATCGCCGACATCCAGCGAGGGCACCGGCCACACCTGTTCCTGGGCGATTCCGAGTCCCTCTCGACTGGTGGCCAGGACCCTCACGGTCGCAGATTGCGTGATGACCGCCTCGATTTGGTCGGCGACAGCGTCGAGCACGTGTTCGCAGTTATCGAAAACCAACAGCCGGATTCGGCCTTCCAATGCGGCGGCCACCGACTCGGTTACGGTCTTGCCGGGTTGTTGGTTGATGCCCAGCACTGCCGCCACGGCGTCGGGTACAGCTGCCGGGTCGGTAACGGCGGCCAGTTCGAAAACCCAGACCCCGTCAGGGAACTCGTCGGCCAAACGCGCCGAAACCTCCAATGCTAGGCGGGTCTTACCAACACCACCCACACCGGTCAGGGTCACCAACCGGTGTGCTCGCACGGCTTCTGCGATCTCGGTGACCTCGGAATCGCGACCGATCAAACTGGTGGTCGTAGGCCGCAGGTTCCCAGGGGTCGTGTCCAGTGCCCGCAGGGGCGGAAACTCGGCCCGTAGTCCCTCGGCTCGCACTTGAAACACCCCGACCGGCGTCGGCACATCGCGCAACCGTCGAGGGCCTAGATCGAGGAGGTCTACTCCGCTGAGAAGAACCGCTGTCGAGTCGGCCAGCACGATCTGACCACCATGTCCGGCGGCCATCACTCGCGCTGCACGGTTCAGCACTGCTCCGAAGTAGTCCCCGTCCCGCAGTTCGGCCTCACCCGTCGCCAGCCCCATCCGCACCGGCAACTCCAGTGACCGCTGCGCATACACCGCGGCATCCACCGCCGACTTGGGCGAGGCGAAGGCGGCGCACACCCCGTCACCGGTGTGCTTGAACAGGAAGCCGCCGTGCGCCTCGATCGCCTTGTGCAACACCTCGTCATGGGCGGCCAACGCCACCCGCATTGCGGTCGCGTCATTCTCCCACCGATAGGTCGACCCCTCGACATCGGTGAACAGAAACGTCACCACCCCCGAAGGAGCAGCCGCCTGATCAGCGGACACTCACGCAGAATCTCACACCGGACACGTCCTACCTCGTACATCGCCGGAATACCGCTCCAGATGAGAACTCGGCGGCGCTGACATCCAATCGCCATTCAGGAACTTGCCGAATGCACACATGAACTTCCTCACGCTGTCCGTCGTCTTCTTAGACACGAGGAGGTGCGGACAGGATGCGTAAGTCAGATCAGGCCTGGCTGGCACTGGCCGGTGGCGTGGCAGCCTACGACCTGATCGCCACCGACGATGAGCTGCTGTCCGACGCCGCCCGCCGGTACTTCAAGTCTCAGCCGGTCGCCACCGCGTCGATGATTCTGATGACCGGCCTGCATCTGATCGGCGGCCTACCGCACTGGTGCGATCCGTTCGCACTCTTGTTCGCCACAACTCGACGGCTACGGCTGCTGCGGCTTTGACCGCACGGGGAAGCCGCCGAGCGGGCCGCTGCGATGTCCGTGAAATGCACCACATGGGCGAACACCGTCACTGCTTGAACTCCGCCGTTTGGGTGACCTTGTTGAAAGGCGCACCGCACTCGTTACAGAACTTGGCCGTCGGACTTGCCTGCGCGCCCAGGAGCCACAGACAACCCCGGTCGCGGTCAGTCTGCTGCCGCCATCCCCGCTGGGTCCACATCAGTACGTGTCATTTGCTGGTCAGGAGTGTCCGTCATATCGCCGTGCTACGTCTGGCACGAAGTTTTGAGACTCTTGTATGTCGTCTATTTCGAGACGCCGTTCGAGTTCTGCTCGGGCCTGGTCGATTTGGTCGTATGCGTACGTCACGATCTCTGCGGTGCTCATCGTCTCACCCTTGCGGGCGAGCGATTCGTATGTCTTATGGCCGAGCACATCACGAAGGTGAGCGATCGCAGTACTGATCTCCGAGACCGCCGCCGCGGTGAGGGGATTGAACGCGAATCCTGCAATGGTCGCCGCTGCTTCACGGCGTTCGAGCCGGTCGAAGAGGCCGGCGAGCACCACCAGGGGTATGCCGATCATGGAGGTGTTGCCGGACTCGTGGTAGTTGCGGATGGCCACAGTGACGTAATCGAACGCGGCCGTCGGGTCGCCGTATTTGGCCTCGAACGAGGACAGACCGGCCGCCAGGGTGGTCTCGATGACGCGGTTGCCGCTGTCTTGAGCGATCGCCAGTCCCCGGCGGCGGGCATCCCGCGCGCGGTGGGGGTCGGCATCGCGGAACGCGAACCCGTAGGCGGACAGGGCGGTATGCGAGCGCATAGGGGTTGCGGGTGGCCTCGGCGGCGTCGATCAGGCCGGTCGCGGCGGCTCTCGCCTCTTCACGGGAACCGGCGGTCGCCAGTGCGAATACGATGCATGCCCTGGTGAATGTGTGGGTGTCGCGACCGCGTGCGAGCTGGGCGCGGCACCATTCGACCGTGCGTTCCGGCTGACCCGCGGCGAAGTACGCAAAGCCCAGCAAGCCCTCGGTGCCGAACGGCACTTCGTGGCGGCCACTTCCGAAGACCATCTGGCCGTCGTCGGCGTAGTGGACAGCCGCCTCAACCCGTCCGGCCGCCCAGCACGACGACGCGATCACGTAGAGGGTCGCAAGTCGGGGGTGGTTGATTGCAGTCGCGGGTTCGATGAGCTCTTCGGCCCAGGCGATCGGCTCATAATTTTCGACCCCAATGCCGAGGAACCCCGCGTAGGTGGCGATGGCCGCGGCGACGTCGACATCGCCTTGGTCGGCGGCCCACCGGAACGCGGTGCGCAGATTGGCCAGTTCGGTGGTGAACCAGGTGTAGGCCTCGCGCTGACGTGGGCTGTCCCAGAGCGCCAGGATGTCGTCTTCGCGTCCGGCGAAGTGGCGGGCATGCGCGGCACGTGCCTCGGTCGCCTCGCCGCGGGCGACGAGTTGTTCCTCGGCGAACTGGCGGATCGTCTCCAGCATCGAAAACCGAGTGCGGCCCGCTGACGGTCGGTGACGAGCAGCGACTTGCGCACCAAGCGCATCGAGCAGATCGAGAATGGCGTAGTCGTCGGGGTTATCGGATCCGGCTACCGCGCAGGCACTTTGGAGGTCGAATCCGCCCGCGAATACCGAACACCGCTCCAGCAGCGCCCTTTCCGCGTCGTCGAGGTGGTCGTAGGACCACGCCACCGCGTGACGCAGGGTGTGGTGGCGCGCCAGTCCGCGCCGTGACCCAACTAGCAGTCGGAATCGGTGATCGAGACGATCGCGCACCTCGCTGGCGGTCATCGACGCCATCCGTGAGGCCGCCAGTTCGATGGCCAACGGGATGCCGTCGAGGCGGCGACAAATCTCCACGACCGCGCCCGCCTCATCAGTTGTGGCGATCGAGAAGTGCGGGGCCAGGTTGTGTGCGCGTTCAACGAACAGATTGACCGCGGCAGAGGCGAGACCCGAGCCGATGTCCAGCGAGGGCACCGGCCACAATTGCTCGTCGGCGAGCCCCAACCCTTCGCGGCTGGTGGCAACGATCCGTACGGTCGTCGATGCCGCGAGAATGGCCTCCATCAGGTCTGCGGCAGCGTCCAAAAGATGCTCGCAATTGTCGAACACCAACAGCCGGACCCGGCCCTCCAGCGCCTTGGCCACCGACTCGGCCACGGTCTTCCCCGATTGCTGGGTGATGCCCAGCACCGCGGCCACCGCATCGGGCACCGCAGCGGGATCGGTTACCGCAGCCAGCTCGAAAAACCACACCCCGTCCGGGAATTCGTCGACCAGCCGCTGGGCGACTTCGGTCGCGAGGCGGGTCTTGCCGACCCCGCCCACCCCGGTCAGCGTGACCAGCCGATGAGCCTTTACCGCGGCTTGCACCTCGCCGGCCTCGGACTCGCGCCCGATGAAGGTCGTGGGGGCAGGCCGCAGATTCCCCGGACCCCCATCCAGTGCCCGCAACGGCGGAAACTCCGTGCGCAGGCCGGGCACGCGGACCTGAAACACCCCCACCGGCGTGGGCAGGTCCCGCAGCCGCCGTGCCCCTAAGTCCACCAGATCAAGCCCGCTGAGCAGACCCGCAGTCGACTCGGCCACCAAGATCTGACCGCCGTGGCCTGCGGCCATCACCCGTGCGGCGCGGTTGAGCACCGTGCCGAAGTAGTCCCCGTCTCGCAACTCGGCCTCGCCGGTCGCCAATCCCATTCGCACCGGCAACTGCAACGCCCGTTGCGCGTCGATCGCGGCGTTCACGGCGGACATCGGCGACGCGAAGGCCGCCACGAAACCGTCGCCGGTGTGGCTGAACACGAACCCGCCATGCGCCTCGATCGCCGAGCGCAACACCTCGTCGTGGGCGGCCAGCGCCGCCCGCATCGCGTCCGAATCGGATTCCCACCGACGGGTTGAACCCTCAATATCGGTGAACAGAAAGGTGACGACCCCCGAAGGAGCAGCCGCCCGATCAGCGGACACCCACGCAGAATCTCACAACAGACAGCTCTACCTCGCACATCGGCGGAATGCCGCATCAGAGACTGTCGTACCGAAACTCCACGGAGCGGATGCTTTCCGGTCATCCCATCGGTAATCGCGGCCCGGCAGAAACGCGAACAGGTTGTCACTCCTACGTCCACGCGGTCCTCAATGGCGCGATAATGAAGGCGCGACCGCCGGGCGGCAAGTCGAGCGCCCATGAAGGAAGGTGTGACGTGGAAGAGACCAAGCCCGCTCCTGACCCCGGTGTCGATCACCCACGCATGCCTCCGGGCTATGACTATGAGTACGACGAGGCACACGACGTGCCTGCCGGGCCTCTGCATGAACCTCCTGCACCACATCGAGTCGATCCCCCACAGGGGCTACCTCTCGGCGAGGGCGGGGACTATGGCTACGACGAGGCCCACGATTTCTGCGCCCGACAATCAACCAAGACCTGACAGAGGCACGTCCGAGTCTCATCGGCCCGGCCGCCGTCCACGCCAATATCGTTTCACTGCGGGTCAGCGCTGTCCGTCATATCGACGGCGATCTCTGATACGAAGTTTTGAGACCCTCGTGTGTCGTCTATTTCGAGACGTTGTGGCCGCCGCGTTCTATGCCATTGCAGGACTAGCAACTCAGGGCTGCTGGCATTCGTGCCACTGATGCGGCTGAGCGCACCACGTTTGAGTGACGGGGCCTGGCACCGCCCATCGTCCTGCTCCGCAGGCGACGCGAGACAGTGCCGTAAGGCATGGGGCAAGCAGAAGCCCGAGACCGACAGGTACGTCCGCAACCGAACCGAACCAATCGGCCGGGCCGTCGAAGCCGCGGCCTGAAGCCGGCAGGCCGGGGGACAGCACCATCTCCGGACCGGGCAAGGTCGCGTAAACGGCACGCCGAGCGGCACTTCGGCGAGCCAAAAGTGGCGGCGACTAGCAATGCCAGTGTGGAGCGGCCTCTTCCGCCGTGAAGGAGTGCTCGTGATCGAGCTATCTAATAGTGGGGTGAACGATCAACAGTCTCTTGGTCATTCCGCCTCCTGCAGTTCGACGGCCTTCTTCATCGCCTCTCTCGCACGGCTGCGGTCGCCCGCGTAGTCATACGCCCGTGCCAGCCGGTACCACCGGAGCCAGTTGTCACGGTCCTGCTCCAGCTCGTCACGCATGGTCTCGAACAGGGCGTCGGCGGCGTCGCGCTGGATCCTGCCGGACGGCATCGTGGGCAGGTCGCTGACGTCAAGCTCCATGCCCTCCTCGCGGGCGAGCCGCGCCAGCCGTTGGTGGGCGAGGCCGGCCTGCAGCGTGGCGACCATCACCCAGATCCCGATCAGCGGCATCACCAAAATCGCGAGGCCGAGGCCGATCGCGGCGCCGCTGCCGGAGGTGATGAAGGCCCACGCGATCCGGCCGAGCAGAAGAAAGTAGACGACCAGCGCGACACACATGAAGCCGATGACCAGCTGGATGCGCAGCGCACGTGAGCCGTCGCTCATGTCACGTCAGGTCGAGCAGCGGCTCAATGCCCACGGTGAGCCCGGGGTGTTCCTTGACCTTCCGGACCGCCAGCAGCACACCGGGCACGAACGACGTGCGGTCGAGGCTGTCGTGGCGGATCGTCAGCGTCTCGCCCTCGGTGCCGAACAGCACCTCCTGATGCGCGACGAGCCCGGCCAGCCGGACAGAGTGCACGGGTATGCCGTCGACGTCCGCACCCCTCGCGCCTTCCAGCCCCGTGCTGGTGGCATCGGGGTTGGGCGGCATGTCTTTTCGCGCCTCGGCGATCAGGCGCGCCGTGCGAGCCGCGGTACCCGACGGCGCGTCGGCCTTGTGCGGATGGTGGAGCTCGATGACCTCGACCGACTCGAAGAACCGTCGCCGCCTGCTGCGCGAAATGCATCGACAGCACGGCGCCGATCGCGAAGTTCGGCGCGATGAGCACTGCGACGTCGGGCCGGGCGGTCAGCCAACTGCGGACCTGACCCATCCGTTTGTCGTCGAACCCGGTGGTGCCGACGACGGCGTGGATGCCCTTCTCGATGAGGAACTTCAGGTTGTCCATCACCACGTCGGGGTGGGTGAAGTCGATGACGACCTCGGTGTCGCCGTCGGTCAACAGGCTCAGCGGATCGCCCGCATCAACCTCGGCCGACAACGTCAGGTCGTCGGCATCTTGGACCGCCTGGACCATGGTCGCGCCGACCTTGCCCTTGCTTCCCAGCACTGCGACCTGCATGACCTCACCCTAGTTTGTCGGTGGCGTTGAATCCCCGTCCACACCCTTTGCCACAGCGTAGTTTCTGGAGGCATGGATCTGCCCAGCTGGACCTTGGGCCTGTCGCTCATCGTCCTGACCATCGCGATCCACACGACTGGAGTCGTGATGCTGGCGTTCGGCCTCCAAAGGAGGATTCGGGTCGGGGCCGACAAACACCTGCATGATCCTCGGCGGGCAATTCCGGTCGTGATCGGCCACATCGGAGCGGTCGCGCTGATTTTGGCGGCACTGCACGGCCTGGGTAGCACGCTCTGGGCGTCGGCCTATCAATGGCTCGACGCGTTTGGTTCGTTCACCGAAGCGTCGCTCTACTCTCTCGGCACCATGACCACGTTCGAAACACCGGGATTGGTGCTGCCAACCCGGTTGCGAATGCTGGGTGCGCTGGAGGCCGTGAACGGCGTGCTTCTGTTCGGCATCAGCACGGCGTTCATCTTCGCGGTGATGCAGGCGTACTGGCTGACGCTCTCTCGCCGGGCGGGTGTCCAGACAGACGGATCACGTTCCGCGGTCGATCGAGTCGAAAACGGTCAGGGATTGCTCATAGGGTTCGGAAGTGACGCCCAGCTGGTTCCCGAAAGGATGGTCGAGCCAGAAGTTGATGAACAGCAGTAGGCCGAGTAGGACGGCGACCGCGCTCAGGAGGAGTAGATGAGCACGTACACTGCCCAGGCGCATGAAACCGCCTAGCGCCACCAGGACGACACCGCCGAAGAGCAGTCCGGTCCACAGCAGCCCGGGTATTCGCGGTTTGGCGTCCAGGATTCGCTGACTCCGCTCCGACGCCAACGTGTCCACCTTGTCGAGGAACTTCTGACTTATCGGGTTGGACGCGACGCTGGATTGCTCACTGCCGAGCACCCTGTACATCTCGTTGAGCGCATCTCGTGCGTTTTCGGTTCCACCACCCTCGCGTACTGCTTTTTCCCATTCGGGTCCCGCGACCGCCGTCGTGTAATTCCGGAGCAGTTGCCGCATCCGTGTCTGCTCTGCAACGGGCATGCCGACGGTTTGCCGGTACATCGTCGTCAGAGTGGACGCCTCGCGGGAGACATTGGCCTCGGCGGAGGAGAACTGCTCCCAGCCAACGACGATGGTGAATCCGAGCAGGGCGCCATAAACGAGGCTGACACTGGTCATAAACGGCGACAGCGCCCCGTTGTGCCCTTGGCTGACCGGTTTGGTGAGGGTGCGATCCGCCACCCACATGCTGACAACCCCAACCAATACCGAACCCACCAGGACAAGGGCCAAAACCAGCCATAGACCGGCTATTCCGAAGGTTCCCATGCCTTCAGCATGCCCGCTGCGGGATTCGGAGGTGCTGAACTGTCGGTGGGTCCATATATGATCGAACACATGTTCGAAGAATTGGCGCCGACGGAGTTGGTGTTGGCGATCGCCGACTCGCAGCGGCAGGAGTCGATGCTGGTGGCGCGGCGGTTGGCGGCTGTCGCCGAGCTGTTGGCTCAGCGGACCGTGGAGGTGGAGTCAGAGGATCCCGATCCGGGCTACATGATGGTGACGGGGTTTCAGCGCACCAGCGCCGAGATCGCCGCAGCGATGAACCTGTCCCCGGCGGCGGCCAGCATCGTGGTTTCGCATGCCGAGGCCTTGGTGGAGCGACTGCCCCAGGTGGCGGCCGTGCTCGCGGCGGGTGATACCGATTGGCGCACGGTGCAGGTGATCATCACCCGTACCGAGTTCGTCAGCGACTCGGTCATCAGAGGCCTTGATTGGCGGCTGGCTCGGCGGATCTCGCACTGGCAGTGCTGGTCGCGCAAGCGGATCGTCGATACCGTCGACGCCGCGGTGCGCGAGATCGATCCCGACGCGATCCGCGAGCGGATACGACGCGAGGATAGGCGTCACGTGTATGTGACGGCGATGGGCGATGGCACGGCCAGGCTGGACGGGGTGCTGGCCGCCGAGGCCGGAATAGCCGTCGACAAGCGGCTGACCGAGCTGGCGAACGCGGTATGCCGCGACGATCCCCGCACGGTTGATCAGCGCCGCGCCGATGCGATGCAGGCGTGGTCGGAGGGCCGCACCCTCGTGTGTCAATGCGGCGCCGAGGACTGCCCGAACAGATCCGATGACACCGCCCCGGCCACCAGGATCGTGGTCAACGTCATCGCCGGGGCGGGCACCGTGCTGTGTGGCGGCGATCAACCCGGCTACCTCGAGGGATACGGCGTGATCGACGCCGAGCAGGTCCGTTCACTCGGCGAGAAGGCCAGCTTGCGGATGCTCGAGGAGCCGACGGTCAGTCCCGCCGAAGCGTTGCGCTACCAACCCAGCGCCGCCGTCGAGCGCTGGGTGCGGTTGCGCGATATGACGTGCCGCTTTCCCGGTTGCGACCGTAGCGCAGTGATCTGCGATGTGGACCATACCGTTCCGTTCAATCACGCCGACCCCCGCAACGGCGGCCTGACCGTCCCGTGGAATCTCAAATGCCTATGCCGTCAACATCATCGAGACAAGACCTTCGTGACGGCTGGCGCGACGAACAGCTCGCCGACGGGACCGTGGTCTGGACCTCGCCGACAGGTGAGATCTACCGAACGACGCCCGGCGGGCTCGACTTGTTCCCCGACATGGCTTTGTCGTCCGCATGTGGGGAACCGAAACCGGTGCCTCGCAACCACTCTCGCCAGCGGGCGGCCCGCGTCGCACGTATCCGCCGCCGCAACAAGATTCAGCGGCCGATCAACGACGCTCATAGTCGGCTCCAACGCGCACGCCGCCAGGAGATCGCCCGCCGCAAAGACCGCAACCGAATGCGCAAGACGCTGTTCGTCCTGAAAGGCCGACCCAGCACCAGCCCCTTCTGCACCTGGATCAACGAACCGCTGGAACCCGAAGAGCTACCGCCCGACTGGCGGCCTCCTCCCGAACCACCACCCCCACCAGACGAACCGCCATTCTGATCAGCAGTCGACGTCGACGTACACGGTCTTCGCCGTGACGGTCGTGACGATGCTGCTCCCGGCGCCAGGCGAGCCCGAGTCCATCCGGGCGAAGGTCTGACCGGGCCGCACAGAGGTGACCGAGCATTGATCGAGTGGCGCGGTGCCGACTTTGTTCAGGATCACGTGAAAACCGTCCGCCTGCAAGGAACTAACCGTCTCGGACGCAGTCACGGGACCCGATGGCGCCGCATTCGCGACACCGGCCAGCCCCAGGGCTGCCAAAGCCATTGCACCTGCGGCAATCATGTACTTCATTGGACTTCCTCTCGTGATGTTGAACGTCATTCGTTGCGGCATACCGCTCGGATGGGATCAACAAGAGATAGGAGCGCGGGTTACAGCGGCGAGGCGCCCCGCAGGTGCTCGAAGATCAGCGATGTCTGCGTGCCTGCAACGTCGGCGTCGGCGTTGAGGTTCTCCACCACGAAGGACCGGAGGTCGTCGGTGTCGCGGGCGGCCACGTGCAGGATGAAGTCGTCGGCGCCCGCGAGGAAGTAGACGTCCATTACCTGTGGCTTGCGCCGGATCTGCTGGATGAAGTTACGGATCTTGGCCCTGGCGTTGGCCTGCAGGCTGACCGAGATCATCGCCTGTAGCGACAGGCCGATGGCGGCCGGGTCGATATCGGCGTAATAGCCGCGGATGACACCGAGCTCGTGCAGTCGGCGAACCCGACCGTGACATGTCGACGGCGCGATGCCGACAGCGTCGGCGAGCGCGCTGTTGGGCATGCGGGCATCGCGGTGCAGGGTGATCAAGATCCGGCGGTCGACCTCGTCGAGCTCGGGCTGCCGAACATCCTTCGGCGGACGCGAGCGACTCACCGTCGAGATTGATGATTCTTCTGTCACGACCTGATCATATCGAATGATCATCGGCACTATTGCTTGTCAGTCGAAGGTTCTTCACAATTCTTGTAGTCCATCGACAAACAGGAGCGATCATGCGCGTCGGCATCCCGACCGAGATCAAGAACAACGAATTCCGAGTAGCCATCACCCCCGCCGGTGTGGCTGAACTGGTCCATCGTGGCCATGAGGTGCTCATTCAGGCCGGCGCGGGCGAGGGCTCCGCGATCTCCGACGCCGACTTCAAGCGAGCCGGCGCCCAGATGATCAGCAGCGTCGACGAGGTGTGGGCCGAGGCCGATCTGCTGCTGAAGGTCAAAGAGCCCATCGAGCCCGAGTACGCCCGCCTGCGCGAGGGTCAGACCCTGTTCACCTACCTGCACCTGGCCGCCTCCAAGCCATGCACCGACGCGCTGATGGCGTCCGGCACCACATCGATCGCCTACGAGACCGTGCAGACCGCGGACGGCGCGCTACCGCTGCTCGCCCCGATGAGTGAGGTCGCGGGCCGCCTCGCCGCGCAGGTCGGCGCCTATCACCTGATGCGCACCCACGGCGGGCGCGGCGTCCTGATGGGCGGCGTCCCCGGCGTAGCGCCTGCCAACGTTGTGGTGATCGGCGGCGGAATGGCCGGCGACAACGCAGCCGCCGTCGCCAAGGGCATGGGCGCCCGCGTCACCGTCTTCGACCTGAACATCAACACCCTTCGCAAGATCGACGCCGAGTACGGCGGCAGCATCGAGACCCGCTACTCGTCGCGCCTTGATCTCGAGGACGCGGTCAAGGACGCCGACCTGGTGATCGGTGCCGTGCTGGTGCCCGGCGCCAAGGCTCCGAAGCTCGTCACGAATTCGACCGTCGCGCATATGAAGTCGGGCGCGGTTCTTGTCGACATCGCCATCGATCAGGGTGGTTGCTTCGAGGACTCGCGGCCGACCACGCACGACGACCCCACCTTCGCGGTGCACGACACGGTGTTCTACTGCGTGGCCAACATGCCCGGCGCCGTGCCGCGCACGTCGACCTATGCGCTGACCAACGCGACGATGCCGTACGTGATCAAGCTCGCCGAAAGGGGCTGGAAGTCTGCATGCCAGGCCGATTCCGCTCTGGCCAAGGGCCTTTCGACACATGAGGGTGAGCTGCTCTCGGAGCAGGTGGCATCCGACCTCGAATTGCCCTTCACCGATCCGGCCACCGTGCTGGCCTGATCGCTCAACCGAACAACTCCCCGTCCACGTAAAACCACCGACGGGCTCTAACGGCGAAGTGGGACCGCTCGTGCAGCGTCCCACTTCGTCGGTTTCGGCGATAGTGGGCGCGGAACTCCACCTCCCCCTCCTCGTCGCCTTGCTGTCCCGCCACCGTGTCGAGGATCTCCAGTCCCGTCCACGCCTCATCGGAGGGTGTCAGCGCCTCGGGCCGGGTGCGCGGATGCCACGTCCGCCAGACATAGTCCAGGTCCCCGACCGCGTACGCGCTGTACCGCGATCTCATCAACTCCTCGGCGGTCGCCGCCAGTCGCTCCCCAGCGTGAAGCGGGCGGCAGCACCGGTCGAACACTTCTGCACTGCCGCACGGGCAGTCATCGGTCATCTCGTGAACAACGCCAGCAGTTCGTTGGTCCGCCACCAGATGATCGCGACGAAGAGCACAAGGATGCCGACCGTCGCGCCCGCCTGCACCAGGTTGCGGTTCTCGCGCGGCGCATACGCGTAGGCGAGCGCGACAAGTCCGCCCGTCACCAACCCGCCGAGATGCCCCTGCCAGCTGATCGACGGCACCGTGAACGTGATCACCAGGTTGATCACGATCATGATGACGACCCAGCGGATGTCGACGTTGACCTTCTTGGCCACCACGAAAGTCGCTGCGAACAAACCGAATACCGCTCCTGACGCACCAACCGTCGCCGCATTCAGCGGCGAGAACAGGTAAATCAGCACCGAACCGCCCAGCGCGCTCAGCAGATAGAGCGCGCTGAAGCGCAACCGGCCCAACCAGATCTCCAGCGGCGGACCGACCACGAACAACGCGAACATGTTGAACAGGATGTGGGTGATCCCGTTGTGCAGGAACGCCGAGGTGATCAACCGGTACAGCTCGCCGTCGGCAACGGCGGGCGACCACATCGTCAGCGCCGCCTCGAACTTCCGCGACGCCATCTGGGCGACGAACAGCACGACGTTGAGCGCGATCAACGCATAGGTGACCACCGGTGTGGCCGAACCCATTCGGCCGCCGAACTGCGTCCGCGGCTGTCGCACCGACTTCGCGCCGGCGCTGACACATTCCACGCACTGGTGGCCGACGGCGGCATCGCGCATGCACTCCGGGCAGATGTACCGCTGACACCGCGTGCACTGGACATACGTCGCGCGGTCCGGATGCAGATAGCAGGTCGGCACCTGGGCCGGAGTCTGTGGCGTGCCCGGAACGGTCATCTGGTCATCCCAACAGCCAAGGCGTGAGGAGCGTGGTGAGTTCGCCGATCAGCGGCCGATTGTTCGGCGCCTTCGGATCGTTGGCCTGCGAGCGCGTCATGATGGCGAGCAGCAGCCGCTGGCCCTCCGGCCCGTACGCCATGCCGACGTCGTTGGTGCTGCCGTAGTCGCCATTACCCGTCTTGTCCGCTGTGGTCCAGCCGTCGGGTAGGCCGGGCCGCATGCTCGAGGTCTCGTTGGCCCGCATCCAGTCTTCGAGCTGCTGACGCTGCGGTGGCGCCAGCACGTCCCCGGTCAGCAGGTTCCGGTAGCCGCCACCGAGTGCATGTGGACTGCTGGTGTCGCGTGGGTCGCCCGGTATCGCGGTGTTCAGCTCGATCTCCCACCGGTCCAGCCGGGTGCGGTCATCGCCGATGCTGCGCGCGAAATCAGTGATGGCAGAGGGCCCGCCGATTGTCTGAAGGAGCAGGTTGCCTGCGGCGTTGTCGCTGACCTGCACGGCCGCCGCGCACAGCTCGGCCAACGTCATCTGACCGCCGGAATTGGGAGCGGTCCTCGGTGAGTTCGGCAGCGCGGCCTGCTTGGGGTCGACGAAGACCTGTCGGTCCAGCGTCAGCTCGCCGTTCTGCACCATCTGCAGGACCCGGGCGGCGGCGTAACCCTTGAACGTCGAGCACATGGCGAAGGACTCGCCGTCGAGGTGAGACACCGTGCGGCCGGACTCCAGATCGACGGCGTATACGCCGATCTTCACGTTGTGCCGTCGCTGCAGCGCCTCGATGCGATCGTGGACCGGCGGGACCGGCTCGGCGGGTTCGGCAAGGGCGGGTTTCTGTGCGCACGCGGCAAGGCCGGCCACTGCCAACCCTCCGACCAGCACGCTTCGTCGGGAGAGGTGATTCACCGCTACTACGGTACCGATCAGCCCGCGATGGCCCGAAGCGGCTGCGGCAGTGACCTTTTGGTGCGGTACGGCCCAAGGACCGCTGCGCCGAACGGCCTGGTCAGCAGCTTGCGCGCCACGGCGTTGACCTGGTCGAGGGTGACCTCGTCGATCAGGTCCAGGGTCTCGTCGATGCTGCGGTGCTCGCCGAAGTTCAGCTCACTGCGGCCGATGCGGTTCATCCGCGAGCCGGAGTCCTCCAGACCGAGCACCAGCCCGCCGCACAACGAGCCTTTCGCGATCCGGCATTCGGCTTCGGTGATCCCGTCGCGGGCCACCGTCTCGAGTACGTCGGTCGTCACCCGGGTGACTTCGGCGAAGCGCTCGGGCAGGCATGCGGCATAGACCGACAGCGCGCCGGTGTCGGAGAACGTGTCCACCGTCGAATACACCGAGTAAGCCAGCCCGCGAGTTTCGCGGATCTGCTGGAACAGGCGCGAACTCAGGCCGCCGCCCAGCGCGGTGTTGAGAACCGACAATGCCCAGCGCTGCTTCCAATGCCGTCCCGGCACCCGCACGCCCAGCGACATGTGGGTCTGCTCGGCGTCCCGGTTGACCACCTCGAGGGACGGTTCGCCGGTCACCCGGCCGGTGCCCTTGCGTGGCGGAACCGCGGTGCGATCGCGCAACAGGTGCGCGCCGAAGTGCTCGCGCACCAGCCCGACCACCTCGTCATGGTCGACGTTGCCCGCGACCGCGACCACCATCCGTTCGGGGGTGTAGCGACGGACATGGAACGAATGCAGCTGCGACCGCGTCATCGCGGAAACCGAAGCGACACTGCCGATCACGGGCCGCCCGACCGGGTGCGCCCCGAAGACCGCCGACAGGAAGACGTCGCCGAGTGTGTCCTCGGGATCGTCGTCCCGCATGGCGATCTCTTCGAGCACCACGGCGCGTTCGAGCTCGACGTCCTCGGCCGCGCACGAACCCCGCAGCACCACGTCGGCGACCAGGTCGACCGCCAATTCCAGGTCGCTGTCGAGGACGTGCGCGTAATAGCAGGTGTGTTCCCTTGCCGTGAACGCGTTCAGCTCACCGCCGACCGCGTCCACCGCCTGGGCGATCTCCACCGCGCTGCGCGTCGGCGTGGACTTGAACAACAGATGCTCGAGGAAGTGCGCGGCGCCGGCAACGCTGGATCCTTCATCGCGCGAACCGACGCCCACCCATACACCGACGGACGCCGAACGCACCGACGGGATGAATTCGGTGACGACGCGCAGACCACCGGGCAGGGTGGTGCGTCGCACGGTGGACTCTGTCACGCCCTCGTTGCCGCTGGCGGACCCGTCGCAGGCCCGCCCTGCCGTTAGCTACCTGTCGTGGCATCGACAGGCGATCGAGCTCGGACGACGCGGCGCGGATTCTCTTCGTCTTCCGACACCAGGACGAGCGAGATCTTGCCGCGGTTGTCGATATCGGCGATCTCCACACGCAGCTTGTCGCCGACCTTCACCACGTCTTCGACCTTGGCGATGCGCTTGCCCCGGCCGAGCTTGGAGATGTGCACCAGCCCATCGCGGCCAGGCAGCAGCGACACGAACGCGCCGAAATCGGTTGTCTTGACCACGGTTCCGAGGAACCGCTCACCGCTCTTGGGCAGCTGCGGGTTGGCGATCGCGTTGATCTTGTCGATCGCGGCCTGCGCGGACGCTCCGTCGGTGGCACCGACGAACACCGTGCCGTCATCCTCGATGGAGATCGATGCGCCGGTCTCCTCGGTGATCGAGTTGATCATCTTGCCCTTCGGCCCGATGACCTCGCCGATCTTGTCGATCGGGACCTTGATCGCGGTGACACGCGGCGCGTACGGGCTCATCTCGTCGGGCTCGTCGATCGCCTCGGCCATCACCTCGAGGATGGTGGTGCGGGCATCCTTTGCCTGCGACAGCGCACCGGCCAGCACCTTCGACGGAATGCCGTCGAGCTTGGTGTCCAGCTGCAGCGCGGTGACGAAGTCCTTGGTGCCTGCGACCTTGAAGTCCATGTCGCCGAACGCATCTTCGGCGCCGAGGATGTCGGTCAGCGCCACGAAGCGACGCTCCGTGCTGCCGTCCTCCAATTCGACGTCATCGGACACCAGACCCATCGCGATACCCGCAACCGGAGCCTTGAGTGGCACGCCTGCGTTCAGCAGCGACAGGGTCGACGCACACACCGAGCCCATCGACGTCGAGCCGTTGGAGCTCAACGCCTCGGACACCTGACGAATCGCGTACGGGAACTCCTCGACGCTGGGCAGGACGGGCATCAGAGCCCGCTCGGCCAGCGCACCGTGCCCGATTTCACGCCGCTTGGGCGAGCCGACGCGACCGGTCTCACCGGTCGAGTACGGCGGGAAGTTGTAGTGGTGCATGTACCGCTTGGACTTCTCCGGTCCCAGCGAGTCGATCTGCTGCGCCATCTTGACCATGTCCAACGTGGTCACACCCATGATCTGGGTCTCGCCACGCTCGAACAGCGCGCTGCCGTGAGCCCGCGGGATCACGGCCACCTCGGCGGAAAGCGCGCGGATGTCGGTGATGCCACGGCCGTCGATGCGGAAGTGGTCGGTCAGAATGCGTTGGCGCACAAGCTTCTTGGTCAGCGATCGGAACGCCGCGCCGACCTCCTTCTCGCGACCCTCGTAGGTGTCGGCGAGCCGCGCAAGCACCTCGACCTTGATCTCGTCGGTGCGATCATTGCGCTCCTCTTTGCCTGCAATGGTCAGCGCCTTGGAGAGCTCGTCGGTTGCCACCGAGGACACCGCGTAGAACACGTCGTCCTGGTAGTCCGGGAACACCGGGTACTCGGCGGTCGGCTTGGCGGCCTTGTCGGCCAACTCCTGCTGAGCGGCACACAGTGCGGCGATGAACGGCTTGGCGGCCTCGAGACCCTCGGCGACAACGCTTTCGGTGGGTGCACCGGCGCCGCCGGCGACTAACTCGATGACGTTGTCGGTGGCTTCGGCCTCGACCATCATGATGGCCACATCGTCAGCCGTCTTGCGGCCCGCGACGACCATGTCGAACACTGCGTTCTCGAGCTGCTCGACGGTGGGGAATGCCACCCAGGTGCCCTCGATCAGCGCGACGCGGACGCCGCCGACCGGGCCGGAGAACGGAATCCCCGAGATTTGCGTGGACGCGGACGCGGCGTTGATCGCCAGCACGTCGTACAGATCCTTGGGATCGAGGCTCAGGATGGTGACGACGACCTGGATCTCGTTACGAAGACCCGAGATGAAGGTGGGGCGCAGCGGCCTGTCGATCAGTCGGCAGGTCAGGATCGCGTCCGTGGAGGGGCGACCCTCACGCCGGAAGAACGAGCCGGGGATGCGTCCCGCCGCATACATCCGCTCTTCGACGTCGATCGTCAACGGGAAGAAGTCGAAATGGTCTTTGGGGGTCTTGCTGGCCGTCGTGGCCGACAGCAGCATGGTCTCGTCGTCGAGGTAGGCGACGACGGCGCCGGCGGCCTGCTTGGCCAGCCGACCGGTCTCGAAACGGATGGTGCGGGTGCCGAAGCTCCCGTTGTCGATAACGGCGGTCGATTCGAACACGCCTTCTTCAATTTCAACCACAGACATAGACGTCCGTATGGCCTCTCTGGATCACTGTTCAACTGTTTCGCGTCGTCACAGCGTGTGGACCCTGGGCCTGGAAGCGGCCATCGATCGAAGCTGTCGGGATCAAACCCGGCAGCCACTACCGAAGACCGCGCGATCAGGCGGATCCCGATATGACGGGCAGGAACGGCGCTCACGGAGTTGCGAAGGCCGTACCCAAGTGTTCGAGCCGAACCGGCTACCGAACTAAGCCATCGTACATTGCAGCAGGTACGCGACCGAAATCTGCGGTGCTCATGGGCGTCGGCCCCACCCACCGACCACCGTCGGCATCGTCCAGACCGCCTGCGCTGCCCGAACGGCTTCGCTCAGCCGGTCCTCGAGCGTTTCGAGGCCGAGCTCGGTTTCGGTGACGACCTTCGAGCCCAGGATGGCCTCCTTGAGCGCCCGCACGACCCCGACGACCAGCCCCGGCGCATGCGGTTCATCGGACGGGAAGAAAGCCTGCAATCCGAGCGTGCCGACGTCGATGAGGCCTGCTTGTTCGAACATCACCGGAAAGCGCATTCCGACGAACGGATCGGCGCCCGCGTGTTGGAAGCCCGCCTCTATCCACCGCTTGACCGCGGAGTACAGCTCGACCTCTGGAAGAGAACGGGCTCCACCCATGTCGTAGTCCACCGCGACCACGACGCCTCCGGAACGAAGGTTGGCGGCATGGTGTCGCAGAACGTCTACCGCGTCGGGCAGGTGCATGAGCAGCAGTCGGCATACGACGGCGTCGAAGGGCTCCTCATCGACGAACGTGCGCGCATCGCCCTCGCGGAAGACGACATTGCGGGCATCGAGGTCAGTCCGCCGCCGCTCGGCCACTGCGATCTGCGCGGGATCCCGTTCGACTCCGACGACGGATCCGTCGACACCGACCATTTCGGCAACCTGAAACGAGACGTCACCGGGGCCGCTACCGAGGTCGAGTACCCGCATCCCGGGGACGATGCCGCCACGCCGCAGGAGCACCGCAGTCGGCTCGGCGATCAAGGCAGCTTGTAGCTGCAGACGCGCGATTTCGGCGTCGTCGCTGCCCAGTGCGTATTCGGGCGTGGTCATCGTGACCGCGTCAGCGGCGCAGGCCCAACCGGTCGATCAGGGTGCGGTAGCGCGTCACGTCGACCTGGGCGACGTACTTGAGCAGCCGGCGGCGCCGACCGACCAGCAGCAGCAGTCCGCGCCGCGAGTGGTGGTCGTGCTTGTGCACCTTGAGGTGCTCGGTCAGGTCCGCGATGCGCTTGGTCAGCAGCGCGACCTGCGCCTCCGGCGAACCGGTATCGGTGTCATGCAGGCCGTAAGAGCCCAGGATGTCTTTTTTCTGTTCGGCAGTGAGCGCCACGAAACAATCTCTCCATCAATAGGTCCGCGAGGTGGGGCGCAAGGCCCCGAGAAGCGCAGCCACCGCGAACTGCAGCACACGCTTGGTCGGCGTGAAGTCTAGCAGCGGCCCGGCTGAGCTGCGAAATCGCTGCTACTGGGCGGCGAGGATGGTGCGGGCCCGCTCCGTGTCGCCGCCCATGGCCGTGATCAGGTCGTCCACCGAGTCGAAGCGCTCCTGGCCGCGGATGCGGGCGATGAAATCCACCCCGACGTGCTGCCCGTACAGGTCGGCCTCGGTATCCAGCACGAACGCCTCGACCGTACGGGTTCGCCCGGAGAAGGTCGGATTGGTGCCGACCGAGACCGCCGCCTGATACCGCTCGCCCGGCACGACGGTGCCCACAACCGGGCCGTGACCGAGCACGGTGAACCACGCGGCGTACACCCCGTCGGCGGGGATGGCCGAAAACATCGGCGGTGCGACGTTGGCGGTCGGATAGCCCAGCACCTTGCCGCGGCCGTCACCGCGGACCACCACACCCTCGACGCGGTGCGGCCGGCCCAGCGCCTCCGCGGCGGCCACGACGTCGCCGGCGTCCACACAGGACCGGATGTAGGTCGACGAGAAGGTGACAGTTTGGTCCTGGTGGTGCTCGGCGACCAGGGACATGCCCTCCACTGCGAATCCGAACCGTTCCCCCGACTTACGCAACAGGTCGACGTTGCCCGCCGCCTTCTTGCCGAAGGTGAAGTTCTCGCCGACCACCACCTCGACGACGTGCAGGTTCTCCACCAGCAGCTCATGGATGTAGCGCTCGGGCGTGAGCTTCATGAAGTCCGAGGTGAACGGCATGACGAGGAAGACGTCGATGCCCATCTCCTCGACCAGTTCGGCGCGGCGGGTCAACGTGGTCAGCTGCGCGGGATGACTCCCGGGGAAGACGACCTCCATCGGATGCGGGTCGAACGTCATCAATACCGTGGGCACACCACGGGACCTGCCCGCCTTGACGGCGTGGTTGATCAGCTCGGCGTGTCCGCGGTGCACCCCGTCGAACACGCCGATCGTCACGACGCATCTGCCCCAGTCTGTGGGGATCTCGTCCTGGCCCCGCCAGCGCTGCACGGTGGCAAGCCTACGGCGCGCACGCGGCCCGGGCTGCTTCGATCCGTGTCGAACAGATGAATTGGCTCGAACCATCGCACTAAGCGCACGTCTTTCTCGAGCGAAAAGAACGCACTGTCGTGGACGCTAACCTGTGGAAATTCGAAGCGGGACGCCTGGGTTGTCGGTGGGCTACCAGAGACTCGATGCTGAGATGGCCCGGCACACGACTTACCGCTTCTGCCTCGACCCCACGAACGAGCAGCAGGCTGCATTGGCACGCCACACAGGTGCATCTCGATTCGCCTACAACCAGTGTTTGAAGACGGTGAAAGCCGCGCTCTCGCTACACCGGAGTGAACCGCACATCCACGTGCCGTGGTCCGGGTTCGATCTCATTAACGAGTTCAACACTTGGAAAAAGACTGAAGACGCCGGACGTGTTGTCATTGTCGACGGCGGTGGTGTGGCAGAAGTTCGGGTGACTGGGCTCGCGTGGCGCAACCAGGTGTGCCAGCAAGTCTTTGAGGAAGCGGCTGTTGACTGCGGGCGGGCACTTGCGGCTTGGTCGAATTCGCGTTCAGGGAAGCGCGCGGGACGCAGGGTTGGATTTCCGCGGTTCAAGAAGAAGGAACGATCGAGGCCTTCGTTTCGGCTCCGCAATAGATTCCCGAGGTCTGGGCGACCGACGATCCGAGTTGGTGATCACTCGCATCCACGTTCCGTCACACTGCCAGTGATCGGCTCCATAGCTGTCCACGATGACACTCGCCAACTACGTCGCATGTTGGCCAAAGGACGCGCCAAGATTCTCTTCGCGACCGTCAGCCACCGGGCCGGACGCTGGTGGATTGCTCTCAATGTGGAGGCCGCTGATTTTCATCCGGCACTTCGGCACGCCACCAGAGCGGACGACGACCGCAGCGGCTGGGTCGGAGTGGACCTTGGCCTCTCGGCGTTCGCCGTCGCCGCGACTGCCGACGGCCGAGAAGTTACCCGCATTGAAGACAGTCACAGAGCATATGCCACCACCATGCGCCAACAACGCAAGCTCTCAAAACGATTGTCCCGCAAGAAGAAAGGATCTCGCAATCGCAGCCGAGCAGCCCTACGGCTGGCCCGGCACCACACGCATGTTTTAAATGTTCGCCGACATTTCCTGCATCGAGTCTCAAACGCGATGGTCAATACTCACGATCGTCTCGTTATTGAAGATCTCAATGTTTTCGGGATGCTTCGCAACCACTGCCTCGCCCGTGCGATTAGTGACGCGAGCTGGGCTACATTCATCCGACAGCTGCGCTACAAGGCTGAATGGCGTGGGGGAACGGTTGTCACTGCAGACCGTTGGTACCCCTCGAGTCAGATCTGCTCGCACTGCGGAACACGCAACGCCTCGCTGACTCTCAAAGACCGAGTGTTCATCTGCCCCTGCGGCTACTCCGTTGACCGTGATTTCAATGCGGCGGTCAACCTGGCTCGGTGGGGTGAGACTCTCCATTCAAACCCAGATCCCCGGACCCCGAAGCACCGAGGCCGGGCCAACAATGTCCGCCGACGAGCAGGCGCTGACCAGCACCCTTCGTGTGTTGGTGAAACCAGCCCGAATGAAGCGGAAACCGACGTCCAGGCCGCACCCGCGGCATGAACCGACGACGCCCGAGGAGGGCGGTGCCGCACAACCGGCCACGGTTGGTCGGCACGCTTTAAACTTTGTCACTGTGAGTCCGAACGGTAATCAGCGCGACCTGACCACGGTTGCCCAGGATTACCTCAAGGTCATCTGGACCGCCCAGGAGTGGTCACTGGAGAAAGTGAGCACCAAGATGCTCGCCGAGCGGATCGGGGTGTCGGCCAGCACGGCGTCGGAATCGATCCGCAAGCTCGCCGACCAGGGCCTGGTCCACCACGAGAAGTACGGCGCGGTGACGCTGACCGAGGCGGGCCGCAGGGCCGCGTTGGCGATGGTGCGCAGGCACCGGCTGATGGAGACGTTTCTGGTCCGGATGCTCGGCTACAGCTGGGACGAGGTGCACGACGAGGCCGAGGTGCTCGAGCACGCCGTCTCGGACCGGATGCTGGACCGCATCGACGCCAAGCTGGGTTACCCGAAGCGCGACCCGCACGGCGATCCGATCCCGGCCGCCGACGGCCACGTGCCGACGCCGGACGCGCGGCAACTGTCGGTGTGCGAGGACGGCGCGACCGGGACCGTGGCCCGCATCTCCGACGCCGACCCGGAGATGCTGCGGTATTTCGACAGCGTTGGCATCACCCTGGACTCGCGGTTGATGGTGCTGGCCCGCCGCGACTTCGCAGGCATGATCTCCGTGGCGATCAAGTCGGCCGACGCCAAGGAGAATGATCCGGGCACCACCGTCGACCTCGGCAGCCCGGCCGCAGAAGCGATCTGGGTTGTCGGCTAGCGCATACGGCTGCGCCGGTATTCGTTCGGCGCGAGGCCGAACCAGCGCGAGAAAGCGTGGTTGAACGCCGCCGTCTCGGCGTTCAACGGCGCGAGCGAGGACGGAGGAAGCCAATCTCCCGTCTCGACAAGCGCCGACTAATCGCCTTCCTCGATCATCGCCTCGGCCCAGGCGATGTGTCCTTCGAAGCCAAGCGATTTCGCCATATCGCGATAGCGAGCCACCAAGTCGCGGTAGGCACTATCGTCGCCGCGGGCGCGGGCGAGCAGCGCGCGCAGCCGCAGCAGCGTGATGTCGCGCATCGCCGAGGCTTGATCGGCCAGCAGGTCCGCCAACCGATCGATCGCCTGTTGGGCTTCGGCCAGATCGCCCTCGGCGCCACGCTCCAGCAGCGTCTCCACCAGAAGGCCGGTGCCCCAAACGCCATAAAAGACCCGTCCTGCCTGGTGCATCTCGTCCTCGGCTTGGCGCATCACCGCAATGGCAGCATCGCGGTCACCGCGCCGAGCCCTCTCCCGGGCGACCCACAATTCGGCGACCGGCTCCAGGAACGGAGCACGCTCGCGCATAAACTCGCGGACCTGCACCATCAGGTCCAGCCCGCGACGACGGTCGGCCGCGACGTCCCCACTCAGCAGCGCAACACCCAGCGTGTACTCGGCCAAGATCAGTGCGACATCGTGGCTGGATCCCGCGGCCTGCACCGCCTCCTCGCTCGCGCGCACCGCGGCGTCATCGGCCCGAAGCACCCCGTAGTGCATCGCGTGACCGTAGGTCCATGCCACGACAGCGGCGAAGGTTGCCGGGTCACTGTTTCGGGCCATCGCGACGGCGTCGTGGAGGTCCTGGCGCCATCCGGGACGGCCCACCCACCACCGAGCAAGGCCGCGCCATGCCAGCGCGATCGCCAGCGGTGATCCGAAACCGAAGCCGGCGCCCTTGGCGGGGTCACCGGCGGCCAGGTCGATGACGGTCTGCGACAACCGCAAGATCTCGCCGAATTCACCGGCATCGAACCAGATGACGAACGCTACGAATGCCAACCCCATGGTCAAGGTCGGGATCGCCGATCGACTCGAGTAGCGCCATCTGTTCGGAGGCCAGCCGCGACGCCTCACGCGAACGCCCGGTGTAGCAGAGCTCGGTGACCAGCCCGGTCATGCCGATGGCCAGCGAGACCTTGTCCCCGGCCGTGCTGCACAACTCCCGCAGTTCCTCGAATCGGCTCCGGCCTTCCTGGACTGCTCGCCCTTGGTAGTCGGTGGCACACAGCATGGTGCGCGGGGCGATGCGCATCGACAACTGTCCGGGGTCGTCGGCAGGCAGAGCGTCGGCGATCCGGCGTGCCCGCTCCCAGCTGACCCGGGCAGCGGCGACGTCACGGTTGGTTGACCATGCGGCGGCGCGCATGTGCCAGCCGTACGCCGCGGGCAGCTCGCCTGCGGCCTGAGATGTTCGGCGATCAGCGCTGCGTTCTCGTCCACCGACCCCGGCGCACGCTCTTGGATCGCGGCCGCCAGGCGCCGGTGCCACTGGGCGCGATCGGCTTTCAGCTGTGATTCGTAGGCCACCGCGCGGATCAGCGGGTGGTGGAACGCGTACTCGGCGCGTGGGGTGAACCGCACCTGATCGATCAGCTCCGCGCCCAGCAGCTCGTCGAACTCCGCATCGATACCCAGCGCGGTGAGCAGGTCGGCCCCGAAGTGGGCGCCGATCACAGACGCTGCGTTGAGCGTTCGCTTGGCCGGGGCGGTCAGCCGGTCGATGCGCGCCTCGATGGCCGCCTGCACCGTCGCTGGCACCGCGACGTCAGCGACATCCGCGCGACAGACATAGCCCCCATGCTCGCCGGCCAGCACCCCGCGCTGGGCCAGCTCGCGCACCATCTCCTCGGCGAAAAACGGGTTCCCGGCGGCCCGCTCGGCGATGACTGCCGCCAGGTCCGCTGACCGAGGGATCCGACCCCAGCAGTTCGCCCAGGATGGTTGCGGTGTCCGAATCATTCAGTGGGGCAAGGGCTATCGTCTGGGCGCCATGCACCCGCGTTAGGTCTCCCGTGTATTCGGGGCGCGAGGTGATCAGCACCATCAACTTGGTCTGCGGGATCACGGCGAGGAAGTCGGCCAGCATCGACTCGCTGACCGCGTCGATCCAGTGGACGTCCTCGATGATGTGAAGCGCCGGTTCGGTGCGCGCCAGCGATGTGGTGTTGATCAGGGCCGTCAACCGGCGCCGCCGCGCGTCCGGGTCGATCTGGGGCAACGACACATCGGGGTCGGCGATGCCGAGCAGATCATCGAGCAGCAGCAGATCCTGCGGGTCGGCATCCGGGACCTGTTCCCGCACCCGGGCGCGGGCGCCTTCGCCCTCCAGGTCAGCCACGCCGGTGGCCGCCCGTAGTAGTCGCGTCACCGCCTGGAACGGAACCTCACGGGCGTGGGATTCGCAGAAGGTCCAGAACACCTCGAGTCCGCGTCCGGCCGCGGCCGCGGCGGCCTCCCTGGCCACCCGGCTTTTGCCGATGCCCGGCGGTCCGACGACATTGACCACGCCACCGCGGGCACCGATGGTGCGGTCCGCAAGGGCATCAAGGGCCGCCATCTCCCAGCGCCGACCGACCAGGCTCGCCTCGGTGCGTCCGCCGCGGCCGTCGCGCGGGCTGATCGCCACCAGTCGACGCACCGGTACCGGTTCATCAGCCCCCTTGATGTGCGCCTGCTCGGGTTCACCCAGCAGCACGATGTGCTCAACCAGCCGCGCGGTCGACTCGGAGAGCATCACCCCGCCGGGCGGGGCCACCGATTCCATCCGCTGCGCCAACCCGACGGTGTCCCCGGTGGCGGCGTAGCCCAACGACCCAGAACCGATGTCGCCGGCGATCACCCGGCCAGAGTTCAAACCGACCCGCAGCCGTAGCGCTACACCATCGCGGCGCTGCACCTCGCCCGCCAGCTGGTTCGGCCTCCTCCTGGATGGCCAGCGCGGCCACACACGCGCGAAAAGCGTGATCCTCCAACGCAACCGGGGCGCCGAAGATCGCCATCACCCCGTCACCGGTGTGCTCCACGGTTCCGCCGTAGCGCTGCACCACCGCCGCCGACCGCTCCACGACTTCGGTCATGATTTCGCGCAGCCGTTCCATATCCAGGGCGGCCGCGATGTCCATCGACCGCACCACATCGGCGAACAGCACCGTCACCTGCTTGTACTCAGCCGAACGGGTTGCCTGCGCGAGTCGCGCACCGCACTCGCTACAGAACTTGCCCGTCGAACTGGAATGCGCGCCGCAGGAACCACAGATCAGCCCCGTCGCGGCCAGTTCACCGCCACCATCCCGGCTAGCGCCCACGCCTTATCGTTTCACCGCTGGTCAGCGATGGCTGGCATATCGCCGCCATCGTCGACACGAACGTTCGAGACTGGGTCCCGACCGTTGGCCAGGCGTCCTACTGGGACTGACTCATCAGCGTGTTGCTGGGCAGGGAAACGTCCAGCACTTTGCGGGCGGTCTCGGCCCCGGCGATGGGTAGGCCGTCGGGATCGAGCAGGCCGAGTTGAACGAGCACGCTGGCTTGGTCCCAGTAGATGTGCTCATGCACGAGTTTGTCTTCCTGAAATTGCACAATGGCCACTGCCGGAATCTCCACTGCACGTCCGGTGGGCTCAATGCCGGGCAGCATCCAGTCCATCCGAGTGGTGTGCGTGAAGCGGAGGATGAACTCGTCGACAAGGGAACTCTCCCCGACCGTGCGGCTGACGGGGAGGAGTTCGAAGTCGGGAGGGTTCACCCCGATAAAATGGTGCGCGTAAAAATGTCGCAACTTCTCGAAGCCAACGCCACCGGTCATGGTGGGGATGTGGTTGACATAGGGTTCCGCCACCATGGTGGACATGGTGGCGTCCACGTTCCGCGTTTCAAACTCGTACCGGCAGTGGGCATCCCACAACGCGGCAAGATCGTAAGCGGCCATCGTCAGCACCTCTCTCGGGGAGTTCCCAGCCTACGGTCAACCTGCACACTGTTGGGACGGAACGGACTGGGTGAATCGCAACGCGGGCTTGAACGGCGAAGGTGCCACCGACACGGAGTCTTGAGACCCTCATGTCGCCTATTTCGAAATGGCCTTCAGTTCTGCTCGCGCCTGGTCGATTTGGTCGTATGCGTAGGCCGCCATGGCGGCGGCAGTCATAGTCTCGCCCCCTTGGGCCAGCGATTCGTAGGCTTGGTCGCCGACGACTTCACGTAAATGGGCGATCGCGGTGGCGAGTTCGGCGTGCCACGCGGCGGTGACGGGACTGTACGCGAAACCAGCGATGGTCGCCGCTGCCTCGTGGCGTCCGAGATGTTCGAACAGACCCGCGAGAGTGGCCAGGGCGTCACAGTATTGGATGTTGTTGCCGGAGTCATGATGGTTGCGGATCGCCAGGGTCGTGTAGTCGAGCGCGGCAAGCGGGTCGCCATGTTCGGTCTCCAGTCGCGCCAGCATCTGCGCTATATACGTTTCATTTAGGCGGTTGCCGCTGCCTTGGGCGATCATCAGACCCCGCCGCAGCGCGTCACGCGCGCGGTCAGGATCGGCGTCGCGGAACGCAAATCCGTAGGCTTGGAGCGCAAACGAGAGCACATACGGGTTGTGGGTGGCCTCGGCGGCATCGATCAGATCGGTCGCGCCGGCCATTGCCTCGTCATGACAACCGGCGATCACTAGCGCAAGGACCAGGGCTGCCAGGGTGAGGGTATGAGTGTCGCGCCCGCGTGCAAGCTCGGCGCGGCACCACTCGACCGATCCGTTCGGGCTGGCCGATGACTAGATACGCACTGCCAAGCCAGCCTTGGATGCCATACGGCACCTCGTAGCGACTGCCGCTGACAACCTGCTGTCCGGCATCGCTGTAGCCGACAGCCTCCACGAGCCGTCCGGCCTGCCAGCACTGCGACGCCGTCACATACAGAGCCGCAAGGCGGGGATGGTCAACGGCGCAGACGGGTTCGATCAGCTCTTCTGCCCAGGCGATCGGCTCATAGTTCTCGGCTCCGAAGCCGAGCAATGTCGTGGAAGTCGCGATGGTTGCTGCGACATCTAAATCGCCGCTGTCGGCAGCCCACCGGAACGCGGCGCGCAGATTGGCCAGTTCGGTGGTGAACCAGGCATATGCTTCGCGCTGCCGCGGGCTGTCCCACAGCACAAGGATGTCCGATATCCGCTGTGCGTAGTGGCGGGCATGCGCGGACCGGGCAGATTCTGCGTCGTCCCGCGCGACGAGTCGCTCCTCGGCGAATTGGCGAATCGTCTCCAGCATCGAAAACCGGGCATGCCCAGAGAGGCGATCTGCCAGGAGCAGCGACTTGCGCACCAGGGCATCGAGCCGATCGAGAATTCCATATTCGTCGGGGTCGTCAAATCCTGCTACCGCGCAGGCACTTTCGAGGTCGAATCCGCTGGCAAACACCGAACATCGGTCCAGCAGAACCCTCTCCGCGTCGTCGAGCAGGTCGTAAGACCAGGCCACCGCATGGCGCAGCGTTTGGTGGTGTGCCAGGCCGCGCCGCGAGCCGATCAGCAGCCGGAACCGGTGATCGAGGCGATCACGCACATCGCTCGCAGTCATTGACGCCATCCGCGAGGCCGCCAGCTCGATGGCCAACGGGATCCCGTCGAGGCGTCGGCAGATTTCCACCACCGCGCCCATCTCATCAGGTGTGGCCATCGAGAAGCGCGGGGCCACACTGTGGGCGCGTTCGACGAACAGAATGACTGCAGCCGAGTCGATTCCCCCGCTGAGGTCCAGCGAGCCCACCGGCCACACTTGTTCGTCGGCGACCCCCAGCCCTTCGCGGCTGGTGACCAGGATTCGCACGGTCGCCGAGTGAGCCAGGATGGCCTCAACCAAATCGGCTGCAGCATCGCGAACGTGCTCGCAATTGTCGAACACCAATAACCGAACCCTGCCCTCCAGGGCAGCGGCCACGCGACTCACTGACGTTCTTACCCGGCTGCTGAGTGATGCCCAGCACCGCCGCCACCGCATCCGGCACCGCAGCCGGATCAGCCACCGCAGCCAATTCGAAAAACCAGACGCCGTCGGGAAATTCATCCGCAAGATGTCCTGCGACCTCCAGAGCCAGGCGCGTCTTGCCCACTCCGCCCACCCCGGTCAAAGTGACGAGTCGATGAGCCTTGACCGCCGCTTGCGCCTCGACGAGTTCCGAATCACGTCCGATGAAACTACTGGCGGCACGTCGCAAATTTCCCGGGCTCGTGTCGAGTGCCCGCAGTGGCGGAAACTCCGCCCTCAGCCCGGATGCGCGAACCTGGAACACCCCGACCGGCGTCGGTACGTCTCGCAATCGCCGCGGCCCTAGATCCATGGAGATCAACCCCGCTGACAAGACCAGCTGTCGACTCAGCCAGCAGGATCTGACCACCATGCCCCGCCGCCATCATCCGGGCCGCGCGATTCAGCACCGCACCGAAGTAATCGCCCTCGCGCAGCTCTGCTTCACCGGTCGCGATGCCCATCCGCACCGGCAACTCGAGTGCCTTCTGTGCAGCCACCGCAGCATCCACCGCCGCGCGCGGTGACGAGAAGGCGGCACACACCCCGTCGCCGGTGTGCTTGAACAGGAATCCGTTGCGCGCCTCGATCGCCGAGCGCAACATCTCGTCATGGGCGGCAAGGGCGTTCCGCATCGCGTCCGCGTCAGCCTCCCACCGACGGGTCGAACCCTCAACATCGGTGAACAAGAACGTAACCACCCCCGAAGGAGCAGCCGCCGCGGCCACGCGCACAGAATGTCACACGGAAAGCGCCCCGCAGACGTTTACAGCGTTGCCGGACGCAGCACCACCACAGATTTCGCCTTCTCGGCCTCGTCGCGTAGCAGCGATATCACCTGTCCGTCCGGAGCCCTCGCCGCATACACGCCGTCGATACCCGCCGGTTTCAATGCCCGGCCGTGGCGGGCCGACTCTGCCTCGTCGGCGGTCAGGTCGCGACGCGGGAAGGCCAGTAGGCAGGCCTCGTCGAGCGAATAGCTCAAGCCCGGTTGATCGGCCAAGGCATCGAGCGTGCGCGCCTCATCGAGCCCGAACATGCCCACGCGGGTGCGGCGCAGCGCGGTGAGATGTGCACCGACACCGAGGGCGGCGCCGACGTCGCGGGCCAGTGCCCGGATGTAGGTGCCGCTCGAGCAGTCCACCTCGACGTCGACGTCGACCAGATCGGCCGACCGCCGGACGTCGCGCACCTCGAAGCGGCCGATGCGTACCGGTCGGGCGGCCAACTCGACGGTCTGCCCTTCGCGTGCGAGTTGATAGGCGCGCTTGCCGCCGACCTTGATTGCGCTGACCGCCGAAGGAATCTGCGAGATGTCGCCGCGCAGCGCTGCCACCGCGGCTTCGATGTCGGCATCAGCGACACCAGCGGCCGAAACCGTCTGCAGCACTTCGCCGTCGGCGTCCTCGGTGCTGGTGGACTGGCCCAGCCGAATTGTCGCGGCATACGACTTGTCGGTCGCGGTCAGCAGCCCGAGGATCTTGGTCGCCCGCTCGATGCCGACCACCAGGACACCCGTGGCCATCGGGTCCAACGTGCCCGCGTGCCCGACCTTGCGGGTGGAGAAGATGCGCCTGCACCTCGCAACCACATCGTGGCTCGTCACTCCCGAAGGCTTGTCGACCACGACCAGGCCCGCATCGGTCACAGCACGATCGCCGTCAGCGCCAGACCGTCCCGCACCGACCACCGGCCCCGCAGCGTGGTCAACGGCGGTCCCGACAGGGCGGCCGGATCGATGAGGATGCGGGATTCGAATCCGCCAGAGGCCGCGCCCTCGTCGACGTCGAACACGATGTGGGCGTCCTCGAAGCCCAGCCAGCGCCTGGTGACCGGGTACCAGGCCTTGTACGTCGCCTCTTTGGCGCAGAACAGAATTCGGTCCCAATGCAGTCCCCCGGGCAGCGCGCTGATCTCGGTCCGCTCGACAGGCAGGCTGATCGCGTCGAGCACACCGTTGGGCAGCACACCGTGAGGTTCGGCGTCGATGCCGACCGACCGCACGGATTCGTACCTGCCGACTGCCGCGCCGCGGTAGCCGTCGCAGTGCGTGAGGCTGCCGACCACTCCGTCGGGCCAACACGGTTCGCCCTTGTCCCCCTTCAGGATCGGCACCGGCGGCACGCCCAGTTCTCCCAGCGCCTGCCGCGCGCAATAGCGCACGGTGATGAACTCGTTGCGGCGTTTGGCCACCGACTTGGCGATCAGCGGCTCCTCCTCGGGAAGCGGCGCCAAATCCGGTGGGTCGTCGTACATCTCGGCCGCGGCCACCTTGTCGGGCAGCACGTCGGAGAGCAGCGTCGCGACGATCATCTCGACCGCGTCGCCTGCCGGTTGGCGATACGCTCCTGAACCTTCTGCACGTTGGTCCGCATCTCCTGCGTGATCTCGAAATGCCCGCCGAACTCGTTGAGGTACCCGGCCGGGTACTCCGGGTCGGGCAGCACCTGGCGCAGCCAGCGATACGGCTTGCGGCGCCGCCACTCGCGGGGGTAACCGACCGACACCTCTTCGAAGCGCACGCCGTCGTACCACGTGGTTCGAGGAATGTGCAGGTGCCCGTACACCGAGCAGATCGCGTTGTAGCGGGTGTGCCAGTCGGCGGTCGCCGTGGTGCCGCACCACAGCGAGAACTCCGGGTAGAACAGCGCATCGCAGGGCTCCCGCACCAACGGGAAGTGGTTCACCAGAACCGTCGGCGTCACCCAGTCGAGGTCCTCCAACCGCTTGCGGGTGGCCTCCACCCGGTCGCGGCACCACGCGTCCTTCGTCGCGTACGGCTCGTTGGACAGCACGAACTCATCGGTGGCCACCACGTTGCGCTCCCGGGCGATGGCCAACCCCTCGGCCTTCGTCGCGGCGCCGACGGGCAAGAACGTGTAGTCGTAGAGCAGAAACATCGGCACGATCGTGGCCGGGCCACCGGCATCGGTCCACACCGGAAAGGGATGCTCGGGGGTGACCACCCCCATCTCGTCGCACATGTTGACCAGATAGTCGTAACGCGCCTGGCCGAACACCTGCATCGGATCCTTGTTGGTGGTCCACAGTTCGTGGTTCCCCGGCACCCAGATGACCTTGGCGAACCGTTTCCGCAGCAGGTCGAGCGCCCAGCGGATCTCGTCGGTGCGCTCGGCGACGTCGCCGGCGACGATCAGCCAGTCGTCGGGCGACGACGGGTGCAGGGACTCGGTGACCGGCTTGTTGCCGGTGTGACCCGTATGCAGGTCGCTGACCGCCCAGAGTGTCGCCACGAACGTCCAGCGTACTTGCGCGCGGCCGTCCGTTCCGACCTGCAACTAGAACATGTTCTCGTTTCCGGTCCAGAGGCTTCGAGGCGACTTGTATAGTCCCCGCAGGGGCCGGCGATGCGCGAGGGGGTGTTATGGCCACCAGGATCCGTCTATTCGCGGCGTTCGGTGCGCTGGTGACGGCCGTGATTCTGGTTATGCAGAGCGGGCCGCTGACGGTCCCCGCGCCGGATCCGGTTCAACTGCGCTCGACAGCAGCACCACTGCCGATGGCGACGACGACCATCAAGTGGCCGGTGATCGAAACCGTCGATCCCGACCCGTTCGACGCGTGCCGCGACATTCCGCTCGACGTCATCCAGCGCCTCGGTCTGGCGTTCACGCCGCCCGAGCCGGAGGACAGTCTGCGCTGCCACTACGACGCCGGGAACTACCAGATGGCGGTCGAGGCGTTCGTCTGGCGCACCTACGAGGAAAGCCTGCCCCCCGACGCCGTCGAACTGGACATCGACGGTCATCGCGCCGCGCAGTTCTGGGTGATGAAGCCGACCGACTGGAACAACCGGTGGTGGATCACCTGCGCGATCGCCTTCAAGACCGACTGGGGCCTGATCCAGCAGTCGCTGTTCTACTCACCGACCTACTCAGCCGGCGACGTCGACTGCATGCAGACCAACTTGCAGCGCGCCCACGAGCTGGCGCCGTACTACCAGTACACGAAGAGAGACGCTAGCGAGTGATCTTGTCCATCGGACTCGAGCGCTCGAGCATGCCGTAGGTCTCCTCGCCGTTCCACCGGTAGCGCACGCCGGCCTGCTGAAGCGCAGGGAACGTCCAGTTGGCCATCTTGGCGAGCATCTCTGCCGGCACCTCGCTGGGGTCGGTGATGTCGTGCGTCGACAACACCGTCTCGCCCTCGATCCGCTCGATGCCTGCCGCGGTCTCCAGCACGACCGAGACGTCCTCGCCGCGCGGCAGCAGCCGCGTCAGCCACGGCGCCTCGACGACGCGGGCTCCAATGAGCTCGCCGTCGCCGTCGAAGAGGTAGCCCTCGTTGAAGGTCGGCTGGCCGTCGGGCCGCGGCGGATAGGCGATGTAGCCGAACGCGCGGCCGCTCGGGAACAGCGCGGACTGCCAGCAGTGCCCCCAGAAGCCTTCGAGCCTGCGCACACCCTGCCGCCGGATCCGCAGGCCGCTGCCGGTGAACGGGTGCTCCTCTGCGGCCACGCGCACCGAGCCGGTAGCGCGAAACAGCTGCTCGTAACGGTCGCCGCCCATGAGGTCGCCCTCGACGGAGGTCTCCAGCGCCGATGCGGCGTCGGCCTGCAACGCGCCCTGCACCCACGGCGGCGCCGCGGGCGTCGCCTCCACCTCGAAGCGCAGATCGACCAGCGGCCCGTCTTTACGTCCCGCGGCGAGGTCGGCCGATGACGTCTCGACGGCCTTGCCGTCGAAGCTCATCGTCCAGACCCCGAACGGCTTCACGCACGTGAACGCCAGCGGACCGCCACCCAGCACCGTCGGCATTCCGTCGGGTCCCTCGGAGGGCCGGCTTCTGCCTTCGTCGCGCAGCCGATACACCCGGCCGTCCGGGAACGCGACATTGACCTGGATGCTGTGCTCCGCCCAGTTCGACGCGACCGCCTCGACCCCGACGCGCGGCAGGCCGACCTGGCCGCGGTCGTCAAAGACCCAGAAGCTCACCGAATCCCGCATCTCGGGGTTCGACGGCCGTTCGGCGAACATGTATTCGCGCGCCGGGTCGATTCCGCCGGTCAAGTCGATTGCCATGTGAGCGTTCACCTTTCCTCGGTGATCCAGCGTTGTGAATGGTCGACGTAGGTGGCGAACAACGGCCGAATGGACTCGAGGTCCAGTCCGAACGCCTCCGGGTCGGCGTGTGTGTGCGGCTCGCGGTTCTCGGCGTTGGCCGCCCACCAGGTGCGCATCCGGGCCTCGAACTCGTCGCTCACCGGTTCGCCGAGCCACGCATACAGCCTGCGCACCTCGCCGATCGGATCGGCCAGCATGGCGCGGAAGTCGATGTCGAAGAACCGGTGGTCGGCGCCCCCGTCACGGAACTTCACCGCCCGGTCCACACCGACCGACCAGTGGCCGACGTTGAGCTCACCCAGGTAGCGACGGTCGAGATGATCGGTGAAACCGCCTGCGATATCGGCGTATACGTCGGCGACCGAGAGGAGCACGTCGGTCGGGTCGCGGTGGGTCATCACGAAACGGGCGTCGGGAAACACGCGGTCCAGATGGTCCAGTGACAGCACATGCGCGGGCGACTTCAACCGCCACGGCCGGGTCGGCTCACCCCACTGCAGCAGTTTGAGGACACGCCGCTCGTAGGCGTAAGTCGGCGTGTAGTCGGCCTTGTCGACAAGCCATTCGGAGTACGTCGGAACTTGGGCGAACGCCTGAAAGATCTGCGACTTGAAGTCGAGCGCCATCAGATCCAGGCACTCCATCGGGCCGTGAATGTCGGTGGGCACGTGATGCCTGGTGCCCACCATCACAGCGCGCTGCTCGGGCGGGATCCGCGGATCATCGCCGGCCACGGTCGACGGCGGCGGGCACGGCTCCGAGGACTCCCAGCTGCGCAGGTACCGGACGTGTGGATCCTGCGCCAGCAGGAACGACAACGCGGTCGAACCGGTGCGCGGCAGGCCGAGCCCGAACAGCGGTGCGTCGATGGGGACGTCGTCGATCTCGGGATGGCGGCGGTACCAGTCCTCCACCTGCAGCCGCTGACGTAGGTGCACGCCGATGCGGCCATAGATGAATCCCTCGCCGCGGTCGTTGAGCCGCGCCTCGTCGCGCAGTGCCTTCACGAGGATCTCCAGCCCCTCGCGGAAGGAGTCGTCGCCGAAGTCGTCCAGCCCAGTCCGCTCGACGGCGGAAGCCATCAACTCGCCCGGTGATGCCACAGTGCACCTCCAACGAAATTCGTGACAGTACACTGTCACCATTGTGGGTGACACGTCAATAGAAAACCGGCGCCGCTACGACAACAGCGCGCGAGCGGAAAAGGCCGCACAGACCCGCGATCGCATCATCGCCGCGGGCAGCGAACTCGTGCATGCATTCGACAGCTGGCACTGGCGGGACCTGACCTTCCGGTCCGTCGCCGAGCGCGCAGGCGTCGGCGAACGCACCGTCTACCGCCACTTCCCCACCGAACGCCATCTGCACGACGCCGTCATGCAGCGCCTGGAGTCCGAAGCGGGCATCTCATATGAGGACGTCGACCTCGGCAACCTCGGCGACGTGACGGGCCGCGTCTTCGCGTCACTGCAACGGTTCGCGGTCCGTGAATCCGTCGACGCGCCTCGCGATCCGACATTCGTCGGCGTGGATATCCGCAGGCGCGATGCGCTGTTGCGCGCCGTCGCCGAAGCCGCGCCGGAATGGTCGGAGGCCGAAAAGCGAGTCACCGCGGGACTTCTGGACGTGCTGTGGAACCTGCCCAGCTACGAGCGGCTCGTCGGGGTCTGGGGGGTCGACGGCGCCACCGCCACCGACGCGGTCAACTGGCTGATGGCCAAGCTCATCGAGGCGGTCGAGGACGGCAGCCCGCCGCCTGCGTAGCCTCGGTCCAGTGCCCGCAGTCAAGAACCTCTTCGGTCGCACCGTTGGCCGCCTGCTTGGCCTGCCGCCACACACCACCGAATACAAGGTGCACCGCCGCGTGCGGGTACCGATGCGCGATGGCGTGGAGCTGCTTGCCGACCACTACCGCCCCCTGACGTCGAATCCGGCGGGCACACTTCTGGTTCGCACCCCCTACGGCCGCCGGTATCCGGTGTCGGTGCTGTTCGGCAGCGTCTATTCAGCCCGCGGCTACCACGTCATCGTGCAGAGCGTTCGCGGCACGTTCGGCTCCGGCGGCGATTTCCACCCGTTCACCCACGAGATCGCCGACGGCACCGACACCGCGGCGTGGCTTCGCGACCAACCGTGGTTCACCGGGTCGTTCGCCACCATGGGCGCGTCGTATCTCGGCTTCACGCAGTGGGCGCTGCTGACCGACCCGCCGCCGGAGATGGCGGCCGCCGTCATCACCGTCGGACCGCACGACCTCAGCGGACCGCGCTGGGGCACAGGTTCATTCGGGCTCAACGATTTCCTCGGGTGGAACGACGCGATCTCTCACCAAGAGGATCCTGGCCGGATCCGAAACGTCGTGCGAATGGTCCGGTCCAGGCGGCTGCTGGCACGCGCGACGGAGGGCCTGCCTGTCGGCGAGGCCGGCCGAACGCTGCTCGGCGAGGGCGCGCCATGGTACGAGTCCTGGCTCGAGCACCCGGAGCACGACGACCCGTTCTGGGCGGGGACTCAACTGCAGACCGCGCTGGAGCGCACCGAGATTCCCGTGCTGTTGCTCACCGGCTGGCAGGACGTGTTCATCGACCAGACGTTGGAGCAGTACGCACAACTGCGCCGACGGAACGTGCCGGTTGCGGTCACCATCGGGTCGTGGACCCACGGGCACATGCTGACGAAGGGTGCACCGACCGTGCTGCGCGAGTCGCTGAACTGGCTGGACAGCCACCTGGCGGGCAACCGCGGCGCCGAGCGCAGCCCGGTGCGCATCCACGTCAACCACGACGGCTGGCTCGATCTCGACGACTGGCCGCCCGCGATGCCCGAGCAGGTGCGGTATCTGCAACCCGGCGGCCGCCTCGGGGATGCGGTGCCACCCGACACCGCGCCCGCGTCGAGTTTCACCTACGACCCCGCGGACCCGACGCCGACCGTCGGCGGTCGCCTGCTCGCCCCCGTTGGCGGCTACCAAAAAGACAACAAACTCGCCGAACGCTCCGACGTGCTGACCTTCACCGCCGACACGCTGTCGCAAGACGTCTATGTCGTCGGAAACCCCATCCTTGAACTCTCGCACTCGTGTGACAACCCGCACAACGACCTTTTCGTCCGGGTCAGCGAGGTCGACGCCAAGGGCAAATCCCGCAACGTCAGCGACGGATATCGCCGTGGCACAGCCGATTCCGGCCCCATCACCATCGAATTGGATGCCGTCGCGCACAAGTTCCGCGCGGGTTCCCGCATCCGGGTGCTGATCGCGGGTGGATCGCATCCACGGTTCGCCCGCAACCTCGGCACCGGCGAGCCACTGAGCACCGGCAGGCGGCTGCGGCCGGCCACGCACACCGTGCACGTCGGAGGCGGCGTGTCGCGGCTGCGGCTGCCGGCCGGCGCGCTGCCGTCACGCCACTGAATCACGCACGCGCGCAGCGATGTCGCGCAGCGTCGCGTCGTCATGGACCGGCGTCGACCACATCGGATTGACCGGTAGCGGTACCCAGCTCGTGCACCCGGCGTATTCCGGCATGCGGCGCACCCGCTCCGGCTCGGCCAGCGGACTGACCTGAACCACCAGCACCGTCAGCTTGTGCTTGGGCCGGAAGTCCAGCCGGTCGGCACGTACCGACTCGGCGGTCCAGATGTGCAGGGGCGCGATGTCCTCCAGCCCGTCGGGACGGCTGACCTCTACGGCGGCAACGACTTTCGCACCTGCCCGCAACACGATCTCGTCCTCGGTGCTGTCGCCGTATGCGGCCGCCAGCAGGTCGCGATGCTCAGGGCGCACCCGCTGCGCGTGGCTGTGGGCGACCGTCGGAAAGAACAGGAAGTGCGGCGAGTCGAGGGTGAACCTCTTCTCGTGAATTCCGCCCTTGCGAAGCAACACGGTCTGGCGCCCGTCGAGCATCGCATGCACGGCCGCGCTCCACTCCTTGAGCGCGGGTTGGGTCAGCGCTTTCGCGGTCACCCGGTGCCGGCGGCCCTGGCCGCTATGCGGGCCCGAACCTCGGGACGCCGCAACGGCGGAACGGTCTTGGGCGGCTGCTTACGTGGCGGCAGCGAGGCCAGCAGCCGTGTCGTGGTGGCGGTGACCTCGGCCACGGCGGTCTCGAAGGCATCGACGTTGGCCGCCGACGGCCGCGTCACGCCGCTGACCTTCCGGACGTACTGGCGCGACGCCGCCTCGATCTCCTCGGTGGTCGCCTCCGGTTCAAGGCCGCGAAGCTCGGTGATGTTTCGGCACATGCGTCCACGATAGGTTCAGGCGGTGACGAACGACGACGTGCTGCTGATCGAGACCGCCGACCGAGTGCGCACCCTGACGCTGAACCGCCCGCAGTCGCGCAACGCACTGTCGTCTGCGCTGCGTAAACAGTTCTTCGCCGCGTTGCGCGATGCCGAGGCCGACGACGCCGTCGACGTGGTCATCCTGACCGGCGCCGACCCGGTGTTCTGTGCCGGACTCGACCTCAAGGAACTCGGAGACACCACCGAGCTGCCCGACATTTCGCCGAAGTGGCCGCCGATGACGAAGCCGGTGGTCGGCGCCATCAACGGCGCCGCCGTCACCGGTGGGCTCGAGATCGCGCTGTACTGCGACATCCTGATCGCCTCCGAACAGGCCCGCTTCGCCGATACCCATGCCAGGGTCGGGCTCCTTCCGACATGGGGGCTGTCGGTGCGGCTACCGCAGAAGGTCGGGGTCGGCATGGCTCGCCGGATGAGCCTGACCGGCGACTACCTGTCGGCCGCAGAAGCGCTGCAGGCCGGGCTGGTCACCGAAGTGGTCAGCCACGATGAGCTGTTGCCGACCGCACGGCGGGTGGCCGCATCGATCGTCGGCAACAACCAGAAGGCCGTGCGCGCATTGCTGGCGTCCTATCACCGCATCGACGACGCGCAAACGAACGAAGGCCTCTGGATCGAGGCGACGTCGGCGCGGCAGTGGATGAGCACCGCCAGCGGCGACGACATCGCCGCCAACCGCGATGCCGTGATCCAGAGGGGCCGCGCACAAGTGCGCTGAACGCGCCTAAAGTGTTTCGGACAACAAGCTGCGGTCGCGTCGTCGGAGTAGTCGGGCGATTTGGCTGAGTGTCAGGACGCGGGCCCAGATTCCGGCGCGACACCAGTGCAGGAAATGCTTGTGGGTTGCCGACCATCTGGCGGTGAAGTCTGGCGGAAGATGCCGCCATGCGCAGCCGGTGCGCGGCACGGACAGGATGGCGTTGAGATACTCGCGCCCCGCTGCGGTGGGCACGGCCGGCCTCCATCGGGGTGCTTGGCAACGATGAGCGCGGCGATCCGGGCTCTAGCGGTGTCGGACAGGCCGGAGCCGCAGCGTGATCGCGGCGGAGCGGGGTCACTTGACTATCGACGGTGATCACGCGGCCCGACACTTCGCTGCTGGGGAGCAGTTGTTGTCGGTGCGCGGTGGGATGCTCACCGGTGAGATGAGTCGGCACACCACGTTCAAGTTCTGTTTGGATCCGACGGTCGGGCAGCACGAGGTGCTGTCCCGGCACGCGGGTGCGTCGCGGTTCGCGTTCAATCAGTGCTTGCGCATAGTGAAAACCGGACTCACTGACCGCCGCGCGGACCACGGACATCGATGTGCCCTGGACCGGGTTCGATCTGATTAACGCCTTCAACGCGTGGAAGAAAACCGAGGACGCCGGCCGGGTGTTCACGGTCGACACCGATGGCGTGACCGAGTCGGTGGTGACCGGATTGGCGTGGCGTACCGAAGTGTGCCAGCAGGTGTTCGAGGAAGCCGCCGCCGATCTGAGTAGGGGGCTGAAGGCCTGGTCGGACTCCCGCTCAGGCAAGCGCAAGGGTAGACGAATCGGTTTTCCCCACTTCAAGAGAAAGACCGGCGCGGCCCTGTCGTTTCGACTGCGTAACAAGCACCCCAGGGGCCGTCCGGCCGCGATCCGGGTCGGCGACAACGGTCGCCCGCGCTCGGTCATCCTGCCCGGTATCGGCTCGATCGCGGTGCGCGACGACACTCGCCGGCTGCGGCGCATGCTCGCCAACGAGCGGGCGAAAATCCTGTTCGCCACCGTCACTCGTCACGGCGGGCACTGGTGGGTTTCGCTGAACGTCGAGGCCGCCGACCTGCACCCAGCCCACCAGCACCGGCGCCGCGCCGAGGCCGATCACCGCGGCTGGGTGGGTCTGGATCGCGGGTTGTCGGCGTTCCTGGTCGCCGCTACCAGTGACGGCGAGAAGGTCGCCCGGATCTGCGACGCCCCCAAAGCACTGCGCGCCGGAATGGCTCGCCAGCGGCGCTTGTCGAAATCGTTGTCGCGCAAACAGAAAGGATCAGCTCACCGCCGCCAGGCCGCCATAAAACTGGGCGGCACCATTACCGCACCACCAACATAAGACGGCATTTCCTGCACCAGGTTTCGGGCGCGCTGGTCAAGACCCACGACCGGCTCGTCATCGAAGACCTCAACGTAGCCGGGATGCTGCGCAATCACCGACTCGCTCAAGCAATCTCAGATGCCGGCTGGGCCGAGTTCGCCCGCCTCCTACGCTACAAGCAGGCATGGCGTGGCGGTACCGTCCTCGTGGCCGATCGCTGGTTCCCCTCAAGCAAGCTCTGCCCGCAATGTGGGGCTGTTCGCCATGATCTGGCGCTGGCCGACCGCGTATTCACCTGTGGCTGTGGGCATTGCGCCGACCGCGATCTTAACGCGGCCACCAATTTGGCCCGCTGGGGCCAGGCCCATCACGACCCTGACCGATCCCCGGACCCCCAAGCAGGAGGCCGGGTCACCAACGCCCGCCGACGGGACGGCGCTGACCAGCACCCCACGCGTGCCGGTGAAACCAGCCCGGATGACGCGGGAACCGACATTCACACCGCCCCAGCGGCCTGAATCGACGACGCCCGAGAAGGGCGGTGCCAGACACTCAACGCAGTTGTCCGACACGCTTTAGGCTGCCGATGTGAACAAAGCGCATGAGATGTGCGGCAGCGACGAGTGGCGGCAGGCGATCCGCGAGGTGATCCTGCCGTGGGCACTCAACGACACCGACCTCGGCGATGACGTGCTCGAAGTCGGGCCCGGCTACGGCGCCACCACCGACGTGCTCAGCCGGGCGGTGCCGCGGCTCACCTCGGTGGAGATTGACGACGAGCTTGCCGCGATGCTGACCGACCGGTTCGCCGACGTGCCGTCCGTCGAGATCGTCAAGGGCGACGCGACGTCCCTGTCGTACGCCGACAACAGGTTCTCCGGCGCCGCGTGTTTCACGATGCTGCACCACGTTCCGACGATCGCGTTGCAGGATCGGCTGTTCGCCGAGGTCGCCCGTGTGTCTGCGGCCGGGCGCCCCGCTGGTCGCCAGCGACAGCCTGGGCAGCGAAGAGCTCAAGGCCCACCACGAGGACGACACCTACAACCCCGTCGACCCGACCACCCTGCCCGACCGGCTGACCGCCGCCGGGTTCGTCGACGTGAACGTGCGCGTCAACGAGTTCGGCTGGGGGGTCATCGCGCGCGTCGCTGACTAGGGTTGCGGCGTGGATCCCGATGTCGATGTGAACCACCTGCTGGATGCCCGGCTGGTCGGTAACGGGCTCGGACGGGTTCGGGCCGAACACCGAACTCAGACTCGCCCTCCGGAGCCGACGAACTGAACATTGAAGCTGGGCATCCCGGCGCACTGGTTATGTACAGCACCTGGCACACGCCGTCCTTCAGTCTCGAGCGGAAAAATTGGCCGACGGCCACCTTGCGGGATCGGACGAAACGATTCCTCCAAGAGGACCACCGACGCCCCTCGGCGAACGGCCGCCAGCGCACCAGCCCCGACACATTGGTCGGCATCCGAGGTCTGTTCGAACGATGTGCGTATCACCACGTTGACGGCGGTGCCGACGGTTTCGGGCTCGGCCGCTGACTGCGGCATCGGAATCGGCTCACCAGCGCAAAGCGGCGGTGAGGTACACGAGCGCCTTTGGCCTGTTCATCGCCTTGATCCTTGCGCGCCTCGTCGGCGACCACAACTGACGTCTCGAAAACTGTCCGCAACGCGCACGGTCTTCGCTCCTACCGGTGAGCGCGGCGCAATCCGAGCTGCGCACATCCGAAGAATGGAGAGCCCATGTTCTGGATCAAGGCCACGACGGCGCTGACTGCCGTCGTCACCGTTGCCGGCTGCACGACCGGCGGGCACGCCACGACGCCTGCGGCATCGCAACAACCGAGCCGACGATGTCGGCGCCGGCGCCATCCGGAAGTACAGGCAGCGGCATCGTCGCCAGACCCGTATCGACGGCTTTTCCGCCGGAGGGCCGCGACATTCGACTGGTCCGACTGGGCAACAGGATATTGCGCTGCAGTTCGAGCTGTTCAACGGAACGAGAGAAACGGTCGAGCCGTACGACCTCGGTATGGGCATGATCGAACGGGACTTCAAGCTGGTGGACATACCGCGCGCGCAGCGGCAGCAGATGGACGACGAAGCTGCCCCCGAACAAGCCGGATTCGCGGAAAGTGAATACGAGCAGCCGCGCGACGCTCGCCAACCCCTGACCGATGACTGCTGCAGGTGATTGGGACATCGTCGGCCCGTCCGGCACTGACGCGGAGTTGGTCTTGGCCTCCGCGGCCGGTGACCGCGACGCCTTCGCGGGAATCTACGACCGATACGCCGACCGCCTGCACGACTTCTGCTGCGGGATCCTGCGACGGCCTACGACGTCCAGAAGAACACCGGCCTCGACGGGCGGGTGAGCGACAACCAGTAAGAGAAGATTGCACCTGGATCGGCGGCCACCATCACTGCGGTGTTCACCGCGCCGCCCCCAGATGCCACGAAGCTGTGGTTCATGACCGACGTCCTCAGATTGCGCAACGTTCGATATACCGGGGCCGCGTTGGTGGCGGCGCTTGGTCAACCCGGTGGCTCTGCTCGGCGGCGCCCCGGTGTTCATCCCCGCGCCGAACTGGCTTCGCGACCGCACGCTCGCCGAGATCGAACTCGCCTCGTCGAGCGGCCCCCTCGGCAACGACCACACCGGCGGCACACGACACACGTCCAGCTCGAAGCTGCCGACCGCAGTGGCCGCCGCCCGACTGGCCGCCACCGCCGCCGCCCGGCGGCGACTCAGGACTGCCGCGGGTAATCGTCGACCCGCCTCCGCCGGGCGGTGCGCGCCCGTGTTCCACAATTCGATGCCCGTGAGCCTGGGCAGGACGGCGATGTCGTCTAAGCCGTACCCGGCACCAGCCAGCGGCCAGAGAAGGCACGCCAGCCGACGAAGACCAGTCGCAGCACCATGAAAAGGCTCAGGCCCGACCAGATGCCGAGCAGGCCCCAACCGAAGATCAGCGACAGCCAGATCAACGGCAGGAAGCCGACGAGGGCGCTGACCACGGTGGCGTTGCGCATGAACTTCGCGTCACCGGCGCCGAGCAGCACGCCGTCGAGGGCGAAAACGATTCCGGCGACAGGCAATTGGGCGACCATGAACCACCACGGCACCCCGATCGCGTCCAGCACCGAGCGGTCGTCGGTGAACACGCTCGGGAAGACGGACGCACCGACGGCGAAGACGCCGGCCAGCACCGCGGAGGCGACGGCGGAGAAGATGGTCACCCGCCACGCCACGGATTTCGCGTGCACCAAGTCACCGGCGCCGAGCGCCGCGCCGACCAGCGACTGCGCGGCGATCGCGAGCGAATCCAGCACCAGCGCAAGGAAACTCCACAGCTGCAGCACCACCTGATGGGCGGCGACGGCGGCCGCGCCGAACCGGGCGGCGACGGCGCCTGCCGAGACGAAGCACGCCTGAAACGCCAGCGTCCGCAGCAGCAGATCACGACCCATGACCACCTGGGCGCGCAGCACCGTCGGCTGGATCCGCAGCGGCACCCGTTCCACCAGAAGCGCGCGACAGAACATCAGCGCGGCCAGCCACTGGCCGATCAGGTTGGCGACCGCCGACCCAACCAGCTCGAGTCGCGGCATGCCCAGCCAGCCGTACACCAGCAGCGGGCACAGCACGGCCGACACCGCGAACCCGGTGACGACGTAGCGCAGCGGCCGTGCGGTGTCCTGCACGCCGCGCATCCAGCCGTTGCCCGCCGCCGAGATCAAGATGGCGGGGACGCCGAGAATCGCGATCCGCACCCACGGCAGCGCCGCGTCGGCGATGCCACCGCCTGCGGACAGCGCCGAGACCAACGGCACCGCGGTGGCCTGGACGGCCACCACGATCAGCGTGCCCAGACCGACCGCGAGCCAGGTCGCCTGGACTCCCTCGCCGACGGCCGCCTCACGATCACCTGCGCCGAAGAAGCGTGCCGAGCGCGCGGTGGTGCCGTAGGACAGAAACGTCATCTGCGAGCTCAACGTGCTCAGGATCAGCCCGCCGATGGCGAGGCCGGCCAGGCTGATGGCACCCAGTCGCCCGACGACGGCGAGGTCGAACAGTAGGTAGATGGGTTCGGCGGCCAGCACCCCGAGAGCGGGGAACGCAAGCCCGGCGATGCGCCGACCGGTCGCGGGCGCAACCGGAAGTTCGGGATCGGGCTCAGCCAAGGCGCCGCTGACGTCCGTCAGCCAAGAGCAACGTAGAGCGCCTGAACGACGTCGTCGGCAGACCCGTCCGTTGAGTAGCCTGCGGCCAGCCGGTGTCCTCCGCCGCCGAACGCGCTGGCGATCGTGGCGAGGTCCATCGACTTGGCCCGCATCGACACCGACCAGTGCCCAGGTTCGATCTCCTTGAACACCGCGGCGACCTCGGCCTGCTGGGTGGTGCGCACGATGTCGACGATGCTTTCGACTTCCTCGGGTCGCGCATCGACCCATTCCTGGTGTCCCACAACGGCATACACAAGACCGCGGCCTTCGGCTGCATCGGGCAGCAGCTGCGCAGAAGCCAGCACGCGCGACAGCATCGGCAGCCATGCGAACGGATGCGAATCGAGAAGGGTGCGGCTGATCGCAGCGTTGTCGACGCCCAACTCCACCAGCCGGGCGGCCAGCTTGTGGGCGCGCGCGCTGGCCCACCGGAACGATCCGGTGTCGGTGGTCAGACCGGCGTAAAGGCAGTGCGCGACGCCGGCGTCGATCGGCTTGTCCCATGCGTCGAGCAACTCGGCGACCAGCATGGTGGTGGAGTCGGCGGACGGTTCGACGAAGTTGGCGCTGCCGAACAGTTGATTGGAGGCGTGGTGATCGATCACCAGCACCTCGCGGCCCGGTTCGGCCAACTCCCGCAGCGAGCCAAGCCGGTTGATGCTGGGGATGTCGACGGTGACCACCAGGTCGGCGTCGCGTCGCATGTCGTTCGGGGGAATCAGCAGGTGACCGCCCGGCAGGGACTGCAGGGATTCGGGCAGGCCGGCCGGTTCCGCGAAGCTGACCTCGACGTCCTTGCCCGCATGGTCCAGCACCAGCGCCAGCGCCAGGCCTGCGCCGACGGTATCGGCGTCGGGATAGACGTGGCAGACGACGCTGACGGAACACGCTGCACTCAGGAGCTCGACCGCACCGCTGGCATCGACGCGCTGACCCACCAAGTCTGCGTCCGTCTTCGGATCAATCGCGGTCAACGGTTTCCTCAGCGTCTCGCTCGTCATCCAGCTCCCCGCCGGAACCCTCGCCCCGATCCTGACGATACGGGTCGGCATCGCCTGCGTGCTTGGCACCCTGCCGAACTCTCGCCAAATCCTCATCTGCGGCGCGCGCCTTGGCGAGCAGCTCCTCCATGTGTGCCGAGGTTTCTGGCACCTTGTCGAGAACGAACGCCAGCGTCGGGGTGAAGCGCACGCCTGTCGCAGCTCCGACCCTGCTGCGCAGCGTGCCTTTGGCCCGCTCCAGTGCCGCCGCGGCCGCGGCGTAATCAGGTTCTTCCTGCAACGTCGCGCCGCGAACGGTGTAGTACACCGTGGCGTCGTGCAGGTCACCCGTCACCTTCGTGTCCGTGATGGTCACGAAGGCCAACGGGGGATCCTTGATTTCGAACTCGATCGCCGAGGCGACGATGGTGCCGATGCGTTTGGAGAGCCGACGGGCCCGGCCCACATCAGGCACGACGCTCCTCGCGCGAGCGCTCGTCGGCCACTAGGTGCGCTCCTTCTCCACGAGCTCGTACGTTTCGATGACGTCGCCCTCTTTGATGTCGGAGTACGTCAGCGTCAAACCGCATTCGTAGCCGTCGCGCACCTCGGTGACGTCGTCCTTCTCCCGTCGCAGCGAGGACACCGTCATGTTCTCGGAGACCACGACGCTGTCGCGCAGCAGCCGTGCCTTCGAGTTGCGGCGGATGATGCCGGAGGTGACCAGGCAGCCGGCGATGTTGCCGACCTTGGACGACCGGAAGATCGCACGGATCTCCGCCCGGCCCAGTTCCTTCTCCTCGTAGACCGGCTTGAGCATGCCCTTGAGCGCGCTCTCGATCTCGTCGATCGCCTGGTAGATCACCGAGTAGTAGCGGATCTCGACACCGTCGCGGTTGGCCAGCTCGGTGGCCTTGCCCTCGGCGCGGACGTTGAACCCGATGATCACCGCATCGGAGGCCGACGCCAGGTTGACGTTGGTCTCGGTGATGCCGCCGACACCGCGATCGATGACGCGCAGTTCCACCTCGTCGTCGACCTGGATACCCATCAGCGCTTCCTCGAGCGCCTCCACGGTGCCCGCGTTGTCGCCCTTCAGGATCAGGTTCAGCTGGCTGGTTTCCTTCAGCGCCGAATCCAGATCCTCGAGGCTGATCCGCTTACGGCTGCGGGCCGCCATCGCGTTGCGCTTGCGGGCGCTGCGACGGTCGGCGATCTGCCGCGCGATGCGGTCCTCGTCGACGACGAGCAGGTTGTCACCGGCGCCCGGCACCGACGTGAAGCCGATGACCTGCACCGGTCGCGACGGCAGCGCCGCCTCGACGTCCTCGCCGTGCTCGTCGACCATGCGGCGGACGCGCCCGTAGGCATCCCCCGCGACGACCGAGTCGCCGACCCGCAGGGTGCCGCGCGAAATGAGCACGGTCGCCACCGGTCCGCGGCCGCGGTCCAGATGTGCCTCGATGGCCACACCCTGGGCCTCCATGTCGGGATTGGCCCGCAGGTCGAGGGCGGCGTCGGCGGTCAGCAAGACCGCCTCTTCCAGCGCCGCGATGTTGGTGCCCTGCTTCGCCGAGATGTCGACGAACATGGTGTCGCCACCGAACTCCTCTGGCACCAAACCGTATTCGGTCAGCTGCCCACGGATCTTCGACGGATCGGCACCTTCCTTGTCGATCTTGTTGACCGCAACCACGATCGGCACATCGGCCGCCTGTGCGTGGTTGATGGCCTCCACCGTCTGCGGCATGACGCCGTCGTCGGCGGCGACCACCAGGATCGCGATGTCGGTGGCCTTGGCGCCACGGGCACGCATGGCGGTGAACGCCTCGTGACCCGGGGTGTCGATGAAGGTGATGAGCCGTTCGCCGCCGTCGAAGGCGACCGCGACCTGGTAGGCACCGATGTGCTGGGTGATGCCGCCGGCTTCTTCCTCGCGGACGTTGGCCTGGCGGATGGTGTCCAGCAGTCGGGTCTTGCCGTGGTCGACGTGACCCATCACGGTGACCACCGGCGGACGACTCTCCAGATCGGACTCGTCGCCCTCGTCCTCGCCGTAGCTCAGATCGAAGGACTCCAGCAGCTCGCGGTCCTCGTCCTCGGGGGACACGACCTGGATCTTGTAGTTCATCTCGCTGCCGAGCAGCTCCAGTGTGTCGTCGCCGACCGACTGGGTGGCCGTGACCATCTCGCCCAGGTTGAACAGCGCCTGCACCAGAGCGGCCGGGTTGGCGTCGATCTTCTCGGCGAAGTCGGACAGCGACGCGCCTCGCGCCAGCCGGACGGTCTCGCCGTTGCCGTGCGGCAACCGCACGCCGCCGACGACCGGGGCCTGCATGTTCTCGTATTCGGCGCGTTTTGCCCGCTTCGACTTACGACCGCGCTTGGGTGCGCCGCCGGGACGACCGAACGCGCCTGCCGCGCCTCCGCGCTGACCGGGACGACCGCCGCCGCCGGGACGGCCGCGATAGCCGCCGCCTCCTGCGGGTGCGCCGCCGCCACCTGGTCCGCCGCCGCCGGGGCCACCGGTGCGGTAGTTACCGCCGCCACCACCGCCGGGACGACCGCCGCCGCCGGCGCCGCCGGCCGGGGCCACGACCACCGGCAGCCGGACGTGGGCCGCCGCCGGGCCGCGGACGGCCTGGTGCTCCGCCCGGAGGACGGGGCGGCATGTTGCCCGGCGTGGCACCGGGTCGCGGACCGCCGCCGGGTCGCGGTGCGCCCGGTCGGGGTGCCTGCGGCCGCGGAATCGCCCGCTCGACCGGCTGCGCCGAGGAGAACGGGTTGTTGCCGACGCGCGGTGTGCGCGGCGCCGGCTTGGGGCCCGGCGTTGCGGGCCGGGGGCCTGGCGTCGGGGCGGGACGTGCGGGTGCGGGAGCGGCCTCCGCCGCGGGTGCCGCAGCCGCGGCGGGTGCCGCGGGCTCTGCGGGTACGGGTACCGGTTCAGCCGGGGCAGCCGGCTTGGGTGCCGGCGCCTTCTCCGGTGCGGGTGCCTTTGCGGCCGCCTTCTTCGCGGGGGCGCCGTTGCCGTCGGCCTTGGCCTTATCCGCGGCGGGCTTTGCTCCGCCGAGCGATTCTCGCAGCCGGCGTGCGACGGGGGCCTCCACCGTGGAGGATGCGGATTTAACGAATTCGCCCTGTTCGCTCAGTCGGGCGAGCACTTCTTTGCTGGTTACACCGAGTTCTTTAGCCAACTCGTGTACGCGGGCCTTGCCTGCCACTTCTCTCCTGTCTTAGAGGCGACAGCGGTGGTAGGCCGCGCCTCGGGTTTAGCTATGACGCATGGTCATCGTCGAGACTTCACGGTGTGCTCATGTTCTTCGCTGCCTGTCCTGTTGCCGGGCGCCGGGGCTCTTCGATTGACTCGAAGTACGCCAGCACCGCGGATGGATCCGGTGAACCGGTGATGCGCAACGCTCGTGCGAATGCTCGCCGCCGGATTGCTGCGTGCAAACACTGCTGGTCAGGGTGCAACCACGCACCCCGCCCCGGCAGGTTACCTGCTGCGTCAACGGTTACGGCACAATCGCCATTCCCGCCGTTGCGAGCAACCACACGAAGCAGTTCGACGGCCAGCTCTCGCTTCCGGCAGCCGACGCACGTCCGTACGGGTCCATCCGTACTTCGATGCGGCGAAGCCGAAGTCTCGCGCTGGATCACGGCTCAGCATACCGTCACGGTCCTTGCAGACCGAAACGCCGGTGGATCGCTATCGGTCGTGCACAGCCCCGTGTGTCGCGCCGGGATTGGCCGGGCTGTCCTGGGCGGTAGCTGCGTCGCTACGGATATCGATGCGCCAGCCGGTGAGCCGGGCCGCGAGCCGGGCGTTCTGCCCCTCCTTGCCGATGGCCAGCGACAGCTGGAAATCGGGCACCACTACCCGAGCCGCCCGGGCGGCCTCGTCGATGACCTGCACGGACACCACCTTGGCCGGTGACAGGGCGTTGGCGACGAACTTGGCCGGGTCCTCGTCGTAGTCGATGATGTCGATCTTCTCGCCGGACAGCTCACTCATCACGTTGCGCACCCGCTGGCCCATCGGCCCGATGCATGCACCCTTGGCGTTGAGCCCGGGCACCCGGGACGTCACCGCGATCTTGGAGCGATGGCCTGCCTCGCGGGCCACCGCGACGATCTCGACGGAGCCGTCGGCGATCTCGGGCACCTCAAGCGAGAACAGTTTGCGAACCAGGTTGGGGTGCGTGCGCGACAGAGTGATCAGGGGTTCGCGGGCGCCGCGTGAGACCCCGACGACGTAGCAACGCAGCCGGTCGCCGTGTTCGTAACTCTCGCCGGGCACCTGTTCGGCGGACGGGATGACGCCCTCGGAGCCCTTCGTCTCGCTGCCCATCCGCACCACGACGAGGCCGCGGGCATTGGCACGGCTGTCGCGCTGGATGACACCGCCGACGATCTCGCCCTCGCGGGTGGAGAACTCGCCGTAGTTCTTCTCGTTCTCGGCGTCGCGCAGCCGCTGCAGGATGACCTGGCGCGCGGTGGTGGCCGCGATGCGGCCGAATCCCTCTGGGGTGTCGTCCCATTCGTTGAGGACGTTGCCGTCTTCGTCTGTCTCGCGCGCCAGCACCTGGACTACGCCGGTCTTGCGGTCGATCTCGATGCGCGCGTCGGCCTCGTGACCCTCGGTGTGGCGATAGGCAGTGAGCAACGCGGACTTGATGGTCTCGACGACGACGTCGACCGTAATGCCCTTGTCGGCCTCGATTGCGTGCAGTGCGGCCATGTCGATATTCATGCTCCAGCCCCCTTCCCCGTTTGGCCGGCCAGCTCGAGCTCCCGTTGGTTCGGAGCTGAAAACTCGACCTGGACAACGGCTTTGGCGATACCGCTGAGAGGCAGTTCGCGAACTGAGTAATTCCCCCTCGCCCCTTCGGGCACCACCAGATGGACAGCGCCGTCACGGGTCTCGCCGAGCCGACCGGTCAGCAGCGAACCGTCGGACAGCGTCACCTCGACCTTGCGGCCGCGGGCCCGCCGGTAATGCTTCTCCGCGGTGAGCGGCCGGTCCACACCCGGTGAGGTCACCTCGAGGACATACGCCGTGCCGGATGTCGAAGAGTCCGCGGTGTCCAGCAGTTCGGATGCGGACCGGGAAAGCGCGGCGATCGAGTCGAGGTCGAGGCCGTTGTCACCGTCGGCAATCACCGTGATGCGGGGCGGACGCGTACCGGCGTCGATGACGACGTCTTCGATTTCGTATCCTGCACGCGCGAACTCGCCGTCGAGTAGCTCGATCACCTGCTGCTGCGAGGGCAATCTCGCAGACCGCAGCTGCGGATCCGATGCCACGGCGAGCTCCTCATGTTGAATTGTTCCGACTGGGCCAACGATACGCCAGTGAACATCTGGCGAACCGCAATCTGACAGCCGTGCCCAGCGAATACACAGAGCCGCTTTCGGCAATGGCAGGATGGCGTCGTGCCGAGTGCCCTCCCCGTCGTCAGCAGGCGGCGCATGCTGGTCGGGACGGCGGCGTTGGCAGCGCTGGGCGTCACCGGCGCCGCGTGCGGCAAGCCACCGCCACCGCCAGACCTCGACGACCTCATGACGCAACTCGATATGGCGCGCAGCGACAGCCAGCTGGCCAGCGACGCGGCCACCACAGCGCAGCCTCCGATGCGGCCCGCGCTTGCTGCCGTCTCGTCCGAGCGGTCGAAGCACGCCGAAGCCCTGTCCAACGAGATCGCCCGGCTGACGGGCGAGCCGGCGACGTCGTCGTCGTCGTCGACCACAACGACCAGCGCTGCGCAGGCGGCTGCGCCGACCATGAAGGACGTCATCGCAGCGTTGCGAGAGTCCGCCGACAGCGCAGGCCAGGCGGCGGCCCAGCTGTCCGGCTACCGCGCCGGGCTGCTCGGCTCGATCGCCGCGTCCTGCACAGCGGCCTACACGGTGACACTCGCGGACCGGGGCGGAGCACCGTGACGTCGGCCGAACCGACGCCGACGACGACCTCGTCGCGCGCCGCCGAGCCGACCAGCCCGTCTCGGCCACCCGACTCCGACGTCGCAGCCCTCTTCGACGCCGTGACAACGGAGCACGCCGTCATCTACGGCTACGGGCTGGTGTCGGCGCATTCCACTCCCGACGACAACGACCTGGTGGCGGCGGCGATGTCGGAGCACCGCGAACGCCGCGAGGACGCGATCGAAATGCTCAAGGGCCGTGGGGTGGACCCGCCGCTGCCCGCAGCCGGCTATCAGCTGCCGACGCAGGTGGACAACCCGACCGACGCCGCGAACCTCGCGGTGCGGATGGAAGAGGACTCCGCGGTGGCGTGGCGGGCGGTAGTCGAGCAGGCGACCACGTCCGAGGAGCGCGCCTTCGCGGTGACGGCGTTGACACAGACGGCCGTCACGGCTGCGCGCTGGAGCAAGGTGCTCGGCGTATGGCCGATCACCGTGGCCTTCCCCGGCGGCTCCGAGTAGCGCTAGCCGGCGAGCGCTGCGGCGATCTCGGCGGCCGCGCCGTCGACGGCGATCTCGCGCGACTCGCCGCTGCGCCGGTTGCGCAGCTCGACGACTCCGTTGGCCCAGCCGCGGCCGACCACCACGATCCACGGCACGCCGAGCAACTCGGCGTCCTTGAACTTCACCCCCGGTGAAGCCTTCCGATCGTCGAGCAGTATCTCGATTCCGAGCCGGTCCAGTTCGGCGGCCAGCTCACCGGCGCCCGCGCGGGCGGCTTCGTCCTTGTTGGCGATCACCACGTGGGCGTCGAACGGCGAGACCGACGACGGCCAACTCAACCCGAGGTCGTCGTGATGCTGTTCGGCGATCACCGCGACCAGCCGGGACACCCCGATGCCGTAGGACCCCATGGTCGGCCGGATGGGTTTTCCGTCCTCGCCGAGGACGTCGACGGCGAACGCGTCGGTGTACTTGCGGCCGAGCTGGAAGATGTGACCGATCTCGATGCCGCGAGCGGAGACCAGCGGGCCTGCCCCGTCCGGCGACGGGTCGCCGTCGCGCACCTCGGCGGCCTCGATGGTCCCGTCGGCGGTGAAGTCGCGGCCCATCACCAGGCCCACGACGTGCTTGTTGGGCGCATCCGCACCGGTGATCCACGCCGTGCCGTCCACGATCCGCGGATCGACCAGATAGCGAACACCGTTGTCCCGCAATGCCTTCGGACCGACATAGCCCTTCACCAGGAAGGGGTTCTTGGCGAAGTCCGCATCGTCGAGCAGGGCGTACTCGGCGGGGTCGAGCGCGGCACCGAGGCGTTTCTCGTCGACGTCGCGGTCGCCCGGCACACCGACGGCCAGCAGTTCCCACTCGCCGCCGGGCTGACGGGTCTTGAGCAGGATGTTCTTCAGGGTGTCGGCGGCGGTGATCTCCCGTCCCAGGTCGACGGTGTTGGCCCAATCCACCAGCGTGGCGATGGTCGGGGTATCGGGAGTGTCGTGCACCTTGGCCTCGGCCAACCCGTCGAACGGCAGCGCGTCCGGCACCGGGGTCGCGACGGCCTCGACGTTGGCGGCATACCCGGACTCCAGGCAGCGCACGAAGGTGTCCTCGCCGACCTCGCTTTCGGCGAGGAATTCCTCCGACGCGCTGCCGCCCATCGCGCCCGACACGGCCGAGACGATGACGTAGCGGACACCGAGCGTGTCGAAGATGCGCTGGTAGGCGTCGCGATGGCGGTAATAGACCGCACGCAGCCCGTCGTCGTCGACGTCGAACGAGTAGGAGTCCTTCATGACGAACTCGCGTCCGCGCAGGATGCCCGCACGGGGCCGCGCCTCGTCGCGGTACTTCGTCTGGATCTGGTACAGCAGCACCGGGAAGTCCTTGTAGGAGCTGTACTCCCCCTTCAATGTCAGCGTGAAGAGCTCCTCGTGGGTGGGCCCGAGCAGATAGTCGTTGTCGCGGCGGTCCTTCAGCCGGAACACGCCGTCGCCGTACTCCGTCCACCGGTTCGTGGTCTCATACGGGCCACGCGGAAGAAGCGCTGGGAACAGGATCTCCTGCCCGCCAATCGCATTCATCTCGTTGCGCACCACGCGCTCGACGTTGCGCAGCACCCGCAGCCCCAGCGGCAGCCAGCTGTAGAGCCCGGGTCCGACCGGGCGGACGTAGCCGGCGCGGATCAGCAGCTTGTGGCTGGGGACCTCGGCGTCGGCTGGGTCGTCGCGCAGCGTGCGCAGGAACAGCTCGGACATGCGGGTGATCACAGCCCGCTAGCTTAGTGAGCGCGACAAACGCCGCTGATTCAGGCGACCTTGACGCGGAATACCTCGGTGTCCTCCGGCAGTCCCTTCAGGCGGTGCAGCCCCAGGTCTTCGAAGACAAGGCCGGACCCGACGGAGAGGTCACGCACAGTTCGGCTCGTCAGCACCTCGCCCGCGCCTGCCATCGCACCTATCCGCGCACCGAGGTGCACCGCCATGCCGCTCCACTCGTCGCCGCGCTTCTCACACTCGCCGATGTGCACCCCGGCCCGGATCGGGATGCCGTGGGTGGCCAGGGCCGGCACCAGGTCCAAGCCGCAGCGAGCAGCCTTCGTCGGGCCATCGAAGAGAGCGAAGACCCCGTCGCCGGTGTGCTTGGCGCGCCGGCCGCCGTACCTCGCAAGCACCCTGTCGACCACACGGTCGTGATCGTCGAGGTGTCGGCGCCAGTGGTCGTCGCCCTGCGCGGCCAGCAGCGCCGTCGACCCGACGATGTCGGTGAATAGGACGGTGCTGAGCACTCGCTCGGCCGGCATCGCAGTCCGCTTGCTGGCCGACGAATTTCAGCACGGCCTGCGGAAGGAGGTCGACGAGGTCGATCGCATAGTGTTCGCCTGGCGGAAGTTCGCGCAGCTCGGCGTTCGGTATTCCGGCGGCCAGCGCGGCGGCCGATTCGAACGGGGCGATGCGGTCTCCTCGTCGGGCCAGTCACCAAGGTGGGTGTCCGAACGCGTTCGCGAGCACATCGCGGACATCGATCTCCAAGACCGCCTCCCAGAGCATGCGCGCCATCATCGGGCTTGCCGACGCCCGCTGCTCCCTGCCGAACATGTCACGCACTCCCGGTACATCGGCGAACGAGCCGAAGAAAATGTCCGCCAAAGCGCCTTCGCCCCAGTGGTTCTCGATGTCTTCGTGACCCGCGGCGATCTGCTCTCGGCGTGAGCCCCCATGGACAATCGGGCAACTCCTGGGAGAACCGGGCCGCGGTGCCGATCGAGCAACTAGCGAACGCACCCGCTCCGGATAGGTCGCGGCGAACACGAGACTCATTGGGCCGCCCTCGGAGACGCCGACGAGCGCCGGATACTCGACCTCTGCAGCGTCGAGTACGGCTCGAAGGTCGTCCATGCGCTCATCGATGGGAGGCACGTGGCTGACGGGGTCCGACAGCCCGGTGCCACGCTTGTCCCAGACCACCAGCCGCGCATTTTGACTGAGCCGCTCGGCCATCGCCGGCGTAGGTCGTCGTCGGATCCTCATACAGATCGACGTTGCTGACCCAACCGGGAACCAGCACGACGGGGATGTCGCCGTCGCCCATAACCCGATAGGCCAGCCGAATGTCACCATTTCGCGCGTATCTGACGCGACCGACGCTCACGTCGCAAAGTGTGCCACGGCCGTCGCGTGGTGAACGGACTTCGGACTACACCTCGTCCGGCTCCAGCTCGCCCTCTTCGAGCTCGCCCGCCTCGAACGCCTCGCGGGTGTGCTGGGCGCTCGCGATCTGGCGGGCGGTGAAGCCGATTCCGAGCGCGGCGGCCCCCACCACCACCGCGATTCCGGCGACCCACAGCAGCGAGTAGGTGTAGCCGGCGTCCAGCGCGTCGAGCTGGCTGGGCGTCATGTCGGAGACCGGTCCCGTCGTGCCGCCTAAATACAGCGTCCGCGACGTGATGACCGCCTGGATCACCACAAGCACCAGAGGGCCGCCGAGGTTGTAAACCATCAGCTGAATCGCCGACACCGGCCCGATCTCGCGCGGGCCGACATCAGCCACCGCACAGAGCGGCAGGACCACCGAAATGACGCCGATTCCGAAGCCGCCCACCAGGATCAGCACGACGAAGTCGGGAAAGTAGGAGATCGATCGGTCCAGCGTCGAGCCGTACAACATGGCCGCGAGCACCAGCGTCCCGCATCCGATGATCAACCACCGCGGGGCGATATGCGGCGCGGTGCGCGTCGCCAGCAGGGTGCCCAACCCGAACGCCGCCGCGAACGGCAGGAAGGCCACCCCGGCTCGCAGCGCCGAATAGCCCATCACGTCCTGGACGTAGAGCCCGATGATCACGGTCGCGGTCAACATCACGCCGCCCGCCATGAACAGCGAAACGAACGTCATGACACGGCTGCGGTTGTCGAACACCGAGAACGGAACGATCGGGTGTTCGGCGGTGCGCTCGACGACCAGGAATGCGGCGAGGAACACGACGGCCGCGATGCCCGCGCCGATCACCCACGGGTCGATCCAGCCGCGCGCCGGGCCCTGCGTGAACACCAGCACCGCCGACGTGCAGGCCAGCGTCGCCAGCGCCGCGCCGGCGACGTCCAGTTTCAGTCGCTCATGGTGTGTCTCGGCCAGCCGGGTGACGGCGATCCAGATGATGAGGATGCCGATCGGGATGTTGATCAGGAACGCCAGCCGCCACGAGACGACCGTCAGGGCGCCGCCGAGCACCAGGCCCAGCACCGATCCGGAGGCCTGCATGGCGGCCGACACCGCGAACGCGCGGTTGCGGGCGTGACCGACGGCGTAGGTCGTCGCGATCAACGCCAGCCCCGTCGGCGCCGCGATGGCAGCACCGGTGCCCTGCACCGCGCGGGCGACGATCAGGGTGATGCCGTCGGTGGCCAGGCCGCACACCAGCGACGCGATCGTGAACACCCCGACGCCGGACAGGAACGCCCGTTTGTGCCCGATGGCGTCGCCGACGCGACCGCCGATCAATAGCAGGCCGCCGAAGGTCAGCACGTAGGCGGTGATGACCCAGCTCTTGCCTGCGTCAGAGAGGTCGAGTTCGGCCTGCAGGCGCGGCAGCGCGACGATGACGATGGTGCCGTCGAGCGTCGCCATCAGCTGCATGCCGGTGATCGCGAAGATCGCGATACCGAGAACGTGCGTTGTCAGACGCTGCGAGGAGCGGTCCGTCGACTCGCTGGAACCACCCGCCGCAGACATGGGTTGCCAGCCTACAGAGAAGCGATTTGGGCGCGCCTACAGCTCTCCGTGCCTGATGTCGAGCTCTACAGCTCTCCGTGGTCGATCGCGTCCTTGACTTCCTGCGCGTGTGCGACCTGATCCGCTGTGTAGCCGATGAACAACGCCACAACGCCGACGATCACCGCCACCGCGGCGACCCAGAGCAGGCCGTAGGTGTAGCCCTGGTCAAGGGCGTGCAGTTGCACCGAGTCCATGTTCTTCACCGGGCCGGTGGTGCCGCCCAGATAGAGGGTCCGCGATGTGATGACCGCCTGGACGATCGCGAGCACGATCGGGCCGCCGAGGTTCTGCAGCATCAGTGCGATCGCCGAGACCGGGCCGATCTGGTCGAAGCCAACGCCCGCAATGGCCGAGACGGTCAGCGGGACCACGATCATGCCGATACCGAAGCCGCCGATGGTGATCGGTAGCACCAGATCGGGGAAGTACGGGATCCCAAGGTGCAGCGTCGACCCGTAGATCATGGCGCCGAGCACCAGAACGCCGCCTGCGATCGTCAGCACCCGAGGGCTGAACATCGACACCAGCTGCGAGGACACAGCCAGGCCAATGCCGAGTGCGATCACGAACGGGATGAAGCCGATGCCTGCGCGTAATGCGCTGTAGCCCAAGATGTCCTGAACGTAGAGGCCGATCAGCACCGTCAGGGTGAACATCACCCCGCCGGCCAGGAAGACCGCGGCGAAGGTGGCCACCCGGTTGCGGTCCTTGAACAGGTCGAACGGAACGACCGGGTTTTCCGCGGTGCGCTCGACGATCAGGAACGCAATGAGGAACACCGCAGCGGCGATCAGCGAACCGATGGTGATCGGCTCCAGCCAGCCATTCTCCGGGCCCTGGGTGAACCCGAAGACCGCCGCGGTACAGCCAAGCGTCGCGAGGATCGCCCCGGTGGCGTCCAGCTTCAACCGCTCCTTGTGCGTCTCGCGCAGCGTGGTGCGGGCCAGATAGATCATCACCAGGCCGACCGGCACGTTGACCAGGAACGCCAACCGCCACGACACTTCGGTCAACGCTCCACCGAGGATGAGGCCCATGACGGAGCCGACACCGGTCATGGCGGCGAACACAGCGGTGGCGGCGTTTCGGGCCGGGCCCTTGGGGAAGGTCGTGGCGATCAGCGCCAGACCCGTCGGCGACGCGATCGCCGCGCCGACGCCCTGCAGCAGCCGGGCGATGACCAGCGTGGTCTCGTCCCATGCCACGCCGCACAGGATCGAAGCGATGGTGAACAGCGCGACACCGACGATGAAGGTGCGTTTGCGGCCGATGGTGTCACCGAGCCGTCCGCCGAGCAGCATCAGACCGCCGAAGGTCAGGACATACGCGGTGATGACCCAGCTGCGGCCCGCGTCAGACAGGCTCAGCTCGTCTTGGATCTTAGGAAGCGCGACGATCGCGACCGTGCTGTCCATGGTTGCCAGCAGCTGCATGCCGCCGATCGCGATGACCGCGGCGATGAAGCGGCGCGAGGGCAGCCACTCGGGGGACCTGCTGGTTCTCGCTAGCGCGGAGGGCTTTTCCTGCTCCGGGAGCGCCCGTTCCGTGCCACCTTGAGCGTCACGGCGGATGGCGGCGCGCTCTGCATCATTGAGAGCCGTCATAGGTGGTTACCTTACAGTAATCTTAAGATCCCTTTAACCGCCGAAGGCCGCCACGGGGCCGATCACGATGATCGCGGGAGGTCTGACACCCTCGGATCGGATGTCTTCCGGCGCGTCGGCCAGCGTCGTGCGAAGCGTTCGCTGTGCCGCCGTCGTGCCGTGCTGAACCACCAGCACCGGCGTATCCGCAGGTCGGCCGCCATTCAGCAGCACCTCGGCGAATTGTTCGATCCGCTCGACGGCCATCAGCAACACGATCGTGCCGGACATCGCGGCCAGCGCATCCCAATTCACTAACGATTCGGGGTGCCCTGGCGCAACATGACCGCTGACCACCACAAACTCGTGCGTGATGGCCCGATGGGTGACCGGAACGCCCGCCAACGCAGGAACTGCTATGGCACTTGTCACACCCGGCACAACGGTGACCGGAATGCCGGCGTCGGTGCACGCGATCACCTCTTCATAGCCCCGCGCGAACACGAACGGATCGCCACCCTTGAGCCGCACGACGAACTTGCCCTCCCTGGCGCGCTCGATGAGTACGGCGTTGATGGCTTCCTGGGCCATCGCCCGGCCATAGGGGATCTTGGCCGCGTCGATCACCTCGACGTGCGGGGGCAGTTCTGCCAGCAGTTCCGGCGGCGCGAGCCGGTCGGCGACCACCACGTCGGCGTTGGCGAGCAGCCGCCGGCCCCGGACGGTGATCAGCTCGGGGTCACCCGGCCCGCCGCCGACCAGCGCAACGCCGCCGGGCACGACGCCGGGCGCTTCACCGGTGATCAGACCCTGCTGGAACGCCTCGTGGATCGCCGACCGGATAGCCGCCGAGCGGCGGTGTTCGCCGCCGGCCAGCACACCGACCGCCAGGCCCTCGTACTCGAATGTCGCAGGCGTGACCGCGGTGCCTTCCCGTCCGGCATCGGCGCGGACACAGAAGATCCGAAGGCGCTCGGCCTCGTCCACCACTGCGGCGTTGACGTCCGGGTCATCGGTGGCGGCGATGAGTACCACGCGCCGTCGAGATCGCCTTCCTGAAAGGGTCTCAGCGTCAGCGTGATTCCGCTCATCGCCTCGACGGCCGGCGTTGCCGACCTGGAGATGACATGCACGTCCGCGCCGGTGGCGATCAGTAGCGGGAGGCGGCGCTGGGCGACGGTGCCACCGCCGACAACCACGACCTTCTTGCCGGCCAGCCGCAGGCCGACGAGGTACGCGTTATCGGTCACCCGGCGAGCCTAGAGGTTTCCGCGGCCGCGACGAAGCGTGCTGTCGCATGTGGCCGCCCCGCCGGGTGGGTGTGTAGATAGCTCGCGTGCACACCGCCGTGCACCGCGCCGTCGCGTACCGCGGTGACGTCGTGGCCGCGATACACCCAGGCCGGCTGGTAGCCGTCGGCGAACGTCACTGTGGTGCGGTGGAATTCATGCCCCACGACGCGCTCCCCCGCCGCGTACAGCGACGAGTCCGCCGCCGCGGCGGCGTTTCGGTAGGCCAGTGTCAGCCTGTCGGTGAATCGCGCCGAGCCCGCAAGCACACCGCACATCGGATATCCGTCGAGCTCGTCAACCAGATACGTCAGGCCCGCGCACTCGGCGTGCACGGGTGCGCCCGCTGCCGCCAGCGCTGCGATCTGATGCCGAACACGGTCGTTGGCGGACAGTTCGGTGCTGAACTCCTCGGGGAATCCACCGGGCAGCACGAGCGCGGCGGTGCCCGGCGGCAACTGCTCGGTCAGCGGGTCGAACTCGACGACGTCGGCGCCCGCCGCCCTGAGTAGTTCCGGGTGTTCGGCGTAGCAGAAGCTGAACGCCTTTCCCGCCGCGAGCGCGACGGTGACACGTTCGGCTGTGCGGTCGCCAACGGCGTTCTCGGGACTCCACGGTTGCGCCGCGACGTGCCCGCCGGCGACGGCAACGACGCCGGCCAGGTCGACGTGCGCACCGACCAGCGAGGTCATCGCGTCGACCGCGGCACGCGCGTGACGTCCGTGTTCCACAGCGGTGACCAGACCCAGATGCCTTGAGGGAACAGTCAATTCGTCGATTCGGGGGAGTGCTCCGAGTACTGGGATGCCGACATGCTCGCACGCTTGGCGCAGCACCTCCGCATGGCGCGGTGAGCCGACACGGTTGAGGATCACCCCGGCGATTCGGGTGGAGTCGTCGAATGTCGAGAAACCGTGCAGCAGCGCGGCCATGCTGTGGCTCTGTCCCTTGGCGTCGACGACGAGGATCACCGGCGCGCCGAGCAGCGCGGCCACCTGTGCGGTCGATCCGGCCGCCGGGCCGACCATGGCGCCGTCGATGCGCCCGTCGAACAACCCCATCACGCCTTCGATCACGGCGATGTCGCAGCCGTCGCTTCCGTGGCGATACAGCGGTCCGATCAGTTCGTTGCCGACCAAAACGGAGTCGAGGTTGCGGCCGGGGCTGCCTGCCGCCAGCGCGTGATAGCCCGGGTCGATGTAGTCGGGACCCACCTTGAACGGCGCCACCCGATGTCCCGCCTGGCGCAGCGCACCGATCAAACCGGTTGCCACCGTGGTCTTTCCGCTGCCCGAAGCCGGCGCGGCGATCACCACGGCCGGAGTCACCACACCGCCACCTCCGCGAGGGTGCGTGTTTGCAGGCGACACACCGCAGAATTCTCGGACTTTCCGCACGCTCGTCCTGGCGAGCGTGCACGAGCTCCGAAATCTGAGCGGCGTGTCGGCAGCAGACACGCACGCTCGCGAGGCGATACCAGTTCGCGGAGGTCGGGCGTGGGAGTCACCACTCGATGCCCCTCTGGCCCTTGCGACCGGCGTCCATCGGATGTTTCACCTTGGTCATCTCGGTGACCAGGTCGGCGGCGTCCAGCAGCGACTGCGGGGCGTCGCGACCGGTGATCACGACGTGCTGGGTGCCGGGTCGAGCTGTCAGGGTGGCGATCACATCGTCGAGGTCGATCCAGCCCCATTTCAGCGGGTAGGTGAACTCGTCGAGTACATAGAAGTCGTGCCGCTGCGCCGCGAGCCGCGCTGCGATCTCGGCCCAGCCCTCGGCCGCGGCCGCTGCGTGGTCGACTTCGGTGCCCGCCTTGCGCGACCACGACCAGCCGGCTCCCATCTTGTGCCACTCGACGGCTCCGCCGACGCCGTGCTCATCGTGCAGGCGGCCGAGCTCATGAAATGCGGCCTCCTCGCCCACTTTCCACTTGGCGCTCTTGACGAATTGGAACACCGCGACGTCGAAGCCCTGGTTCCAGGCCCGCAGCGCCATTCCGAACGCCGCTGTCGATTTCCCCTTGCCCGCACCGGTGTGCACAGCCAGAAGCGGCGCATTGCGGCGGGCGCGCGTGGTCAGGCCGTCGTCGGGGACGGCGACCGGACGGCCCTGCGGCATCTGAAGAGTCCTCTCTTATGCGGCGCTGGACTGCGTCCGGACGATCTGCGTCAGGGCGTCGGCCCGCAGCTGCGAGAGCCGCACCGAAGGCGCACCGAGTTGCACAGCCAACTGTTCGGCCAACCCCAGCCGCACGAAAGACGTTTCGCAGTCGACGACGACGGCGGCAGCGCCCTCGGCGACCAGCCGCGCCGCGGCGACCCGCGCCCGCCCCAGCGGGTCGGGACCGCCGGTGGCCCGCCCGTCGGTGAGGACCACCACCAGACTGCGCCGCGCACGATCGCGTGCCTTCTCCCGCACAACCACGTCACGAGCCGCCAACAGCCCCTGCGCCAGAGGCGTTTTCCCGCCGGTGTCGAACCGCGCCAGCCTGCGCCCGGCGATGTGCACCGACGACGTCGGTGGTAACAGCACCGCGGCCTCCTGAGCACGGAACGTGATCACCGCGACCTTGTCGCGGCGCTGATAGGCATCGCGCAACAGCGACAGCGCCGCGCCGCTGACCGCCGCCATCCGGTCACGCGCCGCCATCGAACCCGATGCGTCGACCACGAAGATCACCAGATTCCCTTCGCGCCCTTCCCGAATCGCACGACGTACGTCGTCGGGCTGCGGGCGGGGACGACCCGGCCGCTGCTGTCGACGCGCGGCCGCGAGCAGCGTCGCGAAGACGTGCACGCCATGGCCCTCTTCGGGCTCCGTTGTCGAGGACACCGTCGTGCCGGTGCGATTGCGCGCTCGTGACCGCCGCCCCGGCGCTCCCTCCCCCACGCCCGGCACCACAAGCGTCCGGGTCCGGAAGACACCGGAGGGAGCCGCGCTGGGGCGTGTCTTCGGTGACGAATTACCCTCCGCTGCCGTGTAATCCGAGTCGGCCGTCGACGTGCCTCCGCCGTTCGGGGGGTCCGGCTCGGGCTCGGGGTCGCCGGCCTGCTCCTGAGTCTGCGCCATCGCGTCGTCGAGCTGCTGGGGATCCAGCCCGGGATCGTCGAACGGATCGCGCCTGCGCCGGTGTGGCAGCGCGAGCTCGGCGGCCACCCGGATGTCCTCTTCACCGACGGTGTCAGCTCCGCGCCACGCGGCGTGCGCGACGGCGGTGCGCGCGACGACCAGGTCCGCGCGCATCCCGTCGACGTCGAATGCCGCGCACAATGCGGCGATGCGCCGTAATTCGTTGTCCGGCAGCACCACACCGCCGACGGATTGGCGAGCCGCGGTGATGCGGCGGGCGAGTTCGGCGTCCTGTTCGGCGTATGAGGCGGCGAAGGCGGCCGGGTCGGCTTCGAACGCCATCCGGGCACGGATGACGTCAGCCCGCACGTCGACGTCGCGCGACGCGTGCACGTCGACGGTGAGCCCGAACCTGTCCAGCAGCTGCGGACGCAACTCGCCCTCTTCGGGGTTCATGGTGCCGATCAACACGAACCGGGATTCGTGGCTGTGCGAAACGCCGTCACGTTCGATGTGCACCCGGCCCATCGCCGCGGCGTCGAGCAGCACGTCGACAAGGTGGTCATGCAGGAGGTTGACCTCATCGACGTACAACACGCCGCCGTGCGCGCGGGCAAGCAGGCCCGGTGAGAAGGCGTGCTCACCGTCGCGCAACACGCGTTGCAGGTCCAGGGAGCCGACCACCCGGTCCTCGGTGGCGCCGATGGGCAGCTCGACCAGTGCCGACTCTGAATCAACCGCAGACAACACATCGGCGAGGCCACGGACCGCCGTCGACTTCGCCGTGCCCTTCTCGCCACGGATCAGCACACCGCCGATCTCCGGCCGCACCGCGCACAGCACCAATGCCAGCCGCAGCCGATCGTGACCGACGATGGCGCTGAACGGATAGATCGGTGTCACGATTGCTCGGTTTCGCTGTGGCCGCGCAGCATCGGCACGTGCGGAATTCCGTCGTCGAGGAACTCGTCGCCGGCGCGGACGAAGCCGTGTTGTTTGTACATGTCTTCCAGGTAGGTCTGGGCGTCGATGCGGCAGGGGTAGTCTCCCACTTCGGCCAGCGCCGCCTGCAGCAGCCGATTCGCGTGACCGTGGGCCCGCGCGGTGCGTTTCGTACAGACCCGCCCGATTCGGAACCCCTTCCCGCCGCCGAAGTGCTCTTCCATCAGCCGTAGCGTGCAGATGACCTCGCCGTCGGCGCCCTCCAGCCAGAAGTGCCGCGTCTCCGCCAACAAGTCGCGGCCGTCGAGCTCCGGATAGGGCGTTGCCTGTTCGACGACGAAAACCTCGACCCGCAGCTTGAGCAGCTCGTAGAGCGTGGCGGTGTCAAGATCCTTGGCCCAGGCGCGGCGCAGCGCAACACTCATGCCTCGGCTCCCACTCGCTCCGGTCCTCGCTCCGCTGCGATCCTCACTCGCGGTCGCCTTCGGGACTCATCGAGGGGGCACCGTCGTGGACACGATCCCCAGGTTATCCCGCGGGCGTCGGCCCCAACCGGGCCGCCTGGCCGCGGTTAAGGTAGCTGACGTGACTGCCTGGGAGCCCGATGTACTGCCGGGCTACTGGCAGCAGACGCTGACGCTCGGCCTCGATCCGGATGGAGAGGGCGAACTGGTGGCCACCCTGATTCGCGCCGGCGAGCAGGAGGCGGCCGTCGAACACGCGGTGTTGCTGGTACACGGGTTCACCGACTACTTCTTCCACACCGAGGTCGCCGACTACTTCATCGACCGTGGCTTCGCCTTCTACGCCCTCGACCTGCACAAGTGCGGCCGGTCCTGGCGGGATGGCCAGACCCCGCACTTCACCACCGATCTGACCCGCTACGACGTCGAGTTGGAGCGCGCGCTGGACATCGTCGTCTCGGCCACCGGCGGGGCGAAGGTGCTGCTGTACGGCCACTCCGCGGGCGGTCTCATTGTGTCGCTGTGGTTGGACCGGTTGCGCCGGCGCGGCGCCACCGCCGCCAAACACGCCAACGGCCTTGTCCTGAACAGCCCGTGGCTGGACTTGCAGGGTCCGGCGATCCTGCGCACCGTCGGCACCGCAGCGATCGGCGCGGTATCCCGCTTCCGCAAGAAGCTGGTGGCCCGCTCGCCGACGGCAGGCGGCTACGGCACCTCACTGCATCGCGACTACCACGGCGAGTTCGACTACGACCTGAACTGGAAACCGGTCGGTGGGTTCCCGGTGACGTTCGGCTGGATTCACGCGATCAGGCGCGGACACGCACGGCTGCATCGCGGCCTCGACGTCGGAGTGCCGAACCTGATCCTGCGCTCCGACCACAGCGTGCGCGAAGTGCCCGATCCCGAGCTCATTCAGCGTGGCGACGCCGTCCTGGACGTCAAGCAGATCGCGCGGTGGGCGGGCTGTATCGGCAACCGGACCACGGTCGTACCCATCGTCGACGCCAAACACGACGTCTTCCTGTCCCTGGCTGAGCCGCGCGCGGCCGCTTTCCGCGAACTGGGCAACTGGCTGGACTGGTATGCCGGATGGTCACAGTCGGCGGGCGCCACAACACATTCCGAACAAGGATGACCCGGATGGAACATTTCGACATCGCGATCATCGGCACCGGCTCGGGCAACTCGATTCTCGACGAGCGCTACACCGAGAAACGCGTTGCGATATGCGAGCAGGGAACCTTCGGCGGAACGTGTCTCAACGTGGGCTGCATCCCCACCAAGATGTTCGTCTACGCCGCCGAAGTGGCCCAGACGATCCGGGACGCCAAGCGGTTCGGCGTCGACGCGACTCTCGACGGAGTCCGCTGGAACGACATCGTGTCGCGCGTGTTCGGCCGCATCGACCCGATCGCGATGGGCGGCGAGAACTATCGCCGCTCGTCGCCCAACGTCACGGTTTACGACACCCACACCCGCTTCGCTGAGCCGACGGTCGACGGCCGCTACACGTTGCGCACCGACGCCGGTGAGGAGTTCACCGCCGACCAGGTGGTGATTGCGGCGGGCTCGCGCGTCTCGGTGCCCGATGCCATCAGAGAGTGCGGCGTCGACTATTACACCAGCGACACGATCATGCGGATCGGTGACCTGCCATCCCATCTCGTCATCGTCGGGGGCGGATTCGTCGCCGCCGAGTTCGCACACACCTTCTCGGCGCTGGGCACGCGTGTGTCGCTCGTCATCCGCGGCGGCACGCTGCTGAAGCATTGCGACGACACCGTGTGCGAGCGGTTCACCGACATCGCGTCGAAGAAATGGGAGATCCACAACCACTGCAACGTTGTCGGCGCGAGCCAGAACAGCTCGGGTATCACCTTGACGATGGACAACGGTGCGACGTTGCACGCCGATACGGTGCTGGCGGCGACCGGCCGGGTCCCCAACGGCGACCTGCTCGACGCCCAGCTGGCCGGTGTCGAGGTTCGCGACGGGAGCGTCGTCGTCGACGAGTACCAACGCACCACTGCGCGAGGTATTTTCGCGCTCGGCGATGTGAGCTCGGATTACCAGCTCAAGCACGTCGCCAACCATGAAATGCGCGTCGTCAAGGAGAACCTGCTGCTCGACTGGGACGACACCGACAAACTGAAGCAGTCCGATCACCGCTATGTGCCGTCGGCGGTATTCACCGACCCGCAGATCGCCATGGTCGGCCTCACCGAAAACCAGGCCCGCGCAAAGGGATACGACGTCAGAGCGAAGGTGCAGGACTACGGCGACGTCGCCTATGGCTGGGCGATGGAAGACACCACCGGCATCGCGAAGATCATCGTCGAAGCCGATTCGGGAAAGATCCTCGGCGCGCACATCATGGGGCATCAGGCCTCATCGCTGATTCAGCCCATCATCCAGGCAATGACTTTCGGCCTCGCCGGCCAGGACATGGCGCGTGGCCAGTACTGGATCCATCCGGCGCTGCCTGAGGTCATCGAGAACGCCTTGTTGGCACTCTGCGGCGAGCCGCCTTGGCCGCCGGCGCGCCGGCACTAGGCCCTAGTCGACGGCGGGCGTCCAGCGCTTCTCGACCTGCCCGAACCGCCAAACCGCAAGGGCGATCAACCATGCGGCGACGAACAGCCCGACGATCATGAACCCGACGAACTCGAGGTTCGCCGACCCGATCGCGGCCAGCGGACCAGACTCGACGCCGAGGCGGTCGGCCACGAGTCCGGCGAGCACGATGACGCCGATGACGAGAGCGACGACCACCGACAGCACCGTCACGGTCAGGTTGTAGTAAACCTTGCGGATCGGCTGGAGGAATGCCCATCCATATGCCCTCGACATCAAGACGCCGTCGATCGCATCGAACAGGCTCATTCCGGCGGCGAACAGCACGGGCAGAACCAGGATCGCGTACCAGGGCAGCGTGAACGCCGCGGTTCCCGCGGCCAGCACCAGCAGCGCCACCTGGGTGGCCGTGTCGAAACCGAGGCCCATGAGAAGCCCCACCGGGTAGAGATGCCAGGGCTTGCTCACCCGACGCATGACCCTGGCGAACAACCGCGCCAGGAATCCGCGCTGCTCGAGTTGTCGCTCCAGTTCGTCCTCATCGAAGTCACCGCTGCGCATCCGGCGGAACACCTTGGCGATGCCCACCGCCGCGAACAGGTTCGACAGCCCGATCAGAATCAGGAACGTGCCCGCCACGAGGGAGCCGACCAAGCCCAGCGTCTGCAGCAGCGGCGAGCCCTCGTCCTGCACCGGCCCCACGACCGCGCGCACGCCGATCGCCAACAGGAACGCCAACCCGAACACGACGCTGGAATGGCCGAGCGAGAACCAGAAGCCCGCGGACGCCGATCGGGTCCCCTCCCCGACCAGCTTGCGGGTGGTGTTGTCGATGACGGCGATGTGGTCGGCGTCGAACGCGTGCCGCACCCCAAGCAGGTATGCCGTCACGCCGAGTCCGACACCGAATACGCCCGCAGACCCGAGCGTGATGTGCTGCGGTGCCACACCGAAGATCAGCACACCCCAGCCGAAGACATGCAGCGCCAATACAACGGCGCCCATCGCGGCGATCGTCGTCCAATCGGTTCGGTCGAAGCGGCTGGCAACGGGCGGTTCGGACTCCGTGACGACGCTCACCAGCCCGAGCCTAGGACTCAGCAGAACATCTGTCTAGATGAACAGATATTCAGGTGTGCCCTCACGCCGACGCCAGCAACCGCCGCACCTCGGCGACTGCGCTGACGGCTGTTTCGTGGTCGCCGGCACAGGGGATCACGTTGAACGCGGAGCAGCCCTCCTCGACGTACGGGCGAAGGAAGTCTGCGACCTCTTCTGGCGTGCCATAGGGCGAATAGCGCTCGAAGGGCTCGAATGGCATTTGGTAAAACGCCTGCATTCCGGCCGCGAGCGAGGCGCGCGCCGCATCGCGGCTGCCGCCGAAGCCACACCAGACGTTCATCGCATGCTCAAAGCCGCTCGGAGTCCTGTCAGCGTCGACAGCGTGCTCAGCGATCTGGGTAACCACAGAACCGAATCGCCGCGGCGAAACCCAGATGCCCAACCAACCGTCGCCGAACCGCCCGGCCCGTCGAACCGCGGCGCCAGAACGACCGCCAACCACAATCGGAATCCGCGGCGACGGCGCGGGAAGGATTTGCGCGTCGCGCAGCGTGAAGAACTCGCCGTCGACGCTCACCGGCTTGCCCTCGCAAAGCTCGCGCAGGATCGCAAGAGATTCATCCATCCGGCGCCCACGGGTGCTCGGATCCACCCCGCAGATCTCGAACTCGTGCGGGTCCTCGCCGCCGATTCCGACCCCGAAAGTCAGCCGGCCGGGGGCAATTTCGGCGATGCTGGCCAATTGGCGTGCCACCAGCACCGGGTGGCGCAGCGGAAGAAGGTAAAGCGCCGACATAACAAGGCAAGTCGGCGTAGTGCGTCAGCATTGAGGCCGCGTCGATGAGCGCATCTGCGCCTGCGCCGACGTGGAAGCTGACATGGTCGCCGACGCAAACGTGGTCGATTCCCGATTCGCCGATCGCTGCCAGCATTGACTTCCGCTGATCCAGCGACGTCGAGAATTGCCCGACGGGTGCGAAGATTCCGACTCGTACTGCAGTCATTTCGGCTCCTAATGAACCGTTTTCAGCCGTGCTGGGCGCCGATTCGGTGCAACAGCTCGTGGACGATCTCGTCCTCGAGCCGGTAGCTGACCTCTCGGCCGGCCCGGGTTGAACTCACCCAGCCCTGCTGGCGAAGGACCCGAAGCGCTTGCGACACCGCGTTTTCGGACCGCCCGAGCGCTTCGGCCAGATCCCCGACGCAGATCCCCGGTGCCCGGTGCAGGCACAGCAGGATCTCCAGCCGGTTGGGATCCGACAGCAGGTCGAAGCGCAAGGTCCAGCCGGCGGTGTCGACATCGGCCAGCGCCGATGAGGCACGCTCGACCAGCAGGTGCTTCACGGGCTTCTCCACTATTGACAATGTAATCCAGCCGCAGGTAGCCGGCGGCTGGATTACCGCCGTCTGCCTGTCCTACTCGCCGCTCTTCGTGGCGGTGACGAGCAGATATTCGGCGTGGTAAGCGGTCTTGCCGGGCTCGGCCGACTTGTTCCACGCGGTGACGAACGCCAGGAAGTCCCGATCCAGATCCGCTACCCGTTCGGGGTTGATCGGCGTTGAATTTGTACGCCGCGATCGTCGGGCCGTAGTTGCGCTTCCAGTACTCCCGGAACTCCAGCGGACTCGGGCTGTGATCGATGACGACCTGCTGGCGGCGCAGCTCGAGGTTTGTCACCCGGTCGCCGAACAGCTCGCGCACGTGGTCCTCGTCGCCCCACAGCGGTGCCGGGCTGGCGCCGGGGGGTGGCGGCGGCGCGTACGGCTTCATCGTCGCGAAAAGGTTGCCGATGAAGCCCTGCGGCGTCCAGTTGATCAAGCCGATGGTTCCTCCGGGACGGCACACCCGGATCAGCTCGTCTGCGGCTGCCTGATGGTGCGGCGCGAACATCACACCGACAGTGGACATCACGACGTCGTAGCTGTCGTCGGCGAACGGCAGCGCCTCCGCGTCGGCCTCCACCCACTCCAGCTCGACACCGCGCGCCGCGGCCGTACGGCGGCCCGCGTCGAAGAGCTCGGGTGTGAGGTCGCTGGCGGTGACGATCGCACCCGCCTCGGCGGCGGGGATGGCGGCATTGCCAGACCCGGCGGCGATGTCGAGGACACGGTCGCCGGCCTGAACGCCGCATGCACGGACGATCTCGGGACCGAACTCACCGATCAGCTCGGCCGCGACGGCCGGATAGTCACCTGATGCCCACAGGGCGCGGTGCTTCGCCTTGAGTTCACGGTCGGCGTCAAACGTGGCGGTCATTTCCATTGCTCCTTCAAGTCGATGACTGACGCTATAACTTTGAGCCGGCCGCGTTGAGTAATCGTTCGCCGATTATGAAATGCCCTGCTCAGGGTGCATTTCATTCGCGTCGGGCGTGCTGCGCAAGCGCCGACCGGGCCAGAGCAACCGCTTCGGGCCCGGTCAGGCTCTGGCCATTGTCAGCGCCGGGACGGACGATTTGGTCGCTGGTGAGCGGTGAACCCTTGCCTTCGGCGACGAGCGCGTGATGCAGGGCGAGCGCCTCGTCGTCGGCGCCGACCCGCGCCAGAAACCGCGTCACATAGCGGAGGTTGAGCCACTGCTGACTCCAGTCTCCGACTCGATCCCAATGGTCGATGACATCAATGAGAGCTTCTGCCGCCGTTGTGGTTTCGCCGTGTACGGCGCGGGTGGCCGCGGCCTCCATGAGCGCGATGCCATGCCACCAGAAGTTCTGCACCGACGCGGCGAGGTCGGCCGCCTCGTCGAACAAGGCCAGCGCCCGGTCGGGCTTTGACTTCTTGCGCACCAGGCCCAGCGCGTACCGCGCCATAGATCGGGCGGTGGGGTTGGCCGTCTCATCGGAAACCGCGACGGCCTCCTCCGCAGCGGCCATACCGTCCTCGGGGGACCGCAGCGCAGCGTGGCATATCGCCACGTAGAACAACGTCCAGACCAGCCGGATCCGGTCGTTGTCGCCGCGGGCGCGCGCCATCTCCGCGTCGTAGTGAGCCAGCGCCGCCTCCGCGTCACCCTCGTACAGAGCCAGGTCCGCAAGCACGTCACCCGGATATGCGACGCGGCCGTTGCCGCGGCCGGGAACATGGCCGCCCGCCATATTCGCCAACGAACGCGCCCGCTCGAACTGGCCCTTGTTCCACGCTCCCCTTGCGGCGAAACCGACGGCGGCGGCGAAGAGGGGGTGGTCGGGCTCGGCCAGCTCGACCGTCCGCTCCGCCCAACCCGACGCCTCGTAACCGATTCGCAGATGCACGTATTCGGACAGCGAGCTGACCAACCGAAGCGCGGTATCGACGTCGCCATCGGTGATGACATGTTCGAATGCGACGCGCAGGTTGTCGTAATCGGGCAGCATCCGCTCGACCCAGGCCCCCTCCTCGGGACCGTGCATGCCGATCGCTGCGCGCTCGGCAAGGTCTGTGTAGTACTCCGCATGCCGCGATATCAACTCATCGGCGATAGCGTCCTCCCGCAGCCGATCACGTCCATAAGCACGCAGCGTCTCGAGTAAGAAGTATCGCGATCGAACGGTGCCGGCTCGCATCTTCACCATCGATTTGTCGAGCAGTCCCGTCAGCAGTTCCAGAGTGTCGTCATCCGTTTCGCCGTCCGCGCCGCATACGTTGTGCGCGGCCTCGAGATCGAAGCCACCGGCGAATACCGACAGGCGGATGAACATCGCCTGTTCGGCGGCAGTGAGCAGCCGGTACGACCAGTCGATCGTTGCGATAAGGCTCTGCTGCCGGGGCAGCGCGTCTCGAACGCCACCGCTGAGCAGCCGCAGCCGGTCAAGCCGGCGCGCGACGTCGAGGCTGCTCATCGCCCGCATCCGGGCGGCGGCGAGTTCGATTGCCAGCGGCAGGCCGTCGAGTCGTCGACAGATCTCGGCGACCGCGCCCACGGGCTCATGGTCGAGGTCGAAATCGGGTCTGCCGGCCTTGGCCCGCTCCGCGAACAACTCCGTTGCGTCCTCGACCGGCAACGGCGCAACCGGCAGGATCCGCTCGCCCTCCACACCAAGTGCTTCCCGACTCGTGGCCAGCACCACGACATCCGGACAGTGCCGAACGATGTCGTCGACCAGCCGCGCCGCCGCCGGCAGGACATGCTCGCAGTTGTCCACGAGCAACAACATCTTGTGCATCCGCAGAAACTCGATCACGGTGGCCTCGATGCCGAGCCCCTGCTGTTGCTGCAGTCTCAGCGCAGCGGCAACCGCGTGACCGACGGCCGAACCGTCGTCGAGCGGCGCGAGCTCGCAGAAGCATGCGCCGTCGTCGAAACGCTCCTCTATCCGGCTCGCGACCTCGAGGGCCAGCCGTGTCTTCCCGACGCCACCGACGCCGGTCAACGTCACGAGCGGGCCGTCACCGAGAGCGGCAGTGACGCTCGCGATATCGTCCTCGCGCGCGACGAAGCTCGTGATTCGCCGCGGCACCCCGATGCGTTGTCGAGTGGTGACCGAAACGCGAGGCGCGGCTGGTGAAACCTGATGTCCGGGATCGCCATCGAGGATCTGCTGATGCACCTGACGCAGGGCCGGCCCGGGGTCGGCGCCCAGCTCCTCGACGAGTCGTTCCCGCATCGTGCGAAACGTCTCGAGCGCGTCAGCCTGTCGGCCGCAACGAAATTGGGCCAGCATCAGCTGCCCGGCCAGGCGTTCGTCGAGAGGATGGTCGGGAACCATTGCGGCGAGCTGCGGCAGCAACTCTCCGTGTCGACCGACTCGCAGGCCCGCATCGTTGCGGTCGAGGATCACCGCGAGCCGCTCGGCCTCCAGTGCGGTGCGAACGTCGTTCATCCACGGAGTGTCGAGCGTCGCGAACGGAACTCCTCGCCACATCGCCAGTGCCTTCTCGAAAAGACCATCCGCTTCGACCGGATCCGTCGCAGCGCGCGCCTTGGCGGTCAGCTCGCGGAAGGAGTGCAGGTCGATCGAAAGCGGATCAGCGGTCAGCACATAGCCGCCGGACTGCCGCGCGATTTCCACGCCCTCTTTTGCGATCACCTGCCGAAGCCGGGATACATAGCCGGCAAGCGAGTTTCGGGCACGGTGCGGCAATTCATCGGACCAAACCCGGTCGATCAGTTGGTCGGTCGGCACAGGGCGGTTCACATCGATCAGCAGCGCGACCAGAACACAGCGCTGGCGGGCGGCCCCGATGTCGAGTGCCTGCCCGTCGGCACGGGCCTCGACATCGCCGAGCAACCGGAACTCCACTGCCACCTGTACAGCATGGCGGGCTTTGAGCCGTCTGAACAGCGGATTTCATAATCGCGACAGCCTTGCCGAAACCCCGCCGGGCACGGTTGCACCGTCACAGATAGGGCCGCCCACGGCCCACGAGCAATGGAGAAACAATGAACGCGCACAAGTTGATCGCGCCACTGATGGGTGGTGCGGCGATGGTCGCCACCGTCGCCGGAATGACCGCGGGCCTGGCACCGGCATCGGCTGCTCCTTCGCAATCACCCGGATCGCAGCTGACCATCGTCGACCAGAACATCACCGGACCCGGAAACAACCGGGTCATCGTGCAGGGCGTGTATCCGATGCAGAAGCCGGACGCGGTCGGATTCCTGAACAACCTCAGCGCCGGTTGCGGCGGGATGCACTACATCGTCTGGGGCGATGACGGTGGCGAGCAGTACCTGTTCGACCGTAACTATCCCGGGGTTCATGACGACATCGACGGCTTCGTCCGGGCCACGGACCGCGGCCTGGAGTACCTGCAGCAGTTCGTCGTGCCTGCAAGCGTCCTCAACGAGGACGGCGACGGCACCGACGAGGTGTTCGTCCGTGCCCGCTTCGTCGACGGCGACTGCGGCAGCAGGGTCCAGAACACCAACGTGGTCAAGGGCAACTTCTGACCCCTCGTGCGGGCCTGGCGCAGTGAAAAGCATTGCGCCGGGCCCGTTGAACCGAGCGCCCCTACTGCGTTGATGCCAAGATCATCCCGTTTGACCGAGCGAGCGGTAGCGGTGAACACGCGCAATTCAGACCGCCATGAACAAAACCCATGTCTCCCGGCGGTGATCTGGGTAATTGGATGTCATGAGTGCACCCACCGCAACCATCAGTGCGACCGAGTTGCGAGATCGACTCGACTCGCCCACCACACCACACGTTCTCGATGTGCGAACCCCCGCCGAATTCGAGACCGCACACATCGCGGGCTCCTACAACGTGCCTCTCGACGTACTCGGCAAGTACACCTCCGAGGTCGCCGATAAACTCGACGGCGAGATTGTTCTCGTCTGCAAGTCAGGCCAGCGCGCGACGAAAGCAGCGACACTGCTGCATAATTCGGGCCTGAACACCGGGCTGGTCCTTCACGACGGCTTCTCGGACTGGGAGCGCAGCGGCTTCGCCGTCGTGCGCGGTAAAACGCGTTGGGAACTCGAACGTCAGGTGCGGCTCGTCGCCGGCTCCATCGTGCTCTCTTCCGTCGTCGGCAGCGTCGCGGCGCCGAGGCTCAAGTGGGTGGCTGCGGCCATCGGCGGTGGGTTGACATTCGCCGCCGTCACCAACACCTGCGCGATGGCCACGGCACTGTCGAAGCTCCCGTACAACCGTGCAGCCGATGGCAGCGCCCTGATAGCGAAGCTGGCCTGAGAGCAGCATCCGTCTGACCCTCAGTCCAGGAAGCCGTGCAGAAGTGCCTCCGAGCCTGCGACGTGTGCCAGCATCGCGGCGGCGGCACCCTCGCAATCGCCGGCCAGGATCGCCATCACGATCGCCTCGTGCTGCTCGTCGGAATGCGCGATGTTGCGCGCCAGCAGCGGGATCTGGTCCAGCAGCCCGTTGACGCGCATTCGGTTCTCGGCCACCAGAGTCACCAGCGACGGCGACCCGGCCGCCTCGGCGATGGCCAGATGAAAACGAGAGTCCAACCGCCGGTAGTCGGCTGCCGGCGCCCCACGCACATCGGTCATCCGGGCCCACAGGACCTCGCGCTCGCCGGCGGTCAATGTCTGGCTTGCCGCCATTCTCGCGGCACCCACCTCGAGCACTTCCCGCAGCCGTAGGGCGTCGTCGATCTCTGCGCGGGTCACGCCAGAAGTGTCGCCGGTGTGCGTCGGGAGCGACTCGGCAAGGAAGGTGCCGCCGTACCGGCCGCGCCGCGACACCAGATAGCCGGCATCCGACAGTGATTTGATCGCTTCCCGCACGGTGTCGCGGCTGACGCCGAGCCGCGCCGCCAATTCCCGTTCGGGCGGCAACGACTCACCCGGTTGCAGGACTCCAAGCCGGATTGTCTGCAGCAGCCGACCGACGGTGTCCTCGAAGGCATTCCCCGGCCGAACCGGGCGAAGCAGCGCTTCGCCTGCGAGTGGAACGTCCGGGTCGGCCGACATGACTAGAGAGGAGTGACGTAGGCCGAGCTGATGCCGCCGTCCACCAGGAAGGTGGAACCGGTGATGAATGATGCGTCGTCGCTGGCGAGAAACGCCACTGCGGCGGCCAGTTCCTCCGGTTCGGCGAACCGACCCACCGGCACATGCACCAACCGGCGCGCCGCCCGCTCCGGGTCCTTGGCGAAAAGTTCCTGCAGCAGAGGTGTGTTCACCGGGCCGGGGCACAGCGCGTTGACACGAATGCCCTGTCGCGCGAACTGCACGCCGAGTTCGCGAGACATCGCCAGCACGCCGCCCTTCGATGCCGTGTAGCTGATCTGCGATGTCGCCGAGCCCATCACCGCGACGAACGAGGCGGTGTTGATGATGGAGCCCTTCTGCTGCGGGACCATATGCCGCAGCGCGGCTTTACAGCACAGGTAGACCGACTTCAGGTTGATGTCCTGCACGCGCTGCCACGCGTCGAGTTCGGTGTTCTCGATCAGATCGTCCTCGGGCGGTGAGATGCCCGCGTTGTTGAACGCGATGTCCACGGAACCGTATGTCTTTGCGGCGGTGTCGAAGAGCGTGTCGACCGCTACCTGGTCGGAGACGTCGACGGGGACGAACAAGCCTTCGAGTTCGTCGGCGACGCCCTTGCCGGTCGCCGGGTCGATGTCGCCGATGACGATCGTGGCGCCCTCGGACCGCATCCGCTTGGCGGTCGCCAACCCGATGCCGCTGGCACCGCCGGTGATGACGGCGACCTTGTCCGCCAGTCGTTGGGTCAGATCTGTCTTGTTCATCACCTAGGTTCTCTCCGTGATCGCAAAGAAGACGTTCTTCGTTTCCGTGAAATGCAGTGGCGCGTCGGGACCGAGTTCGCGCCCGAGCCCGGACTGCTTGAAGCCGCCGAACGGTGTATTGAACCGGACCGACGAGTGCGAGTTGACCGACAGGTTGCCCGATTCCACGGCCCGGGATACCCGCATCGCCCGCGACAGGTCGTCGGTCCAGATCGAGCCGGACAGTCCATATTCGGAGTCGTTGGCCAGGGCGATAGCGTCGGCCTCGTCGTCGAACGGCAGCACCGTGACCACCGGCCCGAAGATCTCCTCGGTGACGGTGCGGTCGGTGCGCTGCGGGGTCAACACCGTTGGCGGGAACCAGTATCCGGGCCCACTCGGCGCGCTGCCGCGGAAGGCGACGGGCGCGTCGTCGGGCACATAGGCGGCCACCGAATCGCGATGCGAAGCGGACACCAACGGTCCCATCTCGGTGTCTTTCGACGTCGGATCGCCGACTACGACGCCCTTCACCGCAGGCTCGAACATCTCCATGAACCGGTCATAGACGTTGCGCTGCACCAGGATGCGGCTACGCGCACAGCAGTCCTGGCCGGCGTTGTCGAACACGCCGTACGGCGCGGTGGCAGCCGCGCGCTCCAGGTCACAGTCGTCGAACACGACATTCGCGCTCTTGCCGCCCAGCTCCAGCGTCACCCGCTTGATCTGCTTGGCGGCGCCGGCCATCACACCGATGCCGACCTCGGTCGAACCGGTGAAGACGATCTTGCGCACGTCGGGGTGGGTGACGAAGCGCTCGCCGATCACCGACCCCTTGCCGGGCAATACCTGAAACAGGTCTTCCGGTAGCCCGGCCTCCAGTGCCAGCTCGCCGAGCCGGATCGTGGTGAGCGGCGTCCACTCGGCCGGCTTGACCAGCACCGCGTTGCCCGCGGCCAGCGCGGGCGCGAAACCCCACGACGCGATCGTCATCGGGAAGTTCCACGGCGTGATAACACCGACGACGCCGAGCGGCTCGTTGAACGTGACATCGAGTCCGCCCGCAACGGGAATCTGCTTGCCGGACATGCGTTCCGGGCTGGCGGAGTAGAACTGCAGCACGTCGCGGACGTGTCCGGCCTCCCACTGGGCATTGCCGATGGGGTGGCCGGAGTTGGCCACCTCGAGCGCCGCGAGTTCGTCGACATGAGCATCCACGACGGCCGCGAACGACCGAAGCGCGGCAGCCCGGTCGGCGGGCGCCGCTGCGGCCCACTTCCGTTGCGCCGCCTTGGCGCGCGCCACGGCGTCGTCGACGCCCGCCTCATCAACCCGTTCGACGGTGCGCAACTCCTGCTCCGTGGCGGGGTTGATCAGAGTCGAGGAGGTCACGCGGTCACCCTTCCTGTCGCGTACTCGGCGGCGGCCTGCACCACCGCGATGAACAGACGAATATCGTCGAGGCGCTCTTCGGGATGCCACTGCACCGCGAGAACGAAGTTCTCCCCGGGAATCTCGACGGCCTCGATCACCCCGTCGGAGTCCTGCGCACTGATGACCAGGCCTTCACCGAGTCGATCGATGGCCTGGTGGTGGTAGCACTGCGCATCCGACGATTCGCCGATCAGCCCGGCGAGCCTGCTGTTGGGCACCGTGTGCACCGACGACGTGGAGAACACCGCGTTACCCAGCTGATGGCGGGTGTGCCCGATGACGTCGGGCAGGTGCTGATGCAGCGTGCCGCCCAGCGCCACGTTGATCACCTGCGCGCCGCGGCAGATGCCCAGCACCGGCATGCCGCGCCGGATCGCGCCGCGGACCAGCGCGATCTCCCACGCATCGCGCTCACGATTGGCCTGCACGGGTTCGTCGGTGGCGGGATGGCGCTGCTGACCGTAGGCGGCCGGGTCCATATCCCGTCCGCCGGTGATGATCAGTCCGTCCAGCCCGTCGAGCACCCGGTCGGCGGCTTCGATGGGTTGCGGCGGCAGCAGCACAGCGGTCCCGCCCGCGAGGTTGACACCCTCCATGTAGATGGCGGGCAGAAAGCTGGCGTGCACATTCCAGATCCCTGTCTGCGCCTGTTGCAGATAGGTGGTGAGACCCAGAACCGGTCTAGAGCCGCTCAAAACCGCGCACCCTTTCCCAGTCGGTGACCGCGGCGTTGAACGCCTTGAGCTCGATGCTCGCGTTGTTGAGGTAATGCTCGACGACCTCGTCGCCGAACGCGTCTCGCGCCACCTGCGACTTGCCGAACAGTTCGGCGGCCTCGGTCAGCGTGGTCGGCAGGCACTCCGCTCCGCTGGTATAGGCGTTACCCACCAGCGCATCCGGTAGTTCGAGCTCCTGCTCGATGCCGTGCAGACCGCCCGCGATCAACGCCGACACCGCCAGGTACTGGTTGACGTCCCCACCCGGCGCACGGCATTCAACCCGCATACCGTGGCCGTGGCCGACCACCCGCATGGCGCAGGTGCGGTTGTCCATCCCCCACGCGATCGCGGTCGGTGCGAAGCTGCCTTCGACGAATCGCTTGTAGGAGTTGATGTTCGGCGCATAGAACAGCGTCAACTCGCGAAGCGTCGCGAGCTGGCCCGCTATGAAGCTCCGGAACATCGCCGACATGCCGTCCGGCGCATCCGAATCGGCGAACACCGCGCCGCCGTCGTCGCCGCGCAGCGATATGTGGATGTGGCAGCTGTTACCTTCGCGCTCATCGAATTTCGCCATGAACGTCAGGCTCTTGCCGTGTTGGTCGGCGATCTCCTTGGCGCCGTTCTTATAGATCGTGTGGTTGTCGCACGTCACCCGGGCGTGGTCATAGCGAAATGCGATCTCCTGCTGCCCGAAGTTGCACTCGCCCTTGACGCCCTCGCAGTACATGCCCGCGCCGTCCATGCCGAGCCGGATGTCGCGCAGCAGCGGCTCCATCCGGGTGGATGCCAGCATCGCGTAGTCCACGTTGTAGTCGGTCGCCGGTGTCAGTCCGCGGTACCCGGCCGCCCATGCTTGGCGGAAGGAGTCGTCGAAGACGATGAATTCGAGTTCGGTGCCCACATAGGGCACCAGCCCCTTGTCGGCCAACCGGGCGATCTGCTTGTTGAGGATGCTGCGCGGCGCCTGGGTCACCGGCTTGCCGTTGGTCCACGACAGGTCGGCCATAACGAGCGCGGTGCCCGGCAACCATGGCAGCAGGCGCAGCGTGGAGAAATCCGGCGTCATCACCATGTCGCCGTAGCCGGTTTCCCAGCTCGAGATCGCGTAGCCGTCGACGGTGTTCATGTCGACGTCGACGGCGAGCAGGTAGTTGCAGCATTCGGCTCCGTGGGCGGCGACGTCCTCGACGAACAACCGAGCCGCTACGCGTTTGCCCGTCAACCGGCCCTGCATATCGCAGAACGCGACGATCACGGTGTCGATGTCCCCTGCGGCGACCAACGATTCCAATTCGGTTTGCGACAGCATCTCAGTCACTCCCTAAAGGTAGGTCATCAGACCATTAGCCCGCTACCGCAACGAGGAGATCGGCGCCGTCTGGGCCTGCCGGTTGATCCGCATGTCGAAAGCCTCGGAGACATGCCACTCCCGCGACAGCATGACCGGCGTCCCGTCTCGGCCGTAGTCGATCTCCTCGATGTACAGCAGCGGCTTGCCGCGCCGAACCCCCAGCACTTTTGCCGTGCAACTGGTGCTGGCGACGGCGTGCAGCGTCGCGGTCGCGTGGTCAGCCGCGTGCCCCGACGAACTCAGCAGCGCGAACAGCGAGGGGTCGAGGTTCTTCAGGTCGAGGTCGGTTCTCAGCAGTCGCGCGGGAATGCGGTCGCGTGAGTAGATCACCGGTTGTTCGTCGGCGGTTCGCACCCGTTCCACCGCGAGCACCTTCTCGCCCCTGCTGAGCTGCAGTGGCCCATCGATCTTCGAGCTCTGCTCGAACACCGCGTCCAGCACCCGCATTCCGGCGTGCGCCCCGGCGCTCTCGATCATCGCGAGATAACTCAGTGTCGAGTCGAGCCCGTGCGGCATGCGTCGCCGCTCGGCGACATAGCTGCCCGATCCGCGGCGACGGGTTACGTAGCCGGCCTCGACGAGGCCGCCTACCGCTTCTCGCACCGTCGCCCGGGACACCCCGAATCGCTTCGACAATTCACCCTCGGTGGGCAGCTTGGTCCCCGGCTGCAACTGAGAACTGGTTATCTCCTCCAGCAGCTCGTCACGCAGCCGGTCGGCGAGCAAAGTCCGCCCAGGCATTTCACGAGCCTACGTGGTTCCCGGGGATGCATCGGCGGCCGACGCGGTCTCCTCGAGGACCCGTCGAACCTGGTCTGAGATCGACGGAGCCCCTGGCAGCAGGCCGTCGAAGATCGCGCTGCCGATCGTGTAGCCCCACGCGCCCGCGCCGCCAACGGCGACGGCCCGTTCGATGCTGGCGATGGATCCCGCGACTATCACCGGCCCGTTCGAACTCGCGGTCACCTTGCGGATCAGTTCGAGGATGTCGGCGGTTGGGTGGCGATAGGCCAGTAGGTCGAGTCCGCTGACATGGTCGAGCGCCGTCAGTCGTTCGGCGTCGGCGGCGATCTCGTCGATCGAGCCGAGCAGCACGCTCGGGTGGTCGACGACCCGGCCGGGGAATGGGCAGTACTTCACGCCGTCGGGGAGCATGCCTGCCGTCTCCGCGCCGTGAGTGCCGCCGAGCACCCAGTCGAATCCCGCCTGTGCCGCCGACCGCAGCGACGACATCTCGGCCTCCTTGCTGGTCGACACCACCTCGAGCATCACTTCGAAGCCGGCGTCGTGAGCTAGCGAGACCAGCTCACGCTGCTTGGCAAGGTCGGCTCCGACGTCCTTGAACCCGACATAGCGCAGCCCGGTGTCGGCCAGTGTGGGCATGATCTCGGCCGCGTTATCGACGGTCCGGTCGTCGTGGGTGAGCATGAAAACAAAATGAGCCATCAGTCCTCCTTCATCCTTTTTCGGAGTCGGCCACGATGGACCGCGCCGTGTCGTCTGACCAGACACCCAGCAGATCGGCGAGATCGACGATCGAAATCCGTTCCCGCAGTAGATGGGAATTGCGCAGTGCCCAGAACAGCAGGGCGTCGTCATAGCCGGTGCCGAGGTCGCGTGCCCGCGTTGGGAGTCCGCTCGCGTGGCTCACGTCGTCGAACTGTTGCGGTGTCGGCAGCGTCACCGTCCGCTTGAAACCGTCCCAGTCGGCGACCATCGCCTCGACGACGGCCTGGTGCGCGAGCAGCCAGTTGCGCTTGGCGGAGTAGGCCGTCCAGCACTCCTCGACCGTTTTCGCGCCGAGCTCGGCGAACGCAAGGGCCACCGCATCCCGGCTCCCCGACTCGTCGGGGACCCGCACCTGCGCCCGCTTCGAGGAGATCGTGTCGTCTACCAGCTGCCAGACCCGCAGCGCGAGCCGCGTCGCGACCGTCACCTGCATGCCGTGCGGTGCGGCAGGTCCCTCCCGCTGGGACAGCGCCATCTCCAGCAGGTGCGACACCGCATGCTCGCTGCCCGATGCGGGCGCGGTCGACCCGACGATTCCCATCGACAGACCGCTGCCCGCGAGCAGCCGGGCCAGGTCGGCGAGGCCGGCCGGCTCGGCATCGCGCGCGGCCGCAGCGAGCGACGGAAGTGCGGGCATCGCGGCGATGACCTGTTCGACGACCGCGGCGTCGTACGCGGGCCCGTGGCCGAGGCCCGCGGCGAGCTGCCATTCGGCGACCGCATTGGGGACCGTGGACAGGTCGCCCACCCCGGCGAGGTTCAGCCCGACGGGCGCCGCGGTGAGGATGTCGGAGTCGGCGATGAGCATGTCGGGCCATCGCGATACCACGGTGCGTTTTGCGCCCGCTATCACCAGGACGCTGCGATCGGCGATGAAACCGTTGATGCTGCAGGCGGTTTGGACTGCGACGTGCCGGCTCCCGGTACGCTGCGCGGTGACCTTCGCGATGTCGGTGAGCGTGCCCGCGCCTACGGAGATCAGCAGCCGCTCGGAGCCGACCTGGTTCACCGCACGCTCGACGGTGTCCTCGTCGGCGCGCACAGTACCGGTGCCGAGCTGAATCACCGGGCAGCCGAGCTGCTCGGCCAGCCGGTCGACGACTGGTCCGGCGGGCGTGCGGTACGGTCCGCCGTCGCTGATGATCAACGGCGCAGGCATACCCGGCCTGGCGCAGGCGTCCGCGACTGCACCGTCCAAAACCGAGGCGCCGACGCGGATGTCCACGTCGGGCAGGTCGTCGTGGCCCCGCTCGCGGAGGTCGGCGAGGATGGCGTTCGGCTCCGGGATCGTCATGGCGCCAACGCCTTCTCGACGGCGTCGAACGCGGCCAGGTAACGCCCGTAGGCGTCGGCGTACTGCCTCTGCGCGGCGGGGTCCGGTTCGATGGAGTCCGGATCCAGTTGCACGGCAACCGATGCCGCCGAGAAATCGGCGAACACCCCGGCACCGACGCCTGCGACCATCGCCGCCCCGACTGCGGTGGCCTCCTGGGTCAGCACCCGGCGTACCGGCCTGCCGAGCACGTTTGCCTTGATCGACGCCCACAGGTCGTCGCGTGCTCCGCCACCGACGATCCGTACCTCGCCGTGACCAAGGCCAAGCGCATCGAGCCGGTCGACGATGTCGCGCAGCGCATATGCGCACCCTTCGAGGACGGCGCGTGCGGCATGCGCCGACGTGTGGTTCATTGCGAGGCCGAGGAATGCGCCGCGCATCGCATCGTTCCACCGCGGTGCGGTCGAGCCGGATAACGCCGGCAAGAACAGCACACCGTCACTGGCAGGCGGCGCTTCCCTTGCGCGCGTGAAGATCTCCCCCTGCGGTACGCCGAGCAGGTTGGCGAGCCACAGCGTGCTGCCGCCGCTGACGAAGCCTGGGTTCTCGATCAGCCATGAGCCGGGTACGGCGTGGCCGTGCGTCTCCACCACGCCGAGTGGATCGCGGACGGGTTCCGCCGCGACCGTCGTCACCGGTTCCGCGGTGCCGGTGACGTCGACGACGACCCCGGATTCGATGGCACCGGCGCCGACGGATGCAGCGTGTTCGTCTCCAGTACCGACGACCACGGCACACGTAGAGGGCAGCCCGAGGTCGGCGGCCACTTCGGGTCGCAGGGTGCCGACCACGTCCGTCGAGGGCCGCACGGCGGGCAGCATGGCCGAGTCAAGGCCTGCCGCCTCACACAGCTCGCTGTCGAAGTCACCCTTGGCGACGTCGTACACCATCGTCGACGACGCATTGGCGGCATCCTGGGCATGCGTGCCTGAAAGGTGATGCAGCACAAACGAACCGACAGGAGCGAGCATTGCCGCACGCTGCCAGACCTGCGGCTCGTTCTCTCTGATCCACATCATCTTCGGCGCGCTGTGCGACGCATCTGCCACCAGTCCGGTGCGCTCGGCGAGAAGGTCGGAACCCACCGCCGAGACCAGCTGGTCGCATTGTTTCGTGGCCCGCTTGTCAAGCCAGATGATCGCCGAGCGCAGCGGTGTCCCTTCGGCATCGCACGCCACGACTCCGTCGACCTGGCTGCCAAGGCCCATCGCCACGACGCGTTCGGCGTGGACGCCTTCGACTGCCGCGCGCACGGCGTCGCGAAGTGCGGCGCAGTAGGCGTGCGGGTCCTGGTCGGCCCAGCCGTCGTGCTCATGCACCATGGTCAGCGGCGCCGAGCCGGAGGAGACAACCTCGCCATTCTCGTCGACGATCACAGCCTTGATGCTCTGCGAGCCGACATCGACTCCCAGGACCAGAGACACGACTCCCCCTCAAGTTGACGTTGAAGCACGTTTAGCGGCAAAGGGCTTGAAAGTCACGGTATGCGGGGAGGATTGGGCGGCAATCCTCCCCGCCGGTCACACTATGGTGACCGAGTCGGCGGTTTGTCCGCCGAGATCTCGGTGACGGAGACCGTACCGTAACCCTCTTCCTGAAGGTTCGCGCCGTGCAGTCCGTGAGACATCGCGAACTCCTCTTCAGGTGACAGCACAAGCTTGTGCCGTCCCCGGACCGCGAAGTAGATGATGCCGATCACGAAGTAGACCAGCGTCCCGTAGACGCCCGGCCGGTAGTCCTCGTTGAGGAACAGCGACACCAGCGCCACCAACGCGATCGCGCCGGCGATCGCCGCACCCCAGATGCCCACCGGGCTGCGGTACGGACGCTGCGATGTTCGGCAGCCTGCGGCGCAGCACGATGAACGCCAGGCACTGCATGAAATACGAGATCACCGCACCGAACACGGCCATGTACAGCAGCGCGCCGACGATCTTGCCCGCAACAGCGCTCTCGCTCTGTCCGGCGAAATAAATGACCAGCGACAAGACGTAGCCGATCACCGCACCGACGATCAGCGCGACGTACGGCGTGTTGCGGGTCGGGTGGGTGATCGACAGGCTCTGCGGGAAATAGCCTGCGCGCGATAGCGAGTACGTGTTGCGACCGTAGGCGTAGATGATCGTGAAGAAGCTGGCGATCAGACCGATCAGCGCGAGGAGTCCGAGCAGAGAAGCCCCGACGCCCTCGCCGAAGACCGCCTTGAACCCGTCGAAGAACGGCGTTGCCGACGTTCCGATCTCCGCGGCGCCGCCACCGACTCCCGTGTTCAGGAACAGGATTCCGATGGCGAAGAACATCAGAGTCGTCAGTCCCCAGATCGTCGCGCGGGGTATGTCGCGCTTCGGATCGTGGGACTCCTCGGCAGCCAACGGCAGTTCCTCGATCGCAAGGTAGAACCAGATCGCGAACGGTAGGGCGGGGAAGATTCCCGCTATGCCGTGCGGCAGGAAGCTGCTTTGACCCTCGTCCGGTGGGATGTTGGTCAGCAGGCTGGCGTCGAAGGCCCCGCTGACGAGCACGGCCACGAAGAAGAACGCGAGGACCGCAAGCGCTGCAACGGTGATGATCACGGTGAACCGCATGGTGATCTCGATGCCGAGGATGTTGATGCCGACGAAGATGATGTAGTAGACGGCCCACCACAGCACCGGGCTGTTCCACCAGCCGTCGGCCCCGGTCAGGTCGAAAACGATGTCGTGCGAAAGGAATCCCATCGCGCCAACGACCACCGCAGGCGTGATCACGTACTCCATGTTCTCGGCAAGGCCGGTGATGAAGCCGCCCCACGGGCCCATCGCCGAGCGCGAGAACGAGTAGGCCCCACCGGTGTGTGGCAGTGCCGGCGACATCTCCGCGATGGAGAAGCACAGGCCGTAATACATGATCGTGATGACGATTGCGGCGATCAGCAATCCGCCGAAGCCGCCTGCGTCGAGGCCGAGGTTCCAGCCGTAGAAGTCACCGGAGATGACGGCGCCGACGCCGAGTGCCCACAGTGACCAGAAAGCGGCGTGACGGCGCAGCTGCCGCTTTTCGAAATAGCCTTCGCCGGCCTCCCGGTAGGTGACCGAGCCGACTGCCCGCGTGTTTTCCGCCATCGCTCCTCCTGGCTTCCGATTGGCTTCCGAGCGAAAGTTGTCAGACAACTTGGACAATAAACCTGGGCGGATGCGAGGTCAACGACCTAACGTCAAGATTTACGCAATCGACACCGCCAAAGGTAGGACACCAGACCTTTGGCGCTTTATTGTGCCTATGCGAGTTCTGTCCCCCACCCCCGCGAAGGAGAATCGCCGTGCCAGAGGGCCACGAACACCTAGACGATGACGAGAAACATCTCGCCAGCCTCGGCTATGTCCAGGAGTTGTCGCGCTCCTGGTCGGGCTTTTCCAACTTCGCGATCTCCTTCTCGATCATCTCGATCCTGGCGGGCTGCTTCACCTCCTTCGGCCTCGGCTGGAACAACGGCGGGCCCGCGGCGATCGCCTGGGGCTGGCCCCTTGTCTCGATCTTCATCCTGATCATCGGGCTGTGCATGTCCGAGTTGGTGTCAGCATTTCCCACGTCGGGCGGAATCTACTGGTGGGCAAGCAAACTGGGCGGCCCGAAGGCGGGCTTCTACACCGGCTGGCTGAACCTGATCGGTCTGATCGCCATCCTGGCGTCGGTCGCCTATGGCTGCGCGACGTTCCTTGACCTGACGCTCGGCACTTTCAGCGAGACCTGGCTCAACGGCTACAGCCTCACGCGGACATTCATCCTCTTCGTCATCATCCTGGGGGCCTCCGCGATCATCAACATTTTCTCCAGCCACCTGTTGGCCGTCATCAACAACATTTCGGTGTGGTGGCACGTGGCGGGCGCCGCGGCGGTGATCCTGATCCTGTTCCTAGTCCCCGAGCAGCACGCCAGCTTCAGCGACGTCTTCGCCAAGACCATCAACAACAGCGGCATGTTCGGCGGCTCGACCTCGAGCTTCGGCTTCCTGTTCTTCTGCCTGCCGATCGCGGCGATCCTGACCCAGTACACGATCACCGGCTACGACGCCTCGGCACACCTGTCCGAGGAGACCAAGAGCGCGGCCGACGGTGCGGCCAAGGGCATCTGGCGGTCGATCTTCTACTCGGCGATCGGCGGCTGGATCCTCCTTTTGGCATTCCTTTTCGCGGTACAGGACTCCGATGAGGTGTCGGCGGGCGGCGGCGCGGTGGTGACCATCTTCAATCAGGCGATGGACTCCAAGTGGGTCGCGATCGTTCTGCTGATCTCCACCGCAGGTCAGTTCTTCTGCACCACGGCGTGCCAGACCAGCGCGTCGCGCATGTTGTTCGCGTTCAGCCGCGACCGTGCGGTGCCGGGTCACCAGCTGTGGTCGTCGTTGAGTTCGAAACGGATTCCCGCCAACGGGGTCATGATCACCGCTGTGCTGGCGGCGACCATCACCCTGCCCGCTCTGGTCGAGGTCGACATCAACGGCGCACCGGTCCCGATCGCATTCTTCGCGGTGGTCTCGATCGGCGTCGTCGGCCTCTACTTGTGCTTCATGGTCCCGATCTATCTGCGCTGGCGGATGGGTGACGCCTTCCCGGTCGGCAGATGGAATCTGCGCGGGCACCACAAGTGGATGGCGCCCGTCGCGATAGTCGAGATCATCATCACCTCGATAATCGCGATGTTCCCGACCTCTCTGGGCGGCATGCCGTGGGACCCGAGCTTCGAGTGGAAGTTCGTCAACTACACCCCGTTGCTGGTGGGTGGCGTGTTGGTCCTGCTCTACATCTACTGGCACGTGTCGGTGAAGAACTGGTTCACCGGGCCGATCAAGCAGGTCGACGAGACCGGAGAGCTGGAGGGCGTTTCCTAGCGCCAACCCACCTCTGACACGCCGGATGGAGCGCCACCCGGTAGGGTCGAACCGATGTGTGGAGCCACCGGCGAGGTGCGACTCGACGGCCGAACGCCCGATGTTGCGGCGGTGTCGGCCATGGCCGAGGCGATGGCTCCTCGCGGTCCCGACGGTGCGGGCGTCTGGTCACAGGGCCGCGTCGCCCTCGGCCACCGCCGCCTCAAGATCATCGATCTCTCCGAAGCAGGCGCGCAGCCGATGGTCGACGCCGAACTCGGCCTGGCCATGGCATGGAACGGCTGCATCTACAACTACAAGAATCTGCGCCGCGAGCTGACCGAGCACGGCTACCGCTTCTTCTCGACCAGCGACACCGAGGTGCTGCTGAAGGCCTACCACCACTGGGGTGACCGGTTCGTCGACCGGCTCTTCGGGATGTTCGCATTCGCCATCGTCGAGCGGGACAGCGGCCGGGTGCTGCTTGGCCGCGACCGGCTCGGCATCAAGCCGCTGTACGTCACCGAGGATGCGCACCGCGTCCGGTTCGCCTCGTCACTGCCCGCGCTGGTGGCAGGCGGCGGCGTCGACACCCGCATCGACCCGGTGGCGCTGCACCACTACCTCACCTTTCATTCGGTGGTTCCGCCGCCCCTGACGATCCTGCGCGGTGTGTCCAAGATCCCGCCCGCCACACTCGTCGCGATCGAACCGGACGGCCGCCGCACCACCACCACGTACTGGGCTCCGGACTTCAGTCGACGAGACGACCGCCAAGACTGGTCCGAAAAGGACTGGGAAGACGCTGTTTTGGACTCGTTGCGGGTGGCGGTGGACCGCCGCATGGTCGCCGACGTGCCGGTGGGCTGCCTTCTGTCGGGTGGGGTCGACTCCAGCCTGATCGTCGGCCTACTCGCCGAGGCGGGCCAGAAGAACTTGTCGACGTTCTCGATCGGCTTCGAATCCGTCGGCGATGTCGAGGGCGACGAGTTCAAATGGTCGGACATCGTTGCCGACCGGTTCGGCACCGACCACCACCAGATCCGCATCAACACCGACCGGATGCTGCCCGCCCTCGACGGCGCGATCGGCGCGATGAGCGAGCCGATGGTCAGCCACGACTGCGTCGCCTTCTATCTGCTCAGCGAGGAGGTCGCCAAACACGTCAAGGTGGTGCAGTCGGGTCAGGGCGCCGATGAGGTGTTCGCCGGATACCACTGGTATCCCCCGATGGGCGAACCCGATGCGGCCTCCCTTGACGGGTCGGTGGCCGCTTACCGGGCCGCGTTCTTCGACCGCGACGCCACGGGCGTCCAGGCGCTGGCGGCGGCCGGCTATATCGCCGACAACGACCCGAGCGGCCGGTTCGTCTCCGAGCACTTCGCTCGGCAGGGCGCACAGAGCGGTGTCGACCGCGCGCTGCGGCTGGATACGACCGTGATGCTGGTTGACGACCCCGTCAAACGGGTAGACAACATGACCATGGCCTGGGGGTTAGAGGGTCGAGTGCCCTTCCTCGACCATGAGCTCGTCGAGCTGGCCGCCACCTGCCCGCCGAATCTCAAGACCGCACAGGGCGGTAAAGGCGTGCTCAAGGAAGCGGCGCGCAGGGTCATCCCATCGGAGGTCATCGACCGCCCCAAGGGCTATTTCCCGGTGCCCGCGCTCACCCATCTCGAAGGCCCGTATCTCGACATGGTGCGCGACGCGCTCTACGCACCCGTCGCCAAGGAGCGGGGCCTGTTCCAGCCAGATGCGGTCGACGCGCTGCTCGCCGACCCCAACGGCCGGCTGACGCCGTTGCGCGGCAACGAGCTGTGGCAGATCGCGCTGTTGGAACTGTGGCTGCAGAAGCATGGTATTTCAGGTCCCGCAGCATGACCACCAGCGCCGCTGAACGTCCCGACGACCACCCCGAGGCCATCACCCTCGGGCTGCACGACGCGTCTCCTCCACACATGGTCGACGCGATGGCCAATGACGTGGTGCTCGAACTCGGCTGGGGCCGGCTGATTTTCGGTCAGACGTTCGCCGACGCCGATCATCTGGCGGAGGTCTTACGCGGCGAGACCCACGGGCGTCGCGACATCTGCATCTACGCCCGCGAGTCACACGTCCTGGTCTCCCTTGCCCCCGCGGAGCTGTTCATCGATCCGAGCCATACCTACCGGTTGCGGTTCACCGAGGATGACGAGCCCGCGGCGGCGCCGTCCGGATTCAGCGTTCGGCCGCTGGGCACGCCCGAGGACGCCGACACGATCAATCGCGTCTACGTGCGGTGCGGAATGGTGCCCGCCCCCGTCGACGTCATCTGGGACAACCAGCAGCACAACGATGCGGTTTCCTATCTCATCGCCGTGCGAGACGACGACGACAGCATTGTCGGTGCGGTGACGGGCGTCGACCACGAGAAACTGTTCGGCGATCCCGAGAACGGTTCGAGCCTGTGGACACTGGCCGTCGACCCGACGTCGAGCCTGCCCGGCGTCGGCGCGGCGCTCACCCGCAAGCTCGCCGACGACTTCCGCGCGCGCGGTCGCTCGTACATGGACCTGTCGGTGGCGTACGACAACGCCGCAGCCATCGGCCTCTACGAAAAGCTGGGCTTTCAACGGGTTCCGGTGCTGGCGGTCAAGCGAAAGAACGCGATCAACGAACCGCTGTTCACCCACCCACCCGAAACCGTCGACGACCTCAATCCGTATGCGCGGATCATCGCCGACGAAGCGATGCGGCGTGGAATCTGGGTCGAGGTACTGGATGCCGAAGCCGGTGAGATGCGCCTGTCGCACGGCGGCCGCAGCGTCGTCACCCGAGAGTCGTTGTCGGAGTACACCTCCGCAGTCGCGATGAGCCGATGCGACGACAAGCGATTGACCAGGCGTCTGGTGGCTGAGGCCGGGATCGTCGTGCCGAAGGGTCGGCTGGCGACCTTCGACGACGACGATCACGCGTTCGTCGCCGAGGTCGGTGATGTCGTGGTGAAGCCGACAAGGGGCGAGCAGGGCAAAGGCATCACGGTCGGCGTGGACGGCCGAGACGAACTCGAGGCGGCGCTGACTCGGGCGCGCGAGCAGCACCCGGAAGTGCTGATCGAACAGCGAGCGCCGGGTGACGATCTGCGGCTCGTGGTGATCGACGGCAAGGTCGTCGCGGCCGCGCTGCGGATTCCCGCCGAAATCGTCGGCACCGGTCACCACACCGTGCGGGAGCTGATCGAGGTGCAGAGCCGGCGGCGCAGTGCGGCAACCGGCGGCGAATCTCAGATCCCCATGGACGAGGTCACCGAGGGGACCGTCAAGGAGGCGGGCTGGTCGTTCGACGACGTGCTGCCCGAAGGTGAGCGACTGCGCGTGCGCCGAACGGCGAACCTGCACCAGGGTGGCACCATCCACGACGTCACCGCAGTGGTGAACCAGACGCTGTGCGACGTCGCGGTGGCGGCCGCCGAAGCTATCGGCATCCCGGTCACCGGCATCGATTTGCTGGTGCCGGATGTCACCGCGGCGGAATACGCCTTCATCGAGGCGAACGAGCGCCCGGGGCTGGCCAATCACGAGCCGCAGCCGACGGCAAAAGCGTTCGTCGATTACCTTTTCCCCGGCACCCCGGCGGTACCCCAGGCGTGGACTCCTACCGAGGCCGTGCCTGACTGAGAGCGCTCACCACGTGCTGGTGCGCAACACGATCTCGGCGGCCAGCTGCGCGGTGGACTCCTGGGCGTTGCGCCTGCTCAGCAGCTCGACCAGCCGGAAGTCGCCATAGACGAAGCGTTGGCTGGCCCGCGCCACGGCGCGGGCAGCGGGCGTGCTGACCAGCGCGGTGGTATTCATTTCCACGGGTGGACAGTGCTCGTCGCGGATCACGCCGGACTGGTCGGCGACGCGCGGGTGACCGCGGTCGATCACCACCAGACCGATGAAGCGGTCCAGTCGAGTGGCGGCCAGCTCCCACGCCAGCTCACCGCCGATCCGGTCGCCGACCAGCAGCCCCCATTGCACGTCGAGCATGTCCATGATGCCGACGACGGATTTGGCGGTCAGCCGTGGATCCGGACCGACGACGATCGTCCGCAGCGACGCGGTGTGCAGCCGTTGGCAGACGGCGTCGTACGCCGATGCCGCCTGCTGCGCGGCGCCGAGCAGCACCACGACGGACCCCTTGTCCGGGCCTGCGATGTCGACAGGAACGGGGAAACCGTCGACGGTGACCATCGTCGAAGGCATTTGGTCACGCTACAGCCAGTCAGCAGTCGGCGGGCGGTTTTTGCGCTCGTCTTAACCTGTCAGTCAGCCGTTACGCAGCCGCTCGGCTTGTTTGCCACTGATCTCCAGAAACGTCTGTGGCAGCGAGGCTTTGACGGTAATAGTCGGATTCGGTGTGGGAAAAGCGATTCCGAAAACCGCCATCTGGTCGACGTTTTCGAACGAGAAGAACACGCTGCTTTTCGCTCCGTTGAGGTCCATGGTCTGCTGGTAAACCAGCGCGTCGGGACGCGAAGTCTGCAGCCTGGTGGTGGTCATCGGAATGCCTTCCGACGATGGGTCGAAGAAGGTCTGGTAGCGAGCGCACCGCTCCGCCGTGGCGGCGAGCTCGTCGAGATCCAGTTCCCACGTCAGCACGGTCATCACGATGCGTGCACCGTCGTAGGCGACGACGTACTTCGAGGCGCTGCCCGCACCCCGTTCGGCTGCCGCGGCGATGATCCGCGTCAGCCCATCGGAACAGCCTTCGGGTTGCGACAGCATTGCGGGTGGGCCGCCTTCGCCGTCGGGTTGGCCCGGTTTCTCGATCAGGCGGTCGTACTGCACGCCCGTCGGGAAATCCGCGGCGGTGAGGATGGTCCGGTCCAGCTTGGCCCCGGGCCACGTCGCAGATCCCGCGATGGTGTTCGCACAACCGGTCAACGCCGTGATCACAAGAAGTACCAGCGCAGACGCCCCCACGTGCCGCCGGATCATGGCGCCAAGGCTACCCACGCAGCGTGCTGACGATCGCCGGCCGCTCGGGCGGTCCGGTGTCGAGCAGGCCGAGGATCGCATCGATGTCGGCGTGGGCGGCCAACAGGTCGGCCATCAGGTCCAGTTGGGCGTCGCGCCGCGCCGACACATCGACGTCCCGGGCGACGGCGAATCCGTGCCGCCCGGCGGCGGCGGCGACGTCGGCGAGCCAGCGGCGCCGCACCTCGTCGTTGTCGAGCAGGCCGTGCCAATGCGTGCCGTAGACCTCGCCCCGCCGGAGTCCGACGCCGAGCCAGTCGTCGTCGACGGATCGCGACACCTGGCCGTGGTGGATCTCGTAGCCGTGCAGCGGGGCCTCGTGGCGGCGCAGTGTCTTGTCGGGGACGAACACGATGTCGGCGTCCAGCAGACCGAGGCCGTCAACCCCGCCCGCACCCGACTCCACGGAATCGTCGATGCGACGGCAGAGCATCTGGAAGCCGCCGCAGATACCCAGCACGGGCCTGCCGGACCGGGCGTGCGCGTCGATGCCGTCGGCAAGGCCACAGTCGCGCAGCCAGGTCAGGTCGGTCACGGTCGCCTTGCTGCCGGGAATCACGACGACGTCGGCGTCGGGCAGGTCGGCGGGGTCGGTCACCCAGCGCACCAGCACGCCGGGCTCGCAGGCCAGCGCCTCCACGTCGGTCGAGTTGGAGATGCGGGGCAGCCGGATCGCCGCCACCCTCAGCCACTGGTCGCCGATCGGCGGCTGCGGCTGGCCGACGACACGATGGGCCACCACCGACACCGAGTCCTCCGTGTCGAGCCAGAAGCCGTCGTCGAAGGGCACGACACCGTAAGTGGGTCTGCCGGTGAGCTTTTCCAGCTGGGTCAGCCCGGGCGCGAGCAGGGCCGGGTCGCCGCGAAACTTGTTGACGACGAAGCCCGCGATGAGCGCCTGGTCCTCCGGCGCGAGGATCGCGACCGTGCCGAACAGGTGGGCGAGCAGTCCACCGCGGTCGATGTCGCCGACCAGGATGACGGGCAGATGTGCGGCACGCGCCAAGCCCATGTTGGCCAGATCGGTTGCGCGCAGGTTGATCTCGGCGGGCGACCCGGCGCCCTCGCAGATGACGGCATCGAAATCGGCCTGCAGGGCTTTCAAATCGTCGGCTACCACTGCGGTAAGCGTCTCGCGATGCTTGATGTAGTCGCCTGCGGCGACCGAGCCTGCGACGCGACCGCGCACCACCAACTGGGATGTGCGGTCGCTTCCCGGCTTCAGCAGTATCGGGTTGAACCGGACGCTTGGCGCAAGGCCTGCGGCCCGCGCCTGCATCGCCTGCGCCCGGCCGATCTCCCCGCCTTCGACGGTGACGGCCGAGTTGTTCGACATGTTCTGCGCCTTGAACGGCGCAACCGTGATGCCCTTGCGGGCCAACAGCCGGCACAACCCGGCGACCACCATGGACTTTCCGGCGTCCGAACTCGTCCCTGCGATCAGCAGCGCCCCGGCCACGGTGCTACAGCTGGGTCAGGATCTCGGCGCCGTCGTCGGTGACCACCAGCGTGTGCTCGAACTGCGCGGTCCACTTGCCGTCCGTGGTGACGACGGTCCAATCGTCGTCCCAGATCTCGTAGTCCAGCGCACCGAGGTTGATCATCGGCTCGATGGTGAACGTCATGCCGGGCTCGAGGATGGTCTCTACGGCGGGCTGGTCGTAGTGCAGCACCACCAGCCCGTTGTGGAACGTGGTGCCGATGCCGTGCCCGGTGAAATCGCGAACGACGTTGTAGCCGAAGCGGTTTGCATACGACTCGATGACGCGGCCGACGACCGACAGCGCACGGCCGGGCCGAACGGCCTTGATCGCGCGCATCGTCGCTTCGTGCGTGCGCTCGACGAGCAGCCGGTGTTCCTCGGACACGTCGCCTGCGAGGAACGTCGCATTGGTGTCGCCGTGCACACCGTCGATGAAGGCGGTGACGTCGATGTTGACGATGTCGCCGTCCTCGACGACGGTCGAATCCGGGATGCCGTGGCAGATGACCTCGTTCAACGACGTGCAGCAGGACTTCGGGTAGCCCTTGTAACCCAGCGTCGACGGGTAGGCGCCGTGGTCGATCATGTACTCGTGTGCGATCCGGTCCAGCTCATCGGTGGTGACCCCCGGCGCGACGGCCTTACCGGCCTCGGCGAGTGCACCCGCCGCGATCCGGCCCGCCACCCGCATCTTGTCGATCACCTCGGGCGTCTGCACCCAAGGCTCGCTGCCTTCCCTGGCCGTCGCCTTGCCCACGTACTCGGGGCGGTCGATCGTTTTGGGCACCGGCAGGGTCGGCGACACCACGCCGGGGCGAAGTGCGGTGCGAACAGGCATGACGCCAGAATAGTCGGGCCCTGCGACTAAATTCTTGGGCCATGACGATCGACGATGTTGACGACGCGTTCGCGGCCCATTTCGCCGAGCAGTTCGCCGACACCTGGCGCAGTCCCGACCTGGCCAAGCACGAGGCGCTGTGGAGCGACGACATAGTGCTGACCCAGCCGCTGATGGGCACGCTGCGCGGTAGACAGGCCTGCCGCGAGTCGTTCCAGCGGCTGTTCGCGCTGGTGCCTGATCTGCACGCCGACGTACACCGCGTAGGGCACGGCCCCAAGGAGGTGTTCATCGAGTTCACGCTGAGCGGAACCTACGGCGGCAAGCCGATCGCGTGGGACGCCGTCGACCGGTTCACCTTCACCGGCGGGCTGATCGCCGAACGGGTTTCCTACTTCGACTCGACGCCGCTGATCGGCAAGCTCGTGGGCCGCCCGGCGGGCTGGGAGCGGCTGGTCCGCATCGGTTCGGCACTGTTCAAGCGTTAGCGGCGGTCGCGGCCGAACAACGTCTTGCGCTGTCCGCGGATGTCGACCGAGCCGCAGACGACCTTTCCGGTCAGGATGACGTGCGGCGTGCCCTCGGCCGGTGCGTCCCTGCGGTGATCATGAGCGCTGCCGACGACGACCTCGACGTCGTCGATCGACGCGCTTGCCCCATCCGGCAGCCGGAGTTCCAGGCCACCGAACTTCATGTCGAGCTCGATGATCACCATCGGCCCCGCGAACCGGGCCCTTCTGAGGTCCAAATCGACCGAGCCCATCCTCCGATACAGTGCCAGCCGGGTCGGCACGGTCCACTCGCCTTGCCGCTTCAACGACCCCATCACGCCCCGCAGTTCCACCCGGTCGGTGGCCGAGGTGACGATCGCCCCAGGTCCGGGCAGGTCCCCGACCAGCGAGTCGAGGTCGGAGTGCAGACGCGCCTGCGACACCAGCACCGAGCGCTCCTCGAACTCGTCGATGTCGATCAGGCCGAGGGCGACGGCGTTGTGCAGACGGCGCAGTGTGCCGTTTCGGTCGGCGTCCGAAACACGCATCGCCGCTGATTGCTCGTTGATCCCGGTCATGGCCACTCCAAAATACCGCTGCCGCCCCGAAGGCGAGCGCGAGTGAGGATCGCAGCGAGGGACGAGCGAGGACCGGAGCGAGTGCGAGTCGAGGCATACGTCACCGAAGGGGAATCAGCATGCCCGGGTCGGATGTTTGCGCGTTTCCGCTGATGTTTCCCGGCTGCGACCACCGGATGCTGGCTAGCATGAGCGAAACTACGTGGAGCGACGTATTCATGGGCGAGCTTCCCACCGGCACGGTGACGTTGCTGCTGGCTGACGTCGAGGGCTCCACGCGGCTGTGGCAGACCCAGCCGGACGAGATGACGGCCGCCGTCGCACGCCTTGATACCGCTCTGGCCGATCTGCTCGCGGCGCACGGCGGGGTGCGACCCGTCGAACAGGGCGAGGGCGACAGCTTCGTCGCCGCGTTCGCGCGTGCCAGCGACGCCGTGGCGTGCGCCCTGGATCTGCAGCGCGCGCCGCTGGCGCCTATTCGGCTGCGCATTGGTGTGCACACCGGACAGGTGCAGCTGCGCGATGAGGGCAACTACATCGGGCCGACCATCAACAGGACCGCACGGCTACGCGATCTGGCGCACGGTGGCCAGACGGTGTTGTCGGGCGCCACCGAGCAGCTGGTCGCCGACTGGCTGCCCGACGATTCCTGGCTGACCGACCTGGGATCCCATGAACTGCGCGATCTGCCGAGGCCCGAACGGGTGACGCAACTGTGCCATCCGGACCTGCTCAACGAGTTCCCGCCATTGCGTGTTACGAAAAGTGCTGACAAACATAGTCTTCCGGCGCAATTGACGAGCTTCGTCGGTCGGGTACCGCAGATCGCTGAGATACGCGCGCTCTTGGCCGACAACCGAATTGTGACGCTGACGGGTGCCGGTGGTGCCGGCAAGACGCGGCTGGCGATTCAGATCGCTGCCGACGTCGCGTCCGAGTATCGCGACGGCGTCTCCTACGTCGACCTGGCACCGGTCACCCACGAGGTCGTGGTGCCGGTGGCAGTCGCCCGTGCGCTCGGCCTGCCCGACCAGCCGGGCCGCTCGACCAGGGAGACGCTGACGAAGTTCGTTGGCGACAGGCAGACGCTCATCGTGCTGGACAACTGCGAGCACTTGCTCGACGCGGCAGCATCGCTGGCTGCGGAGCTGCTGGCCGCCTGCCCGGGCCTGCAGATGCTGGCCACCAGCCGTGAGTCGACGGGTGTGCCTGGCGAGGTGACGTTCCAGGTGCCGTCGTTGTCGCTGGCCGACGAGGCCATCGAGTTGTTCGTCGACCGGGCCCGCCGGGTCCGACCCGACTTCACCATCGCCACGGACAACGCCCCCACCGTGACCGAGATCTGCAAAAGGCTCGACGGCATGCCGCTGGCGATCGAGCTGGCCGCAGCCCGCGTCCGCGCACTCTCGCTGGAGGAGATCGTCGGCGGCCTGCACGACCGCTTCCGTCTCTTGACCGGTGGCGCACGGACAGCGGTACGTCGTCAGCAGACCCTGCGCGCGTCGGTGGACTGGTCGCATGCCCTGCTGACCGAGACCGAGCGCATTCTGTTCCGCCGGCTTGCGGTCTTCCTCGGCGGATTCGACCTCGACGCCGCCCAGGCCGTCGCCGGCGATGCCGAAGTGGAGCGCTACCAGATCCTCGATCAGCTCGCCCTGCTGGTCGACAAGTCGTTGGTGAGTGCCGAAAACACCAGTGGCCGAACGCGGTACCGGTTGCTCGAGACCGTGCGCCAATACGCGCAGGAGAAGCTCGGCGAGTCCGGAGAGGCCGAGGCCGTGCGGTCACGCCACCGCGACCACTACACCGCGATGGCGGCGCTGCTCGACGCGCCTGCGCGCAGTGACTATGACAAGCGCATAGACCAGACCGACGACGAGATGGACAACCTACGCGGTGCTTTCGGGTGGAGCCTCGAGACCGGCGATGTCGCGACCTGCGTTGGAGCTGGCATCGGCACTGCAGCCCGCTGTGGCTGTCCCGCGGCCGCATCCAGGAAGGTCTGGCATGGTTCGACGCAGTCTTCGCAGACGACAAAGCGCTTCCGATAGACGTCGAACCGGTGGTGCGCGCGCGGGCATTAGCCGATAAGGCCGTGCTCAATGCCTGGCTATCCCTCTACTTCCCGGAGGAAGCCGGGCAGGCCCTGGCTATCGCGCGCGAAGTCGACGATCCCGCCCTGTTGATCAGAGCATTAATCGCGTGTGGCAGCGCCTCCGTATACGACGCCGAAATAGCCAGGCGATACCTCACCGAGGCGAGCGATATAGCCCGGTACACTCGGGGATCGGTGGAGGTTGAGTCAGGCTCTCAGCCAGTTGGCTCAGGCGGCTTTCGTCGCAGGAGAGCCCACGGCGCTGCGCGCGGCAGGAGAAGAAGGACGCGATCTCGCCGACGCCATCGGCGACCGCTTCGGATCGCGGCAATGCCGATGGAGGCTCGCGGGCGTTCCGTTACTAGAGGGCGATCTTCCGGAAACGATCGCGCAGTACCGCGAGGTGATTGCGGAATCCGAAGCCGACCACGACACCGTGTCCCTGACGGCAGCCTTGATGATCTTGTCCCATGTGCTGGCATTTCACGGTGAGCCTGCCGCGGCCCGGGCCGCCGCGGAGGCCGGCATCGAGTCCGCAGCCGATCTCGGCGGCGTCTATTTGGGTGGGACTCACATTTCATTGATGGTGTCGCACCTGGCCGCCGGTGATGTTGCCGCTGCTTCGGACGCGGCCGAAACCGGCTGGTCTCAACTCAAAAGTCTGTACGGAACCGCGTCGATAAACAGTGCCTACATTGCCCAGACCTACCTCGCTCGCGGTGATATCGCCGACGCCCAGCGCTCGGCAGACGAAGGCGTTGCGGCGACGGTCGGATGGTTCCAGGCGTGGTCGAAGACAATACGCGCCCGCGTCTCGGTCGAGCAGGGGGAGCTGGAGCAGGCCGAGCGCGACGCACACGACGCTCTCGCCCATTGTGCCGACATCAAGGCGTACCTGGGAATTTCAAACGCACTCGAAATCCTCGCAGGTCTGGCCAGCAACACCGTCAGCCACCGGAAGCAGCCCGGCTGTTCGGCGCAGCAGACAGGCATCCGCCAGCGCACCGGCGAGGTGCGTTTGCCGATGTACCAAGCCGGGTACGACGACTTCGGTGCAGGCACTTCGAAACGCGATGGACGCCAACGAGTTCGAAGCGGCCTGGGCAGAGGGCGCCGCGCTGTCGACCGACCGAGGCGATCGCCTACGCGCAGCGCGGACGGGGTGAACGCAAGACGGCCGTCCAGCGGCTGGGCCTCGCTGACCCCGGCCGAGCTGGATGTCGTGCGGCTCGTCAGCGAGGGGCTGGGCAACAAGGACATCGCCGCACGGCTCTTCGTTTCACCGCGGACCGTGCAATCCCACCTCACCCGCGTCTACACCAAGCTCGGGCTGTCCTCCCGCGTCCAGCTCGCCCAGGAAGCTGCCCGCCGGTCGACACGCGACAAATAGTTGAATCGCCCCAACAGCAGGCTCTGTACTGATAGTTGTCTCAACGTGACGAACGACAACGCGTGGGCTCCCAAGACCGTCGAAGCGTGGGCCTTCGTGCAGAAGATGATCGGCGATATTACGAACATCGTGGCCGCGGACGCCGAGAACGAACGCGAGCTGCTCGAAGGATTGGGCGTCATCTCCCGGGTCACTGCGCTGTGCTCGGAGCTGACCGTGGAGGCCGACCCGGATCTGCCGTGGTTCTTCGACATGTGCTCCCCCACCCGGCTGATCGGCGGCCCCAACCCCGATGGGCAGTACCTGCTCGCGATGATCCGCGGCGACCGCTCCTATCGGGTCACCGGAACGCGCGGCACCACCGCCTATCTCGGTGTGCAGGTGCTGGCGGGCACCGGTATGACGCCGCGGCGCATGGCCGCCTATCGTCAGCGACACCGACCTGACGCTGAATGACGGCAAATTCGCGCTGGTGTTTTCGGCGACGGAACCGTCGGCGGCCGAACTCGACGGAGCGCTTATGGGTGCAGATACCCGAGGATGCGACGTCGATCGTCGTCCGCGAGTACATCGCCGACGCCGACACCGAGCAGTCCGCGACGCTGCAGCATCGATCCGCTGACCACGCACCCGCCGCAGACGATCACCGATGACGAAGCGGCAGAACAATTCACCGCGATGGCATGGACCATCATGAAGCTGACCACCCTGCACCGCACCATCAAACCCGAGCTGATGGATCAGCCGAACACCCTCGTCACCTCGGAGGCCGCCGATCTCGGGGAGGCCGACACCACACCGGACAACCTGTACATGCTCGGCACGTTCCGGCTGGCCACCGACGAGTCGCTGGTGCTGGAGTTCGAACCTCCCGACACCCGCTACTGGAACGTCACGCTGGAGAACATCTGGCACCAGTGCCTCGAACCGCGCCGCAGGCACAGTTCGGTCACCAACAAGGGTGTGGCGCCCGACGCCGACGGAGTCGTCCGTATCGCCATCGGAGCCAACGACTTCGGCCATGGCCACTGGCTGGACACCGGGGGGCGGCACCGGGGCTTCGTCGTCTTCCGCTGGCTGGACAACCCCGACCCGCCGAAGGTGTCCGCCGAGGTGCGCAGCGGTCGGGCGAAACAGTGAGTGCCGCAGACCGGTTCGACCCCGCGAGGCTGATCGAGCAGGCCCGCGAGTGGGCGGGCAGCGACGACTTCGGGACGGAGTTCGACAAGAACGAGACGTGGCGCGACGGGATGGGCCGGCTGTGTGACGGGTTCGTGGCGGAGGCTCGACTCAACGATCTCGGAGTGGAGATCGCGGCACTGGATGTGGTGCGCGCATTGAAGAATCGGCTGCAGGTTGTGGATTGGCGCAAGGCTCATCCCGAGATCGCCGAGGAGAAGATCGAGAGGCCGATCTTCATCGTCGGGCAACCGCGCACCGGTACGACGATCCTGTTCGACCTGCTCGCTCAGGACCCAGCGCTGCGCCCGCCGCTGACGTGGGAGGTCGACGCACCGCTCCCGGTGCCGCGGCCCGAAACGTACGAGACCGACCCGCGGATCGCCGAAACCCAGGCCAACCTGGAGATGAGCGAGCAGATCATCCCCGGGTTCATGAGCTGGCATCCGATGGGCGCGCAGGTCGGGCAGGAGTGTGTCCGGATCACCGCGTCGCAGTTCTGCAGCATGATCTTCTCCGTCCAGTACCGGCTACCCACCTACTACAAGTGGCTGCTGTATGAAGCAGACCATCGTCAGGCCTACCGATATCACCGAATCTTTCTGCAGCACTTGCAATCCGGCGTCAGTGGCCAGTGGTTGTTGAAGTCGCCCGCCCATCTGTGGACGCTCGATACCTTGCTGGAGACCTACCCCGACGCGGTGATCGTGCAGACGCACCGCGACCCGTTGAAGGTGATCTCGTCGGTCAGTGCGCTGACGAACCACCTGCGCCGGATGGCGTCCGACGAGACAACTATCGCCGACTGCGCGCAACAGTCCTGCGAGGAGATCGTGGTCGGGTTGCAGCGCGGGATGACGTTGCGCGAATCGCTGCCACCGGGTCAGGTGATCGACGTGCAGTTCGCCGACTTCATGCGCGACCCGTTCGCGACGATCAGGTCGCTGTACGGCCGGCTGGACCGCGAGCTGACGCCCGTCGCCGAGCAGAGGATGCGCGAGCATCTTGCCGCCCATCCCGGCGATGGCGGTGGCGGCCGCTACAGCTGGGCGGATACCGGTCTGGACGCCGAGCGGTTACGCGAACAGGTCGCCGCCTACCAGGAGCGCTACGACGTCCCGACCGAACCGCTGAAATAGGTCTCAGGCCAGGTAGTCCGGCGGTAGGCTTTCGAGCATCCATCGCAGCATGCGCACCGCGTACTCCGAGCTGCCACCCCCGACGATCAGCGCGGCGAACGCCATGTCGCCGCGGTAGCCGGCGAACCAGGAGTGCGAACCGCCCTCGAATTCGGCCTCGCCGGTCTTACCGCGCACGTCGCCCATACCGTTGATGTCCTTGGCGGTGCCGTTGGTGACCACCAGCTGCATCATCGGCCGCAACCCGTCGAGCATCTTGGGCGTGATCTCGGTGCGGTCACCGGTGATGGTCGTCTGCCTGCCCTCGATCAGTTGCGGTACAGGCGTTCTGCCCGCTGCGACCGTTGCCGCCGCCATCGCCATGCCGAACGGGCTGACGAGCACCTTGCCCTGCCCGAAGCCGTCCTCCGTCCGTTCGGCCAGATTGACCGTCGGCGGCACCGAGCCCGAAACCGTTGAGATGCCCTCGATCTGGTAGTCGGGACCGATGCCGTACTGCGCGGCGGCCTGGGTCAGGCCACGCGGCGGCATCTGGCTGGCCAATTCGGCGAACGTGGTATTGCACGAACTGGCGAAGGCGCGCGACATCGGCACCGTGCCGAGATCGAAGCCGCCGTAGTTCGGAATCGTGCGGTGCCCGATGTCGACCGTGCCGGGGCAGCCGAGAAGTGTGTTGGGCGTTGCCATATCGCGCTCAATGGCCGCGCCCGCAGTGACGATCTTGAAGGTCGATCCCGGCGGGTACAGACCCGTCGTGGCGGTCGGCCCGTCGACATCGGCATCGGGATTCTGTGCGACGGCGAGGATCTCGCCGGTCGACGGCTTGATCGCGACGATCATCGCCTTCCTGCCCGTGACCCCGTTGACGGCGTTCTGCGCGGCGTCCTGAACGGCGCGGTCCAGGCTGATCGTGACCGACGGTGCAGGCGCCCCAGGCACCTCGTTGAGAATTTCGACGTCCACGCCGTTCTGGTTGACGCTCACCACCCGCCAACCAGCCTGGCCGTCGAGGTCGTTCACCACCGCCTTCTTGACTTCACCGATGATGGCGGGCGCGAAATGGTCGTCTGTGGGCAACAATTCGGCCTGGGGTGTGATGACCAGACCCGGCCGATTGCCGAGGACGGCTGCCACCTGGTCGCGATCGGCCTGACGCAGGGTGATCAGGCCCAACGGTCCATCGGACGAGCTGGCCTGCTCCGCGAGCCGTTGCGGATCCAAGGTGTCGTCGAAGGGCCGCAGCGCATCGGCGACCGCCGTCGAGGTGGTCATCAGGTACGCGCCCGCCGCCTTTGCGTCCAGCGCGAAGTGGTACAGGTTGCCCGGCACCAGCACGCCGGTGCCGCTGCGCTCGTTGACCGATGCGCGCCGTGGCGCGTCCGACCGCAATGCGAACGTCTGGTGCTCACCGAGTTTCGGGTGCAAGCCGGTGGTGGTCCAGCGCACCTCCCAGTTTCCCTCGTTGCGCACCATGCTCAGCTGGCCGTCGTAGGTCCAGGTGCGGTTCTTCGGCAGATGCCAGATGTAGCGGTAGGCGACGGTGCCGGTGTCCTCGGCGAACTTCGAGCCCAGCACCTGCGCATCCAGTGAGGTTGCCTGCAGACCGGCCCACGCCTCGTTGAGCGCGGCCCTGGCGTCCTCAGGACGGTCGGTCAGCTGCGACGCACTGCCGGTGTCGCCCTTGGCCAGTGCTGCGAAGAACTCGTCGGCGGCAGGTTCGGGTCCGTTGGGTTTCGGGGTGCATGCGGCCAGTGATGCGGACAGAACCACGACCGCTAACAGGCTTGTCAGCCGTGTTGCAGATGAGAACAAAGTTGCCATTGGGGCAAATGTTACGAATTCGAGACCCCAATTCGGCGGAGGCGCACCGAAACGGAGGGCAGCAGAAGTCAGCCGGCGGCGGGAGCGCGCACCACCAGCGGCACCGCGGGGAAATACGCCGCCATCTCCGAGCGCGACTTTCGCAGTGCGGCAGTGCCGTAGCCGTGCTTGCGGAAGGTGGGACGGATCCAGATGCGGACGTTGACCTCGCCACTGGCCAACTCCCCGAACACCATGCCGACCTTCTCGGATCCGTCGATCGCCACCAACCACACCGCCTCTTCGGCATGCACCCGGCCGACGGCGGCGCGAATCTCGTCATCGAGCTCGCCTGCGGGAGCGCCCGAACCGTCACCGGCGGCGCGGACATCCTCGGTGCGCGCGGCGAAGATGTCCCGGTCCGCGTCCGCTGAGAACGGGCGGAGCACCAGGCTCTCGCCTGGAGCAGGCTGCTGCTCCCCCCTGATGAAGCTCAGCTCGTGGTTGAGGTCTTCGAGTTCGTCGCGAATTCGGCGTCGCGACACCTTGGTCAGCCGATCGAAGGACAACCGAAGCACGGCCTCGCCCCCGGCGGACGACGTGCCGAGCATGGAGGCGATCGCCTCGACGGCCGCGTCGTAGTCCTGCGACTCCACGATGACGTCGAGGAGCTCATGTCGCCGTTCGAGCGCGCGGACCAGCGTGTCGGCGATCTCTCTGCGTTCGGCCTTCTGCACGTCGTCGGTCATGGCGTGAAGCCTAACCAACCGTGCCGAGCGGTCGACCTAGTCCAGTAAGACGGTGGCGAAGGTGCCCACTTCGGCGAAGCCGATGCGCTGGTAGGTCGCGCGAGCCACGGCGTTGAAGTCGTTGACGTACAGGCTGGCGATGCGTCCGCTCCGCACGATGGCCGCAGCGAGGGTGGCGGTACCCGCGGTGCCGAGGCCGCGGCCGCGCCGGTCGGGATGCACCCATACGCCCTGGATCTGCCCTACGGCAGGCGACTGCGATCCGACCTCGGCCTTGAAAACGACCTGCCCTCGGTCGAAACGTGCCCAGGCGCGCCCGGCGGCGATCAGGCCCGCGACCCGCCGCCGATAGCCGCGACCGCCGTCGCCGATGCGGGGATCGATGCCGACCTCGCCGATGAACATGTCGACGGCGGCCACCAGGTACGCGTCGAGTTCCTCCATCCGCACGGGACGCACCGCCGCGTCGATCGGGCATTGCGGTGCGGTGGCCAGTGCCATCAGGGGTTGACGGTCACGTACGTCGCGGGCGGGCCCCCAGGCGTGTTCGAGTCGGCGCCACATCGGCAGTACCAGCTCCGCGCGCCCGACGAGCGATGAGCACCGCCGCGCGGCGCTGACCGCCTTGTCGGCGAACGCATAAGGTCGCCGGCCTCACCGCGCAACGGGATCAGGTTGGCACCGGCGTAGCACAGCGACTCGGTGGCCCGGCCCCGCGACCACAGCTCGCCGCCGATCGCGCTCGGGTCGACGCCGTGCTCGGCCACCCGGGAGGCCACCATGCAGCTTCCGACCGGATCGGCGTCGAGCACCTGCCGGACCGCGGCGGCGTCGCGCACGACTGAGACCCGTCGCTCCTCGACGAAGCGGAAAAGGGGTGGAGCCGACATCGGGACTCTTTCTGCGGCCTCAGGTCGTGGTGATTCCAGTCACAGGAAACACGTTCAGCTTACGGTGACGACCGGCGAACCGCTGGGATCATCGGATCCCCGTTCTGTTTCTGTTTCGCTGGCGATTCGCATCGCCTCTTCGATGAGCGTTTCCACGATCAGGTGCTCCGGGACGGTCTTGATGACCTCACCCTTGACGAAGATCTGACCCTTGCCGTTGCCGGACGCGACGCCGAGGTCGGCTTCGCGCGCTTCGCCGGGACCGTTGACGACGCATCCCATCACAGCAACGCGCAGCGGAATCTCCATACCTTCGAGGCCCGCGGTGACCTCGTTGGCCAGCGTGTACACGTCGACCTGCGCACGTCCGCACGACGGACACGAGACGATCTCCAGCCCACGGGGACGCAGGTTCAGCGACTCGAGGATCTGGTTGCCGACCTTGACCTCTTCGACCGGCGGCGCGGACAGCGACACGCGGATGGTGTCACCGATGCCGCGTGACAGCAGGGCGCCGAACGCCACGGAGGACTTGATGGTGCCCTGGAAGGCCGGACCGGCCTCGGTGACGCCGAGGTGCAGCGGGTAGTCGCAGCGCTCGGCGAGCAGTTCGTACGCGGCGACCATGACGACCGGGTCGTTGTGCTTGACGCTGATCTTGATATCGCCGAACCCGTGGTCTTCGAACAGCGACGCCTCCCACAACGCGGACTCGACCAACGCCTCCGGCGTCGCCTTGCCGTACTTCTCCATGAACCTCTTGTCGAGCGAACCCGCGTTGACGCCGATGCGGATCGGGATGCCGGCCGCACCGGCCGCCTTGGCGACCTCCTTGACCCGGCCGTCGAATTCCTTGATGTTGCCGGGGTTGACGCGCACGGCGGCACAGCCCGCGTCGATCGCGGCGAAGATGTACTTCGGCTGGAAGTGGATGTCGGCGATCACCGGGATGTTCGCCTTCTTCGCGATCGCGGGCAGTGCGTCGGCGTCCTCCTGGCGCGGGCAGGCGACCCGGACGATGTCGCAGCCGGATGCAGTCAGCTCGGCGATCTGCTGCAGCGTGCTGTTCACGTCGTGTGTCTTGGTGGTGCACATCGACTGCACCGCGATGGGGTGGTCGCTGCCGACACCGACGTCGCCGACCATGAGCTGACGAGTTTTTCGCCGCGGCGCCAACGTGGGTGCGGGAGGTGCCGGCATTCCTAAGCCGATTTGGGTGCCGGAGGTCATCGCTGTCTCCTATTGGAAGGGTCTGATCGGGTTGACGAAGTCGGCGGTCACGGTGAGCGCCATGTAACCGATCACGAAGACCAGGATCACGTAGGTGGCGGGCATCAGCTTGAGATAGTTCACCGGCGCCGCGGCCACCATGCCACGCGACTTTCGGATTACATTGCGGATCTTCTCGAAGAAGGCGACCGCGATGTGACCGCCGTCGAACGGCAGCAGAGGCACGAGGTTGATCGCACCGAGGACGAAGTTCAGCTGCGCCAAAAAGAACCAGAAGGCGAGGTAGAGCCCGCGCTCGAAGGCGTCGCCGCCGATGATCGACGCCCCGACGACGCTGATCGGCGTCTCCGGATCGCGCTCGCCGCCGCCGATCGAGTGCACCAGCGCACCGATCTTGGTGGGGATCTTCGCCAGCGACTTGCCCAGTTCCACGGCCAGGTCGCCGGTGAAGGCCACCGTGCCGGGGATCGCGGTCACCGGGTTGTACTGCGTGTACTCGACCGGCCCAAACTCGGCGGCCGAGACGCCCACCGCGCCGACGGTCGACGGGGCGGTAGCGGTGTCTGACGTGAAGCGCTGGGTCTTCACGACGTCGACGACCGTGGTGATCTGCTTTCCGTCGCGCTCGACGACGAATGGCGTCGGTCCGCTGGCCTCGCGTACCGCGGCGACCATCTCGTCGGGGTTGGTCACATCCGTGTCGCCCACCTTGACGATGACGTCGCCCTGCTTGATGCCCGCGGCGGCCGCAGGTCCGTCACCCGCACAATCGGCGAGCTTGTCCTTGCTGATCGCCGGTGCGACACAGGAGGTTTCGCTGACGTAGGCGGCGGGCTCGGGTTTCAGGTTCGGGAAACCCCAGTGCAGCGCGATGCCGTACAGGATCACCAGGCCGACGATGAAGTTCATACCGGGGCCCGCGAACAGGACGGCGGCGCGCTTCCATGTCTTCTGCCTGTACATGGCGTACGGGCGGTCCTCCGGGGCGATCTCGTCGATCGACGTCATTCCGGCGATATCGCAGAATCCGCCGAGCGGGATCGCCTTGACGCCGTACTCGGTGTAGCCGAGCTTGTTGGGTCGCCGCGTGGACCACAGCGTCGGACCGAAGCCGACGAAGTAGCGGCGCACCTTCATCCCGGTGGCACGCGCGATCCACATGTGCCCGCATTCGTGCAGCGCCACCGACACCAGGATGGCCAGCGCGAACAGCGCCACACCGATGACCCACATCATTTTGTGGTGACTACCTCCCGGGATACCGCGCCCTTTGCCTTGTCCCTGGCCCAGTGTTGCGCGTCGAGTACTTCTTCCACGGTAGCTGGTTCGGCGGCCCACTGGTCTGCGGCGTGCAGCACATCGGCGATGGTCCGCACGATCGTCGGGAACCGGATCCGACCGGCGAGGAACGCAGCCGCGGCCTCTTCGTTCGCGGCGTTGTAGACCGCGGTCAGGCAACCACCCCGCTGACCGGCCTCCCTTGCCAGCTCGACGGCCGGGAACACCGCCGCGTCAAGCGGCTCGAACTCCCAGGTCGACGCGGTGCTGAAGTCGCAGGCCAGCGCCGCGGCGGGCACCCGCGACGGCCAGCCGAGCGCCAGTGCGATCGGCAGTTTCATGTCCGGCGGGCTGGCCTGAGCGATCGTCGAGCCGTCGGTGAACGTGACCATCGAGTGCACGATCGACTGCGGATGGACCACCACCTCGATGCGCTCGTACGGAATGCCGAACAGCAGGTGGGTTTCGATCAGCTCCAGGCCCTTGTTGACCAGCGACGCCGAGTTCAGCGTGTTCATCGGGCCCATCGACCACGTCGGATGCGCACCGGCCTGCTCGGGGCTGACGTCCTCGAGCCGCTCGGCGGTCCAGCCGCGGAACGGGCCGCCCGACGCGGTCAGCACGATCTTGGCCACCTCATCGGGGGTTCCGCCCCTCAGACACTGGGCGATCGCCGAATGCTCGGAGTCGACGGGCACCAGCTGGCCCGGCTTCGCGGCCTTCAACACCAGCGGCCCGCCGGCAATCAGCGATTCCTTGTTGGCCAGCGCCAGCCGGGCGCCGCTGGCCAGCGCGGCAAGTGTCGGTTTCAGGCCCAGCGCGCCGACGAGGGCGTTGAGGACGACGTCGGCCTCGGTGTTCTCCACGAGCGAAGTGGCGGCGTCGGAGCCGGCGTAGGTGACGTCACCAACCTTCTCGGCGGCGTCGAGGTTGGCCACCGCGATGTTGGTGACGCCGGTGTCCGAGCGCTGCCGTGCCAGCAGGTCGGGGTTTCCGCCGCCTGCGGCCAAACCGACCACTTCGAAGCGGTCGGGGTTGGCCGCGATGACGTCGAGCGCCTGGGTGCCGATCGACCCGGTACTACCGAGGATCAGCACGCGCAGCCTGTTGCTCACCGTCCTATTGTGCCGCGCCCAGACTCGATTCCATCGCGGCGGCGAAATGTGACCCGAATCTGACGTCGACGGCCCGGGCCAATCCGTGATCGGCGTCACGTCGAATGCCGGGTGTCATGCCAATGGGCGGCACCTCCCCGTCCGTGACCAAGGAGTCGAAGCACCAATGAGAAATGTTCACCGCAGCACACTGACGGCGGCCACCATCGCGGCGATGGCGGTCCTCGGCCTGTCGGCGTGTTCCAACGACAGTTCGACCAGCGCTTCAAGCTCACCCGAGGCGACGGCATCCGCCGAAGCGACGTCCTCGGCTCCGGCCGCGACGTCCGCGGCGGCCGACCCGGCGGCAAGCCTGATCGGTACGGGCTGTGCGGCCTACGCCGAGCAGGTACCCGAGGGCCCGGGTTCGGTGGCCGGCATGGCACAGGATCCGGTGACGGTGGCGGCGTCGAACAACCCGATGCTGAAGACGCTGACCCAGGCGCTGTCGGGCAAGCTCAATCCGAACGTCAATCTGGTCGACACCTTGAACGGCGGGGAATTCACGGTGTTCGCGCCCACCGACGACGCGTTCGCGAAGATCGACCCCGCCACGATCGAGAAGCTCAAGACCGACTCGGATCTGCTCACCAGCATCCTGACCTATCACGTGGTGCCCGGCCAGGCCAGCCCGGCGAAGGTGGCCGGCACGCACAAGACCGTGCAAGGCGCCGACGTCACGGTCACCGGAGAAGGCAACGGCCTCAAGGTGAATGACGCAGGACTGGTCTGCGGCGGCGTCTCGACCGCCAACGCACAGGTCTACATGATCGACACGGTGCTGATGCCTCCTGCCAGCTAGCCCGAATAGACGCGAAATCGCACGGATCCTTCGGGATTCGTGCGATTTTGCGTCTTCGCCGCGGGGATATCGGCCCATCCAAATGTGTTGTGGCTCCGAATAACTGACATGTTCACACTTGCACTGATCGGCTTCTTCGGCGGTCTGATAACTGGCATCTCGCCATGCATTCTGCCGGTGCTGCCGGTCATCTTCTTCTCCGGCGCACAGAGCACCCGCTCAGAGCCGGTCGCCGAGTCGGACGGCGGCACCGCGGTAGCAGTCAAGGCCAAGCCCGCGCTTTCGGAGCGGCTGCGGCCATACCGGGTGATCGGCGGGCTGGTGCTCAGCTTCAGCCTGGTCACTCTCATCGGGACCTCGCTGCTGTCACTTCTGCATCTACCGCAGGACGCGATCAGGTGGGCCGGGCTCATCGCTTTGACCGTTATCGGCCTCGGGTTGATCTTCCCTCGATTCGAGGAGCTTCTGGAGAAGCCCTTCAGCCGCATTCCGCAGCTTCAAATGAGCGAGGGCAGAAGCGGTTTCGGGCTGGGACTCGCACTGGGTGTGCTGTATGTGCCCTGCGCCGGACCGGTTCTCGCCGCGATCGTGGTCGCCGGTGCGACGGGATCCATCGGCCTCGACACCGTCGCGTTGACCATCTCCTTCGCCATCGGCGCCGCCCTTCCGCTGCTGTTCTTCGCGCTGGCCGGTCAGCGCGTCGCCGAACGCGTCGGCACGTTCCGACGGCATCAGCGTCGCATTCGCGTCATCGGCGGCATCGTGATGCTGGTGTTCGCGGTCGCACTGGTGTTCAACGTGCCCGCCAAACTGCAACGGGCCATCCCCGACTACACGAGTTCCTGCAGGACAAGGTCGTCGGTTCCGAAGAGATTCAGGAGAAGCTCAATCTCGGCGGCCTGGTCAACGAGCAGAACCGCGAGCTGTCGAACTGCAGCAACGGCGCACCTGCGCTCGAAAGCTGCGGCACGGCACCCGACATCAAGGGCATCGCCGGTTGGCTGAACACTCCCGGTGGCGCTCCTGTCGACCTGAAGTCGTTGCGCGGCAAGGTCGTTCTGGTTGATTTCTGGGCGTACTCATGCATCAACTGCCAGCGCGCCATCCCGCATGTTGTCGACTGGTACGACAAGTACAAGGACCTTGGCCTCGAGGTCATCGGTGTGCACAGCCCCGAGTACGCATTCGAGAAGAACGCAGGCAACGTCGCCAGTGGCGCCGACGACCTGGGCATCATCTACCCGGTCGCGCTCGACAACACCCTGTCGACATGGACCAACTATCGCAACCGCTACTGGCCTGCCGAATACCTGATCGACGCGAACGGCACTGTGCGCCATATCAAGTTCGGCGAGGGCGACTATGCCGTCACCGAAAACCTGATCAGGGAACTGCTGGTCGACGCCGATCCCGATGTGCAGTTGCCCCCGCCGAGTGATTCCGCCGACGAGACGCCCGCTGCCGGTCAGACACCCGAGACATACCTCGGGGTCGGCAAGATGGTCAACTACGGCGGTCCCGACACCTACGCCGAGGGCACAGCGGACTTCACCTATCCGACGAGACTCGCCGACGACAGTTTCGCCTATCGCGGCCGCTGGAAGTTGGACTTCCAGGGCGCGACAGCGGAGTCGAACGACTCGCGGATTGCACTGAAGTACAACGCGAAAAACGTCTACATCGTCGCCGGCGGCGAGGGTGATGTGACCGTGACGAGCAACGGCAAGACGACGAGCGTGCCGATCAGCGGCGCGCCGACGTCGCACCAGCTGGTGTCCGGTGACGCAGTCGCGCGTGGCGAGCTCGAAGTGCGGTTGAGCAAAGGACTGCAAGCATTCTCGTTCACCTACGGCTGAAGTTTTTCACCCCGGCACCCATCCGCGGGCGCGCCCGCTCCGAATGACTGGTGGAAACACAAAGAGGTGAGGCGGCTACCGCTGTCTTCCGATACAGGAAGGGAAACAGATGAACAACATCAAGAGGTCGGTTGCGGTCGCCGGGCTGGCCGCCGCAGCAGCGATGGGTATGTCACTGTCCACCGCAGGCACCGCGTCCGCCGAACTGGTTGGGCCCGCGTGTACGGCCTACGCAGCGAAGGTACCGACAGGCCCCGGCTCGGTGGCCGGGATGGCGATGGATCCGGTCGCGGTCGCGGCCTCGAACAACCCGATGCTGACCACGCTCACCAAGGCCGTTTCGGGACAGCTCAACCCGAACGTGAATCTGGTCGACACGCTCAACGGCAGCGAGTTCACCGTCTTCGCGCCGACCGATGCCGCATTCGCCAAGCTCGACCCGGCGACGATCGAGACGCTGAAGACCGACTCGGCGCTGCTCACCAAAATCCTGACCTACCATGTGGTTCCCGGTCAGGCCAGCCCGGCCCAGGTGGTCGGCACGCACAAGACCGTCCAGGGCGCCGATGTGACGGTGACCGGCATGGGCAGCAACCTCAAGGTCAACGATGCGTCGGTGGTGTGCGGCGGCGTCTCGACCGCCAACGCACAGGTGTACATGATCGACACCGTGCTGATGCCACCCACGAACTAGATTCCGCCACAACTAAATACGCCGGCGCGGCCCGACCGAACCCCTACGGTCGGGCCGCTGCCGTTGGGTCGACGCTTGCTTCGATTTTCCACACGCGGTTATCGCGCATCGTGAGCACGATGACGGCGAACAGCCGCCGTTCGGCGAAGGCAAGCAGTACCGGCTCGCCAACGGGTCCACTGACCAGGGTCGCACCGTGCCCGAGGTAGCGAAGCAGGTTGCGGCCAACGGCCTCCGGGCCGTGGTTGACCTGCGGTGGCGGCGCCCCCTCGCCCAGCACGGTGCCGACTCCCCACACCGCGGGATCCAGCACAGCAGCCAGCCCCTCGAGGTCACCGTTGGCGCACGCGGTGATGAATCTTTCGGTGACGAGCTGATGTTCGGCATCGGCGACGTCGGTGAGCCGAGGTGAAGCGGCGGCGAACTTGCCCCGTGCGCGTCGGGCGAGTTGGCGGCAGGTGCCGACGGGCCGGCCGACCGTCGTGGCGATCTCGTCGAACGGCATCTGGAAGACGTCGTGCAGCACGAACGACACTCGCTCACCAGGCGACAGCCGCCGCAACAGGTCCAGCATCGCCTCGCGGACTTCGTCGTCGAGCGTGACGCGGTCGGCCGGGTCCGGCGCCGTTGCCATGACCACGTCGTTCGACTCCACGTCCTCGGGGCGTTCGTGGCGGGCGCGGGCGGACCGCAGCTGGTCGAGGCACAACCGCCCGGCGACCACGGTGAGCCAGCCGCGAACGTCGTCGATGTCGTCGAGGTCTGTTCGCGAGAGCCGCAGGAACGCCTCCTGCGCGACATCCTCGGCCTCGCCGACGTCACCGAGCATCTGGTAGGCGAGGTTCACCAGGTAGGGGCGATGGCTGCGCCATGCCCCTTCCACCGACGGTGATTCGGTCATGTACTTACGACGAAGCGGCGGCGCGAAAAGTTACATGGGCGGCAGGTAACTTTTGTGATCGTCGCCCCGTCCTTGATTGCATGAACGCAATTCTTGTCACGGGTGCAACCGGCAACGTCGGGCGCCCTCTGGTCAACCAGCTGGCGGAAGTGGGCGTGGCGGTGCGCGCCGTCACCCGTCAGCCCGATTCCGCGCAATTTCCCGCTGACGTCGAGGTGGTCGGGTCGGCCGCCGCGGGCATCCATGGCGCCTCTGCGGTCTTCCTCAACTCCCGAGCGCTCGGCGATGAGCTCGCGGCGGTCGTCGAACTCGCCCGCCGGGCAGGCGTCAGACGACTGGTCGCGCTGTCGGCCATCAACGCCGACGACGACTTCTCGCGTCAGCCGTCACGCTTCCGCGGCGACCGCAACTCCGAAGTCGAGCAACACGCCGTCGATTCGGGTCTGGAGTGGGTGAGCCTGCGGCCGACCGTGTTCGCCAGCAATTTCATCGGCATGTGGGCACCGCAGATCAGATCCGGCGATGTGGTCAGTGGGCCGTATGCGTCGGCCTCGACGGCGCCCATCGTCGACGCCGACATCTCGGCGGTGGCGGTGCACGCACTGCTGCGCGACGACCTGCTGGGACGCAAGGTTCCGCTGACCGGTCCGCAGGCCCTGACCAACGCCGAGCTCGTCGACGTCATCGGCGATGTGCTCGGCCGCTCGCTGCGCTATCAGGAGGTGCCACCCGATCTCGTGCGTCAGCGCTTCATCGGCCTCGGGTTCTCGGCAGAGTTCGCCGATGGGTATATCGCGCTGCTCGAGGCGACGGTGTCCAAGCCCGCGTTGGTCACCAACGAGGTGGAGAAAATCCTCGGCCGCCCACCGCAGGCCTTCGGCGACGCCATTCGCCCTCACCGCGACCTATTCATCAATTGACAAGGGAGACAGAACATGTCAGAACTTCGCCCGCCCCGCTACCTCAAGCCGATGAACCGCGTCGTCAAGGCGATGCAGCGGCTGGGTGTTCGCACCGGTCCGGCAATGATCCTGACCGTGCCCGGCAGGAAGAGCGGCAAGCCCCGTAGCACGCCGATGACGCCGTTCACCTACCGCGGCGACTTGTACACCGTCGCCGGATATCCCGGTGCGGACTGGGCGGCGAACGCGCGGGCCGCGGGTGCGGGCACGCTGTCACGTGGGCGCAGGTCGCGAGAGATCAGGATCGTCGAGCTCGACGCGGAGGAGTCACGACCGATACTGCGCGAGTTCCCGGTGCAGGTTCCCGTCGGCGTCGGCTTCGCCAAACGCTCGGGGCTGGTGCGCGAAGGGACCCCGGACGAGTTCGAAGCGCTCGCAGGCCAATTGGTTGTGTTCCGGTTCGACCCGATTAGCTAGCCCGGGACGCCTGCGGTCGCGCGTTGCACAACGATGTCGCCGGAGCCGGTCCTCACGTGCACGGTGAGCGTGTCGTCGCCGTCGGCAGGACCGTCGGCCGGCGCCAGGGTGTTGCGCACCTTGCCCGAATGGGTGCGCACGTCGAGCTGGGCCGCGGTGCCGTCGGGGATACCGACTTCGATGTCGCCGCTACCCGTCTGCACCGAGACGCCGCCGTTCGCCGCATCCGCGACGGTGATGTCACCCGACGCGGTTTGCGCGTTGACATCGCCGTCGAGATGCCTCACTGACAGAGACCCACTGGCAGCACGGAACTTGATGTCGCCCGCCAGCGCGCCGACCTTCGCGTCGCCTGACGCCGTCGAGATGACGGCCGAACCCGTCAGGTTCTCAACGGCGACTCCCCCAGAGGCGCTGTCCACCTTGATATTTCCTGCGATCGAATCCACGCTGGCATCTCCACTTGCCGTCGAGAAGCGGAAATTCCCGAACCCGCCCACTGCGTGCACGTCGGCGGATGCCGACGACACCTCGAGGCGCGACCGCGACGGCAACTCGATATCGATGATGACGGCACCACCGCGCCCGAGAGAGATGAACCGCCTACCCGCCGACACGGTGAGGGTGCCGTTTGCGAAGTCGACGCGCGCACCTTCGGCGATCCGAACGTCGGACGCCCGATCCGGGTCCCGCGGGCTGACGCTGACCACCGTGTCGTCGCGGTCGGTGGCGACGACGTGTACGGCACCGCTGACGATCTCGACGGTGGCGGTGATCGGGTCTGGTGTGGCGAATGTCGGCATCGTTTTCTCCTGTTTCGTTTCCCGTGGTCAGCGGACCCAGCCGCTGAAGTGTTTGTCGGTGTTGGCGCGCGCATGACGTTTGCCGCCGAGCATTGACGCGACGGCGCGAACCAACCACGCGTTCACCGACAGCCCGTCGGCCCGTGCCGCCGCATCGACCGGCGACCTCAGGCTCTCGGGCAGCCGCAGCGTCACCCGCCACGTGCCGCCGTCGTCGTCGGCTTCTGGCACCGCGGCGACCGGTTCGGGCTCGTCGTGCACTGCGGGGCTGACGGTGAACTCGGGATCGCGGCCGCGCAACCGGACATCCACCGACCGGGGTGCCACTTCGCGGGTGATCTCCTCCGCCGCGTGTGAGAGCGCTTCGAGCAACGCGAGCCGAATCGCCGAATCCAGCGGCGCGGTCAGTCGATCCGCGAGCGCCTCCGCCTCTGCGCCGCCCGCCGCGGCCGCTACCCCCAGTTCGTGACGCACCCCGTCGACATACGGTTGCAAGTCCATGACGTCATGTTGACACCATTATGGTGTCATCGCAAGCGTCAAACTGGTGCGAGCGCTGCTACCTGCATTTCCCGATGATGTCCTCGGCGAACCGTTCGATGTGCTCTCGGTAGCTTTCGACGCCCGAGCCGGCCGCCTGCCCCAGCCACGGCCTGCACATCACCGTGGTGATGCCGGCGTCCTCGGCGCGTCGGTACACATCGACCGACGGCGGCTCGAGGAGCGCAAGCACGATGTCGAACGGGTCGTTCTCACGTCCGTACTCGCGGCGTAGTTCGGTAAGCCGCCGCGCATAACCGACCGCCTCGTCCCACGCATACGCGTAGCCGACCCAGCCGTCGCAGAGCCGTGCCGCACGACGCAGCGCCACCTCGGACTCACCGCCGCACAGAATCGGCACGGGCGAAGGCGGATGCGGTTCGACCATCATCTCGGGCACTTGGTAGTACTCGCCGTGCCAGGACACCCAGCCGCCCCGCCACAGCTCCCGCAGCGCCGGGATCATCTCGTCGAGTCGCCTGCCGCGGTTGGCGAAGTCCTGGCCCATCAGCTGGTATTCCTCACGCATCCATCCGATGCCGGCCGCCAGGGATACCCGCCCCTGCGAAAGCACGGATGCGGTCGCCACCAGCTTGGCCACCTCGAGCAGCGGTCGGGCGGGCGCGACGTAGATCGCGGTGGAGAACCGCAGTCGATGGGTCACCGCGGCCATCGCGCCGATGAGCACCCACGGGTCGGGCCAGGCGGTGTCGGGCTCCCATCCCGGCTTGCCGTCCGCGGAGTCGGGGTAGGGCGACGACAGCTCGCGCGGATAGATCATGTGGTCGGAGCACAGAATGCCGTCATATCCGGCCTCGTCGAGCATCCTGGCGACCGGAACGGCCTCCAACGGGTCCATGAACGCGGTGCCGCTCCAGAACTGCATTCGTCATCCTTCCGTCAGCAACGCCCCTTGTTTCTCTAGTCGGAAAAGCGGGCAGCATCAATGGCATGCCGACTTTGTTGTGGTTCCGGCGGGATTTGCGGCTGCACGACCTGCCCCCGCTGCTGGATGCCGCGGAGGGCGACGGCGAGGTACTGGCCTGCTACGTCCTCGACCCGCAACTGAAGACGTCGTCGGGACCGCGGCGGCTGCAGTACCTCTACGACGCGCTCCGCGAGTTGCGCGACGCGCTGGACGGTCGCCTGCTGGTGACAAGAGGACGCCCGGACAAACGGATTCCCGCGGTGGCCAAATCCGTCGGCGCAAGCGCAGTGCACGTCTCTGCAGACTTCACCCCGTTCGGCCGCCGCCGCGACGACGCCGTGCGGGCTGCGCTCGGTGACATACCGCTGGAAGCGTCCGGATCGCCGTATCTGGTCACGCCGGGTCGGGTGGTCAAGGGCGACGGCGAACCGTACAAGGTGTTCACCCCGTTTTATGACGCGTGGCGAAAGCATGGCTGGCGAGGCCCGGCCAAGTCGGGCCCCGAGTCGGCGAAATGGATCGACCCGGCCGACCTCGAGGGCGGAGTCGAAATCCCCGACACCGGGATCGAACTCGATCTGCCCGCAGGCGAGAAGGCAGCGCTGCGGCAGTGGAAGAAGTTCGTGAGCGACGATCTCGCCGGCTACGCCGACGACCGCAACCGGCCCGATTTGTCTGCCACCAGCCGGATGTCGGCGCACCTCAAATTCGGCACGATCCACCCGCGCACCTTGGTCACCGACCTCGGCCGCGGCAAGGGCGCGCAGGCTTACCTGCGGGAGTTGGCATTTCGCGATTTCTACGCCGCGGTGCTCAACGAGTGGCCCGACAGTGCGTGGTGGAACTGGAACAAGAGCTTCGACACGATGGAGCTGAACAAGGGCCCGGAGGCGAAGAAGGCCTTCGAGGCCTGGAAGGCCGGACGGACCGGGTTCCCGATCGTCGACGCCGGTATGCGTCAGCTCGCCGAGACCGGCTGGATGCACAACCGGGTGCGGATGATCGTCGCGTCGTTTCTGGTCAAGGATCTTCATCTGCCGTGGCAGTGGGGCGCGCGCTGGTTCCTCGAGCAGCTGGTGGACGGGGACATGGCCAACAACCAGCACGGCTGGCAGTGGGCGGCGGGCACCGGCACCGACGCCGCGCCGTATTTCCGGGTGTTCAACCCGACGACGCAGGGCGACAAGTTCGATCCCGACGGCGAATACGTCCGGCGCTGGATTCCCGAGCTGAAGAACGACGACTATCCCGACCCGATCGTCGACCACAAGGCCGAACGGCTCGAGGCGCTGCGCCGCTACAGCTCGCTCACTTGAGCGTCAGCCCACCGTCCAGTGGCAGAGCCACCCCGGTGAGATAGCGGCCGGACGGCCCGCACAGGTAGACGATGGCGTCGGTGACCACTTCGGGCTCCATCGGCGGCATGGACAGTTTCGGCTGCTGGGCCTCGCCGAACTCGGGTTGGTCGCCGACCAGTTGCCCCATCGCCTCGTTGATGATCATCGGCGTCGCAACGCCGCCAGGATGCACCGAGTTGACACGAATGTTCTTCTCCGCCAACGAGGTTGCGTAATGACGCATCACGCCGATCACACCGTGCTTTGCGGCGGTGTATCCCGCCGCGCCGTGACTGATGGTGTCGAAGGTGGTGCTGACCGACTTGAACCCCGCGGCAGAACTCGTGATCACGATGGCCCCACCGTCGCCGTGGCGCAACAGTTCGGGAAGCGCGGCCTCGATCGAGTAGTAGACGCCCTTCAGGTTCACATCGAGAGCGTCGACGAAGGACGCGATGTTCAGCCGCTGCTCCCCCGCCGCCGGGAAGATCCCGGCGTTGGCGAGGACGAAATCGAGCCTGCCGAGTTCCGCCACGCCGTTGGCCACGACCTCCTTGACCCGGTCGAAGTCCCTGACGTCGGCCTGCTCGGCGACGATGCGCCGACCGGTCTTCTCGACGAGGTTGATCGTCTCGTCGAGATCTTCGCGGGTCGGCATCGGGTAGGCGACGCTGTCGATCTGTTCGCACAGATCGAGCGCGATGATGTCGGCCCCCTCCTCGGCGAACCGAACCGCGTGGCAGCGGCCCTGGCCGCGCGCCGCGCCGGTGATGAAGACGACTTTCCCGTCGAACTGTCCTGCCATGACGCACCACACTACGGCGATGCGTAGTAGGCACCGACGAGCGCTCGCGCGAGGAGCAGACGACCATGCAAGAATGTCGGCAGCGCTAGGCCCGACCGTGAGGAGCAGCCGTGGTGAGCACCGAGTTGGACAAGACCGACGGTGTCGACGTCGAAGATGTGCCCTCGGCGGCATGGGGCTGGTCCAAGGAGAACCACAAGCTGATCCAGATCGGCGGCATTCTCTCCGCCCTGTTCATGTTGGCGATGCTGCGCGGCAACCATGTCGGGCGCATCGAGGACATTTTCGTGATCGGTTTCGCGGTGGTCGTCCTCGGGGTCGTCGCGCGCGACTGGTGGCTGCGGCGCCGCGGCTGGACCAGGTAGGTCAGGGAGCCGCGGCCACCGGTAATGCCGCTCCTACCGGACGCAGTTCGTCGGTTATTCCTGCCGCTGCCCGGATTTCGCTGAATGCCTCGAGCATCGCGTCGGTCGCTTCGTGCGGATCATCCAGCGTGCGGTCGTCGGTGAGCACCGAGATGGCCAGCTGGTCGACGTAGCTCCAAACGGTGATGTTCATGCCGCTGCCGCTGACTATCGGCCCGACCGAGTAGATCTCGCTGACCGTCGCGCCCTCGATGACGCCGCGCTCCCGCGGTCCGGGGACATTCGAGATGGTCAGGTTCATCACGCTTGCCGATTCGACGCGCCTGGCCTGCGCGCGGAAAATCGGAGGGGCCAGCGACGGCGGCAGGTAGGACAGCCATGCAGGCAGCAGCGTCGGCCCGAGTAGCTGGTTGTTCTCCTTGGCGATCGCGGTCGCCCTTGACGTCAACCTGACCCGCTCGAGCGGGTCGTCGATGTGGACGGCCAGCGAGGGCGTCATGTACGTGAACTCGTTGCCCGCCAACCTTTCCCGCGACGGGTTGGTGCTGATCGGCACGCCGGCGATCAACGGCGCGTCGGCCTTGCCGTCATAGCGCAGCAGGAGCTTGCGCAGCGCCCCTGCCGCCATCGCCAGCACCATGTCGTTGATGGTGACTCCGAGGTGCTTACCGGTCTCCTTGACGTCGGCCAGCGCCAGCGGAGCCGTCGCGAACCGGCGGCCCGGCGTCACGACGTGGTTGATGAAGCAGTCCGGCGGGGCGAAGTTCTTCGCGATGTCGGGCTGTTCGCCGCGCTCCTTGGACCGTCGCCGTACCCGGGACACCCCGGTCGCCGTCTCGTTCACCAGGCGGGGCAGCTTGCGGATGAGCCCGACGTGGTCACGTACGGCCGCGCGCAGCAGCGCCGGACTGGTCCTGGCGATGTCGGGTTCTTCGAACAGTCCGACCACTCCGGTCGGCCCGTCGGCCGCCATCGCCATCGCCATCTGGTTGGCCGACGCCATGCCGTCAGCCAGCACGTGGTGGACCTTGTGGATGATCGCGATGCGGTCGTCGGCCAGCCCTTCGGCCACATGCATCTCCCACAGCGGACGATTGCGGTCCAGCGGGGTGCTGGCGATCTCGCCGATCAGCTGGTCCAGTTCGCGACGTCCACCCGGCGCGGGCACCCGGGCCTGGCGGACGTGATAGTCGAAATCGATGTGGTCGTTGAGCACCCACATGGGGTGATGCAGCTTCATCGGGATTTCGACGAGCTGGTAGCGAAGCGGCGCCATCGCCTGCAGTCGCGGGAACGCGACGGCGCGGAACAGGTCGAAGTCGTACCCACCGACATCGGACACATCCAGCACGCCGATCTTGAGCGTGTGCATGTGGATTTCCGGTGTCTCGGTGTACAGCATCAACGCGTCCACACCATTAAGTCGCTTCACGCCCACCCCATATCGTCGACGACCCCGACCTGTGTACCCGCCATTGCACTCCTTCTCTCAGCGCGGCAGGCGACTTCGGGGAAAGTGGACCCGGGGCGTGACGGTCGGGCCGGCCTTTGTAAAGCTTTGACGATGAGTCTTGTCACCGGGCGCGGTCCGCTGAGTAAGGATCCCGCCGGCTGGTTCTCGCCGCCATTGCCCGACGGCGTGGTTTTCGTCGAACCGCATCCCCGACGCATTCAGGCGTTGCGCGACGGGGTCGTTGTCATCGACACCGAGCAGGCACTCCTGGTGCACCGCGCGGGCCAACCGCTGGCCTTCGCATTTCCCGCCGACGCGGTCGGCGCGCTTCCGTACGACGCTGTCGCGGAGGCGCCGGGCTATGTGCAGGTGCCCTGGGACGCCGTGGACACCTGGATCGAGGAGGGCCGCGAGCTCGTCCACTACCCGCCGAACCCGTATCACCGGGTCGACTGCCGTCCGACGAACCGTGCGCTTCGGGTCGTCGTGGCGGGCACGACGCTTGTCGACACCTCCGACACGATGGTTGTCTTCGAAACCGCGCTCGCGCCCGTTCTCTATGTCGACCCGTCGCATGTACGGACCGACCTGCTGCATCGTTCGACCACGAGCAGCTACTGCAACTACAAGGGCTACGCCACGTACTGGTCGGCCGTCATCGGTGACAGCGTCGTCGACGACGTCGCATGGAGCTACGGCGACCCGTTGCCCGAAACCCTGCCCATCAAGGGATATTTCAGCTTCGACGCGGCTCGCGCGGACGTCGTCGCCGAATTGCCGGGGGTATGACGCGCGGCGGCGCTCCGTCTACCAGACGCGTATCCAGTCGACGAGCATCTGCGCGGGATACGTCCCCGGACCGGGATCACCGCCGCCGGAACCGGCGACCGCGAGGTTCAAGATCGGATAGACCTTGTAGCCCGGGTTGTTGAACGGCCAATCCGCCAACGAGTTCGCCGGGACGTCGAAGTACGGCGCCGCCCCGTCCGTGTAGTCCTGCCAGAAGCGCATACCGGCGTCATCCCACTGGACTCGCCATGTGTGCCAGCCGCTGTCCAGCGCGAGGTTGTGCGTCGCCCACTCGGAGCCGTTCGCTTTAGTGTGGACGGTGGTTCCCGACGGCCACTTGCCGTTGCCGTACCACTCGATGATGTCGATCTCTCCGTCGGCATCGCTGGACAGCCAGAAGGCGGGCCATGCCCCGGGCGTCAGGCAGTCGAATTTGATGCGGGCTTCCCAGGTGTAGCCGATGCCGCCTTCCCACCTGGTATTGATCTTGCCGCCGTAGTAGGTATTGCCCTCTTTGAACGCCTTGATGACCAGGTTGGACTTGCCGTCGAGGAACACGTTGCGGCGGTCGTCACGGTACTGGCCGACGTTCTCGGGCAACTCCCAGAACGTGGGGTCCTGCATTGTCTCGCGGGCCTTCGAAATCATCCACTTCGAGGTATCGGGCGATGAACCCGCAGGCCCATCGAAGTTGTCCTCGAAGACGTAGGGCCCGGCGGCGCGGGCGGTCGGGAGCGGCATCACCGCTGAAAGCAGTCCGATCCCACTCATCACCATCATGCTGCGACGATCTAATTCAGGCATAGCTAGACATACAAGCCGCAACCGCGGACGGGATGCAAGTCGAGTTGAGCGGCCGGCTCAGGCCGCGGAGTCCGGAAGCTCGAATCTGGCCAGGTCAGGCAGCGATCGTCGGCAGATTTCCTGCGCCTCGTCCGCTGGCAGACCGAACAGCCGCAGGACGTTTTCGGTCACGGTGTCCGCGGCTGCTGCGTCGTCGCGGTCGGGTTGGTTGCGCAGCAGGTTGCCGAGGCCGAGTAGCGCGCCGCCCGCGACCGACAGCGCGAGTTCGGGGTCCTCGACGGTGAATCGACCTGCGGTGACGGCCGCCTCGATATCGCGCAGGGCTCGCGGCGCGAGGCCGAGATCCGAAGACAGCAGAGCCATCCCATTGGCGAGCAGGATCTGGCTTTCCTGGGGGCGCCGACGGAACAACCTGCCGGTCAGGCGGAAGCTGCACGCGAAGGTCTCGGCGGGATCCTTGATCGACGAGGTCAAGTGGTCCAGCAGCGCGCCGTGGGAGTCGAGCACCTCGGCGACGGCAGCCTCGAACAGCTGCTCTTTGCTCTCGAAGTGGTTGTAGAACGAGCCCATCCCGACGTCGGCCGCCTGGGTGATCTCCAGGACCGGCACGTTGACCTTGCCCGCGGCGATGAACGCCTGCGCCGCCTTGATCAGCGCGCCGCGGGTGCGCTGTTTGCGCCGCTCCAGGCGGTTGACGGGCGCGTCTGACTGCTCGGTCACGCCCTCACGGTAGCAGGAAATCTCAGTTTTGAGGATTTCGTCAGAACCACTTGACTGACCGTGTCGTCGTATGTGACGATTTCGTCAACTTTACAGGGAGGTTCTGATGAGCGGCACTGTCGGCGCCCACAACGAGCTACATAGCGAGCAGGGCGCGCTCGCCGGGGAACACTCCGGACGGGCGCGCAATCCGGTCATCAAGGTCGCCGACATCGCATGGCTCGAGTTCGAGAAGCCCGACCTGGATCGCGCCGAGTCGTTCGCCGGCGCCTTCGGCTTCACCACCGTCATGCGTACGCCTGACGAGCTGCAGCTGCGCGGTGGCGACGCAGGAGCGCCCTGCGTGCTGCTGCGCCGCGGTGATCGGTCGCGGTTCGTCGGGACCGCGTTTCGGGCCGTGGACGAGGTCGACGTGCGGCGCCTGGCCGATGCCACCGGAGCACCCACCAAACCGCTGCCGGAATCCCTCGGAGGGGTCTGCGTCGATCTCGTCGACCCGAGCGGTCTGCCCGTCCGCGTGGTGGCGGGCATGCACGAGCTGCCCGAGCTGGCGCATCAGCGGCCGCACGTCTTCAACGTCGGGCACCAACTCAATCGCGTGAACGCGACGCAACGCCCGCAGCGGGTGGCGGCAGGCGTTCAACGGCTCGGACATGTCGTGCTGCAGACCACCAGGTACAGCGAGGCGCTCAACTTCTACCTCGACAACCTCGGGATGATCGTCAGCGACTTCCTCTTCTACCCCGGCCAGCGCGCCCGTGGACCGGTGATGAGCTTCATCCGCTGCGACCGCGGCTCGGACCCCGCCGACCACCACACTCTCGCGCTCGCACTGGGACCCGCCGACCGCTACGTGCACTCCGCCTATCAGGTGTGCGACCTCGATGCGCTTGCCGCAGGCGGTGAATACCTCTCCGGGCAAGGCTATTTCCGGTCCTGGGGCATCGGCCGCCACATCCAGGGCAGCCAGCTCTTCGACTATTGGCGGGATCCCGACGGCTTCCTCGTCGAGCACTTCGCCGACGGAGACATGTTCGACAACACCCTGGAACCCGGATGGGCACCGTTCACGGCGACGGGCCTGGCCCAGTGGGGCCCTCCGGTAACCAAGGACTTCCTCGGCATCAACCCCAGTGCGCTGCCCCACGAAGCGCGCTCGGTCGTCAACGCACTCCGCAGTCAGAACGAATTCACCCTCACCCGCCTGCGCGGCCTCCTGAAAGTAGCCAACACATGACCACGTCCATCCTCCGCACCCCCGACGCCTGGTGGGTCCAAACTCCCACTGGCGCAGCTAAAATCGCTACCTCAGCCACGACCACCGGGGAGCTGCTCGCCGACCGCGCCGCCATCGATGCCGCAGCGCACGGTCGCGATACCGTGCCCGTCGAAAGCCTGAAGCTGGCAGCACCCGTCACGGCGCCGTGCCGCGTCGTCGCGCAGATGACCAACTACGCGTCGCACGTGAGCGACGCCGGGATGAACCCCGCATCGATCCCGTTGACGTTCTTCCGCAAGACATCCGGGTCGATCAGCGGGCCCGTCGACGACATCGTCAAACCCGCTCACGTCCGCTTCCTGGACTACGAAGTGGAGATCGGTCTGGTCATCGGACGCGCCATCCCGGTCGGCACCACCCTCACCGAGGAGAGCCTGCCCGACTACATCGCCGGCCTCGTCGTCACCAACGACGTGTCCGCCCGCGACGTCCAGCTCCCCCAGACCCAGTTCTACGAGGCCAAGTCCTACCCCACCTTCACGCCGGTCGGTCCCGCCCTGGTGCTGCTGGACGCCGACGAGCTCAAGCGGTTCGGCGATCTGAGACTGCGACTGCGGGTCAACGGCGAGCTTCGGCAGAACATGGTCGTCGAAGGCGACATGATCTACCGTCCGCTGCAGGCACTGCAGGCGCTGACCCGATTCCAGCGCCTGGACGCGGGCGATCTCGTGATGACGGGAACCCCCGCCGGCACCGCGCTGAGCGCCCCGCCGAAACCGGTGGAGATCATCGGCAACCTGTTGCCGCCCGCAGTGAAGTGGAAGGCGTTCTTCAAGCGGCAAACCAGCAACACCAAGTACCTCCGGGCAGGCGATGTCGTCGAGCTCGGTGTCGCCACCGATGACGGTGCGATCGATCTGGGCTCTCAACGCACGGTCGTGAGGTACGAGTGACGCTCGGCGTCGCCCGAGTACCGGTCGTGATCGTCGGTGCCGGCCCGACGGGCGTCACCGCCGCGACGCTGCTCGCGCAGTACGGAGTCGACAGCCTCGTGCTTGACCGATGGCCCGACGTGTATCCGCAGCCCCGCGCGGTGCACCTGGACGATGAGATCTACCGGATCCTCGCCCGGTTGGGCATCGCCGACGAGTTCGCAGCGATCTCGCGACCCGCTCACGGACTTCGGTTGCTGGACAACACGATGCGCGTGCTGGCGGAGTTCCGGCGGGACACCGCGCGCAGCATCAACGGATTCCCGCAGGCCAACATGTTCGACCAGCCGGAGTTCGAGGTGCTCCTGCGCAACAACCTCAAGCGCCACCCCCATGCGACGCTTCGCGGCGACACCGAGGTCACCGGCATCACCGACCAGGGCGACGGACGCGTCCGGGTCGCGTTCACCGACCGGAGCGACGGCCGCGAGCACGCCGTCGAGGCCGACTACGTGCTCGGCTGCGACGGCGCCAACAGCGTCGTTCGCGCCGAGATCGGCTCCGCCATGCGCGATCTCAAGTTCGAGCAACGCTGGCTGGTCGTCGACGTCGCCACCGAGGCCGACCTCGGCCAGTGGGAAGGCGTGCACCAGGTGTGCGACCCGGATCGCGCGGGCACCTACATGCGGATCGGCGATGCCCGCTACCGGTGGGAGTTCCGGTTGTCGCGCGGTGAGACCGCCGAGGACTACGCGAGCCTGACGGCGCTCAAACCACTGATCGCGCCGTGGACCACACACGCCGACGACGACGAGCTGGAGCTGATCCGCGTCACCGAGTACACGTTTCGGGCTCAGATCGCCGACACATGGCGACGCGGCAACGTCTTTCTGCTCGGTGACGCCGCCCACCTCACACCGCCGTTCATCGGGCAGGGCATGGGCGCGGGGCTGCGGGATGCGGTGAACCTGTCGTGGAAGCTGGCAGCCGTCCTGGCTGGCGACCTCCCCCGAGCGGTCCTGGACAGCTACGAGCAGGAGCGAAAACCACACACCCGCGCCTTGATCCGACTCGCGCTCACCGTCGGGCGCTCGATGACGTCGGGCGGCGAGCTGGGCAATCTGATTCGTCGCATCGTCGTTCCGCAGATCCGCCACATCCCCGGCCTCCGGGACAAGGTCGTCGACAGCGCAACGCCCGCACTGCGCCGCTCCGCACTTGTGCACCGATCGCCCAGGCAGCGGAAGCTCGCCGGAAAGCTCTGCCCGAACCCGGTGCTCTCCGACGGCCGCCGGCTGGACGAGCACCTCGGCGCCGGCTTCGCTCTCATCTCGGCGGTGCCCGTCAACGCTGAGCAACGAGCGCGCCTGCAGCAGCGCGGCGCCACCCTCCATATCGCCGGGGCCGGCACCGATCTCGCCGACTGGCTGCGGCGCGGTCACGCCGCCGCGGCGGTCATTCGCCCGGACCGAACGGTGATGCGGGCGGGCAGACAGGTCAACGAGCTGTGCGACGCGGTACCGAGCTTCACACCGGCCGGAGGGGAAAAGTAATGCGCGCCAAGGTATCCGCCGGAGTCCCCGAATACCCGGCGGACATCTACACTACCGACGCGATCATCGATCCGTATCCGCACTACACGCGGCTGCGCGAGCAAGGCCCCGTGGTGTGGCTGTCGCGGCACCGCTTGTACGCGCTTCCTCGATACACCGAGTGCAAGGCTGTACTGCGCGACGACAAGACCTTCGTCTCGGGCGACGGAGTCGCGCTCAATCGCATCACCAATCGCCTGTCCCGCGGCACCACGCTCACCAGCGATGGCGCCGAACACGATCAGCGCCGCAAGCTGGTCGCCCACCGGCTGCTCCCCCGTGCTCTGCGGGCCATCGGCGACAACGTCGACCGGCTGGCGGCCGAAGTCGTCGAGGCTGCACTTGAGCGAGGTGAGGTCGACGGCGTCAGCGATCTGGCCTCCGCGTTGCCGCACGCAGTCGTACCCGACCTCGTCGGCTGGCCGCGCGACGAGCGCGACAACCTTCTGGCCTGGGGTGCAGCGACTTTCGACATCCTCGGCCCGCTGAACAAGCAGTCCGTCAGGTCGATCCCCGCGTCCGTACAGATGCTGAGATTCGCCCGCCGAGTGGTACACCGTCGAAGTGTCATCGAGGGCAGCATGGCCCACGAACTGTTGACCGCAGCGGACGCGGGCAAGCTGTCTCACGCCGAATGCGCTCCGCTGATGATCGATTACATCGCGCCGTCACTCGACACCACGATCAGCGCCATCTCCAGCGCGCTGCACCTGTTCGCGACACACCCGCAGCAGTGGCAGCTCCTCAAGGACGAGCCGACACTGATCCCGAACGCGGTCAACGAGGTCATCCGTTTCGAATCCCCGCTGCGGGCCTTCGCCCGGCACACCCGCTGTGAGACCGAAGTGGCCGGTGTCCGGATCCCCGAAGGCGCACGGGTGCTGGTGATCTACGCGTCGGCGAATCGCGACGAACGCGAATGGGATAACCCGGAAACATTCGACATCCGCCGCGACGCCAACCGCCATCTCGGTTTCGGCCAGGGCGCCCATGCGTGTGCCGGTCAGAGCCTGGCACGGCTGGAGACCTCGGCGATGCTGCGCGCACTGGTGGACCGCGTCGACCGGATCGAGCCGACGGCAGAGCCGACATGGGCCATCAACAACATCATCCGGCGCCACGAACACCTGCCGCTCAAGCTCATCCCCTAGCGCCCAGCCCGTCGCCATCAGTCACAAGCCACACACCGATTCTGCGGGGAGATCGCGAATTCGGACCAAATCGCGCTCTCCCCGCAGACTCAACGCCTAGCCACATCCGCGAGCGTCCACGGCGTGACGAGGACGCTGGCGCCCGGATTGCCCACGGACCCAGCCGCCGTCTACGTAGTACCGCGCTAAATCGCGTGAGATTGCAGTGGCGCACTACTGCGCTCGTCCCACCGATGCACGAGCGACGATATTCATCGCGGAACGCGGCCCTAGCGGTCGCCACCGTTCCGCGATAACAGGGGAGGAAACGAACATGATCAAGAAAGCGTTAGTCGCCGTGATCGCGACAGGAGCCTTGTCTGTGCCACTCGCTGGAATGGCATGGGCGGAACCACCATCCGATCCGGGCTCGCCCGATAACGAGATTGGACAAGGTGGTGTCCCAACGAAGCTGGGCACCTTCGTCGACTCTGGTATCACAGGGAAGGAGCCAGGGACACCCAGCCTGAACCCGGGGGGCGCCCCGACTCCTCCTGGCAAGGTATTCATCAGCGGGGCGGCAAAGGCGCCTGGGCCCACTCCTGCTGCTATGGGGCAGCTCGAATCTCAGATTTGGTCGGCCTACACTCTCGCAGACGGAACCGTTATCCCGAGCGATCCGGCCGAGTGGGGGAACGTCGCTCCAGGCTTAGCCATCAAGCCTTTGACACCCGGTTGCGATAAAGGCCGGTCTGCAGTACCCGCAGCACCCGGCTCGGACCCGGAGAAGTGCGTCGGCTAAGAATGACGATTCGTACCGCCCGCGTCCTGTTTCCCAGGCGCGGGCGGCACGCTGCTTCGTAGCCCTCTGCGGCCACCCTCCGCGAACCTGCGGCCCTTGTAGTGACCTGGATGGACCGCGTGATTACTCTCGCACCGCGATTGACGAGGCCCTTTTAAGATGAACGCCGTGGACGAACTCGACGCAACGATCAAGGGCTGGCGCACCGCCGCGCGGACGCTCGCATTGGGCAGTCTGGTCCTGGTGGCAGCACTCAGCTGGCAGCCGTTGGCACTGCTGATCGACACGATGTTGCATTGGCCCAACATTGCGATGGGGTTGATTCCGGTGGCGTTGGTCGCCTGTGCGGCCGGCGTCTGCGTATTGATCACCACCGTCGCGTTGGGACACAAGCCGGCCGTCATCCGGCGCTTCGCGATTGCGCAGTACAGCGTTGCGGCCGTTATCGCGGCGGTGAGCCTGGTGATGTTCTTCGCCGCAGGACAGCGGTACGAGATGCCCCCATCGGAGTACCTGAACCAGAACCTTGCCTCATCGTGGTTGCTTCCGCTGTTGTTACGTGCCGCTCGCGTTGACCCTGGTGTCGTGGGCGGCAGCCATGCGCTATTCGAGCCGCTGAGCACTACGCCTAGCTTTACAAAGCACGCCCGCACTGTCACCCTCATCGCCATGGACGACACCGTCACACTGCTCGAGATCGAGGCGATCAAGCAGCTGAAGGCCCGCTACTGCAGGCTGCTCGATACCAAAGACTGGCAGGCATGGCGCGACCTCTTCTCCGACGACTTCCTCAGTGACACATCGCAGGCAGGCGGCAAGGTCATCCGCGGCGCCGACGAGTTCGTCGCCTTCACGCGCAAGGGCCTGCGCAACCAGGCGACCGTCCACCAGGTTCACGCACCGGAGATCGAGCTGACGTCCCCGACGACCGCGCGCGGCGTATGGGCGTTGGAGGATGTGGTCCGGTTCGGGCCAGGGGTGAATCTGCGCGGCTACGGCCACTACACCGAAACCTACGAGAAGGTCGACGGGCAGTGGCTCTTCACCAGCTCGACACTCACCCGACTGCGCGAAGACATGTTCAACGGCCTTGTGGCGGTGTACATCTCCGACCGGATCCGACGAGTCGTCGGCAACGTGTCGCGCCGGGTGATGAAGTGACCGAAGCACCCGTCGCCTATCCCGCGAACACCGCGCTGGGCCGGTTCGGCATCGCGCCGATCGTGGACAGCGCCGATCCCTTCGTCAGCTCGATGCCGCTGGCCGGCCTCGTCAATCCGGTGACCGGCGCCCCAACGGTGGGACCGTTGGCGGTGCTGGTCGACCATGCCGCGGGCCTGGTCAACCACTACCGCAAGGCTGCCGATGAGTGGACGCTGACCAGCGAGTTGACCCTGGAGATCACCCCGGACGCCCTGCAGGTCGTCGCGGACCACCCGGAGCTGCCGGCGGTCGCGACCGCCCGGCCTACGGGCGGCCGAGGCCCGACCTCCGCGCTCGGCCGTTGCGAGATCACGGTCGGTGACGCGGTGATCGGCATCGGAACGGTCCGGTCCGTTTACATAACGCGCGCGGGCGACCACCCCACCGAATGGCCACCAGCCGACATCGACGGTCAACGGCCCGCCGAACTGGCCGAGATCATGGCGATCGACGTCGACGATGCAAACGTGATCCACCAGCGCCAGAATTCGGCGCTGAACAACACGCTCGGCATCGTGCACGGTGGCGTTTCGGCCGCGGGACTCGAGCTGGCGGCCTCGGCGGTCATCAACGCCGACCGGTCAGGCGATCTCCTGCAAACGTCGTCGCTGCGGGTGAACTATCTGCGTCCGTTCTTCAGCGGTGGTGAATCCCGGTACGTGGGAACCGCTTTAAGGGTGGGCCGGCGAAGCGGCGTCGCCGAGGCACAGGCCCTCGGACCCGACGGTCAAGTCGCGCTGATCGCGAGGGTCACCGCATACGCCTGAGCGTCACGCGGCGGAAATGACCGAGCTGCCGAACAGGCCGATGGCGTCCACCGCATGCTGCAGGCTGTCCCCCGGCACCTGCACCTGGACCCAGGTGACACCAACCGCCGCAAGCTTTTCCAACCCGGACATATAGGCGTCGGCATTGAAGTCGTCGTCGCCGGGCGACCCACCGCCGAGATTGCTGAAGGTGACGTCGATGCCGGACCAATCCCTGCCCGCGGCGTCGCAGCGCCGCCGCAGATCTGCGATTCCGTCGGCGAGCGCATCGATCGAGTCCAGTGCCGCGGTGCGGGCGGTCTGGGCTAGGACGGCGGGCGCCGGGAACGGGCACCAGCCGTCACCGAATCTTGCGACCCGTTGCCGGGCGGCGGCAGTGTTGCCACCGATCCAGATCGGCGGGTGCGGCTTGCTCACCGGACGTGGGTGGGCGGTGATGCCCTTGGCGGAGAAGTGACGGCCCTCGAACGAGTAGTCATCGGTGGTCCAGATGCCGCGGATGACCTCTAGCGCTTCCTCGAACAGTGCCGCCCGTTCGTCGAATTCCACCCCGAGCGCGGCGAATTCACGTTTCAGGTAGCCGACACCGACGGCGAGGGTGAACCGGCCATCAGAGAGAAAGTCCAGCGTCGCACCGGATTTCGCCACCACAAACGGGTTGCGGTAGGGCAGCACCACGATGTTGGGGATCAGGCGCAACGTCGTGGTCCGCGCCGCGGCGAACCCCATGGCCACGAACGGGTCCACGGCGTCATGTCCGCCGGCTTCCAACCACCGCTGCGACGGCGCCGGATGATCGGTGAACCCGAAGCCGTGAAACCCCGCCGCCTCCGCCGCGGCCGCCACCGTCGCGATACCGGCCCCGTTGACCAGCTCCGGGTTGTAGGGGTGGCTGTGCATCGGGTGGGTGAACGTGAACCGCATCAACGGCCGCCTTCCAGAATTACCTTCTCCAAACGTGAGAATGTCGTTACCATGCCACTCATATGACGGTCAACCCCGGGCGGCACGGCCCGTATCCCGGCCGCCTGGATCCCGACGGCATTTCTGCCTATGCCGCGGCGACCGGCGACGACACCGGCTCGGTGGTTGCCGGGCTGGCGGTTCCTGTGATCTTCCCGGTGATCCTGGTCTTCACCGCCGTGGAGACCGCGAGGGCCGACGTACCCGCGGAGGCCTGGGAGCGGGTTCGCGGCGGCGTGCACGGTGAACACGACATCGTGCTGCACCGACCTCTCGAACCCGGGGAGTCGTTGACCACGTGGTCCCAGATCTCGGGGATGCGCACGTCGCGGGCCGGCACCAGGGTCGCGGTCCACCTCGAGCAGATCGATTCCGACGGCCGGTTGGCGGTCGAGCAGTGGTGGACGATGGTGTTGCTCGGCCTCGACGGACTGCCCGGCCTCGGGACGATGCCCGCCGAGCACCGCTTTCCCGACACCGCGCGGACCAACCCGCTCGGATCGAGCACTCTCCACATCGACGGGCAGACCGCACACCGCTACGCGGAGGTATCCGGAGATTGGTCTGAGCACCATTTCGACATCGAGGTGGCGCGCGCCGCGGGCTTCGACTTCATCTTCACGCACGGCCTGTGCACGATGGCGATCTGCGCACACCGCATGCTCGGCATACTCGGCGTCGACGATCCCGGCAGAGTATCCCGGGTGGCGGTGCGATTCGCATCGCCCACCCCATTGGGTTGCGACTTGACGGTGAATGCCTATGGCATCGACCAACGTTCGTTCGCGTTCGAGGCGGCCGCCGACGGCGCCACCACCATCACCCACGGAAGGCTGGAACTACGGACATGACAAGGGCCGAGATCGGCGTGTACCTGCCTCAGATGGGCTTCAGCTACTCCGACGTTCTGCACCGCGCGCTTCGGTGTGAGGAACTGGGCATCGACTCGCTGTGGCTCTACGACCACCTGTACGGGCCCGGCGCTCCCGACTATCCCTCGCTCGAGGCGTGGACCCTGGCGACCGCGTTGCTCAGCCGCACCGAACGCATCCAGGTCGGACACATGGTGTTGTGCAACCAGTTTCGCCATCCTGCTGTGCTCGCGAAGATGGCGACCACACTCGACCAGATCTCGGCCGGCCGTCTTCAGCTCGGTATCGGCAGCGGATCCATCGAGGACGAACACGTGCGCGTCGGCCTGGACTGGGGCACTTTCGCGCAGAGGTCGGAGCGGCTCGGTGAGACGCTCGAGATACTGCATCAGGCATTCGCCGCCGAGCGAATCGACTTCGCGGGCAAGCATTTCGCTGTGCGGGACATGCCGATCAAGCCGGGTCCGGTTCGGCAGCCACGGCCACCGATCGTGGTGGGCGGCGTCGGTGAGAAGTACACGCTGCCCCTGGTCGCGCGGTATGCCGACGTCTGGAACGTGCCCACGTATGCGCTCGGCGAGCTGGATCACAAGATCTCCGTGCTGCGAAAGAACTGCGATGACATCGGCCGCGACCCTGCCACGATCGTGATGTCCATCGAGGCGGTGATGGCGCTCGCACCCGATGACGCATCACTGCCGGGTGTCCAACAGCTCGCCGAAAAGCGGTTCGGAATACCGGCGTTCGGCCTTCACGAAGGCGGCCTGATCGGGACACCGCCTGCCATCGTCGGGCGCCTCAACGAACTGCAGGACATGGGGTTCGGACAGATCGTGCTGTTCACCCACGATCGCGGATCCGACGAGACCCTCGAACTTCTGGCGTCCGAAGTGATCGCCCGGCTTTAAGAGGTCTTTTTCGCCGGCGGCGAGTAGTTCGGCCTGCCGAGGCCAAGCGCCTGCTGCGCGATCATATTGCGGAACACCTCGAGCGTCCCGCCGTAGATCCCGGTCGGTCCCGCCAGCCGGAAGACGTACTCGGCTCCGCCGTCGCCGACCGCGCCCTTCTCGTCGACCGGCAGGCTGGACGCCGCTCCCATGATGTCCATCAGGTCCGGTGAGACCTCGCGCATGGTTTGGGCGTTCGCAACGCGGCCGAACATGTCCGGTGTGCTCATCGCCGCCTCCATGCGGGCGATGCCGCGGCCCAACCGGTATTTCACCGAGTCTTCGTCCGGCGATAGCGCGGCGACCTTGTCTGCGGCCTCGGCCAGCAGCAGGACGTGTTCGGACATGACCGCGACCTTTTGCAGCCCGTCGGCGGCGCGCTCGACGGTGCCGTGCTCGTCGTTGAGCGCTTCACGCAGCACCGTCCAGCCGCCGTTCACCTCGCCGATCCGGTATCGATCGTCGATGCGCACGTCGCTGTAGTAGGTGATGTTGGTGCGGTCACCGTCCACCGTGCGGAGGGCTTGGATCTCGACGCCGGGCGAGTCCAGCGGGACCAGAAACATGGTGAGGCTCTGGTGCTTCGGCGCTTCGGGGTCGGTATTCGTCACCAGGAAGACATAGGAGGCGTTGTGCGCATTCGACGTGAACATCTTCGAGCCGTTGATGATCCAGCCGTCGCCGTCGCGCACCGCGCGCGTCTTGCAGGTGGCGACGTCGGAGCCGCCTTCGGGCTCTGTGTAGCCAAGGCAGAGCCGGAAGTGGCCGGACAGGGTTTTCTCGAGCACCTCATCCTTGAGCTCGGCTGAGCCGAACTGGTCGATCGCCCGCGCGACCATCGCCGTCGTCCCCCAGTGAAACCAGGGCGTGTGCGCCCGGCCGATCTCGAGGTCCCAGATGCGCTTGCGTAACCGGCTGAAGCCACCGTCGGCTTCGGACTTGAAATCGGCGGCAAGGTAGCCGGCCGCGCCGAGCGCCATGTGCACGCCCTCGTCGAAGTTCTCACCGGTTTCCCGGTCGCGCGCAATGACCTCGTCGGTCACGATCTCGGACAGCAACGCCCGCAGTTCGTCCCGGAACGACTGATCGTCTTCGGACAGCACGACTCTGGAGAAGTCCATCGACGACTAGCGTGACACTTTTCTGCCAATCTGTAAAGTCGGATCGGCGCATTCGGAAAGGCGGCTGCAGACGGCGGGCTCGAGGGCAGAATGACCATCGAGCACCACTTCACCCGACCCGAGCCGGACAGGACGCTGTTCACCAGGACGATGACGATCGACACGTACAGGCACGCGCCACTGACCGACGGTTACTTCCGGATGGTCAACCCCGCGCACATCGACGCCCATCACGAGGCGGTCGCGCGGGAACTCGACCGCGAGCGGGGTGCGTCACGTTTGACGACTGCGTAGCGAGAATCCGGTCGGGCGCCGTCACCGCGGGTGAAGCCGCCGAGCGCCTGATCGCGGAGATGGACGACGACGAGCTGCTCTGGCTTCTCGACGGTGACGTGCCCCTTCGAGCCGTGCCGCGGTTGGCGGACCATGATGAGATCCGGTCCCGTTGCCGGCGGCGCGGTTGCGCGGCTCGGCATACCGGGCATCCGGTTCAGCGACGGCCCGCGCGGCGTCGTCATCGGGCGCTCGACCGCATTTCCGGTCACGATCATGCGCGCGTCAACGTGGGACCCCGAACTGGAGGAGCGCGTCGGCCTCGCGATGGGCCGTGAGGCCCGTGCCCGCGGCGCGAACTACTCGGGCGCGGTATGCGTCAATCTTCTACGTCATCCCGCGTGGGGGCGCGCACAGGAGTGCTACGGCGAGGACCCCGTGCTGACCGGGCAGATGGGCGCGGGGCTGACGCGGGGCCTGCGTCGCAATGTGATGGCCTGCGTAAAGCACTTCGCGCTCAATTCGATTGAGAATTCCCGCTTCAAGGTCGACGTCGTCGTCGACGACCATGCACTGCACGAGGTGTACCTGCCGCACTTCAAGTCCGTCGTCGATGCCGGAGCCGATTCGGTGATGAGTTCGTACAACTCGGTCAACGGCGCCTTCGCAGCTGAGAACTCGGTGCTTCTCACCGACATCCTCCGCGACGAATGGGGTTTTACCGGCTTCGTCACAAGCGACTGGGTCGCAGGCACTCACGACGCCATAAAAAGCCTCGAAGCCGGCTTAGACATCGAGATGCCCCTGCGCCTCCTGCGTGCGCGCACCCTGCCCGCCGCGCTGCGCGACGGTCGGGTGTCACGCGAAACCGTGCTCCGCTCCGCGCGCCGCATTCTGGGCACGTGTCTCGCGCACTACGCGCAACGCGACGAGGCCGAACCCGCACAGGCGCTCGTCGCAGGCGCCGACCATCGCGCGTTGGCCCGCGACGTCGCAGTGGCGGGCAGCGTTCTGCTCAAGAACGAACCCGTTGGCGGAACACCCGTGCTTCCGCTGCCGGCGTCGATACGCCGCCTCGCGGTGATCGGCAGGCTCGCCGATCAACCGAATACCGGCGATCGCGGGTCGTCGCTGGTGCATCCGCCGTCGACCGTTTCCGTGCTGCAGGGCCTGCGGGAGGCGTTGCCCGGCGTCGAGGTCGTGCACGTCGACGGCGACGCTGCCGCGGCCGCAGATGCCGACGCCGTCGTCGTGGTGGCGGGACTGGGCGCCGACGACGAAGGGGAACGCCTTTTCGCCGAAGGCGGGCCCGGGTTGCATGTGCTCGGCTTCCCGTTCACCCTTCGCCCCGTCCGGTACGTGCTCGACAAGATCACCGAAAAGGTCGCGGGTATGTTCGGCCAGTTCGGCGGCGGCGGTGACCGCGCGTCCCTGACATTGCACGCCGAGGACGAATCTCTGATCACAGCGGTCGCGGCGGCGAATCCACGGACGGTGGTGGTCGTGATCGGCGGCAGCGCGATCCTGATGGAGGCCTGGCGCGACGCCGTTCCCGCCATCCTCATCGGTTGGTATCCGGGCATGGAAGGTGGACACGCGATCGCCGACGTTTTGACGGGCGCCGAAGAGCCGGGCGGGCGGCTACCCGTCGCCATCCCCCGTCGGGTCGGAGACCTTCCACCCTTCGATGCGCAGGCGGCAACAGTCACCTACGACGCGTGGTGGGGTCAGCGCAAGCTCGACAAGGACGGCAACAGCGCGGCCTTCCCATTCGGATTCGGGCTTGGCTACACCACTTTCGAGATGACTCTTCTGGATCACACCTTGAGTGAAGCGGACGGCGTGGCAACCGTTCACGTCGCCAACACCGGCACTCGGGCAGGCTCGACGGTCGTGCAGATCTACGCCGCGAATTCGGACTCACATCCGCCGGTGCCGCAGTTAATCGGCTTTCGCCGCGTCGAGCTGCCTGCGGGTCAGAGCGTCACCATCGACGTCAGGCTCGACCCGACACCAACCATGGAGCGCAAAAAGGGCACGTGGTCGCGGCGGCCAGGCACGTGGCAGATTGTGGCGGCGCCGCACAGCCCTCAGGCGTGAAGCGCCCGTCGCAGCGCCGTGCCCTGGATGTCGAACAGCTGCTGGGACATCTCCCAGTCGGGCACAAACGCGTCGAATCCGTGGCAGGTGCCGGGAAACACGTGCAGCTCGGTCGCGACCCCAGCCGACATGAGCCGCCGTGCATACTCGACCGCTTCGTCGCGCAGCGGGTCCAGCTCCGAACAGGTGATCAATGCAGCCGGTACGCCGGACAGTTCGCCGGCGCGGGCAGGAGCCGCGTAAGCCGAGGCCGGCTGCCCGGCGAGGTAGTGCTGCCACATCAGCGTGACCGCGGGCCCATCGAAACCCGGTGTCGAGTCGAACTCTTCGGTCGATGGCGTCGACCGGTCGTCGAGCACCGGCTGGTGCAGCAGCTGGAAGGCGATCCGCGGCGCGGACCCGTCAGCGGCGCGCTGTGCGAGCCTTGCCGCCAGCGCTCCGCCCGCACTGCTGCCTGCGACGGCCAGCCGGGCAATGTCGACGTCCAGTTCGGTGCCGTTGTCGGCCGCCCACTCGAGAATCGTCGTCGCGTCATCGAGCGCTGCAGGAAACGGATGCTCGGGCGCCAGCCGGTAGTCCACCGAGATCACGGTGCACCGACCGCGCTTGGCGAGCTCCACGCACTGGCGACTGGTCGATGTCGAGGTTGCCGAGCACGAAAGCGCCTGAGTGGCAATAGATGACGACCGGTGCGCGTGACGGGCCGCCACGGTAGATGCGCACCGGTACGCCGGCCGCCCGCATCTCCTCGATCGTGACACCAGTGGTGTCGAGCGTGGCCGCGGCGTCTGCTCGACGCTGGTTCAGCGACTCGCGAAGCGTGTGCAGCACGTCTGCCGCCAGGTTGGTGCGCGCTTCCTCGAGATGACGCAGCGCGGGATCGAGTCGATGCGCAACGCCCGTCAACGGTTCGCCGCGCTTCGGGCGTCTACCTGCGGACCGCTGCTCTGCAGTGGCGGGTCGAATGTGTAGTCCGACGCCGTGAAGCGTCTGGTCATCGCCCAGAACGCCCTGGCGCTGCTCGGCCACTGGGTCACGACGCGGCCGTTGGCGGCGCGGAAGTAGTTGCTGCACCGCGTCAGCCAGACAGTGCCTTGCATCCACTCGTCGATCTTGGCGATGAACGTCGCCATCGCCTCCGGACGCACCGCGACGTAGGACTTACCCCTGCGCCGCATGTGTTTCAGTGCGCGCACGATGTAACGGGCCTGCGCCTCGAGCATGAAGATGACGCTGTTGGAGCCGACGTTGGTGTTGGGCCCGTACAGCATGAAGAAGTTCGGGAAGCCGGGAACGGCCATGCCGAGGTACGCGTACGCCCCGTCGCTCCAGGTCTCGTGCAGCGACGCGCCGCCTTCGCCGACGACGTCGATCTGGCCGAGATAGTCGGCGGCGGCATACCCCGTGGCGCACAACACGATATCGACGTCGAGCTCGACACCGTCCTCGGTCACCAGCGACCGCGATCGCAGATACCGTGCCGGGCTGGAGACCACCTCGACGTGCGGCTGGGTCAGCGCCTGCAGATAGTCGGTCGCGAACACCAGTCGCTTGCAGCCGAACGGGTGATCGGGGGTCAACCGGCGCCGCAACTCGTCATCGGCCACCGTCGCCTCGAGTTGACGCACGGCGATGCCTTTGAACTCCTGCGTCTTTTCACTGCCGTTCTCGATCACGCCGATGTTCGACTCGCTGCGCAGCCACAGCCGTGTCCGGTACACCTTCTTGGCGAACGGAATACGCGCGAAGAGCCACTTCTCGCGCTCGGTGTAGGCGCGGTCGGGCTTCGGCAAGATCCACGTCGGGGAGCGCTGAACCGAGTACACCTTCTGCGCGAGCTTCGCGACCTCGGGAACGAGTTGTGCCGCAGTCGATCCCGTTCCGAGGACCGCGACGTGTTTGTCGCGGAGATCGACCGAGTGGTCCCAGCGCGCCGTGTGCATGAGCGTGCCGGTGAACGGCTCCTCTTCGACAAGGTCCGGAAGCACCGGTTGAGTGAAGAGGCCGACCGCCGAAACGACGACGTCGAAGGTGTGCCGCTCCCCCGTGTTCGTCGTCAGTTGCCACTTGGCGGCGTCGGCATCCCACCGCGCGGAGACGACCTCGGTGTTCAGCAGGAGATTCGGGCCGAGCCGGTAGCGATCCGCGCATCGTTCGAAATACTGCAGGATCTCCGGCTGACCCGACCACAGCCGCGACCAGTTCGCGTTCAGGTCGAATGAGTAGGAGTACAGGTGCGACTTGACGTCACAGGCCAGTCCCGGATAGGTGTTGATGCGCCAGGTGCCGCCGACGCCGTCCTCCCTGTCGAAGATGGTGAAGTCGCGAAAGCCGGCCTTACGCAGGAAGATTCCCAGCGCCAGGCCCCCCGGACCGGCGCCGATTACTCCCACGGAGAGCGAATTGGCCACTGCCATCATCCGATCTGCAGGATCTGTCCGCCGTCGATGACGAGTTCCGAGCCGGTGATGAACGACGCGTGCTCGGATACCAGGAACGCCACCGCGTCGGCCACCTCCGTCGGCTTGCCGATGCGTCCGAACGGCGCGCGCTCTGCGAGCCGGGCCTGCGTCGCCTCGTCGAGCATGGGCGTCTCGATGGGCCCGGGGAACACGGCGTTCACCCTGATGCCTGACGGCGCTAGCTCGGCGGCGGCGACCTGGGTGAGACCCCTCAGCGCCCATTTGGACGATCCGTACGCGGCGTGGTTGGGAAACGCCCGCATCGCGCCGGTGCTGCAGGTGTTGACGACGGCCGCCCCGTCGGCCGCACGCAGATGCTCCAGCGTCGCACGGATTCCGAGGAAGGGACCGAAGCAGTTGAACCGCCAGCTGCTCTCGAAGCCTGCCGGCGTCTCGTCGGCCAGTGGTGTCCGGTGCAGCACACCGGCGTTGTTCACGAGTGTCGTCAAGCCCCCGAATCGCTGCACGATCTCGCCGACTGCCGTGGCCCATTGGTCCTCGGAGGTGACGTCGAGGTGCACGGTGACAACAGCGCTGTCGTCGACAGATTCGACGGAGGCCTTGAGCTCGTCGTCCCGCACATCGCAGGCGGCGACGCGGAAGCCGTCGTCGAGTAGTCGCCTGACGATCGCCGCGCCCTGCCCGCGTGCGGCACCGGTGACCAGCGCTACCCGGTCCGTCACTGCGCCTCCTTCAGGTGCTCGGCCGCGCCGCGGCGCAGCGCGTGAGATTCGGAGGCGAGGGTGATCATCCGAAAGCCCAGTTCGGCCATCGTCTTTCCGGGTTTGCCCGCGTTGGCGTGGATGGCGGGGACCAGGCCTGCCTCCGATGCGACGGCCTGGATTCGGGCGAACGCGTCGAGGACCGCCGGTGTGGCCAGGGCTTCCAACGGCGGGTGGCCCAGCGAGATCGCCAGGTCTGCGGGACCGACGTAGACACCGGACAGTCCTGGCACGGCGCAGATCTCGTCGAGCGCGGAAAGCCCTCGCGCCGTCTCGATCATCGCGTACACGCTCGTCCTCGCCTCGTGCGCCGCCGGGTCGAGACCGAGGCTCGACCGCAGCGGGCCGAAGCTCCGCAATCCTGCGGGCGCGTAGCGGGTGGCGGCCACCGCGGCGGCCGCCTGTTCGGGGGATTCGACCATGGCGATGATGACCGCGTCGGCGCCCGCGTCGAGCACGCGGCCGATCGGCGCGGCGTCTGCCGTAGGGAGGCGCACTGCGGTGGCGATGGGGACGTGTTCGAGCCTACGCAGCAGCAGGGCGACGTCGGCGTCGTCGAGATAGCCGTGCTGGATGTCGAATCCGACGTAGTCGTAGCCGGCCGCGGCGAACTCCTCGGGCCCGATGATCGTGGGCCCGACCACCCATCCGCCGAAGATCCGCTCCTTGGCGGCCAGCGCATCCTGAAGTCTGCTCGCGGTCATGAGAGGATCGCGATTTTGATGCGTTCCGGCGTTGGCCTGCAGGCCAGGTCGAACGCGGATTGCACCTCGTCGACGCCGAAGGTGTGGGTGACATAGGCCGGAAGCAACTCGGGATGATCGCGTGCGAACTCGTTGGCGGCGCAAAGCATCCGCCGGCGGTCCAGTGTCACACCGGATTTAAGCGTCAGGTTGTTGCGCAGCATGGTGCGCATGCTGATCGGGTAGCTGTCGTCGTCGGCGACCCCGAAATAGAAGACCGTGCCTCCGAATGCGGCCGCCTCGATCGCGTGGCCGAGCGTCGCCACTTGATGACCGACCGCCTCGATGACGACGTCGGGCTTGTCGTGCGGTCCCAGATGGCTGACCCACCGGTCGCTCGTCGCGCGCACCACGGTGTCGACCCCGAACTCCTTGGCGACGGCATCGCGGTCGATCGGGTCAACGCCGGTGACGCGCCGTGCACCCGAAGCCTTTGCCGCATAGGAGAAGAGCAGCCCGATTGAACCCTGACCGATCACGGCGACGTGCAGGCCCTTCAGCTTCGGAAGCTGCTCGAGGGCATACAACACGCACGCCAGCGGCTGCAGCGCCACCGCATGCTGCGGAGCCAGCGCCAGGTCGTACGGCGCCAGGCCGTCGCCGTCGGCGGCGACGTATTCCATCATGCCGTCGAAACCGGAGGCCCAGCCGACCACGCGGTCACCGACGCCGTGACTCCGGTGCCGACTGGCGACCACTTCTCCGACGACTTCGTGGATCGGAAACCCGTCCATCTCGGCGGCACTCGTGCCCACATCGCCCGGCAGCCTGCCCTTGGCGCCTCGGAAGCCCGGCAGGTCGCTCCCACACACCCCCGCGGCGAGGAATCGGACGAGCACCTGGCGGTCCCCCAGCGACTCGGGTGTCTTCTCCGGAATATCCACCCGCTCAAAGGTGTACGGCGCCACCAGCCGATACGACCACACGTCAGACCTCCACCGGGATGTTGTTCCAGCCCCACTGGAAGCTCGACGGCGGTCGCGACGCCGCCTCGCCGAGGATCCGGAAGTCGGGCACCCGCTTCAGCCACTCGGACACCATGATCGAGATCTCGAGGCGGGCCAGGTGAACACCGAGACAGAAGTGCTGTCCACGGCCGAACGCCAGCAGCCGCTCGATCGACCGGTCCCAGACGAACTCGTCGGGGTCGGGGTACTCGCGCTCGTCACGGTTGGCCGACGCCAGCAGGGTGATGATCCGCTGCCCCGGCTCGATCGTGGTGTCGCGAATGGTGAACGGCCTTCGCAGGGTGCGGGCGAACCATTGAGCGGGCGCGCAGTACCGGATCATCTCCTCACGCGCCTTTGGCACGTTCGCGTCGAGGTCGGCGCGAACCGCAGCCAACTGATCGGGTCGCCGGCTCAGCTCCCACAGCCCGTGCGCGACGATCTTGGGCACGGTTTCGGTGCCGCCGATGAAGACGCCGAGCATTTGGGTGGCGGCCTCGATGTCTGTGAAGGCCGAGCCGTCCGGCAACCGGTAATTGATGAGACTGTCGGCGACGGGCACTCCGCCGTCTGCCCCTTCGGCGCGGCGGCGAGCCACAATCGGCACCAGGTACTCCAGATATCCGGGCCGGGCATTGGCCACTTCCACGCCGCTCCCAGGCTCGGCAAGGCTTCCCGCGTTGACGGTCGCCAGCACCTCGGGCGCCAGATCGACTGGTAAACCAAGCAATTCGCAGACGATCGACGCGGCGACGATTCCGCCGTACTCCTGGGTGAGGTCGAAAGTGCCGCGCGGCAGGAGTTCGTCGAGTCGCTCGTTGGCCAGCTCACGAATCCGGTCGGCGAGCCTGCTCACGGATTTCGGCCGGAACTGACCTGAGGTGCACCGCCGGACACCGTCATAGATCGGCGCGTCGAAATTCGCGTGGAAGGGCATTGGGTGCATTGGCGGATCCGGCACGGGACCATCGTTGTGGTCGGCCAAAACCGTTGCGGCGGGCAGGGTCCCCTCCGAGGCCACGAACGTCCCGTCATTGATCTCCAGCACCTGCCAGATATCGGAGAACCGGGAAAGCGCGTAGGTGTCCCATTTCTCGACGTAGTAAACCGGGTGCTCGTCGCGCAGCACCCGGTAATACGGCAGCGGATCGGCCATCACGGCCGGGTCGAAGGGATCGTACGAGAAGTGCTGAATTACAGGTGTATTCATTGCAGCGGTGACGGTGGAAGCGCCTGCAGTATCGAATCCTCCCAGCCGTCGCGCAGTGCGGGTGCGACGCTCATCCAGGTGACGATCTCCGCGGGCGGGCTCTCTTTCCATGACGGGTAGTGGTTTTCGAAGCAGGCCCAGTCGCCCTCGAGCGCCCAGTAGTGGATCACCTCGTTGAACCGGAAGGTGGTGATGAACGAGCCCAGCCACCGCTTACCTGTGCTTTCCGACCACGGCACGTACAGCCGTTCGAGTTCACGGATGTAGTCGTCCTGACGTCCGGGTTTACTCTGCATGATCTCCTGAATGACCAGGCCCGCGGAGAACTTCTCGTCGCGGAGTTGCGCGAGTGTCTTGTTGCTTCTGCCCGCGTACATGATGCGGCCCTCGCCGGATGCGCCGATCTCGGACAGGAACGCCGACCACTTCGCGAACGCGGCTTCATGGCTGCCCCCGCGGGTCTGCGCGCGGCCGATGCGCGCGTAGTCGGCGAAGGCGTCGATCTCCCAGATGACCGTGACCTGCGGCCAATGCCCGTTGAACGGCGTCGTCTCCCAGATCGCGAACAGCCGCGCACCGAGCTCTTCCATCATCGGCTGGTAGATGCTGCCGAACAGGTCGGTGAAGCGGTCACTTCGCCCGGAGCCCAGGTCGATGGTCTCGTGCAGGTAGAGAAGCGTGTGGCTGTGGTACTTCTTCATGTTCATGACCAGCACCGGTTTGACATTGGCACGTAGCGAGCGTGACACTTATGGCGTGTTTTGTAAAGGTGTGGGATGAGCCTGACGCCGCTGGCCAATGGTTTCTGTTTCGGGGAGGGCCCCCGCTGGTTCGAGGGTCTGCTGTGGTTCTCCGACATGCTCGGCGAGGCCGTGCACACGGTCAACCTGGAGGGTGACGTCACCACGCTGGCACTGGCCGGCCATGCCCCTTCGGGACTCGGGTTTCGTCCCGACGGATCGCTGCTGATCGCCTCCACCGAACGTCGCGCACTGCTGAGCTACGACGGCGAGACGGTCGAAGCGGTCGTCGACCTTTCCGGCATCGTCCCGGCGAGCATCGGCGACATGGTCGTCGACGACCGTGGGCGCGCGTATGTCGGTTCGCAGGCGTTCGAAGGTGGCGTCATCGCGCGGGTGGACCCCGACGACACGGTCACCGTCGTCGCCGAGAACCTCGACTTCCCCAACGGCATGGTCATCACGCCCGACGGAGCGACGTTGATCGTCGCCGAGTCGGTCGGCAGGCGGTTGACCGCGTTCACCATCGGCTCTGACGGCTCGCTGTCCGACCGGCGGGTCTTCGCCGACGGGCTGGACGGCCCGCCCGACGGCATCACGCTGGACGCCGACGGCGGGGTCTGGGCGGCGATGACGCTGGCCCACCAGTTCGAACGAATCGTGGAGGGCGGCAACGTCACCGACCGCATCGACATCGGCGACCGGACCGCGATCGCGTGCACGCTCGGCGGTCCCGAACGCCGCACCCTGTTCCTGCTTTCGAGTACGGACGCCTATCCCCAACGTCTGGCCGGGACGAAACTGTCGCGGCTCGATACCATCACCGTCGACATCCCTGGAGCTGGATTGCCGTGAGCATCCGAAGACGAGCGCGAGTGAGGATCGCAGCGAGGAACGAGCGAGGACCGGAGCGAGCCGGGAGTCGAGACAATGGGTGAGGCCTATTACGAACTGGTCGACGATGCGGACCCGCTGGGCGAGAGATTCGTCGCGACCGACATGGTGCGCAGTACCTGGTCGGCCGCGATTCAACACGGCGCACCCGTATCGGCACTGCTGGTGCGCGCGTTGGAGCGCTGCGAGGCACGAGACGACACCCGGTTGAGTCGTGTGCTCATCGACCTCCTCGGACCCGTACCCGCCGAGGGCGACCTGTGGGTGCGTGCGCGACGCGAACGGTCCGGCAAGCAGATCGAGCTGATCGGCGCGGAGATGCTCGCCCTCGGTCCGGACGGCAATCCCCGTCCCGTCGCGCGGGCCAGCGGGTGGCGATTGCAGACGATCGACACCGAAGCCGTCGTGCACGCGCCCGCCCCGCCGCTGCGTCCTCTCGCCGATGCGTGGAGCCGCGACCTGAAGAAGGACTGGGACCGCAACTACGTGCACAGCCTGGACTGGCGGTGGCTGACCAAGCCGCTCAACGAGGGTCCCGGCGAGTCGTGGATCAAACCCGAGGTCGACCTCGTCAAGGGCGAGGCGATGACGCAGCTCGAGCGGCTGTTCGCGGTGGCCGACGACGCCAACGGCATCGGCGCGAAACTCGACATCCGCAAGTGGACGTTCATGAACACGGACCTGGTCGTGCATGTGCACCGGATCCCTGAAGGCGAGTGGATCGGCATCCGCGCGGAGACCAACTACGGGCCCGACGGTATCGGCACAACGGTCGGCACGCTGTTCGACGAGTCCGGCGCGGTTGGCGCCATCCAGCAGTCGGTGCTGGTCCGCCCGATGCCCGGCCCGCTAACACCCCAGTCTTCTCGCCGAAACTGCGGGGAGATCGCAATATCGGCTGATTTGACGATCTGTAAGCAGACTCGGGCTAGTCCACCAGTCGCAAAGCCGCTGCGGGGCATTGGGTTACGGCCTGCTGCATCCGCTCGCGGTCGGAGTCCGGGCGGTCGGCCTCATCGATGTGGACGGTGCCGTCGTCCTGCACCTCGAAAACGTCCTCCGCGATCGACTCGCAGATGCCGTGTCCGGTGCACTTGTCGAGATCGACTTCGACCCGCATGGTCACTCCCTATCGAACGTGGGCCGGCAGGCGTTTCACGCCGTGGACGAAGCTGCTGTACAGCAGGTCGGGCTCGCCGAACTCGACAGACTTCAGCCGAGTCAGCAGCTCGCGGAACAGGTTTCGCAGCTCGGCCTTCGCCAGCTGACTGCCGAGGCAGAAGTGCGGGCCGCCACCGCCGAAGCCAAGGTGCGGGTTGGGCGACCTCGTCAGGTCGAATGCGCCGGGGTCGTCGAAGACGGTCTCGTCGCGGTTGGCCGAGCAGTAGAACAGCCCTACCTTGTCACCGGCTGCGACGGGTTGGCCGTTGATTTCGGTGTCTTCGGTGGCGAACCGCGCAAACTGAAGAACCGGCGACGACCAACGCACGAATTCCTCGATCGCAGGACCGATTCGGTCCTCGAAGTCCGCCATCAGCCACTCGCGCTGATCGGGGTTGTCGACCAGCGCCATCATCGCGTGCGTGGTGCTCTGCTTGGTGGTGTCGTTACCCGCCGAGGCCAGCAGGATCAGGAACGCGCCGATCTCCTCGTCGGTCAGCCGGTGGCCGTCCACCTCGGCGTTGACGATGCTGGTCATCAGGTCGTCGCCGGGATTCTTTCGCCGGAACTGCGCGAGCTCCACTCCGGTGTTGTTGAGCAGCATGATCTGAGCGGCCGGATCGTCCGCCTGTTCCTCAGGCGTGCTGTACTCCTCGTCGCTCATGCCGAACAGCTTCTCGGCCGCGTACGCCACCGACGCCTGGTCCGCCGAAGGCACGCCGAGCATGTCCATGATCGTCAACATCGGCAGCCGCGCGGAACATGCCGCGACGAAGTCGATGTCGCCCACGCCGACGAGATCGTCGACGATGCTCACCGCGTTCCGATGGATCTGCTCCTCGATCTGGCGGACGTTTCGCGGCGTGAACGCCGAGCTGATCAGCCGCCGGTAGACGGTGTGCTGCGGAGGATCCATGGCCAGGAAGAACGAGGCGAACCGCTGGATCTCGGCCGGCATCGGGTTCAGCGCGACACCGTCTGCGGAGGTGAACAGCTCGGGATGCTGACTGACGTAGACGATGTCGGCGCGCCGCGTCAGCGCCCAGAATCCGGGCTCCTCCATCGCAAACATCGACGGCCACGGATGGTGCCAGCTGAGCCCTTTTGCGGCACGCAGCTGCGCGAACGTCTCGTCACGCACCGTGAAGGGCTGATCCCAGAAGTCGTGTGACGTGATGTCGACCGGACTGTACTCACGTGCCTGCACCGGGGCTGCTGTCACGGAATCAGCGTGACATTTGGGCACAAATTTGTAAAGCTATGCCGATGGAGGACGTGGTCGCCGAGGACGACAACTCGACGCGTCAACGCATCCTGGCCGCGACCGCCGAGGTACTGGGCAGAAACGGCATGACGAAGCTGAGCCTGTCGGAGGTCGCGCTGCAGGCCGGAGTCTCGCGGCCCACCCTGTATCGCTGGTTCGCCTCCAAGCGGGATCTGCTCGACGGTTTCGTCGTCTGGGAGCGGCAGTTCTACGAACGCGCAGTCGCCGAGGCGACCGCGGGCCTGCCCGCCAACGAGAAGCTCGACGCCGCCCTGCGCGTCATCGTCGAGTACCAGCAGTCCTATCCGGGCTTGCGGATGATTGACATCGAACCTGCGCAGGTCATCAAGCGGCTATCCCGGGTCATTCCGCTGATGCGGTCACGGCTGGAACGCCTCGCCCAGGGGCCGGATGCCGCGCTGGCGGTCGCAACCGCTGTGCGCGTTGCGGTTTCGCACTACCTTGTGCGTAGCGACGACGACGACCAGTTCCTGACGCAGCTTCGACACGCTGCAGGCGTGAAGAAGCCGTGATGATCCCGCCGCGCATCAGCGCCCGACGGAATTGAGCTCGCTCAGGATCTCCTCGGAGTGCTCGCCGATGCCCGGCGCCTTCGCGCGAGGTTCCCACGGGGTGCCGTGGAAGTCGACGGGGGTGGCGACCATCGGCACGCTCGAGTCGCCGTCCGGCACGTAGACGATGCCTCCGGCGGCGTGAAACTGCTCGTCGGCCACGACATCCTCGATCGAGTTGATCGGCGACCAGAAGAAATCCGGTTCGGTGCCAAACAGTTTCGCCCACTCGTCGAGTGGTTTGGTCGCGAAGATCTCGTCGAGCTCCGCGATCAAGTGCCGGGAGTTGGCCGCCCGGTCGCGCGGTCTCGGATAGTCGATCAACCAGTCGGGACGATTGACAACGCGACACAGCGGACCCCAGTGCCGGTCGACCTGCAGACCCACGATCCAGAACCGGCGGCCGTCGCCGGCCAGGTAGTTGTTCATGCACGGGTTGCCCATCGACTCTCGCTCCCCGATCGCGATCGCGTGGCCGGTGAGCAGGAACGTGTTCAGGTCGAAGCTGACGGTGTAGGCACCCTGCCGGTACAGCGACGTCGACACCAGCTGGCCACTGCCGGTGCGCGCCCTGGCGACCAGCGCGGCACAGACCGCCGCGGCCAGCGACATGCCCGCCGTGTGGTCGCCCATGCCGCCCCGCTGAAACGGCGGGGTGTCGCCCGGGCGGGTGAGCAGGTGCGCCAGGCCCGCTCGGGCCCAGTAGGCGGCGACGTCGTAGGCGGCACGATCAGCATCGGGTCCCGCGTCGCCGTAGCCGGTGATCAGGCCGTACACCAGACGCGGATTGGCGGCGGCCGCCGTTTCGAAGTCCAGACCGATGCGCCTCAGCGCGCCGGGCCGGACGTTCGTGATGAAAATGTCAGCGCCGCCGAGTAATTCGAGTGCAGTGAACCGACCGGCGTCCGTCGTGACATCGAGTGCGATGCTGCGCTTGCCGCGGTTGTCCATCTCGAAGGGCGGACTCTCGTCGCCATCAAGGCCGAGCATGCGGCCGAACATCCGGGCCGGGTCACCCGTCGGCGATTCGATCTTGACGACGTCGGCTCCCCAGTCCGCCAGGATGCCGCCTGCGGCCGGGCCTGCCACCCATACGCCGAGTTCGACGACCTTGATGCCCTCCAACGGACCGGCCATGGCTACCCCTTCCGTGCGCACGCTTTACAAAAATTAGTATCTCTGTAACGCTTGCCTGGCTACAGGGCAAGACTAGGAGGTCGGCGGGTGGCCGAGATAGCGAGCCGGGTTGCACCGATCGCCAGTTTGGCCGCTCACCTCGGCCGTGGGGTGCAGCGCATCGCGACCGACCTGGTCGTCGGACGCGCCCGGTCACTCCCGCGAACGATCGACGGTCTGGACGCCGCGTTCCTGTCGCAGATCATGGGCGCCACGGTGACGTCGGTTTCGGTCATCGGCGGCGACGCGGGCACGTCGTCACGAGCCAGGCTGGCGCTGGCCGGAGCGGGTGTTCCCGACTCGGTGTTCGTCAAGATGCCCGCCGAAACCGTCGCAACGCGGCTGATGGGCGAAATCGGAATCCTTGGGGAAACCGAAACCCGCTTCTACCAGGAATTGTCACCGGAGCTGACCGGTGTGCCGAAGTCGTATGGATCCGCATTCGACCCGGTGACGGGCCGATTCGTCATTGTGCTCGAAGACCTCGCGGTGCAGGCATGCGAGTTCCCGGACACCCTGAACCCGCTCACCACAGACCAGGCAAGCCTGATCGTCGAGTTGCTGGCACGCGTGCACGGCACGTTCTGGAACCGCCTGCCTGCGACCAGCGGACAGGGCCAATTCGGTTGGCTGAACGCCGCATCGGCCGACAAGTTCACAACTGTGACCGAGCCTCTGCTGAAGATTTCGCTGCGTCGACTCGCGGACCGAACCGATATCCCGGTGGGCAACGGACGGTTCATTGCCGAGAATTACGGCGCAGTGGCGCGCCTCATCGACACGCCCCCGCACACGGTGATGCACGGCGACGCTCATCCAGGGAACGTGTACTTCCGCGACGGAGAGGCCGGCCTGCTCGACTGGCAGGCGGTTCGTCGCGGCCATCCGAGCCGCGAACTGGCCTACACGCTTGTCACGAGCATGACGACCTCCGACCGTCGAACAAACCAGCGCGAACTGCTCGACACCTACTGCAGCGCATTGGCAGCCTCCGGGGGCCCTGAACTGGATCGCGACGAGTTGTGGGACCGCTACCGCAAGGGCGCGCTGTACGCCTACGTCGCGGCGCTGATCACCGCGGGCATGGGTGGGATGCAGACCGAGGGGATCGCCATGGAAGGCCTGCGAAGGGGTGTCGCCGCGCTCGAGGATCTCGACACGGTCGCTCTGTTGGAGAAGTCGCTGTGATGCAGGAACTACCATCACTAGACCTAACGATTGAGGCCCTGACGTGAACGATCCGCTACGCGCCCGACGGGACGCATCCGAGAACGCCGAGGACACCTCGACACGGCACCGGATCCTCGTCGCGACCGCTGAAGTGCTTGGCCGAAACGGGCAGACGAAGCTCAGCCTCTCCGAGGTGGCGCTGCAGGCGGGCGTATCCCGCCCGACGCTCTACCGCTGGTTCGCCGACAAGAGCGAACTCCTCGAGGCGTTCGGTGTCTACGAGCGCGAGATGTTCGACAACGGTATCGGCAGGGCGACCGCAGGCTTGCGTGGCACCGAGAAGCTCGATGCGGCACTGAGATTCATTGTCGAGTACCAGCATTCGTACTCCGGTGTGCGGCTCGTCGACATCGAGCCCGAGGTCGTCATCACCCAGCTCTCGTGGATCATTCCGGTGATGCGGGCCCGGCTACTCAAGCTGCTCACCGGGCCCAACGGCGGCGTCAAGGCCGCCACGGCCATTCGCGTCGCGGTGTCGCACTACATCGTTCGCAGCGACGACGACGCCCAGTTCCTGGCCCAGTTGCGGCACGCCGTCGGCATCAAACCGGCAGGCTGATGGATCCCGGACAGGTCAGCGACGAACTCGAGATCGCCGCGCTGCTGAACGCCTACGCGCGAGCCGTCGACACCAAGGACTGGCAGCTGTACCGGTCGGTGTTCACCGACGACGCGCACATCGACTACTCGGCTGCGGTCTTCAAGGGTTCACTCGATGATGCGATCGAGTTCTTCGACGGGGACTTCTCGGCGTTGGTGACGATGAGCATGCACTACATCACCAATGTCGAGTCCGAGATCGACGGTGATACCGCACGGGTGCGCGCAATGTTCTACAACCCGACGCAGATAACGGGAGTCGGGGAGCTGAGCATGTTCGGCGGCTACTACTTCCACGATTTGGTTCGCACACCGGATGGCTGGCGCAGCAGGCATCTTCGCGAGGAGATGGTGTGGACGGCCAACTCCCCGCGGGCCGGTCAGGTTTGAGCCGCCAATTGCCCACAGGCGGCGGCGATTTCGCGGCCACGCGTGTCACGCACCGTGCACGACACGCCACGCTCGCGCACCCGTCTGACGAACTCTCGTTCCGCAGCCTTGGGGCTGGCGTCCCACTTGCTGCCCGGCGTCGGGTTCAGCGGAATGAGGTTGACGTGCACGAGCGGACCCAGCGCGCCGTGCAGGCGCTTGCCGAGTAGATCGGCGCGCCAAGGTTGGTCGTTGATGTCACGGATCAACGCGTATTCGATCGATACCCGCCTGCCCGTCACATCGGCGTAGTAGCGGGCGGCGTCGAGAGCTTCGGACACCTTCCAGCGGCTGTTCACCGGGACGAGCGTGTCGCGAAGCTCGTCATCGGGAGCGTGCAACGACAGCGCAAGCGTGACACCGAGCCCCTCGTCGGCAAGCTTGCGGATCGCAGGGGCGAGCCCGACCGTCGACACCGTCACCGAACGCGCCGAGATGCCGAACCCGTTCGGCGGTGGCGCTGTGATGCGTCGCACCGCCGCGAGGACGCGGTTGTAGTTGGCCAGCGGCTCGCCCATTCCCATGAAGACGATGTTCGACAGCCGGCCATGATCGCGGTCGCGCAGTTCGACAGCGGCCGCACGCACCTGCTCCAGAATCTCGGCGGTCGACAGATTGCGCTTCAGACCGCCCTGACCGGTCGCACAGAACGGGCACGCCATCCCGCAGCCGGCCTGTGACGAGATGCACACGGTGTTGCGCTGCGGATAGCGCATCAACACCGACTCGAACGTCGTCCCGTCGACCGCCCGCCACAGCATCTTGCGGGTCTCCCCCGCGTCGCACTCGATCTCCTGGACGGCGTCGAGCAGTCGCGGAAACAGCGCTTCCGCCACCTGTTCGCGCACCGCAGCGGGCAGATCGGTCATCTCGTGAGGATCGGCAATCAACCTGCCGTAGTACTGGTTGGCCAGCTGTTTACCGCGGAATGCGGGCAGACCGAGCTCCGAGACGGCGTCGGCGCGGCCTGCCTCGTCGAGGTCGGCGAGGTGGCGCGGCGGCATCGCACGTCGCGGTGGGTCGAAGACCAGGGGCAGGGATGTGGGCATGGGCTTTTGTCAGTATCCCATCCACGACTGGCGGAAATTGATTGGCAATGTGAGGCGTTGGTGGCAACCATGGGAGCTGTGGCCATGCCGACCATGCCGTTTCGCACCGCATTCATGCTGACGTTCCTGTATGCGCTCGGCTATCCCATTGGCGCGCTTGCGGTTTCGGTGATGTCACCGATGGCGGTGCTGGTGTTCCGGTTCGGACTTGCGGCCGCGATCCTCGCAGGCTGGGCGCTGATGGCCAACGTGACGTGGCCGAAAGGCCGCACCCTGATTCATGTCCTGATCAGCGGATTGCTGGCGCAGGGCCTGCTGTTCACGTGCCTTTACGTCGCGCTGCTGCACGGCGCCCCTGCCGTGTTGGGTGCCGTGATCATCTCGATGAACCCGGTCGTCACCGCGGTGCTGGCGGCGACGTTCCTCGGTGAGGGCCTGACGCTCATGCGGGTGGGTGCGCTCGTGCTCGGAGTGCTCGCGGTGCTGGCGGCATGCGCAGGGCGGCTGATGATGGTGGGCGGTGTCGACGCGGTCGTTCTGCTGCTGATGGTGTCGCTCTTCAGCGTCGCCGCCGGAGGCGTCTACCAGCAGAAGTTCTGCCGAGGGGTGGACTTCCGCGCAACCGCCGCGCTACAGAACGCGGTATGCGTGGCGCCTGTGGTCGTGCTGGCGGCGTTGATGCCGCTGACCGTGACGAACCCGTGGAAGGCCGCGGGTGCGGTGGCCGCGGTGGTGCTGCTGAACGCCACCCTCTGCATGACGATGTACGTCAGGGCCGTCAACGACTATGGCGCGGCGGCGGTCGCGATGCTGTTCGCCGTCATTCCCGCCGTCGCGGGCCTGCTCTCCTGGGTGATGCTCGGACAGCGCCCCGACATCGGCATCGCGGTCGGCCTGGTCGTCGGCGCGGTGGCCTGCTGGCTCAACGCCCGCTCACGTCAGCGTCAGGACACGGAACCGCCGACGGCCTCCATTACGCGGGCCAGCTCACCGGCGAGGTCGGGGCCCGCCGGCTGATAGACGAGCTCGGTCACTCCGCCCGCTTCGTATTCGGCCACCCGAGCCTGCAACTGCTGCGCGGTGCCGCTGAAGGTGAACTGCGGAAGCAGATCGGCGGCCAGCGCGACCGCCTCTTCGTCCACGGCCGTGAGCCGCACGAGATGACCTTCATGGGTGACGAGGTGGCGCTCGGCCGACGGGATGGCCTCGATCGCCGTCACCCACTCGGTCCCACCCGGTAACCCGCGCACGGCGTCGGGGCCGTTGCGCTCGTACAGTGCGTGAAACACCACCGCCAGCCCGTGTCCGGCTCTTTCCAGGACGCGCTCGCTGTGCAGATCTTCGCCGTCGTCGAGAACGGTGCCGAACTGCAGCAACGAGTAGGGCCGACCCGCTGCCGCCGGATTGGGGACGCCCGCGGCGAACACTCCATCGCCCACCCGTTCGGCGACGGCGGTGCCCTTCGGTCCGTCGGCTCCGATGAGCACTTCGACGTCGACGGGCCGGTCCGCGACGAACCCTTCGGTGTGCAGCATGCGTATCGGGGCCCCGTCCCAAGCCACGGTTTCGCCGCGCAGCAGCGCCCGCAGCACCTGCACGTACTCCTCGACGACCGCCCATCGCAGCGGCCGCTTTCCGAGCGTGTACCGGCCGGTGAACCCCGAACCGAGGGCTACGGCCACCCGACCGGGAGCGAGCGCGGCGAGTGTGGCGATGGCTGCCGCGTTGGTCATCGGGTGGCGCAGGCTCGGCACGAGCACACCCGGCCCGAGGCCGATCGTAGAGGTCCGCTCCGCTGCAAGTGCCAATGCGATCCACACGTCGGACGTGATCGCGGGCGAGTCGTACAGCCAGGCCCGGTGGTAGCCAAGGCGTTCCGCCTCGGCGATGAGTTCCGGGGAGTCGACGTTGGTGACCAAGGCGCACGAAAGCTTCATGCGCGCAAAGGCTACCGCGTGGCTAGCCGCGCGACGATCAAGCGGCGAGGTACGAGCCGCGTTGAGGAGCGCGGCAATCGGACTATGCCAACAGCGTCAGGACGATCCAGCCGGCGACGGCCGACGGCAGCATCGCGTCGATGCGATCCATGATGCCGCCGTGGCCCGGCAGCAGCGTGCCCATGTCCTTGATGCCGAGGTCGCGCTTCACCTGAGATTCGACCAGGTCCCCGAATACGCCGGTGATGATGAGCATCAGCCCCAGCGGAACGCCGACCCAAGCGGGTCTGTCCATCAGGAACGCCACCGACAGCACGGCTGCCGTGACGCCGAAGAGCACCGAGCCGCCCAACCCCTCCCATGACTTCTTCGGGCTGATCGCGGGCACCATCAGGTGCTTGCCGAACAGCACCCCGGCGACGTACCCGCCGATATCGGCGAACACGACCGTGACGATCACGGTGAACGTTCGGCTGCCGCCGTGGTCCTGGAAGATCAACAGCGCACTGAAGCTCGCGAACAGCGGCACCCAGGTCGCGAGCAGCACCGTGGCCGAGATGTCGCGCAGATAGTTGACCGGCGCCTCGCGGAGGCCGTGGCCGACCAGCCGCCAGACCATACACACGACGATCGTGCCGCCGTAGGCGCCCAACGTGCCCGCCGGACCGTAGTACGTCAGCCAGATCATGGCCTGGCCGCCGAGCAGCAGCGGAATAAGCGGAAGCGCATACCCGGCTTCGCGCAGCCGGCGGACGACCTCGAAGGTGGCGATCGGGATGAAGACGGCCAGCACGGGCAGCCAACCGATCGGGAAGAACAACAGGATGACGATCGCCATCGCGCCGAGCACGACACCGACGCCGATGGCCGCCGGAAGGTTGCGCCCGGCCCGGGATGCCTTCTTGGGCGGCTCCGACGTATCGGCCACCGGATCTGCTTGCTGTTCGGCCATCAGACCTCCAGCAGTTCGCCCTCTTTGTGCTTCACCAGGTCGTCGATCTGGCTGGTGTAGGTGTGCGTGGTCTTGTCGAGTTCCTTCTCGGCGTGTTTGACCTCGTCCTCGCCTGCCTCGCCGTCCTTCTTGATCCGGTGCAGCTCCTCCATCGCCTTGCGACGGATGTTGCGCACCGACACCCGGGCATCCTCACCCTTGGCCTTGGCCTGTTTGACCAGATCGCGGCGGCGCTCCTCGGTCAGCTGCGGGATGGCGACGCGAATGACGTTGCCGTCGTTGGACGGGTTGACGCCGAGGTCGGAGTTGCGGATGGCATCCTCGATCGACTTCAGCTGCGACTGCTCATACGGCTTGATGACGACCAGGCGGGCTTCCGGCACGTTGATGCTGGACAGCTGGGTGATCGGAGTCGACGACCCGTAATAGTCGATCGAGAGGCGCGAGAACATGCCCGGGTTGGCGCGGCCGGTGCGGATGGAGGACAGGTCGTCGCGCGCGACAGACACCGCCTTCTCCATCTTCTCTTCGGCGTCGAAGAGGGTTTCCTCGATCACGGCTTCTCCATTTCAGGTCAGTCGGTGGTGACCAGTGTTCCGATCTTCTCACCTGCGACCGCCCGAGCGATATTGCCGTCGGTGAGAAGGTTGAACACCAGGATGGGCATGCCGTTGTCCATGCAGAGGCTGAACGCTGTGGCGTCGGCGACGGCCAGGCCCCGTTCGATGACCTCGCGGTGGGTGATGGCGGTGATCAGTTCGGCGTCGGGATGGAACCGCGGGTCGGCGGTGAAGACGCCGTCGACGGCCTTGGCCATCAGCACCACCTCAGCGCGAATCTCCAGGGCGCGTTGAGCGGCAGTGGTGTCGGTGGAGAAGTACGGCAAGCCCATGCCCGCGCCGAAGATCACCACGCGGCCCTTCTCCAGGTGCCGCTGGGCGCGCAGCGGGATGTACGGCTCGGCGACCTGGCCCATCGTGATGGCGGTCTGTACCCGGGTCGCGATGCCTTCCTTCTCCAGGAAGTCCTGCAGCGCAAGGCTGTTCATCACCGTGCCGAGCATGCCCATGTAGTCCGAGCGGGTGCGCTCCATGCCACGCTGCTGCAACTGGGCGCCACGGAAGAAGTTGCCGCCGCCGATGACGACGGCAACCTGAACGCCGCTGCGGACCACCTCGGCGATCTGGCGGGCCACCAGGGCCACCACATCGGGATCGAGGCCCACCTGACCGCCACCGAACATCTCACCGCCGAGCTTGAGAAGCACTCGCGAGTACATGGGCCGGATCGGGGATGCCTCGGTGCCGTTGGTGGTGGTTGCCTCCGCCATCCGACTCCTTCGGGGTCCTCGCATGAGATCGCCATCCCGGAGCTCGTCCGGGACGGCTGCCCCTAATCCTGCCTCATAGCGGCCTCGCAGCCGCTATGGGGTGGGCAGGCGTCGGTGTTAGCGGAGGTGCGCCTCCAGCAGCCACGCGCCGATCGACTTCCGGCCGTTCGGCTCGTCGCGGATGTCGGCGCCCGCGAAGCCCTTGAAGAACTCGGCGAACTCCTCCGGCACGTTGGCGTGGATGCGGGCGGGCCTGATCTCGTCGATCTCCCAGTACTTGCCCACCACGTCCCGCAGCTCGTCCTCGGTGACGGGGTGAGCACCACCGTCCGTCGGCATCCCCGCCGCGTCGAATACCAGGACGAAGTACGTGGCGCCCGGCGCGGCCGCGCGCACGATGGACCGCTGGTAGCCCTCGCGCAGTTCGACGGGCATCGAGTGGAACAGAGTTGAATCGATGATGGTGCCGAAGCGGCCGTCGTAGCCGCTGAAGTCGCTGATGTCGGCGACGTCGAACGTCGCGTTGGTCAGGCCGCGCTTTTCGGCCTCTTCGCGAGCAAGCTTGATGGCGGTCTCCGCCGAGTCGAGGCCGACTGTGGTGAAGCCCAGTTCCGCAAGGTGCAGGGCGGTCGCGGCCTCACCGCAGCCCGCGTCCAGAACGTCGCCGTGGATCTTGCCCGCCTCGATCAGCGCGCTGATCTCCGGTTGCGGCTCGCCGATGCTCCATGGTGGACGAACGCCCTTGAACTCCTCTGCCTCACCGCGGTAGGCCGATTCGAACATTTCTTTCTCTGGTGTGGTCATACCCCAGGTCTATCAACGAAGTTGATATATGTCAACATAGTTGATATGGATCCGTTCGAGAACGACCAGCCGCTGGGCTACCTGCTCTACCGGGCGCACAACGCGCTGCGCTCCGAGGTGACCGCCACCGCGCTGGAGCCGCTGGGTTTGGCCTTCCCGCAGTACATCTGCATGCGGATCCTGTCGCGCTTCCCCCACCGGTCGAACGCCGAGCTGGCGCGTGACACCAACGTATCCCCGCAGGCGATGAACATGGTGCTGCGCGGGCTCGAGGAACGCGGCCTCGTCACCCGGCCGGCCAGCGTGTCGTCGGGCAGATCGCTGCCCGCTCAACTCACCGGTGAAGGCAGGGAGCTGTTGAAGCGCACTGACGCCGGGGTGCGCGCCGCCGAACGACGGGTGATGGCCGACCTGAGCAGTGAGCAACGCCGCGAGTTCAAAGAGATCCTGCTGGCGATCGGCACCGACCCGTTCTAGGCCGCGTTGATGCGCGGCCACGGCCGAGCCTGTTCCAGCTCGTAGGCCAGTTCCAGCAGCCGCGCCTCCTGGCCCCGCACCGTCGACAGCATCATGCCGACCGGAAGGCCCGCGGCAGATTCCGCGAGCGGAAGCGAGATCGCCGGGTCGCCGGTCGCGTTCTGCAGCGGCGTGAAGGCCACCCAGTCCATGAGCCGGTCCATGATCTGCTCGTAGGGGGCGGTCGGATCGAGATGTCCGATGCGCGGGGTCTCTTGTGCCAGCGTCGGCATGAGCACCGCATCAAAGGTTGCCGACAGTCGGGCGGTGATCCTGCGCGATGCCGACAGCCGCGCGATCGCCAACGGCAGCTTGTGCAGATTCCGCGCCGCGATTCGATCGAGGCCCAGCGTCAGATTGTCCAGCTTGGTCCGGTCGAAGCTCGGCCCGATACATCCGGCGCCCGCCGCGCACGATGGCGAAGGCGAGGAACTGCCAGTAGAGCAGGAAGTCGTCCTTGAAGCGGGCCGGAACCGGGTTGTCGATCTCGGTGACCTTGTGGCCGAGCTCCTCCAAGAGCGCCGCCGTCTTGAGGGTCAGCTCTCGGACATCCGGACTCGCTTCTCGGACAACGGATTTGGTGCAGAACGCGATGCGAAGACGCTGCTTACCCGCATGGGAGACGTCCCCGATGGGAGGTAGTTTCGGATTGCGGTACGCCCGCTCGGCCTCGCGCAGGAACGCCGCTGTATCGCGGACGGACCGACTGACCACCCCGTTGGCGACGATGTGCAGCGGCATCTGGGCGGTTTCCTTGTCCAGCGGCAGCCGGCCCCGTGTGGGCTTGAGGCCCACCAGACCGTTGCAGGCCGCGGGGATTCGGATCGACCCGCCGCCGTCGTTGGCGTGCGCGATCGGCACCACGCCGGCCGCGACGAATGCGCCCGCACCCGACGAGGACGCGCCTGCCGTGTAGTCCGGGTTCCACGGGTTCCGAACGGGCCCGATCCGCGGATGCTCCGCCGACGCGCTGAAGCCGAACTCCGACATCTGCGTCTTGCCCAGCGGCACAAGGCCGGTGGACAGGAACACCCGCGCGAACGCACCGTCGGCGGGCATCGGCCGTGGCTCCCACGCGTCGGCGCCCTCCATCGTCGGCATGCCCGCGACGGCGACGTTGTCCTTGATGAAGGTCGGGACGCCGTCGAAGTAGCCGCCGTACGGGCGCGCCGCGCTCGCACGGTCGCGCGCACGGTCGAACGCCTCGTACGCGAGACCGTTCAGCGTCGGGTTGACCGCCTCGGTGCGGGCGATCGCCGCCTCGACGAGTTCCGCCGCCGACACCTGGCCAGCACGTAGCGCGTCGACGAGACCTACTGCGTCATGGTCGCCGAGGGCGTCGTCGCCGAAGGCGTCAATACGGGCCATCAGCGACGGTACCAAGTCGTACCGCCGGGTTGTCAGGCCTGACCGACCTCGAACCGCGCGAACCGGGTGACGGTGACGCCCGCCTCGTCGAGCAGCGCCTTGACCGTCTTCTTGTTGTCGGACACCGACGGCTGATCGAGCAGCACGATGTCTTTGAAGAAGCCGTTGAGGCGACCCTCGACGATCTTGGGCAGCGCCTGCTCGGGCTTGCCCTCTTCCTTGGCCGTCTCCTCGGCGATGCGCCGTTCGTTGGCGACGATGTCCTCCGGCACGTCGTCACGCGTCAGGTACTTCGCCTTCAGCGCGGCGATCTGCAACGCGACGGCGTGCGCGGCCTCCTTGTCGGAGCCCGTGTACTCGACGAGCACACCGACCGCAGGCGGCAGGTCGGCAGCCCGCTTGTGCAGGTACGTCTCGACCGTTCCGTCGAAGTACGTGGCGCGACGCAGCTCGAGCTTCTCGCCGATCTTCGCCGACAGGTCGGCGATGGTCTGCTCGACGGTGGCGCCGCCGAATCGGCGGAAATCCGAGCGGCCTTGAGGGCGTCGACGTCGGTGGCCTTCGAGGCGGCAGCCGCGGCAACGATCTGGTCAGCGACCGCCTGGAATTCGGCGTTCTTCGCAACGAAGTCGGTCTCGGAGTTCAGCTCGATCAGCGCGCCGTCCTTCGCCACGACCAGACCCTCGGCGGTGGCCCGCTCGGCGCGCTTACCGACGTCCTTGGCGCCCTTGATGCGCAACAGCTCGATGGCCCTTGTCGAAATCGCCGTCGGCTTCGACCAGCGCGTTCTTGCTGTCGAGCATGCCTGCACCGGTCAGGTCCCGCAGTCGCTTGACGTCGGCAGCGGTGTAGTTCGCCATGTCTTTGTGTCCTAAGGGTTCGTCGGGGGCTTCGGTTCGGTCTGAACGTCGGCCTCGGGCGTGCCCGGCTCGGCGCCTTCGGCGGTCGGGCTTGCGGTCGCGGTGGCGCTGGCCAGGAGCTCCTGCTCCCATTCGGCCAGCGGCTCGGCGCCCGCGGTCTCCGGCTTGTCGCCGTTACCGCCCGCGCCTGCGCGGGCCTGCAGACCCTCGGCGACCGCGGAAGCGACCACCTTGGTGAGCAGCGCAGCCGAGCGGATGGCGTCGTCGTTGCCCGGGATCGGGTAGTCGACGAGATCGGGATCGCAGTTGGTGTCCAGGATCGCGATGATCGGGATGTTCAGCTTGCGCGCCTCAGCGACCGCGAGATGCTCCTTGTTGGTGTCGACGACCCAGATCGCCGAAGGCACCTTGACCATGTCGCGGATACCGCCGAGGCTGCGCTCCAGCTTGTTCTTCTCGCGGGTCAGCATCAGGATTTCCTTCTTGGTGCGACCCTCGAAGCCACCGGTCTGCTCCATGGTCTCCAGCTCCTTGAGGCGCTGGAGACGCTTGTGCACGGTGGAGAAGTTGGTGAGCATGCCGCCCAGCCAGCGCTGGTTCACATAGGGCATGCCGACGCGGGTGGCCTCCTCGGCGATGGACTCCTGCGCCTGCTTCTTGGTGCCGACGAACATGATGGACCCGCCGTGCGCGACCGTCTCCTTGACGAACTCGTACGCCTTGTCGATGTAGGTCAGCGTCTGCTGCAGATCAATGATGTAGATGCCGTTGCGGTCGGTGAAGATGAACCGCTTCATCTTGGGATTCCAGCGACGGGTCTGATGCCCGAAGTGGGTGCCGCTGTCCAGCAGCTGTTTCATGGTCACGACGGCCATGGTGGGGTGCCTTGCCTTCAGTTGTCGGTTGTCGCCCGGCGTCGGGTGATGCCTGGCCCTGGCGTCTGCTGCGTGCCGGACCCGGTCGGAGTTTTCTCCAATCGGGACCGCCCGGCATGTGGATGCAACCCTGGAAGAACGGGGCTGCGGTGCAGGCGCGCGAAGTCAACTCACTGCTGCGAGTTGCGGGACTGAGTTTACACCGTCGTAGCAGGTGCTTTGTCCACACCGCGACGTTGATCCCCAGGTGGACACTTCAGGCCTTCATCTCCGGGCGGCGAGGCGCTGAGCTGGGCGATATGCGCGCGGCGGTGGCGATCCTGGTCCTCGCGGTGGCGTGCGCGTCGCCCGCGCGTGCCGATGGCGGCAGGCTGAACTGGCCGTTGCGGCCCCGACCTGCGGTGATGCGGGTCTTCGACGCGCCGTCGCCGAACTGGCAGCGCGGGCATCGCGGCGTTGACCTGGCCGGGGTGCCCGGCCAAGTTGTGTACGCCGCAGGGCCGGGAACAGTGGTGTTCGCCGGGGTGCTTGCCGGTCGACCTGTGGTGTCGGTGGCCCACCCGGGCGGTTTGCGGACGAGCTACGAGCCTGTTGTGGCATCTGTGCGACCGGGGCAGCCGGCGGCTTCCGGCACGGTGCTCGGCGAGCTGGCCGCCGGACACGAAGGCTGCCCGGCCCCGGCCTGCCTGCACTGGGGTGCGATGTGGGGGCCGGCCGCCAACGCCGACTACGTCGATCCGCTCGGGCTGCTCGTGACGACGCCGATTCGGCTCAAACCCCTACACGGGTGACTTCGCACGGCGAGACTGCTGAGAGATCGCGAATTGGCCGTAAACCGCGATCTGTGCGCAGTGTCAAAGGGCCTACCGTCGGATAGATGGCCACGAATGCCCATCGCTCCCGCCCGATGCGGTTCGGCTTGACCACCGCGCTGCCGCGATCTGCCGGTGAGGCTCGGCAGTTCGCGCGAGCCGTGGAGGCGGCCGGGTTCGACGTGCTCACATTTCCCGACCACCTCGTCCCGTCGGTGCCGCCGTTCGCAGGCGCCACCGCCGCAGCGATGGCGACCGACCGTCTTCACGTCGGAACCCTGGTTCTCAACAACGACTTTCGCCATCCGGTCGACACCGCAAGGGAAAGCGCTGGCGTCGCGACTCTGACCGGCGGCCGGTTCGAACTCGGCATCGGCGCCGGCCACATGAAGTCGGAGTACGACGCGGCGGGCGTCCCTTTCGACCTCGGTGGAGTGCGGGTCTCGCGGCTGGAGGAAGCGGTCGGTCTGATCCGCGCGCTGCTCGACGGTGAGGCCGTCGATGTCGACGGCCCGCACTACCGCGTCTACGCCGAGGCAGGATCGCTAGTGGCGCCGCCGGCATTGCGAGTGCCAATGCTGATCGGCGGCAACGGAAATCGCGTGCTGCGACTAGGCGGCCGGCTCGCCGACGCCGTGGGTTTCGCGGGCATCACCCACAACCACAACGCGACCATGGTCCACGCAACGCATTTCGACTCGGATGGCCTCGAGGACCGGATCTCCGTCGTGCGCGATGCCGCAGGTGAACGCTTCGACCAAATCGAGCTCAATGCGCTGATTCAGGCCGTGGTGGTGACCGACGACCGGAAAACCGCGGCGGACCAACTCGCGACCGCGTTCGGGGTCGCGATCTCCCCCGCACAGCTGCTCGACTCCCCGTTCGTCCTGATCGGCACGCACGAGCAAATGGCCGGGACGCTGACCGAGCGCCAGCGCCAGTTCGGGGTCAGCTACTGGACTGTGTTCGACGACTTACCCGGCAGGCCGTCCGCGATGGCGGACATGGCGAAAGTGATTGATCTACTTCGGCCTTAGCCTCGTCTCGGCTCTGTCAGTAGGGTGGACAACAATGAGCGTTGCGCCCGATAGCACCATTGCCCTCGGCAACCGGTTCGCCGCTGAGCTGCCTGAGCTCGCGGTGCGCTGGCAGGCGGAATCCACTCCTGCGCCGCGACTGCTCGTCCTCAACGAGCCGCTGGCGGCCGAGCTGGGACTCGACCCGGCATGGCTGCGCAGCGCCGATGGGCTGGGCCTACTCGTGGGGACGCAAGTACCCGCGGGTGCCGAACCGGTCGCCCAGGGCTACGCCGGCCATCAGTTCGGGGGATGGGTCCCCCGCCTCGGCGATGGACGGGCACTACTGCTCGGCGAACTCGTCGACACCGAAGGCCGACTGCGAGATCTGCACCTCAAAGGGTCGGGGCGCACTCCGTTCGCCCGTGGCGGTGACGGCTTGGCAGCCATCGGCCCGATGCTGCGCGAATACGTAATCAGCGAAGCGATGCACGCCCTGCGCATCCCGACCACGCGCGCCCTGTCCGTCGTCGCCACGGGCCGCCCGGTGCAACGCGAGACGGTGCTCGACGGCGCCGTCCTCGCCAGGGTCGCCAGCAGCCACCTGCGCGTCGGCAGCTTCGAATATGTTTCGGCCGCAGGAAAACTCGACGTTCTGCGCCGACTAGCCGACCACGCCATCGCCAGGCATTACCCCGCTGCCGCTGACGCCGAAAACCCCTACCTCGCACTGCTCGACGCGGTCATCGCCGGTCAGGCCGAGCTCATCGCCCGGTGGATGCTCGTCGGGTTCGTCCACGGGGTGATGAACACCGACAACATGACGATCTCGGGCGAGACGATCGACTATGGGCCGTGTGCGTTCATGGACACCTTCGATCCCAAGACGGTGTTCAGTTCGATCGACTCCTGGGGCCGCTACGCCTACGGCAACCAGCCGACGGTCGCCGGTTGGAATCTCGCCCGCTTCGCCGAAGCGCTCCTGCCGCTGATCGCCGACGACCAGGATCGCGGGATCGCGCTCGCCACAGCCTCACTGCAGGATTTCGCGCCGCAGTACGCGGCCGCGTGGACGGCTGGCATGCGGGAGAAGCTCGGCCTGCGCGACGACGTCGACGACACCATCGTCGGGGAGCTCGCCGACGACCTGCTGGGACACCTCGAGCGCGACCGCGTCGACTACACAGCGTTCTTCCGCCATCTGAGCGCGGCAGCCCGCGGTGATGCGGCACTGACATTCGACGACAACTGGGTCGCCCGCTGGCTCGCCCTCAAGCCGGACGCCGACGCCATGGATCGCGTCAACCCCGTCTACATCCCCCGCAATCACCTCGTTGAGGAAGCCCTCGCCGCCGCGTCGGCAGGTGATCTGGGTCCGCTCGAAAGACTGCTCGCGGCAATCGCATCCCCCTACGAGGAGCGAGCCGGATTCGAGCGCTATGCCGAGCCCGCCCCAGATGATTTCGGCTGCTATCAAACCTTCTGCGGCACTTGACGATCGCCGATTCAGGCGCGTGGGTGAGCCTGATCGTGCACGGCCCGCAGCCGCGCGACGGTGACATGTGTGTAGAGCTGCGTGGTCGCCAGCGTCGAGTGGCCGAGCAGTTCCTGCACGATGCGCAGGTCCGCGCCACCTTCGAGAAGATGGGTGGCCGCGCTGTGCCGCAGGCCATGCGGCCCGATATCGGGCGCTCCGTCTACGGCGGCGACGGTCTGGTGCACGACGGTGCGGGCCTGCCGCTGATCGAGCCGACGGCCGCGCGCGCCGAGGAGTAGCGCAGATCCCGAATCACCGGTTGCCAGCGCAGGTCTCCCGTCGGTAAGCCATGCAGTCAACGCGGCCTGCGCCGGCTCGCCAAACGGGACCGTGCGTTGCTTGTTGCCCTTGCCCAGCACCCGCAGCAGCCGCCGCGACATATCGATGTCGTCGACGTCGAGGCCGCACAGCTCACTGACCCGGATGCCGGTGGCGTAAAGCATCTCGACGATCAGCCGATCGCGCAGCGCCATCGGATCACCTTGTTCCGCACCGGAATTGGCTGCCGCCATGGCGTCCAGCGCCTGATCCTGGCGCAACACGGCGGGCAGTGTCCGCCGCGCCTTGGGCACCTGCAGACGCGCTGCCGGATCGCTCATCAGCAGTCCCCGTCGTGTCGCCCACGCGGTGAAGGTCTTCACCGCGGACGTGCGGCGAGCGAGCGTGGTGCGGGCGACCCCCGCGGTGGCCTGAGCCGCCAGCCACGACCGCAGCACGGGCAGGCTCAGGCTGCTCAGCTGCATATCGGGCGTCCGCTGGGTGAGGAACTCGAACAGCGACCGCAGGTCGCCCAGATAGGCGCGGCGGGTGTGGTCTGAGCGGCCGCGCTCGAGAGCGAGATGCTCGTCGAACTCCTCGAGGATCGCCTCCACCCGCTCACCGTCGCAGACCCCCGCGCGGCGGCTCAGGTGACGCGCCGAAGCGTTTCCGGAGTGAGATCTTTCAACGATCGATATCCGTCGACGGCCAGGGTCACGTCGGCCTCGGCCAGCAGTGACCGCAGCACGTGCACGATGCCGTCGACACCGCCCAGGGCAAGCCCGTACGCGTAGGGCCGGCCGATGGCAACGGCTGTGGCACCCAGCGCAATGGCCTTGACGACGTCGACGCCGCTGCGGATTCCGGAGTCGAACAGCACAGGAAGTCCGTCGGCGGCCTCGACGACAGCCGGAAGGCAGTCGATCGCGGGCACACCGCCGTTGGCCTGCCTGCCGCCATGGTTCGAGCAGTAGATGCCGTCCACGCCGCCATCCCTGGCGCGCCGCGCGTCATCGGGGTGACAGATGCCCTTGACGAGGAGTGGCAGGTCGGTCAGCGAACGAAGCCACGGCAGGTCGTCCCACGTCAGCGGATTCCCGAAGATCTGGATCCACTGCAGCACCGCAGCCTGCTGATCCTCCTCGGGCGTTCGCTGCAGGCTCGCGCGGAACACCGGGTCGCTGGTGTAGTTGGCCAGGCAGTGCCCGCGAAGGAACGGAAAGTTCGACGTCGCCAGGTCGCGAGGGCGCCAACCCGGGAGCCAGGTATCCAGAGTGACGACGATGCCTTTGAAACCGGCCGCCTCGGCGCGCGACACCAGGCTCGCGGCCAGGTCGCGATCCTTCGGTGTGTACAACTGGAAAAAGCCTGGCGTGTCGCCGAATTCGGCGGCGACTTGCTCCATTGGGTCGGCCGACATCGTCGACGCGATCATCGGCACACCGGTTTGCGCCGCGGCGCGCGCTGTCGCCAGGTCGCCGTGCCCGTCCTGCGCGCACAGGCCGATGACCCCCACGGGTGCCATCATGACCGGCGACGGCAACGTCATGCCGAACAGATTCACCGATAGATCCCGGTCGTTGGCGCCGACGAACATCCGCGGCATCAGGCCCCAGGCGTCAAACGCGGTCACGTTGATTGACTGGGTGAGTTCGTTGCCGGATCCGCCCGCGACGTAGGACCACATCCCCGGCGACATCGCCGCTTCGGCCTTCGCCTCCAACTCGGCGAAGGCCATGGGCAGTTGGGGCAATACGCCGGAAAGGCCCTTGAAGTAGATCTCGAGTTGATAGTCAGCGAACGCCATGGGCCTAGCGTGCCAGGTCGAGGCTCAGGCGTTGGCGCCTTCCTCGGCTTGCGCGAGTTCGCGCTTCCACTGCCGGAAGGTCTCCTCGGTGCGGCCGCGCCGCCAGTACCCGGAAATCGAGTTCGCCCACTTCGCTTCCACGCCGCGTTCCTTGCGGATGTAGGGCCGCAGGTTGTGCATCACCGTCTGCGCTTCGCCGTGGATGAAGACCTGAACCTGACCGGGCAGCCAGTTGGCCTCCTTGACCGCCGCGATCAGCGGTGAATGGTCGCCCGCCATGTCCTCGGGCACCAGGTCGGCACGCCCGCCGCGGTAGATCCAATTCACCCCGACGCCTTCGGGCGCCTTCAGCGGGATCTCGTCATCTGGCCCGGCGATTTCGATGAAGACCTTGCCAACAGCGTTGTCGGGCAACGCTTCCAACGCCGCGCTGATCGCGGGAAGCGCGGCTTCATCACCGGCGATCAGATGCCAGTCAGCGGCGGGGTCGGGTGCGTACGCACCACTCGGTCCCATCAGAAAGGCGCGTTGTCCCGGCGTGGCCGCCGACGCCCACGGCCCTGCGACGCCATGCCCACCGTGCACGACGAAGTCAATGGTCAGTTCGCGGCGGTCGGTGTCGGCGTGACGCACGGTGTAGGTGCGGACGGTGGGCCGACGCTCGACGGGCAACTCGTTGAAGCTGTCGAGTGTCAGCGGCTGCGGCAGCGCGCTCACGTCGACGTCGTCGCGGACGAACACGATCTTGACGTAGGCGTCGGTGAAGTCGTTCGGCTTGAAGGTGTCGAATCCACTGCCGCCGAGCACCACGCGCACGAGGTGCGGGGTGAGATTCTCGGTGCGCACCACCTCGAACGTGTGAACTGGTCGTCCTGCCACTGGTCCTCCAAATCCTGGCCGGCATTCGTTAGCCAGTCTCAACAATTATACGAGCAGTGGCTATTCCTGGGCGGGCTACCTTTTGAGCTTCCAGTAACCCTCGTCGCGGATGATCAAACCGCACACTTCCAGCATTGACAGCGGCCCCAGCACTTGGGTCGGCGCGAGGCCGGACGCGATGGCGATCTGGTCGGCGGTGCGGCGGCCGCGGGCGGGCAGTGCCTCGTAGACCCGCTGTTCGGCCTCACCGAGACCGTCGAGCGCCGAGCCGGGCCGATCCTGATCCGGAGCGAGTTCGCCGACGCGACCGATGAGCTCGACGACATCAGCGGCGCGGGTGACCAGGTCTGCGCCGCCGCACAACAACGCGTGACAACCCACCGAAGCCGACGACGTGACCGGTCCCGGCACGGCGCACAACCCACGACCGAGTGCCCGCGCCCATGCGGCGGTGTTCGCCGCGCCGCTTCGAGCACCCGCTTCGACGACCACCGTGGCACGCGACAGCGCGGCCACCAGTCGGTTGCGGGTCAGAAATCGATGGCGAGCCGGACGTACGCCGGGCGGATACTCGCTGACGACCAGGCCGTGCTGCCCGATCCGATGCAGCAGTGCGGCATGGCCTGCGGGGTATGGCACGTCGATGCCGCCTGCGAGCACCGCGACGGTGAAACCGTCGGCGGCAAGGGTGGCGCGGTGTGCCGCGCCGTCGATGCCGTATGCGCCGCCCGACACCACCGATACGTCCCGCTCGACCAGGCCCGCGGCCAAGTCTGCGGCGACGTGCTCGCCGTACGTGGTGCACGCTCTGGTTCCGACGAGGGCGACGGCGCGTTCGGCTATGTCGTCGAGGCGCCCCGAGCCGACCGTCCACAAGGCCAAGGGCGGATGAGCCTGCGGCCGCAGCCGCTGATCCACGCCGGCGAACGCCGTGAAGGCAAGCAACGGCCAACCGTCATCGTCGGCCGCGATCAGGCGGCCACCACGTCGGGCAAGCAGTTCGAGATCTTCTGCTGCGCAATCTATCCCGCGCCGAGCTTCGGTGCGACGGGCAAGGTCCTCGGCAACATCGCCTGCTTTGATCCGGTTGGCGGCCTCAACCGGTCCGACGCGACTGACCAAGGCGGTCAGCTCTGGACAGGGCGGCTCAGCGACTCGGGACAGGTACGCGAACGCGAGTCGCGTGTCGTCGCTCATTGCACACCGTCTGGTTGCCGGAAGCTCAGCGCAGTGGCGACGTGGTCGATTCCTGGCGATGTTCGCCCGGCCAAATCGGCCAGCGTCCACGCGACACGCAGTGTCCGATCCACGCCACGGATGCTCAGCAGGCCGCGGTCGAGCGCAGTCTTCAGCGGAGCCATCACGTCGGCTTCCAGCCGGAATCGACGCCGCAGCAGAACGCCGCTGACCTCGGCGTTGGTTCGGACGCCGTGTTCGCGCCATCGTTCCGCCGCCGCTTCGCGCGCGGCCTTCACCCGGTCCCGGACCGCAACGGTTGGCTCCCCCGCCTCGGCCGCAAAGGCGCCGGCCTTTTCACGGTGCATGAACACACGCAGGTCGACGCGGTCCAGCAACGGGCCCGACAGCTTGCTCAGATACCGGCGCTTTTCGGCGGAAGTGCAGATGCAGTCGTGCGGATCGGGTGACGCACACGGACACGGATTGGCCGCCAGCACCAGTTGGAAGCGCGCAGGATACCGGGCCACGCCGTCGCGCCGGGCTAGCCGAATCTCGCCGTCCTCCAACGGCGTTCGCAGTGCTTCGAGCACGCTGTTTCCGACCTCGGCGTACTCGTCGAGAAAGAGCACGCCGCGATGCGCGCGGCTGACCGCACCCGGTCGCGCCATCCCCGACCCGCCGCCGACGAGTGCTGCCACGCTGGAGGTGTGGTGCGGCGCAACGAACGGTGGCCGGGTGATCAGCGGGGTGTCACCCGACAGCAGGCCGGCCACCGAGTGGATCGCGGTGACCTCGAGCGACTCGCTGTGCGACAACTCCGGCAACAGCCCGGGAAGTCGTTGCGCCAGCATCGTTTTGCCGACGCCAGGTGGGCCCGTGAGCGTCAGATTGTGTGCACCGGCGGCCGCCACTTCCACGGCGTATCTGGCATGGGTCTGTCCGACGACATCGGCGAGATCCACCTCCACCTCCGGTGCGGTGGTCGAGGCCTCGACCCGCTCGTCCAACTGCGCCTTACCCGACAACCAGGCATGTAATTGGCCCAGCGTTCGTGCGCCAAGCACCTCGACGCCGTCGACGAGGCTGGCTTCGCGGAGATTGTCGACGGGAACCACAACGGACGGCCATCCCTCCCGCTTGGCGGTCATCACCGCGGGCAGCACACCCTTGACCGCGCGCACCCGTCCGTCGAGGGCCAATTCGCCGAGCAGCAGTGTCTTTTCGAGCCGCTCCCATTCCTTCTTGCCATGTGCCGACAGCACCGCCGCCGCCAGGGCAAGGTCGTAAACCGACCCCATCTTCGGAAGCGTCGCCGGTGACAGGGCCAGTGTCAGCCGCGCCATCGGCCAGCTGTTGCCGCAGTTGGTGATTGCGGCTCGAACGCGATCACGCGACTCCTGTAATGCGGTATCGGGAAGTCCGACGAGATGCACACCGGGCAGACCCGAGGTGATGTCGGCCTCGATCTCGACGATCTCGCCCTCAAGCCCGCGCACCGCCACCGAGAATGCTCTGCCCAGCGCCATCATCCGACCGCCCGCAGATGGGTGAGCTCGGGAGTGCGCTGTCGACCGATGCGGACTCCGATGACGTCGATTCGCACCGCGGCCCAGCTGCCGTCCTGACCGGCGAGCCACAATCCGGCCAGGCGGCGCAACCGCCGAACCTTGTCCGGCGTCACCGCTTGCTCCACACCGCCGAAGACGTCACTTGTGCGTGTCTTCACTTCGACGAAAATCGCTGTGCGCGTGACTCGGTCGGCCGCGATGACGTCCAGCTCGCCGTAGCGGCAGCGCCAGTTGCGGTCCAACACAGCCAGCCCCAGCGAGGTCAGATGGTCGACCGCGAGTTGCTCACCCAGCGCACCGATCTCGGCACGGGTCCATGAAGTCATGCCGCCACAGTGCAGTCCGCGGCAGACAACCCGACACCGGTGGGGCGGGGTTATCCACAGTCGACATTTCATCCACCGAAATCGCTACGGCAGGCTGATCAACACCACCCCGGCGAGGACCACGCCCGCGGCGATCGCGCGGCGCGCACCGAGCCGCTCACCCAGGAACACCGCGCCGATCAACGCACCGAACACAATGCTCGTCTCGCGCAGCGCAGCGATGGGCGCCAGCGCGCCGCTGGTCTGGGCCCACAGGACGATGGTGTACGCGACGATCGAGATGGCACCTCCTGCGAGTCCCGGCACCGCCGATGCGCGAACCGCCGCAGGCAGTCGGCGACCGCGTCTAACCACTGCCAGCGCCGCGATCGGTGGGCCTTGAAGCAGGAACATCCACCCGGTGTAGGCGAACAGGGGCGCGTGCATCACCCCCAGACCGTCGACCACCGTGTACGACGCGATCGCCAAGCCGGTGAGCACGGCCGCGATGAGCGCAGGCAGATCCTTGCGGCCCGGCCGCCCGCCGATGAAGACCAACGCAATCAATCCCGCGGAGACGGCCAGTACACCGGCGAGTTCGGTGATCGGAAGTTCGCGGCCGAGCACCACGACCGAGACCAGTGCGACAACCCACGGCGACGTGCCTCTGGCGAGCGGATACATCTGGCTGAACTCACCCAGTTCATAGCTGGCCAGCAACAGAAGGTTGTACACGACGTGCAGCGCCGCGGAGGCGACGATGAACGGCCACGCCCCAGCGGGGGGCAACCCTGCGAACGCCACCATCAAGCCGCCACCCACCGCGTCGGCCACGCCGATGAGCGCGAAGCCCACCAGGCGGTCAGAAATAGCGTGCGCCAACGAGTTCCAGGTCGCGTGCAGCAACGCCGAGAAGAGCACGGCGAAGACGATCGACAGACTCACCCAGTTGGCTCCTTAAGTGGAACCCTACGTAATCGCAGTCCTTCAACGCAGCAGCGGGTCAGACCGGATGTACAGTCACCGACCATGACCGAGGCCAAATCGAATCGGTCCATCGTTCTGGTTCACGGCGGCGGGCACGGCGGGTGGTGTTTTCAGCCCCTTGCCCGAGTGTTGCGAGACATGGGGCACGACGTCTACGCCCCGACACTGACGGGGTTGGGAGAGCGTGCGCACCTGTTTCGAGCGGGCGTCGACCTCGACTGCCACGTCGAGGGACGTCGTGGCGCTCCTGCACTATGAGGACTTACGAAACGCCATCCTGGTCGGGCATAGCTACGGCGGGATGGTGATCACGGGCGCGGCCGACCGCGCGCCCGATCGCGTCGGCCATCTCGTGTACCTGGACGCGAAGCCCCCCAAGCACGGGCAGTCGTTGGTCGATGTCGCCGGTCCGTTCATGGCGGCGGCCAGGTCAGACAGCCAGGTCGTCGACGGCACGGAACCCATCTTCGGCAGAGTCGCAGGCGACAAAGCGAGCGTCAGCCGCGCCATCGGCCAGCTGTTACCGCAGTTGGTGATTGCGGCTCGAACGCGGTCACGCGATTCCTGCAATGCAGTATCGGGCAACCCGACGAGATGCACACCAGGCAGACCCGACGTGATGTCGGCCTCGATCTCGACGATCTCGCCCTCAAGCCCGCGCACCGCCACCGAGAACGCTCTACCCAGCGCCATCATCCGACCGCCCGCAGGTGGGTGATCTCCGGATTGCGCTGTCGTCCGATGCGCACTCCGATGACGTCGATTCGCACCGCGGCCCAGCTGCCTTCCTGACCGGGGAGCCACAACCCCGCCAGCCGACGCAGTCGCCGAACCTTGTCCGGCGTCACCGCCTGCTCCACACCGCCGAAGACCTCACTTGTGCGCGTCTTCACCTCGACGAAGACCGCGGTGCGAGCGGCGGAGTCGGCCGCAATGACGTCCAGCTCGCCGTAGCGACAGCGCCAATTGCGGTCCAACACTCGCAGGCCTTCAGCCGTCAAGTGCTCAACCGCCAATTGCTCACCAAACGTGCCGATTTCGGCGCGGGTCCATGAAGCCATGGGACCAGATCACGTGAGCACAGACAGCCGGGCGCGTGTCAGCGCGAGTTATCCACAGACGAGCCGTTATCCACACCCGGCTTTAAGGGACGACGATGCCTGCCTACAGCGACGGCGTCGTCACCGCAGTCAGCAGGGCATACGCGACCTGTTCACCCGTCACATCGGAGTGCCCGGTGATGAAATCGTCGGCCCGCAAGTTGCTGACTCGTCGCGGCTGGAATCCGTATTGCGAGCCCACAGCCTGAAGCGTGCCGGGATCAAGTGCCCCGGGGGTCTTGAGGGCCCCGTTGCGGCCTATCCCGCCGTAGCGGTCGTCGGGCCCACCGATGTCGATGGCGACCTGCCGCGCCAACCGTGATGCGATCGCATACGCCAGGCCCACCGCCTTGTCGTTCTTTGTGTGTGTGACGACGAGGGGCCCGCGAATTCGATCAGGCACCGCGCGGAACAGGCCATCGGCTCCCTCGCCGTTCCAGTTGCCGGCGAATCCATAGTGGCTGAAGGCACCCTGAAGCAGCATCACAACGTGGACGGGCGCGCGTGATGCGTTGGCTGCTGCAGACACGACACGCGCGCCGAATGAGTGCCCCACCAGGTGGATTCGCCGGCCATCGGCATGCAGATCGTCGATTAGCGAGGCGACGCCCTTCGCGCCGACCGTGCCGGCCCGGTCTCGCATCGTGTAGTACGTGGTGAGATTGAGGAGGTTTCGGGCGGCCCGTATGAAGCCGCCCACAGAGAAGTCAGCGGCACCACCGCCTGCCACCCCGGCCCCTGTCAGCCCGCCTGCGCGACCGGCGCGCTCGAAGGTGGTGTCGGCATCGCCTCCAAGGAACGAGGGAGGCGGCGCATCCTCCCCACCCTCCATGTCATCGGGAAGCGCGGTCCGCAGCAGATCCAGGTATTTCTGACGCGCATCGGCCGACGCCTCCAGCTCGGGTACCAACTCTCGGAGTTGAGCGGTCACCTCGGGATCGAAATCCCGGTTACCAATCTCGGCGATGAGCGCGCCCTCCGCGCTTCCGGCGCCTGCACCGCCTCCGGCCACATCGTCGTCATCGGCCCACTTGACCGAAGGCCAGAAGACCCCGACGACGGCGATGTCACGACCCGCGGCAGCGGGAACCCGGTTCCGTATGCGGTCGACGCTGTCGGTCAACTTTTCGTAGAGATGTCGTGCGGCAGGCATGTCGTTGTTCCAACCGTGGACCAAGACCAGCACATCATCAGCTTCGGCCACGACTTCCTTCGCCGCTTCGACCTGGGCGAGGTCATGCACTGAACCACTTGTGTCGAACTCGACTGCCGCAAACGGAAATTTCACGACGACCTCCTCTATCAAACTCAAACTGACTGGATGGCCCGCATCAGGTCGACCACGCCTCGCCCCTGGAAGGTGCGTGAGCGTCCGATGTCGGTGGCCGCATCGAGCAGGATCTGCTTGACGTCGTTCGGGCGGCCGATGAATTCTCTGTGCACGGACAAGAAGGCCGCAGCAGCTCCCGAAACGTGTGGTGCTGCCATCGATGTGCCGGAGTTCTCGACGTAGGTGGCGTTCGGAGCCACCGTTCTTGCTTTCGCGAGCAGGGCACCGGCCCCCGCGCTGACGACACGTTCGCCGGGCGCGACCAAATCCGGCTTGAGCCGGCCGTCGCCGGTCGGCCCTTTGGACGAGAAGTAGGAAACGCCGGTCGTGTGCGGCATCGTCGACGTAGAGCCGACCGTGAGCGCGGCTTCGGTGTTCCCGGGGTCGTTGATCGTCATATCGAACCCGAGGCGGAACTGCTGCTCTTTGGGATCGAGCGCGTAGCCGTATCCGGTGTTTCCCGCGGCGACGACCACGACGACTCCGCTGCGCACCAATCGATCCACTTCGCGGCATATCGGGGTCAGACCCGTGCCGAACCACGACGGATCAAACGGGTAACCCACCGAAAGATTGACGCCGTGCACCTTGAGCTCTCGACCGCCATGGTTGAGATCTTGGATGTACTCCAATGCGGCGAGTAGAGCCGCAACGTCACCCGATCCGTCGTCACGAAGCACCTTGCACGACAACAACCGACAGCGGGGCGCCATCCCACTTATGCGCGGAAGCGAGAGCTCACGCGCGGCGGTATCACCGCGGTCGTTGTGATACCAAGTGGCAGCGATGATCTCGTGTTCTGTGCCGGCGATCTGCTCACCGGCGAGGATGCCCGCCACGTGAGTGCCATGACCGGCGGAATCCGTCAACGGGTCTGGCGAGGCCGTCTGAACGAACGATCGGTGCGGCAGGTCACCGCGCAAACGACCGAGATTGTCGTGCCGAGCGAAATGCGCATGGTCGCCATCGATGCCGGAGTCGAGCACCGCCCAAACCAGGCCGTCGCCCATGGCCTCGAACGACCGCTGCGCCGCATCGCACTTGGTGGTGATGATCGAACGGTGAATCAGGGCGCCTACCTCGAAGTTGGGCCACATGCGGTGAATGGCCCACCGCGGTCCATGGGTCGTCGGCATCGGCTTGTCGGGTGACGTGCGTCGCTCCGATTGGTCGCGGTCTTGTTCGGCTCGGACGACCTTACGGATCTCGGCTGCGGTCAGCGCGGTGGCGACGTATCCACGCATCGGCCTCCGTGGCGCCCGAGGAGCGTTGTCTTCCAAAAGCTTCACGACGTGAGACCGTGCGCCGTCCACACCCTTCGGGTGTTTCTCGCTGAGCTCGATGACGACACCGATCCGCTGGCCCCGCCGCGCCCGTTCCATCAGTTCGGCCAGTGGGCGGGAGATCAGCGAGTCGGCGACAAGATTCGGAGAAGTTGGGACCGGGATCGGTTCGGGCGGCTCCGGTCCCTCGACCGCACTACGTCGTTGACGACTCTGCGGCGCCCTGCGGCGTTCCTCACTCGGCATCCCGAATTCGGACGGGATGTCGGGCAGATCCGGTCGCTCCGTCATGGCCGACAATTCTGTCAGCCGCTGACGCTTCACACTGGCGGTTTCCAGACCACTTATCCCCAAAGGCAATCTCATGCACCATCGATGGCTATCGTCGATCCCCGATGGCGAAATTTGTTCTGGTTCACGGCGGCGGCCACGGAGGATGGTGCTTTCAGCCCCTTGCCCGTGTTCTACGAGACAACGGGCACGAGGTATACGCCCCGACGTTGACGGGTTTGGCAGAGCGCGCGCACCTGTTTCGCGCCGGTGTCGACCTCGACTGCCACGTCAACGACATCGTCGCCCTGCTGCATTACGAAGATCTGCGCGACGCGATCCTGGTCGGTCACAGCTACGGTGGCATGGTCATCACCGGGGCCGCCGACCGCGCTACCAACCGCGTGGGCCATCTGGTTTACCTCGATGCGATGGCCCCCAAGGACGGCCAGTCGTTGGTAGACGTCGCCGGCCCGTTCATGGCGGCGGCGCGATCAGACAGCCGGATCATCGACGGCGTGGAGATGTGCCTGTTCCCGAGCGAGGAAACGCTGCCGTTCTACGGCGTGGTCGATCCGCTCACCCTCGACTGGATGCGCGAACGCCTCACACCGCATCCCTGGAAGTGTTTCGAGCAGCCTCTGCACCTGACCAATTCGGCTGCACTGCAATCAGTCCCGCAGTCGCATATCAGTACAACGACATTCATGTCGCTGCGCAACGTCGACGGCCTGCGGGCCAAGTGGGACGGCCGGGTTTGGGACATCGACACCGGCCACGACTTGATGATCACCGAACCGCACAAAGTGGCCGAGTTGCTCGAGCGGGTCGCGCAGCTTGTGCCCGATCGATGACGCCCGTTGCACCTACACCATGGGTGGCCAGGCCCCGTCAAACGTCCGCACTCGGCGCAGTGAACGACAACCAAGAATTCGAGTACCCCGCTACTCACCTCGGCGGGGTATTTCACACCTACGCTCGAATCGTCCATGAGCAGGACGATCTGCCGTTGTCGTTAGGGGTGCCCCATGCCAGCATCATTCTCGGACGGATGGAGTTGGTGTAATCGCTGCCAAGCTTTGTTCAACGGTATGCCCGGCGCGCCGGGTGCGTGTCCGGCTGGTGGTGTTCACGACGGTTCTGCAAGTTGGGATTACTTCGCGTTGTTCGTCGACGGCGACATGACCAGCCCAAACCACCAGATTGGCTGGCGCACGTGCAAGAACTGCCGGGTGTTGTTCTATGGCCCCTGGGCGGAAAGCAGCTCATGTCCGGCGGGCGCACACCACAGCCTGTCCGGAAGTCCAACCCTGGCCGTACAGTTCGACGACAAATCGTCGCCTTCGTCCCAGAAGGGCTGGAGGTGGTGTAAGAACTGCCAGGGCCTGTTCTATGGCCCGAACGCCGCGAATGCTCCGTGCCCCGCCGGCGCGGGACGGCTCCATGACAAATCGGCGAGCGCCCGATACGCATTGCCCTACTTCGGCGTCCCGTTCATCGGAACGTACGCAAACGGTGCCGAGCTCCGCGTACTGGGCTCCAACTACACCTTGGGTGGCCAGGTCGATGTCTTCACAAAGTTCTCTAATGACAAATTGTTTCATTCCGAACGAGTGACAGCCATTCACAACCAAGCGGCGCCTGGAGGGTGGATCACCGCCGGAACGAAATCCGTTGCTACAGCCCACCCGCAGATCTACAACGGATACGTCCAAGCCTACGACCGGTCAACGAAAAAGCGTTCGCCCCGGCTACCAATAACCATCTCGGTACCGATCGACCCAAACGGCTGACCGTCGTCGCGGCAGACCATTACCTGTTCGCGACCGTTGCACGCGCGCCGACGCTGGCACACGACTAACGCACGGCACGCACCAGACCGGGCCAAGAGCTCGGTCAGTTCGAATGACCACGTGCTCCTTGGGTAAGAACATCGGCGAGTTCGCCAGCCACCCGTCGAACGGATCGACCCGGCCATCTCGTACCTCGCTCACCGGAGTCCGCGCGTCGCAAAGGAGTGGCTCTACGTGTAGCGACGGATCCGCAGTGCGTCGGCGTGACGGCGCGCCAGCTCTGCGTGGTTGTCGAACCAGTAGCGCTGAAACTCCGACGCGACAGCGTCGGCAAACGCCGCAGACAGAAAACGAGCTTGATCATCGAATCACCTTCCTGGTTTCGTGGGCGTCAAAAAGCGGTACTCGGCCCCCCAAGGAGGTCGTCATGAGCAACATGAGCAATACGTCTGTCCACGGAGCGGTCGACAAGGCAACCGATAGCAAGGCGTTCGAGTACACGGCCCGCGTCGGCTTCGCGGCCAGCGGTGTGCTGCACCTGCTCGTCGCGTTCATCATCCTGCGGCTCGCGTTCGGTTCCGGCGGCAACGCCGACCAGTCCGGCGCGCTGGCTACCCTCGCCAAGCAACCCGGCGGCACCCTCATGCTGTGGGTCGCCGCCGTCGGGTTGGTCGCGCTTGGTCTCTGGCGCCTCGCCGAAGCGATTGTCGGCTCCAAGCCCGGCGAGCGGTCCGGACAACAGCAGCAGGACGACTCGCCTGCCTGGAAGCGCGCGAAGTCCCTCGGGCTGGCGATCGTCGAATTCGCCATCGCCTTATCGGCGGCGCGCTTCGCCATGGGCAGCGGCCAATCGAGCGGTCAGCAGAACTCCGGAATGTCAGCTCAGCTGATGCAGTCCGGCTGGGGAAAGGCGCTACTGATCGCCATCGGGCTGGGTGTCGCCGCCGTCGGCGGCTACCACATCTACAAGGGCGCATCCAAGAAGTTCCTCAAGGACCTTCGGGTGTCCGGCGGCACCGGCGTCACCGCCGTCGGCGTTACCGGTTACGTGGCCAAGGGTCTGGTACTCACCGGTGCCGGATTGCTCGTCATCTTCGCGACCCTGCAGGCGGACCCGTCGAAGGCCGCCGGAATCGACGCCGCGGTGAAGACCCTCGGTCAGGCGCCGTTCGGCAAGGTCCTGCTCATCCTGGCCGCGCTCGGCATCGCCGCATTCGGCGCATACAGCTTCGTGCGCAGTCGGTACGGCCGGATGTAGACGAGCCCCTACTGGAACGACTCGACGAGCGCCGCCAACTGTCCCGGTGACACCGCGACACCGCACTGGGCGCGCAGATCCGTCAGCGGCTGGGCGATCCTCTTCAGGTCCAGGAACTCGCCCGGATGGGCCAGGAAATACGACTGCACGCTCGCCTTGGCATCGCCTGTCGACTGCGTACCCGCCGCAGTCAGTACCTGGTCGGCGTCCGGATGGGCGGCCAGGTAGGTGCCGGCATCGGCCATCACCCCGCTGGCTGTGCTGGACAACCCGCTCGCGGTGCACGGCGCGGCACTTGCCGTAGGAAGCGCGATGGTGGTGGCCGCGACGCCGCCGAGGGCGGACGCGATAACCGCACCGACGACTCGGCGGCGCGTCACAGATGCAGAGCTTTTCATGCGGAAAGTCTTGCACGTCGGCGCAGGCGACGGCCTCTGGACGAAATGACCGGCCCATGACCAGTGCGTCGGCGCGCCCTGTGCCAGCGGATTCACAGCTTTTGGCGCGAAGCCCGGTTTCTGACGGGGCGGCAGATCGAAACGCCTGCGAAGGGTATGTTCATTAGGTAACCCTCAGCTAAAGGCGCCCGCGGGCGCGGGAAGGACCGCCTGGATGCGACCCCGTTGGAGCCGGATCGCCGCCCTCGTGTCGGCCGTCACCGTTGTGCTCGGAATGGCCGCTTGCTCGGGTTCGGGTGACGGGGACGAACTGCTGATCTACAACGCTCAGCACGAATCGCTGACCAAGGAATGGATCGACGCCTTCACCAAGGAGACCGGTATCAAGGTCACCTACCGCCAAGGCGGCGACACCGAACTGGGCAACCAACTCGTGGCCGAGGGCGATGCCTCACCCGCCGACGTTTTCCTGACCGAGAACTCCCCCGCGATGGCGGCCGTCGAGAAGGCCGGACTGTTCGCCGACCTGAACGCCGACACCCTCGATCAGGTTCCGGCGCAATACCGTCCGGCCACCGGCAAATGGACGGGCGTGGCGGCGCGCAGCACCGTCTTCGTCTACAACAAGACCAGGCTGCAGCCCGATCAGCTGCCGAAATCCATGGCGGATCTCCAGCAGCCCGGGTGGAAAGGCCGCTGGGGCGGCGCCCCGGCCAAGGCCGACTTCCAAGCCATCGTCTCGGCCTATCTCCAGCTCAAGGGCGAGGCAGCCACCGCGCAATGGCTGGCGGGCATGAAGGCCAACGCGAAGATCTACAACGACAACATCGCGACCATGAAGGCTGTCAACGCAGGCGAGGTCGACGGCGGCATCATCTACCACTACTACTGGTTCCGCGATCAGGCCAATACCAAAGAGGGCAGCGGCAATACGGCGTTGCACTACTTCAAGAATGAGGACCCCGGCGCGTTCGTCAGCCTGTCCGGCGGAGGTGTGCTCAAGTCCAGCAAGAAGGCCGAGCAGGCGCAGCAGTTCATCAAGTTCGTCACCGGCAAGGCCGGACAGGAAATACTCGAGAAGGGCACCTCGTTCGAGTACCCGGTCGCCAGCGACGTACCCGCGAATCCGGCCCTGCCCCCGCTCGATTCGCTGCAGGCGCCCAAGGTCGATCCCTCGACACTGGACTCGCAGAAGGTGGCCGAGCTGATGACGAAGGCGGGCTTGTTGTAGGTGGTCACTCCCGCTCCCCTCGTCTCGCGCCCCGCGGAATCCGTTTCGCGGTCTGAGTCGGCGGCCCGTCCCGGCCCGCTGGTTTCGGCCACGGTCGCGATCCTGGTTGCCGCCACGTGCATTCCGCTCGGGTACGTGGTGTGGGGTGCGGTGTCGGTCGGGTGGACTCGTGCCTACGAATTGGTGGTCCGGCCACGGGTCGGCGAGCTATTGGTCAACACCGTTGCGCTGGTCGTCGTCACCGTGCCGCTGTGTGTGGTCATCGGTGTCGCGGTGGCCTGGCTGGTGGAGCGGACCGACCTGCCCGGCCGGTCATTCTGGCGTCCGTTGTTCGTTGCGCCGCTTGCCGTTCCGGCGTTCGTCAATAGCTATGCCTGGGTGGGTGTGATCCCGTCCCTGCACGGACTGTGGGCCGGCGTGTTGATCACCACGCTGTCGTACTTTCCGTTCATGTATCTGCCCGTCGCCGCGACGCTGCGCCGGCTCGATCCGGCCGTCGAGGAATCGGCCCGCGCGCTCGGGTCCGACTCCGCGGGTGTCTTCTTCCGCGTGGTGCTGCCGCAACTGCGGCTGGCGATCCTGGGCGGTGGCCTGTTGATCGGCGTACACCTGCTCGCCGAATACGGCGCCTTCGCCATGGTCCGGTTCGACACCTTCACCGTCGCGATCTTCCAGCAGTTCCAAGTCACCTTCGACGGGGCGGCGGGCAGCATGCTGGCCGGTGTACTCGTCGTGCTGTGTCTGGTGCTGCTGGTCGCGGAGGCGGCGGCCCGCGGTAGCGCGCGGTATGCCCGAATCGGCACAGGCGCACCCCGTGCCGCCGTGCCGGTCCATCTGGGCCGCAACGCGTTTCCGGTGACGGTGGGCCTGATGGTGCTTGCGCTGCTGTCGATCGCCGTCCCGGTGTGGACGATCATGCGGTGGCTGTGGATCGGCGGCACAGGAGTTTGGGACTTCGGCGAAATCGCCAACGCGCTGGGCCAGACGATCGCACTGGCCGCCTTGGCAGCGGTGCTGACGACGGTGCTGGCCTTTCCGGTCGCCTGGGTAGCCGTTCGGTCCAACGGTGTGCTGGCCCGCGCGGTGGAAGGCGCCAACTACATCACGAGTTCGCTTCCCGGGATCGTCACGGCGCTGGCGTTGGTCACCGTGGCCATCCACTTCGCCCGCCCCCTCTACCAGTCCGTGCCGCTGATCGTGCTCGCGTATGTTCTGTTGTTCATGCCTCGCGCCTTGGTCAATGTCCGTGCGGGTCTCGCCCAGGTCCCGCCCAGCCTCGAGGAGGCGTCGCGGTCGCTGGGCAGTTCGCCGAGCGCCACGTTCTTCCGGGTCACCCTCCGACTCACCGCACCTGCCGCAGCCGCCGCCGCATCCCTGGTATTCGTCGCGGTGGCAACGGAATTGACGGCGACACTGCTGCTCGCGCCCACCGGCACAAGGACGCTGTCGATGCTGTTCTGGTCGTTCAGCAGCGAGCTGGACTACGCGTCCGCCGCACCGTATGCCCTCACGCTGGTGGTGCTCGCCATTCCTGTGACGCTGATTCTGTTCCGGCAGTCCACGAAGGTGGCCGCGCTGTGACCACCATGCTCGACGTCCGCGGACTGGCCAAGTCCTTCAACGGCAACACCGTCCTTGACCACATCGACCTCACCGTGGCTGCCGGCAGCACCACGGCCGTCGTGGGAGCGTCCGGCTGCGGCAAGACCACGCTGCTGCGGCTCGTCGCCGGATTCGAATCCCCCGACGCCGGAACCGTCACCATCTCCGACCGGCAGGTCGCCAGCACCGAACGTTCGGTCGCGCCCCACCGGCGCAGCGTCGGCTACGTCGCGCAGGACGGGGCACTGTTCCCACACCTGTCCGTCGGACAGAACATCGCCTACGGCCTGTCCGGCGGTGCGCGCAGCCGCGAAGTCCGCAACCGGGTAGCCGAGCTGCTCGAAACCGTTTCTCTCGACGCCTCATTCGCGTCTCGGCGACCTCACCAACTCTCCGGCGGTCAGCAGCAGCGTGTCGCACTCGCCCGCGCGCTGGCACGCGAACCGGTGCTGATGCTGCTCGACGAACCGTTCAGCGCACTGGACACCGGGCTGCGGGCATCCACCCGCAAGGCGGTTGCCCGGTTGCTCGCCGACGCCGAGGTGACGACGCTGGTGGTGACTCACGATCAGGAAGAAGCGCTGTCGATCGCCGACCAGATCGCGGTGATGCGCGACGGACGCTTCACCCAGGTCGGCGCACCCCAGGACGTCTACCGTCGGCCCAACGACCGCTTCACAGCCGAGTTCCTCGGTGACTGCATCGCCCTGCCGTGCACCGTCGCGTCCGGTTACGCGGAGTGCGCGCTTGGCCGGGTACCCGTGCAGACCTCGATCGGCGATGGACCCGCGACTCTGGCGCTTCGGCCCGAACAGCTTGTTGCGACGGTGGTTTCCGACAGCGACGGCCTTGGCGGCGTCGGAACGGTCATCGGCACCGAGTTCCTTGGACACGACGTGCTGCTGACGATCGACCCCGCCGGAGACGTCGCGCCGATCATCGTGCGACAGCACAGCCTGGACCCGCCGTCGATCGACGCCAAGGTCCGCATCGAGGTGATCGGTAACGGGGTCGTTCTCAGGTGAGCGAACTCGTCGACCATCTCTACGCCTACGGCGACCGGGTCGCTGTGCTGACCGAAACCACGTCGCTGACCTATCGCGAACTCGCCGATCGAGTCGCCGGAGTCGCCTCGCAACTCGGCACGACGCGCAGGCTCGTGCTGCTCGAGACGCGCAACGACCTTTCCACGTTGATCCACTATCTCGGCGCGCTGGCAGGCGACCACGTCGTGCTGCCGATGTCCGCCGGGCGCAAGCACTCGGCCGTTCTGCGGCCCTATGACCCCGATGTCGTCATCGACGACAACGGCATCGACGAACGCCGACCCGGCAGCACCCATCGGCTGCATCCCGACCTCGCGCTCCTGATGTCCACCTCGGGCAGCACGGGTTCGCCGAAGCTGGTCCGGCTGTCCCGCTGCAACCTCGTCACCAATGCGAAGGCGATCGCCGACTATCTCGACATCCGCGAAACCGACAGGGCCGCAACCACTCTCCCGATGTCATACTGCTACGGCCTTTCGGTGATCCACAGCCACCTGCTCCGTGGCGCCGGGCTGATCCTCACCGATCGCTCGGTCGTCGATGAGGAGTTCTGGGCGCTGTTCCGTCGGCATCGTGGCACGTCGTTCGCCGGAGTGCCGTACACCTTCGAGATGCTCGAGAGGATCGGCTTCGACGGCATCGACCTGCCCGATCTGCGCTACGTCACCCAGGCCGGTGGGCGGCTGTCACCGGAACGCGTGCACAGCTTCGCCGAGTTTGGCGCACGCAGAGGCTGGCAGCTGTTCGTCATGTACGGCGCCACCGAAGCCACCGCCCGAATGGCTTACCTACCACCAGAACTCGCGCAGACAAGCCCCGGCTCGATCGGCCGGCCGATCCCCGGCGGTACCTTCACACTCGAGCCGCTCGAGGGATGGCCCGATCCCGACGTGGGTGAACTGGTGTATCACGGGCCGAACGTCATGATGGGCTACGCGCACGGTCCGGCGGATCTGGCGCTGGGCAAGACGGTCGACACGCTGCACACCGGTGATGTCGCGTGCCGAACACCCGACGGGCTGTACGAGGTGATCGGCCGCAGCAGCCGCTTCGTCAAGTTGTACGGGCTGCGCATCGATCTGCAACGGGTGGAAGCCGCGTTGAGCGCGGAGGGCGTGACGGCCTTCTGCATCGACGACGACGAACGGCTGGTTGTTGCCGCGGTGGGCTCCGACGACCACGCCGTGCAACGCATCACGGTGTCGGCGTCCGGCCTTCCCGCGGCCGCCGTTCGGGTGATCACCATGTCCGAGCTGCCGCTGCTGCCGTCGGGAAAGCCGGACTATCGGGCCATCCGCGACCTCGCGCGTCGAACCGCCGTACCGGCGAAATCACCCGGCGACTTGCGCGCACTGTTCGCCGATGTGCTGCAGATCGACGCGCGGACGATCCGATCCGACCAGAGCTTTGTCGACTTGGGCGGCAACTCGCTCTCCTATGTGGCCATGTCGGTTCGGCTGGAGCGGGCGCTAGGCCGGCTCCCCGCTGACTGGCAGCAGCGATCGCTGGCCGAGTTGGAGCACATTGAACCGCCGGAGCGCCGGTCGTGGCCGTGGCTGGGCGCCACGCTGGAAACCAGCGTGGCGCTGCGCGCGGCGGCCATCGTGTTGATCGTCGGTTCGCACGCCACGCTGTATGAGATGTGGGGCGGCGCCCACCTGCTACTGGGAATCGCCGGCTACAACTTCGGCCGATTCTGTCTGACTCCCGTACCCCGCACCGAACGAGTTCGCCACCTGCGCAAGACAATCGCATGGATCGTCGTGCCGTCGTTGATATGGATCGCGCTCGCGTTGCTGATCACCAACGACTACCACTGGACGAACCTGCTGCTCGTCGAGAAGTTCCTCGGGCCCGATGACAGCATGACCGCCGGGCGGCTGTGGTTCGTCGAGGTGCTGGTGTGGATTCTGATCGCGCTGACCTTCGTGTGCTGGCTGCCAATCTCGGACCGGCTGGAGCGGCGCCGTCCCTTCGCGTTCGCGGCGGCCTTCCTGGTTTTCGGGCTGGCACTGCGTTACGACCTGCTGGGGCTGCACTTCGGTCGCGAGGCCTGGTTCACGATCCTGGCCTTCTGGTTCTTCGCCGTCGGGTGGGCGGCGGCCAAGTCGTCGACGGTGTGGCAGCGGCTGGCGGTGACACTGGTGTTGGTGGTGAGCCTGCACGGCTACTTCGGCAACACCCATCGAGAAGTGTTGGTACTGGCCGGGTTCCTGCTGCTGATATGGCTGCCCGCGATCCGCTGCCCGGCCTGGTTGACGGTCGTCGCGGGCACGGTGGCGGAGGCGTCGCTCTACACCTACCTGACGCACTACCAGGTGTATCCGTTGTTCGACGCGCATCCGCTGCTCGGCGTGGTAGCGGCCATCATCGTCGGCGTGCTGCTCACCAGAGTGCTGAACGCGACGAGGACGTGGTTGCGTGAGCGCAGCGAGGGTGCGGCTACCGCGGATTCGGTTCCCGCTCTGCGATAAGCCCTTCCTGCACCAGGGTTGCCGCGATGACGCCGTCGGCACGGACCAGGGTTCCGGTCACGACACCGCGTCCGCGCGCGGCGGCGGGTGACCTGGTTTCCAACAGGTTCCATTCGTTCGCGCGGACCGTCTGGTGGAACCAGATCGACGAATCGGTCGTTCCGCTGCGGTGAGTGCGGGCCTTCATCGAGTACCCGTGCACCTGCAGCGCGGGGTCGATCATGTACACATCCGTGACGTATGCCGCCACGAGAGTGTGAATGAGCGGGTCGTCGGGTATCGAAACCGTTGCCCGCCACCAGAACCGTCGCACGAACTCGCCGCTGGTGATGACGTCGGCGATCCGGATGTCCAGCTCGTCCAACGGCATCGATGGAGCAGGCCCGGCAGGCCCGGTCTCCGGCAACGTGTCCGGGTCGCCAGGCACGCGCTCCCAGTGCCCGTGTTCGGGCCCGGGCAGGTCCACCGCGAAGGACACCGACGACGTCGTCAGCAGCCGGTCACCCTGGCGGGAGTCGACTCGACGGGCCGCCGAAGTCCGCCCGTCGAACACCGGTGTCACCGCGTATTCGACGGGATCGCCCGCCTGCCCGCCGCGCAGAAACTGCAGATGCATGTTGGTGGGCAGCCGGTCCGCGTCGACGGTTCGGCATGCCGCGGCCAGGCTCTGCGCGACGAACTGACCGCCGAACGCGCGCTTACCCTCGGGACCGCTGGCCGGGCCGACCCACGTGCCGTCATCGACACCGGGGGCAAGCTCGAGCAGGTTCAGCAGACGGCTCATCGAACGGTGCCCGACTCGGTCAGCCGATCGATATCTGAACTGCTGAGCCCCAACCATTCGGTAAGCACGTCGCCGGTGTCGTCGCCGAGCGCAGGCGCAGGGACCGCACGGCGGGTAGTCGCCGTTGATCGCGACGGGCAGGCCCGGCGCCAGATACTCGCCGACGCGAGGCTGGTCCAGCGAGGTGAACAGCGGGTTGGCCGTCACCCGTTCGTCGTCGACCACTTCGGCGAAGGTGCGGTACCGCTCCCACAGGACCGAGGACGCCGACAGCGCTTCGCTCACCTCCGAGGCCGTGTGCGCGGCGAACCAGTCGGCGAACAGCCCGGTGAGCGCGTCGCGGTGCCGGTAGCGCTCACCCTCGTCGGTGAAGTCGGCATCGAGTGTCTTGGCAAGTGCGGCAACGGTGTTCGACGTTCCAGTCAGCTCGGTGAGGTCGCGGAAGTGGCGGTTGGTGAGTGCCACGATCATGAACGACGCCCCGTCGCTACTGGTGAACTCCTGACCGTACTGGCCGTAGATCGAGTTGCCGATCCGTTCCCTGCTGGTCCCATTCACCATCACCTCGGTGAGGAAGCTGAGGTTGCCCGCCGTCGCCAGTGCGACGTTCTCCAGCGGAATGGAGATCCGCTGGCCCTGCCCGGTGGCGTCGCGGTGCCGCAGCGCGGTGACGACCGAGAGCGCCGCATAGACGCCGCATGCGACGTCCCACGCGGGCAGCACATGGTTGACCGGTGAGGCGAGCTCGGCCGGACCGGTCACCATCGGGAATCCGAGGCCGGCGTTGACCGTGTAGTCGACGCCCGTACCGCCGTCGGCACGCCCGGACACTTCGACATGGATCAGGTCGGGCCGCAGCCGGGTCAGGGTGTCGTAGGAATGCCATTCGCGCCCGGCCACATTCGTGATCAGCACGCCGCTGTCGGCGATCAGGCGCGCCACGAGGTCCTGGCCCTCCGGCGAGCGGACATCGGCCGCCACGGACCGCTTACCCTTGTTCAGCCCCGCCCAGTAGATGCTCGTGCCGGTGTCGGTGACGGGCCAGCGGTGGTAATCGGCGGCGCCGTCGATCGGATCCACCCGCACCACCTCGGCGCCGAGCTGGCCAAGCGTCATACCCGCCAACGGCACCGCGACGAAGCTGGAGATCTCGACGATCCGGACCCCGGCCAGTGGACGCGCGGCATTCGGGGCAACAGTCACCGGCTCAAGCTATCAAGCGCGACCATAAGCCCCGCGAGACTGCTGGCAGATCACGAAAGTGCCGATATTTACGATCTGTCCGCAGTTTCGCGGAGACCGCGTGGCGCTAACCGGCCAGTTTGATGGCCGCGGCCTCGATCGTCTCCTCCGACAGCAGCACCTCGAGCGCGGCGTCGCCGAGCGGGATGAAGCTGTCCGCGCTGGCGACCCGGTCGACGGCACCGGTGTAGCCCTTTTCGAGCAGGGCGGCGAGGATGCCCTCGCCCACACCGCCGGTCTGCCGGGTTTCGTCGACGATGAGCGTCTTGCCGCTGATGCCCGCCTCACGAAGCATGTCCTCGACGGGAAGCGGCGCCAGCCACCGAAGGTCGACCACACGGGCGGCGATGCCGCGGGATTCGAGCCTGCGGGCGACGCGCAGGCTCATCCGCAGCCCGTTGGCGAAGGTGAGGATCGTCAAATCCGTTCCGTCACCGTAAGTTCGGGCCCGGCCGATCGGCACACCCGCGGCGGGATAGGTCGCGAGCCACTGTTCGTCGCCGTCCTCGTGGAGGTCGCGTGTGTGGTAGAGCGCGATGGGTTCCAGGAACACGCACACCGCACCCGATGCCTTCGCCGCCGCGGCGCAGGTGTGCAGCATCGCCGCGGCGTCATCGGGTCGTGCGGGCGAGGCGATGACCACTCCGGGTATGTCCCGGATCGCGGCGATCGAATTGTCGTTGTGGAAGTGTCCGCCGAAGCCTTTCTGATAGCCGTATCCCGCGACCCGCACGACCATCGGGTTGCGGTACTGGCGATTCGAGAAAAACTGCAGGGTCGCGCCCTCACCGCGAATCTGGTCCGCGGCGTTGTGCAGGTAGGCGAGGTACTGAATCTCGGGGATGGGAAGCAGCCCGGACACCCCGGCGCCGAGCGCCAGCCCGAGGATGGACTGTTCGTCGAGCAACGTGTCGAAAACCCGCGCCGAACTCGCCCGGTTGAGCAGTCCGCGGGTGACCCCGTAGACGCCACCCTTACGCGCGACGTCTTCGCCGAAGACGATGGCTTCGGGATAGCGGTCCAGGATGTCGACCAGCGCGCGGTTGATCCCGATCGCCACGGTCATCGGCGCGTCGGGATCGCCTGCTCGAACCGACGCGGCCAGCGAGGCGGGCGCGGCGGCGACCGCGTCCTCGAGGCCGAGCGCAAGGGGCGCCATCACCGCCTGCGCGCTGTCGAGCTGCGCCGCATCCATGACTCCTTCTGCCAGCTCCTTCACCTCGGCGCGCTTGGCCTGGTAGCGGTCCAGCACTTCCGATGGCGTCAGCACACCCTCGGTCACCAACAGTTTCGCGGTGCGCACCAACGGATCTCGTTCATAATCTCCGGTGATCTCGTCGGGCCGTCGGTAGGACGGTTCGTAGTCCGACCCGGCATGCGCCATCAGCCTGACCGTCCGCAGGTGCAGGAATGCCGGCCGTCGACGGGTACGCACAAACTCGGCGGCCGCGGTAGCGGCATCGAACGTCGCGGGCAGATCGCACCCGTCGGCGCCGAAATACGCCAGGCCGTTGCGGTTTCGGTAGCTCTGCTCGATCCAGCCGCGGGGTGTCTTGACGCTGATGCCGATCCCGTTGTCCTCACAGACGAAAAGCAGCGGCATCGGCACGCCCTGATACGCGGAGTGCAGCGCGGCATTGATCGCACCCACCGCGGTGGAGTGGTTCGCCGACGCGTCGCCGAAGCTGCACACCGTCACCGCGTCGTCGGGCCATGCGCAGGTCACCCCGAGCTTGCGTGCGCGGGCGATCGAGAACGCGACACCGAGGGCGCGCGGCAGATGCGATGCGATGGTCGACGTCTGGGGAATGATGTGCAGGTCATGGCGCCCGAACACCTTGTGCCGGCCGCCCGAGATCGGTTCTTCGGTGGCCGCGACCAAGCCGAGCAGCACATCACGCAGCGGCTCGCGACCGTCGACGAGCGCGGCGCGGGCCAAGAAGAAGGCACCCGACCGGTAGTGCAGAAGCGCCGGGTCGGTGGGTCGCAGCGCGGCCGCGACGGCGGCGTTGCCCTCGTGCCCGGACGATCCGATGGTGTAGTAGCCCCTGCCCTGTGCGCGCAGCCATCGCGCGGCCAGGTCGAGATGGCGGCTGCCGAGCTGAACATCGAACAGCGCCAGGCACACTCGCGCGGTCAGGGATGACCCGGCCACGATCGGCTGGTCGTCGGCACGTCGGCGCGTCGAGGAGTTCATCGCCGCGATGGTGGCGGTGAAGTACTCGTCGATCGGTTCGGCCACGGGTCTCCTGTGTCAGCGACTGATCGTGGGGCGGGCCACTACGTTACGGATGAACGCCACGATCTGCGCCGCTCCGCTCCGGTTCGGGTCCTGGTCAGGATCGTAGATCGCGATGCTGCCCCCGATGCACGACGCCGGCGTGGTGAACAGCGCCATCACCAGGTCGGTGAGCTGATCCCAGGTCAGGCCGCCGGGCTCGTCGGGAAAGTCGGGCAGTCCCTGAGCCGGGAACACGACTGGATCCAGCACATCGAGGTCGATGTGCAGCCACCATCGGTCGACCTGCCCGGCGAGCTGCTCGATGGCGCGGCGCCCGGCGCCGGCCGGATCGTCGGCGACCTCGGCCAGCGGCGCCACCCAGACTCCGCTGTCGGCCAGCGTGCCCACATTGAACTGCCGCCGCCATGCGTCGTCGCGCGGGCCGAGCACAACGAGCCGGTCGCGGCGCAACGCGGGGAGCCGATCGCCGAGTTCGCCCGCCAAAATGCGTCCGGTCAACCCGAGCAGCAGCCCGAGTTCGGTGTTGGCCGCCTCTCCGTCCTCGGACACATCGAGCGGCATGGTGTCCTCGTGGCCGTCGATGAACACCAGGCCGACCTCGCCGACGTGATCGCGCAGCCCGGTCACGATGCCGAGCAACGTCGAGCAGTCGCCGCCGTAGACGATCGGCAGCCTGCCCGTGCTGACCGCCGATCCGACCCGCTCGTTGAGTGCGCGCGTCATCGCCATCAGCGCCCGTTCGTTGATCAGGGTGGTCGGCCCGCGTGCCGGGTCTCCTGCCGGTAGATCGAGGTCGCTGTGGCCGGCGACGTGGTGGTGTTCGAAGGCGTCGAGCAGCCCGGCGTCGCGCAGCGCGCTCGCCGCCCGCGCCTGGTTGCCGGGTCGCCCGTAACCGTCGAACGGAACGCCGATCAGCTCGATCTCGGCCATGGGCTAACCCTCGATGACCAGCGCGCTGTCGTCCCCGCCGGTCAACAACACGCCGCGGTCGCCGTCGATGATCACTCCCCGAACATAGGTCGTATAGGGCGTGGCGCCGTCGAAAATCTCGTTCTGGATCTCTTCGGCCAGGATCGACCGGCCGCCGTCGGTCCACCGGTAGCGGTGCGACGTCTCCGTCTCGCCCTGGCCGAGGTCCTCGGAAACCACCTCCAGCTCGACGCCGTCGGGCTTGACGACGCCTAGCGCGGTGAGCACCTCAGGCGCAAGGTCGACGGGAATCACACCAGCTCAATGGCTTCGGCGATGCTCGGCAGTATCCGGCTGGGCCGGAACGGATAGCGCTCGACCTCCTCGCGGGTGGTCGACCCGGTCAGCACCAGAATGGTCTCCAGCCCAGCCTCGATGCCCGCGACGACGTCGGTGTCCATCCGGTCGCCGACCATGTAGGTGTTCTCCGAATGCGCTTCGATGCGGTTCAGCGCGCTGCGGAACATCATCGGGTTCGGCTTGCCGACGAAGTACGGGTCCCGCCCGGTCGCCTTGGTGATCATCGCCGCGACCGATCCCGTTGCGGGCGTCGGGCCTTCCGCGGACGGTCCGGTGACGTCGGGATTGGTCGCGATGAAGCGTGCGCCGGCCAGGATGAGCCGGATCGCCTTGGTGATCGCCTCGAACGAGTAGGTGCGGGTTTCGCCGAGCACGACGAAGTCCGGATCGACATCGGTCAGCGTGTAGCCGACCTCGTGCAGCGCGGTCGTCAGGCCCGCCTCGCCGATGACGTAGGCCGAGCCGCCGGGCAACTGGCCACCGAGGAAATCCGCCGTCGCCAGCGCCGACGTCCAGATCGCCGACTCCGGCACAGAGAGGCCCGACCGGGCCAGCCGCGCCGAGAGGTCGCGCGGGGTGAAGATCGAGTTGTTGGTCAGGACCAGGAACGGCCGCTTCTTCTCAACGAGGCGTTGCAGGAACTCGGCGGCTCCCGGCAAGGCACGCTCCTCGTGCACCAGGACGCCGTCCATATCGGTCAGCCAGCATTGGGGCGTCGATCTCACGCGTCTAGTCTCCCAGTTCCGTTCGGCCGGTTCCCGCCGCCCGCCGGGACATGTTGCATACTCGTGGTAGGTTAATACCTACTCGAAGTATGTATGTAGACAGATCGGAGCATCCATGTCCCCCACCGCCACCACGGTCGTCGATCTGAAAGCGATCTCGGAGCGCTATTTCGCCGCATGGGCGGACCGCGACCCCGACGCGATCGTCGCCCTCCACACCGACGACACCCGGTTCTGGACCCATCTCGGCAACGAGGCGGTCGTCGGCCGCGACGCCGTCCGCGCCACGTTCGCCGAGCTGTTCGACACCTTCCCGGACTTCTCGTTCGAGACGTACCGCGTGCTCTACGGGGAGGATCACTGGGTTCTGGACTGGGCCCTGATATCCGGCGACATCCGGTTCGACTGCCTCGACGTCGTCGTGGTTTCGCCCGACGGGCTGGTCGCACGCAAGGACACGTTCGTCGACAGCGTCCAACTGCAGGCCGCGATCGGCACGGTGACCCAGTGACGGCGGTCGTGGCGGACAGCGGAACGCCCGCAGACCAGCTGCCGCTGTTCGACCGCCTCCCCGCTGAACACCTCTTCGACATGCACGTCGAACTTCAACCGGCACAACTCATCTCCACGGCGCTGGGCACCCGGCTGACGTTCATCACCAACGGTGGCGTGATCGACGGTCCACGACTACAGGGCGAGATACTGCCCGGTGGCGGCGACTGGCTGCTGGTCGGAAGCGATCAGGTCGGCCGAATCGACGTCCATGCCACGCTGCGCACCCACGACGACGCGCTGATCCACTACGAGACCCGAGGCGTCATCAAGATCCCCGTCGACGGCCTCGATCGGCTCGCCGCCGGGGAGATGCTGCCGTTCGAGGAAACGTATGTCCGCACGACGCCGCGGTTCGAGACCGCCGACGAACGCTACAGCTGGCTCAGCGAGATCGTGGCCGTCGGCTACAACGTCCTGTCGCCGGATCACATCGACTACCGCATTTATCGCCTGCTGTAGCGGTGTCGCACTCCAGCCGTGCCTTGCCCGGCAGCCGTTATCGTGAGTTCGTGCCGGCCAAACAGGCAAGACGAACCCAAGCGGAGCGCACCGAGGCGACGACGACCGCCCTCGTCGACGCCGCACGCGAACTCTTCGCGCAGGACGGCTACGCGGCGACCTCGCTGGACGCGGTGGCGGCGCGGGCGCGTGTCACCAAAGGCGCCGTCTACCACCACTTCCAGGGCAAGCAGCAGCTGTTCGAAGCCGTGTTCGCGCGCGAGGTCGAGCGGCTCTGCGCAGTGCTGCCCGCCGTCTACGCATCCAAACGCGATCCGTGGGATGCGTTCGAGGCCTGCTGTCGTGCCTTCCTGGAGGAGTGTCTGGAACCGGGACTGCAGCGGATCATGCTTCTCGACGCACTGGCCGCGATCGGATGGGAGGGCGTGCGTCGCATGGAGGCTCCGATGATGGAGCTGATGGAGATCGCCATCGCTGCGGCGGTGCAGGCCGGTCGGATAGCGCCACGGCCCGCCGGACCCTTGGCCGTCTTCCTCTACGGCGCCCTCTGCGAGACATCGATGAACGTTGCGCGTGCCGACAACCAGAGGACGGCCCACCGCAAGGCGCTCACCGAACTCGGCCACGTGCTGGAAGGCCTTCGGCTCGGCTGACCGTATTTCCGGCAAACGCCCAGCTGCCGGTGTGAGCCAGCTAACCCGAACCTAAGGGCTCATTGAGTCGTTGCGGTTAATGTGCAGACGAACAGGCCGCGCGCGATCACGCGCTGGTGCGAGGACTGGTGGCGGTCCCTGCGCGCCGGCCTGGACCCGGACGGTGTCATGCGCAAATGCGCAGACCGCACCGACGCGTTCACGGTGAACTTCCCGGGCATGGGCGGTGTGCACTTCGTCGCGACATCCGAGGGCGCCCGCGAGATCCTCACGTTGCCCCGCGAGATCTTGAGCGCCCCGACACCCAATCCCATCGAGCCCATCGTCGGCCCGTCATCGGTGATCCTGACATCCGGCGACCAGCACCGCCGCCAACGACGGCTGCTGTCGCCGGCGTTTCGTGGTGCGCAAATGCGCGGACGGGCGCGCGCGATGGCACAGGCGGTCACGGCGGACTCGGCCCGCTGGCGGGCAGGCGATCGCATCGCGCTTCACCAGGTCGCGCAGGCGATCACGAAGCGGATCATCATCCAGACCGTCCTCGGCGTCGGGCCAGGACCTGGCGGTGACGCGTTCGACGAGGTGGTGTCCGCGTTGCTGAACACAAACACCGCGCCGCTGATGCTGGTACCCGGACTTCGGCGCGAATTCGCAGGCCGAGGACCGTGGGCACGGTTGCTGAGGTTGCGGAAGCAGTTCAACGGCATGCTGTCCGAACAGATCTCGTCGGGACGACGGTATCCGACAACCGCCAACGGCACCGTTCTGGGGCAACTGCTCGCCGAGACGTATCAAGACGCCGGCAGCGACATCGAGTTGCAGGAGCAGCTTCGCACCCTGCTCGTCGCCGGCCACGACACAACGGCTTCTGCCCTGGCATGGGCGCTGTACCACATCCACCGCGAAGTCGGTGTCCGCGAGCGAATCGCCGAGGAACTGGCGTCCGAGCCACCGCCGGAGGAGATGCCGAAGTTGCCGTACCTGTCGGCGGTGATATCGGAGACGCTTCGCATGCATCCGGCCGTGCCGATCGTGCTGCGCAAGCTCTCCGAGCCGCGGACCGTCATCGGACTGGACCTGCGGGCGGGCGATATCGTCGGAATCGCCGTTCCCGCATTGCATTTCAATCCCTCGATCTGGCGCGATCCGTACCGATTCGATCCTGACCGATTTCTGGAGTACACCCCGACGCCCTTCGAATACGTGCCCTTCGGCGGGGGTTACCGGCGCTGCCCTGGAGCGGCGTTCGCACACAATGAGCTTGCTATCGCCATCGGCACCGTGATGCGTGACGTCACGCTGCGGGTGCCCGCCAGCGAACGCGGGCGGAAGCCTCCCCGCGCCGTGCCGCGCGGGATCGCCACCGTCCCGCACCGGGAAATCACACTCGAGGTCGCCCAACGCAACTGAACGCACCTTGCGCGGCGCCGTCGCGAATTAGTGTGGGCTATCCGAGGCGAGCAGCGAGGTGCACACCATGACTGACCGACCGGTTCGATCACGACGGACGACGAAAACCCCCGCCAAGAAGGCGAGCCCCGCTAAACGCGCGAAACCCGCCGCCAAGACCGTCGCCGTAGCGGCCGCGCCGGTTGGGCGCTCCAGGAAACCCGCGAAGCCCAGGGAGGTCAGCGTCGGCACCGACGCCGCCTTCGCCTCGGGTTCCGGGCAATCGCGACGCCGGCTGAAGAACATCTCCGAGGTGCGCCACTTCTTCCGGACCAACGATGTGCCAATCCTGTTCTTCGGCGCCACGCCGTTCAACCTCCTCGGCCTGGACCGCTGGGTCCGCAATTTCACCTACATCACGTACTACGACGCATGGGACGGGGCCCATCCACGGGTCTTCACGCCCGCTGAAAAGCCGTACGAGGAGTTCGAAAGCGGCGAGGAGATCAACAACTGGCTGCTGCAAAACCCTGAGGTGCGGGCACATATCGACTCGGTGACTCCGCGCGGTATCCGGCCCAAGGTCGCGATGGTGTTCTTCGACAGCGAAACCGAGGACATCTGCAAGGAGCTCGGCTACGACCTGATCCTGCCGCCTGCCAGTCTGCGCCAGCATCTCGACTCCAAGATCGTCACGACGCAGCTGGGCAACGAGGCCGGCGCGCCGAGCGTGCCGAATGTGCTGACCCGGGTGGACGACTGGGCCGGACTGCAGAGGGCGGCCGAAAAGGCCGGTCTCGGTGACGAACTCGTCGTTCAGACACCATACGGCGACTCCGGCAAGACCACCTTCTTCATCTCGTCGGAGGCCGACTGGCGCAAACACAGCACCGAAATCGTCGGCGAAGAGATCAAGGTGATGCGACGCATCAACAACCGCCCGGTCGCGGTCGAGGCTGTCCTCACCCGGTGCGGCACCATCGTCGGACCGTTCATGTCGGAGCTGATCGGCTACAAGCGGCTCACCCCGTCGCGGGGAGGATGGTGCGGCAACGAGATGTTCCCCGAGGTGCTGATCGGCGAAAGCAGGCGCACCGCAACACAGTTGGTGCGGCGACTCGGCGACCGGCTGGCCAAGGAGGGCTACCGCGGCTTCTTCGAGGTCGATGTGCTCGTCGACACCGACACCGGCGAGATCTACCTCGGTGAGCTCAATCCGCGCATCAGCGGGGCGTCGTCGATCACCAACGTCACCGCGGGTGCCTACGCCGATGTGCCGCTGTTCCTGTTCCACATCCTCGAGTACATGAACGTCGACTTCGATCTGGACGTCGACGAGATCAACGAGAGGTGGGAGGAGTTGGCGTCTGGCGACCTGTGGAGCCAGATGGTGATGAAGGAGACCGACGACATCGTGCAGCAGCTGACGGCCACACCCCGCACGGGCCAGTACTCGCTCGACAGCACCGGCGCCCTGGTGTTCCGGCGGGCCGCGCTGGACTGGCACCAACTGCAGAACGAGGCGGAAGCGTTCTTCATGAGGATCTACGCCCCCGGCGACTATCGCTGGAAGGGCGCCGACCTCGGCGTGCTGGTCACGAAGGGGCGGCTGCAGGTCGACTCGGCCGCGGGTAAATCGGCGCTGACGATTCGCGCCCGCCATCTCATCGACTCGATACGCGCTGAATACGCAGGTACGCCGATCGCCAAGCCCGCGGCACCGGTGATGAGCGCGGGAGTGAAGTCGGGCTGAGCGGCAGGGCCGTTGGCGCGGACCATTACAGTCGTCGCCATGACTCTCGGAGGCGACACCGGACACGTGCCGTCGGACGTGACTCTGGACAACTGGCAGTCCGCGGCCCAACTGCACTGGACGTTTCAGCACATCGCCGAGTTCCTCCCGACTGCTGCGATCTCCCGCGGCACCGGCCCCGTCGCCGAGCTGCCGTCGAATCCGGTCGAGCTGACCGACATCCCGCTTTACGACCGGACGAACGGAAAGCGCACCACCGTCGGCGATGTGATGGCAGCCACCGTCACGGACGGCTGGATCGTCACCCAGCACGGCAAGGTGCTCACCGAGTTCTACTACGCGGGCATGCACGCCGACTCGTCACACCTGCTGATGTCGGTGAGCAAGTCGTTGATCGCCATGGTCGTCGGTGCGCTGGTCAGCAACGGCACCGTGAACCCCGACGCGGAACTCACCCACTATGTGCCCACGCTGGCCAACTCCGGATATGCGGGTGCGACGGTGCGCAACCTGCTCGATATGCGTTCGGGGATCAAGTTTTCCGAGGACTATCTCGATCCCGTTGCCGAAGTGCGATTGATCGAGCAGGCCATCGGTTGGGCGCCGCGCACGGTGCCCGAACTGCCGTCGACGATGTACGACTTCCTGGCGACCCTGCAGCAGAAGTCGCCGCACGGCGGGCCGTTCGAGTATCGGTCCTGTGAGACAGATGTGCTCGGCTGGATCTGCGAGGCGGCCAGCGGCTTGCGGATGCCCGAGCTGATGTCGACGGTGCTGTGGGCCAAGCTCGGCGCGCGGACCGACGCGACCATCGGCGTCGATTCGGTGGGGACCGGGATGTTCGACGGCGGCATCAATGCGTGTCTGTCCGATCTGGTCAGGTTCGGTTCCCTGTTTCTCAACGGCGGCACATCGCTGACGGGTGAGCGGGTGGTGTCACTGTCGTGGATCGCCGACACGTTCGCGGGCGGGCTCGACTCTCGGTCCGCCTTCGCCGCGAGCCCCGGCGACAACCGCATGCCCGGCGGGATGTACCGAAACCAGTGCTGGTTTCCGCGTTCGGGCAACAACGTGTTGTTGTGCTTGGGAATTCACGGCCAGATGATCTACGTGAACCGGGCAGCCAATATGGTCGCCGCGAAGCTGTCGAGCTGGCCGCTTCCGCAGGATGCCACGATGCTGTTCCCGACCATCGCCGCATTCGACGAGATCGCCGCCAACCTCTCGTGAGCTGATATGCGGCGAAAGCGAGACGTCCAGCAACGACGCCGTGACATCTGCGACGCCGCCATCGAGTTGCTTGCCGCAGATGGTGCCCGCGGGCTGACCCATCTCCGTGTCGATCGACGGGCTACTTTCCCTGACGGCACGACGTCCTTCTACTACCAGACCAGGACGGCCCTGCTGCGCGGCGCGATCGACCGGGTGATCGAACTGGACGTCGCCGATTTCACCGCAGCCCTCGACGCGACAGATGACGGCGAAGTCGACTCCCTGTTGGCCCGCCTCGCCGAGCAGGCCATGCGGACAGCTGTGGAGCCTGAACGGTCGCGGGCACGGGCCCGGTTCGAGCTGATGATGATCGCGTCACGCGATCCCGAGCTCGGTGCGGTATCCAATGGCCTCACGGATCGATTCGCCGCGATCAGCGAAGCGGCCGTCGCGCAGGTTCAACCGGTCGGCCTGCCACCCGACCGACAACTGATCAAGGACCAGGCGTTCGCAATCGTCACGTTCCTCGGCGGGTTCCTTTTCCGGTTGGCATTCGGCCTCGCCGAGTTGGACAGCGCCAAGAGCCTGGAACGCTACCTGCACTCCGTGATCGCCGGGGTTGCCGCCGATCATGTGCAGAACACCGATCCGCGCTAAGACGGCGACACCGACACCCGGCCCTGGACTTGCCCGGTGCGGACGGCGTCGAACGCATCGGCGATGTGGTCAAGGCCGAATGACGGCCCGATGGTGGGAGCCGGATCGATGTCGCCGCTGCCGAACGCGGCGACGACCTCTTGGAATTCGTCGATCGAATAGGCGACCGAGTACCGGATGGTGAGCTCCTTGAGCAGCGCGGTGATCGGTTCGATGGCGGTCGGCTCCGCGCACGCCCCGGATATCACGATGCGGCCCCGTGCTCGCAGCGCCGGCTGACAGGCCACAAGCAACTCCGGCCGCCCCACACATTCGACGGCGGCGTCGTAGGCCCCGACGTCGGCGTCCGACACCGATGCGAGTACATCCGTGGCACCCATCGCGGCCGCGGCCGCCCGTCGTTGCGGATCGGGATCGGCCACCGTCACACGAACGCCGCCGGCCATCAGAACCCACGCGAGTGTGGTGAGGCCGACGCCGCCAGCGCCGACGATGAGTACGTCTTCGCCCGCGGCGACCTCAGCGCTGCGCACCCCGTGTAGTCCGACGGCGAACGGTTCCACCAGCGCGGAGTAAACGAGCGGCAGTTCGCCTGGAACGGCGAACGCGTGGCGCGCAGGCACGGCCGCGTATTCGGCGAATCCACCGGCTGGGCCCATGCCGACATAGCGCGCCGTCGGGCAGTGCGAAACGACACCGGCTCGACAGTACTGGCAAGACCCACACGAGATAACCGGCAGCACAGCGACATTGGTGCCCTCTCGCCAACCGGCGGCGCTCGAGCCGACGGCGACGATCTCGCCACCGAGTTCGTGCCCCATCACCATGCCCGCGGGCGCAAAGGGCTGAGCCTTGATGTCGGACCCGCACACCCCGCAGGCCGCCACCCGAATGACCAGCTGGTCGGTGTCGGGAGTGGGATCGGGCATGTCGACGACCTCAAAGCCGTGGTCGTCCGTGGTCACCGCCGCCCTCATCGGGCGTCTGCCTCCAGCTCGATGTCGAAGATCGACAGGTACTCCTCGAAGATCGGCTCGAGGTCGGTGCGCGTGACACCCGACCCGTCCAAGGAGTACGGCGCTGCGCCGAAGCGATCCTGCGGATGGGCGTCCAGCCAAGCCAGCATCGCTCGTTCGGTCGAATCGGTCAGGTCGTCACCGGCCCACTCGTAGAGCGACCGCATCACCGCTATCGGGTCGGCCATCAGGTCGGCGTAGTGCAGGTCGAAGAATCTGTCGTTCCCGATCCGGTGCCGGGCCGTCAATGGCCGCTTGATGTGTTCGGTCAACTGCCGCAACACATTCGGGACGATGACGTCGACGTCGACGTTGGCGCCCAGCACCGCCCTGGACAGGTAGTTCAACCGGAGGAACGAGGCGGTCGATTTGAACGGGTCACGGTGCGCCCAAACGATCCGCACGTCGGGGTAGGTGGCCAACAGCGTCTCGATGTGCACGGCATGTGATGGCATTTTGAGCGACCACGTACCGGGGGCGCGGGACTGCAGCATCTGCAGCACCGTCCGCTCGTACGCGTAAGCGCTCGACATGTCCGCCTGCAGCAGCCAGTCGGCATATGCGACCGTCGGCATGAACGCTTCCCACAGGTACGCCTTGAAGTCCTGGTTCTGTACGAACAAGCATTCCGTCGGCCCGTCCGCCTCGTCCCAGTGCACCATCGGAATACTTGCGGCCTTCAATCCTTGGGCGAGGACATCGAGCTCGGCCTTCTTCTTCACACACCGCGGATCCGTGCGCAGCGTGTCGGGCGTCGGCGGCGGCACCGAATCCTCTGCCTCCCAAGTCAACAGCGATCGGCGCAGCGGGTCCTGGTCAAGGAGGTAGCTCGCCAAGGAGGTGCCGGTGCGCGGCAGCCCGAGCACCACCAGCGGTCGCTCGATTCGCTGCTCGCTGACTTCGGGATGGTGCTTGACGTAGTCGATGACGCGTAACCGATTCCACAATGCGTCGACGAACTGGCCATAGACGTAGTCGCGCCCGCCGGGGTTCACGTCGGGTGCCGACTCGCATGTGTCGACCAGCAGACGCAGACCCTCACACCACGTGTCGTCACCGAAGTCGTCGAATCCGGCGCGATCGCAGGCGCGCGTGACGAGATCGTCCACGCGCCGAGCCGACTGTGAGGAGAGCGACGTCGTCATGGCGGCCGATACTATACGGTCGTAGAGAACAAATGTTAGGTTGGCGGGGATCAATCGCTGGAGGTCGCGCAATGTCGCCGTCACTGGACGAACTCGTCAAGCAGGGCGAGGGCGACAGCGACGCCGTCGACCTCGGGGACGGCATCTTCATGTCCCGCAACATCGCCAACAGCTACCTGGTGACGACGTCCGACGGCGACGTGCTGATCAACACGGGAACCGACTTCGAAGCGCCGGACATCAGATCCCGCTTTTCCCGGGTGAGCCGCGGCCCGTTGCGGATGATTACGTTCACCCAGGGCCACCCCGACCACGTCGGCGGATGGAGCGAGTTCCGCGGACCGGGGGTCCAGACGATCGCCCAGGCGAACCACCCCGACGTCCGCGAGTACTGGCGCCGCCTCCACCCCTTCTACGTTGGCCGGATCATGAAGCTGTGGGGCGCGTTCATGGACGTGGAGGCCGCTGCCGCAACGCTTCCGCCCGAGCCTGTGCTCTCCGAGTCATTCATCGACCATCACGAAATCGAACTGGGCGGCCGGCGCTTCGAGCTCTTGTCGACCCCGGGTGGGGAGACCACTGACGCTCTTGTGGTCTGGATGCCCGAGCACCGCACGGTCTTCATCGGCAATTTGATGGGCCCGTTCTTCGGCCACGTTCCCAACCTGTACACCCTGCGCGGCGACAAGATTCGCAGCGCCCTTGCGTTCATCCACTCCGTCGACAGGGTGATCGACCTCGAACCGGAAACACTGATCAATGGTCACGAGGCGTTCGGCGGCACCGACGAGATCCTGGCGACCATGACCAAGGTGCGCAATGCGACTGCGTACCTGCGTGACCGCACCATCGACGGCATGAACTCGGGCGCCGACCTGTGGACCTTAATGCGTGATGTGACACTGCCGCCGGAGTTGGCGCTTCCCCAAGTGCACGGAAAGGTGTCGTGGATCGTCCGGGCGATCTGGGAGGAGCATGTCGGCTGGTTCCGCTACGAGTCGACCACCGAGCTGTACGCTGCGCCACCGGCGTCGGTGTGGGCGGACATCGTCGAACTGGTCGGCGGCACAGCGCCGTTGACCGAACGGGCCGATGCTCACGCCAGGGCCGGCCGGGCCATTCAGGCGCTGCACCTCATCGACATCGTACTGGCTCACACCCCGACCGACCCCGACGCACGGAACGTGAAACGTCATGCGCTCGAACAGCTTCTGCAGGAAAGCGGCCGGGAGAACCACAGCGAAGTCCAGTGGCTGGAACAGGAGATCAAGAGCGTGACACCCGAGGAGAACCAGTGAAGGCCGAAAATCTCTACCACACCGGAATCGTCGTCGACGATCTCGAGGCGATGATGAGCTGGCTGACCAAGGTTGCGGGTTACACGTGGACCGACGTCGTCAGCGTCGACCAGGAAGCGGTCACCCCCGACGGCGACGTGACTATCCCCATGAAAATGGTCTACTCAGGCTCCGAACCGCGACTGGAACTGCTGCAGACCGTTGCCGGCACCGTATGGAGTCCCGCGGACTCGGGCGTGCACCACATCGGGTACTGGTCCGACGACGTCGAATCCGATCTGGCCGCATTGGAATCGAACGGCATGACTGTCGAGGTGAAATCGTTCAACCCCGACGGGTCGGGCACTCTCCTTTGGGCCTACGCGAAGGGCCCGACCGGCCCCCGCATCGAACTCGTCAGCCGCAACATGGAACCGTTCATCGCTTACTGGTGGGGAACAGCAACGTCGTAACCGCTAAATTGATCGCGTGCAGACCATCACGATCCATGCCCCCGGAGGTCCGATCGACGCGCTGCTGAGCGTGCCCGATGGCAAGGGGCCGTGGCCGGGTGTGGTGCTGGTCCACGATGCGATCAGCTACGGGCCGGACAACGAGCGAATTTCGCGTCGGGTCGCCGCAGCGGGATACATCGCCATCACGCCGAACATCTTCGCCTTCTTCGGCGAGCACCTGCGGGCGCGGCCACCGGCTAAGCGACTACTCGGGCAGCCGCAACTCGGGCTTCTCGACCTCTTCGATGTTCACGTCCTTGAAGGTGATCACGCGCACCTGTTTGACGAACCGGGCCGGCCGGTACATATCCCACACCCAGGCGTCGGCCAGCCTCAGCTCGAAGTACACCTCACCCTCGGCATTGCGGGGCACCAGCTCCACACTGTTTGCCAGATAGAACCGCCGCTCGGTTTCCACCACGTAGCTGAACTGCCCCACGATGTCCTTGTATTCGCGGTACAGCGAGAGCTCCATCTCGGTTTCGTACTTCTCGAGATCCTCGGCACTCATCGCTTCAGCTGTCCTTCGTCTTGGTCTGTGTCCATCTTCCCTTACCCAACTTCGCCGCGCTGCTCCGGTACGCAGTCGGCCACCAGCTCCGTCACCACTTTGGTGCCGGTCGCCGTGGCCACGCGGCGGACGTTGATGAACGAGTATCGGTGCTGGCTACACGGCCCGAGCCGGGCCAGCGCGGCCCCGTGCGCCGGCGTGCAGTAGCCCTTGTGCTCAGCGAAGCCGTAGCCAGGGTGTTCGGCCTCCATCTTCACCATCAAGCGATCGCGACTGACCTTGGCCAGCACGCTGGCCGCGGCAATACAGGCCGCTGCGGCGTCACCGCCCACCACCGGCAGCGACGGCGCCGGCAGTCCCGGCACCCGGAAACCGTCGCTGAGCACGTAACCCGGCCGCAGCGCAAGGCCGGCGATGGCCCTGCGCATCCCCTCGATGTTGGCCACATGCACCCCGCGGCGGTCCACCTCGGCGGACGGGATGAACACCACGTGGTACGCCAGCGCATACCTCCGGATCAGGGGAAACAGCCGCTCTCGTTCCTTCTCGGTGAGCTTCTTGGAGTCATCGAGCGCCGCCAGGCTCTCCAATCGGTTGGGCCCCAGCACGCACGCGGCGACGACCAGTGGACCGGCACAGGCGCCCCGGCCGACCTCGTCGACGCCTGCCACCGGGCCGAGCCCGGAGCGGTACAGCGCCGACTCCAGAGTGCGCAGTCCGGAGGACTTGCGAATCACCGTTCGGGGCGGCCAGGTCGCCGGCACACAGGCTCCTAATCGGTTTGCGGATCCACCGAGCTAACCCCACCCCACCGCGATGGCGGCCAGGCGATGAACCGCGCCTTTCCGATGACATTGTCCAGCGGAACGGTCCCGGCGCTCGGATCGCCGGTGCACTTGATTCCGCTCTGGAAATCGGCCGCACTGTCGGCGCAGTGCACCCGCGAATCCGCCGAATGTGTGCGGTTGTCCCCCATCACCCACACCCGGTCGTCGGGGACCTTCACCGGCCCGAACTCGAAGCCGAAGCACTTGTACTTGTCGGGATCGGGCACGTTCATCGTCTGAAGATCCAGGTAGGGCTCGTCCAGCGGCTTTCCGTCGACGGTCAGCCCCGTGCTCTGGCGGCACTCGACGGTCTGTCCGCCGGTCGCGATCACCCTCTTGACCAGGTCGTTCTCATCCGGCGGCACGAAACCGACGAACGATAGCGCGTTCTGCACCCACCGCACCGCGGGGTTGTCGGAGCGAATCGACTTGTACCCGGCGTTCCAGTTCGGCGGGCCCTTGAACACGACCACATCGCCCGGCCTTGGCTCGGTGAACCGATAGCTCAGCTTGTCGACCATGATCCGGTCGCCGACGCAGCCGGCGCAGCCGTGCAGCGTGGGTTCCATCGACTCCGACGGGATCAGGTACGGACGGGCGATGAACGTCAGCATCAGGTAGTACAGCCCGACCGCGATCACCACGAGAACGACGCCCTCGCGCAGCGCGCCGCGCCTGCGCTTCGATTTGTCTGCGGCCTCGTCGGCCTGCTCGTCGGTCGCCTCTTCGGCGGTGTCGTCGAGCGTGCGCTCGGATGAGGAGTCTGGGGAGTCCGTGGTTCCGCTCACGGGATCAGCGTAGCCACGCCGAAGCCGGCGACCGCGCCACCCGCGTCACAGCGACGGCATCGGGTCGCGTGCGACGTCAGCGCTTTTCCTTGATCTTCGCCTTCTTGCCGCGCAGTTCGCGCAGGTAGTAAAGCTTGGCGCGACGCACGTCACCACGGGTGACGACGTCGATGTGGTCGATGTTGGGCGAGTGCACGGGGAACGTGCGCTCCACGCCGACGCCGTAGCTTTCCTTGCGCACGGTGAAGGTCTCGCGGATGCCGCCGCCCTGGCGACGCAGCACCACGCCCTTGAACACCTGGATGCGCTCCTTGGCGCCCTCGATGACCTTGACGTGCACGTTGACGGTGTCCCCGGCGCTGAAGTCCGGAATATCGTCGCGCAATGACGACTGATCGACGAAGTCCAGCGTGTTCATCGGTGACTCTTCCTGTTCTTGCTGTTCGCGTCGGCGGACCGGCGGTGGTTACGCGTCGCCGCGCCGATGGATTCGGGCGTATCCGGTGCATCCTGTGACGGACGGGCCTGCCGTCCCCACGTCTTGCCCAGACAACTGGTCAATTGTGCCAGACGGGGCCGCATGCAGTGAAATCGCGAGCCGGAGTCACGGGGCGCACGACCACGGCTGACCGGTTAGGCTCACTCCCACGGGCGGGCGGCGGTCAGCAGCGCCCGTTCCCCATTTCGGAGATTTCTGGAGGACACGTATGCGTCGGCGGCCATCGAGGCTGGTCGCGGTGACCGCTGCGGTGCTTGCCCTGACCGGTTGTGAGGCCCGCGTGTACGGCACGCCGCCGCCGGTCGACCCCGACGCGCCGCAGCTCACCGTCGTCGCCCCGCGGGGGCCGCTGGCCCCCCTGCCGGAGGCCGCGCCCGACGAGCCCGCCTCGTCCTTCAACGGCCTGGATAGTCGCACCAAGCAGGCCACGTCGGAAGCCGCCGGAAAGGGTGCCGACATCACCACCGTCGTGCTGGACCGCTCAACTGGCCAACGGGTGACCAACGGCAACGGCAGGAGCATCGCCATCGCGTCGGTCGTGAAGCTGTTCATCGCCGACGACCTGCTGCTGCGGGGCCCGCCACTGTCGCCGGACGACAAGAAGATGTTCGAATCGATGCTGCGCTCCTCCGACGACAGCGCCGCGGAGGTGTTTTGGAACCGCGGTGGCGGCAGCGCGATCGTCACCCGCGTCGCCGGCCGTTACGGCCTCGGGGGCACCCGGGCGCCGGGCAACGGCAGATGGTTCAACACCATCAGCACGGCCGCCGACCTCGTGCGCTACTACGACATGATGCTGTCCGGTGCGGGCGGCCTGCCCATCGACAAGGCCGACATGATCGTCGACAACCTGGCCCAATCCGCTCCGACCGGGATCGACGGAATGATGCCGGGCGGTGTCTACCCGCAGCGTTTCGGAATCCCCGAGGGGCTCTACGCCGAGCCGGTCGCGGTCAAACAGGGCTGGATGTGCTGCGTCGGCAGCGACTGGATGCACTTGTCCACCGGGATCATCGGGGCCGACCACCGCTACGTCATGGCGATCGCGTCGGACCAGCCTGCCGGCGCGGACGCCGCAAGGGCCACCATCACCCAGGCCGTCAAGACGATGTTCCCGGGCGGGCGAATTTAGCCAGGCTCGTATTAGGCTGGGACTGCCGGTGGGCGCAGGTGACCAGTCCCCGCTTCCCCGGCTCAGGTCTGATTCGTAGTTCTGAAGGAGAGTTTATGGGTGGGCGTCCGTCGAGTCGGGCGACGGCGGCCGCCGCCATCATGATCGCTGCGCTGGTCGTTTCCGGTTGTGAGGCACGGGTTTACGGCACGCCGCCGGCGGAGTCGGATACCCCGCAGGTGACGATCGTCGCGCCGCAGAACAATGCGGCCCCGCTGCCCGACGCCCCGCCGGACCAGTCGGCCGCGGGGTTCGACGGCCTGGACGCGCGCACCCGCCAGGCCACTGCGGACGCGGCGAAGTCCGGAGCCGATATTTCTGCGGTCGTGCTGGATCGCAATACCGGCCAGATCGTCTCCAACGGCGACAACCAGTCCTTCCCGATCGCGTCCGTGGTGAAGCTGTTCATCGCCGACGACCTGCTGCTGCAGGAGTCCAAGGGCCAGACGACGCTCTCTCCTGCCGACCGCAAGTCACTCGACGTCATGCTGCGGTCCTCCGACGACAGCGCGGCGCAGAACTTCTGGAACCGCAGCGGCGGAAACGCTGTCATCACCCGCGTCGTGGCGCGGTACGGGTTGACGGGCACGACGGCGCCCTACAACGGGCACTGGGACGTCACGACGAGTACCGCAAGCGATCTGGTCCGCTACTACGGCAAGCTGCTGGACGGCAGCGGCGGGCTGCCGCCCGAACAGGCCAACGTCATCATGGGCAATCTCGCGCAGTCAACGCCGACCGGTGTCGATGGCTACCCGCAACGCTTCGGCATCCCCGAGGGGCTGTACGCCGAGCCCGTTGCCGTCAAACAGGGTTGGTTCTGCTGCTGGAACGGCGCCAACCAGCTGCATGTGTCCACCGGCGTGATCGGACCAGACCGCCGCTACGTGATGGCGATCAGCTCGCTGGAACCCGACGATCCCGCGGCGGCCCGCACCACCATCACGCAGGCGGTCAAGACCATGTTCCCGGGAGGGAAGGTCTAGTCGTCGCCGATCAGATCGGGGCGGCGGTCCCGGGTGCGCGCCAGCGCCTGTTCCCGTCGCCACGCCGCCACCTTCGCGTGGTCACCTGACAGCAGCACGTCAGGCACATCCAGGCCGCGCCAGCTCGGCGGCCGGGTGTAGCTTGGGCCTTCGAGTAAGCCGTCGGAGTGCGAATCCTCCTGGTGCGAAGCGGGATTGCCCAACACATCGGGCAGCAGACGTACAACGGACTCGATCATCACCAGCGCCGCCGACTCGCCGCCGGGCAGCACGTAGTCGCCGATCGACACCTCTTCGACACGCATCCGCTGCGCCGCGTCGACCACTACGCGCTGATCGATGCCTTCGTAGCGGCCGCAGGCGAACACAAGGTGAGGCTCACTGCCCCAGCGTTGCGCCGTCGCCTGCGTGAACAACCGGCCCGCCGGTGTCGGAACCACGAGAAGCGTTTCCTGCGAGCATATTTCGTCGAGCGCTTCTCCCCATACCGGCGCCGTCATCACCATTCCCGGACCGCCCCCGTACGGCGAGTCGTCGACGGAGCGGTGCACGTCGTGTGTCCACCGGCGCAGGTCGTGCACCCGTAGGTCGACGATGCCCGACTCAATCGCCTTGCCGGGCAACGATTGCCGCAACGGGTCCAAATAATCCGGGAAAATCGTCAGCACATCGATGCGCATGGGTCAGCCCAGCTCCAGCAGACCCTCGGGCGGGTCGATCTCGATGGTCTGGTTCGCCAGCGACACCTCGGTGACGATCGCGCCGACGAACGGCACCAGCACTTCGGCGCCGGTCTCCGCAGTCACCGACAACAGCTCCCCTGCCGCGGTGTGCAGAACCTCCTTGACATTGCCGACCAGACGCCCGTCCGTCGTCACGACCCGCAGTCCCTCGAGCTGGTGGTCATAGAACTCGTCGGGGTCGTCGATCGGGGGCAGGTCTTCGGAGTCGACGAGAAACAGGTTGCCCCGCAACGCATCCGCTGCGTTTCGGTCGGCGACACCGGTCAATCGCACCAGCAGCCGCCCGCTGTGTTCACGCGCAGACTCGACGACATAGCTGCGCTCCGGCCCGTTCTTCGGCCGTGCCCGCAATCGGGTGCCCGGCGCGAAACGCGTGTCCGGGTCATCGGTGCGAACCTCGACAACGAGCTCACCGGTGATTCCGTGTGCCCTGACGACCCGCCCGACTACCAGGTCCATCGGTCCGCTACTGGTCGGTGTCCACTACGTCGACGCGGATGCCCCGACCGCCGATGCCTGCGACCAGACGTGCGCAGCGCAGTCGCGGTCCGGCCGCCACGGCCGATGACCTTGCCGAGGTCTTCGGGGTTCACGTGCACCTCCACGGTGCGGCCCCGGCGGGACGTCACCATGTCGACTCGGACATCGTCGGGGTTGTCCACGATGCCGCGGACCAGATGCTCAACGGCGTCGACGACGACCGAGCTCACGACTCGTCGGCCTTCTCGGCGGGAGCGGCGTCCGCGCCTTCTGCCGCGGGCTCGGACTCGTCCTTGATCGGGGCGGGCTCGGCCTCGGCGGGCGCGGCGTCGGCGGTCTCCGCCTCAGCCTTGGCGGCCTTCTTGGCCGGCGCCTTCTTCTTCTTGGCCGTGGTGGCCTCGGTGCTGGGGCCGCCGTCGGCGTCCGCGAGCGCGGCGTTGAACAGATCCAGCTTGCTGGGCTTGGGTTCCTTGACCTTCAGCGTGCCCTCCGCGCCAGGCAGACCCTTGAACTTCTGCCAGTCGCCGGTGATCTTCAGCAGGGCCAGCACCGGTTCGGTGGGCTGGGCGCCGACGCCGAGCCAGTACTGCGCGCGCTCCGAGTCGATCTCGATGAGGCTCGGATCTTCCTTCGGGTGATAGCGGCCGATGACCTCGATGGACCGGCCGTCACGGCGCGTGCGGGCGTCGGCGACGGCGACGCGGTACTGGGGATTGCGGATCTTGCCGAACCGGGTGAGCTTGATCTTGACAGCCATGGTTGAAGCGACTTCTCCTGATGATTGCCACGCTGCAATTCAGCGATCGCGGGCGGAGGTGCCCGGATCCGGTTTTGCCTTACGTGTGTGACCATCGCGGGGCCGTAGTCCCGCGGCAGACAGCCGCCCATTGTGCCAGAACAGCCGCTACCGGGAGAAATCGCGCCCTGGTCGGGTCACAGGATCTTGTCGTAGCACTTGATCTCGACGCGGCGAGAAAACCGCCATCCGTCGGCCGTGCGGACGAACTCGTCGTCGTACCAGACGCCGACCTGCATGACCTTGGGTTTCTCTCCCTTGAGCACCATCGGGTTGAAGCAGAAGGTGCGGGCGGTGGCGGTGTCACCGGCGAGCTTGATCGCGGGCAGCCCCAGCATGTGGGCGTTCCGCTCGAAGTACGTGGGCAGCGTCTCGGCCAGCCACGCCTTGATCTGCGGGTACTGCCCCTCGATGCCGCCGGTGTCGCGGTAGTCGATATAGGCGTCTTCGGTGAAGATGTCGTCCAACTCGTCGAACTCGCGGCGATCGATGGCCTCGGAGTAGCTGATCAGCAGGTGTTGCAGTTCGAGGCGGTCGGAGATCTCTTCGAGGCTCAGCATCCGTCGATTGAACACCGGGCAGCCGCCATCCAGAGATCAGGGCTAGGCTGCTGGACCCATGGGGAGGTTTTTCACCGTCATCGCCGCGTGCCTGAGCCTGGTTTTCCTGTCCGTCGTGCCATTGGCCGACGCCGAGCCGACCATCCAACCCGTTGGCAATGTGGCGCCCCCAGAAGGACCCGCGCCCGCATGGATCGTCGCGGACATGGACACCGGCCAGGTGCTGGCCGAGCGTGAGATGAACATCCCCCATCCGCCGGCGAGCACCATCAAGACCCTGCTGGTGCTCACCGCGCTCGACGAGGTGACCAACCTGGACGCGACGGTCGTCGGCACCGAGGCCGACACCCACGTCGAGTGCAGCTGCGCGGGGATCGAGCCGGGCCGCACCTACACCGCACGCCAGCTTCTCGACGCGGTCCTGCTGATGTCGGGCAACGACGCGGCCAATGCCCTGGCCGACATGATCGGCGGCTACGACACCGCGGTGGCCAAGATGAACGCCAAGGCGGCGGCGATCGGCGCGCTGGGCACCCACGCTTCCACGCCGTCCGGGCTGGACGGGCCCGGCGGCGCCGGAGCCACGACTCCCCGGGATCTGGCGGTCATCTTCCGTGCCGCGATGGCCAATCCGGTGTTCGCGTCGACGATCGCGCAGCCGGCGTCGACGTTCCCGACGGCCCAGGGCGACAAGCCGATCGTCAACGACGACGAGCTGCTGCACCGCTATCCGGGCACCCTTGGCGGCAAGACCGGGTTCACCGATGCGGCGAAGAAGACGTTCGTGGCGGCCGCGGACCGTAACGGACGACGCCTGGTGATCGCCATGATGTACGGGCTGATCAAAGAGGGCGGCCCGACGTACTGGGATCAGGCAGTCGGCCTGTTCGACTGGGGCTTCGCCCAGGACCGTCAGATCAGCGTCTCCTCACTCTAAGCGCGACGTCATCAAAAGTTGTTGATCCGCAATGGATCCGAGACCTTCGCGCGGCTAAAACCAGTGATCGCACAGGATACGCTCAGCCTCCGTGCGAAAGATGTTGGCTGCCTTGGTAACCGCGCTCGCGATGGCGAGCTCAGCGGTGGCCGCACCGACCGCGACGGCTGAGCCCGGGGTTCAGCCGCCAGGCGCGGTCGCACTTCCCGACGGCCCCGCACAGGCGTGGCTGCTGGCCGACCTCGACTCCGGACGCGTTCTGGCTTCCCACGATCCGTACGGGCAGCACGCGCCCGCCAGCACGATCAAGCCGTTGCTCGCGATGGTCGTGCTCGACAACCTGCGGCCCGACAACTTCGCGCGCGCCAATCAGTCTCACACCGAGGTCGAATGTTCCTGCGTAGGACTGGAACCGGGACAGGCCTACACCACACAACAGCTGCTGTCGGCACTGTTGATGGTGTCGGGCAACGACGCGGCGAACATGCTTGCCGACATGCTCGGCGGACAGCAGGTCGCGGTCGCCGCGATGAACCGCAAGGCGGCGACCGTCGGCGCCAAAAGCACAAGGGCATCGTCTCCCTCGGGGCTCGACGGGCCGGGCTGGGAGTCGGTCACCACGCCGCACGACCTCGCGGTGATCTACCGCGCCGCCTTGACCTATCCGCTGATCGCCCAGATCTTCCAGGCACGGTCGGCGCCGTTTCCCGGCAAGACGATCAACGCTCAAAACGAGCTGCTGACCCGCTATCCCGGCACCATCGCCGGCAAGACGGGGTTCACCAACCTCGCCCGCAACACGTTCGTCGCCGCCGCTGCGCGGGGCAACCGCCGGCTGATCGTGGTGGAGATGTACGGCCAGGGCGACCTGTACGGCCAGGCCATCGCGCTGTTCGACTGGGGTTTCGCCCAGCCCTGAGCCCCACGACGGGACGTGTGCCAGGGCCTACTTGCCCATCACCTCGGCGGGCGGCGGGCATGCGAAATGGTCTTGGAGATCCTCGCCATGGCCGCTCCCGGCGTCCGTGCGACCCGCGAGCAGAACGAAGCCCGGTCGCCCGTCGGCACCGGTGTTGCCTACCACGACCAATGACTGCGCACCCATGGTGTCCCCCGCGGGCAAGCCGTCGGCGAGCAGCCGGAACGGGTTGACCGCTTCCAACTCCTCAACCCTGATCGACATCGCCCGGTACTGCTGACCGGCAAGCGTTTCGGGGAACGGCCGCCACGTCGCGCCGACATCGTCGGCATGCACCGTCAGCGCCTGGCGCACGTCGGCCCGAACACAGTCGACGTGAATGTGTAACTGGTCTTGGGACCGCGCGTCTGCGGAGTTGATGGCAAGGCTCAGCCAGTCGCGGGGCAGTTCGCGCCCTGCCCGCTGTTCGACGAACGATCGGGCCCGCCATGCGTCGGCGAAGTAGTTCGGTGCATCGACGGCCAGGATCTGCGGGCTTTCGATTCCCGGAACGCGTTCGGTCGGAATCAGCAGGTACTGGGTCGTGCCGACCAGGTCTTTGAGCACCGCATAGCCGCGCGGTTCGCCGCCGTCGAGGTCGACCAGCGCGCACGGTGCAGGGTCACCGTTGTTCCGCTGATCGGGTACACACTGGCCGTTCACGATGGTCCACAACGCATTTGGGTCGGCAACCGCCTGCGGCGCGCAGGCCGCCGTCGCGAGGACGGCCACGAGCGAGCCCGCGATCCGTCGCAGCCACGTCCTAGTAGGCACGGCCGCGCAGCACGACCAGGTCTGGATGGTTGGTGACGGCAGCACCCGTACGGGGGTCCTCGGCGTAACAGACCAGGTCCGCTGACGCACCGTGCTCGAGTGACGGCCGGCCAAGCCAGTCGCGTGCGGTCCAGCTCGCCGCACCCAGCGCTTCCGTCGGTGTCATCCCGATCCCCTTCAGCGCGTCGACCTCATCGCCGATGCGACCGTGCGCGACCATGCTGCCCGCGTCGGTGCCCGCGAATATCGGCACACCCGCTTCGCGCGCGGCGGCGAAGCGGGGACCGCTCCGCCTGTAAAGGTCCCGTATGTGGCTGGCGTAGGTCGGGTATTTCGCGGCACCGTCGGCGATGCCAGGGAAGTTCTCGATGTTGATCAGCGTCGGCACCAACGCCGTGCCGTGCTCGACCATCAGCGCGACGGTGTCGTCTGTCAGGCCCGTCCCGTGCTCGATGCAGTCGATGCCCGCCCTGATCAGGCCCGGCAACGCGTCCTCGCTGAACACGTGCGCGGTGACACGGGCGCCCTCGGCGTGCGCCGCCTCCATCGCCGCGGTGAGGACCTCGTCGGACCACAGCGGTGCCAGGTCACCGACGTCCCTGTCGATCCAGTCGCCGACGAGCTTGACCCAGCCATCGCCCCATCGCGCCTGCTCGGCGACGGCGGCGGGCAGCTGCGACTCGTCTTCCAACTCGATCGCGAAATCGCGCTGATAGCGCTTCGGCCGGGCCAAGTGGCGACCGTGTCGGATGATGCGGGGCAGGTCGTCGCGCTCGTCCAGGGCGCGGGTGTCGATCGGCGACCCGCAGTCGCGCAGCAGCAGTGCGCCGACGCCGCGTTCCGTCTCGGCCTGCTCGATGCACTCGTCGATGTTGTCGACCGGGCCGTGCTCCCCGAGGCCGACGTGGCAGTGCGCGTCGACGAGGCCGGGCACTATCCAGCCACCGTCGAAGACGGTCTGAGCATCGGCGACCGGCTCGGCGCTCAGTACGCCGTCGACGATCCACCAGTCCACGGGCTGCTCATCGGGCAATGCCCGGCCGCGGACGTGGAGGCGCATCAGTTCTTGGGAAACTTCAGCTTCGAGAGGTCGATATCGGCCAGGCCCGGCGGCAGCTCGTCGAGGCCCTTGGGCATGTTGGACAGGTTCGGGAAGCCCTCGGGCACGCCTGCATCGAACGGGCTGCGCACCTTCGGTGGCGTCGGGCCGCTTCCCTTTTTGCGGCCTTTCTGCCCCTTCTTCTTGTTCTTGGCACTCTTACGCGAAGAACCCTTGCGGCCGAACGGCATTCCCATCTGGCCGGCCATCTGCGACATCATCTTGCGGGCCTCGAAGAACCGGTCGACGAGCTGGTTGACCTCCGACACCGTCACACCGGAACCGTTGGCGATGCGCAGCCGCCGCGACGCGTTGATGATCTTCGGTTCGGCGCGTTCCTGGGGCGTCATGCCGCGGATGATCGCCTGCACCCGGTCGAGCTGGCTGTCGTCGACCGCGGCCAGCGCATCCTTCATCTGCCCGGCGCCGGGCAGCATCCCCAGCAGGTTGCCGATCGGCCCCATCTTGCGGATGGCCATCATCTGCTCGAGGAAGTCTTCGAGCGTCAGCTCACCCGAGCCGATCTTGGCGGCGGCCTCCTCGGCCCGTTCCGCGTCGAAGACCTGCTCGGCCTGCTCGATGAGGGTGAGCACGTCACCCATGCCGAGGATGCGGCTGGCCATCCGGTCGGGGTGGAAGACGTCGAAGTCGTCGAGCTTCTCGCCTGCGGACGCGAACAGGATCGGCACGCCGGTGACCTCGCGCACCGACAGCGCCGCGCCACCTCGCGCGTCGCCGTCCAGCTTGGTCAGCACGACGCCGGTGAAGCCGACGCCCTCGCGGAACGCCTCCGCGGTGGTGACGGCGTCCTGGCCGATCATCGCGTCGACGACGAACAGCACCTCGTCGGGATCGACGGCCTCGCGGATCGAGGCGGCCTGCGCCATCAGCTCGTCGTCGATGCCGAGCCGGCCCGCGGTATCGACGATGACCACATCGAAGTGCCTGGTCCGCGCCTCGGCGAGGCCGTCGGAGGCCACCTTGACCGGATCACCTGGGGCGGCGTCGACGGCGCCTTCGCCAGATGCGCCGGGGTGCGGCGCGAAGACCTCGACACCCGCCTGGCCACCGACCACCTGCAGCTGATTCACCGCGCCGGGGCGCTGCAGGTCCGCGGCCACAAGTAACGGCGTGTGGCCTTGTCCGCGAAGCCATTTGGCGAGCTTGCCGGCCAGCGTGGTCTTGCCGGAGCCCTGCAGGCCCGCGAGCATCACGACGGTCGGCGGTGTCTTGGCGAACGCCAGCTGGCGGGTCTGCCCACCGAGGATGCCGATGAGTTCGTCGTTGACGATCTTGACGACCTGCTGGGCCGGGTTGAGGGCGGCAGACACCTCCGCGCCGCGTGCACGCTCCTTGATGCGGGCGACGAACGCGCGCACCACCGGCAGCGAGACGTCGGCCTCGAGCAGCGCAAGCCGGATCTCGCGGGTAGTCGCGTCGATGTCGGCGTCAGTCAACCGCCCCTTGCCGCGCAGCCCCGAAAGGACGCCGGTCAACCGGTCGGAAAGGGATTCAAACACGAGAGCCAGCCTAGCTGGCTTCCTCCACCGGCTTCGCCGGCGGCGGGGCGGGCAGCACGGCGTACAGGTCGCGTTCCAGCTCGTCGCGGACCGGGCCGCCGTCACCTGCTGCGGCGGCGGGGATCACGACGCCGAACAGGTCGACGACCGACGAGCCCAGCGTGGTGACCTTTGCCCACGCGATGTCCACGCCGTCGCGCTCGAACACCGCCGTCAGGCGTGCCAGCAGGCCCGCACGGTCGGTGGACCGGATCTGCACCACCAGCTCGCCGGGCTCCGCACCCTCCGACCACAGAATCCGTGGCGGCGCCGTGGCGTGGTTGATGGGCACCGCGGCGGGCACCTCGCCCGCTCGTGCCGTGCCGTACTGGGCGGCTTCCCGGTCGCGACGGTCCAGCGACGCCAGCACGTCGAGCTCACCGTCGAGGGCGAGGATCAGCTGCTGCCTGAGCAGCTCGGCGGCGGGCGGAGACCCGAAGTGCGGTGAGACGACGAACGTGTTGATCGCCGAGCCCTCGTGACCGGAGACCGACGCCGAATGCACCCGAAGCGAGTTCAGCGCGAGAACACCGGCCGCCTTCGAAAGCAGCCCGCGCTGATCGGGTGCGATCATCGTCACGTTATGGATATGCGGGCTGTCTCCCGGGGTCATCTCCACGTACACACCCACCGTCGATGCGAGCGAAAGGTGGCGGGGGTCAACGGGATCGGGATGCGGTAGTTCCTCGCCGGCCATCACGAGCCGGCAGCGCCGGACCAGGTCGCCGATCAGCGACGCCTTCCAGTCACCCCACACACCGGGGCCGGTCGCCAACGAGTCGGCCTCGGCCAGTGTGGCCAACAGGTCCAGCAGGACCGTATCGCCTTCCAGCGCATCGACAACCGCTTCGATGGTCTTCGCGTCCTGCAGGTCACGACGGGTTGCGGTGTGCGGCAGGAGGAGGTGGTGCCGCACCATCTTGGAGAGCAGCTCGACGTCCGACGGCCACAAACCGAGCCTGGTGCCGATCTGGGTAGCGAGTTCTGCGCCGATGACGCTGTGGTCACCGCCCCTGCCCTTGCCGATGTCGTGGCACAGCGCGCCGAGCAGAAGCAGATCGGGCCGGGACACGCGGGTGGTGAATGCGCTTGCCCGCGAGACGGTCTCGACAAGGTGACGGTCAACGGTCCAGATGTGCACGACGTCGCGGGGCGGCAGGTCACGCACGGCACCCCACTCCGGGAGGAGCCTGCCCCACAGTCCGGTGCGGTCGAGCGCCTCGATCGTCGCCACCGCCGTCGGACCGGCGGCCAGCATCACCAGCAGGTCCTTGAGGGCCTGCTGCGGCCACGGGGTGCGCAGTTCGGGGGCGGATTGGCCGAGCCGGGCCAGAGTGGACGCCGCCATCGGCAGGCCGGTGCTCGCCGAAGCAGCGGCAACGCGCAGGATGAGGCCGGGGTCGCGCTCGGGGCGCGCGTCGCGGGCAAGGATCACCTCGCCCCCGAATTCGATGACCCCCTCGTCCAGCGGTCGTCGCACCGGTCGCCGGAACGCGGCGAATCCGCGGCGAGGCAGCGCATTACCAGCGGTGCGCACCCCGGCGTCGACATAGAAGCTGATCGTGCGTGCCGCATCGGACAGCATGCGCGCCAGATCGAAGCGGTCGCCGATGCGCAGGGCCGCCCCGATCTCGTCGGCGTGCTGGGCCAGTACGAGCTCCCGGCCGCGGCCGGAGACCCGGTGCAGCTCGGTGCGAACGTTGAGCAGGGCGAGGTGCGCCTCGCCGAGCGTTTCGGTCGGCGACGCCAGCGACCGGCTCGGGTACACGTCGGCCAGCTGAGCGATCGCCAGCGCGTTCAGCAGCTGCACATCGCGCAGACCACCGCGGCCGGTCTTCAGGTCCGGCTCGGCGCGGTGGGCGATCTGGCCGCTGCGTTGCCACCGCTGCTGGGTGTGTTCGACCAGTTGGTCGAAGCGCGAGGCTATTCCGGTCCGCCATTGCCGACGCGCACCACCGACCAATAGCGTCGACAAATCGGCATCGCCTGCGATATGGCGCACCTCCAACATCGCCAGCCCGGCCGAGATGTCCTCTCCGGCAACCTTCATCGCCTCGGCGACCGTTCGAACGCTGTGGTCGAGCCGAATATTGGCGTCCCACAACGGATACCACAGGCTTTCGGCGACCTCGCTGACGACCTTCTTGGGCAGGTTGTCGTGCAACAGCATCAGGTCGAGATCGGAGTACGGCAGCAGTTCCCGGCGGCCAAGCCCTCCGGTGGCGACAATCGCGAAGCCGCTGGTGTCGGTGATCCCGATTTCGGCGGCCTTCGACGAGAGCCAGAATTCATGCAGGTCGAGCAGGGCGTCGCGGAGCGCCGCGGCATCCAGGTGATGGGAGCCCGACAGCAGGTTCTTGCACGCCGCGGTCAGATCTGTCGCGGCTTTGGACGAGACCGCCGCCGGAACCTCCGATGAGGAGGTGCCGGCGGCGGAATCTCGTTTCTGCTCTGTCATTTCGTGTTCTCCCCGGCCCTTTGCCTGTTAACGCTCACGGTGCACGGCCGGGAGACGACATCTCAATTCACCTGCGGGTCAAAGGGCGTCGGACCCCCGCTCGCCGGTGCGGACCCGAACCACGGTGTCGACCGGGCTCACCCACACCTTGCCGTCGCCGATCTTTCCGGTCCTGGCCGCCTGCACGATGACGTCCACCACCTTGTCGACGGCAGAGTCGTCGACAAGGACCTCGATGCGTACCTTGGGCACGAAGTCCACGGAGTACTCCGCGCCGCGGTACACCTCGGTGTGGCCCTTCTGCCGTCCGTAGCCCTGCACCTCGCTGACGGTCATTCCGAGAATTCCCGACTGCTCCAGGCCGGTTTTGACGTCTTCGAGCGTGAACGGCTTAACGATCGCAGTAATCAGCTTCATGTTCTCCCTTATCCCTCCACGCCCGGGTGACGACCGAGTGACGAGCCTGTCCCGACCGTCGCGAAGTCGTAGCCGGTCTCGGCATGCTCGGCTTCGTCAGATCCAGTCGACTCATCTTCCTCGCTAAGGCGCAGCCCCACGGTGAACTTCACTATCAGAGCCAAGATAGCCGTCGCGACCGCGGAGTAGGCCAGAACCGCGCCCGCACCCACCGCCTGTCGCCACAGCTGGTCGACCCCACCGCCGTAGAACAGCCCGGCGACACCGGCACCGGTCTCCGGCGCGGCCACGAAGCCGATCAGCAGGGTGCCGGCGAGGCCGCCGACCAGGTGCACACCGACCACGTCGAGCGAATCGTCGTACCCGAGTTTGTATTTCAGGCCGACGGCAAGGGCGCACAGTACGCCGGCGACGAAGCCGACCACCAGCGCTCCGAGCACGTTGACCGACGAGCACGACGGCGTGATGGCGACAAGGCCGGCCACGATTCCCGAGGCGGCACCCAGCGAAGTGGCTTTTCCGTCACGAATGCGCTCGGTGAGCAGCCAGGCGAGCATCGCCGCGGCCGTCGCGACGGTCGTGGTGACGAACGTCGAGCCCGCCAAGCCATTCGAGGCGCCTGCCGAACCGGCGTTGAAGCCGTACCAACCGAACCACAGCAGACCCGCACCGAGCATGACGAAGGGCAGGTTGTGCGGGCGCATCGGTGTCGACGGCCAGCCCCTGCGCTTGCCGAGGATGATGGCCAGCACCAGACCCGCTGTGCCTGCGTTGATGTGAACCGCTGTGCCACCGGCGAAGTCGATCGCGGCGAGCTTGTTGGCGATCCAGCCGCCGGTCTCGGCGGTGCCTCCGTCGAACGAGAACACCCAGTGCGCGATCGGGAAGTACACGAACGTCGCCCACAGGCCGGCGAACAGCAGCCAGGCGCCGAACTTGATTCGATCGGCCACCGCGCCGGAGATCAGCGCGACGGTGATGATCGCGAACATCAGCTGGAAGGCGACGAACACGGTCGCGGGAAGCGTGAACACCAGTGGGATGTCGACTGCTGCTGCCGCATCAACGCCGGCGCTGGGGTCGGCGATGACTTCGGCCGCCGCGCTACCGCCGATCAGTCCCTTGAGACCGAAGAACTGCGTGGGATCGCCGAATAGGTTGGCGACGTCGTTGCCGAAGGCAAGCGAGTAGCCGTACAGCACCCACAACACCGTCACCACACCCATGGCGCTGACGCTCATCATGATCATGTTGAGCACGCCCTTGGCGCGAACCATGCCGCCATAGAAAAAGGCCAGGCCCGGGGTCATCAGCAACACCAGCGCGGAGCTTGCCAGCATCCACGCTGTGTCCCCCGTATCCGGTTGACCCAATATCGGGAATCCGTCCACTCGCAGTTTCCTCCTTCGACAAGGCAGGGCCGCAAAGGTTTTACGACCGTTGACCTGGTCCAAGACAATGCTGAGTGGTTGTTTCGTCTAAGACGCCTGGGCGTTTCGCTCGTGTGAACGGATAGGCCGGTTACGTTTCGCCGGTGTTACATCACGCGGTTTTGACGCGCTTTCGTTAACCGAGAAGTGCGTCGACGAAGGCTTCGGGTTCGAACGGCGCGAGATCGTCGGGGCCTTCGCCGAGCCCGACGAGTTTGACCGGCACACCCAACTCCTGTTGCACGCGGAACACGATTCCGCCCTTCGCTGTGCCGTCGAGTTTGGTCAGCGCCACACCGGTGATGTCGACGACGTCGGCGAACACGCGCGCCTGCGCCAACCCGTTCTGGCCGATGGTCGCGTCGAGCACCAGCAGCACCTCGTCGACCGCCGCGCGCTTACTCACCACGCGCTTCACCTTGCCGAGCTCGTCCATCAGCCCGGTCTTGGTGTGCAATCGCCCCGCGGTGTCGATGAGGACGACGTCGGCGCCCGCCTCGATGCCCTTGTCGACGGCGTCGAATGCCACCGACGCGGGATCGGCGCCCTGGGCGCCACGCACCACCTCGGCACCGACTCGAGACGCCCAGGCCTGCAGCTGGTCGGCAGCGGCCGCGCGGAAGGTGTCCGCGGCGCCCAGAACTACCCTGCGCCCATCGGCGACCAGCACGCGGGCCAGCTTGCCGACAGTGGTGGTCTTACCGGTTCCGTTGACCCCGACGACCAGCAGCACCGACGGGTGATCGTCGTGAGGCAGCGCCCTTATCGAGCGGTCCAGCTCCGGGTGCAGCTCGGCGACCAGCACCTCGCGCAACACCGCGCGGGCATCGGCTTCGGTGCGTACCCGGCCGCTGGCCAGCCGCTCACGCAGCGCGGTCACCACCGAATCGGTGACGACCGAGCCCAGATCGGCGACCAGCAGCGTGTCCTCGACGGCCTCCCAGGAGTCCTCGTCGAGATCTCCGCCGCCGAGCAGTCCGAGCATGCTCTTGCCCAGGGCGTTCTGCGATTTGGCCAGCCGTCCGCGCAGCCGCTCGAGGCGGCCCTCACTCGGCGCGATGGCGTCCAGGTCGGGAGCTGCGGGTGCTTCCTCTTGAATCTCGGGAGCAGCGGGTTCGGTGGCCGGCTCGGGCAGCTGCACGTCGGCGATCGGCCGCTTGGGCGCGTCACGCGGGACGGTGGCGTCGTCGCCGACGGCGGGCAGGCCGCTGGTGTCGATGCGCTCCGGTGGGGCCTTGGTGGGTGGCGGGGCAGGAGCAGATGCTGACGATTGTGTGAACGAGATGCCAGATGATGCGGTGTATCCGCCGGACTTGTCGACCGGTGTGGCAGTGTCTGTGCTGGTGGACGCGTCGAGGCTGATCTTGCCGCGGCGTGATCGGACCAGGCCGAACACCACGACAGCAGCGACGACCAGAACGGCGATGACCGCGATTGCGATCCATAAACCCTCGGACACCGTGCCATTGTCCCAATGTGGGTAGACGGTGAGCATGCAGCCCGCAGGTAACGGCATGGAGTCCCGCAAGGCCAGGCACATCGACGTGTGCCTGACCGAAGCGGTGGACTACCAGACCGTGACGACAGGCCTGGAGCGCGTCACGCTGCCCTACAACGCGCTGACCCAGACCAACCTGGGCGACATCGACCTGCATACCGACTTCCTGGGCGTGCGACTCGAGGCGCCGGTGCTGATCGGGGCGATGACGGGCGGCGCCGAACTCTCCGGTGTCATCAACCGCAACCTGGCCGCCGCCGCCCAGAAGCTCGGCATCGGCATGATGCTCGGCTCGCAGCGCATCATGTTGGGCGACGACGTCGCCTCGGCGAGCTTCGCGGTACGCGATGTCGCGCCCGATGCGCTGTTGGTCGGCAACATCGGGCTTGCGCAGCTCTCCGACGAGCTGGTGGGTGAGCTGGTCGACGCGCTTGATCGCGTCGGCGCCAATGCGCTTGCGGTACATACCAATCCGCTGCAGGAGGCCATGCAGCACGAGGGTGACACCGACTTCTCCGGCTCGGTCGATCGGCTTCGCGAGGTCGCCCGGTCCATCAACTATCCGGTGATGCTCAAGGAGGTCGGCCACGGCATCGGGGCGACGGCAGCCGCCGAACTGGTGGACTGCCCGATCGCGGCCGTCGACGTCGCTGGGGCGGGCGGCACGTCGTGGGCGCGTGTCGAGCAGTACGTCCGCTACGGCGAGATCCGCTACCCGGCGCTGGCCGAATGGGGGATTCCGACCGCGCAGGCATTGCAGGAGGTGCGTCAGACGCTGCCAGGCGTGTCGCTGGTCGCCTCGGGAGGGATTCGCACCGGCATGGACGCCGCCAAGGCGCTGGCGATGGGCGCCGATGTCGTCGCGGTGGCGCGTCCGCTGCTCGCACCCGCCATCGAATCGACTGCGGCCGTGCTGGATTGGCTTGTGAACTTCATCGCCGAGTTGCAGATCTGCCTGCACGGTTGCGGTGCGGCCGACCTGGCGGCGCTACGCAACCGAGGCGTTACGCCCCTGACCTAGCGCGGCGGTCAACCCGCGGTGACCAGTTCCTGGCCGCGCATGCGCTGCGAGATCACTGCCGTGATGCCGTCGTCGCGCATCGTCACGCCGTACAGCGCGTCGGCGACCTCCATCGTCGGCTTCTGGTGGGTGATGACGATCAACTGCGAACGTTCCCGCAGCTGCTCGAACAGCCCGATCAGCCTGCGCAGGTTCACGTCGTCCAGCGCCGCTTCGACCTCGTCCATGACGTAGAACGGTGACGGCCGCGCCCGGAAGATCGCCACTAGCATCGCGACCGCGGTCAATGCCTTCTCGCCGCCGGACAGCAGCGACAGTCGCTTGATCTTCTTGCCGGGAGGGCGCGCCTCCACCTCGATGCCGGTGGTCAGCATGTCGTTGGGATCGGTGAGCAGCAGCCTGCCCTCGCCGCCGGGGAACAACGCCGAAAATACCTGCTGGAACTCGCGTTCCACATCGACGAAGGCCTCGGTGAACACCTGCAGGATGCGGTTGTCGACGTCGGTGATGACGTCGAGCAGATCCTTTCGGGCCCCCTTGACGTCCTCCAGCTGGGTGGACAAAAAGTTGTAGCGCTCCTCGAGCGCGGCGAACTCCTCCAGCGCCAACGGGTTGACTCGTCCGAGCTCGTTGAGTTCGCGTTCGGCCTTCTTCGCCCGGCGTTCCTGGGTCGGGCGATCGAACGGCATCGGGGCGGGCGCGGTGACCTGCTCGCCCCGTTCGCGGGCCTGCTCGTACTCGGCCATCTCCAGTTCCGACGGCGGCAGCGGCACCTCCGGCCCGTACTCGGCGATCAGGTCGGTGGTCGCCATCCCGAACTGGTCGAGGACCTGCTGTTCGAGCTGCTCGATCCGCAGTGCCGCTTGAGCTTTGGCGACCTCGTCGCGGTGCAGCGCCTCGGTGACCGCGGCGATCTTCGTGCTGAACTCGGTGACCTGCTCACGCACCATCGCCAACGCGTCGATCCGTTGACGGCGCTCGTTGGCCAGAGCGTCACGACGGCGGGATGCGACACCCACCGTCGCGTGCAGCCGCTGCGCCAGGCCGCGACCCGTCTCGGCGACCGCTGCCGCGACGGCCGCGGCGTTTGCGCGGGCCTCCCGCGCGCGCTGGGCCCGCAGCCGGGCCTCCCGCTCTGCCGCGGCGGCACGGCGCAGCGAATCCGCCCGGCCGCGAACGGCATTCGCGCGCTCCTCGGCAGTGCGCACGGCGAGTCGGGCTTCGACCTCGGCTGAGCGGGCAGTCTCGGCGGCCGTGACGGTCAGCTGCCGGTCGGCTGGCGCGGCGTCGAACAACGGCGCCTGCTCGGCGTTGTGCAGCCGCTGCTCGAGCGCAGCGAGCTCCTCGACGGTCTGCTCCCGGCCGGTCTCCAGCTCGTCGCGCTGCCGGATCAGCCGCTGCCATTCGTCGTCGGCAGTGCGGGCGTCCTGGCCGAGCCTGCCCAGCTGCTCGTAGATGGCCGAGATCGCGGCATCGGACTCGTTGAGCGCGGCCAGCGCCTGTTCGGCGGCGTCCTGGCGGGCCTTCTGCTCGGCCAAAGCGCCGGACAGCGCGGCGCTCAGCTCGCCGGTCTGCTTCTCGGCAGCCGTCAGCTCGGTGCGCGCCTTCTCCACCTCGGAGGTGATCTCCAGGGTGCTGGGCTTGCGATCCGACCCGCCGCTGACCCAGCCGGCGCCGACGAGGTCGCCGTCGGCGGTGACGGCACGCAGCTGCGGGCGCGCCGCAACCAGATCCAGCGCCGCGGCCAGATCTCGCACCACCGCGACTCCGGCCAACATCGCGGTGAGCGCGCCGCGCAGCCGCGACGGCATGTCCACCAGATCGGTCGCCCACACTGCGCCTTCCGGCGGCGGCCCCGACTGCGCGGTCGCCTCGACCGGCCAGTCGCCGAGCACGATCGCCGCGCGGCCTCCGTCGGATTCCTTCAACGCGGCGACGGCCGAGCGGGCGGCACCGAAGCTCTCTGCGGCGACGGCGTCCGCCGCCGCCCCAAGCACCGCCGCGACCGCCGCCTCGTAGCCGGGCCGCACCCTCACCAGATTCGCCACCGAGCCGAAAAGCCCTGCGCCGGAGAGGTTCCTCTGCAGCCACGCGGCGCCGTCCTTGCGGTCCAGACCGACCGCAAGAGCGTCGATACGGGCGCGCAGCGACGCGACGTGTCGCTCGGCGCTGCGCTCTCCTGACTGAAGCTCGGCGACGCGCTCGTCGGCGAGCCGCAGCGCGGTCACGGTCCGGTCGTGGTGCTCGTCGAGCCCGACCTCACCCGCGTCGAGCTCGCCCACGCGGCCCTGCACCGTCTCGAACTCGGCCCGGGTCTGCTGCGCGCGGGCGCCTGCCTCTTCGATGTTGTCCGTCAACCGTGCGACGGTCTCGTCGATGGACTCCACGCGGGTGCGCATGGTGTCGACCTGGCCTGCCAGCCGGGCCAGCCCTTCGCGGCGGTCGGCTTCGGCGCGCACCGCCGCCAGGTGTGCGCGTTCGGCCTCAGCGGCGACGCGCTCACGTTCGGTCAGCTCGTCGCGGGCCGCGGTGAGCCGCTCGCGGGACTGGCCCAACTCATCGAGCAGCTGTCGCTCGTGTGCGGCGATCTCATCGGCCTCGGCGTCCAGCGCGTCGGGGTCCGTCCCGCTGGACGTCTCCTGCTCGGTGTCGAGGTGCTGGGCGCGTTCGCTGGCGATCCGGACCGTCGCGCTGACGCGTTCGGCCAGCGCCGAGAGCCGGAACCAGCTCTGCTGGGCGGCTTCGGCGCGCTCGCTCAGCCCGGCGACCGCCGATTCGTGCGTGTCGAGTTGGGCGGTGGCCGCTTCCAGCCGGGTGGTCATCTCGTCGTGTTCGCGGCGCAGCGATATCTCGGCCTGGTTGGTGTCCTCGAATTCGCCTCTGCGGGTGACGAGGTCGTCGGCGGCCAGCCGGAGCCTCGCGTCGCGGAGATCGGCCTGGATGGTCTGTGCGCGGCGCGCCATCTCGGCCTGCCTGCCGAGCGGCTTGAGCTGGCGGCGCAGCTCGGTGGTGAGGTCGCTGAGCCGGGCCAGGTTGGCCGACATCGAGTCGAGCTTGCGGACCGCCTTCTCTTTGCGTTTGCGGTGCTTGAGGACGCCTGCGGCCTCTTCGATGAACGCCCGCCTGTCCTCCGGTCGGGACTCGAGGATCTCGGAGAGCTTGCCCTGGCCGACGATGACGTGCATCTCGCGGCCGATGCCCGAGTCGCTGAGCAGTTCCTGCACATCCATCAAACGGCAACTGCTGCCGTTGATTTCGTATTCGCTGCCGCCGTCGCGGAACATCCGGCGGGTGATCGACACCTCGGAGTACTCGATCGGCAGCGAATTGTCGGAGTTGTCGATCGTGACGGTGACCTCGGCGCGGCCCAGCGGTGGCCGCGACGACGTGCCGGCGAAGATGACGTCTTCCATCTTTCCGCCGCGCAGGGTCTTGGCGCCCTGCTCGCCCATCACCCACGTCAGCGCGTCGACCACGTTCGACTTGCCGGAACCGTTGGGTCCCACGACGCAGGTGATACCCGGTTCGAAGCGCAGAGTCGTCGGCGAAGCAAAGGACTTGAAGCCCTTCAGCGTCAGACTCTTGAGGTGCACGATGGGCCACACTACCGCCGCAAAGGCTATCGCTCGGTGAAGCCCGCTATCGCGTCGCCGACTTCTGACCAATCGGCGACGACTTTCTCGACGCGGCCCGGCGTCTCTCCGCTTTTCAGCAGGTCAAGCAGCCGCTGACAGTCGTCTCGAGGCCCCTGCGCGACGACCTGAACACGGCCGTCGGGCCTGTTCGACGCGAAGCCGGTCAATCCCAGTTCCAGGGCACGCGACCGGGTCCACCACCGGAACCCGACGCCCTGTACGTAGCCGTGCACCCACGCCGTCAGCCGAACGTCAGCTAACTCCTGCACCACTAACCCCAAACGTCACTTTGGTCCCGGATTTCAGGGTTCGGCCAACCGTGCACACCTGGTCGATCGCCCGTTCCACGACGGTGAGTACCCGCGCCATCTCGTCCTTTGACAGCCCGGACAGGTCGAGTTCCATCTGCTCGTCGAGGTGTGGATAGCGCTCCTGCTCGCGGTCGGCCGCACCGGACACCTTGATCGTCACCTGGTAGTCCTCGCCCAGCCTGCGCTGCAGCGGTGCGTCGCTGGCCATGCCGCTACAGGCCGCCAGCGCGATCTTCATCAGCTCGCCGGGGGTGAACACTCCCTCGACGTCCTCGTTGCCGACGAGCACCTGCGCGCCCCGCGTGCTGCGCCCGGTGTACCGGCGCACGCCGGTGCGCTCAACCCAGAGTTCCGTCATGGCTTATTTCTACAACCCGCTGCGAAACGGAATTCCAGCAGCAGAAGTGCGAGTAGGAGGCCTGCTGGAATTCCGTTTCGCGGGAATCAGGTGCGGCGGACCCGCGGGCGGGGCTGGCATTTCGGGCAGTAGAACGACGACCGGTTCATGAACTTCTCCCGCCGCATCACCGCGCCGCAGCGCCGGCACGGCTCGCCCTCGCGTCCGTAGGCGTCCAGCGACCGGTCGAAGTAGCCGGACTCGCCGTTGACGTTGACATACAACGAGTCGAACGACGTGCCGCCCTGCCCCAGCGCCTCGCCCATCACCTCGGCCGCGGTGTCCAGCAGCTCACCGAGCTGCTTGCGGGTCAACGACGACGCCAGCCTGGCGCCGTTGATCCTGGCGCGCCACAAAGCCTCGTCGGCGTAGATGTTCCCGATGCCGGACACCACGGTCTGATCCAGCAGTTGACGCTTGATCTCAGAATGCTTGCGCCGCAACACCTTAACGACGCCGTCGCGGTTGAACTCCGGGTCCAGCGGATCGCGGGCGATGTGCGCGACGGGCACCGGCACGTCAGTGCCGTCGACGGTGACCACATCGGTCAGCATCCAGCCCCCGAACGTGCGCTGGTCGACGAAGCTCAGCGCGGTGCCGTCGTCGAGCAGCGTCGCGATGCGCAGGTGACCCTCATTGGGGACCGGTCCCAACAGCATCTGTCCGCTCATCCCGAGATGGACCACCAGGGCGGAGTCGTCGCCGAGGGTGAGCCACAGATACTTGCCGCGGCGGCCGGTTCCGGTGATGCGCATGTTCAGCAGCCGCGCGGTCAAATCAGCGGGTCCGGCCTCGTGACGTCGCACGGCGCGGGGATGGTGCACCCGCACGGCGGTGATGGTCTTACCCGCCACATGTGCCTCGAGTCCCCGCCGTACGACCTCTACCTCGGGGAGTTCAGGCATCGACGTTCGAGGCGGAGAGCGCCGTCCACGCCGAGGCCGCAGCCTTCAACTCGGCTTCCTTCTTGGTGCGGCCGACGCCCCTGCCGTACTCGGTGTTCATCACGACGACGGTCGCGGTGAACTCCTTGTCGTGATCGGGTCCGGTCGCCGTCACCATGTAGGACGGCGCACCCATGCCGCGCGCGGCGGTCAGCTCCTGCAGGCTGCTCTTCCAGTCCAGACCCGCGCCGAGCGTCGGCGCGGTCTCGATCAGCGAACGGAACAACCGCAGGATCACCTCGCGGGCGCCCGTCAGGCCGTGCTCGAGATAGATTGCGCCAAGCAGAGATTCGACACCGTCAGCCAGAATGCTCGACTTGTCGGCACCGCCGGAATTCTCCTCACCCTTGCCCAGCAGCAGGTGGGCGCCCAGACCGCCGTCGGACAGCGCGCGGCCGACGTCGGCGAGCGCCTGGGTGTTGACGATGCTGGCGCGCAATTTGGCCAGATCGCCCTCCGAGCGATCGGGATGACGGTGATAAAGCTCCTCGGTGACGGTCAGCCCGAGCACCGCGTCGCCGAGGAACTCCAGTCGTTCGTTGGTCGGCAGGCCGCCGTTCTCGTAGGAGTAGCTGCGGTGCGTCAGCGCCATGGTGAGCAGCTCGTCGGGCAGCTCGATCCCGAGCGCCTTGACCAGTGCGGCACGATCACCCGTCACTTGTCGTCGGTCTCCAGTATCGAGGAGAGCTTCGCCCAGCGCGGGTCGATCTTCTCGTGACGGTGGCCGGGCTCCGCCGTCGCCATCGGGATGCCGCAATCCGGGCACAGTCCTTGGCAATCCGGCCCGCACAGCGGCGAGAACGGCAGCGCCAGACCGACGGCGTCGACGATCGGCTGCTCGAGGTCGACGGTGTCGTTGACGACGTGTCCGACCTCGTCGGCGTCGGTGGTCGCCTCGGTCGCGCTGTCGGGGTAGGCGAAGAGCTCGGTGATGTCGATGTCGACGTGTCCGGTGACTGGCGTGAGGCAGCGCGCGCACTCGCCCGTCGTCGGCGCCGACACCGTTCCGGTGACCAGCGCACCCTCCGACACCGACTCGATCCGCAGGTCCAGCTCGCAGCGGCGCGCCCTCGGCGATCGCCACCAGCTCGACGCCGATGCGCGACGGGGTCGGCACCGTTTCGCTGGACGGTCATCATCGAGCCTGGCCGCCGGCCGAGCCGGGAGATGTTGATCACGAGCGGCGAGCGGGAATTCCTGTGCGTCGCCATACCGACGATCCTACGACCCACATTCCGCGGGCTCGGCCCGCATGCCGCGGTGGCTAGCGCGTCGCGTAGTCGTGCGTACCTGCGGCGGTGCGCAACTGGTGGCGACCCCGGCCCACCGACCGGATCGTTCCGTTGAGGAACTCCTCGAACTCCGCGAGCTTGCTGTCGACGTAGATATCGCATTCGCCGCGCAGCCGGTCGGCCTCGGCGTGGGCCGCGTCGATGAGGCGGGTGGCCTCCGCGTTGGCGGATTGGACGGTCTCGGTCTGCGACACCAGGCGCTGCTGCTCCTTGATGCCCTCCTGGACGGCCTTCTCGTAGGACAGGTTGCCGTTCTCGATCAGGCGGTCCGCCTCGGCCTTCGCGCGCCCGGCGCTGGCCTCGTACTCTCGCTTTGCCGTCGCGCTGACGCGGGCGGCTTCTTCACGGGCCTCCCCGACCATCCGCTCGCTGTGCTGGCGCGCCTCGGCGACCATGCGATCGGCCTGGGACTTGGCGTCGGCCAGCAGCCGATCGGCCTCGGTGCGGGCGTGGTTGAGCATCGAGTCGGCCTCGGCGTGGGCGGTCGCGACCATCGACCCGGAGTGCTCCTTGGCCTCGTTCAGCAGCTGGTCACGCGCGTCGAGTACATCCTGTGCGTCGTCGAGTTCGCCAGGGATGGCGTCCTTGATGTCGTCGACCAACTCGAGCACGTCGCCGCGGGGCACCACGCAACCAGCAGTCATCGGGACGCCGCGGGCTTCTTCGACGATCGCGCCCAACTCATCGAGCGCTTCAAATACTCGGTACACGGCACACCCTCCAGGCGTTGTTGTTGTTACTAGTGTGCCTGGTGTTACCCCTGTGACTACGCTAGCGCCTCCGGTGTGTCGCCGGTCGGCTTCCAGCGGCTCCAGCCCAGGCCGCCCTTGTCTCGGCAACATTATGTCAATGCCGGCGCAATTGGCATATCGAGCAGAAACAAAGACCGCCCGGGGAGAATTAGCTCCCGGGGCGGTCTTTGCCTGGTCAACGAATTCGCTACGCCATTGCGCTCTTTATCGCATCGCGAGCCCTGTCGAGCATTGACGCGAACGGCCCGACGGCGAAATTCAGCTTGGCCGATTCGACGCCGGCATGTGGGCGCGTCGGCGCAATTGCCTCGGCAGCCAGCACGGCCTTTGCCATCCGGCCGAGGTCGTCGGCGTCGAGTTCACGCTGCAACCGGGTGAACTCCTCGGTTTCTTCGCGTTCGGCGTGGTCGATCACCGAGCCCCGGAAAAGCGCCAACTCGTCGAGAAACTCCGCCGATCCGATGTCCATTGCCTCGAGCGCCGACAGGTGTTCCTTGGCGTCGTGCTCCTCAGCGAGACGAGCGTCGACGATGATGTCGCCGCCCTCGACCTCATTGCGGACCCTCGGGTGGACCACCATCTCCTCTGCGGTCTCGTGCACCGCCAGGAGTTGACGCAGTTCGGTGAAGGCTTTGCGACGCGCGTCATCGGACGACGCCGAGAACACCTCCTCGAACATGTCCTTGATCAAGTTGTGCTGACCTTTGAGAAATTTGACGACGTCATCGGTCGACTGAACGAATGTTTCAACCACGGCAATACTCTCCGATTTATTCGGTGGGTTTGGTCGGCGCAATGGGCTGTGCGTCGAACTCCCTGGGTACCCGAGGTCGCGGTCGACTAACCCTTATCGGCCTTGAGCTTGTCCTGCAAGCGCACATACACCGCTTCGGGTAAGAGCTCGGACACGTCCCCGCCCATCGATGCCACCTCTTTGGCCAGCGACGACGACACAAAGGAATACCTCGGCGTGGTGGCGACGAAGAACGTATCCACGCCGGCGATGTGCTTGTTCATCTGCGCCATCTGCAGTTCGTATTCGAAGTCGGTGCCGGTGCGCAGCCCCTTGACGATCGCGGTCAACCCGCGGGCCTTCACGAAGTCGACGACGAGGCCTTCGCCGCGCTCCACCCGCAGGTTCGGCAGATGCCCCGTCGACTCCTCGATCATCGCGATTCGCTCGTCGAGATCGAACATGCCCTTCTTGTTTGGGTTGACCAGCACGGCCACCACGACCTCGTCGAACTGGGCGGCCGCGCGCTCGAGGATGTCGATGTGGCCGAGGGTCACCGGGTCGAAGGATCCCGGGCATACCGCGCCGCTCATGGGTGACGACGCTAGCAGGGCAGCTCAGGTCCGTTCGGCCATCTCAAGGCGGGTGTCGCCGTAGCGCCGCGCTTGCCATGGCTCCCAGCTCTCCGGCCAGGCCAGCTCCGGGCCGGACGCGGCGCGCTCGACGACCACGACGCTGCCTTCGGCGGTCCAGCCGCGACCGGTCAGCGCGATGAGCATCTCGTTCACCTCGGCCTCGCCCATGTCGTAGGGCGGATCGGCGAATGCCAGGTCGACAGGAGTCGCGGCGCCCGCCGCCAGCACCGACTCAACCGTGCCGCGGTGCAGCGTCGCTCCCGTGACCGCGAGGGTCTTGATGTTCTGGTCGATCACCGCCGCCGCCCGCTGGTCGGATTCGACGAACATCGCGGTGGCCGCACCGCGTGACAGCGCCTCCAGCCCCAGCGCACCGGAGCCGGCATAAAGGTCGAGTACCGACGCGCCGTGCAGGTCCATGCGGGCGGCGAGCACGTTGAACAGCGACTCCCGCACCCGGTCGGTCGTCGGGCGGGTGCCGCGCGGAGGCACCGCGATGCGCCGCCCGCCAAGAGCGCCTGCGACGATGCGGGTCAGCTCACTACCACCAGTAGGTCGCCGCCCTCGACCTGCGCGGTCTCCGATACGGCGATGCGGCTGACGGTGCCCGCCTTCGGGGCGGTGATGGCCGCCTCCATCTTCATCGCCTCGATGGTGGCGATGGTCTGTCCGGCATCGACCTTGTCGCCGGAAGCGACCGCGACGGTGACCACGCCGGCGAACGGCGCGGCGACGTGGTCGGGGTTGGAGCGGTCGGCCTTCTCCGCGGCGGGCACCTCGCTGGCGACGCTGGCATCGCGCACCAGGACCGGCCGCAGTTGGCCGTTGAAGATGCACATCACGGTGCGCATGCCGCGTTCGTCGGGTTCGGAGATCGCCTCCAGCCCGATCAGCAGCTCGACGCCGCGCTCGAGCTTGACGCGGTGCTCGTCGCCGCGCCGCAGCCCGTAGAAGAACTGGTTGGCCGACAGGCTCGACGTGTCACCGTAGAGATCCCGGTGCGCGTCGAATTCCTTTGTGGGACCAGGGAACAGCAGGCGGTTCAATTCCGCCTGACGCTTGGGACCCGCCAGCGCGAGCGCCGCCTCGTCGTCGGGTGTGAGCTCCTGGGTCGGCTTGGCCGGTGGCCGGCCGGCCAGCGCCTTGGTGCGCAGCGGCTCCGGCCAGCCGCCGGGCGGGTCGCCCAACTCGCCGCGCAGGAATTCGATGACGGAGTCCGGAATGTCGAATCGCGCTGGATCGGCGGCGAACTCGTCAGCGGTCACGCCTGCGCCGACCAACGACAATGCGAGGTCGCCGACCACCTTCGACGACGGGGTCACCTTCACCAACCGTCCGAGGATGCGGTCTGCGGCGGCGTAGTTCTCCTCGATCTGTTCGAACCGGTCCCCCAGCCCGAGTGCGATGGCCTGCTGGCGCAGGTTGCTCAGCTGGCCGCCTGGGATCTCGTGGTGATACACCCGTCCCGTCGGGAAGGGAGGACCGGATGCCGCAACATCAAAGGGCGCGTACACCTTTCGCAGCGCCTCCCAGTATGGCTCCAGCTCGCAGACCGCGGCCAGCGACAGCCCGGTGTCGTATTCGGTATGTGCGGCGGCCGCCACGATCGAGGACAGCGCGGGCTGACTGGTGGTACCGGCCAGTGGGGCGGCGGCACCGTCGACGGCGCTGGCACCCGACTGCCACGCCGACAGATAAGTGGCCAGCTGCCCGCCGGGAGTGTCATGGGTGTGCACATGCACCGGAAGGTCGAACCGGCTGCGTAGCGCACCGACCAGAGCGGCGGCTGCCTGCGGCCGCAGCAGCCCGGCCATGTCCTTGATCGCGAGCACGTGCGCGCCGGCGTCGACGATCTGCTCGGCGAGTTTGAGGTAGTAGTCCAGCGTGTACAGGTTCTCGCCGGGATCCGACAGATCACCCGTGTAGCTCATCGCGACTTCGGCTATCGCCGTACCTGTTTCGCGTACCGCGTCGATCGCGGGACGCATCGACTCGACGTTGTTCAGCGCGTCGAAGATGCGGTAGATGTCGATTCCGGTGGCGGTCGCCTCGTCGACGAACGCCTTCGTGACCAGCTCCGGGTACGGGGTGTAGCCGACGGTGTTGCGCCCCCGCAGCAGCATCTGGAGGCAGATGTTGGGCACCGCCTCCCGCAGCGCAGCCAGCCGCTCCCACGGGTCTTCCTTCAAAAACCGAAGCGCCACATCGTAAGTCGCCCCACCCCAGCATTCGATCGACAACAGCTGCGGTGTCATCCTGGCGATGTAGGGCGCAACCATCAACAGACCGTTGGTGCGCAACCGCGTCGCCAGCAGCGACTGATGCGCGTCGCGGAACGTGGTGTCGGTGACGCCGACGGCCTTGGATTCGCGCATCCACCGCGCGAACCCCTCCGGGCCCAGCTCGGCCAGCACCTGCTTGCTACCGGGCGGCGGCGAGGTCGCCAGATCGATCTCCGGCAGCTTGTCGTCCGGATATACCGCCGACGGACGCGGACCGTGCGGCTGGTTCACCGTCACATCGGCCAGATAGTTGAGGATCTTGGTGCCGCGATCGGCCGGCGTGCGTGCGGTCAGCAGATAGGGCCGCTGATCGATGAACGACGTGGTGACCCGTCCCGCCCGGAAGTCGGGGTCGTTGACCACGGCCATCAGGAACGGGATGTTCGTCGAAACGCCCCTGATCCGGAACTCGGCCAGCGCGCGGCGGGCCCGCGCGATCGCCGCGGAGAAATCGCGTCCGCGACAGGTGAGTTTGACCAGCATCGAGTCGAAGTGCGCGCTGATCTCCGCACCGAGGTTCGTACCGCCGTCCAGCCGGATGCCCGCGCCGCCGGGGCTGCGATAGCCGGTGATGCGGCCGGTGTCGGGACGGAAGCCGTTGGCGGGGTCCTCGGTGGTGATCCGGCACTGCATCGCAGCGCCGTGCACGGTCAACGTGTCCTGCGAAAGCCCCAGCGCTTCCAGCGTCTCGCCGTCGGCGATGCGCATCTGGCTGGCCACCAGGTCGACGTCGGTGATCTCCTCGGTCACGGTGTGTTCCACCTGGATCCGCGGGTTCATCTCGATGAACACGTGGTGGCCGCGCTCGTCGAGCAGGAACTCCACGGTGCCCGCATACGAGTAGTTGATCTGGCGCGAGAACGCGACGGCGTCGGCGCAGATCTTGGCCCGTAGCTCCTCGGGCAGATTCGGCGCAGGCGCCAGCTCGATGACCTTCTGATGGCGACGCTGCACGCTGCAGTCGCGCTCGAACAGATGCATCACATTGCCGTGCCGGTCGGCCAGGATCTGGACCTCGATGTGACGCGGGTTGAGCACGGCCTGCTCGAGATAGACCATCGGGTCGCCGAAGGCCGACTCGGCCTCACGGCTGGCCGCCTCGATCGCCTCCGGCAGCGCGGCGGGGTCGGTCACCCGGCGCATGCCGCGGCCGCCACCGCCGGATACCGCCTTCACGAATAACGGGAACTCCATCTCCGCGGCGGCACTCACCAGTTCATCGACCGACGCCGACGGCGCCGACGACGTCAGCACCGGCAGGCCCGCGGCCCGGGCGGCGGCGATGGCGCGTGCCTTGTTACCCGTCAGCTCCAGCACATCGGCGCCGGGCCCGACGAAGGTGATGCCGGCCTCGGCGCAGGCCGCGGCCAGATCGGGATTCTCCGACAGGAACCCATATCCGGGGTAGACCGCGTCGCAGCCGGCCTGTTTGGCGACCCGGATGATCTCGTCGACCGAAAGGTATGCGCGGACCGGATGGCCCGTGTCCCCGATCTGGTAGGACTCGTCGGCCTTCAGCCTGTGCTGGGAATTGCGATCCTCGTAGGGATACACCGCGACGGTGGTGATCCCCATCTCATAGGCCGCGCGAAACGCGCGGATCGCAATCTCACCGCGGTTGGCCACCAGGATTTTCGAGATCACCCGCGTACCCTAACGCCGACCCGTTGCGCTGCGGCTAGATCAGCGTCGACCAGTAGTTCCAGAACCGCACCAGGATCATCAGAATCAGCGCGGTGAACCACAGCGTGACGAGCGACCAGCGCCACTGGTGAATGATCCGCGCCACCCCGTTCTCCAGTTGTGGTTGCAACGCGATGGACGCCACCACGACAAGAAGCGGGATGGTGACCGCCCAGACAACCATGCAGTACGGGCACAGCGCGCCGATGCGGTACAGGCTCTGGAAGATCAACCAGTGGATGAAGCCGACGCCGAGCAGCGTGCCGACCGCCAGCCCGCCCCAGTACCAGCGAGGTAGCCGGACTTTGGCGACCGCCAGCACACCGGTGACGACGACGATGGTGAAGGACACGATGCCGATCAGCGGGTTCGGGAAGCCGAACGCGGACGCCTGCGGCGTGATCATCACCGAACCGCAGGACAGCACCGGGTTGATGCTGCACGACGGCACGTAATCGGGGTTGATCAGAATCTCGATCTTCTCGATCGTCAGCGTCAGTGCGGCCGCCAACCCGACAGCGCCGGCGATCAGCACCCACACCGCGCTCGGGGTGCGCACCTCGACGCCCCGCCGCGCCTCGCTGGTCGCGGGCTCGGCCGTGCTGTCGGCGGTGACGGTCACGGCGCCCCCGGCGGCGCGGTCGGAGTCGGGGCTGCCGGCTTGGACATCAGGCCCGGCACGTCACCGACGATCGCCTTGACCGCAGCGACCAGGTCGTCGGGCGTCGAGTTGCTGATGTCGAATTCCTGGCCGTTGATCTTGACCGTCGGGGTGGATTGGATTCCCGCGGCGCTCGCCAGGCCCTCGACCATCGAGACGTACTTGCCCTTGTTGATGCAGTCCGGCACGGTGCCGCCGGCACCTGCCTGCCTGGCGACCTCGATCAGCCTGGCGTCGTCGGGGAAGCTCGCCCCGGTTTCTCCTGGCTGCTGCGCGTACAGCGCGGCATGGAAGCGACGGAATGCGTCCTTCGATTCGTCGGCGACGCAGTAGGCGGCGCTGCCGGAGCGCGAGGAGTAGTTCCCGTTGCTGGGCGAGTCCAGGATGGCGACCATGTAGTAGTCGGCTGCGATCGCTCCGCTGTCGATGAGCTGGTTGATCGTCGGTCCGAACTTCTGCTCGAATTCGCCGCAGTGCGGGCACAGGAAGTCCTCGTAGAGCGACACCACGGCCTTGGGCTCGGTGGTGCCCTCCTTGGTGATGAGCTTGCTCGACGACACCTGGATCGACTTGCTCTCGCCGGAAGCCGGCTTCTTGTCGGAGCCCATCACGATATAGAGCACCAGCCCGACGCCGAGCAGCACGACGATCGCGGTCAAACCAATCTGAATGAACAGGTTGCGCCTGCGGTCGGCGGCGTTGAGGTCGTAGCGGGCGTTCTTCTTGGGTTTGGTGGCCACGGGGTCAAGGGTACCGGCGGGGTTCTCCCGGTTCGTCAGCTGCGGCTCAGATGCGCGCGTAGAGCCGAAATGATCTCGTAGGTCGCCGCCAGGCTGCGGCCGCCCAGGCCCGAGAAATTGGGGAACGAATGGATCAACGAGCCGTACTCCCGGGCATCCACCGGGTTGCCCGCGGCACGCAGCGCCTCGGCGTACTGGCGGCCCTCGTCGCGCAGCGGGTCGAAACCCGCCGTGACGACAATGGCGGGCGGTAGTCCGGACAGGTCGTCGGCGAGCAGCGGTGACACCCGGGGATCGGTCGGGTCGATGCCCGACCCGCCGAGGTACTTGCCGCGGCAGAACTCCATGTCCCAGCGGCGCAGGAAGAACCCGTTGGCGAACAGTCCGATTGACCGCGTCCGGCCCGCGAGATTGGTCATCGGATACAGCAGCATTTGCAGGACGGGCGGCAGTGCGCCTTCGTCGCGCGCACGCTGTGCCACCACGGCGGCGAGGTTGCCCCCTGCGCTGTCCCCGCCGACGGCGACCCTGGCGGGATCGGCCCCCAGTTCGGACGCCTTATCGCGGGCCCATTGATAGGCGGCATAGGCGTCGTCGCCCGCGGCGGGGGCTGGGTGCTCGGGCGCAAGACGATAGTCCACCGCGAGTACGTGCACGCCGCCGTCGTTGCAGATCATTTCGCACAGATTGTCGTGCGAATCGAGCCCGCCAACAACGAACCCGCCGCCGTGGTAATAGACGAGCATCGGCGCCCCCGCACCGTCTCGCGGACGGTAGTGACGCGCTGGGATGTCATGGGCCGGTCCCGCCAGAGACAGGTCAGAGGTCGTGACGTCGGCTTTCACCCGAGGGAATTGGGAGACCGTCAAGCTCAGGCGCTTGCGCGCGGTGGCCACATCCTCGCTGAGGATCAGCCCCTCCCGACGCGATATTCGTTGCGTTGTCAGTGCGAGCTGCAGCGTGGTGTCCAGGGTGTTGCCGTCGATCGTGATGGAGCGCCCGCCGAGCAACAGTCGCTTGAGCCGGTCGGGTGTCCGGGAGACGGCGTGCAGTGTCGGCGCTCCTGCGACCTTCTGCATCCTGTCGCGGAAGTCGGGCTTCACCGCCGCGGCGCCTGCTCCATCGGAAGTCACAGGACGCACTGGCAGACTTCCAGTCATGGCTTCTCCCTTGATAAAGCTGAACGACGGTAACTCGATTCCACAGGTCGGACTCGGAGTTTTCCAGACCCCGCCGGACGAGACGGAGCGGGCGGTGGCCACCGCGCTGGACGCGGGCTACCGCCATATCGACACCGCCTCCATCTATGGCAACGAGGCCGAGACCGGCCATGCGATCGCCAACTCCGGAGTCGCCCGCGACGACGTCTTCATCACGACGAAGCTCTGGAATGCCGACCAGGGATACGAGAGCACACTGGCGGCGTTCGACGCCAGCCTCGAACGCCTCGGCACCGACCGTCTCGACCTGTACCTGATCCACTGGCCGACGCCCGCGAAGAACACGTTCGTCGAAACCTTCAAGGCGTTCGCTCACCTGCACGATCAGGGGCGGGTCTCGTCAATCGGGGTGAGCAACTTCGAGCCGGAGCACCTGCGAATTCTGATCGACGCCACCGGGATCGTTCCCGCCGTCAACCAGGTGGAGTTGAATCCGCGGCTGCAGCAGGAGGAATTGCGCGAAGCACACGCTCAATTCGGCGTCGCCACCGAGGCGTGGGCGCCACTGGGGCAGGGAGCTCTGTTGGGCGACCCGACGGTGACCGCGGTTGCGGACGCACACGGAAAAACGCCTGCGCAGGTACTGATTAGGTGGCATATCCAGCTCGGCAATATAGTCATCCCGAAGTCGGTGACCCCCGAGCGGATTGTGAGCAACTTCGACGTGTTCGATTTCGAGCTGGCCGAGCAGGACATGGCGTCCATCTCGTCGCTGGGCGATGGAACTCGGCTGGGTCCCGATCCACGGACCTTCAACTAAGCCAACCAAGCAGGGATAGGTGACATGACGTCGGCGGCTGAGATTCCTTCCGTCACTCTCAACGACGACCACACGATGCCGGTGATCGGCCTCGGGGTCGGTGAGCTCTCGGACTCCGAGACAGAGCAGGCGGTGTCGGCGGCGCTGGAAGCGGGTTACCGGCTGATCGACACCGCGGCCGCGTACGGCAACGAGGCCGCGGTCGGGCGTGCCATCGCGTCGTCGGGGGTACCGCGCGAGGAGCTGTTCGTCACCACCAAGCTGGCCACCGACGACCAGGGCTTCCAGTCATCACAGAACGCCTTGGCGGCCAGCCTGGAACGCCTGGGCCTCGAATACGTCGACCTTTACCTGATCCACTGGCCCGCAGGCGAGCAGGGTAAATACATCGACAGCTGGGGCGGGCTGTTGGCATGTCGGGGGGTGGGCCACACCCGGTCGATCGGCGTCGCCAATTTCCACGAGGAACACTTGTCGAACATCGTCGACCTGTCCTTCGTCCCCCCCGTCGTCAACCAGATCGAGCTGCACCCGCTGCTCAACCAGGCCGCGCTGCGCGCCGCCAACACCGCCCGCGATGTCGTCACCGAGGCCTACGGCCCGCTGGGAGTCGGCCGGCTGTTGGACAACCCGACGATCGTGTCGGTCGCCGAGGCGCACGGCAAGACGCCTGCGCAAGTGTTGATCCGGTGGAGCATCCAGCTCGGCAACGTGGTCATCCCGCGGTCGTCGTCACCGGAGCGGGTGAAGGCGAACCTTGACGTGTTCGATTTCGAGCTGACCGACGACGAGATGGCCACGCTCAACGGGCTCGACGACGGCACGCGCTTCCGTCCGGACCCCGAAACCTACACCGGCACTTAAGTTTTTGCGGCTTCTCAGCGCGTAGGGCAGGTCGAGGCGGCCTCGCGCAGCACCCCCGCCGACGGCGCGTCGACGGACAGGCCGTAACCGCGCAGCACCGCGACGAACTGGACGGCGTACTGACAGCGGAACGCCATGTTGGGCGGCATCCACAGCGCGGGCTCGGAATCACCCTTGTCCTGGTTTGCCTGTCCGCCAACCGCAAGCAGATTCGCCGGGTCATTGGCGAAGCGCAGTCGCAGGTCTTCTGGCCAGTCGCGGGCGCCGAGGTCCCACGCCAACGCCAACGGGACGATGTGGTCGATCTGCACCGACGCACCGATCTGGTTGCCGCGGACGAACGCGACGGAGGCATTGGTGTACGGGTCGTGCAGAGTGCCGGTGGCAACCGCAGTGGGGCATCGCTTGATCGAAACGTATGTCTTGTCGACGAGGTCGCGCTCGAGAATGTCGTTGCGGGTGTCGCAGCCGTTGTGGCCGCCGGGCGCAGGGTTGTCGTCGGTCCACGACTCGCCGAACGCTGCTCGGCGGTAGTCGAATACACGGATGCGCAAGGGTATCTGTGCCATCCCTGCGAGGACGTCGACACCCGGTGCGACGGCGGGAGCATCGGCCTGCGCGACGAATGATGCCGCACGCTGCGCCGAAGCAACCGTCTGATAGGCGACCACGATGGCCAGCGTCACCGCCAGCGCCAGCACGACCAGCCGCTTGCGACTCATGACTTGTCCAGGTACTCGACGCGCTCGGTATCGGTGAATTCAGCTGCCAGAAGAGCCAATCCGGGGTCCGCGGGTTCTTTCTCATAACGCGCTTGGCAGAAGTCACGGGCGGTTTCGATGATTTCGCGATGGTCGAACAGCGATAGGAAACGCAGGGAGATGGCTCGGCCGGATTGGCTGTAGCCCAACACGTCTCCCTCGCGGCGCTCCTTGAGGTCGAGATCTGCCAGTTCGAACCCGTCGAGCGTGCCTGCCACCGCCTTCAGCCGTTCCCCCGCCTTGGAGCCCACCGGCAGTCGGGTCGCGAGCAGGCACAAGCTGGCGTGCTCGCCACGACCGATGCGGCCCCTCAACTGGTGAAGCTGGCTGATGCCGAATCGGTCGGCATCCATCACGAACATCACCGTCGCATTGGGTACGTCCACACCGACCTCGATGACGGTGGTACACACCAGAACATCGACCTCACCCGCGCGGAACGCGGCCATCACCGCATCCTTGTCGTCGGCCGACAGCCTGCCGTGCATCAAGCCGAGCCGCAGCCCGGACAGTGGCCCGTGGCGAAGATGCTCGATCAACTCGACCACCGTGGTTGCGGGTGGCCCGGCCTCGTCGCCACCGCCGCTCTTGTCGGTCTCGTCGATACGTGATGCGACGACGTAGGCCTGGCGACCTGCCCGCACCTCCTCGATGATGCGGGCCCACGCCCGATCCAGCCATTTACGTTGCTGCGAAATGAAAATGGTGTTGGTCGCGATCGACTGGCGACCGCGCGGCAGTTCACGCAGTGTCGAGGTCTCGAGATCTCCGTAGACGGTCAGCGCGACGGTTCGCGGAATCGGGGTGGCGGTCATGACCAGCAGATGGGGTGTGAGGCCGTCGGGTGCTTTGGCGCGCAGTCGATCTCGCTGTTCGACGCCGAACCGATGCTGTTCGTCCACCACCACCATGCCCAGGTTCTTGAAATCAACGGCGTCCTGCAGCAGCGCGTGCGTGCCGATGACGATGCCCGCAGCACCGGTCGCGACCTCGTCACGTACGTCCTTCTTCTCCTTCGTTGACATCGATCCGGTCAGCAGCGCCACCCGTGTCGCGTTCTCGGCGCCGCCGAGCTGACCCGCCATCGCCAGCGGGCCCAGAACATCGCGCACCGAGCGGGCGTGTTGAGCAGCGAGGACTTCCGTCGGTGCGAGCAACGCGCATTGATAGCCCGCGTCGACCATCTGCAGCATGGCCAGCACCGACACGATGGTTTTTCCCGAGCCGACCTCCCCCTGCAGCATCCGGTTCATCGGACGGGTCGTGGCGAGTTCGACCGACAGCGTCTCGAGCACTTCTCGCTGCCCGGTTGTCAGGTCGAACGGCAATTGCTCCATGAGTGCTGCGAGCAGACCGTCGTCCTTCCTCGGCGCGGCGGGCCCCGATTCGCCCAGCTCACTGTTTCGGCGCGCTGCCAATGCCCATTGCAGTCCGAGGGCTTCGTCGTATGTCAGACGCTGTTGTGCGCGATCACGGTCGGTTGCGCTCTCGGCCAGATGGATATCACGCAATGCGCGGTCCTCGGAGATCAGCTCGTGTTCGCGCACAAAAGGTTCCGGAAGCAGCTCGGGGACCGGGTCGAGCACGTCGAGAACCTGGCGCACACAGGCGTAGATATCCCAGCTCTGCACTTTCGAGTTTGCAGCGTAGATCGGAAAGAAATCGCGCTCGAACGCAGCCAATAGTTCCTCACCAGTCGCACCTGAGGTCTCGGCGATCGTCTTCAGCGACTTCGTCCCGATCTCCTTGCCGCTGGGCGATTTCAGTACCAGAAAGGCCGGATGATTGAGCTGCATTGTGCCCTTGAAGTACTTCACCTCCCCCGACAACATGATGCGAGTGTCTGTCGGAAGCTTGTCGATCATCCAGTCGGCATTGAAGAAGGTCGCTGTGACCTTGGGCCGATGGTCCCCCAACGTCACTCGCAGCCATTTGCGCTTCCGCATCCGCTTGGTCTTCTTGTCGTACTGCGGCTTCATGTCACCGACTTTGGTTTCGGTGATCGTGTCAACGAAGGTGACGTGCTCGCCCTCTTCCAGATCGAGGTCGTCGCCTTCGCCGCGAACGGTCATGCCCTCGCTGTACTTGCGGGGGTAGTACCGCACGAGGTCGTTCACGGTGCGGATGTCGAAGTGCTCCTCGAGCTTCTTGGCATTCGCGCCCCCGATGACGAAGTCGAGCCGATCAGTAAGCGCAACCACGGCTACTCGACCCCGATCAACAAGGCGTCTCCGCGATGACCGGTGTGGTAGGTCACCAGCTCGGCACCCAGATGCTCACGGTGCACATGTTCGGAAAGCGCTTCGCCGACACCGGGATCCACGTCGGCTCCACTCAGCACAGTGACCAGCTCGCCGCCCGCGACGAGAAGCAGGTCGATCAGTCCCGCGCCTGCGGCGGTGATGTCCTCGGCGACGATCAGCACTTCGTCACCGGCGATGCCGAGTCCGTCGCCGGGCTGGCACGCGCCGGCCCATGTCAACGCCTCCTCGGTGGCTCGCCGAACCGATCCGTGCCGGGCGCCTGCCGCCGCGCGGGCCATGGTGTAGCCGTCGTCGACAGCCTGCCGGTCGGCGTCGTGAACGGCCAGTGCCGCCAGCCCCTGCACCATCGAACCGGCGGGTACCGGCACCACGTCGATGCCCCAGCCGATCGCCGCGGTGCAACCCGCGACCAACTCCTCGGCGGCGACGAAGCCGTTGGGCAGCACCATGATCTGGGCAGCATCCGCGTCGACGAGGCCACGCAGCAGCTGCTTGGCGGTCACCGCGGACGTCGGGTCCGTTGCAACCGGATCGGGCCGCAAGACGTGGGCACCCTCGCCTGCGAAGAGCTCGGCGGCTCCGTCACCGTCGACGACAGCCAGCACGGCACGCTCGCGTGTCCAGCCGCCCGGTGCGTGCGTTGCACCACCTGTGAGCGAGGTGATCTGGATGCGGGTCGGTGTCCCGAATTGCAGCGCGGCCTCGATCGCACCGCCCGCGTCGTCGGAATGCACGTGCACCGAATAACGACCGCCGCCGTCGGACGCCGACGCCGCGATGGCGACCGAATCACCGAGTTGGTCAAGGCGTTGACGGAGATGCTCGACCCCGTCGGGCTGGCAGCCGCTCAGTAGGTACATGACTTCGAAGCGCGGGCCGGGTGCGGCGACGGTGTTGCCGTTATCGGGCGGGGCGGGCACATACTTCTGTCGGGTCGGCGCATGACCGGACACGGTCTTGGAGAGGGCATCGAGCAGCACCAGCAAGCCCCTGCCGCCCGCATCGACCACGCCCGCGTCGGCGAGCACGTCGAGCTGCTCGGTGGTCTTGTCGAGCGCGATCACCGCCGCGTCTGTCGCGGCGGTCACCACCCCGCCGAGGTCGGTGTTCTCGGCGACGGCGTCTTCGGCCGCTTCGGCCGCCGCCTGCAGCACAGACACGATGGTTCCCGGCACCGATTCGCCCATCGACGTCACGGCAAGGCCGACCGCGTGGCGCAGCGAGGCCGCGAGTACAGGCCCGTCGACATCGATCAGCTCACCCCCTCGCTCGGCTGTGGCTTCGGCGGCAACGTCGGCGAGGCCGCGCAGAATCTGCGAGAGGATCACCCCGGAGTTGCCCCTGGCGCCGTGCAGTGCGCCGTGGGCGAGGGCGGCGGCCACCGCTGCCACATCGCCGCCAGTTCCGGCATCCGCCTGGGCCCAGGCCGCGCGCATGGTGAAGAGCATGTTGGTCCCCGTGTCGGCGTCGGCGACGGGGAAGACGTTCAGCCGGTTGATCTCGTCGGTGTGGGTGATCAGGTCACCGACCGCGGTGTGGGCCCAGTCACGCAGGGCAGATGCGTCCAGCCGCCGACCAGACCCGGCCATCGCTCACCCGCCTCCCACCCGATAATGAAACCCCCAGGTGGGCGCCAGCCTATCCACTGGGCGCGACATCGCCGGTCACATCGACCGGCCTGGTCCGCACCCGGTGGACAGCGTTTTGGCGTTCGGTTTGCGGCCCGGTATCCTGGTCAGGTTGTCGGGTCGAACCGTGGTCGGTTCATAAGAAATGATGAAGGCCCCCCGAAGCACTATTTCAAGGAGTTCTCGATATGGCTGCCGTCTGCGATATCTGCGGGAAAGGCCCCGGCTTCGGCAAGTCGGTCTCGCACTCCCATCGCCGGACCAGCCGTCGTTGGGACCCGAACATCCAGAGCGTGCGCGCCGTGACCCGTCCCGGCGGCAACAAGAAGCGCATCAACGTCTGCACGTCCTGCATCAAGGCAGGCAAGGTCACCCGCGGCTGACCTCGCCGCGATCACCTCGCCTTTCCCGCCCGCCACCACCCCACCGCGAGACTGCTGAGAGATCGCGTTTTCGCGTGATTTGACGATCTCCCCGCAGGCTCGGTGCGAATTTTGCGGCTAGATCCGCGATCAGGGCAGCCGCCAGTCGATCTGGTCGGCGCCCATCTGCTCGAGTAGTTGATTGGCGCGGCTGAACGGCCGCGACCCGAAGAATCCCCGCGACGCCGACAGCGGCGACGGATGCGCCGACTCGATCGCGACGCAGTCGCTACCGTCGAGCATCGGCTTGAGAGTGGACGCGTCGCGGCCCCACAGCACCGCGACCAACGGCTGCGAGCGCGCCACCAACGCCCGAATGGCACATTCGGTGACGGCCTCCCAGCCCTTGCCCCGATGCGACGCCGGGGTGCCCGGCCGCACGGTCAGCACCCTGTTGAGCAGCATCACCCCGCGCTCTGCCCACGGCGTCAGATCGCCGGTGGCCGGGGCCGGGTAGCCGAGATCAGTGTTGTACTCCTTGTAGATGTTCTCCAGGCTGCGCGGCAGCGGCCGCACCTCGGCGGCGACCGAGAAGCTCAGTCCCACCGCGTGCCCCGGCGTCGGATAGGGGTCCTGTCCCACGATCAGCACCCGCACCTGATCGAACGGAAAAGTGAAGGCGCGCAACACATTCTGTCCCGCGGGCAGGTAATGCTGGCCGGCCGCGATCTCCGCCCTGAGGAACTCCCCCATCTGCGCGACCTGGCCGGCAACGGGTTCCAGCGCGCGCGCCCAGCCCTCCTCGACCAACTCATTCAGGGGGCGTGCGGTCACGAGAGATGAACCTAGCGGCTCGGCTCAGTCAAACGACTGCCAACCCGGACTTCCGTGCCACTCATCGCCATCGACCAGCACCCGCGGCGGTCCGTCGATCACCGTGCCGATCACCCGCCAACCCTGCGGCGGCGTGCCGGAAAACGTCGCGACCAGCGCGTGGTCTTCCCCGCCGCCGAGCACCCAGGCCCACGCGTCGACGTCCGCAACGGCGGCCGCTTCGGCAAGGGCGTCGCGATCGACGGCAAGCGCCGAGGTAGACACGTTGATACCGACTCCGGACGCATCCGCGATGTGGCCGAGATCGGCCAACAGCCCGTCGGAAACGTCGGTCATCGCCGTCGCGCCACCGTCGGCGGCTACGCGGCCCTGCCCGTATGGCGGCTCCGGAACGAGGTGCAGCGCCCGCAGGTCAGCGAAGCCGTCGATGTCGTTGTCCCACAGGTGATATCCGGCGGCCGACCGACCCAGTCCTCCCGCGACGGCCAGCGTGTCACCCACCCGCGCGCCGGCGCGCAACACCGGCGCGCGCCCGGCCAGATCGCCGAGCACCGTCACCGAGATCACCCACTGCGGAGCGCTGACCAGATCCCCGCCGACGATCCCGGCGCCGATCCGTCGGGCCTCCTGCCACATACCGTCGGCGAGTTCGAGTGTGTGGGCGGCCGACGTGTCCCCCGGTGCACCGAACGCGACGACGAATGCGGTTGCCGCGGCTCCCATTGCCTCGATGTCCGCGGCGTTCTGTGCGATCGCCTTGCGGCCGATGTCGTGCGGCGACGACCAGTCCAGCCGGAAGTGTCTGCCTTCCACGAGCATGTCGGTCGAGACCACCGTCTTGCCGTCCCCGGCGACCACCACGGCGGCATCGTCACCCGGACCCACGGCGACGACCGCCGGCTGGTCCCGGTCGGCGAGCAGCCGGTCGATGACGGCGAACTCCCCCAGCCCAGCCAGGCTGTCGGCCTGCTCCTTGCTGGCCATCGGCACCTCCGGTTTGTGCGCTGAACCCCGGGCAATCCTGCGGTACTTTTGGTCCCTGCGGCGTGGAGTCTATGCAGCGGAGCGGAGGAGACAGCGGGTGGTCGAGGCTTTCATGCTGATCCAGACCGATGTGGGCCGCGCCGAGGTGGTTGCTAAGCAGCTGGCCGAACTGGCCGGTGTGCTGTCCGCCGAGTACGTCACCGGTCCGTATGACGTCGTGGTGCGCATCGGAGCCGACACCATGAGCGACCTTCAGGACACGGTCGTGCCGAGCGTCCAGCAGGTCGCGGGCATCACGCGCACGCTGACCTGCCCCATCGCCGACGGGGCCCGCCCCTAGAGTTACCCTCGTGACGCCCACGACCGACGGCAGCGGGGACGGCCCGCCGCGATCCCTGCTGATCGCCGCGATCGCGGTCGCCGTAGGGGCGGTCATCATCGTCCTGGTCATCGCCGGCGTCCGACAGCTGCCTGAGCAACTGCAGCCGGTTCCCATCGTTTCGGTGCCCGCACCGCACGCGGAAAGCCCAGAGTGCCGGGCGCTCATGGACGCGCTCCCTGAGCAGCTGGGCGACTACCGCCGCGCCGAGGCGGCCGAACCCGCGCCGGTGGGCGCCGCTGCATGGCAGAACCAACCCGACGCCGAACCGGTCATCCTGCGCTGCGGGCTGGACCGGCCTGAAGAGTTCGTCGTCGGCGCGCCCATCCAGGTCGTCGAGCCCGTGCAGTGGTTCGAGCTGACCGACGCGGACAGGAGCACCTGGTTCGCCGTGGATCGGCCGGTATATATAGCCCTGACGCTGCCTGGCGGGTCGGGCCCGACACCGATCCAGGAGATTTCGGAGGCGATATCGCAGACGATGCCCGCCACGCCGATCGACCCGGCACCTGCCCGCTAGCGCAGCCCGGTGCCCCGGGCCAGCGCGGTGTCCACCATCGCGGCCAGCAGGGTCGGATAGTCCACGCCGCTGGCCGCCCACATCCTCGGGTACATCGAGATCGTGGTGAACCCGGGCATGGTGTTGATCTCGTTGACAACGGGGCCGTCGTCGGTCAGGAAGAAGTCGACGCGGGCCAGGCCCTGGCAGTCGATCGCGCGGAACGCCCGAATGGCCAGCCGGCGCACCTCGTCGGCGACTTCGTCGTCGACCTTGGCGGGCACGTCCAGTTCGGCGGCGTCCTCGAGATATTTGGTGGCGAAGTCGTAGAACGCGTCCTCCCGACCGCGCACACCTGCCACCCGGATCTCGCCGACGGTGCTCGCCTCGACCCTGCCGTCGGGCAATTCCAGGACGCCGCATTCGAGTTCGCGACCCGGCACCGCCGCCTCGACGATCACCTTGGGGTCGTGTTTACGCGCGTCGGCGATCGCGGCGGTCAGCTGATCCCACGCCGTGACCCGGTTGACGCCGATCGACGATCCGCCACGGGCCGGTTTGACGAACACCGGCAGCCCGAGCCGCTCGCGCTCCTCGAGTTCCAGCGTCTGCTGGTGCGGCCGCAGCACCACATGATCACCGATGGGCAGGCCGTCGGCGACCAGTAGCTTCTTGGTGAACTCCTTGTCCATGCCCGCCGCGCTGGCCAGCACGCCCGCCCCGACATACGGCACGCCGGCCAGTTCGAGCAGGCCCTGGATGGTGCCGTCCTCGCCATAGGGCCCGTGCAACACCGGAAAGACCACGTCGACGGAGGCCAGCAGCTCCCCGGCGGCGCCCTGGCTCAGCGATAGCAGCTGACCGCCGCGACCGGGGTCGGCCGGCAGGGCCAGCGCGGTACCCGACGCACCGCTGACCTCCGGCAGCCGTCCATCCGCGATCGCCAGGGTGTCCGGGTCGGCGTTGGTCAGCACCCACGAGCCCTCCGGCGTGATGCCGACCGCGACCACCTCGAAGCGCTCCGGATCGAGGTGGCGGAGGATGCTACCTGCGGAAACACATGAGATCGCGTGCTCGGAGCTGCGTCCGCCGTAGACAACGGCAACACGGACGCGACCGGCGGAGCCGGGCGCACTAGGGGCAGTCACAACCTAGAGAGGCTACCGCCCCGTCCGAAAGTCGCACGATCTACGGCTGCGACCTGGGCTTTAGCGCAACGCGTGATCGATGTCGGCGATCAGGTCGTCGGTGTCCTCGATGCCCGCGGAGATGCGGGCGAAACCCTCGCCGACCGGGTCGCCCCAGCGGGCCCGGCGATCCACCGAACTGTGAATACCGCCGAAGCTGGTCGAGGAGACGAACAGGTCGCTGTTCTGCACCAGCCGATGAACGGCGGCGGCGCTCTCGAGCTCGATCGCGACGATCCCGCCGAAGCGTTTCATCTGCCGATTGGCGACCTCGTGCGACGGGTCGTCGGCCAGGCCCGGGTACCGCACGGATCGCACGGCCGGATGTGTGCGCAACGTCAACGCCATGGCGAGCGCGTTCTGACACTGGCGCTCGAACCGAAGGCCCGCGGTGGCGATGCTGCGCAACACCATCCAGGCTTCGAAGGCACCGAGGATGGGGCCCGCGATCCGACGCTCGTGTTCGATCGCCTCCATCTGGTCGACGTGACATCCCGCCACGTATCCCGCGAGAAGGTCGTGGTGACCCGACAGTGCCTTGGTGGCGCTGGCCACCACAAGGTCGGCGCCAAGCGACAACGGTTGCTGCCCTAAGGGTGTCGCGGTGGTGTTGTCGACGAGAAGCGTCGCACCGTGGCCCCGGCATGTCATCGCCAGGGCATGAAGGTCGACCACGTCGAGGCCGGGGTTCGACGGTGTCTCGGCAAGCACCACATCGGCACCTGACGCGGCATCGATGATGTCTGCGCACTTCGCCTCGATCACGGTGATGCCCTGCGGGGCAAGGTATTCAACCGCGTAGCGCCGTACTTGGTAGTAGCCGTCGGCGGGCACCACCAGCGTGGCTCCCGGTTTGGTGAGTGCTCGCAGCGCCGACGTGATCGCCGCCATCCCAGATCCGAAAGTCAGGGCTGCCGTGGCACCTTCCAGCTCCGCCAAGGCTGATTCGAGTTGTCGCCAGGTGGGATTGTGATACCGCCCATAGCTGTCGAGCGAGTCGTCTTCGCTCGGCGGGATGTGATACGCGGCCGCCGGAACAGGGGGCTGTGCCACCGGCGCTCCCGGAACCGCCTCCGCTCCAACGGCTTTGACGCTCCTGGTGGAGTCTCCGTACGGGCTCGTCACGTACTACTCCGGCTTGGTGCTGCGGCCGAGAAGGAGCGCGACCGCCTCGGGCACGGACAATCCCTTGTGGCACACCCGATGTACCGCGTCGGTCAATGGCATCTCGACGTCGTAGCTGGCCGCGAGGGCCAACACAGATTCGCAGGAGGTGACGCCCTCGGCGACGTGCCCACCGCCCGCCAGCTTCGCCGCTTCCAGCGAATCCCCGGTGCCGAGCCGAGAACCGAACGTGCGATTACGTGAATGCGGTGACATGCACGTCGCGACGAGGTCGCCGACCCCGGCCAGGCCGGCCAACGTAGCGGGTTTGGCGCCCAACGCGATTCCCAGCCGCATGATCTCGGCCAGCCCGCGGGTGATGATCGCCGCGACCGAGTTCTCGCCCATCCCGACGCCGGCCGCCATGCCGCAGGCCAACGCGATGACGTTCTTGCATGCGCCGCCGACCTCGGCACCGATGACGTCTGCGTTGGTGTACGGGCGGAAGTACTTGGTGGAAAGCGCCCGCTGCAGCGTCACCGCACGACCGGAGTCGGCGCAGGCGACGACCGTCGCCGCGGGTTGCTCTTCGGCGATTTCACTGGCCAGGTTGGGACCGGTGACGACGGCAACCCGGGACGGATCGACGCCGGTCACCTGGACCACCACCTGGCTCATCCGCATCAGCGTGTCCAGCTCGATGCCCTTGGCCAGGCTGACCAGCGTGACGTCGTCGCCGAGTAGTGCGGCCCAGTCGGCGAGATTGGCCCGAAGCGTCTGCGACGGCACCGCAAGCAGCACAGTGCACGCACCGTCCAGGGCCGCGGCGGAGTCGCTGGTGGCGCGGATCGACTTCGGCAGTTCGACGTCGCCGAGGTATTCGGGGTTGCGATGGGTGTTGTTGATCTCGTCGGCCAGCTCCGGACGGCGGGCCCAGAGCGCGACGTCGTTGCCGGCATCCGCCAGTACCTTGGCCAGCGCCGTCCCCCACGCACCGGCCCCCATCACCGCCGCCTCCACCACGGATTCAGCCTAGCGCCATGCACTGGGACGACGCCCGCCTGCGCAAGCGGCCGGACCTGGCAGGATGAGAAACCATGAGCGGCACGCAGACCGGCGCGCCGGCTGACATCGGACTGGTCATCGCCGTCAAACGGCTCACAGCCGCGAAGACGAGGCTGGCCCCGGTGTTCTCCGCGGCGACCAGGGAAGCCGTGGTGCTGGCCATGATGGTCGACACCATCAGGGCCGCGCTCGCGGTACCCGCGCTCCAGACGGTCACCGTCGTCACCCCGGACCAGGTTGCCGCCGATGCCGCTGTGGAGTTGGGCGCGCAGGCGCTGACCGACCCGACACCGGACGGTCACCGCAACCCGCTGAACAATGCGATCGCCGCGGCGGAGGCCGTCGTTCGCGAGTCAACGCCGAATATCGTTGCGCTCCAGGGTGATTTACCTGCACTTCAACCACAGGAACTCGCTGAGGCGATCAGCGCCGCCCGCAGCTACCCGCGCAGCTTCGTCGGCGACCGGCATGGCACCGGCACCTCGGCATTGTTTGCCTTCGGCGTTGCACTGGAACCTCAGTTCGGGCCCGACTCGGCTAGTCGGCATCAGCACTCCGGAGCCATCGAGCTGACCGGCGCCTGGCCGGGATTGCGCTGCGACATCGACACCCCAGACGACCTGTTGGTGGCCCGCCGACTCGGCGTGGGCGCGGCAACGGTGCAGGCCATCGGACGACCAAGGTAAACAGCCCTTGAGGATTTAGCCGTCGGTAGCAGTTCCGCTGGCCGATGAGGAATGATCGATGCAATGACCGAAGCCGAAGCACGAGTTCGACCCAGCGACACCGATGTGGTGCCGGATGATTCGGCGTCCGCACGCGAGGAGGACCGAACGGCTCCCGAGGCACCACCTGCGGCGACGGCACCAACCGTCGACAATGAGCTGCCCGAGGACCGGTACCTCAACCGCGAGCTGAGCTGGCTGGACTTCAACGCCCGGGTGCTGGCGCTGGCCGCCGACACCTCACTGCCGCTGCTCGAGCGGGCGAAGTTCCTCGCGATCTTCTCCTCGAACCTCGACGAGTTCTACATGGTCCGGGTGGCAGGTCTGAAACGTCGCGACGAGATGGGCTTGTCGGTGCGCTCAGCGGATGGCCTTTCGCCCCGCGAGCAACTGCGGCGGATCAGTGAACGCACTCAGCAGATCGCCAACAGGTGCGCGCATGTGTTCCTCGACTCGGTGCGCCCGGCGCTCGCGGACGAGGGCATTCTGATCGTCACGTGGCTGGAGCTGGACGACGACGAGCGGGGCAGGCTGTCGACCTACTTCCACGAGCAGGTGTTCCCGGTACTGACGCCGTTGGCCGTCGACCCGGCGCATCCCTTCCCGTTCGTGAGCGGGCTCAGCCTGAACCTGGCCATCACCGTCAAGGCTCCCGACGATGGCGGCCAGCACTTCGCCCGAATCAAGGTGCCCGACAACGTCGACCGGTTCGTCGAACTCGACAGCCGCGACGGTGCATTGCGCTTCCTGCCGATGGAGGAACTGATCGCGGCGTTTCTGCCGGTGCTGTTCCCCGGCTTGGAAATAGTCGAACACCACGCGTTCCGCATCACTCGCAACGCGGATTTCGAGGTCGAGGAAGACCGCGACGAGGATCTGTTGCAGGCACTCGAGCGTGAATTGGCCCGCAGGCGATTCGGCTCGCCGGTGCGCCTCGAGGTCGCCGACGACATGACCGAGAACATGTTGGAACTGCTGCTGCGCGAGCTCGACGTGAACCCCGGCGACGTCATCGAGGTGCCAGGGCTGTTGGACCTCTCGTCGCTGTGGCAGATCTATGGCGTCGACCGGCCACAGTTGAAGGACCCGCCGTTCGTGCCCGCCACCCCACCGGCGTTCGGCGAACGGGAGACGCCCAAGAGCATCTTCGCGACGCTGCGCGACGGCGATGTCCTCGTTCACCACCCCTACGACTCGTTCTCGACCACCGTGCAGCGATTCATCGAACAGGCAGCCGCCGACCCGAATGTGTTGGCGATCAAGCAGACGCTGTACCGCACATCGGGTGACTCCCCGATCGTCAACGCATTGATCGACGCCGCCGAGGCCGGTAAGCAGGTCGTCGCTCTGGTGGAGATCAAGGCGCGGTTCGACGAGCAGGCCAACATCAAGTGGGCGCGTGCACTGGAGCAGGCGGGCGTGCACGTGGTGTACGGACTTATCGGGTTGAAGACGCACTGCAAGACGGCGCTCGTAGTGCGACGGGAAGGCTCGACGATCCGGCGCTACTGCCATGTGGGCACCGGAAACTACAACCCGAAAACCGCTCGGCTGTATGAGGATGTCGGCCTGTTGACGGCCGCGCCCGACATCGGCGCCGACCTCACCGACCTTTTCAATTCACTGACCGGCTATTCACGCAAAGACTCCTACCGCAACCTGCTCGTCGCCCCGCACGGTGTTCGCAGGGGCATCATCGAGCGGATCAAACGCGAGGTCGCGGCCACGCGCGAGGGCGCCGAGGGCGCAATCCGCGTCAAGGCGAACGCGTTGGTCGACGAGCAGGTGATCGACGCGCTCTATCGGGCCTCACAGGCCGGTGTGCGGGTCGAGGTGGTGGTCCGCGGTATCTGCGCGCTGCGGCCGGGCGTCTCCGGCTTCTCCGAGAACATCGTGGTGCGCTCGATTCTGGGCCGTTTCCTCGAACACTCGCGAATTATTCACTTCCGCGCCATCGACGAGTTCTGGATCGGCAGTGCCGACATGATGCATCGTAATCTGGACCGCCGGGTCGAAGTGATGGCGCAAGTGAAGGATCCGAGGCTGAAGACGCAACTGGACGAGGTGTTCGAGTCGGCGATGAATCCGGTCACCCGGTGCTGGGAACTGGGGGCCGACGGAAGTTGGACCGCGTACCCGCAGGAGGGCCAGACCGTGCGCGATCACCAGGTGTGGCTGATGGAACGCCACCGGCATCATTGAGGGTCCCGCGGTTTTCAATGACCTGCAGGAGTTGAGGTGCCGAAGGATTCCTCCGCCAGTAACGCCGCGCCGGTGAACAAGTCCGTGCTCGCGGCGGGTGCGGTGGTGTGGCGTGCCAGCGACGACGGGGCGGAGCCCGAAGTCGCGGTGATTCACCGGCCGCGCTACGACGACTGGTCACTGCCCAAGGGCAAGGTCGACGCCGGAGAGAGTGAGCCGATAACCGCCGTGCGTGAAGTGCACGAGGAGACGGGTTACAGCTCGCACCTCGGCAGACGGCTGACATCGGTGAGCTATCGGGTCGAAACGCAGGGCATCAAAAAGGTGCAGTACTGGGCGGCTCGCGCCGTCGACGGCGACTTCACACCCAACGACGAAGTCGACGAATTGAAATGGCTGCCCGTTTCCGCGGCGATCAAGCAGGTCCAATACGCGCACGATCGGAAGGTGCTGCGCCGGTTCGCCAAGCAGCCCGCCGACACCAAGACCATCCTGATCGTCCGGCACGGCACCGCGGGCAGTAAGTCCCGGTACAAAGGCGACGACCGGTTACGCCCTCTGGACAAGCGCGGACGAGCCCAGGCCGAATCATTGGTCGGTCAATTGCTGGCGTTCGGCGCCGACACGCTCTATGCGGCCGATCGCGTCCGCTGCGAGCAGACCCTCGGGCCGCTGGCAGAAGAACTCGGCGTTGCGATTCACAATGAACCGCTGCTGACCGAGGAGGCCTACGCAGACGATCGCAAGCCGGCCCGCCGCCGCGTCCTCGAGATCGCCGCCGCCGGAGGCACGCCCGTGATCTGCACGCAGGGCAAGGTCATCCCTGATCTGATCGCGTGGTGGTGTGACCGCGACGGTGTGCGTCCCGACAAGTCACGTAACCGCAAGGGCAGCACCTGGGTGATGTCATCATGGCAGGGCCATTTGGTAGCGGCCGACCATATCGGTAGTCCGCTCGCCAAGAAATAATCGGCTCGCGCGCCGGCCAAGCCCGGAGCAGTATTTCGCGACGGGCCGCAGTCGGCGGAATCGGTGGCCGAGAGCTTCGCACGCCAATCCGGACACCGTGTATCGCGCTGATGCTGAGGGGTAAGCCGCCATTCGAATGGTTCGAGGATCTACCGGAGCTGGCGGCGGTGTTCAACGAAGGCATGACGAGCGTCTCGAAGATGGAAACGCCGGTGGTGATTGCCGCGTACGACTTCTCCCGGTTCGGCACGATCGTTGACATTGGCGGCGGTACGGCATGTTGCTCTCCGCGATCCTGCGCGAATCACCCAACAGTCGCGGGATTCTGAAAGATGCACCGCCGTCGGCGGATCTTTTTCGAGTGGGTGCCCGCAGGCGGCGACTCCTACGTACTCAAGCACATCATCCACGACTGGGACGACGAGAAATCGTTGCAGATTCTGCGCAACGTGCGCGGGGCGATGAACCCCGACGAGAAGTGTTCATCGTCGAAGCCGTATCGGTTTAGCCGATCGGTGTAACACGCAGATACGCCGTGGGTCGCGACGACCCACGGCGTATCTGACTAAAAACTAGCGACGGCCCTTCTTGGCAGGCGCCCTGCGCACAGCCTTCTTGGCCGCACTGCGCTTCACAGCCTTCTTGGCCGCACCGCGCTTCACAGCCTTCTTGGCCGCACCGCGCTTCACTGCCTTCTTGGCGGCGGCACGCTTCACCGTCTTCTTGGCGGCGCTGCGCTTCACAGCCTTCTTGGCCGCACCGCGCTTCACAGCCTTCTTGACTGCGGCACGCTTCACAGCCTTCTTGGCCGCACCGCGCTTCACAGCCTTCTTGACTGCGGCACGCTTCACAGCCTTTTTAGCCACGCTGCGCTTCACAGCCTTGCGGGCCGCACCGGTTCCACTTCCACGCTTCACTGCAGGTCCTTCCGCCGATAGGCGCTGTGCGCCAGAGACAACCGCTTTGAACTGAGCGCCGGGCCGAAATGCCGGCACGGACGTTGGCTTCACTTTCACTGTCTCGCCGGTACGCGGATTACGCGCGACCCGGGCTGCACGACGTCGCTGCTCGAAAACGCCGAAACCGGTAATGGTGACACTGTCACCCTTATGCACCGCACGCACGATTGTGTCGACAACATTTTCGACCGCGTCCGTTGCCGTCCGGCGGTCAGTGTCGAGCTTCTTCGTGAGTACGTCGATCAGCTCTGCTTTGTTCATGCAAAACCTCCACACCAGTGATCCACCTTGGATCAACTGAAGGACACGGTAATACGACACACCACTGATTTCCAAGAGCCACGCGCAATTTCAGGCGTTGCTGACGCCATTTTTCGCAATCCACTTGCCGCGCTTGACCGCTGGCGAGGGTGTCGGAGGAGCGGTTAGGCGACCCCTAATTTCGGTTGCTTCCGCCGCTATCCGGGGGCGGGCAACGTGCGTGGCTTCCACTCCGGGCGGTTGGATTCATACAACTCGATTTTATCGAGTTTGCGCAGGCTAAGGCCTATATCATCCAGTCCTTCGAGCAATCGCCAGGCCGTGTAATCGTCAATCTTGAACGGCAGCATGACCGTTCCTGCGGCCACGTTCCGATCTTGAAGATTCACAGTGATTTCCAGACCCGGCTGTTGCTCGATCAGCTTCCACAACAATTCGACATCATCTTGTGAAACTTCTGCCGCCAACAACCCCGCCTTGCCCGCATTCCCGCGAAAAATGTCGGCGAAGCGAGACGAGATAACCACCCGGAAGCCGTAGTCCATGAGCGCCCACACCGCGTGTTCGCGCGACGAGCCCGTGCCGAAATCGGGTCCGGCGACCAATACCGATCCCTTGTCGAACGGACTCAGATTCAAGACAAAAGACGGATCATTGCGCCACGACGCGAACAGTCCGTCCTCGAAACCCGTTCGGGTGACCCGCTTCAGGTATACCGCCGGAATGATCTGATCGGTGTCGACATTGGACCGGCGCAGCGGAACACCGATGCCCGTATGCGTGCGGAACGGTTCCATGGTGTGTCTCCTCTTAAAGGTTCAAGTCTGCGGGCGAGGACAACGTGCCGCGGACAGCGGTCGCGGCGGCGACGGCGGGCGACACCAGATGCGTACGGCCACCCTTACCTTGTCTGCCCTCGAAATTTCGGTTCGACGTCGCCGCGCACCGCTGTCCCGGCGACAACTGGTCGGGGTTCATGCCGAGACACATCGAGCAACCGGCCTGGCGCCACTCCGCACCCGCGGCGGTGAATATCTCGCCAAGCCCCTCCGATTCGGCCTGCGCGCGCACCCGCATGGAACCGGGCACCACGAGCATCTGCACACCGTCTGCGACCTTGTGTCCGCGCAGTATGTCGGCCACCACACGCAGATCTTCGATGCGCCCATTGGTACACGAACCCACGAAAACGACGTCCACCGCGATATCGCGCATGGCTGTGCCGGGTTGAAGATCCATATATGCCAATGCCTTCTCGGCGGACTGGCGTTCATCGTCGGACAACATCAACTCCGGGTCCGGCACCGCTTCCGACAGCGGCACGCCCTGCCCGGGGTTGGTGCCCCACGTGACGAACGGACTCAGCGTCGCCGCATCGAGGTACACCTCGGTGTCGAATTCGGCGCCGTCGTCCGTGCGCAACCGGTCCCATGCCGCGACGGCCGCATCCCAGTCCGCACCCGTCGGCGCGTGCGGACGTCCGCGCAGATATTCATACGTTGTCTCGTCCGGTGCGACCATGCCCGCGCGCGCGCCGGCCTCGATGCTCATATTGCAGATCGTCATCCGGCCTTCCATCGACAGCGCCTCGATCGCACTGCCCCGGTATTCGATGACGTGACCCTGTCCGCCGCCGGTGCCGATCTTCGCGATCACCGCGAGAATGATGTCCTTCGCGCTGACTCCCGCGGGCAGCTTGCCGTCGACATTGATTGCCATCGTCTTGAACGGACGCAGCGGCAACGTCTGCGTGGCGAGCACATGCTCAACCTCCGACGTTCCGATGCCCATCGCGATCGAACCGAATGCACCGTGGGTGGACGTATGACTGTCGCCGCAGACGATCGTCATGCCGGGCTGCGTGAGACCGAGTTGAGGCCCGATGATGTGCACGATGCCCTGTTCGAGATCGCCCATCGGATACAACCGGATGCCAAACTCTTCGCAGTTGCGTCGAAGCGTTTCGACCTGAGTGCGCGATACGGGATCGGCGATCGGCTTGTCGATGTCGACCGTCGGCACGTTGTGGTCCTCAGTGGCGATGGTCAAATCCGGTCGCCGAACGCCGCGGCCGGCGAGCCGAAGCCCGTCGAACGCCTGCGGGCTGGTCACCTCGTGGACGAGGTGTAGATCGATGTAGATCAGATCGGGTTCGCGGGCGTCGCCCGCGCCGCCGCCCAGAGCGACGACGTGGTCGTCCCATACCTTCTCCGCCATCGTGCGTGGCCGCGCGTCGGTCGTCATACTTGACTATCTCACAATCTGGAACGCTAGTATCTCCTTGTGAGACAGGATAGCGGAATCGGCGTGCTCGACAAAGCGGTGGGGGTGTTGCACACGATCGCCGAATCGCCATGCGGACTTGCCGACTTGTGCGAGCGGACGGGTCTGCCCAGGGCCACCGCGCACCGGCTCGCCGCGGGCCTGGAGGTTCACCGGCTGCTCGCCCGCGACGACGAGGGCCGCTGGCGGCTCGGCCCCGCGTTGGTTGAGTTGGCTGGCCACGTCAACGACCCCTTGTTGGCTGCAGGCGCCGCCGTGCTGCCGAGGCTGCGCGAGATCACCGGCGAGAGCGTGCAGCTCTACCGCCGCGAGGGCACATCGCGTATCTGCGTGGTCGCATTGGAACCGCCTGCGGGCCTTAGGGATACGGTGCCAGTCGGCACCCACCTGCCGATGACGGCGGGATCTGGTGCCAAGATCCTCCTCGCCTACAGCGATGCGGCCACGCAGCAAGCGGTATTGCCAACGGCCAAGTTCACCGACCGCGCATTGGCGGAGGTGCGCAAGCGCGGCTGGGCGCAGAGCGTTGCAGAACGCGAGCCGGGTGTGGCGAGCGTCTCCGCGCCGGTGCGCGACGGGCGCGGCCAGGTGATCGCGGCGGTGTCGGTGTCGGGGCCGATCGACCGGATCGGGCGCCGGCCGGGAGCGCGATGGGCAGCGGACCTGTTGGCGGCAGCCGACGCGTTGACCCGCCGGCTGTAACTCGCGCCGCGGTGATGAAGAACGTCGTGGTACCCCCGATGGGATTCGAACCCACGCTACCGCCGTGAGAGGGCGGCGTCCTAGGCCGCTAGACGACGGGGGCTAGAACTATTCGAAGGGCCAGCATAGCTCAGGAGCCAATGTCGACCCAATTCGTTCGCGCTGCTGGGGTACCAGGACTCGAACCTAGAATGGCGGTACCAGAAACCGCTGTGTTGCCAATTACACCATACCCCATTGGCCGCCTGTAACCGCTGGTCGCAGGCAGTTTTCGGACCTGGCAGGCAGTTGACGGGCAACTCTCCTGTCATGCCGGGCCGACGTGCAGATTACCAAAGATTTCGCGGCGTCTTGTCACGCGTCGGCCGCTGCCGCCTCCGCACGTTCGCGGCCGGCGCGCAGGCGGCGCAGGCTGCGGTCGCGGCCGAGCAACTCCAGCGACTCGAACAACGGCGGGCTGATCGATGCTCCGGTCGCGGCCACCCGGAGCGGGCCGAACGCCTTACGCGGCTTGAGTGCCAAGTCCTCCAGCAGTGCGGCCTTCAGTGTCTCTTCGATCCTGTCCGTTCTCCACTCGTCGACACCTTCGAGTGCGCTGAGCGCGGCGTCGAGTACCGGGCCGGCATCAGCGCGCAGTTCCTTCGCCGCTGCCTTCTCGTCGAGCGCGAACTCGTCGTCGTTGAGGAACTTCAACAGGTCCCACGCGTCGGCGAGCACGACGATGCGGGTCTGCACCAGCCGCGCGGCCTCGGTGAACTGCTGATCGTCCAGTCCGGTGTCGTATGCGTGGGCGTCGAAGTATGCCCGCAACCGTTGGGTGAAGTCCTCCTCGGTCAGCAGCCGAATGTGATCGGCGTTCAGCGCGTCGGCCTTCTTCTGGTCGAATCGGGCGGGGTTGGAGTTGACATCGGTCACGTCGAAGGCCGCGACCATCTCGTCGAGGCTGAACACGTCGCGGTCGTCGGCGATCGACCAGCCCAGCAGCGCCAGGTAATTCAACAGACCCTCGGGGATGAAGCCGCGGTCGCGGTGCAGGAAGAGATTGGACTGCGGGTCGCGCTTGGACAGTTTCTTGGTGCCCTCGCCGAGCACGGCGGGCAGGTGCCCGAACTCCGGAATGCGTTCGGCCACACCGATGCGCATCAGCGCCCGGTAGAGCGCGATCTGACGCGGTGTGGATGACAACAGGTCGTCGCCGCGCAACACGTGGGTGATCTTCATCAGCGCGTCATCGACCGGATTGACCAACGTGTACAACGGGTCTCCGCTTCCGCGGGTCAGCGCGTAGTCCGGCACGGTGCCCGGCGCGAACGTCGTTTCGCCGCGGACGAGGTCGTTCCAGGTGATCGCGTCGTCGGGCATCCGCAGCCGCAACACCGGCCTGCGCCCCTCCTTGCGGTAGGCGGCACGCTGTTCGTCGGTGTGGTCGCGATCGAAGTTGTCGTAGCCGAGTTTCGGGTTGCGGCCCGCGGCAAGGTGGCGTGCCTCCACCTCCTCGGGTGTCGAGTACGCCTCGTACACCTCCCCCGCGGCCACCAGTCGTGCCACCACGTCGCGGTAGATGTCGCGGCGCTCGGACTGGCGGTAGGGACCGTACGGCCCGCCGACCTCGGGGCCCTCGTCGTAGTTCAGGCCGAGCCAGTTCAGCGCGTCCAGCAGCGCGAGATAGCTTTCCTCGCTGTCGCGTTCGGCGTCGGTGTCCTCGAGCCGGAACACGAAATCCCCACCCGTGTGGCGCGCGTACGCCCAGTTGAACAACGCGGTGCGGATCAGGCCGACGTGCGGCGTGCCGGTGGGCGACGGGCAGAACCTGACGCGGACCGTCTCATTGCTCCTCGCGTCCGCGGAGGTCATGACTTTCCTTTGCGCACAACGGGATTCGTCAACGTCCCGATGCCTTCCACGGTGATGCTCACGGTGTCACCGTTTTCGATCGGCCCGACCCCGTCCGGCGTCCCCGTCAAAATGAGGTCACCGGGCAGCAGCGTCATCACCGCCGAGATCCATTCCACGATCGCGCCGACATCGTGGATCATCTGCGACGTGCGGCTGTCCTGCTTGACCTCGCCGTTGACCTCGGTGCGGATCGCGAGGTCCGTCGGATCGACGTCGGTCACGATCCACGGCCCAACGGGACAGAACGTGTCATGGCCCTTCGCGCGGGTCCACTGGCCGTCCTTCTTCTGCTGATCGCGCGCCGAGACGTCGTTGGCGATGGTGTAGCCGAGGATGTTCTGGGCCACTTGGGCTGCCGGGACATCCTTGCAGGGCCTGCCGATGACGGCGGCCAACTCCCCCTCGAAGTGCACCGGATCGGCGTCAGCGGGCAACTGGATCGGAATATTCGGCCCGACGATCGCGGTGTTCGGCTTCATGAAGATGATCGGATCGGAGAACTCACCGCCGCCCATCTCCGCGATGTGCGCGGCGTAGTTCTTGCCGATGCAGACCACCTTGCTGGCCAGGATCGGGGCGAGAAGCCTGACGTCGGCCAGTGGCCACTGCCGCCCGGTGAAGGTCGGGTTGCCGAAGGGATGCTCGGCGATCTCCTTGACGACCGCAGCAGGGTCGTCGGGCGATCCCTCGATGCTGACGAAGGCGACCCCGTCGGGGCTGGCGATTCGGCCTAGGCGCATCAACCCAGCCTAGTGGGCGGCACTGCGACGGTCGGCAGCCACTCCTCGCTCGGCCCATCTCACTATTCGAGATATCAGTTCAATATGCTGAGATCGTTGTGCGACGATATCGTTCATGACGGTGGAGACCATCGGCACCATGCGGCGCTGGTCGATGCTCGTGATCGCGTTGACGGCGACGTTGTTCGCGAATGTGTTCATCAACGGTGCGGCATTCCTGATTCCGACGTTGCACACCGAACGGGGACTCGACCTGGCCAAGGCGGGCCTGCTGTCGTCGATGCCGAGCTTCGGCATGGTGTTCACCTTGATCGCGTGGGGCTATGTCGTCGACCGGATAGGCGAACGAGTCGTGCTGGCCGTTGGCTCGGCACTGACAGCGGCCGCGGCGTTCGCGGCGGCATCGGTGCACTCGCTGGTCGCGGTCGGCGCGTTTCTGCTTCTCGGCGGAATGGCGGCGGCAAGCAGCAACACCGCCAGTGGCCGGCTGGTGGTGGGCTGGTTCCCACCGCAACAGCGCGGCCTCGTCATGGGCATTCGGCAGACAGCCCAGCCGTTGGGAGTAGGGCTGGGCGCCTTGGTGATTCCACGGCTGGCGGAGAACTACGGTGTGGCGGCCGCGCTGCTGTTTCCCGCCGTGGTGTGCGCGGTGTCAGCGGTGGTATGCGCAGTGGCCGTGAAGGATCCGCCCCGCCCGCCGCGCGCCGAGGCCGCCGAGCACGAGCTCTCCAACCCGTATCGGGGCTCGACGACGCTGTGGCGCATCCATGCGGTGTCGGTGCTTCTTGTCGCGCCGCAGGTGGTGGTGTGGACGTTCACGTTGGTGTGGCTGATGACCGAGCGCGGCTGGTCGGCAGGCTCGGCCGGGCTGCTGGTAACGCTGGCCCAGGTGCTGGGCGCCGCGGGCCGGATCGCCGCAGGACGGTGGTCGGACGTCGTGGGCTCGCGGCTGAAGCCGATCCGCGTCATCGCGCTCGCGGCGGCCGCCTCGATGGGCCTGTTGGCGTTGACCGACTGGCTGGACTCGCCGATCAGCGTCGCGATGGTGATCGTCGCATCGGTGATCACCGTGTCCGACAACGGATTAGCGTTCACCGCCATCGCCGAGATCGCCGGACCGTTCTGGAGTGGGCGGGCACTGGGCACGCAGAACACCAGCCAACTCCTGACTGCCGGCGTCGCACCGCCGTTGTTCGGTGCCCTGATCGGGGTCGCAGGCTACGCGGCAGCCTTCGCGGTGTGCGCCGTGTTCCCGTTGATCGCGATACCGCTGGTTCCCGTCAGTGCGGATCCGCTAATAAACACTCGCGGCTGACTTATGCTCCGCTCGTGGCAAGCGCGCTGGACATCATCAACGACTACTTCACGTGCGAATTCACCACGCTGTCGCGGGATGGTTCGCCAGTCACGTGGCCGGTGTCACCGAGGTTGCTCGCCGACGGCAGATTCTTGACGACGACCAGCATCGGGATGCCGCAGAAGGCCTTCAACATCCGGCGCAATCCGAAGGTCAGCATGCTGTTCTCGGAGCCGACGGGCAGCGGTGTCGCAGAGCCGGGTGCGGTCCTCATTCAGGGAGATGCCACCGCCGATGACCGCATTGTCACCGATATGTCGACGGACCCCGATCTGGCGTCATTGCTCCAGACAATTGTCGGGCGCCAACCTGCGGGCGCGTTCTGGAGCTCGCGGCTGGGCAGGCGAATGTTGCCGCCCTACTACATGCGGATCCTGATCTATGTAACCCCACGACGGGCGTTCTTCTGGCCGACCCGGGATTTCAGCGCCGCGCCGGAGGAACTCGATCTCGGGAAGGTACGACGTGTGGACTGAGGCAGCGAAGTGGCTTAACAAGTTCGATGAAGCGGTCCTGACCGTTACCGATGACGACGGATATCCCGCAAGTGTGAGAGTGGCGACCCGTTCTTACGATGCCGCGACGGGCGAATTGTCGTTAGCGCCGCTGGATTTCCTGCATGCTGTCGAGGGTCCGGCCAACCTCTTGTGCCACTCGCATGACGAGAAACTCTGGAACCTTCAGATGCTGAACGTCAAAGGCACAATCGAAAAGCGGGATACCGCTTGGGTCTTTCAGACTAAGAGCTTCGAGCCACCGTCAAAGTTGGCGGTCCTGGACTTCGTCAGAAACACGCGCAGGTCCGCCAGGAAGTACCTCAACAGACGCGGCTTGACGCCACCTGAAGTGAACTGGGCGGCGATCAAGGAGATTCAGCGCCGCGCCTAGCCGAACACTTCTGCCCAAGGCAAATGCCGCGGCACCCACACGCTGTATGCCAGAGTTGCTCCGCAAACGTAAAACGCAATAGGAGGTGCCCCGGATGCGGCGACCTTTCGGTTCGGTGGTGTGGGCCGCTGCAGCGGTGGCGACCGCGGTGGCCTGTTCCTTTTCCGCTGGGAGCAGCGTCTCGGTGGACAAGAACGACCTCGCGAAGGAGATCTCGGCCCAGCTCGAGAAGCAGGTCGGGCGCGCGCCGGAATCCGTCGATTGCCCCGAGGACCTCAAGGGCGAGGTCGGTGCCACGACGCGCTGCACCCTCAACGACGCGGGCGAGACCTACGGCGTGGATGTGAACGTGACCAAGGTCGAAGGCGCCGACGTCAAGTTCGACCTCAAGGTGGACGACCAACCGCATTAGGCCGGGCCTACTCTGCCTCCAGGTTCTGAGCGCATCGGTCGAGGGTTGCGCTCAGTTGGCGTTGCGCGCTCGCCGAAATTCCCTCGAGCATGCGCGATTCCACGGCCATCACGGCGGTGTGGGCCGCCCTCAGCCGCTTCGCGCCGATCGCAGTCAGCTCCAGGGAACGCGCGCGTCCCCGCGGTGGCACCTTGGCATCCCTGACTAATCCCGCCGACCTCAGGCCTGCGAGCAGATCCTGCAGCGACTGCCGCGTCACGAAGCACAGCCGCGCCAACTCCGAGGCCGATGCCTCCGGGTGATCGGCAAGCGCACGCATCGCGGCGTACTGAGCCATCGACAGGCCACTTGGCCGCAGTGCGGCATCACATTGGCGGCGCACTGACTGTTGCACGCGTTTGACCAGATAGCCGACTGCCCGTTCGGTATCGGATGCACTCATGACAGGAACCTTACATCAGTGGTAGGGTGCTAATTGTAAGGAACCTGACATTGGAGTGAGCAATGACCACCATCCGCAGGGACGCCGACTGCGCCACCCTCATCAACGTCTTCACCGTCGAACCGGAAAGTGCCGCCGAGCTTGGCCACGTTGTTGGCGTCGGCGACCGAGGACGTCATGCAGCATCAGCCGGGCTTTCGGTCCGCGAACATCCACCTCAGCACCGATCGCACCCGTGTCGTCAACTACGCGCAATGGGACAGCGCCGCGGATTACCAGGCGATGCTGTCAGACCCGACCGCGCGCGAGCACATGGCGACCGCTGCCGCAATGGCAGTCAGCTTCGACCCGCACCTGTACACCGTTGAGTCCGTACACGAGCGCTAGGGCCGCCTACAGGCTCGCGATGATCCGCTCGCTGACCTCCGTCGTCGACAACTTCGTGTCACGGCGAGTAGCCAGATGCTGCTCCACGGCTTTGTCGACGCGTGCGGCAGCATCGGCCTCACCGACATGCGACAGCAGCAGAGCCACGGACGTGATCGCCGCGGTCGGGTCGGCGATACCCTGACCCGCGATGTCGGGCGCACTGCCGTGCACGGGTTCGAACATCGACGGATTCGTACGCGTCGCATCGATATTGCCGCTGGCCGCCAGCCCGATACCGCCGGACACCGCGGCGGCCAGATCGGTGATGATGTCGCCGAACAGGTTGTCGGTGACGATCACATCGAACCTGCCCGGATCGGTCACCATGTGGATGGTGGCCGCGTCGATGTGCTGGTATGCGACCTCGATGTCGGGATAGTCCCGGCCCACCTCGTCGACCACTCGCGACCACAGCCTGCCCGCATAAGTCAGCACGTTGGTCTTGTGCACCAGCGTCAGGTGCTTGCGCCGCTGCGCCGCCAGCGCGAACGCGTAGCGGGCGACGCGCTCGACGCCGAACGCGGTGTTCAGGCTGACCTCCGTAGCCACCTCGTGCGGTGTACCGACGCGGATGACACCACCGGTGCCGGTGTAGGGACCCTCGGTTCCCTCCCGCACGACGACGAAGTCGATCGGCGGGTTACCGGCCAGCGGGCTGTCGACACCCGGATACAGCCGGGACGGACGGTGATTCACGTGGTGGTCGAGTTGGAAGCGCAACGTCAGCAACAACCCGCGCTCCAGCACACCGCTGGGCACGGAGGGATCGCCGATGGCGCCCAACAGGATCGCGTCGTGGCCCTTCAGCTCGTCGACGACACCGTCTGGCAGGGTTTCCCCCGTCGCGTGGTAGCGCCGAGCGCCGAGGTCGTACTCCGTCTTCTCGACGCCGGGCAGCACCACGTCGAGGACCTTGAGCGCCTCGCCGATGACCTCAGGCCCGATGCCGTCGCCGGCAATCACCGCCAATTTCATGCCAGGTCCACCACTTCCAGCAGGTTGGCGCCGACGGCCTCGGCGATCTCTGAACGCAGTTCCGGCGGGACGTCCCGGTCGATCCGCATCAGGATCGTCGCGCTCGCACCCTCCGTGTCCTCGCTGAGCTGTGCGGCGTGGATGTTGACCCCGGCGGAGCCGAGCAGTGTGCCGATCTTGCCGAGCGTGCCCGGTTGGTCGTCGTAGTTGATGATCAGGTTGATGCCTTCGGCGCGCAGATCGAAGTTACGACCGTTGATCGCAACGACCTTCTGCACCTGCTGCGGACCCGACAACGTGCCCGCCACATTGGCGACCTGGCCATCGGAGCACACGGCGCGCACGTCGACGACGCTGCGGTGGTTGGGGCTCTCGGTCGCGGTGCTGATGCTTGCCTCGACACCGCGCTCGGCGGCCAACGCGGGTGCGTTGACGAATGTCACCGGGTCCTCGATCACCGAGGAGAACAGGCCGCGCAATGCCGAAAGCCGGAGCACCTCAACCTCTTCGGCTGCCAGCTCACCGCGCACCTGAACAGATATCGACACCGGCAACTCGGCCGAGAGCACGCCGATCAGCAGCCCGAGCTTGCGTACCAGATCCAGCCACGGCGCCACCTCCTCGCCGACGACGCCGCCGCCGACATTCACGGCGTCGGGCACGAACTCGCCGGCCAGTGCGAGCTTCACGCTCTCGGCGACATCGGTGCCCGCGCGATCCTGCGCCTCGGCCGTCGACGCGCCAAGGTGCGGGGTGACGACGACCTGCGGAAGATCGAACAGCGGGCTGTCGGTCGTCGGCTCGCTGGCGAACACATCGAGACCGGCGCCACGGACATGCCCGCTGGAGACCGCTTCGGCGAGCGCCTCCTCGTCGATGAGCCCGCCGCGTGCGGCGTTGACGATGATGACCCCTGGCTTGGTCTTGGCCAGTGCCTCCTTGCCGATGAGCCCGGCGGTCTCCGGCGTCTTCGGCAGGTGCACGGAGATGAAGTCGGACCGCGACAGCAGTTCGTCGAGCGTCACGAGTTCGATGCCGAGCTGCGCGGCGCGGGCGGACGACACATACGGGTCGTAGGCCAGGATGTGCGTGCCGAACGCGGCGAGGCGCTGGGCGACGAGCTGCCCGATCCGTCCGAGCCCCACCACGCCGACGGTCTTGCCGTATATCTCGGTGCCCGAGAACGACGACCGCTTCCATGTGTGTTCGCGCAGCGACGCGTCGGCAGGCGCGATCTGGCGCGCGGCGGCCAGCATCAGCGCGAGCGCGTGCTCGGCGGCGCTGTGGATGTTCGACGTCGGCGCGTTCACCACCAGCACACCGCGGGCGGTGGCGGCGTCGACGTCGACGTTGTCCAGGCCGACACCTGCCCGCGCGACGATCTTCAGTTTGGGGGCGGCGGCCAGCACCTCGGCGTCAACGGTGGTCGCGGAGCGGACCAGCAGCGCGTCGGCTTCGGCCACGGCGGCCAGCAGCTTTTCGCGATCGGGGCCGTCCACCCAGCGGACCTCTACCTGGTCACCGAGCGCTGCCACAGTGGATTCGGCCAGTTTGTCGGCAATTAGTACGACGGGAAGACTCACCCGGCCAGCCTAATGGGGTCGAATCTTCGGGCGGGGGGCGGGAGAATCAAGTGCGTGGACGTGACCGTCGTCGGTAGTGGACCCAACGGCTTGGCCGCGGCCGTCATCTGCGCGCGAGCAGGCCTGGCGGTGCAGGTGGTCGAGGCCCAGCCGACGCTGGGCGGCGGCGCGCGCACCCTCCCCGACCCCGAATACTCCGGGGTGGTCCACGACATCTGCTCGGCCGTGCACCCGCTGGCGCTGGCGTCACCGTTCTTGGCCGAGTTCGACCTGCCCGCCCGCGGCGTGCGTTTGTCCGTCCCCGAAATCTCCTACGGAAATCCGCTGCCGGACCGACCCGCCGCGATCGGATACCACGACCTCGACCGAACCTGCGCGGAGCTCGAGGTCGGGGCGTCGTGGCGGCGCCTCTTCGGACCGCTGGCCGCGCACAGCGATGGTGCGTTGGGGTTCTTCCTGGGGGACAAGCGGTCCCTGCCACCGGATCTGGCGACCACACTGCGAGCCGGTCTGCGTGTTCTGGCTCAGGGCTCCCCCGCGTGGGGTCTGCTCCGAGGCGAGGACGCGCGTGCGCTCTTCACCGGCGTTGCCGCGCACACGATCTCGACGATGCCATCATTCGTCTCGGCCGGAGCGGGCCTGATGCTGGCTACCCTGGCCCACACCGTGGGCTGGCCGATCCCCGTCGGCGGCAGCCAGGCAATCCCCGATGCATTGATGGCCGACCTACGCGCGCACGGCGGCACAGTCACGACAGGCCAGGAAATCACCGAGCCGCCGAACGGAGTCGTGTTGTACGACACCGCACCGACCGCGCTGCTGTCCATTTACCGCGACGCCCTTCCCGGGCGTTATGCAAAGGCGCTGCGGCGCTACCGCTTCGGCCCTGGCGTGGCGAAGGTCGACTTTGTGCTGTCGGGCGAAATCCCCTGGCGGGACCACCGGTTGGCGCACGCGACGACATTGCACATGGGTGGCACCAGGGCACAGATGGCCCACGCCGAGCGCGAGGCGGCCGCCGGCAGGCACGCCGAATGGCCGATGATCCTCGCCGCCCTGCCGCACCTCGCAGACCCGAACCGCGTCGACGCAGCGGGCCGACGCCCGCTGTGGACCTATGCCCATGTGCCCTCGGGTTCAACGGTCGACCAAACCGAAGCCGTGACAGCCGTTTTCGAGCGCTTCGCGCCGGGTTTCCGCGACATTGTGGTAGCGGCGCGCAGCGTCCCGGCCGCACGACTTGCCGATCACAATGCCAACTACATCGGCGGCGACATCGGTGTCGGCGGTAATACGCTCTATCACGCGCTGGCGGGTCCGACACCGCGGCTGAACCCGTGGGCCACCCCGCTTCCAAAGGTGTACTTGTGCTCATCGGCGACACCGCCTGGCGGCGGCGTACACGGTATGGCGGGCTACTACGCCGCGCGTACGGTATTGCGCCGCGAGTTCGGCATCAGGCAACTGCCTAAGCTCGCGCCGTGACGGGCGACCGGGAAGAGCTGCCGTGGGAGCTGTTCGGTTCCGCCGCAGATGAATTGGCGGCAGGCGTAGCAGCAGACGGCTTCGCACCCGATCTCATCCTCGCCGTCGCACGCGGCGGACTGTTCGTCGCGGGCGCGCTCGGCTACGCGTTGGGGGTGAAGAACGTCGCGGTGATGAACGTGGAGTTCTACACCGGAGTAGACGAGCGCCTTGACGTGCCGGTAATGCTCCCGCCGGTACCGAACACCGTCGACCTGGCCGGCGCGCGCGTGCTGATCGCCGACGACGTCGCCGACACCGGCGAGACGTTGCGTCTGGTGCGCGACTTCTGCGCCGACCACGTCGCCGACGCCCGGTGCGCTGTCCTCTATCAGAAGCCACAGTCGAGCGTCGACTGCGAATACGTGTGGCGCCGAACCGACCGCTGGATCAACTTCCCGTGGTCGTCGCCGGATTAGGCTTACCCGATGAGCAAGCTCGCCGTCATCTACTACTCCGCAACGGGGCACGGCACGTCGATGGCCAAGCGGGTGGCCGCGGCCGCGGAGGCTGCGGGCGCCGAGGTGCGTGTCCGCCATATCGCCGAGACCCGCGAACCGGAGTCGTTCGCGCAGAACCCCGCGTGGACAGCCAACTACGACGCGCAGAAGGATCTGCCATCCGCGACCGGCGACGACATCGTCTGGGCCGACGCGGTGATCTTCGGTTCGCCGACGCGATTCGGTTCGCCCACCGCACAGTTCCGCACCTTCATCGACTCACTCGGCAGGCTGTGGGCGCAGGGAATGCTCGCCGACAAGGTCTACGCGGCGTTTACGTCGTCGGAATCCCCCCACGGCGGCCAGGAGACCACGCTGCTGAACCTCTACGTCTCACTGATGCACTTCGGCGGGATCATCGTGCCGCCGGGATACACCGATGACCTGAAGTTCGTGGACGGTAATCCCTACGGCGTGGGCCTGATCGCCACGCACGACAACATCAGCGAGCTCGGCGACATAACGAACAACGCGCTCGACCACTTGGCCAAGCGCGTCGTCGCGGTCACCGACCGCCTCATCAGTTAGCGGTTACGCCGTCTCGGTGATGGGGCGGTCGACCCAGCTCATCAGGTCGCGCAGCTTCTTGCCGGTCACCTCGATGGAGTGCTCGGCGTTCTGCTTGCGCAGATCCTCGAGCTGCTTGTTACCGCCCTCCACGTTGGCGACCAGCTTCTTGACGAAGGTGCCGTCCTGGATCTCGGAGAGGATCTGCTCCATCCGCTTCTTGGTGTCGGCGTCGATGACCCGCGGACCCGAGAGATAGCCGCCGAACTCCGCGGTGTCGGACACCGAGTAGTTCATCCGGGCGATGCCACCCTCGTACATCAGGTCGACGATCAGCTTCAGCTCGTGCAGCACCTCGAAATAGGCCAACTCCGGCGCGTATCCGGCCTCCACCATGACGTCGAAGCCGGTCTTCACCAGCTCCTCGGTGCCGCCGCACAGCACCGCCTGCTCGCCGAACAGATCGGTCTCGGTCTCGTCCTTGAACGTGGTCTTGATGACGCCGGCGCGGGTACCGCCGATGCCCTTGGCGTAGGACAGCACCAGCGCCTGTCCCTCGTCCTTGGGATCCTGTTCGACGGCGACCAAGCACGGCACGCCCTTGCCGTCGACGAACTGCCGACGCACCAGATGGCCGGGGCCCTTCGGCGCGACCATGCCGACGGTGACGTTGGCCGGCGGCTTGATCAGATCGAAGTGGATGTTGAGTCCGTGGCCGAAGAACAGCGCATTGCCGTCCGCGAGATTGGGCTCGATGTCGTTTTTGAAGATGTCGGCCTGCGCCGTGTCGGGCGCCAGCAGCATGATGACGTCGGCCCACTTGGCCACCTCGGCGGGGGTGTCCACGTCGAGGCCCTGATCGGTGACCTTCGCCCGGGATTTCGAGCCTTCTTTCAGCCCGACCTTCACCTCGACACCCGAATCGCGCAGGCTCAGCGAGTGCGCATGGCCCTGGCTGCCATAGCCGATGACGCCGACCTTGCGTCCCTGGATGATCGACAGGTCCGCGTCGTCGTCGTAGAACATCTCAACTGCCACTGTATTTCCTTCTCTTCCAACTGATTTCGGGTTTACTTGACGGTGCCGATGCCGCGCGGACCGCGCGACAGCGACACCACTCCGGACTGCACGAGCTCGCGGATGCCGTACGGCTCCAGCACTCGCAGAAACGCTTCCAGCTTTGCAGGCGTGCCGGTGGCTTCGATCGTCAACGACTCCGTCGACACGTCGACGACCTTGGCGCGGAACAGGTTCACCGCCTCGATCACCTGGCCGCGGGTGGTGGCGTCGGCGCGCACCTTGACTAGCGCCAGTTCGCGCGACACGCAATTGTCCTCGTCCTGCTCGACGATCTTGATCACGTTGATCAGCTTGTTGAGCTGCTTGGTGATCTGTTCGAGCGGCGACTCGTCGACGCTGACCACGATGGTCATCCGCGACATGTTCTTCTGCTCGGTGGCGCCGACCGCGAGCGACTGGATGTTATATCCGCGCCGTGAGAACAGCGATGCCACTCGGGCGAGCACGCCGGGCTTGTCCTCGACGAGCACCGACAGGGTGTGTGTTGGAGTCGCGCTACTCATGCCTCGACTCCCACTCGCTCCGGTCCTCGCTCGTACCTCGCTGCGATCCTCACTCGCGCTCGTCTTCGGGTCACGCGTGTCCCTCCTCGGGATCGTCGAACAGCGGACGGATTCCGCGGGCGGCCTGGATCTCGTCGTTGCTTGTGCCTGCGGCCACCATCGGCCACACCTGCGCGTCGGCGCCGACGACGAAGTCGATCACCACGGGCCGGTCGTTGATGGCGCGCGCCTGGTTGATCACGTCGACGACGTCTTCGGCACGCTCACAACGCAATCCGACGCAGCCAAGGGCTTCGGCGAGCTTGACGAAATCGGGAATGCGATGGCTGTGCGTCGCCAGATCCGTCTGGCTGTACCGCTCTCCGTAAAACAGCGTCTGCCACTGGCGCACCATGCCCAGGTTGCCGTTGTTGATGATGGCGACCTTGATCGGAGCACCTTCGACCGCGCAAGTGGCCAACTCCTGGTTGGTCATCTGGAAGCAGCCATCGCCGTCGATCGCCCACACCTCGGCATCCGGGCGTGCGAACTTCGCGCCCATCGCGGCGGGAACCGCGTAGCCCATGGTGCCAAGGCCGCCCGAGTTCAGCCACGTCCGCGGGTTCTCATACTTGATGAACTGAGCTGCCCACATCTGGTGCTGCCCAACGCCTGCGACGTACACGGCGTCGGGACCGGCGATCTTGCCCAGCTGCTCGATCACGTACTCGGGAGACAGGCTGCCGTCACTCTGCGGCCCGTAGCTCAGCGGGTACGTCGACTGCACGCCGCGCAGGTACTCCCACCAGTTGTCCATCTTGATGGACCCGGCGGCCGTTCCGTCGCGGCGGAGCGCCTCGATCAGGTCGGTGATGACGGCCTTGACGTCGCCAACGATCGGCACGTCGGCGTTGCGGTTCTTGCCGATCTCGGCCGGGTCGATGTCGGCGTGAATGACCTTCGCCTCTGGCGCGAACGAGTCGAGCTTGCCCGTCACCCGGTCATCGAACCGGGTGCCCAGCGCGATCAGCAGATCGCTGCGCTGCAGTGAGGCGACTGCGGCGACCGTGCCGTGCATGCCCGGCATGCCCAGGTTTTGCGGGTGGCTGTCCGGGAAGGCGCCACGCGCCATCAGGGTGGTGATCACCGGGATGCCGGTGAGCTCCGCAAGGTCCATCAGCTCCGCGGTGGCGTCGCCACGGATGACACCGCCGCCGATGTAGAGGACGGGCTTGCGGGCCGCGGCGATGAGCTTGGCGGCCTCACGGATCTGGCGATTGTGCGGCTTGGTGTTCGGCTTGTAGCCCGGCAGCTCGAACTTCGGCGGCCAGCTGAACGTGCACTGCCCCTGCAGCACGTCCTTGGGGATGTCGACCAGCACCGGACCGGGACGCCCGGAGCGGGCGATGTGGAAGGCCTCGGCCATCACCCGCGGAATGTCGTCGCCGCTGCGCACCAGGAAGTTGTGCTTCGTGATCGGCATCGTGATGCCCGAGATGTCGGCCTCCTGGAAGGCGTCGGTGCCGATCAGAGCGCGGCCGACCTGACCCGTCACCGCCACCACCGGGATCGAGTCCATGTGCGCGTCGGCGAGCGGCGTCACCAGGTTGGTGGCGCCGGGGCCCGACGTCGCCATGCACACACCGACCTTGCCGGTGGCGTGAGCGTATCCACTGGCCGCATGTCCCGCGCCCTGCTCGTGGCGGACGAGGACGTGACGGAGCTGCTGCGAGTCGAAAAGCGGGTCGTAGACCGGCAACACGGCTCCGCCGGGAATGCCGAAGATGACCTCGACGTCGAGCTCCTCCAACGACCGGATGACCGATTGGGCTCCGGTGAGTTGTTGCGGGGCAACCTTCTTGGGCTGGCTTGACGGGCCGTGGCCGGCTGCCTTCGCCGCGGATTGCGCAGCGTTGGCCTCGGCCAAATCCCCGTACGGCGGGTTCGCCGACCGATCCGGGGGTCGTGTGGTTGGTGCGCTCACGATGTCCTCATTTGTCTGGATTTTTTTGTGGACTCTCAAATCACTGCTGGGGCAACAAAAAACCCCCGTCAGCGAGGCCGCTGTACGAGGGTTGCGCGTTGATACTTGTGACTATGCCCGAGTCAGGGCTAGCGCGGTATCAACGCGCAACCCAATTACTACGAGCAAGCCCAGGTTCTGCACAACAGATGACCGTAGTCTCCGCACTGGTCAGCCGTCAAATTCCTTGATGCGCGCGACGCAATGCGACGATGGCAGGCGTGACTTCGCAACCGCCGTCTGCATCTGTTGACCCGGTCGTGATCCGGATATCCCCGATGGCGCACTTGGCGGTCGGTTTCCTGCTGCTGGGCATGCTGGCGGTGGTGCTGAGCGCCACTTGGACCGCGCCGTTGCTGATCATTCCCGTGATCCTTTCGGTGTACATCATCCGGCTGCGCACCGTCGCCGACGGCGACACCGTGACGGCACGCAGCCTGTTGGGTAGCGAAACCGTGCGCTGGGAGGACATCGAGGGCCTTCGTTTCGACAAGCGCTCGTGGGCACGCGCGCAGCTCAAGGACGGCCGCGAACTGCTGCTTCCCGCGGTGACCTTCGCGACGCTGCCGCAGCTGACCGAGGTCAGCGCGGGCCGCGTGCCCAATCCGTACGCCTGAGACCTCAGCCCAGCGGGTTGCCCCCGTTGAGGAACACCCACAGCGCGATGCCGCCGCCGACGCCGATCAGCAGCGCGGCGAAGGAGCCGACGAACGGTCGACGGGCCCAACCGCGGCCTGCGTCGAGCCCGTATCGGCCCGGTCCGGCGAGGATGATCGCGACGACCGCGGCGACCAGGATGACCTTGTACTCGTGTCCGTCGGTGAGGAAGTCCGCAAGCCGGGCCTCCTCGTGTGCCGCCATCGCTTCCACCAGTAGGCCGTTGACCAGGTATGCCAGCGCGCCTGCGGCCGCCAGCGGAGTGAACAGACCCAGGATCAGGAGCACGCCGGCGAGAATCTGGGCGCCGGTGGCGATATAGGTCAGCATGTCGGCGTATTTGAAGCCCATCGCGGTCAGCGACTCCTCGAAGCCGTCCAGACCGGGTCCACCCCACCAGCCGAACGCCTTCTGCAGGCCATGAGCGACCAACAGGGCGCCGACGGCCCAGCGGAGCAGCATCAGGCCTAGGTCCTGGGTGCCGCGCCGGTCGTCCATCCGACGGTCGTCGTACCCGGGAGTGACGTCGGCCGGTTGGGCGTAGGTGCCCATCGGGTGGCTGTCGCCGGACTGCGCGTACGGCAACGGTTCGGGATCACCGATCAGGCCGAAACCGGGCTGGGAGCCGGTCTTGTAGTTGGGGATGGCGGTGGTTTCGAAATCACCGGCGTAATTCGACGAGGGCAGGTCGTCCTCGGGATCGACCAGGCTTGCCGACGCGGGCCGGCCCAGGTCGTCGGGCCGCTGCCAATTGGGATTACTGGTCACCAGCTCAGGGTAAGTGCTGATGATCGGTGAATCGAGGATTGGCGCGGCGCTTCGCGCCCCGTGTTGGCGGGTCACCAGGGCGCGCGCGAAAGCACCGGCGTGGCGCGCACCGCGCAACAATCCGTAACCTGGCGGGCATGAGACTGCGCGAGCCCCTGCGATGCGTTGTCGCGTTGTCGTGCGCCGCGCTGCTCGCGGTGTCGGGCTGCGCGCGATTCGACAACGCCCAGTCGCAGCCGTTCACCACGCAGCCAGAGTTGCGGCCGGGGCCCAGCTCGACTCCCCCGCCGCCCCCTCCGTTGCCGCCCAAGCCGTTTCCCAAGGAATGCCCGGCGCCCGGGGTGATGCAGGGCTGCCTGGAAAGCACCAGTGGGCTGATCATGCTGCCCGACAGCCAATCGGCGTTGGTCGCCGAACGCATGACCGGCGCCGTCAAGGAGGTCTCCGTCCGGGCAGAACCCAAGGTCAAGACCGTGATCCCGGTCGACGGGAGCGGCGACGGCGGGCTGATGGACATCGTGTTGTCACCGACGTATTCGCAGGACCGACTCATGTACGCCTACGTCAGCACGCCGACCGACAACCGGGTGGTCCGCATCGCCGACGACGACATCCCCAAGCCGATCTTCACGGGCATCCCCAAGGGCGCGACCGGCAATATGGGTGCCCTCCAGTTCACCAGTGAGACCACGCTGGTCGTGCTCACCGGCGATGCCGGTGACCCTGCGTTGGCCGCCGACCCGGCGTCGCCGGCAGGCAAGGTGTTGCGGATCGAGCAGCCGACCACGGTCAACCAGGCGCCGCAGACCACCGCGCTGAGCGGGTTGGGGTCAGGCGGGGGCCTGTGCACCGATCCGTCCGACGGCTCGCTGTACATCACCGACCGCACGCCGACGGCCGACCGGCTGCAGCGCATCACCAAGGACTCGAAGGTCTCCACCGTGTGGACCTGGCCCGATAAGCCCGGCGTGGCCGGCTGTGCCGCACTGGACGGCACCGTGCTGGTCAACCTGATCAACACCAAGCAGACGGTCGCCGTGCGACTGGCTCCCGACACCGGCTCGGTCACCGGCGAACCCGAGGTGGTCCGCCAGGACGTGCACGGCCACGCTTGGGCCCTGCAGACGTCACCGGACGGAAACGTCTGGGGCGCGACGGTCAACAAGACGACAGGCGACCCCGAGAAACTCGACGACGTCGTGTTCCCGGTGTTCCCGTCGGGCGGCGGCTTCCCGCGCAGCAACGCCGACAACACCTAGAACGGCCCGCCGAACGGGGGTCAGGCGTGCACAGCCAGCCGTTCTCGCGCCTCGGCCGGAGTGACCGTCTGAAGTGCCGCCGGCGGCCCCGCCGTCAGGTGCTGAGCCAGGATCTCGGCGGTCTGCGGGGCCAGCCGGCGCGCCATGGCCACCAGGGGCCGGCCGTTACCGGTCGACAGAGCACGCACCGTCGCCTGGGCTGCGGGCGTGACGGCAGCGTCCACCGCCGCGGGCTGGTCGAAGTTGCCCATGCGGCGCATCCATTTCGGCAGCGTGGCGATGGCCGCGGGCGCCAGCACCCGACTGCCCGCCCACAGCCGCACGCCGCGGTCGCGCGGCGTCCAGAGCAGGTAGCTCATCGCCCGGTCGGCGTGCTCAGAGGTGCACAGCTTGCCGCGAACGTCCGCGAAGTACTGACGGACCTCGTCTCGTGACGCGGGGACGTCGGCGGGCTTGCAGGTCTGCAACTCTGCGGCGATCCGGGACTCGGCCCAGAACCGGGCTTCGTCGGCCTTCGACAACGGGCCGGGGCCGTAGCGCTCGTAGCACTTCAGCACCGAGTGCCATCCGGTGATGTGGATCCACAGTTGGGCCTCGGGGTTGTTGGCGCTGTACCGCGACCCGCTGATCGGTTCGACGCCCTTGGCCTTGGCGTGCACGCGCATCAGCGCGTCCGACACCTCGATCGCGGTGCGCCCGTCCGCGACCGCCACGGTCAGGAAGTACGCCAGCGTGCGATCGAAACGCCCGGATGGATCGGTGTAGATACCTGCGCTGTCGGCCACCGCTGCGGCCAGGTGCGGGTCGAAGTGCTCGAGGACCACGGCTCGCTGGAAGCCGATCAGGGCAGTTGGTGCGGCCCACACCTTCCAGGTGGGCGAATCGGGGCCGAAGAACCCGTAGTCGTCGCGCCGAATAGACCTCTGAGCGGCCATGATGCCTACCTCCGAATCACTGAATACAACGCCACCGTAGCAATTGCGTGCGGCGAATACAACGGTGCCGTAATATTGGTCACATGCCTCGCAAGTACGCTCCCCGGCTGCCGCGGGAAGAGCGCCGCGAGCAACTCATGGATGCGGCAATGTCGGTGCTCGCCGGCCGCCAGCTGCACGAGTTGAGCATGCAGGCCGTCGCCGAGGCGGCGGCCGTGGGAAAGCCGGTGTTGTACACCGTGTTTCGCACACGAGGAGAGTTGGTCACTGCCTTGCTGCGTCGCGAGCATCTGCGCGGTATCGAACAGGTACGCGCGGCGATGCCCGACGACCTGACGGTGCTGGGGCCGGCCGGCGCCTACGCGGCGACGGTGTCGGCGTTCCTGCAGGTGGTCCTCGAGAATCCGACCCGTTGGCGGCTCATCCTCACCATGCCCGATAGCGCTCCTCGCGAGTACCGCGACGCGTTGCGAACGGCAAGGTCGTCAATCCTGGCGCAGGCCGAGGAACTGGCGAAGGCGGGCATCGCGCTCACGCCGGCCCTGACCGCGCTCGACCCCCTGCTGCTCGGCCACACCATGCTGTCGTTCGCCGAGATGCTCGGGCGGTTGGCGGTCAGCGATCCCGACACGTATCCGCGGGAGCGCCTCGAGGAGTTCGCCCGATCGGCGCTGTCGCTGCGGAATGCCGGAAGCTAGGACGTGCCGAAGTAGCGGACACGGGTGATTCCCGTTGCTGCGCTGGGGATTTCACAGAACACGACGCCGCGGCCTGACGGTGTGTGGACCGAGGCACTGACGGTGTCGCCTGCGGCAATCACCTTCGTCCAGCGGCCGCCACGCACACGGTCGACAAATTCGCCGACCACCGTCGAAGTCTCTTCGCCGAGGCTCACCGCGGCCCTGCTGCCCAATGCCCGTCGGGCCGCCATCTGGTCACCGGCGACGACCGCGTGGAGAAACGTTTCGACACGTCGCTTTGCACGCCTGCCCGGTCGGCGAACACCCGAGACGAAACCCGCTGTGCCACCGAGCCCTTGGTTGCGAAGCAGTTCACGGCCCATCCGCAGCGAAACCGGCAGCGACTTCGGTCCCTCGCGCAGCATCTGCGCGACCATCGTCGGCAGTTCCCAGTGTGCGCGTAGTCGCTCGATCGCCCAGTCGCCTTCGACAGCCCTCAGGTCGTAACGCAGATGCATCGGAACGTTCAGGGTGACGTTTGGCGCCATCACGATCTCGAGCATCAGGTCGCGAACCACCGCCGGGCCCACTGCCACGTCGACATCGCGGTGAAAGATGATCTGCCGCGGCTCGATGAAGGTGTCGTAGAACCGGCCGATCTCCTCGTATCCCACATGGGGGCGGGATCCGTACGGGTCCTCGACGCGCGCGTCCGCGGTGAACATCCCGACCCAAGCCGATCGGTCATGGACATTGGTCGCCGCCGGTGAGCGCTCCACCACCGCCAGAAGCTCGGCGTTCACCGCTGCCATCTAGGAGCAGGCCGCCAACACCAGCTCGCGCACCCGAGCCGCGTCGGCCTGACCCTTTGTCGCCTTCATCACGGCACCGACTATGGCACCGGCGGCCTGCACCTTGCCGCCGCGAATCTTCTCTGCCACATCGGGATTGGCGGCCAGCGCCTCGTCCACCGCAGCCTGGATCAGCGAGTCGTCGCGGACCAGTTCCAGGCCGCGCGCCTTCATCACGTCGTCGGGCTCGCCCTCACCCGGCGAGCACACCCTCGATGACCCCACGGGCCAGCTTGTTGGACAGCTTGCCCTCCTCGACCAGAACGACCACCGCGGCAACCTGAGCGGGCGTGATGTTCAGCCCGTCAAGCTCGACACCTGCCTCATTGGCCTTCTGCACCAGGAAGTTTCCCCACCAGGCCCTGGCGGCCTCGCTGGAGGCGCCCTGCTCGACGGTGGCGGCCACCAAATCGATGGCGCCTGCGTTCACCAGGTCACGCATGACCTCGTCGGAGATGCCCCAGTCCTGTTGAATGCGATTGCGCTGCAGCCACGGATATTCCGGAATGGTCCCCCGCAGCTTCTCGACGAACTCCGCGTCGGGTGCGATCGGCTCCAGATCGGGTTCGGGGAAATAGCGGTAGTCCTCTGCGGTTTCCTTGCTGCGGCCCGGCGATGTGTAACCGTCCTCGTGGAAGTGCCTGGTCTCCTGGTGAACCCTGCCACCGGAGTCCAGAACGCCTGCCTGCCTGCGCATCTCGTAACGGACCGCGACCTCCACACTCTTCAGGGAGTTCACGTTCTTGGTTTCGGTGCGGGTACCGAACTCGGTCGCCCCGGTCGGCTTGAGCGAGACGTTCGAGTCGCAACGCATCGAGCCCTGATCCATCCGCACATCGGAAACACCTAAGGCGCGCAACATATCCCGCAGCGCGGTCACATAGGCGCGGGCGATCTCGGGTGCACGTTCACCGGTGCCCTCGATCGGCTTGGTGACGATCTCGATCAGCGGCACGCCGGCCCGGTTGTAGTCGATGAGCGATGTGGTCGCACCCTCGATCCGGCCGGTTCCGCTGCCCAGGTGGGTGAGCTTGCCGGTGTCCTCCTCCATGTGCGCGCGTTCGATGTCGATCCGCCACGTGGTGCCGTCGTCGAGGGGAACGTCGAGGTAGCCGTTGATCGCGATCGGCTCGTCATACTGCGAGATCTGGTAGTTCTTCGGCATGTCCGGGTAGAAGTAGTTCTTCCTCGCGAACCGGCACCACGACACGATCTCGCAGTTCAGCGCCAGCCCGATCCGCATCGCCGATTCGACGGCGACCTGGTTGAGCACCGGCAGGGAGCCGGGCAGGCCGAGGCATACCGGACACACCTGCGTGTTGGGCTCGGCACCGAAGCGGTTGGCGCATCCGCAGAACATCTTGGTCGCTGTCGACAGCTCGACATGCACCTCGAGTCCGAGGACCGGGTCGTAACGTGCGACGACGTCGTCGTAGTCGACCAGTTCGGCCGTTGAGGTAGCGGTCATGGTTTCGATCCTATGAACAGGTCAGCCGAAGAATTCCGCGGCGTCGTCGTAGCGGCTCTGCGGCACCAGCTTCAGCTGGCGGACGGCATCGGCGAGCGGGACGCGGCCGATCTCCTGGCCCCGCAGCGACACCATCATCCCGTACTCGCCTGCGTGGGCGGCGTCGGCGGCGTTGACGCCGAATCGGGTAGCGAGCACACGGTCATACGGGGTCGGTGTGCCGCCGCGCTGCACGTGGCCCAGAACGGTCACCCGCACCTCTTTGTTGATCCGCTTCTCCACCTCGTAGGCCAGCTGCTGGGCGACGCCGGTGAACTTCTCGTGCCCGAATTCGTCAATCCCGCCTTCGCGCAACTTCATCGAGCCCTCAGCGGGTTTGGCGCCTTCGGCCACCACGCAGATGAAATGCGCATCACCGCGCACGAAGCGCTGCTTGATCAGCCGACAGACCTCCTCGACGTCGAACGGCTGCTCGGGAATCAGAGTCATGTGCGCGCCCGAAGCCAGGCCCGCGTTCAGCGCGATCCAGCCGGCGTGGCGCCCCATCACCTCGACGAGCATCACGCGCTGATGCGATTCGGCCGTGCTGTGCAACCGATCGATGGCCTCACTGGCGACGCCAAGCGCGGTGTCATGGCCGAACGTGACGTCGGTGCAGTCGATGTCGTTGTCGATGGTCTTGGGCACACCGACGACGGGAACGTTCTCTTCGGACAGCCAGTGCGCCGCGGTCAGGGTGCCTTCGCCGCCGATCGGGATCAGCACGTCGATTCCGTTGTCGTCCAGCGTCTGCTTGATCTGGTCGAGGCCCGCCTTCAGCTTGTCCGGGTGCACCCGCGCGGTGCCGAGCATCGTGCCGCCCTTTGCGAGCAGCCGGTCGTTGCGGTCGTCGTTGCGCAACTGGATGCGACGGTCCTCGAGCAGTCCGCGCCAGCCGTCGAGGAAACCGACGACGGACGAGCCGTACCGCACGTCACAGGTGCGGACAATTGCCCGGATAACCGCGTTCAGACCAGGACAGTCGCCGCCGCCGGTCAGGATTCCGATGCGCATGTCGTCTATCTTGCCCGCTAGTCGTCCGCTTCACACGGCCGTTGGCAGTGGCCCGCGGGCGGCCTCATAGGCGGCGCCGACGCGGTAGAGCCGGTCGTCGGCGAGCGCAGGCGCCATGATCTGCAGCCCGACCGGCAGATTGTCGTCGGGTGACAGGCCCGATGGCACCGACATCCCGCAGTGCCCGGCCAGGTTCAGCGGCAGCGTGCAGAGGTCGAACAGGTACATCGCCAGCGGATCGTCGACCTTCTCCCCCAGCGGGAACGCGGTGGTCGGGGTCGCGGGCGACACCAGAACGTCGACCTTCTCATAGGCCTCGTCGAGATCGCGGGCAATCAGCGTGCGCACCTTCTGCGCCTGGTTGTAGTACGCGTCGTAATAGCCCGCCGAAAGTGCGTATGTGCCAATCATGATGCGGCGCTTGACTTCCGGTCCGAAACCTGCCGCGCGCGTCAGCGCCATGACCTCCTCGGCACTATGCGTTCCGTCGTCGCCGACCCGAAGGCCGTAGCGCATGCCGTCGAAGCGGGCCAGGTTCGACGACACCTCCGACGGCAGGATCAGGTAGTAGGCGGGCAGCGAGAAGTCGAAGTGCGGGCAGTCCACCTCGGACACCTCGGCGCCCAGTTCGGTCAGCTTCTCGACCGCGGCGTTGAACGACGAGAGCACGCCCTGCTGATAGCCGTCGCCGCGCAGCTGACGAACCACGCCGACCTTGATACCGCGCAGGTCGCCGCCGGCGCCCGCCTTCGCCGCGGCGACGATGTCGGGCACCTCGGTGTCGATCGATGTCGAGTCCCTCGGGTCGTGACCGGCGATCACCTGGTGCAGCAGCGCGGTGTCGAGCACCGTCCGGGCGCACGGCCCACCCTGATCCAGCGACGACGCGCACGCGATCAGGCCGTAGCGCGACACCGTGCCGTAGGTCGGTTTCACGCCGACCGTCGCGGTAAGTGCAGCGGGTTGCCGGATCGACCCGCCGGTATCCGACCCGATCGCCAAGGGCGCCTGAAACGCAGCCAGCGCAGCGGCACTGCCACCGCCGGATCCACCCGGCACCCGGTCGACATCCCAGGGATTGCGCGTCGGGCCGAACGCCGAGTTCTCGGTCGACGAACCCATCGCGAACTCGTCCATGTTCGTCTTGCCCAGAATCGGGATACCCGCCCGCACGCAGGCGCGCGACAACCGTCGAGTCGTAGGGCGACGTCCAACCTTCGAGAATCTTCGACCCGCAGGTGGTCGGCATGTCGGTGGTGGTGAAGACGTCCTTGAGCGCCAACGGGACACCGGCGAGCGGTGACGGCAGCTCGTCACCCGCCGCGACGGCGGCATCGACGTCGGCGGCAGCGGCGAGCGCCTGCTCCTCCGCGACGTGCAGGAACGCCCGATACTGGCCGTCGGTTTCGGCGATCCGGTCCAGGCACGCCCTGGTGACCTCCGTCGACGACAGCTCCTTGGCGGCGATCCTGGCGCCAAGCGTCGCGGCATCGAGCCTGGTCAGGTCGCTGCTCATGCCTCGACTCCCGCTCGCTCCGGTCCTCGCTGCGCTGCGATCCTCACTCGCGCTCGTCTTCGGGTGCTCATGCCTCCCCAGAATTCGCGGGACGGCGAATCGGCCCTCGGCCGACTTCGGTGCCTGCGCCAGCGCCTCCTCCTGCGACAGCCCCGGCTCGACGACGTCCGGCCGGGTGACGTTGACCGACTTGAGCGGGTTGTCGGTGGCCTCCACATCGGTCACGTCGACGGCCTGGATCTGGCCGACGTGCTCGAGGATGGCACCGAGCTGGCCGGCGAAGCTTTCCAGCTCGTCGTCGCTCAGGGCGAGGCGAGCCAGGCGGGCGAGGTGGGCTACCTCGTCTCGGGAGATCTGCACGACTCCGAAGCCTAGTCAAGCGTCACGCACGGCTGTCGACTCCTCCCGCAAGCGGTCGTCGGCCGGAATGCCGAGCCCGTGCCCCTGTGCAACAGTGATGCGCGTGCCTTCGTATCTGCTGCGGGTCCAGCTGGAGGATCGACCGGGCAGCCTCGGCTCGCTGGCCGTGGCGCTCGGCTCGGTGGGCGCCGACATTCTGTCCCTCGATGTGGTGGAGCGCGGCGCCGGCTACGCCATCGACGACCTGGTCGTCGACCTGCCGCCCGGCGCGATGCCCGACATGCTGATCACCGCGGCGGAGAATCTCAACGGTGTGCGGGTGGACAGCATCCGGCCGCACACCGGCCTGCTGGAGGCCCATCGGGAGCTGGAGCTGGTCGACCACATCGCCGCCGCACCGGACAAGCACGCGAAGCTGCAGGTACTCGCCGACGAAGCGCCGCACGTGTTGCGCGTGGGCTGGTGCACCGTCGCGCGGCTGACCGAGTCGGGCATCGAGCGCATCGTCGGCAGCCACGGCGCCCCGGAGACCCACACGAATGAGGTGCCCTGGCTGCCGATCGACTCCGCGGAGGCGCTCGACGGCGACGCCGACTGGGTGCCCCAGGTGTGGCGGGACATGGGCACCACGCTGGCCGCCGCGCCGTTGGGCGACCATCACACCGCGGTGGTGCTTGGCCGGCCGGGCGGCCCGGCGTTCCGGCCGTCGGAGGTGGCCCGGCTGGGCTACCTCGCCGGGATCGTCGCGACAATCCTGCGCTGAGCCGTCACACCCCGTCGGGGCCGCTCTCCAACAGCCGGCCGAAGCCGGCCTCGTCGAGGACCGGCACCCCGAGTTCGACGGCCTTGTCGTATTTCGAGCCTGGCGCGTCACCGGCCACCACGTACGCCGTCTTCTTCGACACCGAACCGGCCGCCTTTCCGCCGCGGGCGACGATCGCCTCCTTGGCGTCGTCGCGGGAGAACCCGGTCAGCGATCCAGTCACCACGATGGAGAGTCCCTCCAACGTGCGGTCGATGCTGGCGTCGCGTTCGTCGGCCATCCGCACGCCCGCGGTGCGCCACTTGTCGACGATGGCGCGGTGCCAGTCGACGGTGAACCACTCGGTGACCGCGGCCGCGATGGTCGGGCCCACACCCTCGACCACCGCCAACTCTTCCTCGGAGGCCGCCATGATCGCGTCGAGGCTGCCGTATTCGGTTGCCAGCGCGCGGGCGGCCGTCGGGCCGACATGCCGGATCGACAGCGCGACGAGCACCCGCCACAACGGGTGCGCCTTGGCCTCGTGCAGGTTCACCAGCAGGCGCTTGCCGTTGGCCGACAAGTTGCCGTCCTTGGTCGTGAACAGCTCCGTGCGCAGCAGATCCTGGCTGCCGAGGGTGAACAGGTCGCCTTCGTCGGTGATGACGCCTGCCTGCAGCAGCGCGACCGCGGCCTCGTAACCCAGGCCTTCGATGTCGAACGCGCCGCGCCCGGCGACGTGGAATACCCGCTCCCGCAGCTGCGCCGGACACGACCGGGTGTTCGGGCAGCGGATGTCGGCGTCGCCCTCCTTGGCCGGGGCGAGCTTGTTCCGCACTCGGGACACGCTGTGGGCATGACGAATTCGCGTTCGGAGCCGTCGCGCAGGTCGACGACGGGCCCCAGCACCTCGGGGATGACGTCGCCCGCCTTGCGGATGACCACGGTGTCGCCGATGAGCACGCCCTTGCGCTTGACCTCCGACGCGTTGTGCAGGGTGGCCTGGCTGACCGTCGACCCCGCGACCTTGACGGGTTCCATGAAGGCGAACGGGGTGACCCGGCCGGTGCGCCCGACGTTGACCTTGATGTCGAGCAGCTTGGTGGTCGCCTCTTCGGGCGGGTACTTGTAGGCGATGGCCCACCGCGGCGCCCTCGATGTCGAGCCGAGCCGTCGCTGCAGTGCGACCTCGTCGACTTTGACGACGAGACCGTCGATTTCGTGTTCGACGTCGTGGCGGTGTTCGCCCCAGTAGGCGATGCGTTCGGTGACCGCTTCCAGGCCCTGCACCCGAGTGGTGTGTTCAGACACCGGCAGTCCCCACGTCTTGAGCGCGCGGTAGGCGTCGTGCAGCGTCTTGGGGCTGAAGCCCTCCGCGCGGCCGAGGCCGTGGCAGATCATCCGTAACTTGCGGCGGGCGGTGACGGCGGGATTCTTCTGCCGCAGGGAACCGGCGGCGCTGTTGCGCGGATTGGCGAACGGGGCCTTGCCCTCGGCAACAAGACCGGCGTTGAGGTCTTCGAAGTCGGCCACCCGAAAGAACACCTCGCCGCGCACCTCCAACACCCGCGGCGTCGGGAATTCCTTTGAGCCACTGAGTTTCTCGGGTATGTCCTCGATGGTGCGGGCATTGAGCGTGACGTCCTCGCCGGTGCGGCCGTCGCCCCGGGTGGCCGCGCGCTGCAGCTTTCCGTCGCGGTACACCAGCGCCAGTGCGACGCCGTCGATCTTCAGCTCGCATAGGTAATGCGCGTCGTCGCCGATCTCGCCCTTGATGCGTCCGGCCCATGCCCCCAGCTCCTCGGGAGTGAAGACGTTGTCCAGGCTGAGCATCCGCTCGAGATGGTCGGCGGAGGTGAAGTCGGTCGCGAAGCCCGCGCCGCCGACGAGCTGCGTCGGCGAATCGGGTGTCCGCAGCTCGGAGTGTTCGTCTTCGAGCGCCTGCAGCTCGCGCAACAGCTTGTCGAACTCCGCGTCGGAGATGGTCGGTGCGTCCCTGACGTAGTAGCGGAACTGATGCTCACGCACCTCGTCGGCCAGTTCCTGCCAGCGGCGGCGCAGATCGGCATCGGGGGCGTCTTCGGACTGTTCGGCGAGCGCCTTTCGCGCCTCGGTTGCCTTGGGGCTCACCCTCGCAGGCTATCGGAGGACTGTGACACGAAAGCCCGCCAGACTGGGCGGCTCCACCTGCGCGTTTGACATTATGCAGGTAATTACCTGCATAATGGTCCGGTGGCGGACGACCAGATGGACGTGGTCTTCAAGGCGCTGGCGGACCCGGGCCGTCGGCTGCTGCTGGATCGGCTGCGACAGGACAACGGCCAGACGCTTGGCCAGCTGTGCGAGTACCTGGAAATGGCGCGGCAGTCGGTGAGCCAGCATCTGGCGGTGCTCGAGTCGGCCAATCTCATCAGCAGCGTGCGGCGCGGACGGCTCAAGCTGCACTACTTGAATCCTGTTCCGTTGCAGGAGATTCAGCATCGCTGGATCCAGGAGTTCGAATATTCACGGCTTCACGCGCTACGTGCGCTGAAGCAAAAGGCAGAGGAGGCGGAAATGACCGCTACGGACGGCAAGCCATCGTTTGTGTACGTGACCTACATCCACAGCACCCCCGAGAAGGTGTGGGAGGCGCTCACCGACGCCGACCTCACCGCCGACTACTGGGGGCACAGCAATGTGTCGGACTGGCAGCCGGGATCGCGCTGGGAGCACCTGCGCACCGACGGGTCGGGAATCGCCGACGTGGTGGGCGAGGTGATCGAGGCGACGCCACCGCGTCGGCTCGTGATGACGTTCGGCGGCGCCGACGAGGAGGGCAGGCCATCCGTCGTGCGCTTCGACATCGAGCCGCACCACGACATCGTCCGGCTAACGGTGACCCACGACGACCTTCCCGACGAGTCGAACTACGAGGCGGCCGCGGCGGGCTGGGCGGCGGTCATGTCGAACCTCAAGTCGCTGTTGGAAACCGGGCATGTCTTACCGCAGGCGCCGTGGGAGATGCACGCCGAGCTGCGCGCCGAACAGATGTCACGCAACGGGTAGCTTGGCGACATGCCGCACCCGATCATGTTCGCCGATGACGATCCCGATCTCGCGGAGGTGCGCACGATCGCCTTGGGCTTCCCCGACGCGTTCGAGAAGGTCTCCCACGGCAGGCCCGCGTTCTTCGTGTCGAAGATGTTCGCGATGTACGGCGGCAGCGCCAAGCCCGAGACCAAGGGTGACTACATCCAGTATCCGCGCTCGATCATGGTCAAGGTCGATGAAAGCGACCGCAGGGCGCTCGATCAGGACAAGCGCTTCTTCTACCCCGCGTACCTGGGCCCGTCGGGGTGGCTCGGGCTGGATTTCGCCGCGACGAAGAAAGTCGACTGGGGCGAGGTGCGTGAGCTGATCGACGCGTCGTTTCGGATGGTTGCGCCCAAGAAGCTCATCCGCCGGCTCGACGAAGCCTGACCCGGCGCATGGCCGACATGGTTCTATCGACGCCATGAGCTTTGCGAGCCCATTCCCCGACGTCGAGATCCCTGCGGCCAGTGTCTACGAGTACTTGTTCGGCAACATCGACGACGCCGACGCCGACCGCATCGCGCTGGTAGACGCGAAGAGCGGGCGCGAATCCAGCTACCGCGACACCGTTGCGCAGATCGATGCCTTCGCCGGCGCTCTGGCCGATCGCGGCATCGTCGTCGGCGACGTCGTCGGATTGCTGGCGCCCAACAGCACCGCATTCGCGATCGCCTTCCACGGCATCCTGCGCGCCGGTGCGACGGCCACCACGATCAACGTGCTTTTCACCGCGAAGGACATCGTCAAACAGCTGACGGACTCGAAGGCCAAGATGCTTATCGTCGTCAGCGCGCTGCTCCCCCAGGCCAAGGAGGCCGCCGCGGCGGTGGGCATGTCCGACGAACAGCTGGTGGTCCTCGACGGCGCGGACGGCCACCCCAGCGCCGCCGATCTCCTCGGTGCGGGAGCGGCTCCGCCAGAGGTCGGCTTCGACCCCGCGACCCACCTGGCAGTGCTGCCCTACAGCTCGGGCACGACCGGCAACCCCAAGGGAGTGATGCTCACACATCGCAACCTGGTCGCCAACGTTGCGCAGACCCGGCCGGTGCAGGACGTGCAGCCCAACGACGTCGTGATCGCGATCATGCCGTTCTTCCACATCTACGGAATGACGGTGTTGCTCAACGCCGTTCTGCATGCGCGGGCGCGCCTGGTGATGATGCCCAGCTTCGATCTCGAGGAGTTTTTGGCCAACATCCAGAAGCACAAGGTCACCGTCGCTTACATCGCGCCGCCGGTGGCGGTGGCGCTCGCCAAGCACCCGATGGTGAACAAATACGACATGTCGACGCTGCGCGCGGTGCTATCCGGCGCCGCACCGCTGGACGAGGATCTCGGCCACGCGGTCGCCGACCGCATCGGTTGTCGCGTGGTGCAGGGGTACGGCATGACCGAGCTCAGCCCGGTCAGCCATTGCACTCCGTTGGACGGTGGTAAACGTCTCGTCGGGTCCGTCGCTCCCATCGGCGCCGCGGGCTGGACGGCGGCCAACTCATCCTCCAGGCTGATCGACCCCGACAGCGGCGATGAAATCGACCTTCCCGCAAAAGGTCTCAGCGAGACCGGCGAGCTGTGGTTCAAGGGCCCGAACGTGATGGCCGGTTACCTCGGCAACGACAAGGCCACCAGGGAAACCATCGACGACGACGGTTGGCTGCGCACCGGAGATATGGCCCGCGTCGATTCCTCCGGCTGCGTCTACATCGTCGACCGGCTCAAGGAACTCATCAAGTACAAGGGCTACCAGGTGCCGCCTGCCGAACTGGAGGCACTGCTGCTCACCCATCCCGCGATCGCCGACGCCGCAGTGATCGGCGTGCGCGACGCCGAATCGGGCGAAGAGGTGCCCAAGGCGTTCGTGGTCAAGCAGTCCGGTACCGAGTTGACCGAGGACGAGGTGATGGACTTCGTCGCCGCCGAGGTCGCGCCGTACAAGAAGGTTCGTCAGGTCGCATTCATCGACGCGATCCCGAAGTCGGCGTCGGGCAAGATCCTGCGCAAGGACCTACGTACGGAGTGAGTCCCGCAATGACTGGGCGGCCCTCGCCTGTCGGTAGCCGAGTACGGCGCCGACAGCGGGTATCAGGATCAAGCCGGCCAGCCCGGCCAGCGGATCGGTCACCGTATCGACCGTCCCGGTGCCGAACTCCCCTACGACCGCCACGGCGGGTCGCATGCGCTCGACCGGCGGCAGTGGTCGCGGAAGCGGCGGAATGTTGATCTCGATCGCGGTCGGCGCAGCGGGCACAGCCGCGGGCGAGACCGGGGCGTCCGCCACGAGCACCGCATCGGGGGCGGAGCCGGGTCGGGGGACGTGCGTTCCAGGTATGCGACCGTTGCCGACGACGACGCGTGGTGATCGGAATGCCGTCACGGGCTGACCCGAGTAACCGGATCCGGACCGCGGCTGGGCGGCGGCCAATACGTTGTCGCCTGCCGGCTGCTCGACAACCGCCGCCGACCGCAAGGCGACCTGACCCTCAGGGGCGAAGCTCTCCGCCAAGGCATCGTCCTCGAGATCGCTGCCGCCGGTTCCGAGTTCCATCTGCGGTGGATCGAGATCCGGTTTCGGAGCTTGGTCGTTCTCGGAATACGACCCTGAACGGTCCTCGTCGGCAGCCGCGTCCGCCGGGTTCGGACCGACGATCAGCAGCGACGCGGCGACCACACCGGCTCCCGCCGCAATGCGAATAGCCGAGTGCGCCACGATCCCTTTCCTGACCAACTGGGTTTACTGAACCCAGGGTCCGCGCCTGCATTGTTACACAGACCTTTGCCCGGCAAACACTATTTCAAGATCGCGGCGGGGTCGTCGGCGATGGCGTCGGCCGCCTTCTGAGCGAGTTCGATCGCGGTGCGGGCCCATCGGGGGTTCGCGCCGGCCACCCCGCATGTCGGCGTGACGCCGATCCGGTCGGGCAGCACCGCACGGGGGAAACCGAGTCGATCGGTGAAGTCGACCACCAACCCCGCCACCTCCTCGGCCGACGGGCGGCTGTCGGGCGTCGTGGCGGGCACCACGCCGAGCATCACGGTGCGCCCCGATTCGACGAACTCGCCGATGCCGTCGAGGTCACCTGCCGTGAGTGTCGACAGGTCGAACGACACCGCGCTGACGGCGCCGCGCTGCAGCATCGGCCAGGGCAGGCCGCCCGCGCAGCTATGCAGCGCGACCTCGCCGCCGACCACCGCAACACATTCGTCGATCAGCGCGGCCGCCATCGGTTCGTCGACCGGATGTACCGGCGACAGGCTGGACACACCCGTGAGCCGGCCCGCCAGCGCAGCGGGTAGCAACGGCTCGTCGAACTGGACGACGACCGGACATTCCAGCCGCCGGGACACCTCTGCACGGTGTGCCGCCACCCCTTCGGCCAGCGATCGCGCCAGGTCGCGCACTGCGCCCGGATCTGTGAGCGCCCGATGCCCACCGCTGAGTTCCAGCTGCGCGGCGAGCGTGATCGGCCCTGGCGCCTGCACCTTGACGGTCCGCTCCGCCCCACGCAGGCCGGCCTTCTCCCATGCCTCCTCGAGCGCGTCGATGTCCTCGGCGAGCAGGCTGATCGCGCGGCGGGTCACGGCACTGCGCCCTGCGGCGATGCGGTAACCGCGGGGCACGGTGTCGATGGTGATGTCGACCAGCAGCGCACCGGCCCGTCCGATGAGATCGGCCCCGATTCCGCGGGTGGGCAACTCGACCAGATGTGGCAGTCGATGCAACTCCCCGACCACGATCTCGGCGGCATCCCGCGCCGATGTACCTGGCCATGATCCGATGCCGGTGCCCGCGGCGAAGGAGCGCACGAGGAGCGAGATCACGATCGTCAGTCACTTCACCAACACTATTCGCCCCACGCGCCACACGCGTTAGTCTGCGAACCAGGAAGGAGCCGACTCCATGTCCTCTGTGGCAGCCCGACTGGCGGTGTTGAGTGCCGTCACGCTGCTGGCCGCGGGCTGCGCGCAAACCATCCAGGGCTCGGCAACGCGGGCCGCTCCCGGCATCGACGACGAATCGCATTCGCCGGTGGATGTCGAATCGGTGATGCTCGACCAATCTCAGATGCGGGCGATCACGGGCGCGGGCGAGAGCCTCACGATCGTGCCGAGCATGGACGGCAAGATCCCCGTCGACGTCAGCGACCTGATGAACGGCACACCGCAGGAGTGCCAGTGGTACTTCGCCGAGACGCAGACGTTCGGCCCCGAGGTCGAGGAGTTTCACAAGACGACCTTCCAGAATCCGCCCGACGGCGGGCTGATCTCGGAGGGCGCCGCCGCATACCGCGATCCGGAGACCGCGCGGCACGCGTTCGCCGATCTGGTCGGCCGGGTATATGACTGCGGGTCAACCGAACTCGGGTCGACATTCATCGGTGAGTGGACGGCCGATGCCGACACGCTACGGATGCGCTCGGCGGGGACGTGCGGTCGCGACTACCGAATAAAGAACGTCGTGCTGGCCGAGGTTTCCTTCTGTTCGTTCCCCGAGTCGGTACCCGACATCATCATGACGAACATCATGGACAAGGTGCCCAACTAGGCACTGCGCGCGATCGTGGCACTGCCGATCACTTCGTCGCCCTCGGTATCGGGTCGGTAGAGCACCATCGTCTGGCCCGCGGCCACGCCGAGCAGCGGTGCACGCAGGTCGACGACCAGGTGGCCGTCGCGCACCTCGGCAACGGCGGCGGCGATGCCGCCGTGTGCCCGCACCTGCACCGAACACTCCACGGGTCCGCGCGGCGCAGCACCCGAGGTGAACACGGGGTTCTCACCGGTCAACGTCCACACCTCGAGGTCGGCGGCAGCGCCGACGTGCACGGTCGCGGTGTCGGCGTCGATGGCCGTCACATAGCGGGGCCGCCCGTCGGGGCCTGGGCCTGCGATACCGAGACCCTTGCGTTGGCCGATGGTGAAGCCGTGCACGCCTTCATGTTCGGCGAGCACCGTTCCGCCCGCGTCGACCACGGTCCCGCGGCGGACTCCGATGCGGCTACCGAGGAACGCCCTTGTATCGCCGGACGGGATGAAGCAGATGTCGTGGCTGTCGGGTTTCTCGGCGACGGCGAGGCCGCGGCGTGCGGCCTCCTCGCGGATCTGCGGCTTGGGTGTGTCGCCGATCGGGAACAGCGCATGGCGCAGCTGCTCGGCGGTCAGCACACCGAGCACGTACGACTGGTCCTTGTCGTGATCGACGGCGCGCCGCAGCCGGCCATCCGACAGCCGCGCGTAGTGGCCCGTCGCGACGGCGTCGAACCCGAGCGCGAGCGCGCGAGCCGACAGCGCGGAGAACTTGATCCGCTCGTTGCACCGCACGCAGGGGTTCGGGGTCTCGCCGCGAGCATAGGACGACACGAAGTCGTCGATGACGTCTTCTTTGAACCTGTCCGCGAAATCCCATACGTAGAAGGGAATGTCGAGGATGTCGGCGACCCGGCGCGCATCGCCCGCGTCTTCCTTCGAGCAGCATCCCCGCGAGCCGGTGCGCAATGTTCCCGGCGCCGCAGAGAGCGCCAGGTGGACGCCGACCACGTCGTGGCCCGCGTCGACCATCCGTGCTGCGGCCACGGACGAGTCCACGCCCCCGCTCATCGCGACCAGAACGCGCACTACTCGACAACCCCCGAACTGGCCAGCGCGGCTTGCCGCGCGCGGTCCACGGCGCCGGGCAGCACCTCGAGTGCGGCGTCGACGTCGGCCTCGACGCTGGTGTGGCCCAGCGAAAGCCGCAGCGATCCGCGGGCACTTGCCGGATCGGCGCCCATCGCGATGAGCACATGCGAAGGCTGCGCGACACCGGCCGTGCACGCCGAACCCGTCGAGCACTCGACGCCTTTGGCGTCCATCAGCATCAGCAACGAATCGCCCTCGCAACCGCGGAAGGTGAAGTGCGCGTTGCCAGGAAGCCGTTGTGCGCCCGTCGCGCCGTTGAGCGCGACATCGTCGATGCTCGACAGCACACCGTCGACCAGGCGGTCACGCAGCACCTGCACGCGCGCGCTGGTGGACTCCATGCCCTCGATCGCCACCTCGGCAGCCTTGGCCATCGCGACCGCGCCTGCGACATCCGGTGTGCCCGAACGGACATCACGTTCCTGTCCGCCGCCGTGCAGAAGCGGAACGCACGCGGTGTCACGTCGCAGCAGCAGCGCGCCGACACCGGTCGGGCCGCCGAACTTGTGTGCCGCGATACTCATCGCCGACAGCCCGCTCGCCGTGAAGTCGACCGGTATCTGACCGATCGCCTGCACTGCGTCGCTGTGTATCGGAACATCGAACTCTGCGGCCACCGAGGCCAGTTCCGCCAACGGCATGATGGTGCCGACCTCGTTGTTGGCCCACATCACCGACACCAGAGCCACATCGTCGTGCTCCTGCAGGGCTTCCCGAAGTGCGGCGGGCGCGACCGAACCGTCGGACGCGGTCGGCAGCCAGGTCACCTCGGCGCCTTCGTGTTCGGCCAGCCATTCGACGGAGTCGAGCACCGCATGATGTTCGACCGCGGTGGTGATGATGCGCCGACGCCGGGGTTCGGCGTCGCGGCGCGCCCAGTAGATGCCCTTGACGGCAAGGTTGTCGCTCTCGGTGCCGCCTGCGGTGAAGACGACCTCCGACGGACGCGCGCCCAGCAGTTTGGCAAGCGTCTCGCGCGACTCCTCCATGCGGCGCCGCGCCACGCGTCCGGTGCCGTGCAGCGACGAGGCGTTGCCGACCGTCGCGAGCACGGCCGTCATCGCCTCGATGGCAGCGGGATGCATCGGGGTGGTGGCGGCGTGATCCAGGTAGACCGGCGATGAGTCGCTTGCGCGAAGAGCATCGGGCCGAGCGTCGGTGGTCATAACCGTTCCATGCTAGCCGCCGCACAGCGACCGCCCTGAATCCCCGGTCAGGCGACCAGCGCGTGCCCGTGTGCCCGTCGATCGGTATCCCCGCGGACCGCCGCCTCGCAGCGCGCGGCCAGGTCGCGCCGGTCCGTTCCCGGTAGCTGCAGCGACTCGACCTGCACACCCACGATGGTGCGGCGGGCGGTGACCAGTCGGCGGATCGACGCGATCAACGTGTCGTCGCCCACGTAGGCGGCGACGGTCGACGGCGTGCCGTCGCGGTGGTGGTACTTCAGGCGCAGTGGCTGAACCGGCCTGCCGGCGTCCACCGCGGCCTGGAACATCGCGGGCCGGAACGACCCGTAGGCCAGGCCGCACCATGTGGTGCCCTCGGGGAACGCCACCACGGTGTGTCCGGCGCTCAGCCGAGTGGCGACCATACCCACGACGTCGGGCAACCGCCGCAGGCTCGCCCGTTCGATCGGGATGACCTTCATCAACCGCGCGGCGATACCGAGGCCGGGCCAGCTGATCATCTCGGCCTTGGCGACAAACGAACCGGGCATCACGGCGCCGATCGAGAAGATGTCGACCCACGAGACATGGCCGCTGACCACGAGCACACCGCGCAGGTTGCGAATGGGCCCGCCGGACACGGTGATTCGCACGCCGAGCGCGCGCAGCATCAGTCGACAGTAGCCGCGCTGGATGTGTGAACGGCCGGGCATCGGAATCGCCAGCAGCGGAACCGCAGAGAGCAGAATGACCGCCAGTGTCGCCCGAACCGCGACTCGCACCGCCACGACGACCGGCCTGCCGCTTGGCGCGCCACCCGCGGCCACACAGCTGGCATCGCACGTCGCGCGGGGCACCCAGGGACTGCCGCCGGCGCTCACGATGCGATCCCGTCGGCCATCTCGCTCGCCGCGGCGACCGACCGCAGCCGCTTCAGGTATCTCGTGTCGGCACCGCGTTTGTCGAGCAGCGCCGGGAAGTCGCCGACGCCGAAATCGGGGTCGTGGGCGGGTTCACCGCAGACCTGGGCGCCAAGGCGCAGATAGCCGCGCATCAGCGGCGGAACGGCCACCCGCGCGGGCGGCGCGATGGCGTCCAGACCCTTGCCGTCGACCGTCACCGGCCGGTACGGGTAAACGGTGTACTCCGAAGGGGCTGCGTGCCTGCGCAACACAAAATCCCTGACACCGCGGATCTGGCTGCCGGGCACGTCCGAATCCTCTACGGGCACCGAGACGCAACCCGTGACGTAGTCGTAGTCGCACCGGTCGAGGTAGGCCAGGATGCCCGCCCACATGAGCAGCACCACGCCGCCGTTGCGGTGGTCCTCGCGGACCACGGCGCGGCCCATCTCGACCAGCGACGGCCGCAGCGCATCCAGGCCGCTGACGTCGAATTCGGTTGCGGTGTAGAGCCCGCCGGCGGCGATGGCTCCCGGCGGCGGAAGCATGCGGTAGCAGCCGACGAGTTCGCCGGTGTTGTCCTCGCGGACCAGCAGGTGATCGCAGAACTCATCGAACCGGTCAGCGTCTCGCCCGTCTCTCGCGCCTGCGAGCACGAAACCCGGTTCGGAGGTGAACACGTCATGACGAAGGCGCTGAGCGGCTTCGATGAGCGCGGGGTCGGTGGAGAGCAGCAGGGTGTATCGCGGCGCCGACGACGAGGTGGTCGGACCGCTCGGTTGGTCAGCGGCTATCAGAACTGAAGCGGTGCTCACGACTGCACGGTCGCGTGCCCGCCTCTCGAAACGGCATCGTCATGGTGACGTGTCCGTGCACGCTAAGTGACGAATTGGGCGTGCTCGAGTGGGCAAAACCACCCGAGCACGCCCAATCGTGTGAGAAATCAGCCCTTGCGGGCCTTGACCGCGTCGGTCAGCTGCGGGGCGACCTTGAACAGGTCGCCGACGATGCCGAGGTCGGCGATCTCGAATATCGGCGCCTCCTCGTCCTTGTTGACCGCGATGATCGTCTTGGACGTCTGCATGCCTGCGCGGTGCTGGATCGCGCCGGAGATGCCCAGCGCGATGTACAGCTGCGGCGACACGGTCTTGCCGGTCTGGCCCACCTGGAACTGGCCCGGGTAGTAGCCGGAGTCCACCGCGGCACGCGACGCGCCGACGGCCGCACCCAGCGAGTCCGCCAAATCCTCGACGACGCTGAAGTTCTCGGCGCTTCCGACGCCGCGGCCACCGGAGACCACGACCGTGGCCTCGGTGAGCTCCGGGCGATCGCCGGCCACCGCGGGCTCGCGCTTGGTGATCTTCGTGGCGTTCTCGGCCTGCGCGGGCACCTCGACGGTGACGATCTCACCGGCGCCGTCGGCGGCCTCGGCCTCGACAGCACCGGGGCGGACGGTGATCACCGGGGTTTCGCCGGTGGACTCGGCGTCCACGGTGTAGGCGCCACCGAAGATGGAGTGCACGGCCTTGCCGCCATCCTTGACCTCGACGACGTCGGTCAGCACACCCGAGCCGATACGCGCCGCCAGGCGGCCGCCGATCTCCTTGCCGTCCGCCGAGGCGGCCAGCACCACACCGGCGGGCGAAGCGGACTCCACCAGCGATGCCAGCACGTCCACGAACGGGGTGATCAGGTAGTTGTCCGCGTCCTCGGACTCGGCGACGTAGATCTTGGCGGCGCCGGCGGCCTTGAGGCTGTCGACGAGCCCGTCGGACAGGCCCGGCTTGCCGACGACGACAGCCGAGGGCTCGCCCAACGCGCGGGCGGCCGTGATGAGTTCAGCGGTGACCTTCTTCGGGGCACCGTCAGCGTGCTCGACGAGCACAAGTACTTCAGCCATGAGTTCTGCCTCTGGGTCTTTCGTGAGATTTTTCGGTGAGGTCTAGCTAGATGATTTTCTGAGCTACCAGGTACTCGGCGACCTTCGTGCCGCCGTCGCCCTCGTCGGTGACCTTCTCGCCTGCCGTCTTCGGCGGCTTCGGGGTCGACGAGGTCACCTTCGTACCGGCGTTGGCGACACCGACCTCGTCACTCTCGACGCCGATCTCGGCCAGCGTCAGCGTGGTCACTTCCTTCTTCTTGGCGGCCATGATGCCCTTGAAGGACGGGAAGCGCGGCTCGTTGATCTTCTCGGTGACACTCACCACCGCGGGCAGCGGAGCCTCGACGGTGAACACGCCGTCGTCGGTCTCGCGCTCGCCGGTCACCTTGCCGCCCTCGACGGTCACCTTGCGCAGGTGCGTGAGCTGGGGCAGACCCAGGTACTCGGCGATGATGGCAGGCACGGCGCCGCCGACACCGTCGGTGGCCTCGTTGCCTGCGATGACCAGCTCGGTGCCCTCGACGGTGCCCAGCGCGCGGGCCAGCGTCCACCCGGTCTGGACCATGTCCGACCCGTGCAGACCGTCGTCGAGCACGTGCACCGCCTTGTCGGCACCCATCGACAGCGCCTTGCGGATGGCCTCGGTGGCGCGCTCGGGACCGGCGGTCAGCACGGTCACGGTCGATTCGCCGCCTTCCTTCTCCTTGATCAGCAGCGCCTCTTCAACGGCGCGCTCGTTGATCTCGTCGAGCACGGCGTCGGCGGCCTCGCGGTCAAGGGTGAAGTCGCCGTCGGACAGCTTCCGTTCCGACCACGTGTCAGGGACCTGTTTGATCAGGACCACGATGTTCGTCATGAGTCTGGTTCGTCCTCCTCGAAGGGGGACCGGCGGTCGGCCCCCACTACCACGCTTGAAGCATTCGCCACCATGTTACTCGCCGGTAACTTAAGGTGGTTCGCAGGAACACCATAGCTGGTCGAAGTTTGTGTTCTGACTTCCCCTTAGTCGCCCTGAATCGGCCCAACCGTTCGCGAACCGGCCACCGACCCTTCTCCTGGGTTAGCCTGCCTTTTGCAATGAGCTCATTTGTCACCGACGGTCCGGCCGGGCCCGAGGGTGCTCTGCCACTCACCGGGGAGCGCACGATTCCCGGTTTGGCCGAGGAGAACTACTGGTTCCGCCGACACGAGGTGGTCTACCAGCGGTTACGCGATCGGTGCGAGGACCGCGACGTGCTGGAAGCCGGGTGCGGCGAGGGGTACGGCGCCGACCTGATCGCCGACGTCGCGCGCCGGGTGATCGCGCTGGATTACGACGAGGCCACGGTGGCCCATGTGCGTGCCCGCTACCCGCGGGTGGACGTGCGGCACGGCAATCTCGCGGAGCTGCCGCTGCCGGACGGCTCGGTTGACGTAGTGGTGAACTTCCAGGTCATCGAGCATCTGTGGGATCAGCCACAGTTCGTCGCCGAATGCCTGCGGGTGCTGCGGCCGTCAGGACTCCTGCTGATGTCGACGCCCAACCGGGTCACCTTCTCCCCCGGCCGCGATACGCCGATCAACCCGTTTCACACCCGCGAGCTCAACGCGGCCGAACTGACGGAGCTGTTGGAGTCGGCCGGCTTCACGCTCGACGCCATGCAGGGCGTTTTCCACGGTCGCACGCTGGCCGAGCTGGACGCCAAGCACGGCGGTTCGATCATCGATGCACAGGTCGCCCGTGCGCTCGCCGATGCGCCATGGCCCGACGACCTGCTGACCGACGTCGCCTCGGTCGGCATCGACGATTTCGACCTGACCGACGCAGGCGACCGCGATATCGATGAAAGCCTGGACCTGGTCGCGATCGCGGTGCGGCCGTGAGTGATCCGGTTCCGGGACTCTTCACCCTGGTCCTGCACACCCACCTGCCGTGGCTGGCCCATCACGGGCGCTGGCCGGTCGGCGAGGAATGGCTCTACCAGTCGTGGTCGGCGGCCTACCTGCCGTTGATGCGGGTGCTGCGAAGGCTGGCCGACGAGGACCGTCATCACCTGGTGACGCTCGGCATGACGCCCGTGGTCACCGCGCAACTGGACGACCCGTACAGCCTGACGGGCATGCATCACTGGCTGGCCAACTGGCGGCTGCGCGCCCACGAGGCGACCACATTGCAAGAACCGTTGCGGCAGTTCGGTATTCGCGAGGTCTCCGAGGCCGACCGGGAGCTCGACGAATTCACCACATTGTGGCGGCACGGCGGCAGCCCGCTGCTTCGCGAGCTGATCGACGCGGACGCCATCGAGTTGCTCGGTGGACCGTTGTCGCATCCGTTCCAACCGTTGCTGAATCCGCGGCTGCGCGAGTTCGCGCTGCGCGAGGGTCTGGCCGATGCCAACCAGCGGCTGGCGCACACGCCGACCGGCATCTGGGCGCCGGAATGCGCGTACGCGCCGGGGATGGAATTCGATTACGCCGCAGCCGGTGTCGGGCATTTCATGGTGGATGGCCCGTCGCTACACGGCGACACGGCGCTTGGCCGTCCGGTCGGCGATTCCGATGTCATCGCATTCGGTCGCGATCTACAGGTCAGCTACCGGGTGTGGTCGCCGAAGTCCGGCTATCCCGGTCATGCCGCCTACCGCGACTTCCACACCTACGACCACGTGACCGGCCTCAAGCCGGCCCGCGTCACCGGCCGCAACGTTCCCTCGGATGCCAAGGCGCCCTACGACCCCGTGCGCGCCGAGCACGCGGTCGACGGGCACGTCGCCGATTTCGTCGATGTGGTGCGCCGCCGGCTCGTCACGGAGAGCGAGCGGATCGGCAGGCCCGCACACGTGATCGCCGCGTTCGACACCGAACTGTTCGGCCACTGGTGGTACGAGGGTCCGGTATGGCTGGAGAGGGTGTTGCGTGCGCTGCCCGCGGCAGGCATCCGGGTCGGCACGCTGTCCGACGCGGTTACTGATGGGTTCACCGGCCGCCCGGTCGAATTGCCGCCCAGCTCTTGGGGTTCCGGCAAGGACTGGTCGGTGTGGTCGGGCGAGAAGGTCGCCGACCTCGTACAGCTGAACACCGAAGTCGTCGACACCGCACTGAGTACCGTGGACAAGGCATTCGAGCAGAACGCGTCGGTGGGTGCGCCGGTGGCTCGCGACATCGTCGCCGACCAGATCCTGCGGGAGACACTGCTGACGGTGTCGAGCGACTGGCCGTTCATGGTCAGCAAGGACTCCGCGGCCGATTACGCCCGGTACCGCGCTCATCTGCACGCGCACGCCACCCGAGAGATCGCGGGCGCGCTTGCGGCGGGCCGTCGTGAGCAGGCCGAGCGGTTGGCAGCCGGTTGGAACCGCGCAGACGGGCTGTTCGGCGCTCTCGACGCACGACGACTCCCCCGCTCATGAAGGTCCTGATGGTGTCGTGGGAGTACCCGCCGGTGGTGATCGGCGGCCTCGGACGACACGTCTACCAGTTGGCGACGGCGCTCGCCGCGGCCGGGCATGAGGTCGTCGTACTGAGCCGCCGCCCGTCGAACACGGACCCGAGCACACATCCGTCGACAGACGAGGTGAGCGAAGGCGTGCGGGTCGTCGCCGCCGCCCACGACCCGCACGAATTCGATTTCGGCTCGGACATGATGGCGTGGACGCTGGCCATGGGTCACTCGATGACACGGGCCGGGCTGGCCATCAAGGCCTCGGGCAGACGGTCCAAACCCTGGCGCCCCGATATCGTGCACGCACACGACTGGCTGGTCGCCCATCCTGCCATCGCACTTGCCGAGTTCTTCGACGTGCCATTGGTTTCCACGATCCATGCCACCGAGGCGGGCAGGCACTCGGGCTGGGTGTCGGGCCCGATCAGCAGGCAGGTGCACGCCGTGGAGTCGTGGCTGGTGCGTGAATCCGATTCGCTCATCACATGTTCGAGGTCGATGAGCGACGAGATCACCGAACTGTTCGGTCCCGGCCTGGCCGAGATCAGGGTCATCCGCAACGGGATCGATGCGGGCCTGTGGCCGTTCGCACAACGGCGGCCGCGCAAGGGGCCCGCGCAGTTGCTCTACCTCGGCAGGCTGGAGTATGAGAAGGGCATCCACGACGCGATCGCGGCCATGCCGCGCATCAGGCGAACGCATCCCGGTACGACGCTGACCATCGCGGGCGACGGCACCCAGTATGAGTGGCTTGTCGAGCAAGCCCGAAAACACAAGGTGCTCAAGGCAGTCACGTTCGTCGGTCGGGTGGACCACAAGGGCCTGGTGCAGTTGCTGCACAGCGCCGACGCCGCGGTGCTCCCAAGTCACTATGAGCCGTTCGGAATCGTGGCTCTGGAGGCGGCGGCGACGGGCACGCCGCTGGTCACGTCGAATGTCGGCGGTCTCGGCGAAGCCGTGATCAACGGGCACACCGGAATGTCCTTTCCGCCACGCGACATCGCAGCACTTGCCGCGGCGGTGCGGGTTGTGCTCGACGATCCGCAGGCGGCGCAACAACGTGCGATCGCGGCGCGGGAACGGTTGACGTCCGACTTCGACTGGCACACGGTCGCAAGCGAAACCGCACAGGTGTATCTGGCCGCGAAACGCGGTGAACGCCAATCGCATCCGCGTCGGCTGATCGTCGAGCACGCGCTACCCGACCGCTGACAGTTCGACAGCCATCAAACCATTTCGCACCTAACGTGCGGGTATGGGCACCAACAGGATCACCTACCGGTCACTCCTCACGCTGATCGCGGCCTACCTGGGCCTTTTCGTCGGGCTGATCGACGCCAATGCGATCAACCTGGCCCTGCCCGCGGTCCGCGACGATCTCGGCGGCGGGATCTCCGGAGCACAGTGGACGATCGACGCCTACAACATCACGTTCGCTGCGGTGTTGCTGTCCGCAGGCTCGCTCGGTGACCGGTTCGGCAGACGCAGGATGCTGCGCATCGGCTTGACGGTCTTCATCGTCGCCTCGCTGGCCTGCGCGGCGGCACCGTCGCTGCCCCTGCTGCTCGCGTCTCGGGCGATACAGGGCGTCGGCGCGGGGCTGATGCTTCCACAGGGTCTGGCGATCACCGCCGCAGCGTTTCCGGGTCCGATCGAACGCGCACGGGCCACCGCCGCGTGGGCGATGGCCGCCGCGATGAGCACTGCCATCGGGCCTATCCTCGGCGGCGTCCTGACCGACACCGTCGGCTGGCGCTACATCTTCTGGTTGAACGTCCCGGTCGGCCTGCTGGCGTTGCTGATGACGCGCCGTTACCTGCCCGAATCCCGGGACAACCGGGCGACACCGGTCGATATCGGTGGTCAGACGCTGGCGATGCTCAGCCTCGCCACGCTGACGATCGTCCTGGTCGAGGGCCGCACGCTGTCGACCACGTGGGTCGTCGTGCTGGCCGTCGTCGCCGTGGCGGGACTGGCGGGGTTTGTGGTCAGCCAGCAGCGCACCGCTGCGCCGATGCTTCCGCTGGACCTGTTCCGCAGCCGCAGGCTGACCGCGGCGCTTGTCGCGACGTTAACGATGACCTTCGGCATCTACGGCCTGCTTCTGGTGAACAGCTTTGTCTTCCAACAACAACGCGGCGAGAGCGCCCTGTCGACCGCCTTCTGGTTCCTTCCGATGCCGGTCACCTATCTGGTGCTCATTCCTCTCGTCAACGCGATGGCCCATCGCACCGGGCCGCGGCCGCCGATGACGGCGGGCCTGTGCCTGATGGCCGCGGGACTGCTGCTCTACGCGGGCGTGGGACCGCGCGGCGACATCTGGCTTCTGGAGTTGTCCTTCGTGCTGGCCGGTGCCGGCCTTGCGCTCAACACAGGTCCCGCCGTGGGCCTGGCGATGTCGGCCGTGCCCCTGCGGCGGGCAGGACTGGCCTCCGGCGTGGTGAACCTGGCCCGGCTGGTGGGTATCACTGTCGGTGTGGCGGTGTTGGGTAGTGCCATGGCAGCCATGGGCGCGCAGGCGGCGATGCTGATCGGCGGCGTCATCCAGCTGATAGGCGCCGTGGTGGCGCTGCGATGGGGGCGAAACGAGACGGTCGCGTCGACGACAAAGGAGGTCTGTCATGCGTGATGTTGCCGAACTGCCGGCGCGCGGAGACGCCGACATCGCCGCGGTGGCCTCGCTGCTCGCCGACCCGGCCAGATGCAAGGTGCTGCTGGCACTCGACGACGGCCGCGCGCTTCCCGCCAGTGTCCTTGCGGACGAGGCGGGCATCAGCAGGCCGACGGCCAGCAGCCACCTGCGCAAGCTGACCGACGCCGGCCTGCTTTCGGTCGAAACGCACGGCAGGCACCGCTACTACCGGCTGGCCGGTCCCGAGGTCGGCGCGCTTCTCGAACATCTCGTTCGGATGGCACCGCCGCGCCCGGTCCGGTCGCTGCGGGAAGGCACCCGTGCCGCCCGGTTACGCTCCGCGCGTACGTGTTACGACCATCTCGCGGGTCGTCTCGGGGTGCAGATCATGGGCAGCCTGCTGGAGCGCAAGGTACTCGTCGGCGGTGACGGACATTTCGACCCGATCCGTCGACGGCCATGATGCGCTGAGCAGCCCCGGGCACGAGGTTCACTACGAATTGACGGACAGCGGCCGTGACATTCTCACCGAGGTAGGTGTCGAGATGCCCTCGGGAAAGCGGGCGCTCGTTCGGTACTGCGTTGACTGGACCGAGCAGCGCCACCACTTGTCCGGCGCGCTGGGCCGGGCGGTGCTGGACCGCTTCCTCTCAGCGGACTGGGTGAAGCGGGTACCTCGGGGCCGCGCTGTGACGGTGACGGACACCGGTCGAGCAGCATTGGCGGATGCGTTCGGAATCGACTGGTCCGCTCGATGATCCAAGAATCCTCCAAGACCGTAGGCGCAGCATCTCCGCATGAACAGAACCTCGCGACACCGGTACTGGCCGGTCCGAATGGCCGTCGCCGCCACAATCGGGGCGGCAATGATCGCCGGCGTTGTCGGCTGTTCTCATGCCGGTGCGCCGACCGCTTTCGGCACGACCACGGTGCCACAGTCGCCCGCCTCTGCGACCGAGGCGAAGGCCAAGCCTGTCGACGTCACCGTCGCGCCGGAGGGAGACACCACAGTCCGACTCGGCGGTCCGCCGATACGTTTCCGAGTCACCCTCGCCAATAACGGCGCCGACATCGCCAAATTGGGAATGGTTGTCTCGCTGGGCCATTGCTCGTGCGGCCCGCCGGGAGCCAGCATGATGGCCGACGGGTCCATGCGCATGCTCGACCCGCAAACCAACGCGTGGGTGACGGTGCCCTACGTCCGCGAGGGAACCGGCATGGACTACATCACCCAGAACCTGGTGCCACCGTTCCCGCTCGACCACGGTCAGACCGTCACCTATGAACTCGAAATGGCGGTCGACGCCGAGCAGGACATGGACGTCACCAACGGTGAAACCTCTATCGGTGTGACGTTGACCGACCCCGACAATCCCATCGAAGGCCCCCGTCTCGGCGGCGGCGCCTACCACCCCATCACCGTAGAGGTGAGCTGATCACATTACGGCGGCCATCGCCATTTGGCCTTCGAACCCGAGGTCGTCTGCCATCCTGCGATATTTCTCGACCCAGCCGCGATACCCGGCCTCGTCGCCGCGCACCCGTGCCAGCAGCGCCCGCAGACGCAGCAACGTGATGTCATGCAGGACGAAGCCGGGATCGGTTGGTACTTCAGCCAATCGGTTCATCGCGGTCTGCGCATGATGAAGGTCACCATCACGGTTGCGCTGCACCAGCGCTTCGACCAACACCGTGGTGGCCAGGGCGCACCAGATGGATCGGCCCGATTCATACAGCGTGTCGAGCGCCACCCCTGCCAACTCGACGGCGCCGTCGACATCGCCGGTTGTGGCTCTCTCCTGCGCGAGATAGACATCGGCCATCGGCAGGGTCAGCGGCGACCACGGCGCTGTCGAGTCGTCGCCCCGTATCGATGCCAGAATTTGGAGCCCTTCCTCACGCTCGCGCCCGCCACGATGGACGAGTGTGATTCCCCGCGCCAGCCGGGCGACGAAGAGCGTCGCGTTGTCGGCTGCGTGTTCGGCGATCGCGAGAATTTCGGCGGTTTGCCGCAGCGCCGTGTCATCGGGAAGCAGAACCCCGTACGGGATTGCCAGTGCGTACGTGTAGAAAGTGGCGGCCTGACGCGTCAGCGGGTTGAAGCTCTGCGCGAGCGCTGCGGCCTCTCGGAAATCCTCCTTCCAACCCGCCATTCCGAGACACACTCGTGCTTCCCCGCGCAACGCATGGGCGAGTGCCAGTGGAGACCCGATGAACAACGGGTTCTTGCGGGAGTCGTCGTCGGCCATACCGATGATCCGCTCCGTCAGGCGCAAGACGGTGGCCATCTCGGCGGTCTCAGCCTTGACCGTCGATGCCGACAGTGACAGCGCGGCAGCCAATGTGGGGTCATCGAGCAACTCGAGCAGTGCGATCAGTTCGTCGGCCAGACGTGATGCCTCCCGCCTACGGGCATCGAACAGACGCACGGTCAGGTGGCCGTTCAAGCCGATTGCCAGCGACCGTAGATCACCCGACGCCGTGCACAATTCCCGCAGTTCGTCAAAGCCCGAGTCAACGCCGCCGCCCAATCGATGCGCGGTTCCGCACAACAACGCGCGAGGCGCAATACGCATCGACGCGCGGCCCGGATCGTCATCCGGCAATCCGTCGGCAATTTGTTGGGCGCGTCGCCAACTGGCACGCGCGGCCACGAAATCACGGTTGGCGAGCCACGTGCCCGCCCGCAGGTGCCAACTGAAGGCCTCGCGCATGTCTCCTGCCGCCTCGAAGTGCTCGGCGATCAGCGCGGCGTTCTCGTCGGCCGCTATGGGGTCGCGGGCTTCGATGGCGCCGGCAAGTCGTCGGTGCATGCCCGCACGATCCGACTTGAGCTGTGATTCGTAGGCAACCGCGCGAATCAGCGGGTGACGAAACGCGTACTCCTCGCGTCGGCCGAACCTCACCTGGTCGATCAACTCGGCCTCGATGAGCGGTGCCACATCCACGGAGTCGACCGCGTCGGCCAGCAGCTCCCGGTCGAACTGGGACCCGATCACGGCGGCGGCGCCGAGCGTGTGTTTGGCCGCGGCGCTCAACCGATCGATGCGCGCGCCGATGGTGGCCTGCAGCGTGGCCGGCACGTCGACGTCGCCCGCATCGCCGTGCAGCGCATACGCACCGGGCGCCCCGGCCAACACTCCCCGCTCCGCAAGGTCGCGCACCACCTCTTCGGCGAAGAAGGGGTTTCCCGCGGCGCGCGCGCAGACCTGGGCGGCCAATTCCGCCAACGACGGGTCGGCGCCGAGGAGCCCGGCGGCAAGTGTCGAGCCCTCTGTGACATTCAGCGGCCGCAATCCGATCGTCTGGGCTCCCGAGACACGTACCAGCGCGCCCTGATACTCCGGGCGAGACGTGATGAGGACAAGTGTCGGCGTCTGCGGAATCACCGAAATGAACTGCGCCAGCATCGATTCACTGGTCTCGTCGATCCAGTGCACGTCCTCGATCACATAGACCGCAGGCTCCGTCTGTGCCAGTGCGGCAGCATTGATCATGGTCACCAGGCGGCGCCGCCGCGCGTCGGCGGTGACGTCGGATGGCGGGAGTTCTGCGTCGGCGATACCCAGCAGATCCTCGAGCAGACGGAGGTCTCCGGTGTCGGCGTCCGGAAACCGGGTGCGAACCTGGGCCCTGGCCTCCGCGGCATCGAGATGGTCGATTCCCATGCTGGCGCGAAACATTCGCGAGACGAGACGGAATGGAACGTCGCTGGTGTGGGACTCGCAGTGCACAGTTACGACTGCGGCTTCCCGGATCGCAGCGAGCGCGGCGGTCTCGCGGGCCAACCGGCTCTTGCCGATCCCCGGTGGCCCGACGATGTTGACGACGCACCCGGCGCCACCGATCGCCTCGTCTACAAGTGCGGTGAGGAACGTCATTTCCCGCGCACGCCCAACCAGTCTCGACTCGTTGCGCTGACGCGGCTGATGTTCCTCGATGGCCAGAAGCCGCCTCGCCGTAACGGGAGCGCTTGCACCCTTGATCGGATGCAGTTCGGTCTCGCCGAGCAGCACCGCGTGCTCGACCAGACGAGCCGTCGACTCACTGAGCATGACCCCGCCGGCCGGCGCTATCGATTCCATCCGCTGCGCCATACCGACCTGTTCGCCGATGGCGGTGTAACTGGCGTCCCGAGAACCGATTTCGCCGGCGATGACCTGGCCCGAGTTGAGCCCGACGCGCAACTGCAAAGTGATACCGTCGCGGCTCATCACATCGGCCGCGAGCGCGACCGTTTGATCGTGAATCTCCAGCGCCGCGATGCAGGCACGAATCGCGTGATCCTCCAACGCCGTCGGCGCCCCGAAGACCGCCATGATCCCGTCGCCGGTGAACTTGTCGACGGTGCCTCCGTAGCGCTTCACCACTGCCGACGAACGGTCGAACAGCTCGGCCATGATCTCGCGCAACCGCTCGGCACCCACTGCCGCCGCGATGTCCATCGAATGGACCACATCGGCGAACAGGACGGTCACCTGCTTGTACTCGGCTGGCCCGCGTGACTCGGCGACAGGGGCGCCGCACGCGTCGCAGAATCGCGCATTCGCGCGCAGCTCGATGCCGCAGGCGCTGCAGCGGTCGCTCACATCAATATCGTGGCCGTCATTTCGCCGCGAACGTGCGCATTTGCACAGAATTTCGCGGCGTGTCGTGTGCAGACACGCGCGCTCGCGGGGTGAGGTTAGCGGGAGGCCTTCTTGCGCTCGATGTCGGCCAGCGCCGCAGCCAGCTTGGCACGCTCGGCCGCAGACGTATCCCAGGCCAGCTTGCGGTTTTTGACGACCTTGGCGGGCGCTCCGACAGCGATCGAATAGTCCGGGATGTCGCCCTTGACGACCGCGTGCGAGCCGAGAACGCAGCCCCTGCCGATGGTGGTGTTGCGCAGGATGGTGACCTTGGTCGCGATCCAGGTATCGGGCCCGATCCGAACCGGGCCCTTGAGGATGCCCTGGTCCTTGATCGGCAAGTTGATGTCGTCCATCCTGTGGTCGAAGTCGCAGACATAGACCCAGTCCGCCATCAGCACCGAGTCGCCCAGTTCGATGTCGATGTAGGTGTTGATGACGTTGTCGCGGCCCAGCACCACCTTGTCGCCGAAGCGCAGCGATCCCTCATGGCAGCGGATCGTGTTCTTGTCACCGATGTGGACCCAGCGGCCGATCTCCATCGTCGACAACTCGGGGGTGGCCTGAATCTCGACGCCCTTGCCGAGGAAGACCATTCCCCTGGTGATGATGTGCGGGTTGGCCAGCTTGAACTTGAGCAGCCGAAAGTAGCGCACGAGGTACCACGGTGTGTAGGCACGGTTGGAGATCACCCATCTCAGGGATGCCACCGTGAGGAATTTGGCCTGGCGCGGGTCGCGGAGCCGGGACCCCCGCCAGCGCTTGTGCAGCGGCGCTCCCCACATCGTCGTCATGGCCGGAAAGCCTACGCGAGCACTCACACCCCGAGCGGTTACCCTCACGTGGTCCCGAAGGAAAGGAAACCGTGTTCCGGCGACTCATCGCGCTGACGTCAACGGCGCTGATCACGGGTGTTTTGGCCGGTTGCGGTAACACCGACTCCTGGGTCGAGGCGCACGCGGCTGACGGCTGGGCCGCTCAGTACGGCGACGCCGCCAACAGCAGCTATTCCGATGTTGCCGGGGCCGAGGCACTCGAATTGGAGTGGAGCCGCTCGGTCAAGGGCGACCTCGGCGCCGCTGTGGCGATGGGCTCGGGACACTATCTGTCGGTCAACGCGCAGACGCCGGCCGGCTGCTCGCTGATGATCTGGGAAGCCGACAACAACGCACGCCAACGCTGGTGCACCCGGCTGTGGCAGGGCGGCGGATCGTCGAGCCCGTTGTGGGACGGCTTCGACAACCTCTACATCGGCCAGCCCGGTACGATGATGTCGTTCCCGCCGACGCAGTGGTTCCGGTGGCGGCGGCCTGTCATCGGGATGCCAACCACCGCAAGGATTCTGGCGCCGGACCATCTTCTGGTGGTGACACATCTGGGTCAGGTGCTGCTGTTCGACGCCCACCGCGGCACGGTGATCGGCACACCGTTGGATCTGGTGGAAGGCGTCGACCCGACCGATTCCGAACGCGGTCTGGCCGACTGCCAGCCTGCGCGACCGCGTTGCCCGGTCGCCGCCGCGCCCGCCTTCGCAGCCAAGGCGGGCATGGTGGTGGTGCCGGTGTGGCAGCCCGGCGCCCCCGCGTCGGTGCTTGTTGGGCTGAAGTACAACCCGGACCGCAACCCCATGCTGGCGGTGGCCTGGACCAGCGACGCCGTCAAGGCCGGGACGATGGCCAGCCCGGTGGCCTCCGCCGACGGGTCGACGATCTACGTCAACGGCCGGGACGACAAGCTGTGGGCCATCAACGCCGACAACGGCAAGCCCAAATGGTCGACACCGCTGAAGTTTCTCTCGCAGACCCCACCCTCGGTAGCGCCGAGCGACGACGTCATCGCAGGCGGCGGTCCCGACACCCGGCTGGTCGCGATCAGGGACCGCGGCGACCACGCCGACGTGATCTGGACCCGGGATGACGTCTCTCCCTTGGCGACGTCGAGCCGGGCGGGCGAACACGTCGCCTACACCGTGGTCAAAGACGGCGAGGACGGCCAGGCGCTGCTGGTGTTCGACCCCGCCGACGGGCACACCGTGAACAGCTATCCGCTACCCGATGCTGCGGGCTGGCCGGTCGGGGTGTCGATCGGCCACGACCGCCGAGTCGTCGCCTCGACGAGCGCCGGGCAGGTGTACGGCTTCGCCCCTGCCTAACGGCTAGGCAATCGCTGGCCTCCCAACGCGGCCGTTCCTCGCCGCTGATCGTCGCCCAGCTAGGCGATCATCCTGTCGACCGGCGGCCGCGGGATCGTCACCGACAGCGCACCCGCCGACTCCGGCAGTACCGCGCCCTGGCCGAAGAAGAACATCAACGTGTCGTTCTGTATCGCGAAGTTCTCGTAGGTCGCCGGGTTCAGCCCCACCTGGGGTGCGATCGCCGGCTTGGTGCCCAACTGCTTCTCCAGGTCCGTCTCAACCAGCGGGAAGATGATCGGCCAGGGGTTGGTGCCCGGCTGGAACAGCGGCTGGATCTTCTCCTGACCCGCGGGGTCGAGCACGATCGGCCTGCGCAGGCCCTGATCCCAGTTGAACGCTTTGTAGAAGGTCTGCGGGTGCGCCCCGCCGACGTCTTGGAAGACCTTGAATACCAACGACTGCGTACCACGGGGCGGGACCGCCGAGTTGTACTCGGTCGGCGTGACCTCCAGCTGATAGGGCATGGTGCGCGCGTCCGGCGACTTCGCCACGTTGACGAAGCCGTCCCGGGTCTGTTTGACCCAGTCGAAGACCGCCTGCACGTCCGGATAGTTGGCCGGATAGCTGATCCGCAGGGAGTACCCGGCGTCACCCTCCTCGATCACGCAGTTCTGCCCGACGAGGCCTCCCTTGAGGTCCGAGCACTTCGGCGGCGCGGCCGACGCCGGTACCGCGGCGACAACGCTGGACAGACCGACTAAGACGGCTGCAGTGGCAGCGAGAACCGACGTGGGAATACGCATCGATGAAATCCTTCGGAGCCAGAGCGGCACCGTAGCCGCCGACGACACAATACAGGCGACAGCAAATCTACCCTCACCGCGAGGGCCGACAGATGAATGCCGTTGCCCGACTTGCCGTGCCGGAGCCGATGCGGGTGATCACCACCGACGCAGCGGTGGACCCACGCAGCTTCAGCCGCTTGCGGAGCGCGTCGGGGTCGATGTCGACGCCGCGCACCAGAATCTCGACGGCGCCCGCATCATGCGCCGACAGAGCCTGCCGCAGCCGCTTCTCGCTGAAGCCGAGCTCGTCGAGCACCTCGAAGCCGCGGACGCCGTCGGGAAGCTGATCGCCGGACAGGTAGGCGATTTCGGGGTCGAGCTGCCAGAGTCCGTGTCTGGCCGCATAGTGGCGGACCAGTCCCGCGCGGACAACCGCACCGTCCGGGTCGATGATCCATCGGCCTGCGGCAGCCACCGGGCAGTCGTCGGGTTCGGCATCGGTGATCTGTTCGGGACCGTTCAACATGGTGGCGCGGCGGTGCACGCCGGCGTCGGCCAGACCCGACGACCACAGGCACGCCTCGCGCACGCTGCCGCCCAGCGACGTGACCTCGATTTCACCGGTGAAGCCGAGCCGCTCGATCTCAGCGAAATCGATTCCAGGCGCACACTTTACGACGGAATCTCGATCGCGTAAGACATCGATCAGCCCGTCCAGCGGCGGGATGTATTCACGGGGGTCGAACCGCCGCCGCCCGGCTCCCCGGCGGCCGGGATCGGCGAGCACGACGGCGTCGCGGGTGATGGGACGCAACGCGTCGGCACGGCACAGCGGCACGTCGCCGACGTTGTGCCGGGCCATGGCGAGCCGGACCCGGTCGATGTCACTGCCCACCACGAAGCCGGCCGAGTTGCGCAACGAAGCAAGCTCGGTCCCGACCGAACAGGTGACATCGTGCACGGTCCTGCCGCCCAGCCGCCGTGCCCGATGCTCGGCGACCGCCTGCGCGGTGGCCTGTTGCAGGGCGTCATCGGTGAACAACCAGTCCGACGGGTCGTCGAACTTCGCGGCCGCACGGCGGCGCAACAGCGCGGTCTCGACCAGTACCGGCGCACGGTCGCCGAATTGTCTTCGTATCGAGGCGATGTCGGAAACACGCGTCATATCGGTCAGCCGGTAGCAGTCGACGTCACGGAGCGCCTGCGCTCCGGTCTCGCTGCCCAGATAGGCGACCGCGTCGAGGTCGAACTCTACGACGGCTTAACCCCGGTCACCATGACGTTGTAGAACCAGCCCTTGGGTACGACGCGGCGCCAGACGTTCTCGTCCACCCACGACAACGTCGTCCAACTGCCGAACGCGAACTTCGCCCAGCCCCAGCCGAGCTTGCCTGGCGGCACGGTCGACTCGAAGGTGCGTACCGGCCATCCCAGCATCGCCGCAGTGAACTCGTCAGTGGCGGTGCTGACCTCTACAGCGCCCGCGTGGGTCGCCATCTTCTCCAGGTCGGCCGGGTCGAAGGTGTGCAGGTCGACGATCCACTCAAGCGCCGCGGCCCGCGAGTTCTCGTCGAGCTCGGCCTGTGGGCGCCGCCAGCTGCCGAGCCCGGGCAGCTTCATGGCGCGGATCGTGACGTTCCACGTCAGGTTCGCGAGCGTTCGCGCATAGCGGTTGCCGACGGTGGTCGGCTCACCGGCGAACACGAACCGTCCGCCCGGCTTGAGCACCCGCACCACCTCGCGCAGGGAGAGCTCGACATCGGGGATGTGGTGCAGCACGGCGTGTCCCACCACTAGGTCGAAGGTGTCGTCGTCGTACGGGATGCCCTCCGCATCGGCGACCCGGCCGTCGACGTCGAGGCCCAGATTCTGGCCGTTACGGGTCGCCACCTTGACCATCCCAGGCGACAGGTCGGTGACCGAGCCGCGCCGGGCCACGCCGGATTGAATCAGGTTGAGCAGGAAGAATCCGCTGCCGCAGCCCAATTCCAAGGCGCGGTCATAGGGCAGCTTGCGCTGCTCGTCGGCGGGGACGATGGCGTCGAAGCGGCCGCGCGCGTAATCGATGCAGCGTTTGTCGTAGGAGATCGACCACTTCTCGTCGTAGGACTCAGCTTCCCAGTCGTGGTAGAGCACCTGAGCGAGCTTGCTGTCGTGTCGGGCGGCCTCTACTTCCTCTGCCGTGGCATGGGGGTTAGGAGCCGGCCCGCCGGCGACATCGAGTCCAGCGTCGGATTCCTCATAGATCATGCAGGGCAGCCTAACGGCCGTCACCAAATCGGGCTTTGGCGGCGGCCAGTACCTGCGGCGGATGGTCGACCAGCCGCTTCGCCCAGGCCATGGCCGCGTCGTAGACCGCGTCGGGGGCCACCATCTCGTCGATCAAGCCGAGGGCCAGGGCCTCCCTGGCATCCACGAACCGCCCGGTGAACACGAGGTCTTTGGCCTTGCTCTCGCCGATCGTGCGGGCCAGCCGGGCCGTCTCGCCGGGCGGAAAACCCGACAGGATCTCGGTCGCACCGACCTTGATGTTGTCGCCGGCCACCCGCCAGTCGGCGGCCAGGGCCAGTGTCAGCCCGCTGCCGAGTGCGTATCCGGTGATCGCGGCGACGGTCGGCTTGGGAATCGCGGCGAGGGCGTCGGCGGCCTCTCGACCGACCTCGGCGGCGCCTGCGGCCTCCTCGGCGTTGAGAGTCTGCAGCACCGTCACGTCGTCGCCCGCGCAGAAGATCTCGTGTCCGCCGAACAGGATCGCCGCCGCGATGTCGTCTCGCGCGCCCAGTTCGGCTGCGGCAGAGATGATTTCGCGACACATCTGACGTGTCAGGGCATTGGTCGGCGGCCTCGACAGCAGAAGCGTGGCGATGCCCGGATGCTCGTCGAGGGTGCGAATGCTGACGAACTCCCTCACGGGGTGCGGCCTCCGAGCGCCTGGTTGTAGCGCTCGCCATCGAAGAATTCGAACTCCAGGTTGCCGTCGATCATGCTCATGTTCGGCGAGATGGGATCGATTCGGCGTTCGACGGCGAGCACCTCGGCGACGGTGCGGCCGGCCAGCGCGTCGAGCTGTGTCCAAGTGGGCGGCAACAGGAAGGTGCGGTGAGCCGTGAAATCCTCCAATGCGGCTTCGGGCGTGATCCAGTCGGCCTGGTCGGATTCGGTGTTCTCGCCGTCGGCGCGCTGCCCCTCGGGAAGCGCGCCGACGAAGAAATAGGTGTCGTAGCGGCGGGTGCGCTCCTCCTTGGGGGTCACCCAGTTCGCCCACGGGCGCAGCAGGTCGGCGCGCAGCATCAGCTTCTCGCCGCGCAGGAACTCGCCGAACGACAACTCCTTACTCACCAGCGCGGCCCGATAGTCGCGGTAGCTCGACGCATCGTCGACGAGCAGGTCCGGGTCGTCGGCCGCACCGGCGAACAGCACACCGCACTCCTCGAACGTCTCCCTCGCCGCAGCGCAGACGAGTGCCTCGGCGAGGTCCGCATCCGTCCCCAGCCGCTCGCCCCACCAGTTCTTGTCGGGTCCGTGCCACGCGATGTCGGCGTTGCGATCGCGGTCGTCGACCCCGCCGCCGGGAAACACCATCACACCGCCGACGAAGTCCATGTTGCGATGCCGCCTCATCAGGAACACCTTGATGCCGTCAGGCGTGTCCCGGATCAGCATCACGGTTGCGGCGGGCCGCGGAACCAGGGGATCTGGAACCGATTCCCCAGTCGCTTCGCTCCTACCCTCCAGAAAAGACATCAACGCCTCCTGTGCGCTGCCCGGCTTCTGGTGCGCCGGGCGAAATAGCGGCCGTCGATGACTTCGAGGGCGATGGACTGGCCGAACGCCTTCGACAGATTCTCCGGGGTCAGCACGTCCGTCAGCAGCCCGGCGTCGACGACCCGTCCCTCCGACAGGATCAGGGCGTGGCTGAATCCGCGCGGAATCTCCTCGACGTGGTGGGTGACCAGCACGATCGCCGGGGCGTCCGGGTCGGCGGCCAGGTCCTCGAGCCTTGCCACCAGTTCTTCGCGACCGCCGAGATCGAGTCCGGCCGCGGGCTCGTCGAGCAGCAGCAGCTCCGGGTCGGTCATCAGCGAACGGGCGATCAGCACCCGCTTGCGTTCGCCTTCGGAAAGCGTCTCGTACGTGCGCTCAGCCAGGTGTTCGGCCCCGACGCTTTCGAGCATGTCGATGGCCTGTTCGTAGTCGATGTCCTCGTATGTCTCCCGCCAGCGGCCAAGCACCGCGTATCCGGCCGACACGACGAGGTCACGGACCAACTCCCCCTCGGGCACGCGCTGCGACAGCGCCGAGCTGCTCAGCCCGACCCGGGAGCGCAGTTCGGACATGTCGGTGCGACCGAGACGTTCGCCGAGCACAAAGGCGGTGCCCGCCGACGGATGCTCCAAGGCGGCGGCGATCCGCAGCAGCGACGTCTTGCCCGCGCCGTTCGGCCCGACGACCACCCAGCGTTCGTCGAGCTCGACCGACCAGGTGACCGGCCCGACGAGATTTTGTCCGCCGCGCCGCAGCGTGACCCTGGCGAAGTCGATCAGCAAGTCTGGGTCGACGCTGTCGCTTCCGGAATCGGCCACTTGCTCATCGTAGTGACGCGCATTACGCAGGATTCAGCGGCTTCATGGACAGAGTGCCGCCGCCATCAGGGCGAAATCAGCCAGCCGTCTGGGCCGTTCATGATCACCACGTCCGCCGTGGCCGCCGTCGGCGACACCAGGTCGGCGTTGGGCTGGTCGGTGCCGGCGACCCAGGCCCGCGCGGCATCGGGGTTCTTGCCGAACTCGACGTGGCGGGCCACCAGCCGCTCGACGCGCAAGGCCTCCCCGCTGGTGACGAACCACACCCGGTCCATGGCCCGGCGCGCCCGCAGCCACGCCGGGTGTTCCAGCAGTAGGTAGTTGCCCTCGGTGATCACCAGCCGCGCGGCCGGCAGCACCACCAGTGCTGCGGCCAGCGGCTGTTCGAGTGTGCGGTCGAATCCCGGCGCGTAGACCGGCGCATCGGTTTCCACGGCGACCCGCTCGAGCAGCTGCGCGTAGCCCACGGGATCAAAGGTGTCGGGTGCGCCCTTGCGGCCAAGTGCTCCGATGCGGCGAAGCTGTTCATCGGCGAGGTGGAAGCCGTCCATCGGGACGTGCGCGACCCAGCCGGGTCCCTTGCGCTCGCCGATGCGGGCAAGAAGCTGCTCGACCAGTGTGGACTTGCCCGCCCCCGGGCTTCCGGCGATGCCGAGGACGGCGCGCTGACGGTCTTCAGCGAGCGCGATGGCGTCCGCCGCCAGCCGTTCGAGGGTGTCAGATTCGGCAGCCACGCCCTACATGTTCGACATCCGCCGCATCGATACGACGCGCGGGTAGCCGATTTCGGCGCACTTTCGCGCGCCCGGCGCCGGATTTCGCGCCCAAATCGCTGGCGGCGGCGGCGGACGACCAGCCGCTGCGCGCCAAAACGCTGTCCGGCGTGATCCGGACGAAGAACTGGACGAGCGGACCGATCCCGAACGCGTACAACACCGTGCCGACGCCGACTGTGCCGCCGAGCAGCCACCCGACGGCCAGCACCGTGGCCTCGATCGAGGTGCGGACCAGCCGGACCGAGAGACCGGTGCGGACGACCAACCCCGTCATCAACCCGTCGCGCGGGCCCGGACCAAGGCCTGCGCCGATGTATAGCACGGTGCTGATCGCGTTGAGCACGACCGCACCGACCATCATCGCGATGCGCACCGCAAGCGACGTCGGCGCATGCAGTATCGCCATGCCGACGTCCACGGTCACCGCGATGACGATGACGTTGGCGATGGTGCCGATGCCGGGGCGGTTGCGCAGCGGGATCCAGGCCAGCAGCACCGCGACCCCGACGACGGCCGACGCGACGCCGATGGTCATCGGGTGTCCGCAGTGCCAGTCCCTGATGGAACACGTCCCACGGGTCGAGCCCGAGTTCGGCGCGCACCATCATCGCCATCGAGAAGCCGTAGCCGATCAGCCCGAGCAGCAGAGCGCCGCCGCGGACCGTCGCGCTACGCATGGTGCGGGAAGCGGATCCGTATCAGCTCGATCTCGTTGCGCACCCGTTCGGCGTCGCGGTCGAGAAACTCGGCCGGGATGCGCTGCGCGGGTCGAAAGATCCTGCCCAGGGGGCGGGCCAGTTTTGATGTCCAATTCATGCTCATGACCAAATAATGCGATCAACTGGCTTGTTATTCCATAGCCAGTTAGCGCATACTGGCTTGCGATGACAGTCGAAATGCACGCCAGAGCGCTCGATGTGGACCTTTTGGCCCGCGAGCTTGGCAACTGGCGGACATCCAGTCGTAGTGGCCCGGCCTACTACGGGCTGGCCGACGCCATCCGGCTGCTGATCGTCGACGGCCGCATTCCCGTCGGCGCGCGGCTGCCGAGCGAACGCGCGATGGCCGACACGCTGCGGGTTTCCCGTACCACCGTGACCGCGGCGTATGCCCAGCTGCGTGAAGACGGCTATCTCAACGCCCGCCGCGGCGCGCGCAGCACCACAGCGCTCCCGGTCGCGCCGGCCGCCGCGCACCGAGATCGCCGCGCCGACGATGAGCCTCGCGGCCGCCGCGTTGTCCGCCCCCGCCGCCGCGGTCAGCGAAGCGTTCGTCGACGCCATCCACGACGTCACGCCATACCTGCACAGAGTGGGCCACGAGCTTGTCGGCGTCGACGCACTACGGGAGGCCATCGCCGAAAGATATTGCGAGCGCGGCCTTCCCACCGATCCCGACCAGGTTCTGGTGACCACCGGAGCACTGCATGCCATCAACCTCGTCCTGACCACGTACGTCCAGCCCGGCGACCGTGTCCTCGTGGAACAACCCACGTATCACGGCGCGTTGACGTCCATCGCCACTGCAGGGGCGCGGCCTGTCCCCGTGGCGATGACCGAGGACGGATGGGAACTCGACGCTTTGCAGGCCGCGGTGCAACAGCTTGTCGCCGAGCCTGGCCTACCTGATCCCGGACAACCAGAATCCCACCGGGCTGACGATGCCTGCACACGACCGAAAGCGGTTGGCGGGCATCATCGCCGAGACCCGGACCCGCACCGTCATCGACGAAACCATCCTCGACATGTGGCTGGACGAAGCGGTGCCAGAGCCGATGGCCGCCGCTATGACGACCCGACGAGACCTGGTGCTGACGATCGGCTCCATGTCGAAGTCGTTCTGGGGTGGCCTGCGGGTCGGCTGGATCCGCGCCGAGCGCGCCACCATCGCCACCATCGCCGCGCTGCGCCCGTCGATCGACATGGGCACGCCCGTCCTCGAACAGTTCGCCGCCGCAAGGCTTCTCGCGCAATGCGACGAGCTCCTCCCCGAGCGGCGAGAGATTCTCCGTGCCCGACGCGCATTCCTGCTGTCACTGCTCGATCAGCATCTTCCCGACTGGGAACCGGGGGGCGGCTACGGTGGCATGTCGCTGTGGGTGCGGTTGCCCGCGCCGATGAGCACGGCGCTGTCGGCGGCCGCGTCCCGGATGGGTCTGGAACTGCCTGCCGGACCGCGTTTCGGCGTCGACGGGACACTGGAACGCTTCATCCGGGTGCCCTACGCGCTGCCCGAGGACGAGCTGTCGGCGGCCATCGAGCTGTTGGCCCGCGCGTGGCACAGCGTCACCGGCTCCACCGCACCGGAGCCGACCGCCGTCGTCGTCTAGTCGTCGGGTATCTCGACCCTGCGGAACGTGCCGTCGATGGCGTCGGCAGCCTCGATCTCGCCGCGGGTGATCCCGAGGATGAACAGCACAGTGTCCAGATACGGATGACTCAGCGACGCGTCGGCCACCTCACGCAGTGCCGGTTTGGCGTTGAACGCCACCCCAAGGCCGGCTGCGGCAAGCATGTCGATGTCGTTGGCTCCGTCGCCGACAGCGACCGTCTGCTCCATCGGTACACCCGCCTGCTGCGCGAAATCCCTCAGCGCCTTGGCTTTTCCCGGTCGGTCGATGATCTGCCCGATGACTCGACCGGTCAGCTTGCCGTCGACGATCTCGAGCTGGTTGGCGGCCACGAAGTCCATCTCCAGCTCGTGGGCGAGCGGTTCGATGACCTGACGGAAGCCGCCGGACACGATCCCGCAGTGAAATCCCAAGCGCCGCAATGTCCGCAACGTCGTGCGCGCCCCTGGCGTCAGCTCGATCTGCTCGCCGACCTCTTCGAGCACCTCGGCCGGAAGCCCGGCGAGCGTCGCGACTCGACGGTTCAGCGACTCGGCGAAGTCCAGTTCGCCCCGCATGGCGGCCTCGGTGATCTCGGCGACGGCCGCGTGCGCACCGACCTTGTCGGCCAGCATCTCGATGACTTCACCCTGGATCAGCGTCGAGTCGACGTCGAACACGATGAGCCGCTTGCCCCGTCGCGCCAGGCTGTAGTCCTCCAGCGCGATGTCCACACCCTCGTCGCCGGCGACCCGCGCCATTACGGTCTGCAGCTGGGTGTAGGCAGCGCCCGGCGGCACCGAGACCCGCAGCTCCAATCCCGTCACCGGATAATCGGAGACACCGCGAATGAAGTCGATGTTGACGCCCAGTGCGGCCACTTCACGGGCCACCACACCGAACGCCTCGGCCGTGATCGGCCTGCCCAGCACGACAATGGTGTGGGTGGAGGGCTGCCGCATCACCGGCATCTCGTCGCTGCGCTCGATCGTCACGTCGAGCCCGACGTCGTGGATGGCGCTCTCGACCTCGCCACGCAGCTCGGGACCGCCTGCGGCTTCGGCCGTGCCCGACACCAGCACGCCCAGCGTCAGGCGCCCGCGAATGACAACCTGTTCGACGTTGAGCAGTTCCACCTTGTGCCGCGAAAGCACTTCGAACAGCGCAGAAGTCACGCCTGGTTGATCGACTCCGGTGACGGTGATCAGCACCGACACCTTTGGCGTGCTCACGCCTTGCTGGCCCCCCGCGCCGACATCAAGTTCGGACGTTCTCACCGTCTAGCCGCGTGACGTCACCGTCCGCCGGGCCGTGGCTGCGCCCGATGTGCGCCTCGGCGCGCATTCGATCCACCATGTGCGGATAGTGCAGCTCGAACGCCGGCCGCTCCGAACGGATTCGGGGCAGCTCGGTGAAGTTGTGCCGCGGCGGCGGGCAGCTGGTGGCCCACTCCAGCGAGTTGCCGTAGCCCCACGGGTCGTCGACGGTCACCGGTTCGCCGTAGCGCCAGCTCTTGAACACGTTCCACGCGAACGGAATCGTCGACACCCCGAGGATGAACGCGCCGATCGTGGAGACGACGTTCAAGCGTGGTGAACCCGTCGGTCGGCAGATAGTCGGCGTAGCGGCGGGGCATGCCCTCGTCGCCGACCCAGTGCTGCACCAGGAACGTGGTGTGGAAGCCGATGAACGTCAGCCAGAAGTGCAGCTTGCCCAGTCGCTCGTCGAGCAGCCGCCCGGTCATCTTCGGGAACCAGAAGTAGATGCCCGCATAGGTGGCGAACACGATCGTGCCGAACAACACATAGTGGAAGTGCGCGACGACGAAATAGCTGTCGGTGACGTGGAAGTCGATCGGCGGGCTGGCCAGCAGCACGCCGGACAGGCCACCGAGCAGGAAGGTGACCAGGAAGCCCACCGAGAACAGCATCGGTGTTTCAAATGTCAACTGGCCCTTCCACATCGTGCCTATCCAGTTGAAGAACTTGATACCGGTGGGCACCGCGATCAGGAATGTCATGAAGCTGAAGAACGGCAGCAGCACCGCGCCGGTGGCGTACATGTGGTGCGCCCACACCGCGACCGACAGCGCCGCGATGGACAGCGTCGCGTAGATCAGCGTGGTGTAGCCGAAGATCGGCTTGCGGGAGAACACCGGGAAGATCTCGCTGACGATGCCGAAGAACGGCAACGCGATGATGTACACCTCGGGGTGGCCGAAGAACCAGAACAGGTGCTGCCACAGCAGCACGCCGCCGTTGGCCGGGTCGTAGACGTGCGCGCCGAGGTGGCGGTCGGCGGCCAGGCCGAACAGCGCGGCGGTCAGCAGCGGGAAGGCCATCAGCACCAGGATCGACGTCACCAGGATGTTCCAGGTGAAGATCGGCATCCGGAACATCGTCATGCCCGGTGCGCGCATGCACACCACCGTGGTGATCATGTTGACGCCGCCGAGGATCGTGCCGAGACCACCGACGGCCAGGCCCAGGATCCACAGGTCGCCGCCCGCGCCCGGGGAGTGGATCGCGTCGGTCAGCGGGCTATAGGCGGTCCAGCCGAAGTCCGCGGCACCGCTCGGGGTGATGAAGCCGGCCAGCGCGATCGTCGCGCCGAACAGGAACAGCCAGAAGCTCAACGCGTTCAGCCGCGGGAACGCCACGTCGGGGGCGCCGATCTGCAGCGGCAGCACCAGGTTGGCGAACCCGAACACGATCGGGGTGGCGTAGAACAGCAGCATCACCGTGCCGTGCATGGTGAACAGCTGGTTGAACTGCTCGTTGGACAGGAACTGCAGGCCGGGCAGGGCGAGCTCGGTGCGCATGAACAGCGCCATCAACCCGCCGATGAAGAAGAAGATGAAGCAGGCGACGCAGTACATGATGCCGATCAGCTTGTGATCGGTGGTGGTGATCAGCTTGTAGACCAGGCTGCCCTTGGGCCCGAGCCGCGCCGGGAATGGACGACGGGCCTCGAGTTCTCCGACCGCGGGCGCTTCGGCAACCAACACGTCCTCCAAACGTCTCTTGCGAGCATGCCCGCAATCTTCGGTTTGAATCTTATCTCCCGAAGCGGCCGATGTCGGCGTGGGTCCTACAAACGGTCGTAATTGATTTCGCGACGTCCTCGACTGTGTCGTTTGATGCGGCAAAACGCGGGTCGCGGCCGCAACAAACGCCACAAATACGGGCAGCTGTTACCGTCGGCCCCGTGCTGATCCGCCGTCCGGCGCCCGGTCCGATCGCAGCCGCGGCGGCCCTGCTGGCCGCCGTCGTGGTGACCGCGGTCGGCGGCTGCGGCCAGCTCGGCGGTGGGGAGGCCTCACCCGCCGATGAGCCGTCGGTCATCACCAGCACCACCAGAATCGCGGGCGCCGGCGTGCTGGGTAATCAGCGCAGGCCAGACGAGTCCTGCGCGCCCGATCCGCTGCCTGTCGATCCGGGCGAGGGCGACCGGGACGTCCGCCACGCCGCAGGCAGCACCGTGGTTCGCTCGGAACCGCAGAAGATCGTGGTGCTCTCCGGCGACCAGTTGGACGCGCTGTGTGCGCTGGGCCTGCAGTCCCGCATTGTCGCCGCCGCCCTGCCCGACGGCTCCGACAGCCAGCCGTCCTACCTCGGCACCGCCGTGCACGATCTGCCCTCTGTCGGCACCCGCAGCTCGCCGGATCTGGCGGCGATCCGCGCGGCGCAGCCCGATCTGATCCTGGGATCCGACGCCCTCACCCCCGACGCGTATCCGGAGCTGACGGCCATCGCCCCGACGGTGTTCACGGGCGCACCGGGTGCCGCGTGGGAGGACAACCTGCGGACGGTCGGCGCGGCGACGTGGCGGGCCGGCGCCGCAAACGGTTTGGTCGACGATTTCAACGCGGCCGCCGAGAAGGAGGGTGCGGACAACGACGTCACGCACTTTCAGGTGTCGGTCGTGCAGCTCACCGACACCACCATGCGGGTATTCGGTCCGGACAGTTTCCCCGGCAGCGTGCTGGCCGACGTCGGAGTAGATCGCCCTGCGGCACAACGGTTTACCGATAAGCCGTATGTCGAGGTCGGTATCACCGAGGAGGATCTCGGCAACTCCCCCGACTTCTCCATCGCCGATGGCGACCTCATGTACGTCTCATTCGCCTCGTCGGCGGCCAAAGACCGTGCCGGCGATGTGATGGGCAGCGATGCGTGGAAGAAGCTGTCCGCCAACAAGGACAACCGGGTGTTCGTCGTCAACAACGAGGTGTGGCAGACCGGAGAGGGCATCGTCGCCGCCCGCGGGATGCTGTCCGATCTGCGCTGGATCAACGCACCGATCAACTAACGTCGACGGCGTGATCCACGTCCTGAAGTCGACGTACACGCAGCCACCCGACGTCGTCGAGCAGACCCGTCCCGCCCATCTCGAGTTTCTGAACGAGGAGATCGCGGCCGGCCGCCTTCTGCTTGCCGGCAGGCAGGAGGACGGGTCGGGCGGGGTACTCGTCACCGGTGACATCAGCACCGAAGAGGCACAGGAAATCATTGCGCGCGATCCCTACACGCACGCCGGTGTCGCGAGCTACGAGCGAACCTCGTTCAACGGCGCCTTCCGCGCCGCAGGGCTTTAGGAGATACCTCACAGCAACGCCGGGGATTACGGGTCGGCACTGAACGGTTGGACCACATGAGCCGCATTGTCGCGGCGCATTCGCCTGATCATCGCTGAGCTTGTTCTCGCACGCATTGAAGAGGGATTACATGACGACCGCCGTATCTGCCTATGCCGCGACATCTGCCACCGAACCCCTGGCCCCCACCACGATCAACCGCCGCGACGTCGGACCCAACGACGTGGCGATCGACATTCACTTCGCCGGCATCTGTCACTCCGACATCCACACCGTTCGAGGCGAGTGGGGTGACGTCGAGTACCCGATGGTCCCCGGCCACGAGATCGCCGGGATCGTCAGCGAGGTCGGCTCCGACGTCACCAGGTACAAGGTCGGCGATCGCGTCGGCGTCGGCTGTTTCGTCGACTCCTGCCGGGAGTGCGAGTACTGCCTCGCAGGTGAGGAGCAGTACTGCGACAACCCGGGGATGGTCGGCACGTACAACGGTGTCGGTCGCGACGGTCAGCCGACCCAGGGTGGCTACAGCGGCGCGATCGTCGTCGACGAGAACTACGTGCTCGGCATCCCCGATGCGATCTCACTGGCCGCCGCCGCACCGCTGCTCTGCGCGGGCATCACCACATATTCACCGCTTCGGCACTGGAACGCGGGCACCGGCACCAAGGTCGCCGTCATCGGTCTCGGCGGTCTGGGGCACCTTGCCGTGAAGCTGGCGGTTGCGCTCGGCGCCGAGGTCACGGTGCTCAGCCAGACGCTGAAGAAGATGGAGGACGGGCTGCGGCTCGGCGCCAGCGAGTACTACGCCACCAGCGACCGCGACACCTTCAAGAAGCTGTCGGGCACGTTCGATCTGATCCTCAACACCGTGTCGGCCAACCTCGATCTGGGCGATTACCTCGGCTTGCTGACACTCGACGGCACCCTCGTCGAACTCGGCATGCCCGAGAACCCGATGGCCGTCCCGGCGGGTGCACTGATCTTCGGTCGCCGCAGCATCGCGGGATCGTTGATCGGCGGCATCGCAGAGACCCAGGAGATGCTGGACTTCTGCGCCGAACACGACGTCGCGCCCGAGATCGAGGTCATCGAGCCGACCTACATCAACGAGGCGTACGAGCGAACGGTCGCCAGCGATGTGCGGTACCGCTTCGTCATCGATACCGCGTCGCTGCGGTAGCGCGCTACGCGTCGTTGATACCCGCCAGCGGCCAGCCGGCCGCCGCGAGCTTGGCCGCGACCCGCGCAACGTTCTCGGGCCCCGCATCGTGATGGGTGACGTCAGAGATGAACTCGGCGATCTCGTCGCGGCTGATCTTGCCGTCGGTCAGCGCCCCGGCGTCCGCGTCGGTCAGGTTGCGCACCACTTCTTTGAGCTGATCTTCGGTCAGTGGTGTGGCACGCAGGAGCGCGAGCAGTGGAACACGGTCGGGGCCGGGCACGCCCTCGGGGTATCCGGCGCGCAGCCACCCAAGGATCGACTGAAACAGCGATGTGGTGGTCACATCGCTAAGTTTCCTGCCAGTGGGGCTCCGACGCCACGGTGGGTCTGCACAGTTTCGAACCCATTCACCGGCCGTTCACTCCACGATTTGCTGGTTCCACATCGGATCGATGGTCTGCCTACCGCTGAACTGCTTGTAATCTCACCATGCGAGCTGAGTGTTCGAGTTGATGCGCCGGCCACGGAGCAATACGAGTTAGGGGCCAATCGTTTTCGCCTGGTGGGGTCGAACGGTATACCGCTACCGATTCGCCGTGGTCGCTGTCATGGTGGCGCTGTGCCTCGGTAGTGGCATATACGGCAGCAGCCTGGGCGAACACGTCACCCAGAGTGGCTTCTTCGACGACAACAGCGAATCGGCTCAGGCGTCGCGCCTCGGCGACGAGCACTACGGCAGGGACACGTCCGGCCATATCGTGGCGATCTACACCGCCCCGGACGGCAAGACCGTCGACGATCCGGCGTTCCGCAAGAAGGTTCTGGACAATCTCGCACAGGTAGAGAAGGACCACCCGGACCAGATCATCCGGTCCATCGGCTATTTCAAGACCCCCGACCTGCTGAAGAATATGGCCGACCCGTCGAAGCAGCGCGCGTTCATGTCCATCCAGCTCAAGGGTGACAACGACGACCTCATCCTGAAGAACTTCAAGGCGGTTCAGGAGGACCTGTCAGATCCGGGTGTGGACGTGCAGTTGGCCGGACTGTTGCCGTTGGCCAACGAACTCACCGGGACCATCGCGACAGACCAGCAGCGGGCAGAGGTGCTCGCCATGCCGTTGGTGGTGGTCTTGCTGTTCTTCGTGTTCGGCGGTGTCGTCGCCGCGTTCCTACCCGGGATCATCGGCGGGCTGACCATCGCGGGCGCCCTTGGCATCATGCGGTTGACGGCGCTGTCCGTGCCGGTGCACTACTTCGCGCAGCCCGTGGTCACGCTGATCGGTCTCGGCATCGCCATCGACTACGGATTGTTCGTCGTCAGCCGGTTCCGTGAGGAGATCGCCGAGGGCTACGACACCGAGACCGCGGTGCGCCGCACCGTGGTGACGGCTGGGCGAACCATCGCGTTCTCGTCGGTGCTCATCTCGGCGTCCGTCGGCGGCCTGTTGCTCTTCCCGCAGGGCTTCCTCAAATCCCTCACCTACGCCATGATCGCCTCGGTCACGCTGGCCGCGCTGCTGTCGATTACGGTGCTGCCGGCCATCCTGGGGATGCTCGGCCCAAAGGTCGACGCACTGAGCGTGACCACTCTCCTGAAGGTGCCTTTCCTGCGGGACTGGCAGTTCAGCAACCGGATCATCACCTGGTTGGGCGCAAAACTGGAGAAGACCAAGACCACCGCCGAGGTCGAGAACGGGTTCTGGGGCAAGTTGGCGGACCGCGTGATGAAACGTCCGCTGCTGTTCGCGGTCCCCATCATCATCGGTCTGATCGTGTTGATTCTTCCGCTGGGCAATCTGGCCCTTGGTGGCATCAGCGAGAAATACTTGCCGCCGACGAACTCGGTGCGCCAGGCGCAGGAGGAGTTCGACCGGACGTTCCCCGGATTCCGCGTCGAGCCCATCACACTGGTCATCAAGAGCACCGACGGCCGGCCGATCACTGATGCCGAGGTCGCCCAGGTCCGTACCGAGGCTCTCGCCATACCGGGATTCGCTGAGCCGAACAACGATCAGGCCAACATGTGGAAGGAACGACCGTTCCTCGACGGGGCGTCTAAAGAGCCTTCGGTGCGGGTTATCCAGAACGGCCTGGAGAACCGCCTCGACGCCAAGGCGAAAGTCGATGCGCTGAGGGCGATTCCGAAGCCGCACGATCTGACCTTGTTGGTGGGCGGCACGCCCGCGCTGGAACAGGACAGTGTCGCAACGATTTCCGCGAAGCTGCCGCAGATGATTCTCATCGCGGTCTCGATGACCACGATCCTGATGTTCCTGGCGTTCGGTTCGCTGGTATTGCCGATCAAGGCCGCACTCATGAACGCGCTGACACTGTGCTCAACGCTGGGCGTGCTGACGTGGATATTCATCGACGGCCATCTATCCGGTTTGCTCAACTTCACACCGACTCCGCTGACCGCCCCGGTGGTCGGGCTGATCATCGCCGTGATCTTCGGCCTGTCAACGGATTACGAGGTCTTCCTGGTGTCCCGAATGGTCGAGGCCCGCGCGCGCGGCATGACCACCGAGGAGGCCATCCGCACCGGCACCGCGAGCACCGGCCGTCTCATCAGCGCGGCGGCACTGGTCCTCGTCGTGGTCGGCGGGGCGTTCGCGTTCTCCGATCTGGTGATGATGCAGTATCTGGCAATCGGCCTGATCACTGCGCTGTTGCTGGACGCGACCGTTGTCCGCATGTTCCTGGTGCCCGCGGTCATGAAGCTGCTCGGCAATGACTGCTGGTGGGCGCCGCAGTGGATGAAACGCGTGCAGGAGCGCATCGGGCTGGGTGAGATCACCCTCGCGGACGAGCGCAAGGCGTCGGAGAAGGTACCCGAGCAGTTGGACGAATCCCTGGCCTTCGGAACCGTTTTGGGCGCGCCCGCGTGGCAGAAGCCGGTGCATGATCCGTCGCGTCCGACCGCGGCGGCGTTGGCTCCCGCCGGGCCTGCCACCGGGGTGGCGTTGGCCGAACGCCCACCGGTTGGTGGCGACGACGGTGACGGTGGCGACGACGACGTCTCGGCAGAAGAACCCGCCGACAGTGTCGACGAGTCCGCCGACGACGAACCAGCTGAGGAGCCCACCGACAAGGACGAGGCCGCTTCCGCAGAAGAGGACCCCACCGACGAAGTCGACGACGAGGCCCCGTCGGACGAATCGGCCGATAGCGTCGAAACGTCTGTCGAGGAGCCGCCCTCCGACAGCGATGACGCGACCTCAGACGTGCAGGCCACCGAAGAAGAAGCGCCGCGGAAACCGCGCAAGAGCAGCACTGCTCGAACGAGAAAGCGCAACGAGGCCAGGGGTAGCGCGGAAGAATAGACGTCGCAGTCGCGAGGACTTCTGAATCGCGAGACTGCGGGGAGATCGCGATTTGAAGGTCTAGGGCGATCTGTGCGCAGTCTCGGCGGTCCTTTCTCGCGGCTGGTCGCCCGGCTTTTCACCGTTCGAGTTGTCGAACAACTCAGGTAGTGCGATTCTCACTTCGGGAACTGCAATGTCGCGGACTCCCGTGCACTGCATTCGAACGAGAGAGCCGCGATGACAACTGAATCCGCAACGCCCAAGAGCGAGGTCGAATCGACGCCCGCCGGCCTGAAGAAGGGCGCGATCGGCATCGTCGCCGTCATCTTCATGGCGGTCGCCAACGCCGCGCCCATCACCGCGATGACGGGAAACACCCCGATCGCCGTCGGTTTCGGCAACGGCCTTGGCGCCCCCGCCGGATTCCTCTTCGCCACCATCATCCTGACGCTGTTCGCGCTCGGGTATGTGGCGATGGCCAGGCACATCACCACGACCGGCGCCTTCTACGGCTTCATCAGTCACGGCCTCGGCCAGGTCTGGGGCATGGCAAGCGGACTGCTGGCGACGTTCGCCTACGTCGTCTTCGAGGGCTCGTTGATCGGCGGCTGCGCGTACTTCGCCAACGACGCGGTGAACACCATCGTCGGGGTGAACATCCCGTGGCTGGTCTTCGCCATCGGGGCCATCGTGATCATCGCAGCGCTCTGCCACTTCCACATCAGCCTGACTGCGGCGATCCTGGGCGTCACCCTGGTCTCCGAGGTCATCATCCTGCTCGCCCTGGCCCTCAGCGTGATCTTCAAGGGCGGCGGTCCCGACGGCTTCATGCTGAATCAGACGGTGCTGCTGAACAACGCGTTCGAGGGCCTGCCCGAAGGCGCCTTCGGCACCGCCGCAGCAGCCGGGTCCATGGCGATCGGGCTGTTCTTCGCCTTCTGGTCGTGGGTCGGCTTCGAGACGACGGCCGTCTATGGCGAGGAGTCGCGCAACCCGAAGAAGATCATTCCGCGGGCGACGCTGATCGCCGTTATCGGCCTCGGCCTGTTCTACACATTCATCTCCGCGATGGTGCTGGCGGGCAACGGCGCCAAAACATCGGTGGAGACGTCGATCAGCGCATCACCCCTCGACCTCTACTTCGGCTTGGTCCAAGCGAACCTCGGCGGCGTGCTGCTCGACATCTACAAGATCCTCTTGGTGATCGGGTCCTTCGCCTGCGCGCTCGCCTTCCACAACGCGGCGTCGCGTTACCTGTTCGCCTTGGGGCGCGAAATACCTTCTGCTGCAGTACAGAAGACAGTGGGCGCTGCTCACCCCAAGCACGGCTCCCCCTACATCGCGTCGGCCGTTCAGAGCGCCATCACCTTGGCGCTGGTACTGCTCTTCGCCGTTTTCACCGCGGTCCAAGTTCCCGATGCCGACGGCAACCCCGTCGACACCCCGGCGCTGGTGCCCTACACCAACATCTACGGGCTGCTCGCGTTGATCGGCACAGCGGCGATTCTGCTGGTGCAGGCGATCTGCTCGGCGGCGGTCATCTGGTACTTCTGGGTGCGAAAGACGCACCGCGGCAACGTGATCACCACGCTGATCTGCCCGCTCATCGGCGGTGTCGCGATGCTGTACGTGGTGTGGCTGCTGTGGGACAACCGAGCATTTGCCGCCGGCTATGCGGCGAACTCTCTGGTGTTCAAGGCGGGGCCGTACGTCATCCTGGCGGTGTTCATTGTCGGGTTGGTGTACGCGCTGTGGCTGAGGTCAGCCAAACCCGAGATCTACGCCGAGGTCGGGCGCACCGTGACGGAGGACGCACACGAAAGGGCCGAGGAAGCGCCAAGCGCTCCCCCGGCCTAGAAGTCCCAGCCCGGTCACCTGTTCTTTTTGCTTCCGTCCGGGCGGCCTGCGTTCTGATTGCTTGGTCCCGGGCTGGGGTTCTGATTGCTTGCACCGGGGCTGTCGGTCGTCTGGTTGGCTGCGCCGATGCTGAGGCCGTTCGGATTGTCTGCCCCTACTAAGACGTCGTTCGGATTCGTCCGGAAGCACGCCGCGGAAGTGCACTCATCTTCTTCTTCGAGTATCTCTCGGGTACACGCCTCGGGGTCACCACTGGTAGCACATCGTCTGAGTATGTCGTCGACCCCCCGAGGGTTCGGATCGGTGGCCGGGGCCGCGCTTACGGGTGCAGCAATGAGGATACCGGCTCCGGCGGCGGCGATGCTTGCGGTTAAAAATGGGCGAACGAACCTTCTCATGATTCCCCTTACAGGTGTGATGGGCGAAACTCCAAGAACGGTTACGTTCCACGTAGTGGGCTGGAGGCGGTAAGCCTAGCAAAAATTATCGCGCCCGTGAAAAAGTGCTTTCCGACGCAAACTCAAACCCGCCGCCCGTTTGGCGTTTGGCCGGCCGGGCAAAATGTGGGCACCGGATGGCCAGCCAGCGATTCGGAGGTTTAGAAGTCCCAGTCCTCGTCTTCGGTGTTGACGGCCTTGCCGATCACGTACGACGAACCCGAACCGGAGAAGAAGTCGTGGTTCTGCTCACCCGCCTGGTCGGGGATGCGAGATCGCCGCTACCTGCATAAACACATCACGCTAGATCACTGGAGATATGTGTAACTGTGGGCAGATTGTGGGCACGACGTGGGCAGCTCCGGTCGGGCCCGCTGGTCATTCCCGGCGGGACGAGATGCCTGGGCAGTTACTAAGGGGGAACATTAGCCCGGCATGCGTTACCGCAGCTCTGCCGCGACGAGCGAAAAGGACGACGTCTTTACATGCGTGCTCTAGGCTCCGTGTGTTAGAACATCAAACACCCAGGTGAAAGCGGTAACCATGACAGATTCAGCAGAGTCGGTGATTCGGAAATTCTTGGCGTGCTTTCCAGCTTCTGATTTAGACGACGTGGTCGGCTTCTTTAGTGACGACGCCGTATATACCGACGGTCCACGAGGTGTCCACATCAGGCATCCACGCCATCAGGGCGGAATTGCAGTCGCTCTTGGCGATGGTCCCGACACCACGGTGACATCAAGTATCTCGCAGCGAGTGGCGGCACCATCTTGACCGAGCGAGTCGACTACTGCGAAATCAACGGAAAAACCGTCGGTTTTGAATGCGTGGGCGTCTTCGACGTTGATTCTGAAGGTCGGATCACGCGTTGGCGTGACTACTACGATCTCTCGACGTTCGTTGAGCAGATGACGGCGGCAACCGCATCGCCCAGCTGACGGTTCACGCTTTGGTAGCGCCCACATTTAGCTGTCTCGGTTGTTACTAACGGGAGGCGCCATCATGACCCGTAGACGACGACGACCGCCCATATCCGCGACTCGACATTCGCCCTTAGGCTCTGCCTATGGGTCGGAAATCCGTTCTGTGGCTGTTGCTGGCCGCCAACATCATCGGCAGTGTCTGGTTGCTGTCGTCGCCGGGCCGTGAGGCTCCCCGCCCCGACTGTGTGTGGATCACTCCGATAGCTACACCGGCTCGCTGGTTTTGTCCCGGGGGAGCCAACCCGCCGTGAGCACCCCGATGACCCCGCCGGAGGAGCTGCCTCGACAATTACTAGGAGTAACAACCAGGCACCCAGCGAGCCTGCGCCGTCGCTCCAAGCGCGACGTAACAGCCGCCACTACTAATTCGAATATCGTTCATGAGGCCTATTGCGATGACACCACGTGTCCTCGGCCTGGCGGCCGCCGCCGCGCTCGCCGCGGCATTGGTGATTGCCCCGGCAGCGACGCCCTTTTCGACAGCAGCGCTGATTCCGGTGGCATCGGCGGCATGCCCCGATGCCGAAGTGGTTTTCGCCCGCGGCCGACAGGAACCACCCGGCGTCGGCGCAGTCGGCGATGCACTCGTCAATTCGCTGCGCTCCAAGGTGGGTATGTCGGTCGGGGTGTATGGAGTCAACTATCCCGCCGACTTAAGCGCCACCAGCGGCGCCAACGATATGCGAGCCCACGTTCAATCCATGGCGGGAAGTTGCCCGAACACCCGCATGGTGCTCGGCGGCTATTCCCTGGGCGCCACGGCGGCTGATCTCGCGACCCGGGGACTGCCGGCAGGTATGGATCAGCACATCGCAGCGGTCGCGTTGTTCGGCAACGGCGCCAAGCGACTCGGCCCGGCCCCCGCCTTTGCCGGTAGGACGATCGACCAGTGCGCGGACGGCGACCCCATCTGTGGGAGAGGCCTGAATTGGCCGTCGCATCTGCAGCCCTCATACCTCGGCTCCGGACTGGTGGATCAAGCCGCCAGCTTCATCGCCGGAAAGCTCTAGCCGGGAAGCGACCAGCGACTACTACTTGACGCGGTGGAGGCGCGAGCAATGACGGGGACCGTTCGCGGCGAGACTCCTGTGCATTGTTCTGGGATCTCTGCTGCTTTGCGCGTCGCGAGTATGCAGCGCGCGTCGGCGCGGATGGCGGCCGGCGTTCCAAAAACGCTTTACCGCGTCCGGTATCGCACCCCTGACAACCGACAAACTGACAAACGCGGTTTCGTCCGCAAGCGGGACGCCGAGATCTTCGCCGCGTCAGTGGAGGTACAGAAGCTTCACGGAGAGTACGTCTCCCCAAGCGGCGCCCGGACGACCGTCGGGGAGCTCGGACCCGCGTGGCTGGAACGTAAACACGGACATCTCAAACCCGCTGGCTATGCGGTCATGGAAACCACCTGGCGGCTACGCATTAGGGCACGGTGGGGACAAGTATCTATCGGTGATATACGTCCAACCGCCGTGCAGCAGTGATTGCTGATCTGAGTCGCGGGAGCGATGGCATGAGGCCTGTGGGCGCCTCCGTCTTACAGCGAACGCACTACGTGTTGTCTTCCATCCTGGCCGACGCTGTGCGCGATTCGGTACGCCCCATGGCAAATGACCTGCATGTTTAGAAGTCCCAGTCCTCGTCTTCGGTGTTGACGGCCTTGCCGATCACGTACGACGAGCCCGAACCGGAGAAGAAGTCGTGGTTCTCGTCGGCGTTGGGGCTCAGCGCCGACAGGATAGCGGGATTCACGTCCGTCTCGTCGCGCGGGAACAGCGCCTCGTAGCCGAGGTTCATCAACGCCTTGTTGGCGTTGTAGCGCAGGAACTTCTTGACGTCCTCGGTCAGCCCGACCTCGTCGTAGAGATCCTGGGTGTACTCCACCTCGTTGTCGTACAGCTCGAACAGCAGCTCGTAGGTGTAGTCCTTGAGCTCCTGCTGCCTGGCGGCGTCCTCCATCGCGAGGCCGCGCTGGTACTTGTAGCCGATGTAGTAGCCGTGCACGGCCTCGTCGCGGATGATCAGCCGGATCATGTCGGCGGTGTTGGTCAGCTTGGCCCGGCTGCTACCAGTACATCGGCAGATAGAAGCCGGAGTAGAACAGGAAGCTCTCCAGCAGCGTGGAGGCCACCTTGCGCTTCAGCGGCTCGTCGCCCTTGTAGTACTGCATGACGATCTCGGCCTTGCGCTGCAGGTTCGGGTTCTCCTCCGACCAGCGGAACGCGTCGTCGATCTCGGCCGTCGAGCACAGCGTGGAGAAGATGTTGCTGTAGCTGCGGGCGTGCACCGACTCCATGAAGGCGATGTTGGTGTAGACGGCTTCCTCATGCGGGGTCAGCGCATCGGGGATCAGGCTGACCGCTCCGACCGTGCCCTGGATGGTGTCCAGCAGCGTCAGGCCGGTGAAGACCCGCATGGTCATTTCCTTCTCGTGGGCGGTCAGCGTCCCCCACGACGGGATGTCGTTGGACACCGGAACCTTCTCCGGCAACCAGAAATTGCCGGTCAGCCGGTCCCACACCTCGGCGTCTTTCTCGTCCTGCACGCGGTTCCAGTTGATCGCCGAGACGCGGTCGATGAGTTTCATGTCGCCCACTGGAACCCCACTTCACCAGGATCTTTGGTTTGCCTATAGCGGTTCTATAGCCCGACACAGACACTACCCCTGGGGTGGGACAACCATCGGCAACACAACATCGTGTGTTGGCGTGTCGCGGGCTATCCCCGCGAAGCAACCGCCGCTCGCTGACCGACCCCGGAGAACGTGTACTCGTCCATCTTGAACTTGCGGGTCGCCAGCCAGTACTCCCAGGTGAAGCCCGACCACAACGACCGGTTGACGCCGTGCTCGTCCATGTACCAGCTCTGGCAACCGCCCGTGTTCCACACCGTCCCGGCCAGATCGCGCTGGAGCTCCTCGTTGAACTGGTCCTGCGCGGCGCGAGTCGGCGCCAGCGCCTGCGCGCCCAGTCGATCCGCGGCACTGATCGCGTCGGCGACATAACCGATCTGCGACTCGATCATGAACACCACGGAGTTGTGTCCCAGACCGGTATTCGGCCCGAGCAGAAGGAACAGGTTGGGCACGTCGGCGACGGTGATGCCGCGGTGAGCCATCACTCCCTCGCGGTTCCACCGATCCCCCAGGTCCTCGCCCTTGGCGCCCTTGATCTCGAGGTAGGTGTACCAGTCGGTCACGTGGAAGCCGGTCGCGCAGACGATGGCATCGACTTCGCGCTCGGTGCCGTCGACGGTGACGATGCCGTCGCGGGTCACCCGCGCTATCCCATCGGTGATGACTTCGGTCTTGGGATCGGCGACGGCCTGATAGAAGTTGTCCGAGATCAGGATTCGCTTACAGCCGGCGCGGTAGGACGGCGTCAGCTTGGCCCGCAGTTGGCGAGTCGGAAACGTACCGTCGCATGTTGAGCTTGTAGTACTGCTCGGCGAACTTGCAGCAGCCCCGGATGCTTGGCCAACGCGAACGCCCTGGCGTCCAACATCCAGTAGGTGGCCGTCCGCAGCGCGGCCCGAAGCCCGGGCACGAACTTGAACGCGCGCTTCAGTGCGGGCTGGAAAGGCAAAGTTGATGCGCGGCTTGATCCACGCCGGCGTGCGCTGGTAGAGCTGCACCTGACCGGCGATCTTGACCAGCTCGGGAACCACCTGGATCGCACTGGCACCGGTTCCGATCACCGCAACGCGCTTCCCGGTCAGGTCGACGGTGTGGTCCCACTGGGCGGTGTGAAACACCGGGCCGTGGAAGTCGCCGAGGCCGGCGATATCGGGCAGCGATGGAATGTGGAGCGCGCCCGCACCCGAGATGACGAACTGAGCGACATACTCCTCGCCGCTCTTGGTGAACACGTGCCAGCGATACTCGGAGTCGTCCCAGTGCGCGCGGTCGACATGCTGGCCGAAGCGAATGTGAGGCTTCAGCGCGTACTTGTCGGCGACGCCCTTCAGATAGGTGAGTATGTCCGGCTGGTACGAGAAGACATGCGGCCAATCGGGTTTCGGCGCAAAGGAGAACGAATACAGGTGCGACGGCACATCGCACGCCGCGCCAGGGTAGGTGTTGTCCCGCCACGTGCCGCCGACATCGCCGGCCTTCTCCAGGATGAGGAAGTCCACACCCTGCTTCTGCAGTGCGATGGCCATCCCGAGTCCGGAGAAGCCGGTCCCGATGATGAGCGCGCGGGTGTGAACGGCCTTCTGGGTCGTGCCCTCGGGCGCGTGCTCGGCAACGGTCATAGTGGACCTTCCTGGGAACAGCGGTACCGGGTAACTCGTCGACCAGGATACCGCGCACCATCCGGCCTGCCATTGCGCATCTGCGCGTACGCCCGCGAGACGACTTGTTCAGTCATCTCGCGGGCAAGACCTCGCTACGCCGTCATCGCCAGGATGCGCCTGGGGTGGACCGGCGGCGCAGGACCCACACAGTCGCCACCGTCAGGGCCACGGCAAACGTTCCGAGCGCGATGAGGCTGCCTGTCGTGCCTCCGCTGAAGGTGTCGCGGTAGGCGGACATCGCAGGCAGCGTGGTGGTGAACCGGTCGAGGTCGAGGTCTCGACCGAGGGCCTCGAATGCGTGACGGTTGGCCAAGCCGAAGCTCATCAGGCGCCCCGGAGCGGCCATGTCATCGACCGGGACGATGGCGCCACCGAACAGAACCTGCGGGAAGCACAGCATCGGCAGGGCCAGGGCAGCCTGGGCCGCGTTGGAGACCGCGGCCGACGCCAGCAGTCCCAGCGCCAACGCTGACGTCGCCTCGATCACGATCGTCACGAACAACAAGGCGTAAACGTGCCAGCTCATAGCGGGAAGGCGCCCGAGCACCCGCAGCACGCCGAGGAGCACCGCGCTCACTCCCGCCAGCACCGGAAGCAGCGCCGTGACTTTGGATGCCACGTACGCCCCGACGCTGAGGCCTGCCAACCGTTCCCGCCGGAACACCGGCATCTCTCCGACGATTTGGAGAAGGCCGTACGTCAGGCCGAAGAAGAAGCCATCGAACGCGATCCAGAACACGATCTGGGCGGGCCCGATATCGGCTGCACTGCCGGGGTCGAATGCACCACGCTTGAACAGCGTCGCCATCATCACCGTGACCAGCACCGGTGAGCCAAGCAGGATGGCAAGGGTCAGCCGGTTGCGAAACAGGACATCAACATTGCGCCGCGTCAGAAGCCACCATTGCCGGACTGGGCCCGTGTGTCTGGCCGGCGAAGGGTGGGCCGGGATGGGCGGTATGTCATCGCCGCGTTGAGCTTCCGTCGTCCCGACGCTCTGCATGAAGCGTTTCGTCCAGCTCTGCGGGGTACCGTGCGCAGCGAGTCGCTCGTATATCTCGGCGAGATCCCGGACTCCGAAGTAGCTCCGGGCCTCAGCCGGACTGCCGCTGAAGGCTAGGTGGCCATCGCGGGCCAGGAATATCACCCGGTCACATTTGTCGATACCCGCCGGCTCGTGAGTCGTGAGGACGACGGTGACTCCACGCCGGCTGAGCGTACGCAGCAGCCGCATCACGTCGGCCGCCGTCGACGGATCGAGCCCGGAGGTGGGTTCGTCGAGAAAGAACAGACTCGGCCGAGTCAGTAGCTCCACCGCGATGCTGGCCCGCTTGCGCTGGCCGCCCGAAAGCGCTCGGACCGGCACGTCAGCCCGATCTGCCAGGTCGAGGTCTCGCATGGTCTCCTCGACCACGCGGTCCGCCTCGGCTGCTGAAGTGCCCGCGGGCATCCTCAACCGGGCCGCGTAGCGCAGCGTGCGGCGGAGGGGCATCTCCAGATGGATGATGTCGTCCTGCGGGACGTACCCGATACGGGCATCCATGCTCGTTCTGGCACCGCGAATGATGCCGTCGTGCCAAACCTGACCGGCAGACGGCGGTTGAAGTCCTGCGAGTGTCTCCAACAACGTGGTCTTTCCCGCGCCGCTTCCGCCCGCGATGGCGACCAACTCGCCTGGCTTCACCGTCAGCGACAGCGTCTGCAGAATCTGCCGCGAGCCGGCATGCCGGCTCACGTTGATCGCGTCAATTCGCCCGCCGCGCTGCGCTTCTGGCGCGGACTCAGGGGGCGTGCTCAGCCGCGCTGTCGTTGGCGGCTTGATTGCCATTTCGGTCATGATCGGTGGCCTCCGTGATTGTTGAATTGCTCTGTAGGCCCTGATCATCGACGCGCGGCTTCGGGAGTCGCATGAGGCGTTTGCCTCAAAGAGCGGTACCCAGGGCTTCAGCAGTAAATCGGCGGAGATTTCACGTCGAGACGTCGACTGAGGACCCCGCCAGACCGCGGTCGATCGCCGCTAGCGTCGCCTGTGTGCGGTTATTGACCCCGAGCTTGGCGTAGACGCGCTCGACGTGGTTGCGTGCCGTTTTCTGCGCAATGAACAGCTCGTCGGCAATCTCACGATTCGACCTGCCCTGCGCGACCAGACGCAGAACCTCGACCTCCCGGGCGGTGAGGCCCGCTGAAAATGATGCCCGCCTCGGAGACCGATGACCGGCAGCCGCCAACACGGCCTCCACAGACTCGCCATCATGGTGTCCGGCGCGTGCTTCCCGGCGCAGTTCGCTCGCGGCATCGCCGGGGTCGAGAGCGGCGCGGCCAGAACGCGTTTCCCGTAGCTGCTGATAAGCCACCGCCGCGGCGAGCAATCGGTCCTGCGCGGTCAGCTCCGCACCGGCCAGGCCTCTGGGGAATCCCGATCCGTCGATCCGTTCCTCGTGCTTGGTCGCAAGGGACACCACCGACTCCAGCCCCTCGACCCGGCTCAGTATCCGCCCGGTCAGATACGGGTACATCCGCATCCGCTCCGTTTCAGCGGTAGTGAGCATCCCCGTCTTCTCCCAGATGTGGTTCGACACACCCAGTTTGCCCAGACCGTGCACGAGACCTGCCCGGTAAAGCCGGGTGATGTCAGCCTCGGGCATCCGCCGGATTCGGGCGGCAGCGGCCGCCAGGTCGGCGACTCCACGCGAGTAACCCGGCGAACTAGGACACTTGAGATCGACGAAATCAGCCATCGCTCTTAATAACTCGTCGATCTCGTCGCCGACCAGCGTACGGCCACGATCTGGTGCCTGCTCCAACGTTGCAGTCCAGACGTCGATTTCGAGCAATCCGTCGACGATGTCGGCGAAATTCTGCTCGAAGACATCCGCCACCTCAGGGCTGAACTGCGTGCCGCGGCGTGAGCGCACGACGTCGACCGCCCGTTCGAGGCCACCCGTGCGAAGGTGAACCTCAACGACATCGGCCAGCCGGACGATCCGGATTTCGAGCGGGATATCCTCTCCACGAACGCCGTTGGGCATACCCCTGCCATCCCAGCGCTCGAATATGTACGACAGCGCCTCACTGACCTGCGGGTCCAAACCCATTCTGTCGGAGAGCACTCCTGCCGAGGAGCAATGCGAGTTGATGAGCTTGGCAACTTGATTGCGGGCGGTGAGCACGAAGGCGGCCGATCGGACGCCCCGTTCCCACGTCGGCATTCCACGTCCGACGTGATTGAGCATCAACCGCAGGAACGGCAGACCGGCCATGTCCACGCCGTAGGTGTCGGCCCGGAAGGCGATGTCGTCGCCGAAGAGCGCTGAAAGCTCATGGGAGTCCGCATGACAACCGATCCAACCGACCAGATTGGCGTAGTACACCGTCGCCCTCTGTTGCGCGTCGAGTCCCATCCGCTCGGCGATGCGAGTCGCGATCAACGACGACCGGAGCATATGTTCCATTGGCTGACCCAGACCGAGATCGATCGCCAGCGATATCGCCGCCAGCAACTCGGCTCTACGCAGGCCTTTGCCAGGGTCGCGCAGCGTCCGGTTGGGATGCACGCACTCATTTTGCACGCTGATCAGGTCGATTTCGGCACGAACAGAGGGTCGTTTACCGTCACCGTTCTCTTGAGTGCGATGTATTTGAGGCCGATGCCTCATGCGCCGGAATGGCTGGCGGATGAATCATTTCCGCATGGTTACCATCAGCATCCCGCCTGAGACCGCTCCAGCGAACCCGGAGAACCCGTGGCAGAAGGTGCTAACGGATGGTCACGCGCCTTTGGTGAGGGCGCGGCGGCTGTTTCGGTATTTGCCCTCGGCGCCACGATGCAAGATGTGTAGCAACCCGTTTGGCGGCCCAGCCGGACGTGTTCTCGCCGCTGCTGGCTTCACGCCCTCGCGCAAGAATCCCAACCTTTGCAGTCGCTGTTGCGATGTGCTTCCCGCAGGCGGCGCCGAGGTCGACGTTGCGGTCTTGTTCGCCGACGTTCGTGGCTCCACCGCGCTGAGCACGCGGAGCGCGGCTACGGACTTCGCCTCATTGCTCAACCGGTTCTACATCGCTGCGACACAGACTCTTCTGCGGCATGACGCGGTAATCGACAAACTCATCGGCGATGAGGTCATGGCCTTCTTTGTCCGGGGCATCAGCGGTCCCCAGTACCGGCGCCGCGCTGTTCAGGCAGGGATGGACTTGCTCACAGCAGTCGGCTACGGCAGGGACGAGGAACCCTGGGTTGAGTTAGGCGTGGCGGTCAATGCAGGCGTTGCGTACGTCGGAAACGTTGGTGGCCCTGTCATGGACTTCACCGCTCTTGGTGATCCGGTCAACATCACGGCGCGGATGCAACAACACGCAGCCGGTGGGGAGTTGCTCGTCGCATCTGGAGTTGCCGATGAGCTGATGGCGACGACGCCGCAGCGCACTTTGAAGCTGCGGGGGCACGAACGACCGATCGACGCCTTTATCCTCGGAACATGAGGCGATTGCCTCGAATTCCAGGTCAGGCCACGGGTTGTTGTCGGCGAACCGCGGTGTGGATGGGCTGATCGGCGTCGATCTTGATGCCGAGCAGTTCGCCGGTGCCGTAGATGGCCCCGACCATGATCGTCGTCAGGTGCGCGACGAATCGATCGGCCGCCATCCGGCGCGGGCTGTCCTCGTTCGCGCCCAACCACCAGTCCGTCGCCGACGCCGCGGTGCCGAAGATCGCATACGCGGCCAGTTCGAACGCGGCCGGATCGAGCGCCATGTCCTCCAGCTCGCTGCTGACCATTTCGGCGATCGCAAGGGTGATGTCGCGGCCCTTGTTCACCGTCGTCATCGCCGCCGCGGACTGGTCGGCGAACCTGCCTTGGAGCAGAAACCGCACGACGTTGGGATGTTGATCGACCAACTCGACGTAATGCTCGACGCCCTGGCCGACGATTTCTCGGGTGGAATCCTTCTCGACGTTGACCGACGGGATGATCGCGGCCCACAACTCATCCCGCATCCGTTCGCCGATCGCTCTGGAACAGATCCGACTTGTCGGTGAAGTGCCGGTAGATCTTCGGCTTTGCGGTGCCGGCCTCCTCGGCGATCTCGCGCAGCGATAACTCCGGCCCGAGACGGTCGATGGCCCGGAAGGCGGCGTCGACGATCTCCGCCCGCACCTTCTTGCGATGTTCACGCCAGCGTTCACTGCGGGCGTCGACCTTGACGCCCGGTTCATGACCAGAGCGTGACCTCGGCCTTCCGCGCATTCCGATCACTGTACCCGCCCCGAGGTCCCTGACCTGCTCAGACCGTGCCGGGACACGCCAATGACGGGATCAACCAGCTCCGTTGGCCGTGGAGATGACCTGCACCGATTTGGGTACTATCTCTGCGACAGTGAAGACAATGAGACGAGAGTTATGACGCAGCGATACGACCTGGTCATCGCCGGTGGGGGGCCATCGGGCTCGGCCGCAGCGTGGCAGGCCGCACAGACCGGCGCCAAAGTGGTCGTCCTGGACAAGGCCGACTTTCCGCGCGACAAACCGTGCGGTGACGGCCTGACCGCCCGCGCGGTCAGCTACCTGCAGAAGATGGGCCTCGCCGACGAGGTGTCGACATTTCACCGGGTCAACCGGGTGACGGTGTTCAGCCCGAGCCAGTGGGAGCTGTCGTTCCCCAAGCGTCCGGGCATGCCCGATCACGGTCACACCGTCAGCCGCACCCATCTGGACACGGTTCTTCTCAAGCATGCTGAGTCGGCGGGCGCAGAGGTGCGGCAGTCCGCGGAGGTGACCGGACCCGAGCTGGACGCCAGCGGCCGCGTCATCGGCGTGACGCTCAAGGGCGGCGAGAAGGTGTACGGCGACGCGGTCATCGCGGCCGACGGTGCCTACTCCCCTATCAAGCGGGCGCTGAAGATCGACTCGGAGTACAACGGCTACTCGGCGATCGCGATCCGCTCGGAGATGCACGCCAACCGTCCCGACTCCGACTCGTTGGACATCTATTTGAAGCTGGCGTTCCAGGGGGATCAGCTGCCCGGCTACGGCTGGGTGTTCCCGATGGGCAACGGCGTGTTCAACATCGGGCTCGGCTATGTGAACAGCTACAAGAACTGGCAGTCGATCAACGCGACGCAGTTCCTCGGTGAGTTCCTCCGGACGCTGCCCGGCGATTGGGAGCTGCCGCCGATCGAGGAGCTGAAGAAGAACAAGAGCGTGCGCGCGTGGCGGTTGCCGATGGGCTTCACCGCATGGCCACCGTGGCGGCCCGGGGTGCTCTTCACGGGTGACTCACTCGGCGCCGGAAAGCCTGCGTCCGGCGCGGGCATCTCCAAGGCGCTGGAGTCGGGTCTGGCCGCGGGTGAGTGCGCCATCGCGGCGCTGCAGAACGGCGGCCCCGACGACTTCACGAACTACGCGCAGCGAATGGAAGCGGCCTGGGGTCGGGAATACAAGCGCGGCCGCTATTTCCACAAACTGGCGGGGATTCCGGCCGTCGCGAACACCGGCATCAAGTTGATCGACAACGCGTTCTTCCGCGACCGGATGCTCAAGGCGCTGTACAAGAAGGAACAGGGCCCGCAGCACAAGTACAAGTAGCCCGCCCCTAATCCCCTAACGGCCATCGCCCCCACACCCCGCATGGGTGGCGGTGAGCAACGGGCGGTCGCCCCGTTTCGGTGATCGCGGCTTCGCAGCACCCTTAGCTGCATGAACATCAAGCGACTTCTCGCGACCGCCGCGATGACCACCGGCTTCGCCATCGGTCTCGCCACCGTCGCCAACGCGCAACCGATCGGCGAGATCGGTGACAAGGCGGGCTTTGACGAATGCATCAAAGAGCACCCCGACGACAACGGCTTCGCAGTGTGCTGCGTCTTCTACGGCGGATCACTCGACGAGGGCCCGAACCATCAGGCGTGCGCCATCGGCCCCGTGACGAGTCCCGACGATGAAGAAGAGGCCTCCGGGCCCAGGACCCCTCCGAAAAGGCCCGTGCTGACGCGCCTGCCTGACCTCCAGGCAGTCTCCGTCGCGTAGCACCGGCCGCCCGGCCGGGTGTGGGTCTGATTGCACGACTACTCCGCACACCTTGCGTGCGTCAGGCCCACACTCGGCCCCGAGGGCGTCGTCAGATGTTTGACGGCTTGAGGGTCCTACAGCATGCAGGAGACGCAGCCCTCGACTTCGGTGCCCTCCAGCGCCATCTGACGTAGCCGGATGTAGTACAAGGTCTTGATTCCCTTGCGCCAGGCGTAGATCTGCGCCTTGTTCACGTCGCGCGTGGAGGCGGTGTCCTTGAAGAACAGCGTCAGCGAGAGTCCCTGGTCCACGTGCTGGGTCGCCGCGGCATACGTGTCGATGACCTTCTCGTAGCCGATTTCGTAGGCGTCCTCGTAGTACTCGAGGTTGTCGTTGTCCATGTACGGCGCCGGGTAGTACACCCGCCCGATCTTGCCTTCCTTGCGGATCTCCACCTTCGACGCGATCGGGTGGATCGACGACGTCGAGTGGTTGATGTAGGAGATCGACCCGGTCGGCGGCACGGCCTGCAGGTTCTGGTTGTAGATGCCGTGCTTGCCCACCGACTCCTTGAGCTTGACCCAATCCTCTTGCGTCGGAATGCGAATGTCGGCGTCGGCGAACAGCTGGCGCACCTTGTCGGTCTTGGGCTCCCACACCTGCTCGGTGTACTTGTCGAAGAACTCACCCGATGCGTACTTCGAGTTCTCGAAGCCCTTGAAAGACGTGCCGCGTTCGATCGCGATGCGGTTCGACGCCCGAATCGCGTGATACAGCACCGTGTAGAAGTAGATGTTGGTGAAGTCGATACCCTCTTCGGAGCCGTAGAAGATCCGTTCCCGCGCCAGGTAGCCGTGCAGGTTCATCTGCCCGAGGCCGATCGCGTGAGAGTCGTTGTTGCCCTGCTCGATCGACGGCACCGACCAGATGTGGGTCTGGTCGCTCACCGCGGTCAGGCCCCGGATCGCCACCTCGATGGACTGCGCGAAGTCGGGCGAGTCCATCGTCTTGGCGATGTTCATCGAACCCAGGTTGCACGAGATGTCCTTGCCGACCTTGGCATAGGACAGGTCGTCGTTGAACACCGACGGCGTCGACACCTGCAGGATCTCCGAGCACAGGTTCGAGTGGGTGATCTTGCCCTCGATCGGGTTGGCCCGGTTCACCGTGTCCTCGTACATGATGTACGGGTAGCCCGACTCGAACTGCAGCTCGGCCAGCGTCTGGAAGAACTCGCGCGCCTTGATCTTGGTCTTGCGGATCCGCGCGTCGTCGACCATCTCGTAGTACTTCTCGGTCACCGAGATGTCGGCGAACGGCACGCCGTAGACGCGCTCGACGTCGTACGGCGAGAACAGGTACATGTCCTCGTTCTTCTTCGCCAGCTCGAACGTGATGTCCGGGATCACCACACCCAGCGACAGTGTCTTGATGCGGATCTTCTCGTCGGCGTTCTCGCGCTTGGTGTCGAGGAACCGGTAGATGTCGGGATGGTGTGCGTGCAGGTACACCGCACCCGCACCCTGACGCGCCCCGAGCTGGTTGGCGTAGGAGAACGAGTCCTCCAGCAGCTTCATGATCGGGATGACGCCCGAGCTCTGGTTCTCGATGTTCTTGATCGGCGCGCCGTGCTCACGGATGTTGCTGAGCAGCAACGCAACTCCGCCGCCACGCTTGGACAGCTGCAGCGCCGAGTTGATGGAGCGCCCGATGGACTCCATGTTGTCCTCGATGCGAAGGAGGAAGCAAGAAACTGGCTCGCCGCGCTGCTTCTTGCCCGAGTTCAAGAACGTCGGGGTGGCCGGCTGGAAGCGGCCGTCGATGATCTCGTCGACGAGCTTCTCGGCCAGCGTGGTGTCGCCTGCGGCCAGTGTCAGCGACACCATGACGACGCGGTCCTCGAACCGCTCCAGATAACGCTTCCCGTCGAACGTCTTCAACGTGTAGGAGGTGTAGTACTTGAACGCGCCGAGGAACGTCGGGAATCGGAACTTCTTGGCGTAGGCCCGGTCCAGCAGTGTCTTGACGTAGTTGCGCGAGTACTGGTCGAGCACCTCGCGCTCGTAGTAGTTCTCCTTGATCAGGTAGTCGAGCTTCTCGTCGACATCGTGGAAGAACACCGTGTTCTGGTTGACGTGCTCGCGGAAGTACTGGTGCGCGGCCTCGCGGTCCTTCTCGAACTGAATCTTGCCGTCAGCGTCGTACAGATTCAGCATCGCGTTGAGCGCGTGATAGTCCGTCTCGCCGGGCAACGAGCCCGGCGCAGCGGTGGTTACAGGCTCTGCAGCTGTGACGGTTGGTGACACGTCTGGTCCTTCCAGAATTCTTCCAAACCCGCGCGGACGGCTTCCACGTCGTCGGGGGTTCCCATCAGTTCGAAGCGGTACAGGTACGGCACGCCGCACTTGCGGGAGACCACGTCTCCGGCATAGGCGAACTCCGCACCGAAGTTGTTGTTGCCTGCCGCGATGACGCCGCGGATCAGCGACGCGGTTGTGCTCGTTATTGAGGAAGGCGATGACCTGCTTCGGGACATAGCCCCCGTCGTTGATGTCCGGTGTGGCGCGCCCACCGCCGTAGGTGGGCAGCACCAGCACGTACGGCTCGTCGACCTCGATGCGCCCGTGCAGCGGGATCCGGATGGCGGGCACACCGAGCTTGTCGACGAATCGCTGGGTGTTTTCCGACACGCTGGAGAAGTAGACGAGGTTGCTCATCTCTTTCTCCTTCCTGGCTGTCGGAATGCGGATTATGCGGTGAGTACCCCGGCACCGGCCAATGCCTTGATGCGATCGGGACGGAAGCCCGACCAGTGCTCGTTGCCTGCCACCACGACGGGTGCCTGCAGGTAGCCAAGCGCCATGACGTAGTCACGGGCCTCGGAGTCGAGGGTGATGTCCACCTTCTGGAAGGCGATGCCCTGCTTCTCCAGCGCCTTGTAGGTGGCGTTGCACTGCACGCATGCCGGCTTGGTGTACACGGTGATGTTCATCTGCGGTACGGCTCCTCTGCGAACGGAACTAGACACTGACTGGCAACTGATCGGGTAAAGCTTCTCGCTGAGGTTCAGCGATCCGCGGGCCCTCAAAATTCCGGTCGTCCGAGCTGCTTGGCCGACTTCTCGGGAGACCGATTCTGCCGGGTTCTGCACTCCGGCCGGCCTCCGAACTGTGGGGGTCTGTCGGTGCGCCAAACACTACACCTAGTGTCAGACAATCCGAAGGGATACCACATCTTCTAAACAACATTTATGGAATTCCCTGGTCGTAAGCCCATCCGCGGCAGAACCCTCGGCGTGTCGCACATCACATTCAGGGTGTGTCGCCTGTCGTCCACAGGTTTACCACCAGGCACCGACAACCACACCGGGCCGGATCGTCACGGTGACGTAACAGCAAAGCCGCCGGATGGTTATGAAATCGGCAGGCGGCGGCGCTTGGCTCATGTCATCGATGACGCGATCGCCTGGTGTCCGTCGAACTCGCATGACTCGGCCATCGCTCGATAACGCGCGGCTAAATCGCCGGTAGGCGTCCTCGCTCCCCTCGGCTCGCGCAAGGAGTGCTCGCAGGCGCAGCAGCGGGATGTCGTGCAGCACGTACCCGGCATCGGTCGGTACCGCGGCCAGCCGGTCGATCGCCGCGTGCGCGGCATCCACGTCGCCCGCCCCATTGCTGCTCAAGAGTGCTTCGACAAGTACCGAGGTGGCGGGACCCCGCCACAGCATCGCGCCGGAATCGAACAACACATCAAGGACCTGGTCCATCTGCGCGATCGCGGTTTCGAAATCACCGAGCTCACTCTGGTGCCTCGCGAGCTGGATGTCGGCGATCTGAACGATCGATGCATTTCCCCGCCCGGTCATGCCGGCCTGCCGTGCGTAGCGAAGATGCTCCCGATCCCGATTCGCGCCCGGGCCCGTCCTGAGCGACCAATGCGATGCCGCGCGCCAGATGCGCGTGCGACAGCGTGAAGTCGTCACCCGAATGCTCGGCGATGGCAAGCGACTCCGCCGTATCACGCAGCGCTTGCTCATCGGCCTGCACCGCACCCAGCCCGATGTGGGCGTATTTGTGCAGGCTCACGATCGACCCGCTCGCGGGTCCAGGGACCGAGCGATCGCGATGGCCCGATCGAGGTCGTCCTTCCATCCGGCATGCCCCAGGCACATTCGGGAAACCCCGCGCATCGCAAGCGACAGAGAAAGCGGAGAGCCGAAAAAGAGGCTTCCCTTCGCCGGGTCGCCGTCGGTCAGATCGATCAGCCTCTGCGACAAGCGCAACAACTCCGCTACTTCGCCGGTCTCCCACTTGGCTGCCTGGACGGTGAACGAGATCTCAGCTGACAATTCGTCATCGCCGATGCGCTCGAGAAGTGCGCCCAGTTCGGAGCCGAGTTCGGACGCTTCGCGTGGCACGGTTATGGAAGGCGAGTGCCATCACCATGCCCGACATTCCGACGGCGATCGATCGTTCGTCTCGGATCTCGGCGGAGAGCCGGCGAAGGTCGTCGAAGCCGGTTTCGGCCGCGGTCAATCCAGCAAGCCAGGCGCTACCGCACAGAAGGGTGCGTCGCATCGACACACATCCTCAAGCGGTCCGGATCCTCCTCGGGTAGCCGCTCCGCCACCTGCCGTGCACGTAGCCAGCTCGTGCGTGCCGCCTCCATGTTCCGAGCGCCCACCCATTTTCCCGCCCGCATATGCCAGTCGAATGCGGCCCGCAGATCGCCCGCCGCCTCGACGTGCATGGCGATCACTGCGGACTTCTCGTCCAGAGTCCCTCGCGCTTGTTGCTGGAACCAGGACGCCAGCCGCGAGTGCAGATCCGCACGTGCGGACTGCAATTGAGATTCGTAGGCCACCGAACTGATCAGCGGGTGCCGAAAGCTGTACTCGGGCTGTGGTGTTGACGGCATATCGTCGATCAGTTCGGCGTCCACCAACTCAGCGATGCGTACCGGGTCGACCAGGCTCGCCAGCTGATCCTCGGAGAACCGTGCACCGATCACCGCAGCCGCGTTGAGCGTGCGCTTCGCATCGCCGGGGAGTCGATCGATGCGTGCCCCGATGGTCGCCTGAAGCGTCGCGGGTACGTGTATTTCAGCAGCACCGTGCCGGTGCACGTACTCGCCGAACTGGCCCGCAAGAACCCCCGTTCGGCCAGATCGCGCACGATCTCCTCGGCGAAGAACGGATTGCCACCCGCTCGCTCGGCGACTTCTGCGCCGATGGCCGCCACCGACGGATCGCTGCCGAGAAGTTCGCCGATCAGCGTCGTCGATTGCCAACCATCAAGAGGTGCGAGATTGATGGCCTGCGCAGCCTGTTCGGCCAGCTTCCCTCGGTATTCGGGCCGATAGGTGACGAGCGCGAGCGCGCGCGTTCGCCTTGTGTCCGAAAGGAATTCAGCGATGAGGGCTTCGCTGGCCTCGTCGATCCAGTGCGCATCCTCGATCACGTACATCACAGGAGTCACCCGCGCGACCGAGGCCTTGTTCAACAGAGCCGTCAGTCGACGCCTGCGTGCGTCCGCACCGATGGCAGGTGGGTCGATCGCGGGGTCGCCGACGGCGAGGAGGTCGTCGAGAAGCAGCAGGTCCTCACGGTCCGCACCCGGCAAATGTGCACGCACCCGATCGCGCGCCGCCTGACCACGGAGGTCACCGACTCCGATGACTTCGCGAAACATTCGCGCAGCCGCATAGAAGGGGATTTCGCGGGCATGCGCTTCGCAGAAGGCCGAGACCGCTTCGACGCCGCGCTCAGCGCCGACGCGAACAAGCTCTGCGACGAGGCAGCTCATCCCGATGCCCGGCGGTCCAACGAGGGCAACCGCTGCACCGCTACCGGCCAACGCATCGTCCATGCATCTGCTAATCGCCTCCACTTCGCGATCGCGTCCGACCAGCGTCGACTGTCCTGGTATCCCGGTGGTCTTCTCAGCCACAGAGACCAGCAGGCGCGCGGGGACGCAGTCGGCGACGTTCTTGATCCGCCACCAGCTCGAGTTCACCCATCTCGACGACCCCGTCGACCAGCCGGGCAGTCGAAGCACTCAGCATGACTCCGCCAGGAGGGGCGACGGACTCCATCCGCTGCGCCAGGCCGACGTGGGCACTTATCGCCGTGTAACTACCTGGGCTGGAGCCCATCTACCCGCGATCACCTCACCCGAGTTCAGTCCGACCCGGAGTTGCAACTCGATACCGTCGCGCCCGCGCAGCTCATCGGCGATGACCCGAGCTTGGTCCTGAAGGTCAAGCGCCGCCAGGCAACCTCAAAAGCGTGGTCTTCGAGGGCGATCGGAGCGCCGAATATTCGCCATGATTCCGTCGCCGGTGAAATCGACAGAACCCCGTATCGCTTAACGACAGTGCGTGAGCGACTCAACAAGTCGCTCGTCGCTTGCGTAAGCGTTCAGGCCAACGCCGATGCGATGTCCATCGACCGGACCACATCGGCGAACAGAACAGTGACCTGTTTGTACTCCGGGGCCTGTGAGAGACCGGCCGGTCGCGCATTGCCGCCATCGCTGCGCGCGGGAGCGCATCATCGGCCTGCCGTTCAGAGGATGTCGTCACCAATACGATCGGGCGGTCGACGGCCTCGATCCAGTCGGGAACGCCCGTGCCGGGTGGTTCGAACTCGCACGGGCCGATCATCTGCACCCGGTCATCCCAGTCCGGATGCGGATACTCGAAGGGCTGAGCGCTTGCGACAAGGATCAGCGGTGCTCGCCTCATCAGATCAGTGCTCGTCGCAAGCGGTTTCGCGCCAACTCGTTTACAGATGCGGTTCAGCGGTTCGAGCATTGCGCCGTCGATCGATTTGGCGATGATGGGGCGGAGCGCGCTCGTCGCGAAGCCGCCCGAGCAGACCTGGCCATGGGCGAAGGCCAGGGCCGAAAGGCGGAACCGTCGGCGATGCGAGGATCGGCGAGTACGGCCAGAAGGACAGCCAGGGCATCGACGCCGCGTCGGCGACGGCCGGTACGCCCCAACAGTTTGCATCGATGATCAAACCGTCTGGCCTTGCCGAGTCGATCGATGCGCGGACGTCGTCCACCTCGAGAACCGCGCGCTCACCGAAAGCCTCGAACGCCGTTCGCACGGCGGCGCGGGGATTCGGCGCCAGCCAATCGGTCATCGGCACCGCCTCGATGCGCGGGTCGACCGCCGACGCTTCGAGGCCCAACTCGCCGCCGAGTCCGACGGCATCGGACATGGTCCGCAGAACAATGCGATGGCCACGGGCTCTCAGCTCGACGAGCAGCCCCAGCAGCGGGTACAGGTTGCCGTAACAAGGAGAGCTGTACGCCAGGATCGTGGCCATCGGTCTACCAGCTTCTGTCCTCGCAGGCCGAACAGCCTCAATCGGCCTCTCAAGCGGGCAGCCTATCGGCGAATCCGCCCCTCGGGCGGACATTCGGCGGCTCCGGGGCCTGTAGGCGCTTGAGGTCAGCCGACTTCGGCGGCCAGCTTGCCGACGATGTCGCGCAGGTCCGCGGCGACCTCGGCGTTCTCCCTCGGATGCTGTCCGTCGAGCGACTTGGCCGGTATCGACAGTTTGAGGTCCTCGACGATTCGCGGGCCCGCGATCCCGAACGACTTGCGGGTCTCGTCGTGCGCCCACACACCGCCGTACTGTCCCAGCGCCGCGCCGACGACCGCCGTTGGCTTGCCCTTCAGCGCGCTGTTGCCGAACGGCCGTGACAGCCAGTCGATCGCGTTCTTCAACACACCGGGAATGCTGCCGTTGTACTCCGGGGTGAAGACGAGGGCGGCGTCGGCCTTGCCCGCGGCCTCGCGCAGCGCGACGACGGACGCAGGCACGGTCTCGTTGTCGATGTCTTCGTTGTAGAACGGCAGGTCGCCCAGCCCCTCGAATACCGTCACCGTGACGCCGGCCGGAGCCGTCTCCGCAGCCAACTCGGCCAGCTGCCGATTGATCGATGCGGCGCGCAGGCTTCCTACCAGCGCCAGAACGTTGACGTCCGCCATTTCAAGTTCCCTTCGATGTGTTCGCGTTTAGCTACCCAAACGCCGCGGATCCTTGTGATCCATCCTCGCATGACTCAACCGGACTATGGTCCGTTTCATTCCGGCTGCGTTAAAGTGCAGAAATGAGCCTCGATGGGCTGTCGGTATCCGCTCCGCAGGAGCGGGGCGATGCGGCGCGCAACCGGGCGCTGCTGCTCGATGCCGCCCGTCGGCTCATCGCCGAGCGGGGTGCGGATGCGGTTTCGATGGACGATATCGCCGCGGCGGCAGGGGTCGGCAAGGGCACGGTGTTCCGCCGGTTCGGCAGCCGGGCAGGGCTGATGATGGTGCTGCTCGACGAAGACGAGAAGGCCAGTCAGGAAGCCTTTCTCTTCGGACCGCCTCCCCTCGGGCCGGATGCACCGCCGCTCGAACGGCTGCTCGCCTTCGGGCGTGCACGGCTGTGCTTCGCCAACACCCATCAGGCGTTACTCTCGGCTGCCAACCGAGATCCGGAAACCCGCTATAGCGCTCCGGCCACGCTGCAGCACACGCATGTCCGCCTGCTGCTCGCCACCGCGGGCACTACGGGTGACCTGGACGCGCAGACCGATGCGCTGCTGGCGCTGCTCGATGCCGACTACGTGCATCACCAGCTCACCGACCGCGGCGAAACGCTGGAGTCCCTCGGTGACAAGTGGGAGAGCTTGGCGCGCAAGCTCTGTGGCAAGTGACCCGCTGGATCCTGCACGTCGACCTCGACCAGTTCCAGGCAGCGGTCGAAGTACGCCGGAACCCCGAACTCGAGGGCCTGCCGGTGATCGTCGGCGGCAACGGTGATCCGACCGAGCCGCGAAAGGTCGTCACCTGTGCGTCGTATCCGGCACGCGCGTTCGGTGTGCACGCCGGGATGCCGTTGCGAACGGCGGCACGCAAATGCCCCGACGCGGTATTCCTGCCCCTCGACACGGACGCCTACGACGCAGCCTCCGAAGAGGTGATGGGCCTGCTGCGCGATTTCGGCCACCCGGTCGAGGTCTGGGGTTGGGACGAAGCCTACGTGGGCGCAGAGCTGAACGATTCCGACGACCCGATCGAGCTGGCGGAACAGATTCGCGAGGTTGTCGCGGCGGGCACCGGCCTGTCGTGTTCGGTCGGCATCAGCGAGAACAAGCAGCGCGCCAAGGTCGCTACCGGGTTCGGCAAGCCTGCGGGCATCTATCAGCTGACGGAACACAACTGGATGGCAGTCATGGGCGACCGTGAGGTCGACGCACTGTGGGGTGTGGGGCCGAAGACCGCCAAAAAGCTTGCCGGCCTGGGTATTACCACTGTCGCCGACCTCGCCGCCACCGATGCGACGCTGCTGACGTCGACGTTCGGACCGACCACCGGCCTGTGGATCCTGCTGCTGGCCAAGGGCGGCGGCGATACCAACGTCAGCGCCGAACCGTGGGTGGCCCGCTCGCGAAGCCACGTCGTCACCTTCCCCGAGGACCTGACGGACCGGGCCGAAATCGACGCGGCCGTGGTCGATCTCGCGCGCCAGACCCTCGCCGAGATCGTGAGCCAAGGTCGGGTCGTCAGCCGGGTCGCTGTGACGGTGCGCACCAAGACGTTCTTCACCCGGACGAAGATCCGCAAGCTCCCGGCGGCAGGCATAGACGGCGAGGTCATCACACAGACGGCGCTGCAGCTCCTTGACCAGTTCGAGCTGGACCGCCCGGTCAGGCTGCTCGGCGTGCGCTTGGAGCTCGCGCCGCCGCCGGGCGGCTACTGAGTCACACCCGGGCAATACCCTCGGCACATGCTGCACACGATCGCCGTCCGCGGATACCGCTCGCTGCGCGAGATCGTGCTGCCACTTCGTCGCCTCACCGTTGTCACCGGCGCCAACGGCACCGGCAAGTCCTCGCTGTACCGCGCGTTGCGACTGCTGGCCGACTGCGGTCGCGGTGAGGTGATCGGATCACTGGCACGCGAGGGCGGGCTCGACTCGGTGCTATGGGCCGGCCCCGAACAGCTCGGCGGGGCACGCAGGACGGGGCGGGTCGAGGGCACCACCCGCACCGGACCCGTCGCCCTCGAACTCGGTTTCGCCTCAGATGATTTCGGCTATCTTGTTGACCTCGGACTGCCTCAGATGGCCGGTCACGGATCGTTGTTCGCACTCGACCCCGAGATCAAACGCGAGGTGGTGTTCGCCGGCGCGGTGATGCGCACCGGCTCGACCCTGGTGCGTCGCACCCGCGACTATGTCGAGGCGACCGCGGAGTCCGGGCGAGGCTTCGAACAGGTGTCGAGGTCGTTGCCCGCGTACCGCAGTGTGCTCGCCGAATATGCCCACCCCGGCGCCCACCCAGAGCTGGCGGCGGTTCGACACCGGCTGCGCACCTGGCGGTTCTACGACGGATTCCGCGTCGACGCGACCGCGCCGTCACGGCTGCCCCAGGTCGGCACCCGCACACCCGTGCTGTCCGACGATGGCCGCGACGTCGCGGCGGCGGTCCAGACGATCATCGAGGCCGGCTTCGACGACCTCTCGCGCGCCGTTGCGGAGGCGTTCGACGGTGCGTCGGTGTCGGTGGCCGTGCATGACGGGCTGTTCGACCTCCAGCTACACCAAAGCGGAATGCTGCGTCCGCTGCGTGCCGCCGAGCTGTCCGACGGCACACTGCGATTCCTGTTGTGGGCCGCCGCGCTGCTGAGTCCGCAGCCGCCGTCTCTGATGGTGCTCAACGAGCCCGAGACCTCACTGCATCCGGATCTGTTGCGGCCGTTGGCTTCCCTGATCGCCGCCGCGGCCAATCTGACCCAGGTCGTCGTCGTCACTCACTCGAAGGCGATGCTGGAATTCCTCGGCACCACGCCCGTGGCCGATGCGGACCACGACATTGCCGCCGTGGAAATACCGCTGTACAAGGAGCTCGGCGAGACGCGCATCGAGGGCCTGGGCATGCTCACAGCGCCGCCCTGGGACTGGGGCAAGCGCTAGGGCTGCGGTTTAAGGCCGGGCCGCAGCGCGCGGCTGAACACGACGTTGGCCTGCCGCATCGCGACGCTGTAGGGCCACCACGCCGCGCGCTTGAACATGTAGAGCGCGCGGATGTCCGGTGAGGTGTAGATGAGAAATCTGTTCCTGGCGACGCCGCGCAGGATCCGGTCGGCGACGTGTTCGGGCGATACCGCATGTCCCGCGAACCGGTCGGTCCATTTCTGCACCTCGGGATTCTCGCGGTCCACGCCTGCGATCTGAACCGTCTGCACCAGAGGGGTTTTCACCGCACCGGGCACCACCACCGACACGCCGATGCGCTGACGCGCCAGGTCGAAGCGCAGCACCTCGGAGAGGCCGCGCAGGCCGTACTTGCTGGCGCTGTAGGCGGCGTGCCACGGCAGTGCGACCAGCCCGGCGGCCGAGGACACGTTGACGAGATGGCCACCGCGGCGCGCCTCGACCATCGGCGGCACGAACGCCTCGATGACGTGGATCGGCCCCATCAGGTTGATGTCGATCATCGACTTCCAGTGGTCGTGGGTGAGCCGGTCGACCGTGCCCCACGCCGAGACGCCTGCGATGTTCATCACCACATCCATCGCGGGGTGGTTGGCGTGGATGTCGGCGGCGAACTGGGTGACGGCGTCGTAGTCGGAGATGTCGAGTGCGCGGTGCTCGGGCACCTTCGCGCCCAGCGCGAGGGCGTCGGCGACCGTCGTCGCCAAACCGTCCGCGTCTCGGTCGGTGAGGTACAGCTCGGCGCCCTGGGCGGCCAGCTTCAGCGCGGTCGCACGGCCGATGCCGCTGGCGGCCCCCGTCAAGAAGCACCGTTTGCCGTCAAAGCCGCTCTGCGCCATTGCGGTGACCTTACTGACCTACGTCGTGCGGAGGTCGGCGCCACCCCAGATCCCGGCCACCCACAACCGCTCGAGGGCGTCGATGGCGCGCTTGGCATCTGCACCGCGGCCGACGAACGCGCTGTCCTGCGTCAGCGTCATCGTGGTCGTCGCCGCCAGCGTGCGCACCAGTGCGGGCAGGTCGTCGGAGATCGGTCTGGCCTCGGAATCCTGCTCGAGCAGGGTGATCAACTTGTCGATGATGCCGTCGTAGAAGTCGTCCATCATCTCCCGGATCTGCGCATCGGTGGTGCGGGCCACCGCGCAGGCCTTCAGGACGGGGTCGTCGTTGGCGTACACGGCCGCAGCGCTGCCGACCATCCGCTTTGCGAATGCCGCGGGCGTCTCCCCCGGTTCCCGCGGGGCGAAATGGTGGGTGAGGCTGTCGAGCAGCTCCCTGGCGTCGGCCAGGATCACCGCGAGCACCGCGTATTTCGAGTCGAAATAGAAGTAGAAGCCCGAACGTGCGACGCCGGCCCGCTCGCTGATGGTGCTGACGGACAGGTCGGCGAAAGAGCGCTCGTGGAGCAGGTCGCGGACCGCGGCGACGATGGCGTCGCGCTGACGATCGCCACGGCTGCGACGAACCTCCTGAGGGGCCGATTCAGCGGACATCGCTGTAGACCTTCGCATTACTGTCCGCCACGTCAAAACTTGACATGCGTCAAGTCTGCCATTCAGGATGAAGATAGAAGTGACAACGGCCACAGTCTTTTTGCCCTTCAGGAGCATTGAATGCCGACGATCAGCACCAAGGATTACGTTCTCGACCAGGCATCGCGACGAATCAGGTCGTCGCCCTTCCTCACCGTGCCGGGCATGGGCGCCGTCGAGAAGCGCCTGCTGGCCCACGACTGGCCCCAGCATGCATGGGCCGACCCCCCTGCGGGCAGCGATCTGAAGCCCGTGATGGGTGACAACGGGCTGCCGATCCTCGGTCACATGATCGAGATGTTCCGGGGCGGCCCCGACTACTGGCTGCATCTGTATCGCACGAAGGGACCGGTGTCGCTGCTCGATTCGCCGATCCTTCCGTCCGTGGTGGCGCTGGGACCCGACGCCATTCAGGCGCTCTACTCGAACCGCAACAAGGACTTCTCGCAGCAGGGTTGGGTGCCTGCCATCGGCCCATTCTTCAAGCGCGGCCTGATGCTCCTCGACTTCGACGAACACATGTACCACCGGCGGATCATGCAGGAGGCGTTCGTCCGCACTCGGCTGGCCGGCTACACCGAGCACGTCGACAACGTGGTCTCGAAGGTGATCGCCGAGGACTGGGTGCCGAACGACGCACGTTTCCTGCTGTATCCGGCGATGAAGGAGCTCACCCTCGACATCGCCTCGATGGTGTTCATGGGCCACGAGCCGGGCACCGACAAGGAGCTGGTGACGAAGGTGAACCGGGCGTTCACCGTCACCACCAGGGCCGGCAACGCCATCATCCGCAAGAGCGTGCCGCCGTTCACGTGGTGGCGCGGTCTGAAGGCCCGCGAATATCTGGAGAGATACTTCGAGGCGCGCGTCAAGGAGCGCCGCGGCAAGGACGGCAGCGACCTGCTGACCGTGCTCTGCCAATCCGAGGACGAGGACGGGAACAAGTTCTCCGACGAGGACATCGTGAACCACATGATCTTCCTGATGATGGCCGCCCACGACACCTCCACTTCCACCGCGACGACGATGTCGTACTACCTGGCCGCCAACCCGGAATGGCAGGACCGCTGCCGCGACGAGACCGACCGCCTCGGCGACGGCCCGCTCGACATCGAGGCACTGGAGAAGCTGGAAACGCTCGACCTGGTGATGAACGAGTCGATCCGGCTGGTGTCACCTGTGCAGTGGGCGATGCGCCAGACCGTGCGCGACACCGAGCTGCTCGGCTACTACCTGCCCAAGGGCACGAATGTCATCGGCTACCCAGGGATGAATCACCGGCTGGCGGAGATCTACCCCGATCCGTACAAGTTCGACCCGGAGCGCTTCGCCGAACCACGCAATGAACACAAGAAGCACCGCTACGGCTTCACCCCGTTCGGCGGCGGCGCGCACAAGTGCATCGGCATGGTTTTCGGCCAGCTCGAAGTCAAGACGATCATGCACCGGCTGCTGCGCCGGTACCGCCTCGAGCTGCCCCGGCCCGGTTACGAGCCGCGCTACGACTACGGCGGCATGCCGGTGCCGATGGACGGCATGCCGATCGTGTTGCGCCCCTTGCGATGACGGCAACTTCGGGTCGGCTGGCCGCGCGCAGTATCGACGCGCTGGCCTCGATGCGGATCGCGGCCGGGGTACTGGCATGGCTCAATCCACGCCTCACCGCGCGGTTGTTCGGTATGTCGGGCGGCAATGGCGACTCGCACTACGCGTGGCGGCTGTTCGGAGTCCGCGATGTCGTGCTCGGCATCGGCACCCTCCGGTCCTCAGGCGCCCAGCGCAGCGCCTTCGCAGCAGCCGGCCTGGCATGCGACGTCGCCGACGGTACGGCCGGCGCGATCGGGCTACATCGCAACGACTTCACGCGGTCAACCGCTGGAGCCCCGGTTCTGGTGCCTGCGATCGCCGTCGCCATCGGGGCCTGGGCACTGTCCGGCCGCGGCCGCTAGCTCGCGGTCAGCAGCCGGTTCGCACACGCGATGACGGCGCTCAGCGCCGACTGCGTCGCGTCTTCGTCCAGGCCCATCGCCCATTCGGCGTGCGCGCCGTCGCTCCCCCGGATGAACGTGGCGGTTTCCTGGCCGCTCGGAAGCTGGTGGAACGCAGTCATCTCGACGGGGATGCCGTGCGCGTAGAGCATCTCCGTCAGTGCCGCGACCGGGCCCGACGCCGCCGCCGAGGCGACGCTGATCCGGTCACCGATCGCCAGGGTGGCCTGGTAGTTGCGCGGCTGCGGACCCAGCCTGGTTGCTGAGCATTCCTTGTCAGTGCAGGTCCACTGGCCCAGCCGCAGCGGGCCTCCCGTGGTCGCGTACGTGCTACGGAACTTGTCCCAGTCCATCTGATCGGCCTCCTTGCGCAGGCCGTATGGCACCCGTGCTGTGAATGAGTCCGCCGCCGACGGCGGCGCTGCGCTGGTTGCGGATTGTGGTGGAGATGTCATGTGCCGGTCTTCGCTTGCTAGAAGGATTGACCGACGGCGTAGCAACGACCCACAGCGAGGGGTCGGTCCGGATCAGACCCCGCTGGGGATTGCTACTACGAGTCGTCTCGGCACGTCACGAATGCTAGTCCTGCCCGAGGAGCAGGCGCAAACACATTCGAGCCAGGCGCCTAGTCGAGCGCACGGACGAACAGCGGGACGAACGGCAGGTGGTCGGCGGTGCCGCCCCTGCGAAGCGGCATGCTGTCGTGTGAGGCCGCGTACCACTCCTCGCGTGAGATCGGGCCTAGATCGAGCCGACGGCCGCGCAGCGTGGTCACGATGTGCAGCATCAACGTGCCAGTTCGCCCGTTGCCTTCGCGGAACGGATGAACGTAGTTGTAGTCGGCGTAGAGCCGGGCGAATTGAGAGGCCAGTGCGTCGTCGTGGTTTGCGGCGTCGTCGGCCACCAACGCTTGCGCGCGGTCCCCTCGATCCTGCGCCGCTCTGCGCTGCACCGACGCTCGCCGGGCGAACACATCGTCGCCGAGCCGCAGTTCGGTGACCCGATAGTCCCCCGCCCATCCGTAGACGTCGGCGAACAGCTGTCGGTGGATCGCGCGAACGTCGAGATCATCTGCGCCGACGTCGCCGTCCGCGAGCCTGCGATGCCAGCCTGCGATCCGCCCTGCGGTGGCGACGAATTCGAGGTCGGTCGACCGTCTCGTGGTTATCGGCTCCGAAGTTGTTGCGCAGCATCTTTGTTCCCGGAATCAGGTAGGGCGGCTGCCGACGGCGGGTTCGCCGGTCCGTCTCCCGCGTCGGCGGCGCTGGATACCGGGATCGATATGCCGTCAGGTAATCGCCGAAGGTGACATCGTCGTTGACCAGAGCCACCAAGCGCGTCGACGTGAGCGGCGTTGGGCCGCCAGCCCTCCAAGGCCTCGGCCGCGACGGTCTGGTCGACGCAGTGGCGCAGTCGCTGCGGCAGCTGGTCGGGGGCGGGCACGGGGTTGATGTTTTCACACGCCCGGCAAACCGTACGTCCCCCGGTCTGCTAGGCGAATGAAACATCCCATCATGCCAATTCGACGGTCACCCGCGACCGCAGCTCGCTTTCGGTGATGCCGAACGTCTCGCGAACCCGCACCACACCCGCGGCTGGGTCGTACGATCGGCTTGCATCGTCGCGCAGTCGCCAACGTCCCCACCGATCGGTTGGTCATTGTGGCAACCACCCCCGCAATGCGCTTTCGGGGGCTACCGTGCGAACCATCGGCACTGGATAGAGCCTGGTCCGGGCCCAACGCGCGATGAGGTGATGTCGACTGCACAGTGGTGGGCTGGCGCACCAGCGGACGCGCACACTCGATGAGTCATTGCTCGTCGATCCCGACGAATCAGAGCGGCCGGTCGTCGACTTCCTCAGAGCCACGCCGGGCCGGATGGCATTGGTGGCCGTCGTTCTGATCGCAGCGCTGCTCGCCGTCGGTGCGACCGCGTCGAAGACGGTTTTCGAGCGGCAAGGCCAGTTGGAGACCCTGCGATCGCACACCGAACCGCTGGCCGATGCAGCACAACGGATCTACGGCGCTCTTTCGTTCGCCAACACGACCGCGGCCACCGCGTTCCTGTCCGGCGGCGTCGAACCGCATGACGTTCGCGATCGCTACGACGCCGCCATCGGACAGGCGTCCGCCGGCCTGGTCACCGCCTCCAACGGCGTGTCGCCCAACGATATCCACTCGCTGACGCTGCTCACCGACATCTCCAACCAGCTGGCGGTGTACACCGGGATTGTGGCCACCGCCCAGGCCAACAACCGCGCGGGTAGCCCGATCGGAGTCGCATATCTCAACGAATCGTCGGCGTTGATGCAGCAGGGCATCCTGCCGGCCGCCGAACGGTTGTACGCGAGTCAATCCAATGCCGTCATCACGTCGGGGCGCTCGGTCGGTCCGCCGGGTGTCGTAATAGCGATGGCCGTCCTCGTGCTGGTGTTGCTGGTGCTCTCGCAGGTGGCGCTCGCTCGGCGCAGCCATCGTCGGTTCAACTCCGGCCTGGTTCTTGCGTCGGTACTAATGGCAGTGCTCGTGGTGTGGTTGACAGTGGCCGGGCTGGTGTCGACACACGCCGCCGCCAGTGCGCGGACGCACGGCGGTGAGCCGCTGATCACCGCCGTGCGCGCACGGATCCTCGCTCAGCAGGGCCGGGCGGAAGAAATCCTCGGACTGCTCAAACGGGGCTCCGACTCGATGTCCGACATGAGATTCGATGAGCGGACCGCACAGATAGGTTGGCTGCTCGACGAGCACCGGGTTGACGGGGCGGCAGACGCTCTGCGCGGCTGGATGCACTCCCATGACGAGATCCGACACAAACTGACCGGCGGCGACTATGACGGCGCCGTGGCGATTGCGCGAGATGACGCCGCGCAGCACTCGACGGCTCAGTTCACCAAGTTGGACACCGCATTACGAGACGACATAACTCAACTGCGCGAACGGCAGCGCGACGGGATCGCACAGGCCTTCTCCGCGCTGAACCTGCTTCCGTTCGGCGCGGCGGCAATCAGTGTGCTGGCCGCGCTGGCGGTGGCTGCCGGTATCGCGCCACGGCTGAGTGAGTACCACTGATGCGTACCATCACAGCTGTCCTGATACTGGCGTCGATGCTGGTCGCCGGCTGCTCCAAGGCGCAACCGCTAATCGAGGTTTCCGCCTCGCTCACCACGCTGCCGATGCCCAGCGGGGCCGAGGTGGCGCCATCCGTGTCCGGCGTGGCGGTTGAAAGTTGCGACGCCACAGCGAGTTTGCGGCCATCCACCGCGGGCGGCCCGAACGTGGACGAGATCCGGCGGCGCGGCCGGCTGATCGTAGGCGTGGACCAGAGCACCAACTTGTTCAGCTTCCGCGACCCGATATCTGGCGAGCTGCAGGGCTTCAACGTCGACATCGCCCGCGAGATCGCCCGGGACCTGGTAGGCGATCCCGACAAAGTGGACTTCCGTCTGGTGTCGGATCCGGAGCGCATCCAGGCGGTGCAGAAACAAACCGTCGATATCCTCGCCAAGGCGACAACGATCACCTGCGCACGTGCCGAACTGATCGCATTCTCGACGGTGTACTTCGAAGCGAGCCAACGACTGCTGGTGCCCAAGGATTCGCCGGTGCGGGGGCCTGAGGACCTGGCAGGCAAACGGGTCTGCTCGGGGCTGGACACCACGTCCCTGGCCACCGTGGCCCGAGTCGCCCCATCGGCAACCCTTCTCGCGGTTCAGAATATGGACGATTGCCTGATCGCTCTTCAGCAGGGTCAGGCTGACGCCTTCAGCACCGATGACTCGATCCTGGCCGGCATGGCCGTGCAGGATCCCAACCTTCACATCGTGGGGCCGAGCCTGGAGGCCGAACCGTACGGCATCGGCGTCAACAAATCCCAAGAGGATCTGGTACGCGCGGTCAATGCCAGCCTGGAACGGATCCGACGCGACGGGACGTGGCTGTCGCTGTATCGGAAGTGGCTCACAATGCTTGGCCCGGCGCCGAGTCCCCCGGAACCGAAGTATCGGGATTGACATGGCTGGAGACGAGGGAACACGCGCAGTCCTGGTGACCGAATCGGGGCCGGTCAAGGTCGAGAGCACCCGCCCGCGGCTGCGCACCGGACGACGGCGCATCGGCGATGGCCTGGTCGAGATTCCGATTCGCGAGGATATCGAACCTGCCAGTGCGATCCTCACCAATCCGGTTCTGGCCGAATCGAAACGGGACTGCGGCAGCTGCGGGCAGCCGGTCGGGCGGAGTGTTGCGGGCCGGCCTGGAGCCAGCGAAGGTGTCTGCCCCCACTGCGGCACTTTGTTCTCGTTCTCACCACATTTGGAGACGGGCGAATTGGTGGCCGATCAGTACGAGGTTCAGGGCTGCATCGCCCACGGCGGCGTCGGCTGGATCTATCTGGCGATTGATCGCAACGTGAGCGATCGGTGGGTGGTACTCAAGGGTCTGCTCCAACCGGGCGGACAGCAGGCGCAGGCGATCGCCGTCGCCGAACGCCAATTCCTCGCCATGGTCAACCATCCCGGCATCGTCAAGATCTACAACTTCGTCGAACACCCGGGTTTCGACGGTCGTCCAGTCGGCTACATCGTGATGGAGTACATCGGCGGCACCACGCTGCAGGCGATCCTGGCCAAGCTGCGAGCGGAAATGCCGGAAGGCGAGCCCAAGCCGATGATGCCGGTCGAGCAGGCGCTCGGTTATCTGCTCGACGTCATGCCTGCGCTGTCCTACCTGCACTCGCTCGGCCTGGTCTACAACGATCTCAAGCCCGAAAACATCATGCTCACCGAGGACAACGTCGAGCTGATCGACATGGGCGCGGTATCGGGTATCGGAGACTTCGGATACATCTACGGCACCAAGGGATTTCAGGCATCCGAGATCGTACGAACCGGTCCGACCGTGGCAACCGATATCTACACCGTCGGCCGAACACTGGCCAAGCTGACCGTCGACATGCCCGAAGACCACTACTCCGAGACCTTACCCGAACCCGACGACGTGCCCCTGTTTCAACGGCATGAATCGTTCTACCGACTACTGGTGCGCGCAACTAATTCCCATCCAGCGCAGCGGTTTTCGTCTGCAGATGAGATGGCGATCCAGTGCAAGGGAGTGCTGCGTGAAGTTCTCGCAGAGCAGACCGGTGAGCCGCGCCCAGGGACGTCTGTGCTCTTCGCCATGCACGGCTCGGAGTTCGGAGCGGACCTGGCGCCGCAGCGCACAGACGTGTTCGTCGATGGCCGCACGCACAGCGTCCGGCTGGGCGGCCGTGATGTCGCCCGCGCACTGCCGACGCCGGCCCCGACCGAGGGCCCGGAAAGCGAATGGCGGATGGACTGGGATGACGGGATCTCCGCGCTGGATTCCGGAAATCTACGGGCGGCACTGAAGTGTTTCCAGCGGGTGGTCGCCGCGGTACCCGGCGAAGCCGCGCCGAAGGTGGCATCGGCCGCCACGGCGGAGCTGATGCTCGACACGGAAGACGAAGCGAATGCCGAACGATTACGGCGGTCGTGCGAGGGTTACTACCGGACGTTGTGGCGCACGGACCATTCCATGGTGAGTGCGGCGTTCGGCTGGGCTCGCCAACTCGCCGCTCGCGGCGATCGGACCGGCGCGATCGATGTGCTTGACCAGGTCCCGTTGACCTCGCGCCACTACGGCGAGGCTCAGCTGACATCGGTGTTGATGCTGCTCGACGGGCGGCCCATCGCTGAAATCACCGAGGCCGACCTGCGCGATGCGGCGAAGCGCGTCGGCCTGTTGTCCGAGACTGAGCCGCGCGCCCTGCAGGTGCGTGCGATCGTGCTGGGCACTGCGCTCGACTGGCTTCGATCCGGCGCGACGCCCGCTGCCACCGACTCGATCCTCGGGCAGGGGTTCGATGAAGAGGGTTTGCGCACGGGCATCGAGGAAGCGCTTCGGGAACTCGCGCGACGTTCGCCGCGGCGGCGCCATCGCTACACCCTGGTCGACCTAGCGAATTCGATCCGACCGTCGAGCTGGATGTGAGCCGACTCCAGGGTGATCGGCCGACCGTTGTGGTCGCTGGTGTCGGGCTGCAGGTGGCGACACGCGGTATCGGTAGGCCGCTGTGAACTAACGCACCAGCCGCCGTATCAATGAGGACGTCATGGCGATGCCTGCGACGGCGGCCGAAAATAACTCTGTTTCAGAGGTATTTTCCCACCGGTTCCGACCCGATGCACACCCCGGAACGACGGGCCAGGCACCATTGCGGTCAATGACTTGGTGGGACGCGGCCTTCCTCGCGGCGGCGGGTGTAGCCGGCGGGCTGACCGGCAGCATCGCCGGGCTCGCGTCGATCGCCACTTACCCGGCGCTGCTCCTGGTGGGGCTTCCACCTGTGACCGCCAACGTGACCAACACCGTGGCACTGGTGTTCAACGGCGTCGGCTCGGTGTTGGGCTCACGGCCGGAACTGGCGGGCCAAGGTCCCTGGCTGAAGCGAATACTTCCGGTAACCGCGGCGGGAGGCGTGGCCGGGGCCGCGCTGTTGCTGTCCACACCTGCGGAGGGCTTCGAGAAGATCGTGCCGATCCTGCTCGGAATTGCGTCGATCGCTATCGTCATTCCACGCCGAGCCACACCATCCGGAGGCACGAGTCGCCGATCATCGTGGCCTCACCGTCAACACGCTTCTCGAGTCCATCGCGATCTTCCTGATCTGCATCTACGGCGGCTATTTCGGTGCCGCGGCCGGTGTGCTGTTGCTCGCACTCCTGTTGCGTGCCGGCCACGCGACGCTGGCCCACGCCAACGCCTCCAAGAACGTCATCCCTGGCGTCGCCAACACCGTTGCCGCCCTGATCTTTTCGTTTCTTGCACCCGGTGCACTGGCCCGCTGTCGTCGCGCTCGGTCTCGGCTGCCTGATCGGGTCCAGACTGGGACCCGTGGTCGTCCGCCACGCGCCGCAGGGTCCGCTGAAGATCCTGATCGGCGTCGCAGGCGTGGCGCTGGCAGTCAAGCTCGGGACTCGACGCGTACAGCTAGTCCAGCGCAAAGGGACTGTCGCCCTTGGCGACCCGGGTCCCCATGTCGATCAGGTTCTGCGCGTTGGCATGCAGTGCCTCGCCCGCCTCTCGGCTCGCCATGCCCGATCAGGTACCGCGACCACGTGCCCTCGATGACGACGCCGAGCTTGAAGCAGGCCATCGCCATGTACCAGTCCAGCCGCGATGTCTCGCGGCCGCCTGCGGCCCAGTACGCGTCGAGCAGCTCTCTCCGGCTTGCCAACCCGCCGAGCGCAGCGAGCGCTCCCCCGGCGGTGATCGTGCTCGTGTGCAGTGGCCACGTGATCAACATCCATCCGAGATCGAGCAGCGGGTCGCCGATGGTGCACATCTCCCAGTCGACGAACGCCGCCAGCTCCGGCCTGTCCCGGCGGAGCAGGACATTGCTCAGATGCGGGTCGCCATGCAGGATTCCCGGCTCACCGTCGGGCGGACGGTTGGTCTGCAGCCACTCCGCGAGGTCGGTGACCGCCAGCGACTCGGGATCGTAGTGGTCATGCCGATAGCTTTCGAGGAGCCGCAGAAACTGCGGAACCTGGCGCTCCAGAAAGGATCCCGGCCGTTTGAGCTCCGCGAGCGGCTTGCCCTCCCATGCGACGTTGCCCAGCTGTGCGAGGCTCGCGGCGTAGGACAGACCAACGTCGTGCCGCATGCCCGCATCGCGGACGTACGCGTCGGACATGTCGCTGCCCGGGTTGAAGCCGTCGATCTCCTCCATCAGGTAGAAGACCACCCCGAGCACGTCGAGGTCTTCGCAGCCTGCGATGAAGCCGGGGTGCGGAACCGTCGTGCCCGCCAGCGTGCGCAGCGCCGCGATCTCACGCAGCATCGTCTTGTCGCTGGTCGGCCGCGGATGAAGCGGCGGGCGCCGAAGCACCATCGGACGCCCGTCGATGTGCACCCGCACCACGATGTTCTGGGTCCCGCCGGTCAGCGGCTCGACGTCGGTGACGGTCGAGCCGAGGCCCTGCTGCCGTACCCAAACCTGCACGGCGGCTTGGTCGGCCTCGCTCAGTGTCGGGAGCAGATGCGCGTCATCGGGCATGCAGACATGGTGTCAGGCTTGGTAGCCGAGGCACGCCTCGGCACCCTCCATGACGCCCTCGCCGAAGGCGCGGACCCGCTTCGAGCCGGCACCCTGGCGCTCGGTGTCGCCCTCGCCGCGAACACCAGCGTGCCGATTCCTCGTCGAGGTCACCGGGCGAGATGTGATACGTGCTGGTTTCCGGGGGGCCAAGATCAAAAATCGCTTTGAAAAGCGCGCAGTGGGTTGCTATCAGTCCAGGATCCGGCGTGCGACGTTGGTGGTGACGAGGTCGAGCAGCTCCTCGCCACGGCCGGCGAGAATCGTCCGGATGGCATACAGCGAGAACCCCTTGGCCTGCTCCACGGTGATGGCCGGCGGGATGGACAACTCCTGGCGGGCGGTCACGACGTCGACGACGGCGGGACCGTCGTGGGCGAACGCGTCGACGAGCGCCTGCTCCAGCTCGGCGGGCTGCTCGACCCGGCGACCGAAAATGCCCATCGCGTTGGCGACGTCGGCGAAGTTCGGGTTGTGCAGGTCGGTGCCGAAGTTGACGATCCCCGCCGCCTTCATCTCCAGCTCGACGAAGTTCAGCGACGAGTTGTTGAACACAATCACCTTGACCGGCAAGCGATTCTGGGTCAGCGTGATCAGCTCGCCGAAGAGCATCGTCAGCCCGCCGTCACCGGCCAGCGCGACCACCTGCCGGTCGCGATAGGCGGTCTGCGCGCCGATCGCATGCGGCAGCGCACAGGCCATGGTGCCGTGGTTGAACGATCCGACGAGCCGACGCCTGCCGTTCATGCCCACATAGCGCGCCGCCCACACCACCGGCGATCCGACATCGACGGTGAACACCGCGTCGTCGGCGGCCAGCCGGTTCACCAGCCCGGCAACGTATTCGGGGCGGATCGGAGTGCGGTCGCGGTCGTTGACCGCCAAATCGTCGAGCCGCTTGCGGGTCTTGCGGTAGTGGTTGAGCGAGCGGTCGAGATGGTCGCTTTGTTGCTTCTGCCGCAGCGACGGCTGTAGGGCGGCCAGCGTGTCGCGCACGCTGCCGACCAGACCCAGTTCGATCGGCGTGCGGCGGCCCAGGTTTCGGCCACGGATGTCGACCTGAACGATCTTCGCGTTGTCGGGATAGAACTGCTGGTAGGGGAAGTCGGTGCCGAGCATCAGCAGGGCATCGGCCTCCTTGATCGCCTTGTAGCCCGACGCGAAGCCGAGCAGACCGGTCATCCCGACGTCGTTGGGGTTGTCGTACTCGATGAACTCCTTGCCGCGCAACGCATGCACGATCGGTGCGTTCAAGGTCGCCGCCGCGGTGATGACCGCGTCATGGCTGCCCTCGACACCGGCGCCGGCGAGGATGGTGACGGCCTCGGCGTCGTTGAGGATCGCGGCGGCCTGCTGCAACGACTCGTCGTCGGGCCGCACCACCGAACGGGCGGCGACGACCGGTCGACTCGTCCACGCGGAGTCGTCCGCGCGCTGCAGAAACACCTCACCGGGGATCACCACCACGGCGACGCCGCGCTCTTCGACGGCCGCACGCATCGCCATCTCGAGGATCCGCGGTGTCATCTCGGCTGTGCTGACCAGTTCGCAGTAGACGCTGCACTCCCGGAACAAGTCCTGCGGATGCGTCTCCTGGAAGTACTCGGAGCCGATCTCGGACCGCGGGATGTGCGCTGCGATCGCCAGCACCGGTACCCGGCTGCGCTGCGCATCGAAGAGTCCGTTGATCAGATGCAGGTTGCCGGGCCCGCAGCTGCCCGCGCAGACGGCGAGCCGTCCGCTCAGCGCAGCGTCGGCGGCCGCGGCGAATGCGGCGGTCTCCTCGTGACGCACATGCTCCCAGGACATTTCGGGAGCACGCCGGATCGCGTCGGTGAAGCCGTTGAGGCTGTCGCCCGGCAACCCGTAGACACGGCGAACACCGCTGAGCGCAAGCGCGGAGATGACATGGTCGGCGACGGTCGCCACCCGGTCACCCTATGCGAAATCGCTGTTACTTGGGTGCGAAGCGCTGGCCGGCATCCAGGCGCAGGCACTGGCCGTTGAGCATCGCGTTCTCGACGATCGCGACGGCAAGCTTCGCGTACTCCTCCGGCTTGCCCAGCCGCTTCGGGAACGCGGCGTCCTTGGTCAGCACGTTGGCGAACTCGTCGGGGATGCCTTCGGTCAAACCGGTGGCGAACAGGCTCGGCGCGATGGCCAGGACCCGGATCCCGAGGCTGCCCAGATCGCGAGCCATCGTCAGGCACATACCGGCGATCGCGGCCTTGGACGCCGTGTAGGCGACCTGTCCGATCTGGCCTTCGAAGGCGGCGATCGAAGCGGTGTTGATGATGACGCCGCGCTCTTCGGCCTCATCGTCCACCGGATCGTTCTTGCTCATCTGCCAAGCGGCCAGCCGGCTGACATTGAAGGTGCCGATCAGGTTGAGGTCGATGCCCTTGCGGAAGGAGTCCAGGCTGTGCGGGCCTTCCTTGCTGATGGTGCGCTCCCCTTTGCCCCCGCCCGCGGTGGTGACCGCGATGTGCAGGCCGCCCAGGGCCTCGATGGCCTGCGCAAGGACCTGCTCGGTGCCTTCGAAGTCGGTGACGTCCACCTCGTGGAAGGTTCCGCCGATGGCGTCGGCGACTTCCTTACCCTTCGACTGCGGCCGGTCCAGGATGGCCACGCTGGCGCCACGCTTGGCCAGCGCCTCGGCGGTTGCCTTGCCGAACCCGGACGCTCCGCCGACGATGACGGCCTTCTTCCCCGCGATCTCCATCTGGCTCCCTTTCCAAAAAGTGCTCAATTCGTAAAGCAACCTATCCGACTTACGCGCTTCCCGGACCGGGGGTCCGGACTACCCTCGGCCGTCAGACCGGCGTTGGGTTGCTTCCTGCTTCAACACTCGCTGCCGCACACGAGTGCGGTCTTACACAAGCTCCACGGGCGTTTTGTCTCTCCGCCCGCCCGGCGGCGAGAATGACCTTGGCGGCGTTGTAGTCGCGATCATGAACGGCTCGGCACGTCGGACACGTCCACGATCTGATTTCGAGCCGGAGTTCTTCGATCCGGTGTCCACACATCGAACACGTCTTGCTGGATGGCAGCCACCGCGACACAGCGTGCACCGCACGGCCGTAGCGATCGGCCTTCTCATCAAGTAGACGGAGGAATTGGCCCCATCCCGCATCGTGTATGGCCCGTGCGAGCCGGCGGTTGCGAACCATCCCCGCGATGTTGAGGTCTTCGACGTAGATCACTTGGTTCTCGCGAACGAGCGTCAAAGCCTGCTTATGGTGATGGTCGCGCCGAGCCCCTGCCACCTGACGGTGCATGATGGCAACCTTGCGTCGAGTCTTCTCTCTATTGGCTGATCCTTTCTGCCACGGGATCTCTCCCGCTGCAACCGCCGCAACTTGCGGAGTCTGCGGTCCAGATGCTTCGGATTGACGACATCCCGTCGTACGCCAGTAACGGAGGCGATAGTGGCCAACTGGGTGATGCCCAGATCGACTCCGGCTTCGTTATCCACGGGCGCCAAAGGAATAGGTTCGACCTCGACTACAAAGCTGGCGTAGTAGTGCCCGTCGGGCTCACGGATGATCGTGACGCTAGACGGATCGCTAGGCAACGACCGCGACCATCGAACCCGCAGCTCACCAACCTTGGCCAGGAACAATCGCCCATTCGGCCGGAGTCTGAACCCGTTGCGCGTCATCCTGAATGACTGCCGGTGATTCTTGCGGGACTTCATCGTGGACGGCCCATCCTGCGGCCACGGCGCTTCCCCGCACACGAGTCGTAGAAATTGCGCCACGCGCGGCGGGAATCGTTCACCGATTGCACCAATGCCACACTGGACACCTCCGCTAGCCAGCCCCGTTCATCGGTGGTCTTGGCATTGGTAATCACACGGTGCTGAATCTGACTATCGGACAGCTTGAAACCGTCCCGCCGCGCCTCACTGCGCAGTCGCAGTGCGTCATTGAATACCACCCGGCAACAACCGAATACCTGCGCCAGCATCTGCTGCTGGTCTGGGCTCGGTTCCACGCGATACCGAAAACGCGCCTGCACAGCGCCGACAATAGGCGTGAGCTCCGACAGCCATCTGTAGTTCTCATTGAGCGGCTGTGATAGGTCTACGAACGCTCCTGGCCGGCCCTTCTGGGAGCTGTCACTCCAGACATCCATCGCGCCTCCACTGCCGAGGCCGATGCCGATCAGTTTCGACTTCCCTCAGATCGCGAAAACCGACAAAATCAAGGTCGAAGCTGGATCAAGTTCCGACGTCACTTTTCGGTAAGGCTTTCGGGTAGGTGGATCGGTAGCTTGGCCAGCATGGCGTCGAGCGGAACACGGGCGATGGCCGGCATCGCCGCGGCCGCGGTCGCCCTCGGCGTCACTCAGCTGGTGGCGGCATTCGTCGGCCCACAGTCCGATTCCCGCACGGCGATCGGGTCGTCCGTCATCGACCTCACCCCCGGCCCGGTGAAGGAATGGGCGATCACCACGTTCGGCACGGCCGACAAGCTCGTGCTGTCGGTGCTCGTGCTGGCGGTGATCGCCGTCATCGCCGCGGTCGCCGGCTCGATGGAGCGGCCGCGCGTCCCGATCGGCAGCGCGGCGATCGTCCTCGCCGGGGTGGCCGGATCCGCGGCGGTGCTGTCCCGCGGTGGGCAACTGCCGGTGGACATCGTGCCCACCGTCGTCGGCACCGTGTGTGGGGTCGTGGTTCTCCGCCTGCTGACCTCCGGTCGGTTCACCGACGGGCCCACCGAGCCGGCCGAGCCCGACACATCCGACGAGCCCGACCACGGTAGGCGGCTGTCCCTGGTGACGCTTGGACTACTCACCGCGGGCGCGCTGACCGGTGTTGTCGGCGTCGTGCTGTCGCGGGCCAGAACGTCTGTGGCCGCTGACCGCGATGCGTTCGCCCTGCCCGCGGTGGATGTCGCCGCACCGCCGATCCCGCCGACGGTGCAGCCCAAGGGTGTTGCGCTGCCCTCATTCGTCACCAGCAATGACGACTTCTACCGGATCGACACGGCGTTGACCGTCCCGCAGCTGAGCCGCGCCGACTGGGAGCTCAAGATTCACGGCATGGTCGACCGCGAGCTCACCTACCGTTTCGAGGATCTGGACCGGTTCGAGGTCGTCGAGAAGGTCGTGACGCTGACGTGCGTGTCCAATCCCGTTGGCGGGGACCTCATCTCGAATGCGAGCTGGACGGGCTACCGGGTGCGCGACCTGCTGGCCGACGCGGGTGTGCAGGCCGACGCCGACATGGTGTTGTCCAAGTCGAGCGACGGGTTCACCGCGGGCACTCCCGTCGAGGCACTCACCGACGGCCGCGACGCACTGCTGGCCATTGGGATGAACGGCCAGCCGCTGCCCACCGACCACGGCTACCCCGCGCGGCTCGTCGTGCCCGGCCTGTACGGATACGTGTCGGCCACCAAATGGGTTGTGGACCTTGAGGTGACGCGGTTCGACAAGGCCGAGGCGTATTGGACGCGGCTGGGCTGGTCGCCGCGCGGACCGATCAAGACCGAGTCCCGCATCGATCTGCCGCGCAGCGGCGAGGACGTCGCCCGCGGGCCGGTGACCTTCGGCGGGGTGGCGTGGGCGCAGAACCGCGGGGTTAAGGCCGTCGAGGTGCGCATCGATGACGGGCCGTGGCAGCAGGCACAGCTGGGTGCGAGCTACTCCAATGACGCCTGGCGGTTGTGGAGCTTCCCGTGGCGGGCCGAAGCGTCTGGCCCGCACACGATTTCGGTGCGAGCCACCGATAACACCGGAGCGACGCAGACCGAGCAGTGGGCCGACCCCGTCCCCGACGGCGCCACCGGCTGGCACTCTGTCGACTTCGCCGTCAAGTAGGTTCATCCGCCGACACGGGATACCAAATTCCCTTCACAGCGGGGCCTTTCGTCCCTAGCCCACTCTCATCCGCCCCGACTGAGGATGGAAGTCGAAAGAATTTCCACAAGTGGAGGAGCACTGAGTGCCATGAGTGCTTGCTTCCCGGATCGAGAAACGATCCACACCGTGCTGTCGCTCGCTACCCGGGCGCCGTCGATTCATAACTCGCAACCTTGGCGTTGGCGGGTGGGCGCGCGGAGTCTGCATCTCTACTGCCGATCCCGAGAGGCATCTGCTCAACACCGACCCTGACAGCCGGGATCTCCTGCTGAGCTGTGGTGCCTCCCTGCACCACGCCGTCGTCGCGTTGGCGGCCCTCGGATGGCAGGCGAAGGTTCACCGGTTGGCTAACCCGGCGGAGCCGGAACACCTCGCCGCGATCGAGGTGTCCCGCCACACCCGCCAGTGAGCTGGACGTGACGCTGGCGGCGGCGATACCGAGGCGACGTACCGATCGTCGGCTCTACAACGGGTGGTCGCGTACCGGACGCGGACATCGCCCTGATGGGCGCGCGTGCCGCGCGCGCGGGCGTGATGTTGCGGCAAGTCGAGTCGACTTCCGAAGCTGCAACGCATTGTGGCCCAAGCTGTCTCGGCAGCATGCAACAGATCACGACTACCTCTCCGAGTTGACGACCTGGAGCGGAAGGTACGCATCGGTGGCGGGTGTTCCGGCTCGCAACACACCGCAATCCGATCCGACTGCGCTGATCCCGGGCCGGCTGTTCGCCGGTACCGCGTTGGCGCAGCCGCCCGACGTCTCACCCGGACGATGACGCCGCTGTTGTCTTGGCCCTCGGGACCAAGGACGACAGCGCGCTGGCTCGGTTGCGTGCCGGTGAGGCCACCAGCCTGGTCCTGCTCACGGCGACAGCGCTTGGGCTGGCGAGCTGCCCGGTCACCGAGCCTCTGGAGATCGCCGAAACGCGAGAAGCCGTGCAAACCGATGTATTCGGTGTCAGCGGATTTCCCCAGATGTTGTTGCGTGTCGGCTGGGCGCCGGTCAACGCCGATCCGCTTCCTTCCACTCCGCGCCGTCCCCTATCGGATGTCGTTGAGTGGCTGGATTATTGATCGTCTATGGGAGTGGCGCGGACCACCGCAGCAACGTGCCGCCGGCGGCGACGTTCTCGACCGTGAACGCGCCACCGACCTCTTCGGCTCGTCGCCGGAGGTTCGTCAACCCACTCCCGGTGATGTCGCCCGAAATGCCGGGTCCGTTGTCGACGACCTCGATGGTGAGGTCGTCGTCGACCTTGACGTTGACAGTCAATGTGGTCGCATTGGCGTGTCGAACGGCATTGCTGACTGCTTCTCGCACAACCGCTTCCGCGTGATCGGCCAAGCCGGCGTCGACTACCGACAATGGGCCGACGAACTGGACCGTGGTGCGCACGCTCGGGGCTGGAGAACTGGGCAACGGCCTCGTCCATCCGTTGCCGCAGCCGCGTCGTGCCCGATTTGGCGCCGTGCAGGTCGAAGATCGCGGTGCGGATCTCCTGGATGACTTCCTGCAGATCGTCCACACAGCGGAGAGCCGTTGTTGCACTTCCGTCCGATCGCGCGCGCGGGATCGTTCCCTGCAGCGCCAGCCCGACAGCGAAGAGCCGCTGGATGACGTGGTCGTGCAGGTCTCGCGCGATCCGATCACGGTCGGTCAGAATGTCCAGTTCGCGCATCCGGCGCTGCGACGTGGCGAGCTGCCAGGCCAACGCCGCCTGGTCGGCGAATGCGGCCATCATCTCGAGTTGTTCGACACTGAACGGGTATGCACCTTCATGCCGGAGTGCCACCACAACGCCGGCGACGGTGTCGCCGGCGCGAAGGGGTAGCACAAGTGCAGGCCCGGCGCCGCCACCCACCCCGAGGTCGACGTTGTCGAATCGACGTGGAGTGCCGTCCCTAAAGGCCTGTCCGATCAGCGTTGTGCCGTATCGGAATCGTCGCCGTCGCCACCCAGTGCGGCGACCGCGCCGGCCGTCGCCACCACCACGAGTTCGACGACGTCAGAGGTCGGCGCATCAACATCGGACGGAACGGCCACCATAATCGCGTCTGCGCCAGTCAATTTCAACGCTTCGTCCGCTACGAGCCGGAAGACATGGTTGCCGGGTCGGCGCCGGACAGCATCTCGGTGGCGATATCGCGGGTCGCCTCGATCCACGACTGTCGAGCCCGGGACTGCTCGTAGAGGCGCGCGTTGTCGATCGCGATACCGGCCGCCGCGGCGAGGGCTTCGACCAGTACCTCGTCTTCTTCGCTGAACGGCCGGCCGTCCGATTTCTCGGTCAGGTAGAGATTGCCGAACACTTCGTCGCGGATGCGTACCGGTACGCCGAGGAAGGTGCGCATCGGCGGGTGGTTCGGCGGAAATCCAACTGACGCCGGGTGGTGCCGGATGTCATCCAGCCGAATGGGTTTGGGCTCGTCGATCAGCACACCGAGGACGCCGCGTCCCTCGGGCAGATGACCGATTAGCTCACGGGTCTCTTCGTCGATGCCTTCGTAGACGAACTCGACCAGCTCGTGCCCCTCTCCGCGCACGCCCAACGCCCCGAATCGGGCATCGACCAGTTCGATGGCTGTATGAACGATCGTGCGCAAAGTGGCATCGAGTTCGAGGCCGGACGTGACGACGAGCATGGCGTCGACGAGACCATCAAGACGGTCGCGACCCTCGACGATCTGTCCGATGCGATCTTGGACCTCTGCTCAGCAGCTCACGCAGGCGCAGCTGAGACAGCGTGTCGTGCAGGGGACGTGCGCCGCGTTCCGCGCTGGATCCGTCGGTCACGGCATCATCGTGGCATCCGAGTGCACAATGGGCGACGATTCCGCACGATAGTCGGCCGGCCGGCGTTCTTGATCCAGCTTGGAGGCGAACACCGCGGCTTGCGTGCGGCGCTCCATGCCGAGCTTGGCCAGCAGCCGCGATACGTAGTTCTTCACTGTTTTCTCCGCGAGGAACATCCGCGCCGCAATCTGCTTGTTGGTCAGCCCCTCGCCGACTAACCCGAGCAGTGTTCGCTCCTGGTCGGTCAGTCCGGAGAGTGGATCCGTGCGCTCGGCCGCGCCGCGAAGCTTGGCCATCAACGCCGCCGCAGCCCGGTTGTCCAGAAGCGATTTGCCCGCGCCGACGTCCTTGATCGCCTGCGCGAGCTGCCATTCCCTTGATGTCTTTGACGACATAGCCGCTGGCGCCGGCCAGAATCGCGTCGAGCATCGCTTCATCAGAGGTGTACGACGTCAACATCAGGCAGCGCAGATCCGGCAGATCCGACAGCAGGTCGCGGCACAATTCGATCCCGTTGCCGTCGGGCAGGCGCACATCCAACACAGCGACGTCGGGTCGTAGGTCGGGAATCTTGACCATTGCCTCCCCGACGGAGCCGGCTTCACCGACGACCTCGAGTTCTGGGTCGGATCCGAGCAGGTCGACAAGGCCACGACGGACGACCTCATGGTCGTCGACCAAGAAGACCCTCACCATCGTAAAGTCCTCCCAACCGAAGCCGCGGGGTCCAAGTCGGCGACTGACCCGTCAGTGTCCAACATGCTCACCGCGGCGCCGTATTACAAGTGTCCGGGGCCCAGCGGCGGATCTCCAAGACCCCCGATGCGATCGTCTCGGTATCGGCGCTGGGATGTCCACCCTGAGGTTGCGCTCCGGCGGCGCTCCGGTATTCGGGTAGGCCGGGTTCGCGGAATCTGCGCCCGGTCATCTTCTCAATCCGAATCCGCACAAAATGATCCCGCCGACCGTCAACCCATGGCTGCAGGAACGTTCCCGACAGTTCCACCAACTCGTCGACGTCCGTGATCTGCTGCGCGTGCCCGACAACGGTCACACTCCATCCTTGGCGTAGGTCTGGGTCCAACTCATCAGCCTCGAACGCCACGACGAGATTGTCGGCGGCGGCGGCCAATTTGGCCCCCCCGGCCACCCGAATCACCACGTCGTCGCGCCACAGTCGGAAGTTCACCGGCTGTACCGCTGGCAGCGCGTCCTCTGTGAAAACCAGGCGACCCACCCGCACCGTGTCCAATCGGTCCAGACACTGCCTGCGGTTGAGGACCTCGAGTTCTTGGCGCTTCGACATGGTGATCAACCTCCCTGCACCAGTGCAAGGGTCCCCACGGGGGTGGAGCGCCAGTGGCCCGCGCTGATGGAAGTCAAGCGTATGACTGCCCGCTCGATGCCGTTCGCAAGTTCGTCGACATCGGGAGCGGCGTCGTAATCGCCGATGATGCCGAACACGAGGTGGTCGGCGTAGCTCATGATCGCGATGCCAGTCCGCAGTTGCAGCGCGAGGGGCGGAATCGGCAGCAACCTGATGACTTCTCGCCCCATGACGCGCAAACGCTTACGTGGTCCTGGAACATTCGTCGCCAGGGTGACAACGCCGCGTTGGGGCAACCGCGTCAATGCCCGCACCGTCCAAGCCGTGAACGGGAATGGGATCGCGTTCGCGGCCGCCACGAAGATGTTTCCAGCTTCGCGTTGTCCACTGCTCTTCGCCCGTGTCATCCGGGCGTGCACGGTTCGCAGCTGCTGAACGGGGTCGGCCTTCTCGACGGGAAGATACGGGAGCATGACCGAGACCTGATTGTCGGTCTTGTCGGCGGCTTCGTTGGACCGCACCGACACCGGCACGAGGGTGCGCAGCGAATTGCGCTGGGGCTGCTCACCGCGACGCATCAGCATTGCGCGGAAGCTATCGGTGATCGCCGCCAACGCAACATCATTGATGGTCACCTCGAACCGATCGCATACCCGTTGCCACATCGTCGAGTGACACCTCCGACGGTGGCGTAGCGCCGCATCGTGGTCACCGGTCCGGTCAGCGACGACGCCGCCGCGGGACGCAGCAGGCCGCCGGCGATCTCGGCCGCCCCCTGTAAGGCCTGCGCCGCGGCGGTTGTCACGCCGAGCGATGTGCGCCAGGCTCCGGCGATCCAATCGATGGGATTGAGCGTGAGCGCCGGCAGTCGCAGTCCACCCCGTGCCGGCTCGTGGGCAGCGCGGATTTCGGTCGCGAACGTGCCGCCTCCACCGTCGTCGCAGAGCCGAGCTGAGCATATGCGTCGCCGCGATTCCGTCGGCGATGCAGTGGTGGACCTTCATCAGGATCGCCCACCGGTTGTGCTGGAGGCCGTCGACGATCCAGCATTCCCACAACGGACGGTCGCGATCGAGGCGCCGCTCCATGACCTCGGCGACCCACCGGAACAACGCCGCGTCGTCGCCTGGACGCGGCAGTGCCGCGCGCCGCACGTGATGGGAGATGTCGAGGTTGGTGTCGTCGACCCATCGCGGAGCGCCGAGATCGAGCGGTTGGGTGCGCAGGACCTGCCTGAACCGCGGAACCGACAGTATGCGTTCGGCCAGTCCGGCCGCGAGCGTGTCGAAGTCGGGCATCGGTCCAGCAAGGACAGCAATGGCACCGATCGCAAGACTTACGTGGCGGTCGGAGTCCTCGGCCTGGAGGAACCCCGCATCCAGCATCGTCAGTTGCTCCATATACACACTGTCTGCCCTCTACGATCGTCGCGGGAGAGGCAAAGGTCCCGAACATCGAAGGCCCAGGGACTCTGCCGTCATCAGGCGAACGGTCAGTCGCGGTCGGGTTCGGAACCGAACCGGAAGCGGCGGCCGGTGATTACCGATGGAATCACACGAACGTAGCGGCGCTTCGACGTTGCCGTCCAGGGCAGCAGCTGTGCTCGTTCCGCTTCTTGGATCTCGGCGCTGGTATTCAGCACCTGCGCCCTGCCCTTGACGATGACGCTCCAGCCTTCCGACACGTTGTGGTCGTCGGCCTCGAACGCCACCCGGCTATTCATGACGACGGTGAACAGCTTGGCGCCCTCTGCGGTACGGAAAAGCACGGTCCTGCGTTGCACGACGAAGTTGACGGGAAAGATCTCGGGCTGGCCCTCGACGCTGGTGACAAGTCGGCCCAGAGCCATACCCGACAGCAGACTCCAGCATTCACTCTCCGAAAGGATGTCCATCGGCTCACCCTCCGACATCATGGTTTCCCCGTGGAGCTATCGCGGCGACCAACCGACGTGTCCACACCGACCGGGCCGAGTTGGGTAGCGCCCCCCGGGGAACCGAGAGGGACGTCGCGGCCTGGCAACACGTCGGTGAAGAACACGGCGTTGTCGGCGAGGTGCTGCTGCTCATCCTCGGGCAGATCGGTTTCGTAGTAGATCGCGCCTTCCTCGCAGATCAGTTTGCAAGCGCCGCAATCCACGCACTCGTCGGGGTTGATGTAAAGGGATCTGGCGCCTTCATAGATGCAATCCACGGGGCACTCCTGGACACACGATTTGTGCATCACATCCACACAGGCACTGCTGATCACATAGGTCATGCCCGCAGCGTACGGAGTCGCGTGGTCGAAGTCTCGGGTCGAAGGCCTGTTCCTTCGAGGGACCAATGGCCTTAGCAGCATTGCGAGGAGGACGTAGTAGCTACCGAGAGCGATCGGCGCAGTGAAGCTACTGACGCGGAAGCTGCGCGATGACGGTCAGCAGAACCACCGAATCCTGGATCGCCGCGAGAGCGTGCCGCTCGGGGGGGATTGCGATGTAATCACCGCTCTTCCCTTCCCACACATTGGTATTCGCGCTGAGGCGTACATGGCCGTGCAGTACTTGCAGCGTCGCCTCTCCCGGGCTGTCATGTTCGGCCAGCTCGTGTCCGGCGGCCAAGGCCAGGACCGTCTGCCGCAGTTCATGATCGTGACCGCCGTGAATGGTGTGCGCTGCCCGGCCGCTGTGCGCCTGCCGCGCCTGCGCCAACTTCTCCTCGGCCATGTCAATCAGCGAGATGGACTCCATCAGTTCATTCCTCTCTCCGTTGCGTTGTTCCAGCGTCGATCAGCTGAGTAGTAAGAGAATCCCGCCAGCCGCCAAGGCGATCACCTTGACCACCTCGAGCGCAACGTAGGTGTAATGCGTACGCGAGCGAGGGGCGATCTGCCCGGCCAACACCGCATCGGAGCGGCGTGCCAACCGCGGCCGCACGACGAGCAATTGAGCCGCGAGGGCGACGAACACGATGGCGGACGTCACGATGACGCGGACGGGCGGACGTCCCATCGCCAGACCGATGAGGATGCCGGCGGCAAGGACCGCTTCGGCGCTGTTGAGGGCGCGAAAAACCAGCCGGCCGATGCCGAGCCCAATCTGGCAGAGTTACGCCGGGAGCCCGGAATTTCAGCGGCGCCTCGAGGAACGAGATCGCGAGCACCATGCCGAGCCAGACGAACATGAGAGCGACGGCAGTCGCCGAACCAAGGCTCATGACGCCGCCGCGCGCGGGGTGAGGTGCGCCACACACAGGTCCGGCTCGACGAACGGATCCAGCCGGTCGACCGTAACAGGCGCACCCCATGCTTCCAACGCCCCCTGCATGAGCCCGAGGTGGATCGGGCAGACGACGGAGGATCTGCCCTCGGCCAGTTCAAGGAACGGGCAATGTCGCAGTCCGACCTGTGCCTCACCGTGGGCTGTGCGTCGCTGCGGCGCGAATCCGAGTTCGTCAAGCAATCCGACCAGGCGATCGATCGACTCTTGGGATCCCGGCGCCTTGCGCGTCGGGCGGGTTATCCGGCTAGCCCACGCACGGCCGGCTTTGAGCGCCTTGGCGCTAGCGTTGCGGTCGGCGGCAAGGCCGACGGTGAGGATGTCGGCGAGCAACTGATAGCGCCGAGTCCCACCAGGGTCCATCCGGCGGACCGCACGGAACATCAGCGGCGGACGGCCGGGGCGTCGGTGATCCGGTTCAACACGTTCCACCCGGCCCTCGGCGACCAAGGTGTCCAGGTGGAATCGGACCGTATTCGGATGCACCCCAAGCTGTTCCGCGATCGCAGTTATCGTATTTTGCCGGCCGCATCCCTCACTGCGGCCAGCACGTCCTCGCGACGACCGGCGATCTGACCGGATCGGCCTGGAGTGGCGCTCATCCTTCTGCCCTGGGCAGCTTCCGCCACCAGTGGCGTGTCCACGCCCAGTGGCGCCGATCTTGGCTGCCCCGCCTGGCGACCCCAGCGGCGCGTCACGGCCCTGCAGGGTGTCGGCGAAGAAGGCCGCGTTATCGCTCAGGTACGGCTCCAACTCCTCGGGGAGGTCGTCCTCGTAGTAGATCGCCTCGACCGGGCATACCGGTTCACACGCGCCGCAATCCACGCATTCGTCGGGGTGGATGTACAGGGCGCGCGCACCTTCGTAGATGCAGTCGACCGGACACTCCTCAACGCAGGACCGATCCATCACGTCGACACATGGCTTACCAATCACGTACGTCATGGGTTAGAGTTTATACAACTACTCTTGTAAAAACCTAGAGGAGATTTCGATGCCTTTCGCCGTTGTTGCGCACAAACCCCCACGCCCGGCGGATGCATCGTGAGCGAAGCAAGCCACCCGGAGAGCGATCTGGCCGACCGAGCCGACGTGGAGGTGTTCCTGCGGCGTTTCTACGGCCGGGTATTCGACGATGACACCCTTGCCGAGCCGTTCGCCGAGTTACGGGTGAAAGGGCTCGACTCGCACCTTCCGGTGATGTGTGATTTCTGGGAAACCGTTTTGTTCCGCGCGGGCCTCTACCATGGCAACGCTTTGCTGGTGCACCGGCAGCTCGACGACCGGTATCCGTTGTGCGCCAACCACTTCGCCCGCTGGCTGACACTGTGGAACGCCACCCTCGATGAGATGTACCGGGGGCCTGTCGCGCACCGTGCGAAGGTCCAGGCCGGCAGAATCGCCAAGTCGATGCATCGCCGTCTGAGAGGCATCGATGCCAGCGAACTCGACGCTTTGGCCGTGCGCTGACTCCGACTGTCACCAACCCCGGCGCCGCGGGTGCGACCCCACCAGTTCGTTGTTGGCCGCCACCTCACGGCTGCGGTACACGATGTAGGGCCGGAACAGATAGCCGATCGGCGCGCTGAACGCGTGCACCAGCCGGGTGAACGGCCACAGCGCGAACAGCGCCAGCCCGATGAGGACGTGGATCTGGAAGTACATCGGCGCCTCGGCCATCAGATCACCGCGCGGCTGCAGTACCCAGATGGACCGGAACCACACCGACACCGTCTCGCGGTAGTTGTACGCCTCGCCGACGACGCCGGACCCCAGCGCGGTGGCGCACAGACCCGGCAACGAGCGCCAACACCAACACGACGTACATCACCTTGTCGTTGACGGTGGTAGCCATGAACACCGGGCCGGTTGTGCGCCGCCGGAAGATCAGCAGCGTGATACCGGCCAGCGTGGTGATCCCGGCGATCGTCCCGAGCATCACGGCCTGGACGTGGTACGCGTGCTCACTCAGCCCGATCGCGTGGGTCCAGGACTCCGGGATCAGCAGGCCGATGACGTGACCGAAGATCACCACGAGAATGCCGAAATGAAACATCGGGCTGCCGATGCGCAGCAGCCGTGACTCGTACAGCTGCGACGAGCGGGTGGTCCAGCCGAACTTGTCGTAGCGGTAGCGCCACCAAGTGCCGACCACGACGATCGCGAGCGTCACATATGGGACGACGTCCCAGAAGATCTCGCCCAACATGTCACTGGCCTCCTGTGGCCCGCCGCGGCGGCACGGTCAACGTAAACGGTTGCAGACCAACCGATTCGGTGGGGGGACCGGCCTGTGCCAGCCGCTGCGCCCGCCGCATGTCGGAGTCGGTGGCCGCCGGCAGCGTCTCGCATACCGCGGCGACGGCATGCGCGTACGGCGAATTCGCTTGTGCCAGCGCCTCACGCAGCACATCGATCGGCACCCGGTGCTCGACGAGCAGCCGCCGCCCCGCCACCGGGTCGACGGTCGCGGCGAACTCCAGCACCACCGGCAGGTGATCGGGCGCCTCGCCGCATGGTGGTTCGACGCCGGCTTCGCGGTAGGCCGCGGCGAACGCGAGCATCTGGCTGCCGCGGTTGCGGGTGTCTCCGGCGGTCCAGTAGGTCAGGTACATCGTCGAGCGACGCCGCAGGTCGAACGTCTCGACGTAGTCGATTTCGGCCTGGATCGACTCATTGGCCCGCAGCGACGACGCGGTCGCGCACAACAGTCCCGCTGCGGCCCCACCGACGTGACTCAGCAGCTCCTCGGCGGTGTCGAGGCGCGCGGTGCGGTGTTCGTCGGGATAGGCCAGTAGCAGCGAGGCCGCCTGCCACGTCAGCCTGTCTTGAAGCGCGGGCCCCCGCGTTCGGGTCAGCAGTCTCATTGGCCCGGGAACATTCCGGTCGGCACGCCCCTGCCGTCCCAATTGAGCAGGTTCACCCGCGACGGGCGATCGGCGTTAGCGGCCATGCCCTCGCTGGTCTGCCGCTGTTTCAGCGCATGGAAGGTCTCCACCGCCACGGGCACCGGGCCGCCACTGGCCTCGCCGAACGGACCCGGATTCGTACATGCCCGGTCCGCCCTCGAACGACAGTGAGCAGCTAGTCTCCTCCAACGCCTGCGCGTCGGCCGCGTATGCGGTCGGGATCACGTAGCGCTCTTCGTATTTCGCGATGCCAGCAGCCGGTACATCTGGTAGATCTGCTCCTCGGTCATCCCGACCGCCTGTGGGATGTGTGGCTGGGTCTCGCGGCCCAGGTTGATGTCGCGCATGTAGGAACGCATCGCGGCCAGCCGGCGCAGCACGCTCTCGACAACGGTGGTGTCGCCGGCGGTGAACAGCTCGGCCAAGTATTGGATCGGAATACGCAGTGCGTCAAGGGCTCCGAACAGGTTCCCGAGTTCCTCGCCGTCGTGGCCGTCGCGGCTGACCGCATCGACAACCGGGGACAGCGGCGGGATGTACCAGACCATCGGCATGGTCCGGAATTCCGGATGCAGCGGCAGCGCGACGCGGTAGGTGTTGATGAGCGCCCACACGGGCGAGCGCTGTGCCGCTTCGATCCACTCGTCGGAGATGCCCTCGGCGCGCGCGCCCGCGATCACCTCCGGGTCGGTCGGGTCGAGCAGGATCTGGCGCTGCGCCTCATACAGGTCGGTGTCGTTCTCGACCGAGGCCGCCGCCAGCACCCGGTCCACGTCGTAGAGCACCAGGCCGAGATAGCGCAGCCGACCGACACAGGTTTCCGAGCACACCGTGGGCAGGCCGACCTCGATGCGCGGATAGCACAGCGTGCACTTCTCGGCCTTGCCGGTCTTGTGATTGAAATACACCTTCTTGTAAGGGCATCCGGACACGCACATCCGCCAGCCACGGCAGCGGTCCTGGTCGACGAGCACGATGCCGTCCTCGGAGCGCTTGTACATCGCACCCGACGGGCATGAGGCCACGCACGACGGATTCAGGCAGTGCTCGCAGATCCGCGGCAGGTAGAACATGAAGGTCTCTTCGAGCTGCAGCTTGACCTGGTCGCTGACCTTTTTCAGGATCGGGTCGCCCGGCAGGATCTCCGGCGAGCCACCGAGATCGTCGTCCCAGTTCGCCGACCACGACACCTTCATCGGCTTGCCGCTGATCAGGCTGCGCGGCGGCGCCACCGGCATGTGCTCGCCGAGCGGTGCGGTGGTGAGGTTCTCGTAGTCATAGGTCCACGGCTCGTAGTAGTCGTTGATGCTGGGCAGCTTTGGGTTGGCGAAGATCCGGGTCAGCTTTCGCAGCCGGCCGCCGTCGCGCAGCCGCAACCGGCCCCTGCGGTCGCGAACCCATCCGCCGCGCCAGCGGTCCTGATCCTCATAGGTACGCGGATAGCCTTGTCCGGGACGGGTTTCGACGTTGTTGAACCACACGTACTCGGTGCCGGCCCGGTTGGTCCAGGCCTGCTTGCAGGTCACCGAGCAGGTGTGGCACCCGATGCACTTGTCGAGGTTCATCACCATCGCCATCTGGGCCATGACTTTCATTAGTATTTCACCTCTTGGGATGCGACGGCGTACGACGGTCACCTCGTCACGCTGGTTGCCGGTCGGACCGAGATAGTTGAACGCGTAGGCGTTCTGCGCGTACCCGCCGGCCAGGTGGCTGGGCTTGATCAGCAGACGGGTCAGCGAATTATGGATGCCGCCACGAGTTCCTGTGGTCTCGGTGAGCGGCACGTCGATGGTGCGTTCCTGCGCGTGGTAGACGAACACCACACCCTCGGGCATCCGGTGCGACACGATCGCACGGCACACCAACACGCCGTTGCGGTTCACCGCCTCGACCCAGTCGTTATCGTGGACAGCGATTTTGGCGGCATCGGCCGGACTCATCCACATGGTCGGACCACCCCGCGACAGCGACAGCATGAATAGGTTGTCCTGATACTCGGAGTGGATCGACCACTTCGAGTGCGGCGTCAGATACCGTACGGTCAAACCGATCTCACCGGAGCCCAGCGACGGCTCGCCGAACAGCCGGGCCATGTCCAACGGCGGCCGGTAGGTGGGCAACTGCTCGCCGAGTTCCTCGAGCCAGTCGTGGTCGACGTAGAAGTGCATCCGGCCGGTCAGCGTGTGAAAAGGCTTGAGCTCCTCGATATTCACCGTGAACGGCGCGTACCGGCGCCCGCCGGTCTCGCTGCCCGACCATTCCGGGCTGGTGATCA
>CAWGHF010000012.1:0-68117 GCA_963822305.1 uncultured Actinomycetota bacterium | reverse complement strand
AGTCAGTTCTGCATTTGGGCCGGGGAATCGTTTCGCCCGGCCCTTTTGCACGTTAGGGTCAGCTATGACCAACCTCGACGCCCGCTTAGCGGGTTATCACTCCCCTGTATTGAGCGCTTTTCGCATCATCTTTGGTCTGCTGTACACGCTGCACGGCTCAATGAAGCTGTTCGGCTGGCCGCTGGGAGAGGCCGTGCCAGTCGGCACGTGGCCGTTCTGGTGGGCCGGTCTGATCGAGTTCGTCCTGGGAATCCTGATCACTGTCGGGTTCATGACCCGCATCGCAGCTTCATCGCCTCCGGCGAGATGGCGTTCGCGTACTTCTATCAGCACTGGCCGCCGCTGGCAGCGAGGGCGGAACGGCGAGCTTCTGGCCGTTCGACCCGGCGATGGGCGGCAACGGCGGGGAGCTGGCTATCCTCTACTGCTTTGCGTTCCTGTTGATCGCGACGACGGGTGCAGGAACATTGTCAGCCGACGCACGGCGGCGCGGCTTCGCGCGGACCACAGGGGCACCGCCGCGACGTGTCGATCGGGTGGCGGCGGATGAGGGTTACCGCACCGACGCTCCGCCGCGCCGACGGCCTGGACTACTCGACCGCTTCCGGCGGGAGCGGCTTCAGACGTTGACGGCGTTCTCTGCGAAGGAGAGCCCCGAGAAGGTGCCCGTCTGATCCATCAGGTAAACGTGATCGCCGTTGGGCGAGAACGCCTTTCGGAGTGGACCACCGCCGATGAAAAGAAAGCCCCTCGCGATCGCGACCGTCTGGTCGTTCGTGCCGTCATCCGGACCTGTTGACTTCATCATCTTGACTGTCGAATCGACGACAGACGGAGGAGCTTACCGACGCAACTACTTTGCCAAGATCACTTTCTTTTACACCGGCCGTGTGCCCAGTTCAGAGCGAACCCAGTCGTATCTTTCCAGTTGAGCGGGCATCAGATTTGCGTCCGACGACGCGCGTGAGCGCCTTTGCCGTTAACGATCGTGCTTGCTAGCGGAGGTCGATCAAGCGATTGCCGCGTTCGCCAGAGCGAGTCACAAGGTCACCTCAGCAAAGCGCAACCACGGTGACGTTGTAACCAAACTTATCTTTGCGATCAAATAACGTGCACGCAAATTGAATGCAATAGGACGTTTGCCACATCGGGTGTGACTTTCCAGCTATCAGCCGTCTAGCGCGAGGTCCTTGCGGAACCGCTTCATGCCATCGATTTTTTCGCTGAGCGACGCTTCGGGGCCGGCGTAGAACATCCACGGCATCGTGACGATGCCCGTGATGCCGCCGGCTTCCGCTCGCTCGTAGTGCTCGGGCATGAAGGCGTCGGTCAGCGGCGTGAGGACTTCGAAACCGTCCATCGACAAACCCTTCTCGGCGCGCAGCTCCCGCACGCGCTCGACGCCCGCGATCGCCCGGTCCGTCGATATCAGGTCGCCGATCCACCCGTCGTTGCGCGCCGCCCGCTTCAGCGCAATCTCGCTCAGGCCGCCGACATAGATCGGAATCCTCGGCGGCGTCGGCTCCATCTCCAACCGCGGCGTCTTGTAGAACTCGCCGTCGAACTCCGTCCAGCCCGGCTCCCACAGCGCGCGGAACAACTCCAGCATCTCGTCCGTCCGCTTACCCCGCCGGTCAAATTGCTGGCCCATCAACGTGAACTCTTCTTCGCACCAGCCCACACCGATGCCGAGCTCGACTCGCCCATCGGACAAATATGCCGCCGTACCAATCGCTTTCGCCGCCGCGTACGGATCCCGCATCGCCGGGATGTACACCGTCGTCACGAACTTCAAGCCCGTCGTCACCTGCGCCATCGCACCCACAAGCACCCATGGATCCGGCCACGGCGTGAATGCCTCCCACCGCCGCTTCCCGTCCTGCGTGTACGGATACGGTGTCGACAACGTTTCCAGGTTGATGATGTGATCCGGAATGCCGACACCGTCATAGCCCAGATCATCTGCTGCCTTGGCGATCTCGACCGCTTCCTTCAGATCGCGGAACGCCGTGCTGACATAAAACTTCATCCAGCGTCCCGTGCCCACTGCGGCTTGATGAAGATGCCCTCCGCCTCGACCGTCTTCCCTTCGGCGTCGCACATATGACCGCTGACGAACGTCTTGTACCCATCCGTTCGCTCGATCGCCGCCTCCGCCCGCAGCTTCCCCAACGGCGTGCCCCGGAGATACCGCAGCGTTATCGTCCCGGTGAACAACGGCTTGGTCAGCCCGTCGCTCGCCGCCTCGCCGAGAAGTTGGTCGAGTACCAACGCAAGTACGCCGCCGTGCACCCAACCCGGTGGCCCCTGGTACGCCTCCCCCAGTTCGAACTCGCTCCACCACAAGCCATCCGGTTCCTCGTGCATGACGAGCGGCGGCGCGATCGCATTCCGGAAGCCGGTCACCGGATTTCCCCACACCACCGGGCGTTGGCCCACCGCCAGGCGAACCTGCTCGCCCTCCCCGGTCCCGCCGAGTTTGTCGACCGCCGCCTCGACCAGGGTCTGCGCCTCGCGGATCGTCGCCTCATCTGCGCGCGATTGAATACCCGCCTGAACCAGCCGACGCATCGCATCGGTCAAGGGTGAATAAAGAGCTTGCAACCTGTCGTGCTCGGCGGCACTGATCTCCTCGAACGAAAAATCTATGCTCTCAGCCACCGAACACCTTTCGTACCACCGTCTTTGCACGACGGGTGACCCGCAGATAGTTGTCGAGGAACTCGCTGCCGTCGTCGGTGTCCCAGCCCGCGGCCAGCGCGACCGCATTGAGCTGCCTGCCCGGCCCTGGCAGTTGGTCAGTTGGCTTGCCGCGCACCAGTACCAGCGCGTTGCGCGCCCGAGTCGCCGTCAGCCATGCCTCCCGCAAGAGATCCACATCGCCCTCGGCGATCAGTCCTGCAGCGCCAATCGCATCCAGCGCCTGCAGCGTCGACGTGTTGTGCAGAGCGGGAACGTTGTGCGCATTCCGAAGCTGCAGCAGCTGAACCGTCCACTCGATGTCGGCCAGCCCGCCGCGGCCAAGTTTGGTGTGGGTGTTGGGATCTGCGCCACGCGGCAGCCGCTCGGAGTCGACCCGCGCCTTGATGCGGCGGATCTCCTGCACCGCCTCGGCCGACACACCACCCGACGGGTATCGCGTCTCGTCGGCGAGCAGCAGGAACCGCTCACCAAGCTCTTCGTCCCCCGCGACCCGATGCGCCCGCAGCAGCGCTTGGACCTCCCACGGCTGCGCCCACTGCGCGTAATACGTTTCATACGAAGACAACGTTCGCACCAGCGACCCGTTACGCCCCTCCGGCCGCAGACCCGCATCGACCTCCAGCGGCGGATCGGCGCTCGGCGTTCCCAACAACGACCGCACCTGCTCTGCGACCGTGATCGACCATCGCACCGCCGCGGATTCGTCGACACCGGAGTCGGGTTCGCACACGAACATCACGTCGGCATCGGACCCATAGCCCAGCTCACCGCCGCCCAGCCGGCCCATGCCGATCACCGCGATCCGCGCGGGCGCTGCACCGTCCGACGGTGTGTTCGCGCGGATCACCGCTTCCAACGCCGCCTGCAGCACCGCCACCCACACCGACGTCAGCGCCTTGCAGACGTCAACCACCTCGAGCATTCCCAACAGATCGGCCGACGCGATGCGAGCCAGTTCTCGACGCCGCAATGTCCGCGCTGCCGCGATCGCGCGCACCGGATCCGCATGCCGCCCCGCCGAGGCCACCAGCGCCCGCGCCACCCCGTCGGGCTCGACCTCGAGCAGCTTGGGCCCGTTCGGTCCGTCCGCGTACTGCTGGATCACCTCGGGCGCCCGCATCAACAGTTCCGGCACGTACGCCGACGTCCCCAGCACGTGCATCAGCCTCTTGGCCACTGCGCCCTCGTCGCGCAGCGTGGACAGGTACCACCGATGGTCGGACAGCTCGTCGCTGATCCGGCGATACGACAGCAGCCCGGCATCCGGATCGGGTGTATCCGACAGCCAGTCCAGCAGCGTGGGCAGCAGCACCTGCTGCACCCGTCCGCGCCGACCGCTCGCCCCGGTCAGCGCCGCCAGGTGGGTGAGCGCGCTCTGCGGTCCCTCGTATCCCAGCGCGGCGAGCTGACGTTCGGCTGCCTCGGGCGTCAACATCGCCTCCTGGCCGACCGACTCCAGCAGCGGCTGATAGAACAGCTTGGCGTGCAGCCGCGACACTCGGTGGCTCTGTCGCTTGAGCTCTTCGCGCAACACCCCCAGCGAGTCGTGCTGACCGTCCGGCCTCATGTGGGCCGCGCGCGCCAGCCATCGCATCGCCTCGTCGTCGTCCTCGTCGGGCAGCATGTGCGTGCGCTTGAGACGCTGCAGCTGTAGCCGGTGCTCGAGCAGCCGCAAAAACTCATACGACGCCGTCAGGTTGGCAGCGTCGTCGCGGCCGATGTACCCAGCCGCACCCAGCGCCGCCAGCGCGTCGATCGTCGACGCCACATGCAGCGACTCGTCGTTGCGGCCGTGCACCAGCTGCAGCAGCTGGACGGCGAACTCGACGTCGCGCAGCCCGCCGGTGCCGAGCTTGAGCTCGCGGGTCCTCTCCTCGGCGGGCACCAGCGCCTCGACGCGGCGACGCATGGCCTGCACCTCCGGCACAAAGTCCTCGCGCTCGCACGCCGTCCACACCATCGGCATCAACGCCGCGATGTAGCGCTCACCGAGTTCGGCGTCGCCGGCGGCGGGCCGCGCCTTCATCAGAGCCTGGAACTCCCAGGTCTTGGCCCAGCGCTGGTAGTAGGCGATGTGCGAATCCAGCGTCCGCACCAGCTGGCCGTGCTTACCCTCCGGCCGCAGCGCCGCATCGACCTCGAAGAACGCCTCCGACGCGAACCGCATCATCTCGCCGGCCACCCTGGTGGTGACGGCGTCGGCCTCCTCGGCGACGAAGATGACGTCGACGTCGCTCACATAGTTCAGCTCGCGGGCGCCGCACTTGCCCATCGCGATCACCGCCAGCCGCGGCGCGTCGCCATCCTCGCCACACACCGACCGCGTCGCCACCTTCAGCGCGGCGGCCAATGCGGCGTCGGCCAGATCCGACAGATGCTCGCCGACCTCGGGGAACGGCAGCACCGGCTCGTTCTCCACGACCGACGCGACGTCCAAGCCCGCAAGCACCAGCAGCCGGTCTCGATACAGCGTCTGCAAGACAGGCCGCACATCGTTTATGCCACTTGCCGATTCGGCGGCTTGCGTCAACTCTTCCCGCAGCCTGTCCACCGACGGCAAATTCACGTCGCCTGCCAACAGATGCCAGGACCGCGGGTGCGCTGCCAAGTGGTCGCCCAGCGCCAGCGACGAGCCCAGCACACCGAACAGCCGACCGCGCAGGGCCTTGTCCTCGAGCAGCGCATGGTTGAGCTCGTCCCAGTCCTTGCCTGACGCCTCGGCCAGCCGGACCATCGCCTTCAGGGCGACGTCGGCGTCAGGGGCCCGGGACAGCGACCACAGCAGTTCGACGTGTGCGTCGGTGTTCCAGCCGAGTCGGTTCAGATCAGCAGGGGCCGACGGTTCGACCAGCCCTAGCCGGCCAACGCTGGGCAGCTTCGGTCGCTGCGTCGCAGGTTTGGCCACACTGACGACCGTATCGCAGCCCGCTAGAGCGACAGGTAAGTCTTCAGCTCGAACGGCGTGACGTGGCTACGGTAGTTCTCCCACTCGGCCCGCTTGTTTCGCAGGAAGAAGTCGAATACGTGCTCCCCCAACGCTTCCGCGACCAGCTCGGAACCCTCCATCTGCTCGAGCGCCGCGCCGAGGCTGCCCGGCAGCTCGCGATAGCCCATCGCCCGGCGCTCCTCGGGCGTGAGACTCCACACGTTGTCCTCGGCCTGCGGGCCGAGCACGTAGTTCTTCTCCACGCCGCGCAGGCCGGCGGCAAGCAGCACCGCGAACGTCAGGTACGGGTTGCACGCCGAGTCGGGGCTGCGCACCTCGACGCGACGCGATGAGGCCTTGCGCGGCGTGTACATCGGCACCCGGACCAACGCCGAGCGGTTGGCGAAGCCCCACGATGCGGCGGTGGGCGCCTCGCCGCCGTGCACCAGCCGCTTGTACGAGTTCACCCACTGATTGGTCACCGCGCTGATCTCGGTGGCGTGCTCCAAAATGCCTGCAATGAAGGACTTTCCGGTATCCGACAGCTGCAGCGGGTCGTCCGCGCTGTAGAACGCGTTGTTCTCGCCCTCGAACAGGCTTATGTGGGTGTGCATCGCCGAACCGGGATACTCAGCGAACGGCTTGGGCATGAACGATGCCTTCACGCCGTCGCCGAGCGCGACCTCCTTGACCACGTACCGGAACGTCATCACGTTGTCGGCCATGGACAGCGCGTCGGCGTAGCGCAGGTCGATCTCCTGCTGGCCGGGCGCTCCCTCGTGGTGGCTGAACTCGACCGAGATGCCCATCTGTTCCAGCGCGTCGATGGCATGCCTGCGGAAGTTCGGCGCCGAGTCGTGCACGGCCTGGTCGAAGTAGCCGCCATTGTCGGCAGGGACAGGTACGGAGCCGTCGTCGGGCCCCGGCTGCAACAGGAAGAACTCGATCTCCGGGTGCACGTAACAGGAGAAACCCAGGTCGCTGGCCTTGGCCAGCTGTCGGCGCAGCACGTGCCGCGAGTCGGCCCACGACGGCGATCCGTCGGGCATGGTGATATCGCAGAACATCCGCGCCGAGTGGTGCTGGCCCGCGCTCGAGGTCCACGGCAGCACCTGGAAAGTGGACGGATCGGGTCGCGCGACGGTGTCGGACTCCGACACCCGGGCGAACCCTTCGATCGACGACCCGTCGAAGCCGATGCCTTCCTCGAACGCACCTTCGAGCTCGGCGGGCGCGATCGCTACCGACTTCAGGTATCCGAGCACGTCGGTGAACCACAACCGGACGAATCGGATGTCCCGTTCCTCCAGCGTGCGCAGCACGAATTCCTTCTGGCGGTCCATAACCGCAGCGTAGGCACCGGCTGTTAATTCTGTGTTACGGATGTAGCACCGGGGGAGCCAATTCGTCGCCGGGCGGTAGGACGGTCCCCGATCTGGGCGGGTTTAGAACCTCGGGGCACCCGGGTAGCCTGCGTTTGGTTGGGGGGCTTGTACGCCGATTCGCCGTCTAGCTGCGAACGCAGCGGAACGAACGGAAGGAGCCCACAAAATGAGGATCAGGAAAATCGCAGGTGCAGCGGCAATAGCCTGCGCGCATGGGTGCTGCCGGGCTCGGGCTCGGCGCAGGTTCGGCGCAGGCCGATCGGATCTGGGTTCCCGACATCCCGAGCATTCCCTGGGGCCCGGGACACTGGGTTGACGAGCTGGATTGCCTGACGTGAATCTCGGCGCTCCCGGGTGGTATCAGGAGCAACGTTCCGTTCTGTCCCCCGCCCGGTCATTGGACCGGCGGTCCGCACGGGCCGTCCCGCTGCCTTCGGTAAATGGACCGTGGCCGCCTGCTACGGCAGGTGCGGCCAAGACGTCTCTAACACCGCAAGCCCGCCGGCGGCTGAACCCGGTCGACGAGAAACGCGACGACGGCCTTGTCAACGCATGCATCGCCGTTGAACACCACGGTGTGCTGGGTGCCGTCGAACGTGATCAGGCTGGCGTCCATCTGCTTGGCCAGGTCGACACCGGCCTGATAGGGCGTGGCGGGGTCGTGGGTGGTGGACACGACGACGACCTTGCCCTGGCCCGGCGAGACCGCGGAGTGTGGCGTCGCTGACGCCGGGACGGGCCAGTTCGCGCATATATCTCGGGGAGCGGAACCCGTGAAGGAGCCGTAACTGAGGAACGGCGCGGCCTGGCGGGCTCGTTGGTCGGCGGCCGCCCACACCGCCGGGTCGGTCGGGAACTTCGAGTTGACGCAGCGGATGGCGTAGAACGCGTCCTGCGAGTTCTGGTAATGGCCCGCCGGGCTTCGGTTCAGATAGTCGTCGGCAAGCAGCAGCAGGTCGCCGGGGTCGGTTCTCCGCTGCAGGCCCAGCAGTCCACTGGTCAAGAACTTCCAGTACTGCCGGGAGTAGAGGGCGTTCACGGTGCCGGTGATCGCGTCCTGATAACTCAGGCCGCGTGGATCAGACGTCTTGGCGGGCTGCGTGACCAACGGGTCGATCAGTTGGTGGTACCGGTTGACGAACTGCGCCGGGTCGGTGCCGAGCGGACATCCCGCCAATTGCGCACAGTCGGCGGCGTAATCCTCGAATGCGGTCTGGAATCCGGCCATTTGACGCAGGTTCTCGTCGATCGGGTCCAGGCTCGGGTCGACCGCGCCGTCGAGGACCATCGCGCGGATCCGATCGGGGTATGCCTCCGCGTACGCCGAACCGATCTCGGTGCCGTACGAGAACCCGAGATAGTTGATCTGGTTGTCGCCAAGCGCCGCCCGCACCACGTCCATGTCCTTGGCCGTCGACGCTGTGCCGACGTTGGCCAGCAGATCTTTGCCCACCCGGTCGACGCAGCCCTGCGCGAATTGGCGATACAGGTCTTCGATATGCGCGACGCCCGCGGGGCTGTAGTCGGCGTTCGGTTCCCTTCGGTAGGCATCGAATTCGGCGTCGGTGCGACACCGCAGCTCGGGCGTGGAATGCCCGACGCCGCGGGGATCGAAGCCGACCAGGTCGAACCGGCGAGCGATTTCGGTGCCGGCGAGCCCCGCCCCCATACCCGCGACGGTGTCGACGGCCGACGCCCCTGGCCCGCCGGGGTTCACCATCAATGCCCCGATGCGGTCACCGGTCGCGGGTATCCGGATGACGGCCAATTGTGCCTGTGCGCCTTCGGGATTGGCGTAATCGACCGGGACCGACACTGCGCCGCATTGCGCCGTCGGGATGGCCCTGGTGTCGCCGACGAACGTGTCGCAGCCGCCCCAGACCGGCGGCTGGCCGTAAATCTGGGTCGACTGGCCCTCCGGCGTCGCCATCGCGGGCGGACACGTGAAGCCTGCTACCAGCACGCATGCCAGCAGCGTCGCGCCACGCCTCCCCACCCGCCACATGGCAGTCATCGTCGCATGCCCATCATGGGCGCGCCGAAGCCGCAATCGGACGGTTATCTTTCGGAGACCTTGGCGTGCTCAGGCGTCGAGTTTCGTTGCTCAGCAACGGGTATCCGGCGGCGGCACCTTCACGTCGATCAGGTAGGTGGCGACGATGTCGTCGATGCATTGGTTGCCCTGGAAGGCGACGGTGTGCTGGGTCCCGTCGAAGGTGACGAGCGTGCCGCCGAGCTGCTTGGCCAGATCGACGCCGGCCTGGTACGGCGTTGCGGGGTCGTTCGTCGTCGAGATCACCAGAGTGGGCGGTAGGCCCTTGACGGAGATCTCGTGCGGCTCTGTTGTCGGCGGGACCGGCCAGAGCGCACACGTGTCCATCGGCGCGTATCCGGTGAACTCGCCGTAGTTCAGGAACGGCGCCAACTCGCGGGACCGGCGATCCTTCTCGACAAGCTTGGCGCGGTCGGTGACCGCGGGCTGGTCGACGCAGTTGACCGCGACACGCACGTCGGTCGCATTGTCGTAGTGCCCGTCAGCATTCCGGTGCATGTACAGGTCCGACAGCCTGAGCAGCATGTCGCCGTGCCCGACCCTGAGTTCGTTGAGACCGTCGGTGAGACGGGGCCAGATGCTCGGCGAATACAACGGGAGAATGGTGCCCACGAGAGCGTCGCTGTAGGCGAGACCGCGCGGGTCCTCTGTCTTGGCGGGCTTGTCCACCAGAGGCTCGACCATGCTCTTGTACACGTCGGTTGCCTTGGCCGGGTCGGTGCCGAGCGGACAGGTCGGGTCCTTGGCGCAGTCCGCGGCGTAGTCGTCGAATGCCTTCTGGAACGCCGCCGTCTGACGGAGGTCCTCCTCGATCGGATCGGCGTTGGGGTCGATCGCGCCGTCGAGCACCATCGCCCGCACGTTCTGCGGAAACTCTTCGGCGTAGCTGCCACCGATCCGGGTGCCGTAGGAAAAACCGAGATACGTCAGCTTGTCGTCGCCGAGCGCGATCCGGATCGCGTCGAGATCCTTCACGACGTTGGACGTCCCGACGTTCGCCAGGAATTCCTTGCTCGACTTGTCGACGCAACGCTGTACGAACGCCTTGGTCTCGTTGTCGATGTGTGCGATTCCTTCCGGCGAATAGTCGACCTGAGGATCGGCCCGCAGCCGGTCGTTGTCGGCGTCGGAGTTGCACCACACCGCAGGCGTTGAGCCCGCGACTCCGCGCGGGTCGAACCCCACCAGGTCGAAGCGCTCGCGAACGGACGTCGGCATCGTGGTGATCAGGTTGACGGCCGACTCGACGCCGGATTCGCCTGGCCCGCCGGGGTTGATCACCAGCGAGCCGATCTTGTCGCCGGTGGCCCTGAACCGGATCATCGCCAGCTGGGCGACATCGCCGTCGGGCTTGCTGTAGTCGACCGGCACGGAGAGCTTGCCGCAATCGGCGTCGGGTGGAATGGGGACCTGCGGGTCGGCGGTCTGGCACGGGGCCCATTGGATCGGTGACCCCGGTGGAGGCACCGCCATGATGGCGCGACCGTCGACCATCTTGCTGCAACCCGCCACGAGCAACACAACCAGTGAGATCGCGAGGAATCCCCTTCTTCAGGCTCGTGCGGCGGCCCGCTCGCTCCTGTCCTCGCTGCGCTGCGACCCTCACTCGCGCTCGCCTTCGGTGCTCATGGCAACACATGCTGCCATGAGCTCGCATCGGTCCTGGCAGACCGTTACTCCGGCGGGTCTAGCCCACGCTCTCGAGCAGCTCGTTGAGTGCGATCTCGAAGTCGTCGGCGAGGTCCCACAGATCGGGTAAGAGTTCGGGGCAGGACACGATGCCGACGTCCAGCTTCCCCGTTCAGCGACATCACGGTGATGTTGAGGCCGGAGCCGTGGAAGATCGGGCCGAGCGGATACATCGCCTTGACTTCGGAACCCAGGAAATACAGCGGCACCTGCGGACCGGGCACGTTGGAGATGACGAGGTTGTGCACCGGCCTTGCCCCGCTCAACCTGGAGCTGGCGTAGACCCGCATCGCGACACCGAACACGGCGGGCGCAGCGAACTGGGTCCAGTCCTGCAGCAGAGTTGCTCCGATTGCCGAGCTATGTTGCTTGGCAACGGAATTCGACTCTGAAATGGACTTCAAGCGATCCGCCGGGTTGTCGATATGGGTTTCGAGATTGGAGAACATGCCTGACACCTGATTGCGGCCCGGCCGGTCGGATTTGTCGTGCACCGAAACCGGCACCATCGCCACCAGTGTCGAATCGGGCAGCTCGCCGCGGTCGTCCAAGAACTTGCGCAGCACACCGGAGACGAGCGCCATCACCACGTCGTTGACCTTCACGCCGAAATGGTTCTTGACCTTCTTGATGTCCTCGAGGTCCAGCTGGGCGTAGGCGATGTTGCGATGCCCGGTCACATTGGCGTTGAAAGGAGTCTGCGGTGCGGCGAACGGGCGTGCCATCGCCAACCCGCTGCGGGCCCGCTTCACGGTGTCGACGACAGTCGAGACCGTCAACGGCACGACGTTGACCAACTTCAACGGCCGGGTCGCGAATTTCACCGCGCCGCTTATCGCGATCTCCAACCCACTGCCGCCACCGACGCCGTCCACCGGATCCGGAGCGGGCGCATCGGGTTCGGTGCCACACAGCTGCGACATCAGGTTGGCGCCGGTCACCCCGTCGACGCCGGCATGGTGCACCTTCGTCATGACCGCCAGCCGGCCGCCGTCGTGCGCATCGGTGCCCGCGATGTTCTCGATCACCCACATCTCCCACAGCGGCCTGGTGCGGTCCAGCGGCAGCGATGCGATATGGCCGCAAATCTCCGCCAGCTCCTGGCGTCCGCCCGGCGAGGGAAGGCCGATGCGATGCAGATGACGGTCCACGTCGAAGTCTTCGTCGTCCACCCACACCGGGTGGTCGGGGTTGAAGCGGCTGTCGGCGAGCTTCTCGCGGAACTGCGGCATGGCCTTGATCCGTAATCCGAGTGCGTCGCGCATTCGGTCGAAGGTGTAGCCGCCGGGCATCGTGGACGTGTCCAGCTCCAATATCGAGCACACATGCAGGGGCTGTGCTGCGGTTTCGAGGTACAGAAAGCTTGCGTCGAGACCACTGAGCCGTTGCATGTGGCCGATCGTAATGTGAGCAAATCCACTTAACCGGAAGTTCATCTTCTTGCCAGGTGGTGGCACACTGAGGGAGTCAGAAGAACCCGGGGACCCGGAATGGGCCACGAGGATCGACAAACAGACAAAGGGACAACGATGTCTGAACAAACTGTTTATGGTGCTGCCGAAAGCAAGCCGCGGACGAAGGTTCGCACCCACCACCTGCACAAATGGAAGTCAGAGGGTCACAAGTGGGCCATGCTGACCGCCTACGACTACTCCACTGCCCGCGTATTCGATGACGCGTGCATCCCGGTACTCCTGGTCGGCGATTCCGCCGCCAACGTGGTGTACGGCTACGACACCACCGTGCCGGTGACGATCGAGGAATTGATTCCGCTGGTTCGCGGTGTGGTGCGCGGTGCCCCCCACGCGCTCGTGGTCGCCGACCTGCCGTTCGGCAGCTACGAGGCCGGGCCGCAGCAGGCGCTGGAGACCGCGACACGCTTCCTCAAGGAGACCGGTGCGCATGCGGTCAAGCTGGAAGGTGGCGAGCGGGTGGCCGACCAGGTCGCGACGCTGACGCAGGCGGGCATCCCAGTCATCGCCCATATCGGATTCACGCCGCAGAGCGTCAACGGCCTCGGCGGCTTCCGGGTCCAGGGCCGCGGCGACGCCGCCGAGCAGACCATTCACGACGCGATCGCCGTCCAGGAGGCCGGCGCCGTCGCCGTCGTGCTCGAGATGGTGCCCGCCGAACTGGCCACCCAGATCACCGGCAAGCTGACCATTCCGACTGTCGGCATCGGCGCCGGACCGAACTGCGATGCGCAGGTGCTGGTTTGGCAGGACATGGCCGGCATGACCAGCGGCAAGACCGCCAAGTTCGTCAAGCGTTTCGGCGACGTCGGTGCGGAATTGCGCAGCGCGGCAACGCAGTACGCCGACGAGGTGGCCAGCGGGGTGTTCCCCGCTGAGGAACACAGCTTCTAGGCTGGATCGTCGATTACGCGAACTCCGGTTTGCGCTTCGCCATGAAGGCGTCGACTCCTTCGCGCCCATCGGCGGATTCGGCGCGCTGGGCGATGATGCGACCCTCTAGCTCCATCTGTTCCTCCAAGCCGCTGGAGAATGTCGCCAACATCAGTTGTTTGACCCCACCGTTGGATCCGCTTGCGGTGACTGCCATTTGGGCGGCCAGTTGATCAGCTCTGGCGGCCAGATCCCCATCGGGCACCACCTCGGTGACCAGCCCCCAGCGCGACGCCTCCTCAGCGGACAAGGTGCGGTTGGTCAGCATCAGCTCCTTCGTCCTGGTGATGCCGATCAGCCGGGGCAGAAAATATGACGAACTGCCGTCGGGACTCAGCCCGACCTTCGTGTAGGCCATCGTGAACGACGCGGACTCGGCGGCCAGGACGAGGTCGCCGGTGACCGCGAGGGAGAAGCCGGCTCCGGCTGCGGTCCCGTTGACGGCCGTGATCAGCACGGCGTTCATGCGAGCGAACGTCGAGATGGCGCGATGCAGATCGTCGGCCACACCCTTGATGTGGCGTCCGCGACTGGGCGCCGTCGCAAACGACTTGAGATCGCCTCCCGCGCAGAAGAATCGGCCGGAGCCCGTCAGTACCACGACCTTCGTCGCGTCGGTGTCGCAGAGGGCAGCGGCATCGGCCAGTTCGCGAGTCATGGTGTCGTTCATGCCGTTTGCGGCATCGGGCCGATTCAGCGTGATTCGCGCGATCGGGCCGGAATGCTCGAGCGTGATGGTCTGGTATTCGGTCACACCTGGACTTTATCTGCGAGCCCGGATCGGCTGTTCACCCGCATATGGCACGCTGGGCGGATCAAGGCACTCGCGACGAAGGTGGAGATGGCTGCCAGCAGGCCGAAGACGTCCCGGCACACCGAGGTCGAGCGGAAGTTCGACGTGCTCGAATCCACGGTTTCACCGTCGTTCGACGGGCTTTCGGCGGTGGTGCGGGTAGAGCGGTCACCGGTCCAGCAACTCGAGGCCGTCTACTTCGACACTGCGGACCACGACCTGGCGGCCCACCGCGTGACGCTGCGCAGGCGTACCGGCGGAACCGACGCCGGCTGGCACCTCAAGCTGCCTGCAGGCCCGGACACCCGCACCGAGGTTCGGGCTGCACTGGACGACGGTGTCGGCGGCGGCGTGCCGGACGATCTGAAGGACGTGGTGCTCGCCATCGTTCGCGACCGGCCGCTCGGACCTGTCGCCCGAATCTCGACCGACCGGACCGTCGATCTGCTCTATGGCGCCGACGGATCCCCGATCGCCGAGTTCAGCGACGACAAGGTGATCGCGTCGGCCGGTGAGGGCGACCAGCAGCAGTGGCGCGAGTGGGAGCTGGAACTGGTGGAGGGCGCGTCGGCCTCGCGTGACTTGTTGGACCGGCTGGCCAACCGCCTCCTCGACGCGGGTGCTGCGCCGGCGGGCCATGGGTCCAAGCTCGCCCGGGTGCTGGCGAGCTCCGACGACGACGAAAAACCGAGGAAGCCGAAGGCCGACCCGATCCACCGGGCGGTCGCCGAACAAGTCGACCAGTTGGTCGAGTGGGACCGCGCGGTGCGGGCGGACACCTACGACTCGGTGCACCAGATGCGGGTGGCCACGCGCAAAATTCGCAGCCTGCTTCAGTCGTCTGAGGGCGCTTTCGGCATCTCCAACGACGCGTGGGTCCTCGACGAGCTGCGTCAGCTCGCCAGCGTGCTGGGCGTCGCGCGCGACGCCGAGGTGCTCGCGGAGCGGTACGAACGCGCCCTGGACGACCTACCCGACGACCTGATACGCGGCCCGATCCGCAAGCGGTTGGTGGACGGCGCCAAGCGGCGCTACCGGTCCGGCCTGCGGCGGTCGTTGATCGCGATGCGATCGGAGCGGTATTTCCGTCTGCTCGATGCGCTCGACGGGCTGGTCGCCGCGGAGCCGCCGCAGGCGGCCGGCGGCGATGAAGAAGTGGCCGTCACCATCGACTCGGCCTACAAGCGAGTACGCAAGGCCGCCAAGAGGGCGGCAGGGGCCGTCGACGAGGACCGCGATGAGGCTCTGCACCGAATTCGCAAAGGGGCCAAGCGACTTCGTTACACCGCGGCCGCGACCGGTGCCGAAAAGGTGTCTGACCGGGCCAAGAGCATTCAGACCTTGCTCGGCGACCATCAAGACAGCGTGGTCAGCCGCACGCATCTGAGCCAACAGGCCGACGCCGCTCATGGAGCCGGCGAGGACACGTTCACCTACGGCCTGTTGTACGCACAGGAGGACGACTTGGCGCGCAGTGCACGCCAGCAGCTCGACAGCGCGCTGAAGAAGCTGAACAAGTCGGTGCGCAAGGCCCGTTAGACGGGGCGAACGAGTTGGCCTGTAAGCCGGATTCTGTCCCTCGCCGCCGCGAATTACCACGGCGGCGAGACGGCGACCATCCATCTGGGCACACCGTCACCGGGTGCCTCGAGCGGCCTACCCGCAGGCTCGGGCGAGCAACCCTCGAGCGCCTGCGCAGCCGCACCAGGTGCGGCCTCTTGGCCTTGCTTCGGGTGGGGTTTGCCTAGCCATCCCGGTCACCCGGGATGCTGGTGCGCTCTTACCGCACCGTTTCACCCTTACCACCAAAGGTGGCGGTCTGTTCTCTGTGGCACTTTCCCGCGAGTCACCTCGGATTGCCGTTAGCAATCACCCCGCTCTGTGAAGTCCGGACTTTCCTCGAGTCATCTCGCGATGACCCGCGGCCGCCCGGCCAACTCGTTCGCTCCTACATAATATTCCGATGGTGCAGGTGCCTCCCGCCCGCTACCTGCAACGGGCCAAGGATCTAGTCGATTCGCGCTACGCCGAACCGATCACGGTGGACGATCTGGCCACCGCCGCGGGTCTGTCGCGGGCCCATTTCAGCCGAATGTTCACCCGGACGTTCGGTGAGTCGCCGCGGTCCTATCTGCAGACGCGACGGTTGGAGCGGGCTGCGTCCCTGCTGCGTCACACCGACCGCTCTGTGGCCGACATCTGCGTGATGGTCGGCTTGCAGAGCGTCGGCTCCTTCACCTCGAGCTTCGCCCGCGTCTATGGTCTGCCGCCGGCCGCCTACCGCGACAGCATGCCGCCCGCGGTGATCTACGCACGGGTACCCAGCTGCATCCTCGCCCGCGACACCCGACCGCTCGCCGACAGCCGGGTCAAAACAGCACACGGGAAGAAGACGGGGCCCGGCGACCGACCGTAGCGTCAGAGCCATGATAAAAATTGCAAGCGCCCACCTGTGGGTTCATGATCAAGAAGTCGCACTGAAATTCTGGACCGACAAGGTCGGCATGGAAGTGCGCGATGATGTGTCGTTCCCCGAGGAGATGGGCGCCTTCCGTTGGCTCACGGTCGGGCCGCCCGGGCAGGACGACGTCAACGTGGTGTTGATGGCCGTGCCCGGCGAGCCACTCATGGACGACGCCACCAGGAAGCAAGTGCTGGATCTGACCGCGAAGGGATTCGCCGGCACGGTGTTCTTGACCACCGATGACATCGACAAGTCCTATGAGGAATTGACTTCCCGCGGCGTCGAATTCACGGAGCCGCCGAACCAGATGCCGTACGGCATCGACTCTGGTTTCCGCGATCCGTCGGGCAATAGCGTGCGGCTCACCCAACTGACAGAGAACTGGCCTAACACTTAGCGGGTGCGAACCTCCACCGCCGCCGTTGGGTCAGCGGCCTTCTTCGTAGCGGCACCCGGGAACCTTCGTCGGGCTGGGCCCGTGGTTGATCACCCGTTGGGAGATCCCCGGGTCCAGCCCGACGCTTCGGGTGGTCCTGGGGGTCGTGCTGATCGTGGTCGGCCTCATCCCGCCGGTGCACGCGTTCATACAGTTCGTCAGGGCGGGCGGAACGCCGATGCCCATCGCGCCGACCGAGCGTCTGGTCGTCACCGGCTTCAACCGATTCGTGCGCAACCCGATGTACGTCGGTCTGCTGACCGCGATTCTCGGGCAGGCATTGCTTTTCGACAGCATCTGGCTCGTCGTGTACGCGGTGATCGGCTGGATCGTCACGGCATCATTCGTGCGCTGGTACGAGGAGCCCACCCTCGTGCGTACGTATGGCGAGCGGTACGAGGAGTACCGCCGCAACGTGCCGGCGTGGACCCCCCGGCTCACACCGTGGAAACCGTGAGTTAGATGCTTCCGGGCGCTGAAACAGGTAAAACCCATCCCGCCGCAATCTCACGCATCGGTCCTCCACTTCGTCTACAAGGTGAAGGAGGACGACGTGACGAACACAAGACATGCAGTAATCGACAGCCCACTGGGCGAGTTGACGCTGGTCGCCGACGGCGCCGCGCTCATCGGCCTGTACTTCCGCCACCACTGGTACCGACCGTCCGCGGATACGTTCGGACCACGGGTCGACGCCGGCTCCGACGCTCTGCTTGCAGAATCGCAGGCGCAACTCGACGACTACCTGACCGGCGCCAGATCGGAGTTCGATCTGCCGACCGCACTGCGCGGCGACGGTCTACAGCGTCGGGTTTGGGACCGTCTGACGACCATCCCCTACGGCGAGACCGTCACCTACGGTGAGCTCGCCGCGGAGCTGGCCGATGGATCAACGGCCCAGGAGGTCGGAGCCGCCGTCGGCCGCAATCCGCTCTCGATCGTGATTCCGTGCCACCGGGTCGTCGGAAAGGACGGCAAGCTCACCGGCTACGCGGGCGGGCTCGAGCGCAAAAAGTTCCTGCTCGACCTGGAAGAGCCGGCTGAAGTCCGGGCCGCGCGGTTGTTCTGATGGCTGCAACGACATGGCAGAAGCGGGTCGACTCCGCCGACTGGGATGCGGTCACCGCCGAGATCAATGACCTCGGCGGTGCACTGCTGCCCCAGCTGGTCACCACGTCCGAGGCGGCGAGACTCCGCGGGCTCTACTCCGACGACGGCCTCTTCCGCGCAACGATCGAGATGAGTCGATACCGGTTCGGCGAAGGCGAATACCGCTACTTCGCACGGCCCTACCCCGAGCCGATCGAAGAGCTCAAGCATGCGCTGTACCCGCGACTGCTGCCGATCGCCCGGGACTGGTGGGGCAAGCTCGGCCGCGCCACGCCGTGGCCGGACGACCTCGACGAATGGCTCGACATGTGCCATGCCGCCGGACAGACAAGGTCGACGGCGATCCTGCTCAAGTACGGAGCGGGCGGCTGGAATGCGTTACACCGAGACCTGTATGGAGACTTGGTGTTTCCGCTGCAGGTCGTGATCAATCTGTCCGAGCCCGGCGTGGACCACACCGGCGGTGAGTTCCTGCTGCTCGAGCAGCGACCGCGTGCGCAATCGCGCGGTACCGCCACGGTTCTTCCGCACGGTCATGGCTTCGTCTTCACGACTCGCGAGCGCCCGGTGGAGTCGACCAGGGGCTGGTCGGCCGCGCCTGTCCGGCACGGTGTTTCGGCGGTTCGCTCGGGCGAACGCTTCACGCTCGGCCTTGTCTTCCACGACGCCGCATGACGGGTCGCGGCACCATCGGTGGTCACCGCGGGACGAAGATCTACGGGCGGCTGGACTGTCCGTCGGCGCTACGGGCGATCGCCAGGGGCGGGTACGTCAAATACCGCGTGTTCTTCGCCGACGAGGCCCATGCCGTCGCGGCGGGCTACCGGCCGTGCGCTGTGTGCATGCCGGATCAGTACCGCGCGGTGGAAGGCTAGTGGGTCAGCCGGCGACGCAGAACGATGACGTTGTCCATCCACGGGCGCTGCTCTCCCTCGGGGCCGACGGCCTGCCTCTCGACGGAATCGACACGGACTCGCTCGACCTCACTGTCACCGAGAGCCAGACCGGCGACCACCTCTTCGGCGCTGGGGAATTCATGATGATGATCCAGCTTTGACGCCCACGGCGGCGCCGAGCCGTGGTCGACGATCACCAGCAGTCCGCCAGGACGCAACGCAGCAGCGGCGCTCGCGAGAGCTTTCTGCCTATCCAGGTACACCGTGGAATGCAGGAACTGCGACGAGATCAGGTCGAACGTGCCACCGGGGAAGTCGTCGGACAAGTCCATCTGAACGAACTCGATGCTGTCGGTGACGCCGCGGGTAGCAGCCGCCTCCCTTGCACGATCCAACGCTGTCTCGGAGATGTCGATTGCGACGACGTTCCAGCCTCGCTCGGCGAGCCACACTGCGTCGGCACCCTCACCACAGCCGAGGTCGAGCGCGCGTCCCGGTGTCAGATCGCCCACCACATCGGCGAATTGGACGTTAACGCGTCCGCTCCACACGCGGTCGCGCTCCCCGTAGTGCTTCTCCCAGTGTTCCTTCGTCTCATGCGTTGACATGTGCTCTCCATTCCGGTGTAGCCAATCCGAAGTCGTCAGCCAACAGGCTCTGAACGACGGCCGTTCCCGCGAGGGATCCCGCCGCGATGGCCGCCGCCACCTGCGGCATGGGCGCGCTCAAATCACCTGCGGCGAAGACACCGAGCGAGGTGGTGCGCAGCAGCGCGTCGACGGCTACCGGGTCCGCGGAGACCGGCGTCGCGTTCCCCTGCGCCGCCTCGAGGTGATCTGCCAACGATGAACGTTGGTGCAACGTCGTCGCCACGAGCAGACCACGCCGCGCCAGCTGAGTTCCGTCGTCGAATACGACGGCCGCCAATTCGCCGTTTTCTGCGACCAATTCGGCGACCGGTCGTTCGTCGATGGAGACGTTGGCCGCCGCCAGGCGGGCTCGGTCGTCAGGACCGAGTTCGGCGGGTCCGTCCGTCAGCAGCACGACGTCATCGCTCCAGCCCCGCAGCAACAACGACTGATGGACCGCGCGTTCGCCGCGGGCGAGGACTGCCAGTGGCCGGTCGCGCACCTCCCAGCCGTGGCAGAACGGGCAATGAAACACCGACCGGCCCCACAGCTCGACCAAGCCCGGAATCTCCGGTGGTCGATACTGCATACCCGTTGCCAGCAGCACGCGTCGGGTCCGCTCGTGCTTCCCGTCACCGAGATCCAGTACGAATTCGTCGTTGTCGCGCACGCCGCCCGCTACCCCGCCACTTCGTACCTCGACGCTCGGATATGCGGTGAGCTCCTGACGGCCCATCTCGTAAAGCTCCGCAGGCGGCCGCCCGTCGTGACCCAGCAGACCGCCGATTCCCGATGCCGCCAGGTTGCTTTGTTTTCCGTCGTCGACCACCAGCGTGCGGCGCCTGGCCCGGCCGAGCACCAAGGCGGCGCTCAGACCAGCCGCGCCGCCGCCGACGACCACGCAATCCCACGAACCAGTCATGCGACCAGCTTGCCGCTGGGTGCGCAATCTGCCAATCTAATTTGCCATGCAGGCAAAAGACTCTCTTGAGAACGATGTCGACCTGCGGGTTCGACGACGGCTGCGGGACCTTCGGGTAGAGCGCGGGCTGACGCTCGAGGACGTGGCCCGCAGCGCGCGCATCGACGTGTCCACACTCAGCCGGCTCGAGTCGGGCAAGCGCCGTCTTGCCCTCGACCATCTCCCCCGACTCGCCGAAGCGCTGTCGGTCAGCACCGACGAACTGCTGCGCGCGCCCGAGTCGCCCGATCCGCGGGTACGGGGCAGTTCGCACACGCACAACGACATCACGTACTGGCCGCTCACCAGGCAGGCAGCCGCGGGCGGCCTGCACGCATTCAAGATCCGGATCGCCGCCAAACGCCGAAAACCGCCCGCCGAGTTACCCGTTCACGAAGGCCAGGACTGGACGTATGTGCTCTCCGGCCGAATGCGCCTCATCCTCGGCGAGCGCGACTTCGTCATCGAACCGGGCGAGGCCGTCGAGTTCAGCACCTGGACGCCGCACTGGTTCGGCGCCGCAGACGGACCGGTGGAGGCGATCATGATCTTCGGCATGCACGGCGAACGCCTGCATCTTCATGAGTGACTACAGGTACGACGTCTCGTTCACCAGCCGCACTGACGAAGCCCCGTCAGGGTAGAACTCGGCGATGGACAGCGATGCGAGGTCCAGGTGCAGCCGGTACAGGATTCCCGGTCCGGCGTCGAGCGCCAGCCGTAGCAGCGTCTTGATCGGCGTCACGTGCGACACCACAAGCACTGTTTCGCCTGCGTGCTCGGCGATCAATCGGCCGCGGGCACGCTGAACCCGGTCCGCGACACTGTCGAAGCTCTCGCCGTCCGGCGGGCTGATGCTGGTGTCGCGCAACCAGCTTCGGTGCAGCTTTGGGTCCCGTTCGGCGGCTTCGGAGAATGTGAGGCCCTCCCACGTGCCGAAATCCGTCTCGATCAGATCGTCGTCGACGGTCACGTCGAGACCGAGCGCCTTGGCGGCCTTCGCCGCGGTGTCGTAGGCCCGCTGCAGAGGCGACGTGACGACCGCGGCGATGCCGCCTCGCTGCGCGAGGTGTTGCGCGGCGGCCTCGGCCTGACCCTGGCCGACGTCGGTCAGCGCCGGGTTCCCGCGGCCGGAATACCTCCGCTGCGTGGATAATTCGGTCTGCCCGTGCCGGAGCAACAGAAATCGGGTGGGAGTGCCGCGGGCGCCGGTCCAGCCTGCGGGCGAGGCTGGTGTCTCCGTGGAAGTGGCTGTCTCGTCCGACTCTCCCCCTTCGGGAGTCTCCAGTTCAGCCGCCGCGTCCATCGCCTCGTTGGCCAGGCGGTCCGCATGCGAGTTCTCGGCCCGCGGGATCCACGCGTAGCTGATGCGGTCGAACTTCGTCGCCGCCGCCATCGCCTGCTTGATCAGCTCCTTCAGATCGGGATGCTTCACCTGCCAGCGGCCGGACATCTGCTCGACCACCAGCTTGGAATCCATCCGCACGTCAACCTCGGTGGCACCCACCTTTGCGGCCTCCTCGAGGCCGGCGATCAGGCCGCGGTACTCGGCGACATTGTTGGTGGCATGGCCGATCGCCTGCTTGCTCTCGGCCAGCACGTTCTCGCGATCGGCTGTCCAGACCACCGACCCGTACCCCGCAGGGCCCCGGATTGCCGCGAGACCCGCCGTCGGCCTCGACGATCACCTTCACTAGTTACCGTCCTTGACCCGCAGAAGGATTGCTCCGCACTCGGGGCAGCGCAGCACCTCGTCGTCGGCGGCGGCCGCGATGCGAGCCAGCTCCCCGCGGTCGATCTCGATCCGGCACGCTCCGCACCGGCGGCCCTGCAGCCGTCCCGCACCCGGCGCCACCGTGAGCGCGCTGCCGCTCATACAGCGACACCAGATCGGCATCGAGTCCGGCGGTCAATTCGTCGCGCCGCGAGACGCGTTGGTGTCGGTTCTGTTCGATCACCGAGAGCGCATCGTCGTGCGCCCGCTGTGCGTCAGCCAGTTCACTTTCCAGTGCATCGATCGTGGCGAGTTCGTCGGCCTGCTGGGTCTGTAACTCTTCGCGTCGCTCCATCACCTCCAGCAGTGAGTCCTCCAGGCTCGACTGGCGGCGTTCCAGCGTCTCGAGTTCGTGCTGCAGGTCGGAGAGCTGCTTGGCGTTGATGGCACCCGCATCGAGCATCGTGCGGTCCCTGTCCTCGCGGTCGCGCACAGCTTCTATCTCGGACTCGAATTTGGCGATCTGTGCATCCAGGTCGTCGATCGCGAGACGCAGCGCCGCGAGCCTGTCGTTGGCCTCGCGATGGTCCGCCTGGGCCTTCTCGAAGCGCTGCTGCTCGGGCAGATGGCTGGATCTGTGTTCGATCTGGCTCAGCTCGGCATCGAGGTCTGCCAGTTCGAGCAGCGAGCGCTGTTGGATGACTTCAGCTTTCATAAACCGTTTCTCTCGATGTTCCACGGATCGGTGCGGATGGCGGACACCCGCACCGGTAGCGAGTCCCCGAAATGGTCGCGCAGCAGGCCTGCGGCCTGGTTGCACCACGGGTACTCGCTGGCCCAGTGTGCGACGTCGATCAGCGCGACGTCGGAGCGCCGCCGATGTTCGTCTGCGGGATGGTGCCGCAGGTCCGCTGTGACGTAGGCGTCGACCCCGGCACCCGCGACGATGTCCAGCAGCGAGTCGCCCGCGCCGCCGCACACCGCCACCCGCGACACCTCGGCGTCATCCTCTCCCGACGCGCGAATCCCCCATGACGTACCGGGTAGCGCGTCGTGTACGCGAGAGACGAACGCCGCCAACGTCTGTGGCGTCGGCAGCTTGCCGATGCGTCCGAGCCCGACATCCGCGGGCACTGATGCCATCGCGAAGATGTCGAAGGCAGGCTCCTCGTAGGGGTGCGCGCTTCGCATCGCCGCCAGCACGTGACCGCGCAACCGGGCAGGCGCGACCATCTCGACGCGCTCTTCTGCCACCCGTTCGACGGATCCGACGCTGCCGATCGTCGGCGACGCGCTCTCGTGCGGGAGGAATTGCCCGGTTCCGGCGACGCCCCAGCTGCAATGCGAGTAGTCGCCGATGCGCCCGGCGCCCGCGGCGAACATCGCCTCACGCACCGCATCGGCGTTCTCGGCGGGAACGTATACCACCCACTTGTCGTTGTCCGGACCGCCAACGGCCGGTGCCAACACCTCTTCCACCGTCAGTCCGAGGGAATCGGCGAGCGCATCGGACACGCCAGGGGCCGCGGAGTCGGCGTTGGTGTGGGCGGTGAACAACGCCCGTCCGCTGCGGATCATCCGGTGCAGCAGTGCGCCTTTTGCCGTGCTCGCGGCAACGGTGTCGACGCCGCGCAGCAGCAGAGGGTGGTGCGCCAGCAGCAGCCCGCGATCGGGCACCTCGTCGACGACGGCCGCGGTGGCGTCGACCGCGATCGTCACCGAGTCGACGTCGTCGTCCGGATCGCCGCAGACCAGACCGACCGAGTCCCATTCCTGCGCGAGTCTCGGGGGGTAGGCAGCCTCCAACACGTCGATGACGTCGGACAACTTTGGGCTTGCCACATCACGACACTAATGCGCCGTCGGAGACAATGGATGCGTGACGACCCTGGACGACACCGCCGCGGCGACCCGGCCGCAGCTGGTGATCTTCGACCTCGATGGCACCCTGACCGACTCGGCGCAGGGCATCGTGTCCAGCTTCCGGCATGCCCTCGGCGAGATCGGTGCCGAGATTCCCGACGGCGACCTGGCCGGCCGCATCGTCGGGCCGCCGATGCATCACACGCTGACGGCGATGGGACTCGAAGACCCGGACGCCGCGATCGCCGCCTACCGCGCCGACTACTCGACCCGCGGCTGGGCGATGAACAGCCTGTTCGACGGCATTCCGCAACTGCTCGCCGACCTGCGGGCTGCCGGAGTGCGGCTGGCGGTGGCCACATCGAAGGCCGAGCCGACCGCACGGCGGATCCTCGAGCATTTCGGGCTCGACGAGTATTTCGCGGTCATCGCCGGTGCCAGCCTGGACGGAGTTCGAGCCACCAAGTCGGAGGTGATGGCGCACGCACTCGCCCAGCTCGTGCCGCTTCCTGACCGCGTCCTGATGGTCGGCGACCGCGCCCACGACGTGGAGGGCGCCGCCGCGCACGGCATCGCCACCGTTGTGGTCGATTGGGGGTATGGCGAGGCGGACTTCGCGGAACCGGGCTCAGTCGCCGCCGCGGAGCACGTGGCGACGGTCGACGACCTCCGCGAGGTGCTCGGTGTCTGATGTCGCCGCCGGAGCGGCTCCGGTGTCTGAGCCCTTGCACATCACGTTCATCTGCTCGGGCAACATCTGCCGCTCGCCGATGGCGGAGAAGATGTTCGCCCATCAGATCAGCGAGCGCGGGTTAACCGACGAGGTGCGGGTCACCAGCGCGGGAACCGGCGACTGGCACGCAGGCGAGGGCGCCGACAATCGCGCGAACCGCGTGCTGCGCGAACACGGCTATCCGACCGAACACCGGGCCCGGCGGATCAACGAGGACCACCTGTCGGCCGATCTCGTGGTGGCGCTTGGCCGAAACCATGAGCGGATTCTGCGCGACATGGGTGTTCCGCCCGATCGGCTGCGCATGCTGAGGTCTTTCGACCCGAAATCGGGTGCTCATCCGCACGATGTCGAGGACCCGTATTACGGCACACATGACGACTTCGAGGACGTCTTCTCTGTCATCGAGGCCTCGCTGCCGGGCCTGCATGAGTGGGTGGACGAGCAAATCCGATGACCGAAGCGAAGGGGCGAGATCGGAAGCCGCGGTGGGCCTTCCTTTTGCGACCGGGCTGGCTCGCCTTGTTCGTCGTGGTAATCGCTTTCGCCTACCTGTGCTTCACCGTTCTCGCGCCATGGCAACTCGGCAAGAACACCAAGACCTCCCGTGAGAACGCGCAGATCTCGCGGTCGCTGAAGGCCGAACCCGTTCCACTGACAAGCGTTCTGCCGCAGCAGGACTCGTCGGCTCCCGATGAGCAGTGGCAGCGGGTGACAGCCACCGGCCACTATCTGCCCGACCGGCAGGTGCTTGCGCGGCTCCGGGTGATCGAGGGCGAGCCCGCCTTCGAGGTACTGGTCCCGTTCGCCGTCGACGGCGGGCCGACGGTGCTGGTCGATCGCGGCTATGTGAAACCCGAGCAGGGTTCGCGGGTGCCGCCCATCGCGCCTGCACCGGGTGGGACGGTGACGATCGTCGCGAGGCTGCGCGACTCCGAGCCGTCGCCCGAGGGCAAGGCCCCGTTCCGTCAGGACGGGGCACAGCAGGTGTACGCGATCAATACCCCGCAGATCTCCGCGCTGCTTGACGTTCCGCTGACCGGGGCTTATCTGCAGCTGATCGAGGATCAGCCTGGCGGCCTCGGCGCAATCGCCCTGCCGCACCTGGACGCGGGACCCTTCCTGTCCTACGGCATTCAGTGGATCGCGTTCGGCATCCTCGCACCGCTCGGGTTGGGCTACTTCATCGTTTCGGAGATCCGGGCGCGTCGGCGCGAGAAGGGCGCCGCAGAGAATCGGCCCGTCAGCGCGCCGCTCACCACCGAGGAGAAACTCGCCGATCGCTACGGCAAGCGACGCTGACCGCCGCCGTCGCCAGCACTGCACTCGCGAGCTGAACGATGCGCGATAGCCGCACAGCCCGAACGAGATCGGTGACCTGCGGTGCCGGTCCGTCGCCGAGGGTGGGCCGGATCTCCAACTGGTGCGCGTATTGCGTTGGCCCGCCGAGGCGGACGCCAAGCGCGCCGGCGAACGATGCTTCGACCACGCCCGCGTTGGGGCTCGGGTGTCGAACGGCGTCGCGCCGCCACGCCCGCACCGCGCCCGCAGCCGACCCGCCCACCACGGGTGCGCAGATCGCCACCAGCACACCGGTCACGCGGGCGGCTACGAGATTCAGTGCGTCGTCGAACCGCGCTGCGGCCCAACCGAATCGCAGGTAACGCGGCGAACGGTGACCGATCATCGCGTCGAGGGTATTGGCGCCGCGGTAGACCAGCAGCGCGGGCACGCCACCGATGGCCGCCCACAACAGAGGCGCCACCTGTGCGTCGGAGGTGTTCTCGGCGACCGACTCGACGGCCGCGCGCGTCAGCCCGTCGGCATCGAGCACGGCCGGGTCGCGTCCACACAGGGACGGCAGCAGACCTCGCGCGGCATCGATGTCGTCACGCGTCAACAAGTCGGCCATCCGGGCGCCGGTACTGCGTCAAGGACGTCCCGCCCAACGCCACGAAGGTCGTCGCAGCGGTGAGAGCCGCGACCCAGGCCGGTCCCCGCCGGCAGGCGACCCGCTCCCCCGCGACACCCGCGACGGTCAGCGCGCCAAGAAGCGCACCCGTATGTACGGCGCCGGCCCACCGGTCGTCGGAGTAGGTGAGCCGCTCGAATCCGGCGGCGCCCCGCCCGAACAGCGCAACCGGGTGGCCGCGCTGGGGATCGCCGAATGCCAGGTCGGCCAGGAAGCCGGCCGCGATACCGGCCGCCCGGCCGAGACACATCGACGCAAACACGCTGCGAGCGTCTCACAAAGTGATGTACTCGATTGATGAGGCTGGGCCCACCGCGGCGGCCGACCAGGGTGGTCGACCTGATCAATCCTGCGGCGGTGCTGGCCCCCGCGGCCAACGTCATCATGCAGTTGTCGTTACCCGGCGTCGGCTACGGCGTACTGGAAAGCCCGGTGGACAGCGGCAACGTCTACAAACACCCGTTCAAGCGGGCCCGCACCACCGGCACCTATCTCGCTGCCGCCACCCTCGGGACGGACGCCGATCGCGCGCTGATCCGCGACGAGGTCGACAAGGTCCATGCGCTGGTGCGGTCAAATAAGTCAAGCCCGTTGTCCTACAACGCATTCGATCCACGCTTGCAACTGTGGGTGGCGGCCTGCCTGTACCGGTACTTCATCGACCAGCATGAGTTCCTGTACGGGCCGCTCGATGACGAGTCCGCCGAGGCGATCTATCGGGACGCCAGGAAGCTGGGCACCACACTGCAGGTCCGCGAGGAGATGTGGCCGACCGACCGCATCGCGTTCGACGAATTCTGGAAGCGGACCCTCGACGAGCTGAAAATCGACCCACCGGTGCGCGAGCACCTGCACGGTGTGGCCGCGATGGCGTTCCTGCCCGCCCCGCTGCGCCTGTTGGCAGGCCGCTTCAATCTCTTCGCCACCAAGGGCTTTCTGCCGCCCGAGTTCCGCGGCCATATGAAGATGCCATGGTCGGCGAAGCAACAACGGCAATTCGAATGGCTATTGACGGCCCTGCGGGTCGCCGACCGTGTCATTCCGCGCGACGTGTGGATATTGGGTTATCGAATGTATCTGTGGGACATGCGTGCTCGCGCACGCCGAGGAAGGCGGATCGTATGACAGCACTCAACCATGTCGCGGTGACCGTGCGCGACGTCGACGCAAGCGCACCCTGGTATCAAACGCTGTTCGGCAGCGATCCGGTGCTCGACGAGCACACCGATGCCGGATTCCGGCATGTGGTGTGGGCGTTCGACGGCGGCACCCTGTTCGGCATCCACCAGCACGACAAGCCGCTGGAGGGCGGACGATTCACCGAATTCCAGGCCGGCCTCGACCATGTCGGTTTCGGCTGTGCGGACCGTTCAGAGCTGGAAACGTGGGTCACCCGCCTGGACGAGCTCGGATCGAACACGGCGGCATCGTGGATGCCCACTATGGCTCGGGACTGAGCTTCCGCGACCCTGACGGCATCGCGCTGGAGTTCTTCGCGCCGCCCGCGGGATAGCGAACCGAATCAGGCATTGTGGGCGCGGACGGTATCGAACCGCCGACCGCTGGTGTGTAAAACCAGAGCTCTACCACTGAGCTACGCGCCCGTCGGAGGGAAAAATACACGCCAACAGCGTGCGACCGGAAATCATCAACCCGGCTGTCAGCGCCCCCAGCGCATCGGTCCAGACCGCCTGATCACGCGCTTCGCCAGGTTGTTTCATCTCGGCGAACCGGATGATTCCTGACCGATCGACGACGAACGTGCCGCGATTGGCGATGCCCGCGTCGGAGTTGAACACCCCGTAGGTCTGCGCCACCGCGCCGTGCGGCCAGAAGTCGGCTAACACCGGAAACGTGAAACCGCTCTGGGAGGCCCAAACCTTGTGTGTGGGTGGCGGTCCCACCGAGACAGTCAACGTGGCGGTGTCGTCGTTCTCGTAGGACGGCAGGTTGTCGCGAATCTCGTCCAGCTCGCCCTGGCAGATGCCGGTGAAGGCAAGCGGAAAGAACACCAGCAGCACGTTCTTGGCGCCGCGGAAGTCGCTCAGGGTGACCGGTTGCCTGTTCTGGTCCTTGAGGGTGAAGTCCGGGGCCTCGGTCCCGGGTTCCAGCATCAGCGCCGCCCCGCCGCCTTGGACTTCGGCTGGACCAGCCGACTGGCGCTCCAGTCGCCGAGGTTTGCCGACGAGGTCTGCATGAGCCCGGCCGTCGGCGCCGACTCGGCGATCTCGGCGGGCATCACGTGCCCCGGCTGACCCGTTTTCGGGGTCAGCACCCAGATCACGCCATCGTCGGCCAGCGGCGTGATCGCGTCCATCAACCGGTCCACCAGGTCGCCATCGTCATCGCGCCACCACAGCAGCACCACGTCGATGACGTCGTCGGCGTCCTCGTCGAGCAGCTCGCCGCCGCACGAGTCCTCTATGTCGGCCCGGATGTCGTCGTCGACGTCGTCGTCCCAGCCCAGTTCCTGCACAACCTGATCTTTTTGGATGCCCAGCCGTTGGGCGTAGTTCGGGGCGTCTGCCGCCGCGACCACCGTCGGTCCTCCTTCAACTGCCTTGTAATTTTGTCCTATCGTCGCACGACCCGGACATTCGGCGACGCCCGGCGCTGAAAGGTTTATCGATATGCGGCATCGCAGAGGTCCAGCGCCGTCGTCTTGACGTCGTTCAGCTTGGACACCGCGGCGTTGAATTCGTCGGGCCCGTAATTGCCTGCGATGGCGTTTGCGACGCCCCGAGCAGCGTCGACCCAGGCATTGAGCGCATCGCGCAGTTCGGGCGACAGCGGGTCGCTGATGCTCTGCGCGACGAGGTCCGCGCTGTGGTTGAGCGAGTCGACGGCAGGTCCGGCCTTCGACGCCGCGTCCGGGGCACTCGAGTTGAACGACGTCACGTAGTCGTTGACCGCCGTGATGGAGTCCACGCTGCTGGAGCTCAGCGCCTCACACGAGGCGTGGACGGCCTCGGTGGTCAAGGACTCCCGGCGTTCGGACTCCTTGGAGCTGGACGATTCGGCCGACTCCTCCGCCGAAGCCGAAACCGAGGCCCGGTAGACCGGTGCGTCGGCGGAGTTGACCTTCGGCGATCCTTCGGTGACGGAGGTGCACCCGACGACGATCATGGCCAGACCGGCCAGGCTGCCGACCACCAGCGCGACGATCCGCAGCCGCGGTGACCTGGTCAGCCCTCCGATCCGCACAGTCTGCAGACGTTACCGGTTTGGAAGGGCCATCGGCGGTTCATTCCAGTAGCCACCACCGGCGGTGCAAGTGGGGCACGATGGGTGGACGATAGAGGTTGTCATAGACCTGGACCTCCGACCGAGGAGTGGAAGTTGACCACCGAGTTCGCGCGCCAGGACCTGGCCCAAAACTCCGGCACCGCAGCCGAACCCGACCGGGTACGGGTGATCCGCGAAGGCGTTGCGTCCTATCTCCCTGATATCGATCCCGACGAGACCACCGAGTGGCTGGAGTCCTTCGACCAGTTGCTGGAACGGCAGGGCCCGGCGCGGGCGCGCTACCTGATGCTGCGGCTGCTCGAGCGTGCCGGCGAACAACGAGTGGCCATTCCGTCGCTCACATCGACCGACTACGTCAACACCATTCCGACCGAGCTGGAACCGTGGTTCCCCGGCGACGAGGAGATCGAGCGTCGCTACCGCGCCTGGATCCGGTGGAACGCGGCGATCATGGTGCACCGCGCTCAGCGTCCGGGAGTCGGTGTGGGCGGGCACATTTCGACATACGCGTCCTCGGCCGCGCTGTACGAGGTGGGCTTCAACCACTTCTTCCGCGGCAAGTCCCACCCCGGCGGCGGTGATCAGGTCTACATCCAGGGCCACGCATCGCCGGGCATCTACGCCCGCGCATTCCTGGAGGGTCGGCTAACTGCCGACCAGCTCGACGGCTTCCGGCAGGAGCACAGCCACCCCGGCGGCGGCATCCCGTCGTACCCGCATCCACGGCTGATGCCCGACTTCTGGGAGTTCCCGACCGTGTCGATGGGCCTTGGCCCGATCAACGCCATCTTCCAGGCCCGGTTCAACCATTACCTGCACGATCGCGGCATCAAAGACACGTCCGACCAGCACGTGTGGGCGTTTCTCGGCGACGGCGAAATGGACGAGCCGGAGAGTCGCGGTCTGATCCAGGTCGCCGCCAACGAAGCGCTGGACAACCTGACGTTCGTGATCAACTGCAACCTGCAGCGTCTCGACGGCCCAGTACGCGGCAACGGCAAGATCATCCAGGAGCTGGAGTCGTTCTTCCGCGGCGCCGGCTGGAACGTCATCAAGGTCGTATGGGGCCGCGAGTGGGACACGCTGCTGCACGCCGATCGCGACGGCGCCTTGGTCAACCTGATGAACACCACCCCCGACGGTGACTACCAGACCTATAAAGCCAACGACGGCGCCTACGTGCGCGACCACTTCTTCGGCCGCGACCCGCGCACCAAGGCGCTGGTCGACAAGATGTCGGACACCGAGATCTGGAACCTCAAGCGCGGCGGGCACGACTACCGCAAGGTCTACGCGGCTTATCGGGCGGCCACCGAACACAAGGGTCAGCCGACTGTGATCCTGGCCAAGACCATCAAGGGCTACTCACTGGGCGCCCACTTCCAAGGTCGCAACGCGACACATCAGATGAAAAAGCTTGCGCTGGAAGATCTCAAGCAGTTCCGCGACGCGATCCGCATCCCGATCGGCGACGAGGAACTCGACAAGAACCCCTACCTGCCGCCCTACTACCACCCCGGCCCGGATGCGCCCGAGATCCGCTACATGCTCGACCGGCGACGGACGCTTGGCGGTTTCGTGCCGGAGCGGCGGACGAAGTCGAAGGTGATGACGCTGCCGGGCCGCGACATCTACAAGGCGCTCAAGAAGGGCTCGGGCAACCAAGAGGTCGCAACCACGATGGCCATGGTGCGCACGTTCAAGGAGCTGTTGCGGGACAAGGAGATCGGCCCGCGCATCGTGCCGATCATCCCGGACGAGGCCCGCACGTTCGGCATGGACTCGTGGTTCCCGAGCCTGAAGATCTACAACCGCAACGGCCAGCTGTACACCGCCGTGGATGCGGAATTGATGTTGGCGTACAAGGAAAGTGAAATCGGCCAGATCCTGCACGAGGGCATAAACGAAGCCGGTTCGACCGCGACGTTCACGGCAGCGGGCACGTCGTACGCGACGCACAACGAACCGATGATCCCGCTTTACATCTTCTACTCGATGTTCGGCTTCCAGCGCACCGGTGACGGGTCTCTGGGCGGCCGCCGACCAGATGGCGCGCGGCTTCGTGCTCGGCGCCACCGCAGGCCGGACCACGCTGGTCGGCGAGGGACTGCAGCACGCCGACGGCCACTCCCTGCTGTTGGCGGCCACCAATCCGGCCGTGGTGGCCTATGACCCGGCGTTCGCCTATGAGATCGCCTACATCGTCGAAAGCGGGCTGGCCCGCATGTACGGCGAGGACCCGGAGAACGTCTACTTCTACATCACCATCTACAACGAGCCCTACAAGCAGCCGGCCGAACCCGAGGGACTCGACGTCGAGGGCCTGCTGCGCGGCATCTACCGATACCGGCCTGCCCCGGAGCAGAAGTCCAAGCAGGCGCACATCCTGGTGTCGGGAGTGGCGATGCCGTCGGCGATCCGGGCCGCCGAGTTGCTGGCCGACGAATGGGACGTGGCGGCGGACGTGTGGTCGGTGACCAGCTGGGGCGAGCTCAACCGCGATGGCGTGGAGATCGAGAAAGAGAAGCTGCGCTACCCCGACCGTCCGGCGCGCATGCCCTACATCACCCAGGCTCTCGCCGACACCCGCGGCCCGGCCGTGGCCGTTTCGGACTGGATGCGCGCGGTACCCGAGCAGATCCGGCCCTGGATGCCGAACACCTACGTCACGCTGGGCACCGACGGCTTCGGGTTCTCCGACACCCGCCCCGCCGCACGGCGCTACTACAACACCGACGCCGAGTCGGTGGTGGTGGCGGTGCTGGAGGCACTGGCTGCCGACGGCGAGATCGACCAGTCGCAAGCCGTCGAGGCCGCCAACAAGTACGAGATCGACGACGTGCTCGCGGCGCCGGAACAGACTTCCGACCCCGGCGTGGCCTGACTCGCGGCAGTTCTTGGAGGAATCCGCCAGAAAAATGGCGTAGCTTTTAGGGATGCCCGACAATCGGTTCGTCCCGCCCGCCTCCACGCTGGAGGTGCTGGAGACCATCCCCGAATCGGTGCTGCGCAGGTTGAGCCAGTATTCGGGACGGCTGGCCACCCAGGCGGTGCACGTCCTGGAGGAGCGGCTGCCGTTCTTCGCAGACCTAGAGGCCTCTCAACGCGCCAGTGTCCAGCTGGTGGTGCAGACCGCGGTCGTCAACTTCGCGGAGTGGATGCGCAATCCCAACGGCGACGTCAGCTATACGGCGCAGGCCTTCGAGGTGGTGCCGCAGGACCTCCGCAGGCGCATCGCGCTGCGGCAGTCCGTGGAGTTGGTGCGCGTCACCATGGAGTTCTTCGAGGAAGTGGTGCCCCTGCTGGCCCGCTCCGAAGAGCAGTTGACCGCATTGACGGCCGGGATCCTGCGATACAGCCGCGATTTGGCGTTCGCTGCTGCCACCGCATACGCCGACCAGGCCGAGGCACGAGGTGCCTGGGACACCCGGATGGAAGCCAACATCATCGACGCGGTGGTGCGCGGGGACACCGGACCCGAACTGCAGTCGCAGGCCGCGGCGCTGAACTGGGATGCCACCGCGCCGGCCACGGTCATCGTGGGTATCCCGCAGCCCGACCGCATCGACCTGGCCAGCGACGACGTCCACGACGTGGTCAACAGGCACGGACGCGCGGCGCTCTCCGACGTGCACGGCACCTGGCTGGTGACGATCGTGTCGGGTCCGCTCAGCCTGACCGACCGATTCCTCGCCGAGCTGCTGACGGTCCTCGCCAATGCGCCGGTAGTCATCGGGCCGACCGCACCGACGCTGTCGGCGGCCCACTGGAGCGCCACCGAGGCGATCGCGGGGATGAACGCCGTCGCGGGCTGGACGGGTGCGCCGAGACCCGTCGCCGCGCGTGAGCTTTTGCCCGAACGGGCGCTGCTCGGCGACGCATCCGCCATCGCGGCGCTGGAAACCGAGGTGATGAGGCCGCTGGGCGATGCCGGGCCGGCATTAACTGAAACGCTGGACGCATATCTGGACTCTGGCGGTGCGATCGAGGCCTGTGCCCGCAAGTTGTTCGTTCATCCAAACACCGTCCGATATCGCCTCAAGCGCATCGCTGACTTCACCGGACGCGATCCGACCACGCCGCGCGATGCCTACGTCCTCCGGGTGGCCTCGACCGTCGGACGGTTGACTCGGCAAGCACAGCATTCCAGCACGCCGAACATGGCCACTGCACAGATATCGACGGGTCCTGAGGCCGTACCCAGCGAGGACCGCGCAGGCTAACAGATTTCGGCTCGATATCGATGGAGTCCCATCACATGCTGTTTTGTGGGATCTCCACAAAAGAATAAGACCAGGTTCATAATCTCTTACACCGCGCAGATCCGTTCCCACAGTGTTTTCTTAAATACGTGCTCGCATTGCTTGCTCCCGGACAGGGATCGCAGACGCCCGGCATGCTCGCCTCGTGGCTTGAGCTGCCCGGTGCGGCTGACCGTATCTCCACCTGGTCGCAGTCCAGCGGTCTAGACCTGGCCACCCTCGGCACCACCGCGACAGCGGAGGAAATCACCGACACCGCCGTGACACAGCCGCTGGTCGTGGCCGCGACGCTGCTCGCGTGGGAAGAGTTGACCAAGCGCGGCCTGCTGGCCGGACGCGACTTCATCACAGCCGGGCACTCCGTCGGCGAGATTGCCGCCTACGCAATCGCGGGCGTGATCTCCAGTGACGACGCCGTTGCGCTTGCCGCCACCCGCGGCGCGGAGATGGCCAAGGCGTGCGCTACCGAGCCCACCGGCATGTCCGCGGTGCTCGGCGGCGAAGAGACCGAGGTGCTGAGCCGCCTCGAAGCGCTGGACCTGGTACCCGCGAACCGCAATGCGACGGGCCAGATCGTCGCTGCGGGCAGCCTGGCCGCCCTGAGCAAGCTGGCCGAGGATCCGCCGGAGAAGGCGCGCGTGCGTCCCCTTGCCACTGCCGGTGCGTTTCACACGCACTACATGGCGCCGGCCACCGACGGCTATGCCGCCGCGGTTTCAAAGGTCGCGACCGCCGAACCTGCCGCTACCTTGCTGTCGAACGCCGACGGTCAGCCGGTCGCGTCGGCCGCGGACGCCATGAACAAGCTGGTCGCCCAGCTGACCCGGCCGGTGCGCTGGGACCTGTGCACGGAGACCCTCCGGCAATCGAACGTGACCGCGATCGTCGAGTTCCCGCCCGCCGGGACACTCGCCGGGATCGCCAAGCGAGAACTCAAAGGGGTGCCGACGAAGGCCGTCAAAACCCCCGCCGACCTGGACGGGCTATCCGAGCTCTAGAGGTCTGATTCCCGGTGTCGCCGGGGACAGAACAACTGCATAACCAACGTAAATCGCAGTAACACAACAAATTAGAAGGAGCCATAGTGGCCGCCACTCAGGCAGAAATCATCTCCGGTCTCGCCGAGATCATCGAAGAAGTGACCGGCATCGAGCCGTCTGAAGTCACCCCGGAGAAGTCGTTCGTCGACGACCTGGACATCGACTCGCTGTCGATGGTTGAGATCGCCGTGCAGACCGAGGACAAGTACGGCGTGAAGATCCCCGACGAGGACCTCGCAGGCCTGCGCACCGTGGGTGACGTCGTCTCCTACATCCAGAAGCTCGAGGAAGAAAACCCCGAGGCTGCTGCCGCGCTGCGCGAGAAGATCGAAGCGGATCGCGCGTGACCAGGCCTTCCACTGCTAACGGCGGTTTCCCCAGCGTTGTGGTAACCGCCGTCACGGCGACGACATCGATCGCCGGGAACATCGAGAGCACGTGGAAGGGCTTGTTGGCCGGCGAGAGCGGCATCCGCGTCCTCGAGGACGAATTCGTCACCAAATGGGACCTGCCCGTGCACATCGGTGGCCACCTGAAGGAGGCCGTCGACGACCATATGGGGCGGCTGGATCTGCGGCGCATGTCGTATGTCCAGCGGATGGCCAAACTGCTCGGCGGCCAGATCTGGGAGGCCGCGGGTACACCCGAGGTCGACGGGGACCGGTTCGCCGTCGTTGTCGGCACGGGTCTGGGCGGCGGCGAGAAGATCGTCGAGACCTATGACCTGATGAATGAGGGCGGCCCCCGCAAGGTGTCGCCGCTCGCCGTTCAGATGATCATGCCGAACGGCGCCGCTGCCGTCATCGGCCTGCAGCTCGGGGCCCGCGCCGGCGTCATGACGCCGGTGTCGGCCTGTTCGTCGGGCTCGGAGGCAATCGCGCACGCGTGGCGGCAGATCGTCATGGGTGACGCCGACATCGCCGTCTGCGGTGGTGTCGAGGGCGGCATCGAGGCGCTGCCTATCGCGGCCTTCTCGATGATGCGTGCCATGTCGACCCGCAACGACGACCCCGAGGGTGCTTCTCGTCCGTTCGACAAGGATCGCGACGGCTTCGTGTTCGGCGAGGCAGGTGCGCTCATGGTCATCGAGACCGAGGAGCACGCCAAGGCTCGCGGCGCTCAACCGCTGGCTCGGCTCATGGGAGCAGGCATCACGTCGGACGCCTTCCACATGGTGGCGCCGGCAGCCGACGGTTTGCGCGCTGGTCAGGCAATGAAGCGTTCGATGGAACTTGCGGGCCTGGACCCCAAGGACATCGAGCACGTCAACGCCCACGCCACGGCCACGCCGATCGGTGACACCGCAGAGGCCAATGCCATCCGGGTCGCCGGTGTGGAACACGCCGCGGTGTACGCGCCGAAGTCGGCGCTCGGCCACTCCATCGGTGCGGTCGGTGCGCTCGAGTCGGTGCTGACGGTGCTGTCTCTGCGCGACGGCGTCATCCCGCCCACCCTGAACTACGAAACACCTGATCCGGAGATCGATTTGGACGTCGTCGCGGGCGAGCCCCGATACGGCGACTTCAAGTACGCGATCAACAACTCGTTCGGATTCGGTGGACACAACGTCGCACTTGCCTTCGGCAAGTACTGAGGCGTTGGGGGGGAAAGGAACCATCGCAGCGAAATGACTGGGTTGGCTACGGGGAACGGGTTCCCCAATGTTGTCGTCACAGGCGTTGCCATGACGACTGCTCTGGCGACCGACGCGGAAGGCACATGGAAGAAGCTTCTCGAGGGACAAAGCGGCATCCGGCTTTTGGATGACTCGTTCGTCGAGGAGTACGACCTTCCCGTTCGAATTGGCGGGCATCTGCTGGAGGATTTCGACGGTGAGCTGACGCGGGTCGAGCTGCGTCGGCTGTCGTACCTGCAGAAAATGTCGACGATCATGAGCCGGCGGGTCTGGAAGAACGCCGGTGACCCCGAGGTCGATCCCAAACGGCTGATGGTGTCGATCGGCACCGGCATGGGGTCCAGCGAGGAGCTGCTCTTCGCCTACGAGGGCATGCGGGCCAAGGGCCTGCGTGGGGTGTCACCACTCGCAGTGCAGATGTACATGCCCAACGCGGCAGCCGCCGCGGTCGGGCTGGAACGCAAGGCCAGGGCCGGGGTCATCACCCCGATCTCGGCCTGCGCGTCCGGCTCCGAGGGCATCGCGCACGCATGGCGCAACATCGTGCTCGGCGAGGCCGACGTGGCGATCTGCGGTGGCGTGGAGACCAAGATCGAGGCAGTGCCGATCGCCGGCTTCGCACAGATGCGGATCGTGCTGTCCACCAGCAATGATGACCCGGCGGGTGCGTGCCGTCCGTTCGACAAGGACCGCAACGGCTTCGTGTTCGGCGAGGCCGGAGCGCTCATTGTCATCGAGACCGAGGAGCACGCGAAGGCGCGCGGCGCCAATATTCTCGCCCGGCTGATGGGCGCCAGCGTCACCTCGGACGGCTATCACATCGTCGCGCCGGACCCCAACGGTGAGCAGGCGGGCCACGCGATGACGCGTGCCATCCAGCTGGCCGGCCTGCAGCCCAGCGACATCGATCACGTCAACGCACACGCCACCGGCACCAGCGTCGGCGACGTGGCCGAGGGCAAGGCGATCAACAACGCGATGGGTGGCCACAAGCCTGCGGTCTTCGCCCCCAAGGGCGCGCTCGGCCATTCGGTCGGCGCAGTCGGTGCGGTCGAGTCGATCCTGACGATGTTCGCGTTGCGCGACGGTGTCATCCCGCCGACGCTCAACCTGAAAAACCTGGACCCGGAGATCGACCTCGATGTCGTGGCCGGTTCGCCGCGACCCGGCAACTACAACTACGCGATCAACAATTCGTTCGGATTCGGTGGGCACAACGTGGCGCTCGCCTTCGGGAAGTACTGAGCGCCCCGATATCCGGCCCCTTACAGGAGGTTTCGATGACAATCACGGCCCCCGAGACAGTTGGCGAATCAACCGATCCTCGCGATCCACTGCTGCGCCTCAAGACGTTCTTCGACGACGACTGCACCCTTGATCTACTGCACGAGCGTGACCGCTCGGGCGTGCTCGCCGCCGGAGGCACCGTGAACGGTGTCCGGACCATCGCCTTCTGCACCGACGGGACCGTGATGGGCGGCGCGATGGGCGTTGAGGGCTGTGCCCACATCGTCAACGCCTATGACACCGCCATCGAGGAGCAGAGCCCGATCGTCGGCATCTGGCATTCCGGTGGTGCGCGGTTGGCCGAGGGCGTCAAGGCGTTGCACGCGGTCGGTCTGGTCTTCGAGGCGATGATCCGGGCGTCGGGTTACATCCCGCAGATCTCGGTGGTCGTCGGCTTCGCCGCGGGTGGCGCCGCATACGGGCCCGCCCTGACCGACGTCATCGTGATGGCGCCGGACAGCCGGGTTTTCGTCACCGGCCCCGACATCGTTCGCAGTGTCACCGGCGAGGACGTCGACATGGCCTCGCTCGGCGGACCTGACACCCACCACAAGAAGTCCGGCGTGTGCCACATCGTCGCCGATGATGAGCTCGACGCCTACGCGCGCGGCCGCCGACTGGTCGGATTGTTCTGCCAGCAGGGCCATTTCGACCGCAACAAGGCCGAAGCGGGTGACACCGACCTGCACGCGCTGCTGCCCGAGTCGCCGCGCCGCGCCTACGATGTGCATCCGCTGCTCGAAGCACTGCTCGACTCCGATGCGCCCTTCGAGGAGTTCCAGGCCAAGTGGGCGCCGTCGATGGTGATCGGCCTCGGCCGGCTGTCCGGACGGACCGTCGGCGTGCTCGCCAACAACCCGCTGCGCCTTGGTGGCTGCCTGAACTCCGAAAGCGCCGAGAAGGCAGCGCGTTTCGTGCGGCTGTGCGACGCGTTCGGTATTCCGCTGGTCGTCGTGGTCGACGTGCCCGGCTATCTGCCAGGTGTCGATCAGGAGTGGGGTGGCGTGGTGCGCCGCGGCGCCAAGCTGCTGCACGCGTTCGGCGAAGCCACCGTTCCCCGGGTCACGCTGGTGACCCGGAAGATATACGGCGGTGCCTACATCGCGATGAACTCGCGCTCCCTCAACGCGACGAAGGTGTTCGCGTGGCCGGACGCCGAGGTCGCCGTGATGGGCGCCAAGGCCGCCGTCGGCATCCTGCACAAGAAGAAGCTGGCCGCCGCGCCGGACGATGAGCGCGAGGCGCTGCACGAGGAGCTGGCCGCCGAGCACGAGCGGATCGCTGGCGGTGTCGATTCCGCCATCGAGATCGGCGTGGTCGACGAGAAGATCGACCCGGCACACACCCGCAGCAAGCTGACTCAGGTACTCGCCGAGGCGCCTGCACGGCGCGGGCGGCACAAGAACATCCCGCTGTAGGTCGATTTCGCATAAGTAGTTGTCGCGACGTTTTCGCGGTGACCTCCATATATCCTCGCGTCCGTACTGTGGGTAGCGACCCATAGCGTCGGGGGACCATGCAGGGTCGGTGACAAAGGAGTGAGGAATGCAGATGTCTGGTAACACCATGCGTCGTGGAATCGCCGGCGTTCTCGCCGCAGGAGTGCTCGGAGGATTGGCTGCTACCACCATCGCGCTGCCGACGGCGTCGGCCGACGCCGACTGCACCGTATCGGGACTGAGTAACGCCATCGGCACGGTTGGGGCGCAGTCCGGCCAGTGGTTCGCCAGCCATCCGGACGCGAACAAGGCCGTCACCGATGCAGGCGGGCAGGGTGGTGGCGCAGAGGCCGCGATTCGGAACTACTTCCTCGCGCATCCGTCGGAGTGGGCTGAGCTGCAGCGGATTGCGCAGCCGTTGCGCACCCTGCGCCAGCAGTGCGGATCGAACGTGGCCCCCGCGGATATCGCACGGCTGTACGACGCAATGGCCTCATAGCCGTCCATCGGCCCGGCAGGTGAACCGTTCGCCCGTCGACATCGTTGTCCTCTAAGTGGGACTTGGTGTTCATGTACCGATGGTGCGGTGGTCGTTCTGGCGTCTGGTGCTCGGAGCGCACCGGCTGAATCAGACCGGTCAGGTCGGCGATGGGCGCGAACGCGCCGTCGTCGACTACGTGTGCCGCCATGCACGACGCGGCGACATCGCCGATGTGCTGGGAACTTTCGACTGGTACGCCTATCACAAGTCCCTGCTCATCAACGTCGGCGACGTCAAGGGCGAGCTCCTCGACGCCGCAGTCAAACGTGCCGATCCCGCAGTCGTGCTCGAACTCGGCACCTACTGCGGCTACAGCGCGCTGCGGATCGCGCGTGCGGCGCCGTCGGCCCACGTGTACTCGGTCGAATTGTCCGCGGAAAACGCCGATCTCGCCCGTCGCATCTGGAGCCACGCGGGGGTCGGTGATCGAATCACCTGTCTGGTGGGCACACTGGACGATGCCGAAACGATGCGGCGCCTCGACGCGGCGATCGGCGAGTCCCCGGGCGGCACCGCCGATTTCGTGTTCATCGACCATGACAAGCGCTCGTATGTCGCCGATCTGCAGGCGATAGCCGCGAACGGGTGGCTGCATCCGGGCTCGATCGTGTTGGCCGACAACGTCGGCTATCCGGGCGCGCCGCGCTACCGCCGCTACATGCGCCGCAACGAAGGTGTGCAATGGCGCACCCGCGCACACCGGGCACACGCCGAGTACCAGTCGCTCATCCCCGACTTGGTCCTGGAATCGGAATTTTTGGGCGCCTAGCGGCAAGGTCATCGGTGATGGCCATCGCGATGCGGCGCGAGCGTTTGGCGACAGCGCCGATCAGGCCCGGTCGCGACTGGAATCCGAGGAACCACAGTCCCCGATCGGCAAGGTGCACACCGCCTTCGAGCGGTACACCGCGATCGTCCAGCACACCGAGATGGCCGACCAGCGGCTCCAGACCGCGCCGATAGCCGGTCGCGCAGATCACCACATCGGGCTGCAGAAGCCTGCCGTCGACGAGCCGCACATCGGTGTTTTCGAGGCCGTCGATGGTGGGCACCACCTCGATGGTGCGGTCACGGATCGCGTCGAGCGTGTCGGTGTCGATGATCGCGGGCGCACGCCCCAACCGGTGGCCCCGACTGAACACGCCCTCGGTCGGGCGCGGCAACCCCACCTCGCTCAGATCGCCGATCGAGAACCGCCGTGCCACCTCCGCCATCGCGTCGGCGATCCCAGGAGGCATGTGGTACATGGCGGTTGCGATGAAGTCGGATGGGAAGCCACCGGGCAGGGTGCGCAGCATGATGTTCGGAACAGTGCGTACGGCCAGCCAAGTGGAGACCGCACCGCCAGAGGCCACGTCGTGCGCGATCTCCATCGCCGACGACCCAGCACCGACGACGAGCACGCGCTTTCCGCGACAGAAGCCGGGATTGCGATAGGCCGATGAATGCAGCAGTTCGCCGGTGAACGACTGGCGGCCCGGCCACTCGGGAATGTGTGGCTCCCGTTCATATCCCGTGGCCACCACGACGTGCGTCGCGTCGATCGCGCCGGCTGTCGTCTGGATGGTCCAGGTGCCGTCACACCAATCGATCCGCCGCACAGACGTTTTCAGGCGCAGGTCGATCTGCTCATCGTTGGCGTGGTGCTCGAGGTGCGCGACAAGGTTCAACACCAGTGACAGTCGTCACAGCTCGTCATGCCAGCAGCGCGGTCTGCAACCGTTCCCCTTCCGTGCGTAGCCGGACGGCGTCCTGCCCCGGCGGCACACCGAACATCCGCCGGTACTCGCGGTTGAACTGCGAAGGGCTGTCGTAGCCGACGCGATGCCCGATGCCCGCGACGTCGCCGGGTCCGGCAACCAGCAGTGAGCGAGCCTCCTGCAGCCGGATCCGCTTCTGAAACTGCAATGGGCTCATGGCCGTAACCGCACGGAAGTGCCGGTGAAACGCCGACGGACTCATGCCCGACAGACGTGCGAGGTCGTCGATTCTCATCGGTTCTGCGTAGTTCTCGCGGATCCACCTGATCGCCCGGCTGACGAGTGACAGGTCGCTGTCGGCCAGGCCGATCTGGCGGATCGTGCCGCCCTGCGGACCGGTGAGCAGGCGCCAGATGATCTCCCGCTCGATCATCGGCGCGAGCACCGGCGCGTCGGCAGGCTGATCGAGCAGCCGCAGCAGGCGGAGCACCGCGTCGAGCAGATCGGCACCGGCCTCCCCCGTCGATATCGCCGAGTCGCCTCCGCGGGACAACCGCCCCACCGGGGCCTGCAGCACCAGCTCGGCGACGACAGCCGGGCGAAGGACCAGCGCCATGGCCAGCGACGGGGAGTCAGCGGTGATGTCGATGTAGTGGCCGGTGACCGGCAGGTTGGCGGTGACGACGAGACACTGGCCCGCCCGGTACTCGTACACCTGCTCCGCCGAGGAGAAGGCGTTTACCGCCTTGGGCCATCACGACGACGAGCGGTTCGGTCAGTGAATACTCCGGCGCCGCGGAGGCGGTCGTCACCTTCGACATCAGCAGCCCGTCGACCGACGTCAACAGGTCGGGCCGGGCGTGCTCGGCGATCCTTTCCCGGATCTCGTCGAGCAGATCGGCAGTGCTGCGCATTCTCCGATCACAGCAAATTCAATAGGATTGTGCAAGAGATTGGCCGAATCAATCTACCGTTGAGCTGGTGATAGCGCTTGGATAGAGATATCCATCCAGCACACATAGGAGCAGTTTCATGCCACTCGATCATTATCTCACTCTTGGCCGGTCTGGGCTGCGGGTCAGCCCGTTTGCGCTCGGCGCGATGACGTTCGGCGAAGACGCGGGAGGCGCGGGATCCAGCGTCGAGGAGTCCGAGAAGATCCTCGCGACCTACCTCGATCGCGGCGGCAACTTCGTCGACACCGCCAACTTCTACACCAATGGCCACTCGGAGAAGATCCTCGGCGACTGGTTGGCCGGCCATCCGGGTCAGCGTGACCGCGTCGTGCTGGCGTCGAAGTTCTTCACCAACATGTATCCAGGCAACCCCAACGGCGGCGGCGCGGGACGCTCGTCGATCAGAAGCCAGCTGCACGAGACACTGCGCCGGCTGCAGACCGACTATCTGGACCTCTACTGGCTGCACAATTGGGACCGCAACACCCCGATCGAAGAAACCCTGCGGGCACTCGACGACCTCGTCCGGGAAGGCAAGATCCGCTACATCGGGTTCTCCAACACTCCCGGCTGGGTCACCGCACAGGCTCAGACGACGGCCGTGCTGCGCGGCTGGACACCGCTGATCGCCTTGCAGGTCGAGTACTCGCTGCTGGCCCGCACCGTGGAGGGCGAACTCGCACCCCTGGCGCTCGATCAGGGCATGGCGCTGGTGCCGTGGAGCCCGCTGAAGAACGGCTTCCTGTCCGGCAAGTACCGTCGCGGCGTCGAGGTCAGTGACTCGGTGCGGACGGCCTACGTCGGCGGCCCGAGCGACGACGAGTTCGTGGTCATCGACACCGTCGCTGCCATCGCCGACGAACTCGAAACGAGCTCTGCAGCAGTGTCGCTCGCGTGGTTGCGGGCACGCGAAGGGACCGTCGTGCCGATCGTGGGTGCCCGCAGGCTGGCCCACCTCGAGGACAACCTGACCGCAGTTGATGTGACACTGAACGCCGAGCACCTGCGCATGCTCGACAACGTGTCGGCGCCGGCACTGAATTATCCGGCCGAGGTGAACGGCGCAACGCGGGCGATGCTTCAGTTCGCGGGCAGCACAGTCGACGGTGAGCCGTCAGCGCCCTATCCGCCGTTGCTGCAGAGCGACATTCGGTACTGAGTCAGACCTGCGTGATCCCGGTCATGACGGGTGCAAGTAGATCGGCGAGCGCTGGCCAGGACACGGTCTTCGTCTCGGGCAGCGCGATCCCGAATTGGTAAGGGGCGAAATGGATCTCCAAACCCCAGGCAGTGGGGATCCAGTTCACGAAGTTCTCCGCCCGCGGCTCGGCTCCGGTGAGCTCCGACAACCGGTGCAATCCGGCCTGCGGGTCGGTGAAAAGGTCGGCGAGCATTATCGGGTGAGCGCTTCGGCTGTCGATAACGACGGTGCTGATGTACGAAGTGGGATGTACGCCGTAATAGTGCGTGCCGAGAATGAGCTGGGCGACCGCGATGCTGCGGAACGTCACCTGGCCGTTCGACTCGAAGTTCCACTGTTCGCCCGGATTGGATTCGGCCTTCACCTTGTCGATCTGTTCGGTGGCCGCGATTCGGCTGGCGTGGTTGAACGCCTCTACCACGGCAGGGTCACCGGCGGAGAGATCGGCGATCTTCGCGTCCCAGTGGCCCAGCCGGTCCGTCGTGGCGCCCTGGATCGAGGTCATCTTCAGGGAGTACGTCTTGCCGCTGGACACCCCGGGTTCGGCCGCAGCAGGTGCGGCCGGCGCCACCGCCAGAACCGCGAGCACCGCAGCGATCGCCGCGATGCGCCTCAGCCGCACCTCGACCCGTCCGTGAGCAAGACTCATCGCATACCTCCGGCAAGCAGTTCCCCCGCCACAGTCAACACGGTGTCCCTGTCCGAGTCGACCAGCCCGATACGGGTGCGCCGGTCGACGATGTCGTCGACGGTCAGCGCGCCCTCGTGGGTCACCGCATACTCGAACTCCGCACGGATCACGTCGATGCCGTCGGCCACCGGATCGGTGGGCCGGTCGCAGGTGGCCTTGGCGATGACGTTCGGCGCCTCGGCACCGAACCGCGCGACCAACGACGACGGCAGTTCAGTGGGAACACGAAGCGTCGCAACCGGATTCGACGGCGCACCGACGAGCGGTAGATTTCGCGTCCGGCACTGACCGGCCGACAGCCCGCGCAGCTCGGCTGCCTTGTCGAGCACATCCTCGGCCATGTACCGGTACTCGGTCAGCTTCCCGCCGATCACGCTGATCACTCCCGACGGTGACTCGACGACGGCATGGTCCCGCGACACGTCGGCCGTCCGGCCCTGGCCCGTGTCGATCAACGGCCGCAGCCCCGCGTAGGCACCGATGACGTCGTCGCGGCCCAGCTTCACGTTCAATGCCGTGTTGACGGTGTCCAGCAGGAAGCCGATCTCCTCCGACGTCGGCTCGGGGACGTCGGGTATCGGGCCCGGCGCGTCCTCGTCCGTCAACCCGAGATACACCCGGCCCAGCTGCTCCGGCATCGCGAACACGAAACGGTTGAGCTCTCCCGGTATGGGAATGGTCAACGCCGCCGCCGGATTGCCGAACGCCTTCGCGTCGAAAACCAGATGGGTGCCGCGGCTGGGCCGCAGCGTGATCGAGGTATCTACCTCCCCAGCCCACACGCCGCTGGCATTGATCACGGCACGCGCATTCACCTCGAACGACTCGCCGGTGAGCTGGTCCGTCAGGCGCACCGAGCTGCCGGTGGCATCGGAGGCCGCGACGCGGGTCAGGATCACCGCGCCGTGCTGGGCGGCCGTCCTCGCGACGGCGGCGACCAGCCGGGCGTCGTCGATCAACTGCCCGTCATAGGCCAGCAGCCCACCGCTGAGCCCGTCGCGCCGGACCGCGGGGACCATGTCGACGGCCCGGCTGGCGGAGATGCGCCGTGACCGGGGCAGCGTGGTGGACCGCGTGCCCGCCATGCGGCGCAGCGCATCACCGGCAAGGAAGCCGGTGCGCACCAGCGCCCGTTCCGGGGTGCCCATGGCGGGCAGCAGCGGAACGAGTTGGGGCATGGCGCTGACCAGATGCGGCGCGTTGCGCGTCATCAGGATTCCGCGTTCGACGGCGCTGCGCCTGGCGATGCCGACGTTGCCGGTCGCCAGGTAGCGCAGGCCGCCGTGCACGAGCTTGGAGCTCCACCGGCTGGTCCCGAAGGCCAGGTCGTGCTTCTCGACGAGAGCGACCGTCAACCCACGGGAGGCGGCGTCCAGCGCGATCCCCGTTCCAGTGATGCCACCGCCGATCACTACGACATCGAGCTGCTGGCCGTCGGCAAGAGCCGCCAACTCGCGTGTACGGCGAGATGCGTTGAGAGCGGCCGAATTCGTCATGGTTTTAGGTATCCGTTCAGTGAGTGGGCGAGTTCGACGGCGAGCGCGTCGGCGTCGAGGATCGGCTCGACGATCTGTGCGGACTGGATCGTCGACTGGGTGATCAGCAGGCACATCGCGGCGAGTTGGCGCGGGTCACCCGCCCGCACGCTGCCGTCACGCTGGGCCACCTCCAGCTCGGCGGCGACCGCGTTGATGAGGATCTGCTGGCTGGTGCCGAGGCGTTCGGCGATGTAGACCATGGCCAGTTCGGGTGCGGAGTGGAACACCGACATGACGACGTCGTCATGCCTGAGCCGTTCTGCGACACCGACGATCCGCTCGACCAGGGCTTCGCGTCCGCGCCCCTGCGACGGCACATCGCGCAGCACGCCGACGATCCGTGCGGTCAGCAGCGCCGCCAGCAGCGCCTGCGTGTCGGGCCAACGGCGGTAGATGGTCGGCCTGCTCACGCCGGCCCGGCGGGCAATTTCTGCCAGTGTCACCCGGTCGACGCCGTAGGCCAGCACGCAACTCGCCGCCGCGTCGAGGATCCGGTCGCCGAGGTCCGGGGGAAGATCGTTACTGATTGACAGCATATGTAATACTGTAACGCATGATGAAGTGGGATGCATGGGGTGACCCGGAGCAGGCGAAGCCGCTCTCCGACGGAATTCGGAATCTGCTGACGCAGGCGCTCGGTGTCGGGGACGCCCCGCTCCCCGAGCTCGAGCCCGACCAGGTCAAGCTGCGACCGTCGGCACTCTCACCCGCTGACCGCGATGCGCTGGCCGACGTCGTCGGCGCGGACAATTGCGGCGTCGACGACAGCGCCAGGCTGCTTCGCGCGGGCGGAAAGTCCACCCTTGATCTGCTGCGGCGCCGTGACCCGGGAGTCCAGGACGCACCCGATGCGGTGCTGCTGCCCGGTAACGAAGACGAGGTGGCCGAGATCCTGCGGTTGTGCGGGCAGCGCAGCATCGCCGTCGTTCCCTTCGGCGGAGGAACCAGTGTCGTCGGCGGTCTCGATCCGCTGCGTGGTCAGTTCAAGGCGGTGATCTCCCTCGATCTGCGCAGGCTCAACGAGCTGCACTCCCTCGACGAGGTGTCCGGGGAGGCCGAGCTCGGCGCGGGCGTCACGGGGCCGGACGCCGAACGCCTGCTCGGCGAGCACGGTTTCTCGCTCGGGCACTTCCCGCAGAGCTTCCAGTTCGCGACGATCGGAGGATTCGCCGCGACGAGGTCGTCCGGGCAGGACTCGGCGGGCTACGGGCGTTTCAATGACATGGTGCGCGGCCTGCGCGCGATCACACCTGCGGGCGTGCTCGACCTCGGTCGTGCGCCCGAGTCCGCCGCAGGCCCGGATCTGCGTGAGCTGTTGATCGGCTCCGAGGGCGTGTTCGGCGTCATCACCCGCGTCCGCGTCAAGGTTCACCCGGCGCCCGCCGCGACCCGCTACGAGGCCTGGTCGTTCCCCGACTTCGCCACCGGCGCGGCCGGCCTGCGCGCCGTCGCCCAAACCGGTACCGGCCCAACCGTTCTGCGGCTTTCCGACGAGGCCGAGACCGGCGTGAACCTTGCCACCACCGAGAGCATCGGCGAGAACAGCGTCACCGGTGGCTGTCTGGCGATCACCGTGTTCGAGGGGTCCGAGGAACACGTCGAAAGCAGGCACGCCGAAACCCGGGCTCTGCTGCAAGCCAAGGGCGGCACCTCGCTGGGCGAAGCCCCCGCCCGCGCATGGGAGCACGGCCGCTTCAACGCGCCGTATCTGCGCGACTCGCTGCTGTCGGCGGGCGCGTTGTGCGAGACCCTGGAGACGGCCACCAACTGGTCCAACATCCCCGCGCTGAAATCCGCGGTGACCGAGGCACTGACGACCGCGCTGGCCGAAACCGGCACGCCTGCGCTTGTGCTGTGCCACATTTCGCATGTGTATCCCACCGGTGCGTCGCTTTACTTCACCGTCGTCGCCGGGCAACGCGGCAATCCGATCGAGCAGTGGCGCAAGGCGAAGATCGCCGCGTCGGACGCGATGGTGCGAACCGGGGCCACGATCACCCACCACCACGCGGTCGGTGCCGATCACCGGCCATGGATGCGTGACGAGGTCGGCGACGTCGGGGTCCAGGTGCTGCAGGCGGTCAAGGCGACACTCGACCCGGCCGGAATCCTCAACCCGGGCAAATTGATTCCGTGATGCGCACGCAAGGAGCAATATGACCGGAGTCGGTCGTATCACGATGCTGACCAACCCCGCGTCGGGGCACGGCAGCGCGCCACATGCGGCCGAACGGGCGGTGGCCCAGCTGCACCGCCGTGGCGTCGACGTCGTCGCAATCGCGGGAACCGACGCCGAGCATGCGCGACGACTCGTCGACGGCGCGCTCGAGCGCGGGATGGACGCACTCGTCGTCGTCGGCGGAGACGGCATCATCTCGCTTGCGCTGCAGGTGCTGGCGCAAACCGACGTACCGCTGGCCATCATCCCGGCAGGCACCGGGAACGACCACGCGCGCGAATTTCGTATTCCCACAAAAGATCCCGAGGCGGCGGCCGACGTCGTCGTCGACGGCACTGCGGAAACAGTCGACCTCGGCCGCATCAAGGGCGCCGACGGCACCGACAGATGGTTCGGCACCGTGATGGCGGCCGGCTTCGACTCGCTCGTCACCGATCGCACCAATCGCATGCGGTGGCCGCACGGCCGCATGCGCTACAACGTGGCCATGATCGCCGAGTTGTCCAAGCTGCGGCTGTTGCCGTTCCGCCTGTCGTTCGACGGTGAGGAGCTCGTCACAGATCTCACACTGGCCGCGTTCGGCAACACGAAGAGCTATGGCGGGGGCATGCAGATCTGCCCGAACGCCGACCCCACCGACGGACTGCTCGACGCGACCATGGTGGCCTCGGCGTCGCGCACGAAGCTGATTCGCTTGTTCCCCACCGTATTCAAGGGCACTCACGTCGACCTCGACGAGGTCCGCACCGCGCGCGCCCGCACGATCACCGTCGACTCCCCCGGCATCAACGCCTACGCCGACGGCGAGTTCGTCTGCCCGCTGCCGGTCGAGGTGTCGGCGGTACCGGGAGCGCTGAAGATCCTGCGGCCCGCTAACCGACTCCGCGACTGAATGTCGTCGGCTAACCGACTCCGCGGCTGAATGTCGTCGGCTAACCGACTCCGCGGTTGAGCCAGGTCACCTCGCCGGTGTCGCCGCCGCTGCGATACGGCTCGAGGGCCTCATCCCATGCGGTGCCGAGCACCGAGTCCAGTTCGGCGACGAGCATGTCCGCCCCTGAGGACATCAGCGACCGCATCCGCATCTCGCCGACCATCACGTCGCCGTTGGCGCTCATCACGCCGCTCCACAAGCCCAACTGCGGGGTATGGCAGAACCGCTGACCGTCCACGCCGGCGCTGGGGTCCTCGGTCACCTCGAAGCGCAACACCGACCACGAACGCAGTGCGTTCGCGAGCTGGGCTCCGGTGCCGACCGGACCGACCCAGTTGGTGACCGCGCGCAACTGACCGGGCATCGCCGGCTGCGCGTTCCAGGTCAGGTTTGCTCTCGAATGAAGGGTCGACGACAACGCCCACTCGACATGCGGGCACACGGCCGCTGGCGAGGCGTGGATGAAAACCACGCCCGTCGTTGAGTCGGCGAACTGGTTCGACGCACGCATTGCTACTCCTTCGGCTCCACGAGGGACGTCTTCCCCAACGACCTGGTGAATGCGATGAGTTGCAGTTGTGTCGAACGTGTCTATTGTGCCTTGTGAGGCCCCTGTTGCGCTAGTCCCCCGCCTATTTGCTGTCGAATTCGGCGATAACGGCGTCGGAGAGCGCCGGCCAGGGCTCATAGGCCCAATCGCCGAAATCGCGATCGGTGAGCGCGACAAGTGCCAGGTCACGGTCCGGATCGACCCAGATGAACGTCCCTGACTGGCCGAAATGGCCATAGCTGCGCGCCGAGTTGGCCGACCCCGTCCAATGCGGCGACTTGGCGTCTCGGATCTCGAATCCAAGGCCCCAGTCGTTGGGCCGCTGCACCCCGAACCCGGGTAGCACCCCGGTCAGCCCCGGGAACTGCACCGTGGTGGCCTCGCTGTGCATCTCGGTCGACACCAACGCCGGTCGCAGCAGGTCAGCGGCGAATGCCGCGAGATCGGCGACCGTCGAGGTGGCGCCGTAGCCCGCCGCTTTGGCGCCACCCTCGAGTTCGCTGGACGTCATACTCAGCGGCTCGAAGACCGCCTCCACCAGGTAACGGTCGAATTCGATACCCGCTTCGTTCGCCACCGCCTCCGCTGCCACGCCGAATCCGTAGTTGGAGTAGATCCGGCGCTTTCCCGGCTTCGACATCACCTGGTCGGTGTGCATCGCGAAGCCGGAGGTGTGAGCCAGCAGGTGACGCACCGTCGAATCCGGCGGCCCCGCGGGGGTGTCCAGCTCGACCACGCCCTCCTCGATCGCGATCTGAACGGCGCGCGCAACCAACGGCTTGGTCACCGACGCCAGCCCGAACCGATGCGCGACGTCGCCGTACTCGGCCAGCACACCCGACGGCCCGACCACCGCCGCGGCGGCGGTCGGAACAGGCCAGTCGGCGATCGCGTCGAGGGCAGACATCGGCAGGAGCCTAATTCGTTCTCCACGCCGAGACGATCGCTGCCACGTGTCGGGCGTCGGTGCCGCAGCAGCCGCCCAGCACCCGGACCGCGGGAACCCGATCCTGCAGCGCGGCGTGCTGGGCGGCGAGCTCGCGTGGGTCGCCCTCGTCGAGTTCGGTTGCCTCATCGAGCTCCGCGTGGCTCCTGCGTGAAGAGTTCGCCCGTAGACCGACGATCCTCTGCCGCCACGGCCCCCCGTGTTCGAGCGCTGAGGTGAAATGCGTCGGGTGCGCGCAGTTGACCATGAAGTAAGCGGCGCCGGACATCCGTCGCCGCATCCACCTGATCGATGGCATCGTGCAGCGACTGCCCCGTCGGAAGCCTGCCGTCGGTTTCGACGGTGAACGAGATCGCCGATGGAATGCCAGCCGCGGCAGCGGCTTTCACGATGCCGATCGCCTCCTCGGCATTGGTCATCGTGATCGCGGTGACCTGGTCGGCGGAGGTGTCGGCGAACGTTGCGATCTGGACGTGGTGGTAGGCCGCGGCCTCCTCGGCCGTCATCGCGCTGCCGGGGTCGTAACCGTCACCGCGCGGACCGATGCAGCCGCTGACGACAGTGGGGACACCGTCAGCCACCGCGGCTGCGCGGACCTCCTCGGCGAGGGCGATCGCGGCCCTGTTCGCGTCGTCGAGCTGCTCGTGTGAGTAACCGAGCTGACCGGCCCAGTCGGGGTTCGCACGCCAAGTCGGCGTTTCCATCACGAAACCCGCGGAATTCCTGCGCGCGATATCCAGATAGCCGTCGTAGTAACGACGCAGTCTGGCGCGTGAGTCCGGATCGGCGAGCAATGGGAAGGCGGCGAAGCACGGCAAGTCGATGCCGTCGTGGAACACCAGCTCGGTCTCAAGGCCGCCGTCCGTCACGAACAGCCCGTAACCGTCCAACTGAGGCAGGCTCGTCATGGCTCACACCGGCTTTCGGGCGATGTAGTAGTTGTTGAACGGGTCTGACTCGATCTCGCTGACCGACACATCGCTGAAGCCGGCGTCGGCGAGCATCGACTCCGCGACCTGCCTGCCCCACACCGTGCCGAGCCCGTCGCCGTCGAGCCCCAGCGACACGCTCATGCAGTGCATGGTCGAGACGGTGTACAGGTACGTGGCCAACGGAACCCCGCTGTTGTCTTCCACGTTGCTCGATGCCTTGATGTCCACCATCAGCAACACTCCGCCTGAGCGCAGTGCGCGGTGGATGTTCCCCAGCACACGGGCGGGCTTGGCCTGGTCGTGGATCGCGTCGAACACGGTGATGACGTCGTAGGCGTCGGTGATGTCGAGTGCGGCCACGTCCCGCGCCAGGAACCGCGCGTTCGAGAGGCCGAGCCGTTGCGCCTCGGCCTCGCCGACGGCGATGCCCTCGTCCGAGAAGTCGATGCCGGTGAACGTGCTCGCCGGGAATGCCTCGGCCATCACGTTGATCGCATGCCCACTGCCGCAACCGATATCGGCGACCTCGGCGCCTGCCCGCAGCCGATCCGGCAGGCCGTCGACGAGCGGCAGAACGGTCTCAACGAGCGCGGCGTCGAACACCTCACCGCTCTCCTCCGCCATGAGCTTGTGGAAGCGTGGATAGTCGCTGTAGGGCAGGCCGCCGCCGTTGTGGAAGCAGCCGATGATCTTCTGCTCCACCTCGCCGAGCAACGGGATGAACTGTGCGACGCGCGCGAGGTTATCCGGCCCGGCCGTCCTCGTCAGCACCGCCGCGTGGTGGCGCGGAAGGAAGTACCTCGAGGCGGCCGCGTCGAAGTCGACGACCCGCCCGGCCACCATTCCGCCGAGCCACTCGCGCACGTAACGCTCGTTGAGGCCTGCGGCGTCGGCGATCTGGGCGCTCGTGGCCGGCGGCAACTCGGCCATCGTGTCGAAAAGCTTGGTCTGATGGCCGATGGACAACAGGAGCGCCAGGCTCGCACTGTCGACCGCGCCGACGATTCGTTCGGCGAACGCCTGGGTGGATTCACCGGTCGCCTGGAGTTGCTCATCGATTGTCGTCATGGGTGAAGACGGTAGGCCGCGAGTACGCCGACCGGAATGGGTCGAACTGTGCAATTCGGCGTGTGACGGGTGGGTCGAATCACGTATCCAACGCTATTTCAGCAGGTTGTGCTCGTGCGCCCAGGCGACCGCGGCAGTGCGGGATGACACCCCGAGCTTCGCGTAGATGTTGGCGAGATGCCGCGCCACCGTCTTCTCACTGATGAAGATCTGCTGGGCCACTTGCCGATTGGTGGCGCCACCGGCGGTCGCGGTGAGGATCTCGAGCTCACGCTTCGTCAGGCCGCCAGGCGCCTTCGACCCGCAGATGCCCGCCGGTTCGACGCCGAGCTGGTCGTAGATGCTCTGCGCGGTGGCGGCGTCGGCGGCAGCGACCTCGGTGTCGCCGAGCCCCCGATGGGCAAGCGCCATCCACTCGTAGATTTGAGCGGTCTCGTATCGCGATTTCTGGATCCGGTATTCGCGCAACGCAGACTGCAGCACCGTGAGTCCGCCGCTGAACTCTCCGCGCTGCACCAGGATGGCGCCACGCGCATGCGCGGACCAGGCCCGAAAACCTGGCGTGCCGAAAACCTCTGCGCCGTCTTCTAATTCGTGGCAGTACCGGTCGGCCTCATCCAGGTCATTGCGAGCAAGCGCGACCTCGACTGCACCGTGGAGCATTCGCATCCTCGCGACCCGGTCGTGTCCTGCCAGCGCGACCCGCAGATCGGCCCACGCCGTCTGGCCGTCGCCCAGTCTGCACCGCAGCAATGCCTCACCTGGCTGGGGATCGACGCCGAGGGCACGGGCTCGCGCGAAGGCGGCGAATGCGCCCTCGGCGTCACCTCGTAGCCGAAGCACTTCGCCCAGTTGGTGATAGCCCTCACCCGCCGCCCAGCTGTTGACATCCTCCAAGGCCTGGCTGGCAGCGACGAGACTGGACTCGAGCTGGCCGTAATCGTCGGTGGCCGCCCGCAGCTGAAGGCGATGTACGTCGCACACTCCGCCGTAATTGTCGGAGCCGGCGAAGTCTGCGCACCAACGCTCCATCGATTCCGTCCACGCCCGCATCCGTGGCAGGTCGGCGAGGTAGTAGAACTGGTTCAGCACAACGCAGTAGATGTCACCCGCCCAGTTGAGCGGGACCTGGCCGGCCAGCACCGGCAGCATCGCCTCGTCCAGCAGGACGAACGCATCGGTCAATCTGGTCTCGCTGATCGCGGCAAGCGCCTCAGCGACCTGACACAGCGCAGTCAGGGCCGGAGTATCGATCTGGTGGCAGATATCGCGCAGCGCCTGTACCCGACCCGCGAGCGCGTCTGAATCCCGCATGACCATGAGGGCATCCAGATAGGCGAGGTATCCGCTGGTTGGCCCGACGGGCGCGCCGTCGAGCAGTCGGCGCGCGCGGTTCATCCACCCCTGCGCGATGTTGCGATCACCCCGGGTGAACCACGCCAGGCCGAGTTCGACGGCCTTCATCGCCGCCGACGGCGGGTCGGTACGCGCCAATTGCGTGAACACGCGCTCCGCGACCCGCACCGACTCCTTGCCCCGGCCCAACTGCCACGCAGCGATGCTAGCGCGTCCAGATCGTCGATTCCGAGCGGCGCGTCATCCTCGGCCTGTACGAACGCGTCGTAGGAGGCACGCCAGTCGCGTCGCATGTGCGCGGTTCGCGCCGCCAGCAGGAGCTCGGTTGCACTGCGCTCAACGGTATATCAGGTCAGGCCAGTTGAATCGACCGTTTCGCCAGGCCCATCCAGTAACCGTCGATGACCTGCCGGGGCACCTGCTCAGGGTCCCCCGACGCGCCGAGCGCGACGAACAGCGGCGCGAAGTGCTCGATCGTCGGGTGCGCGTAGGGCATACCGGGCGCCTCGTGCTGAAAGTCGATGAGCGCGTCGAGGTCTCCGGCGGCGAACCGCTCGGCCGCCCACGCGTCGAACTCCACCGACCACCCCGGCGGCGTGGCGTCCGGTGACGGGTCGTCCAGGAACGGCAGACCATGTGTGGTGAATCCGGAACCGATCACCAGTACGCCGTCGTCGCGCAGCGGTCGGAGCCGCTCGCCGAGGCGCAGCAGCCGTTGCGGGTCCAGCGTCGGCATCGATATCTGCAGCACCGGGATGTCTGCGGCGGAATACATGACGATGAGCGGGACATACGCGCCGTGGTCGAGCCTGCGGTCCGGATCGTGGGCGATCGGTTCGCCGTCGGGCATCAGCGCTTCGACCGTCGCGGCCAGGGCAGGCGCGCCCGGCGCGTCATAGCTGACGTCGTAGTAGCGCTCGGGGAAACCCCAGAAGTCGTAGGTCAGCGGGGTTTCGACGGTGGTCGAGCCGATGGTCAGCGGCGCGGCCTCCCAGTGCGCGGACACCACGAGGATGGCGCTGGGCACCGGAATCTCCGCTGCCCATGCCGCAAGCTGCGACACCCACTGCTCGTCGTCGACGAGCGGCGGGGCGCCGTGACTCAGGTACAAAGCGGGCATCACGATTACAGGATTACCCGCAGAAGGGCTTTAGGGCGAACGTGGGTCTAGCGGGTTCGTGCCATTCCGGTACTCGTCGCCGTCATTGACCCCATCGAAGTCGGTGTCGGCGCGGAACGGGTTGGTGTGGGTAGTGAAGATCTCGTCGTGTTTGGACAGGCCGTCGTTGTCGTAGTCATCGGGCACCGGCTGGGGGTCGGGTTGCGGGTCAGCCGGTCCCGTGTCAGGAGACTGCGGCGGTGAGTCGACGACGAGATTGGTCGTGCATCCCGACGCCCCGATGACACCCCCACCGTTCTTGGACAGCGCCTGCTTACGAGCCATTTCGACGATGGAATTGAGCCGCGTCCTTGGTCGCCGCGACCGCCATGCCCGACACCTTGCTTTGCAGCGAGTACGACAGAGCGACGTATGCGTCGGCGGCTTGAGCCGGCGCGGCAGCGCAGAATGCGCCGACCACCATTGCGCCGGTGGAGACCAGCAGTGTGGTCCGTTGGTTGATTGTCATGGACTGCTCCTTGATGTTGCGCGCTACCCCTTGTGGGCCGTTCATAGGCAGGAGGGACCGCCAAAGCAATTCCCTCACCTTTTTCTGAGCAAATTCGCGCCGTGACTATCACGGCGCAGAACGCGCCCGGGGATGGGCGTCACCGGACCCTGCTGTCCCCCGCCCTTAGTCGATGTGCCCGGTAAAATGTCGCACGCGTCAGTCCCACGTTCGTGTGACTGAGCTGGCCAACGCAGCCGACACTGCCTCACACCAGCAACGCATCGGTCGCTGATATGTCTTTGCTATCACGGTGCGGAGCCGAACATCTCGAAACTGCACTCAAAGTGCCGACAAGTGCACGCGCCTCAGTCCGTGCCGCTGGGACATTCGCAGGCTTTAGGTTGTACGCATGAGTCAAACAGTGCGCGGTGTGATATCCCGGAAGAAGGGCGAACCCGTTGAAGTGGTGGATGTGCTCGTCCCCGACCCGGGTCCGGGCGAGGTCGTCGTCGACATCCTCGCCTGCGGTGTCTGCCATACCGATCTGACCTACCGCGAGGGCGGAATCAACGACGAATACCCGTTCTTGCTCGGCCACGAGGCCGCCGGCACTGTCGAATCAGTCGGCGCGGATGTGACCAACGTGGAACCCGGCGATTTCGTAATCCTGAACTGGCGCGCGGTGTGCGGCCAGTGCCGCGCCTGCAAGCGCGGTCGTCCGCACCTGTGCTTCGACACCTTCAACGCCGAGCAGAAGATGACACTGACCGACGGCACCGAGCTGACACCGGCGCTGGGCATCGGGGCGTTCGTCGACAAGACACTCGTGCACGAAGGGCAGTGCACCAAGGTCGATCCCGCGGCCGACCCAGCCGTGGCCGGGCTGCTGGGATGCGGCGTGATGGCAGGTATCGGTGCGGCGATCAACACCGGCGCGGTGAACCGTGACGACACCGTCGCGGTGATCGGCTGCGGCGGAGTGGGTGACGCGGCCATCGCGGGCGCCCGGCTCGTCGGGGCCAAGCGGATCATCGCGGTGGACACCGACAACAAGAAGCTGGACTGGGCGCGCGATTTCGGCGCCACCCACACCATCAACGCGCGCGAGCTCGATCCGGTGGAGACGATCCAGGACCTCACCGATGGCAACGGCGCCGACGTCGTGATCGACGCGGTCGGGCGGCCGGAGACCTGGAAGCAGGCGTTCTACGCCCGCGACCTCGCGGGAACCGTTGTGCTGGTTGGCGTCCCCACTCCAGACATGAAGCTGGAGATGCCGTTGGTCGACTTCTTCTCTCGCGGCGGTGCGCTGAAGTCGTCGTGGTACGGCGACTGCCTGCCCGAGCGCGACTTCCCCACCCTGATCAGCCTCTACCTCCAGGGCAGGCTGCCGCTGGAGAAGTTCGTCTCCGAACGCATCGGCCTCGACGATATCGAGGACGCGTTCCACAAGATGCATGCCGGTGAGGTGCTGCGCTCGGTGGTGGTGTTGAAGTGAACGGCGGACCGATACAGCGGATCGTCACCCACGGGACGTTCGAACTCGACGGCGGCAGTTGGGAAGTCGACAACAACATCTGGATCGTCGGCGACGACAACGACGTCGTGGTGTTCGACGCCGCACACGACGCAGGTCCCATCGTCAACGCCGTCGGCGGCCGCAACGTGGTCGCCGTGATCTGCACCCACGGCCACAACGACCACGTGACCGTGGCGCCCGAACTCGGTGACGCGCTGGACGCCCCGGTGCTGTTGCATCCCGCCGACGACGTGCTGTGGCGGATGACCCACCCGGATAAGGACTTCCGTGCCGTCGGCGAGAACGAAACGATCAGCGTCGCCGGTACGGAGCTGCGTGCCCTGCACACACCGGGGCACTCCCCCGGTTCGGTCTGCTGGTATGCACCAGAGTTGGGCGCGGTTTTCAGCGGCGACACCCTGTTCGAGGGCGGACCGGGGGCGACCGGCAGGTCGTACTCCGACTTCCCGACGATCCTGGAGTCGATCGCAGGCAGGCTCGGCAAGCTGCCCGGCGCAACCATCGTCTACACCGGCCACGGCGACTCCACCACCATCGGCGACGAGATCGTGCACTACGACGAATGGGTCGCCCGCGGCCACTAGGACTCGCAAAGCTCGGCGAGCGTGCGTGTCTGTCTGCCGACACGCCCACAATTCACCGCACAAGCGCACGCTCGCGGGGCTACGAAGGTGCACAGGATGGCGCTAGCGATCGGTGTGTTCGCTGCAGACACGCACGCTCGCGCGAAGACGCCCGCGGCCACTAGCTGTTCAGGATCCGGCGCTTCTCGGCCTCGAACTCCTGCTCGGTCAGCGCGCCGGAGTCACGCAGTGCCGCCAGGTTTTTGAGCTGCTCGATCCGGATCCCGTCGTCGGTCGGCGTGTACGGATCTGCGACCCCGTACGAGTCGCCGACATGGAACGTCGGCCCGACGGGCGCCGCGGGCACCGGGCGTTTACCCGTTCTCACCGCATAGATGATCGACGCCGTCAGCTCGAGCAGGCCGATGACGAACAGACCGGCGAACGCCCACACCAGCGTGCCGTTGGAGGAATCGTGCCCGAATGCCAGTTGCGGGTTGATGTATCCGTTGACGTCGCCGTCGGTGGTGATGTCGTAGGTGCCTTCGGCGGCGATCTGCACCACCCACACCCGGATGCGGGCGTCGTTGTTGACGGTGGTTGTGGTGCCCCAGCTTTCGGTGACCTGCGGCTTCGGTATCCCCTCGGGTGGGACGATGGTCAGCCCCAGCTGCGGGACGGGAAGACCGCCGCTGGGGCTGCCGATGGTCTGGGTGTGGAAGCTGACCGTCGCCTCGCCTGCGGGCAGATGCAGGCTGCTCGAACCCGGGATCGGCACCTCGCCGTAGGCGTCGTACTCGTCGAAGACGAAGGCGTTCAGCACCATCGTCACGATGAAGCCGACGACGGCCACCACCAAGGTCAGAACCGACGCCAGAATGAAGATCCGCGGCGCCGTCCGTCCGCCAGCCATTGGCGCAGTCTGTCACGCCTCGCTCTGCGCCGCACCTACCAGCCAGCTGGTCGGTCTCGACTCCTGCGGCGACGACGGACGCTACCGTTGTCGCCATGCCCGAGAAGCCGTCGGCCGTACCCGAGTCGAGCGTGGTGGTTCGACCCGAGCCGATCGACAGCGAGAAGTATTCGGTCAGCTCACGGCTGCAGGCGGCCGGATTGCGTCCGGCGATAGCGCTTTTCGAACAGGCCGCCGAGACGGTGCCGCTGCCCCGGCAGCCGCAGCCGATCGTCATCGCCGACTACGGCGCATCAACCGGACACAACTCGCTGCTGCCCATCTCTGCGGCACTCCCGGTGCTGCGCAGCCGGACCCGTCCGGAACACTCGATCCTCGTCGTGCACACCGATGTGCCGGACAACAACTTCACCGTGATGTTCGAGACGCTGGCCGAAGACCAGGACACGTATCTGCGCAGGGATGCCGCGACGTTCGCCTCGGCGGTCGGGCGATCGTTCTACAGCCAGATCATCCCATCCAACAGCGTGCACCTGGGCTGGTCGTCATGGGCGGTCCAATGGCTGAGCCGGGTCCCTGCGCCCATCCCCGACCACGTGCAGGTGGCGTACAGCGCCGACGAAGGCGTGCGCGCGGCGTACGCCAAGCAGGCCGCGCACGACTGGCACGAATTCGTCGCCTTCCGTGGTCGCGAGCTGTGCCCCGGCGGCCAACTGGTCGTCCTGACGATGGCCCTCGACGAGCACGGCGAGTTCGGCTATCGGCCACTGCTCGACGCACTCGTCGAAACGCTGTCCGAGCTGGTCGCCGACGACCTGCTGACCGAGGACGAAGTGCGTCGCATGTGCCTGCCGACGGTTGGGCGGCGAGAGAGCGACTTTCTGGCCCCGTTCGCGCCCTCCGGCCGGTTCGAACGGCTGTCCGTGGAACATCTCGAGGTGTTCAATGCCGACGACCGATTCTGGATGCAGTACCAAGTCGACCACGACGCACACGCTTTCGGCGCGCTGTGGGCCACCTTCGTCAGGGCGTCGGTATTTCCGACGTTGGCGACAGCGCTGGCGGACGGCCGTAACGATCCTCGTTCGGCAGAGTTCTTCGACAGGTTGGAGGCTGGGATCGCCGAACGGCTGGCCGGCGCACCTGAGCAGATGCAGATTCCATTGGCCAAGTTGGTGCTGACGAAACAGCGGAGGACGAAGTGACCCGGGTGCCGGTCCGTCAGGGGCGCATCTCGTAGGCGCCGTTGTGGGCCTTGACCCGTTCCCACACCCGGCCGAAGCGTGCCGCGTCGGACACCGGTTTGCGGATCGCGCCAAGCGCCCAGTCCTGCTGTGCCTGCGTCGAGCTCGACTTGCCATGCACGGCAACGGCATACGCGCTGAAATCGCGAACCTGGAAATCGAAGATCTGGTCAACGATGTCGTTGTCGACGCCGGTCAGCGCCGCCTGCTCGAGAATCAGCTGTCCGTACACGATCAGCGAGAACAGGTGGCCGACCTCGAGCAGGAAGTCCAGATCCTTGAGCTGGTCGGCATCCGGGGCTGCTGTGACGAGGAACTGCTTGAACGCCTGCGCCTGCTCGTAGAACCGGGCGACATTCGGGATCTTCAAATGCCTTTCGTACACGGGCGCCCAGTCGGCGAACTGCACCTTGCCTGCGCCGCGCGTCGGTCCCTGATTCCAGAAGAAGACGTCGTCGGCGGGATCGTTACGGGTGGGGACCTCCGGATAATCCTTGGGGTTGAGCATGTAGTTCGGCATGAACTTCAGCACCAGGCCGACGTTCACGTGCACCGTGCCCTCCAGCCGAGGCAATGCCCCGATGAGCTGTGCCACCTCGCGGAACATGGTGTTCTTCTCGTATCCCTTGGCGGCGACCACGTCATGCAGCGCCCGCATGATGGTCTCGCCCTCCATCGTGACCTTGGCCTTGGTCACCGGGTTGAACAACAGATAGCGCCGGTCGTCGAGGCTTGCGCTGCGCAGGTAGTCCACCGACCGCTGGCTGAACAACTTCATCGCCACGATGCGCGCATAGGACTCGACGAAGTTGGCCCGCACGTGCGCGAAGTCGGTGACTGGATTGCCGTACAGGATTCGGTTCTGTGCGTGCGTGATCGCCTCGTAGAAGGCGTGCTCGACCATGCCGATGGAACACGTGCACAGGTTGAATTTGCCGATGTTCACGGTATTGAGTGCTGCCGCAAAGGCTTCCACTCCGGTGTGCAGGATGTCCTCCTCGCGTACCGGATAGTTCTCCAGCCGGAACGTGCTCACGTAGATCTGCATGTGCACGACGTTGTCGACAAGGTGGTAGTTCTCGTGCCGGCTGTCTGCGGCGAAGAACACATACCCTTCCCCGGCGGTCGCCTCACTGACATCGCCGCGGCGGCCGAATACCGAAACCATGCTCGCGACATTGCCGTTGCCGATGTAGTACTTCTCCCCTGTCGCGCGGTAGAGGATTCCGTTGGCCCGGTCCTCCTCGCTAGCCGGCGTGAGCACCATGTCGGTGTTGTAGACGTCGGCGCCGTGCTCGCGCTCGGACAGCCCGAACGCCATCACCTCGCCTGCCTCGAGGTCGTCAGCCGCCTTGAGCTTGGCGTCCTTGTTCTCGCTCTGCCAGATCGGCCCGAGCCCGAGGATGGTGACCTGTTCGGTGTACCAATAGGTCAGCCCGTAGAACCCGAAGATCTCCGACAGTGCCGCGTTGCGGGCCGCATCCCAGCGCTTGTTCGGGTCGCCGTCGGCGAACTCCGACGGCGTCAGGAAGGTCGCGAACAGCCTCTCGCGCTTCACGAAGTCGACGAAGTCGGCGGGCCAAACCACCTTCAGGTCGTCGTCGAGCAGGCGTTTCTTGCCCTGACCCTCGAAGAAGTCGATGGTCGCGCGCAGCAACCGTCGGGTCTCGGCGTCGAACTGCTCCGGATCGTAGGTATTCGGGTTGAACAGCAGGCCGTCCGTCTGAGTCATGAACGGCAGCCTAGGGCTGCGCCGGCGGGATCGGGTTCGGAACGAACGGCAGACCCGGGATGGTCGGGTACGGCAGCGTCGGGATCAACCGCGGCGGTGTCGACGGTGACTCCGGGGCCGGCGGCGGGGCCTCTGACGTCGGCGGAGGTGGCGGAGGCGCCTCACTCGTCGGAGGTGGCGGCGGCGCTTCCTGCGTGACCGATTCCGGCTCGCGCGTGATCGTCTGCGTGACGGGCGGTGGCTCCTCCGCCGGCGGTGGCGCCTCCGATGCCGGCGGTGGCGGCGGTGGCGGCGCTTCCGACGTCGGCGACGCAGACGGAGCGGTCGTGCTCACGGTCGTCGACGACGGCGACGGACTGCTCTCGTTGCTGCGCAGCACGAACCACACCGCCAACGCGATCGCGAGCAACACCAGGACCAGGCCCGCGATCAACAGGCCGAACGGGGTCCTGCGCTTGTCGGCTTCGTACGGGCCGGTCTCCGGCTCGAACTGCATCTGTGGACGCGGCCCGCCCATCGCGTCGGTGGTCGCCACGCCGCCGTAGTCATACGGGTCTGTCGGGGCGACGATATCGGGAACGTCGTCGGCCTCAGACCAGGCCAACCCTGACGACCCGCCGGACGCCAACTCGTCCCCGTGAATTTCCGGCGCCATCTGTGTGGCCGCCACCGCGGCGGCCGCTGCGGTGGGTGGGGCGACGGCTTGGGCCAAGGCTGTCGCGCCCTCTTCGGCCGTCCCGCGGGCGGCGTGAAGGCCGCCGCCGATCGCCGACGTCAGTTCGGGCTGCGGGGTGGTGATGACCGGCACCCCGAAGTGCTCGGACAGCGTCGTCGTGATCAGCGGAACGCGCGCGCCGCCACCTGCGGATGCGACGGCGGCCAACCCGCGCGCCCCGTTTCGATCAAGCGTCTCCTGCAGAGCGCCTGCAAAGTCGTCGAGCGGCTGCCGGATCGCCTCGTCGAGCTCATTGCGGGTCAGCCGGACCTCGCTGCGATGTCCGGGTAGCTCAGCGGCCAGCGAGGTGGCCGCGGTGGTTGACAGTCGTTCCTTGGCCGCTCGGCACTGCGTGCGGAGTCGACTCAGCGGGCCGATCGCGGAGGTGCCCGTGACGTCGACGGACCCGGCATCCGACATCCCCGCCAGCACCTGTGTCAGCACAGCCTGGTCGATCAGGTCACCGGACAGTTCGGTGTACCGGACCGTCTGGCCGATCGGTTCGCCGCCATTGGCGGCGTCGAACAACGTGATGCTCGTCCCGCTGCCGCCGAAGTCGCACACGGCAACCGTCCCGCTGGTCGGCAGTCCCGGATCGTCGTGCAACGCCGCGACGGCGGCCGCCGCGTCGGAGATCACCGCCGCCCCGACGAACTCCCGCACCGGGGACAGGGCGGCGCGCAGCGCTTCCACCGTCGCGGGACGCCAATGTGCCGGGTGCGTCACCACGACCGGGTCCGTGGTGCCTCGCCCGTTGGTCACCTGATAGAGCATCTCGAGCAGCGCTTCGGCAAGGAGGTCCTCACCGCGGTGGGTGCTGCCGTCGGCCGCCACGATGCCCACCGGATCGCCGACGCGATTGACGAAGTCGGTGATGACCAGACCACGCTCGTCGGTGTTCAGCCTGGGATTCTCGCCAGGCAGCCCGACCTCGAGTTGCCGGTTCGGAAAAAGGGTCACCACGGCTGACCGCGTCACCGCGGCCCGGCCCACTACCACTGCCGTCAGGTTGGTGGCGCCAACCGACAGCCCTACCCCATCAGCCATCTCAATCCAATCTCGCGGCCAACCTTATCGTCCATCTCGGATGGAGTCGCAGGCGTTACTCAGCGAATGGTGCCGACCCCGGCGATCAGGGGTAGGTCCAGCGGTGTCACCCAACCGGGCGACAGGTCGTTGACAGCGGGTACCGCGTTGAGTGCACGCATGCCGGTCGCCAGACAGCCTGCGGCGGCGGCGTCGCGGCCCGAGCCGTCGGTGAACCGAAATGCCGTCTCCTGGAAGATGCTTGGCGTGCCCTCGATGTCGACGCGGTACACGTCGTTCTGGTTGCCGGTCGGCCAATCGGGGGCCGCATCGTCTCCGATGCGGTTGACATGCTCCAGCTGGATCCGGCTTTCGCCCTGGTAGACGCCGTTAATGGTGAACCGCACCGCGGCGACGTTGCCGGCCGGTATGACGCCCTTGGCCGACGTGCGTTCGGTCGGAGTCACCCACTTGTCGTAGGTGGTGGTGATCTCGTCGAGCATGATGCCCGCGGCGTGCGCGATCATGGGAACTGTTCCGCCCCAGGCGAACACAAGGATATCGGGGGTTTCCAGCATCGCCTTCTTCTCCGGCGGTCTGCCGATGCCCATCTCGCGCTCGTAGTCACCGGTGTAGTTCGTGTAGTCCAGCAGCTCCGACGCACGCACTGTGTGAACCTCCGAACACAGGCCCATCAGCGACATCGGGAACAGGTCGTTAGCGAAGCCGGGATCGATGCCGGTGGTGAAGCAGGACGCTTCGCCGAGCTCGCATGCCTCCGTGATGGGTTGAATCCAATTCGGCGGGTTCAGGTGCATCGTCGGCCACACCCACGGTGTCATCGACGTCGAGCAGACGTCGATGCCTGCCCGCAGAAAGCGGGCGATCAGCGCGATGTTGTCGTCGGCATGTGCGGCAGTCGGGCCGTAGTGAACAAGCGCATCGGGTTTGAGGTCGATCAGCGCATCGACGTCGTCGGTCGCGGTCAGGCCAAGCGGCGTGGGCAGGCCGCAGATCTCGCCGACGTCGCGACCGACCTTGTCGGGACTGCTCACTCCGACGCCGACCAGTTCGAACAGCGGGTGCTTGACAACCTCGGCGATGACCATTTTGCCGACAAAACCGGTGCCCCACAACACGATTCGCTTGGTCATCTACTGCCTTTCAGTCGTTCTCCTGGTACGCCCCCAGTTTCGCCCACGTAGTCTGCGAGCCGCCGAACCTCGGCGTGCAAAGCCTCGATCTGGGCCGCGGTCGCCGCCTGGCTCTCTTGGTCCTCCTCGCTGACTCGCTGCACAATCCAGGACGCCAGCGTCGCGGTGATACTTCCCAGCAAGGTGATGCCGGCGAGCATCAACGCCACGGCGACCAGCCTGCCCTCGGCTGACACCGGTCTGAGATCCCCGTATCCGACGGTGGTCACCGTCGTCATCGCCCACCACAGCGCGTCGCCCAGCGTATCGATTTCCGAATGCTTGTCGGGACGGTTGCCTTCGACGTCGAGGATCGCCAGCGATGCCGCGTAGACAATCGCCACGGCGCCACAGGCTGTGTAGACGAGCACCCGGCCACGGATGGTGTGGCCGATGGCGCGCTGAAGTGCGTTGATCACCACTGCCAGGCTCAGCAGTCGCAACGGACGCAGGAAGGGCAGCAGGAGGATCGGCAGCTCCCAGAGATGTTTGAAGAACCACTTGGCACGCGGCTGCGCGAGCGAGAGTCTGACGACGTAATCGACGAGGAACACCACAAAGAGGGCGATCAGCGCGACTTCAAGCGCTTTCTCCGCGCCACCGTGGGGCTGGGCCAACACCCGTACGGAGTAGAGGGCCAGGAAGGTCAGCGCTACCGCAACAAGCGGCCACTCGGTGCGCTGTTCGTAGCGTTCAAGCCGGGATTGCGGGCTCATCAACCGCTGACCCTAACCCAACGGGAATTTTTGCCCTCTCGGTTAGCTTTAACGCACCATGACAAACCTCCAAGGTCGCCGGGTGCTGGTCACCGGTGCATCCCGCGGCATCGGTGCCGAGATCGTGCGGCGCCTCGCGGCCGACGGTGCCTCTGTCGCCTTCACATACGGCAGGTCTTCTGCCGAAGCCGAGAAGTTGGTCGCCGAGGTGACCGCCGACGGCGGCAAGGCTGTGGCGATTCAGGCCGACAGCGCCGACGCCGAACAGGTCGCGAAGTCGGTGGACGACGCGGTTGCCCAGCTCGGCGGCCTGGACGTCCTCGTTAACAACGCCGGGGTGGCCGTGCTGCGTGATATCGAGTCGTTCAGCCTCGATGAGTTCGACCGGCAGCTGGCGATCAACGTCCGCGCGGTCTTCGTCGCGATTCAGCGCGCGGTTCCGCATCTGGACGGCGACGGGCGCATCATCAACATCGGCAGCATCAACGCCGACCGCGTGCCCGCACCCGGGCTGGCCGGCTACGCGATGACGAAGGCTGCCGTCGCAGGCTTGACGCGTGGGTTGGCCCGTGAACTCGGGCCCCGCGGCATCACGGTCAACAATGTGCAGCCCGGTCCTATCGCGACCGACATGAATCCGGATGAGGGCGAATTCGCCGAGTCTGCAAAGGAACTCATGGCAATCGGTCGCTACGGTCACCCCAGTGACGTCGCGGGCGTCGTGGGTTATCTGGCCGGCCGCGATACGGGATACATCACCGGCGCCAACTGGAACGTGGACGGCGGCTTCACCGTATAGCGGTTGTCACCTGCACAGACGATTGCCTGCCGGTTCGCACACCAACGGGTAGCGGTCGACGGGGATCGGCAGCGGCCTGGCGAACGTAAGCGTGAACGGCGTCTTGGTCATGCCCGGCGCCGCGCCACAGACTGCGGTGTTGAGTGACGTGTGGGTGCCGGTGAGCGTCACGTCGTCGAACTTGTACGTGTCGACAGTGGGTGCCGTGCTGCCGTCCGCACACTGAAACCCGTCGGCCTTGTTCGTCGTGAGGGCCCACTGGCCGTCGGTGAGTTTGGCGTCGCCGCCCCAGTTCAGGTTGTTCAGCTCGAATGTGTACTTGCCCGGGGTCGCACTGACGACCTTCAACTTGCAAGCCACCGGCAATTCCAGCGGGACGCGCAGGTCGCCCACGGTTGGTGTGCATAGCGGGTAGATCGTCCATTCGGCCGGCGGCGAACCCTCGGTGTTGAAGGTGTAGATGCCCTCCATCACCTGATCCGCCGATGAGGGACTCGCGGTTCCCAGAGCCGCGGCCGCCATCACGACGGCAATGCCCAGTAGACGAGCGATCATCCCCATGTCCCCTCCTCAGGCCATTGCAAGGAGTATCACAGTGCCGCCCATCGGCATCAAGGATCGGCCCCCACTGGCAATTACGGGCGCTGCGCACGTGCGTCTTTTAGACTCCCGCCATGACCAGGCCGGTATCGGTGTTCGCGCTCTGTGTGGCTGTCGCCTTCGGCGTCCTGACGACGGGCTGCACCAGCACCGTGCAGGGCGAAGCCGTCAAATCCCGTTCCTCGGTGCCGGCGGACGACGTGCCGGCACTCGAGGAGTCGGCGCTGGACGGGCTGCTGCTGAGCAACAGCGACTTGAAAAAGATCTCGGGCGTCGAGATGGAGTCGCTCTATTCGGCCGAGGAGATGAACGACAACGCCGACCTGGTGTCCGATCTCGATTGTCTGGGTGCGATCTATCCGGGCGAGGATGCCGCCTACGACGAAACGGATTGGACCGCGATTCGTGACGAGTTGCTCCTCGAGGCCAGTGGTGAGGACGGCGGCCGCCTCGTCGAGCAGACACTCGTCCTCTTCGACAACGCCGACGACGCCGTCGAGTTCTTCGACGCGTCCAAGGAGAAATGGCGTGGGTGCGCGCAGGTGAAGGACATCGAGGTCGAGGACGGCCCCTGGGTACCCGACAAGGTCGTAGTCGTCAACGAGCGGACGATCTCGCTGAAGGCTGAGGTCAGCGGAGCGCTCGACGGGATATGCCAACACGCGATGGGCGTCGTTTCCAACCTGATCGTCGAGGGCTTCTCCTGCGACGTGGACGACAACGACGATGCGCAGAAGATAACCACGCAGCTTCTCGAGGATGCGGCCGATCAGTAGGGCGGCAACCTTGTGCGCGTCGCTGACCGCTCTCGCGTTGCTACCGTCATGTGCCTCAAACGATTCCGGTGTGGCGACGAGTTCCAAGCTCGCAATCACGACACCAACGACGATCGTGCTTACCACACCGGCACCGGCCACGCAGACGAAGAACTGGTTCGACTTGAAGGTCGGTGACTGCGTGACCGAGATCCCGGCGCTCGACACCGGCGTCGTGACCACCACAGTCGTCAGCTGTTCGACACCGCATCAGGCGGAGGTCTTTCTGCTCGAGCCGTTGGCGGTGGACACGGCCATCAATCAGGTTGCAATGACCAAGTGTGCAAAGGGATTCGTGGACTACACCGGGCAGCCGTTCAACGGCAACTCGTTCGCGGTGACGTACTTGATCGACTCGAACCAGGATCGGACCGCGAACAATCCCACCCCGAGCACCGCGATCTGCTTGCTCCAGGC
>CAWGHF010000011.1:0-274996 GCA_963822305.1 uncultured Actinomycetota bacterium | reverse complement strand
CACGAGACACGCAGGAGGGCGGGGCCGACGTGCCAGCAGACGACTCATCACAGCAAGTAAGAAATCCCTACGGTCCGCCGCGTCCGACAGCGGCACCAGTATTTCCATTAGTGCTGACCACGGTTTCGCCGCAGCTTGGGAGATGACACAGTGAACCTCGGGCGACCGCGCAGGAATAAGAAACGCGGTAAGCGGTGACCGATTCGACCAGCATATCCCGGCCAGGAGGAGGGTGGCGAGTCCGAAACGTCGAATCAGCGCGTCGAATGGGGGCGTGGCCGCGTATCGCCTCGACCAGGTGATCGTCGAGGGCGTAGCTGAGCTGAAGGCCGTCTGCCTAGCTTCGCAGGGGATGCAGGACGCGTTCATGTCAGCAGATAGTCGGAACGCGCGTTGTCGGTACGTCTTGCACCCTCCGGGAAAGCGTCAGAAGGCGTCGTCGGCAAGGTCCATCAGGTCGGTGTCGACGTTCTCGACGACGGCACGGGTCGCCGAGATTGCCGGCAGGATGGTCTTGGCGAAGAACGAGGCGGCGGCGAGCTTGCCACGGTAGAAGGAATCGTCGGCAGCGGCATCGAGTGCGGCAACGGCGATGTCGGCCTGCACGAGCAGTCGCCACGCAATGAGCAGGTCGCCCACGGCGTGTAGAAAAGCCACGGACACCAGTCCGATCTTGTACAGCTCCGTGGGATTATGTTCTGCGGCAAGCAGATACGTCGTAAGTGTGCCCGTCATCGCCTGCACGTCCGACAGGGCGGCCTGCAGGAGTGCGCGCTCGGCCTTGAGTCGGCCGTCGGTTAAGTTGTCGATGAACGCGGCGATCTGGCCGGCGACGTGCGCGAAGGCGACGCCGCGGTCACGCGCGATCTTGCGGAACACAAAGTCCAGCGACTGGATCGCGGTCGTGCCTTCGTAGAGCGAGTCGATTCTGGTGTCTCGGATGTATTGCTCGATGGGGTAATCCTTTAAATACCCGGATCCGCCCAGGGTTTGCAGGCTTTCGTTGATCCACTGGTAGGACTTCTCGGATCCGACGCCCTTGACGATTGGCAGCAGCAGATCGTGCACACGCGCCGCCAAGTCGGCGTCCACGCCCGCCACCAACGCGACCCCGAATTCGTAGGAGTGCGCGGCGGCGTACATGTACAGTGCGCGCAGCCCTTCGGCATACGCCTTCTGCAATATGAGGCTTCGCCGCACGTCCGGGTGGCGCGTGATCGCCACCCGGGGCGCGTACTTGTCCGTGAAGCGGGTCAGGTCGGGGCCCTGCACACGCTGCTGCGCGTAGTCGAGCGCGTGCAGATACGCGGTCGACAGCGTCCCGATGGATTTGATACCGACCATCATCCGCGCGTACCCGATGGCCTTGAACATCTGGGCGATGCCGTCGTGCACGTCGCCGACCAGGTACCCGACGGCGGGTATGTCGGTCGCGCCGAACGTCAACTCGCAGGTCGGGGACGCTTTTATGCCCATCTTTGCTTCCAGCGCCGTCGCGAACACCCCGTTGCGCTGCCGCAGGTCCAGCGTGTCTGGGTCGAACAGGTATTTCGGGACGTAGAACAGGCTCAGCCCCTTCGTACCGGGTCCGGCGTCTTCCGGACGCGCCAGCACGAGGTGGAACAGGTTCTCCGCGGTGTCACCGACGTCGCCGCCGGAGATGAACCGCTTTACACCCTCGATGTGCCAGGTGCCGTCCGGTTGCGCAATCGCCTTGGTGCGCCCCGCGCCGACGTCGGAACCCGCGTCGGGTTCGGTCAGCGCCATGGTGCCCGTCCACCCTCTTTCCAAACCGATTCGCGCCCACTGCTTCTGCTGTTCGGTGCCGACGAGCCCGAGCACTTGCGACATGACCGGAGTGCTGTACCACTGAATGGCCGGGTTCGCGCAGACCATCATCTCGTTGACCGCCCAGGCCACCGGGGCCGGTGCCGGCACGCCACCGATCACCTCGGACATCCCTAGCCGCCACCACCCGGCATCCTTGAACGCGGCCACGGCCGGGCGCACCGAATCCGGCACCGTGATCGTGTGCTCGCCCGGGATGAACCGCGGCGGGTTGCGGTCGGCCTCGACGAACGAGTCTGCAATCGGCCCCTCGGACAGCCGCGCCACCTCGCGGAGAATCTCACGCACCGTTGCCGTGTCCAGATCACCGTAGGCGCCCGAATCGAGCACCACGTCGAGGCCGAGAACCTCGAACAGGTTGAACTCCAGGTCGCGCACGTTCGATCGGTAATGGCCCATCGCTTGTCACCCCCGCGTAGCTGTACGACGGCACATTGATGCGCGCATCGAAGGCGCCGCGTCAGGAATCCTGTCATAACCGTGGATCCGCGCGCCCGGTTTGCCGATCACGGGGTGCTCAAGCAGCCTGGGGATACGCTGCCAGGCGGCCGAGGGCGAGGGGGCGAATCGAGCCTAAGCCCGCGGATGGGACGCTGATTACACCAATTGGACCCGTTTGAGTGCGCCCAGCTCGCACCTTTCCGCGCGGGGTGACCAGGTATTCGCCGATTAGCCACTCACTCCGCCCGGCCACCCCGCGAAGCGCAGCGGATCGACTGCAACGGCTCTTTTCGGCCCCGCCTTCATGCAAAACTCCCATTGTGAATATTCAGATCCGTTTCACAGAGGGCAACGCCGTCACGCACTACGACATCACGAGCCACAGCGTCAGCGACCAGATACTGGAGGTCTCTACAGCTGAAGGTGACACCATCTTCTACAGCCCGACGTACTGGCAGGCATATGTGATCGACCCTCACGCCGAAGACCCCCTCGGCATAAGCCAAGAAGTTCCTCGTCCACCGATCGGGGTGTAATGCAAACCGCCTTGACGTGGGGGTGCCGGGCTGGCGCCCGTCACCCGTGAACACGTGCGGACGCCGACAGACGAAACGTGCTGGTAGAGAAGCGAAAAGAATACACCCGCGAACGTGGGCGGACACGTTCTTAGGGACTTGAAATCCGGCAGTGTCGGTTCGAGTCCGACTGGGGGCACCTGAAAAGACCGTGGCAAGTGGCGGTGAGAGCGTAGGCATCAGTTGCGGTAGGGCCGGTCGTTTACGCGGCGTGTACGCAGGCAAGCGCCCGTCGACGTCTGGCGAGTTGGAGTGTCAAATGGCGGGGGCTGTGGGCATTGCCGAATCGAGCGCGCTCATGGCGGTGCCGAGCCCCGCCGCGGAGTGGATCTGAGCGAACGAACGAATCATGGCGTCGGTCGCGTGGTGGGGCTCGGCCAACGTGCGATCGTCGGCGAGAACGGTGATGTTGAGCTGATCGGCGTAGCTCCACACGGTGATGTTGAGCCCGGCGCCCGCTGCCACCGGACCTACCGAATAGAACTCGCTCACCACCGCGCCAGCGACCTGGCCACGCTGGCGTGGTCCCGGCACGTTGGACACGGTGAGGTTGAGCACCTTGTTTTGCGCTTTGCGCCACGCCGCAAAGCGAAACGCCGCGATGACCGCCGCGGCCGGCGCGTAATCCGTCACAGTGGCGATCGTTCGGCGCCCGAGCAACTCCTGGTTCTCCTTGGCGCGTTGGGTGCCGACCGAGGTGAGCCGTACGCGTTCCAGCGGGTCGTCGACGTGGGTGGGCATCGACACCAGCAGCGTGCTGAGCGCGTTGCCGCTGATGCGCTGAGGGGAATTGTCGATGCTGACCGGCACCGACGCGATCAGCGGCTCGTCAGCGCGGCCGTCATATTGCAGCAGCAGTTCTCGCAGCGCACCGGCGGCGGTGGCCAGAACGAGGTCGTTGATCGTGACGCCGAGTTCCTTTGCGGTGGCCTTCACGTCGGCGAACGGGATTGTGGCGGTGGCGAAGGTACGTCGGGGTGACACCTTGTGGTTGATGAAGGTTTTCGGCGGATGAAGGACGCGGGCAAGCTGCGGGTGGCGTTCGCGCTGGCGCGCGCGGCGCCGCAGGCGCGCGATGCCGGTCATGCCTTGACGCACGGCCGAAGGCAACTCGACCAGCTGCCGAAGATGATCGCGGGCCGCCACGGACAACAGCTCCGTGGTGGTCGGCGCCGGATCGGTGACATAACGCCCGGGTGTGTCAGCACCGGATGCCGGCCAGTCGGTGGCCAGTGCCATCAGGTTGGCCGACGCCACACCGTCGGCCAGGGCGTGGTGGATTTTCCCGATCGCGGCGACTCGCTGGCCGACCAGTCCTTCGGCGAAATACATCTCCCACAGCGGCCGGCGACGGTCCAGGGGGGTGCTGGCGATCTGCCCGATCACGTGGTCGAGTTCGCGCCGGCCGCCCGGCGGCGGCACCCGAATGGGGCGCACGTGGTAGGCCAGGTCGACGTCGACATGTTCACGCCACACCGGCCGATGCAGGTGAAGTGGGATGTCCACCAGCTGGTAGCGCAGCGGTTCCAGGAGATGCAGCCGCTGGCGCAATATCTCCCGGAACGCATCCACGGTCGGCTCACCCTCGAACTGCGATGTGTCGATCACGGCGACCTTCAACGTGTGCTGGTGGACGTTGGGCGTCTCGCTGTAGAGCATCACGGCGTCCCAGCCGTTGAGCGTCTTCATCGAGTAACCGCCCGTGGCGCGGTTTGTCGGTCGACGCGTTCAATTACCCACTTCAGCGCCGAATGCAGTCCGGGCACAAACGCTTTCGGCGACAGTGTGCAGCTTGCGTGGCCGGCGTCGACGGTCACTGTGTGAGCGCAAGGAATTTGTGCTGCCATCCAGCGCTGGTCGCGCGGCGGCACGGCGCGATCGCGTCGGGTCACAACCACCGCCGTAGGCACGTCGATCTCGCCGACCCAGCGCCGCGAGTCGAACCGCAGCGATTCAGCGACCGCGCGCATGATCGCTCCGGGGCTCGTGGCGCGGAACTGGTCGTACAACCATCGGTGGTCATTAAAGTAGCCATGGTCGGGCGGCGCGGCCGCCGCCAACCGGGCGGGCTCCGGACCGAGAGCGTCGAGGAGCCCGGCGAACACACCGGTGCCGAACCGTCGATAAGCGGCGGTTCCGCCGAACTTCGCCGCGCCCGCGCACAGCACCAGCCCGTCGGTGCGGTCTGCGTGGCGTCGCCAAACCAACTGCGCGACAAGCGAACCCATCGAAAATCCGACAGGGATGAACGTGTCGACGCCGAGCTCATCAGCCAACGCGACGACGTCGTCGGCGCACTCCTCAAGCAGAAACCGCGGCGACGTGATGCCCAGCCCGTGCCCCCGCTGGTCGAATATCACCACGCGACCGCACCGGCGCACCATCTCCAGCGACGGATACCACGTCATCAGACCTGTGCAGGCCAGAGAGTGCAGCAACATGATCGTCGGAGCGCCAGCAGAAGCCGGACCGGAGTCCACAACGTAGGTATTGCCGCGGCCTGGCACCTCAACGACGCGGCCCGCCGGCAGATGCCCAATCGGAACCACCTCGGGAAGCTTCAGCCCGAGTGGAATTCCCCGCCCGAAAGGCATGCGCGGCATGTCGATTGGATCATTAGATCATGGCCCTCGCGCGGGTCAAAGGCGTTGTGGGTAGTCAATGTCGACCCCGCCTCAGCGATCAGCGGCGCTGAAGTTTATTCCCGCATCCAGCTAACTGGCCCACCGCTACTCGGCGTATGAGCTCATCCCCGCAGAAATGCGGGAGGACGACGACGACCGCGTTGCCGCCCGAGCTGAAGTTCCACTCTCTGCGCCAACACGTAAGCGAGCATCTGCATCGCCCCGGGCCGACCGCCGTGGAGATCGCACGGTTCATGGGCCACGCGAAGGTCGCCACCAAGCTTGGCTTCTACGCGCACCTGTCCGAGGATGGTCACGCCGAAGCGATGGCCGCGCTCGGGGCGATGCACGGGCAGCCGCCCGGAGTTGTGCGACCAGCCGGTCCGATTTGAGCGGGCGACGGGAATCGAACCCGCGTAGCTAGTTGGGACGCTGTTTACGCGACTAGTAGCTAACCCATCGCCGCAGGTAGACCGGCATCGGAACCGGCAGTGTCAGCCGTTAGCTGGAAAACGGCACGGTGCGCGCACGAGGTGATAGTAATCGACTACTCGCGCCCGACGCGTCGCCCGCAACATTGCTCCGCAAACTTCTATCACCGACCTACATGAAGTGGGTGAACTCGCCGGGCGTCGCGCGGCTCCGATAGGCATAGTCCTGCCAGCGTGAATATCGGATCAGGCGGTTCGAAGGCCAGCGCCTCGACCGTCTTAGTGGGATACTTCGTGCGCGTCAATAAGCGCAGCCATTCTGACGAAACGGGGAAGTCATGGCGGGTAAGCACAGGGCGAAGAAGCGTCAGCCCGAGGCGTACGTATGGCTTGGGACGGGGGCCATGACACTCGGCCTTGGCGTTGCCCTTGCCGCTGGGTCGGGTGTTGCGCAGGCAGATACCACGAACGCCTCAGTCGGTGGGTCGCGCGTCACGCCGTCGCCGGGGAGTTCCGCAGCGACGACTTCTATCCGTACGACCATCAGCGCGCAGAGCGTAAATACGTCAACCAATTCATCCACGCCCGTGGTTGCGGGAGAAGAAAACGCGACATCGATCGTCACTACCAACGATTCCGTTGTCCGACAAATGGATCCGGCGGATACCGGTGATAACGATGCGGGGGGCGATTCCACCCTCGCGGGCGACCTGCTCGGACTTAATAACCCCAATTCGGGCATCTTGGGAGTTGACGCTGGTCCGTCTATTCCGTTCATCGAGCTGGGCGGTGGTGGCGGCGGCTTGCTCTCGAGGATCGCAGGTGCTCTCGGCGTCTTCTAGCGCGGCCAACTTTCCGGCCCGTCGCGGGCGAGTCAACTGCGGTTTCGTTGAGCCGATGACGGGAATCGAACCCGCGTATTCAGCTTGGGAAGCAATTTACGCGACTTGCAGGCTAACCCGTCACCGCTGGTAGACGGCCTCCGATACCGGCTCTAACCAGCCTGGATAAGGCGGAATCAGCCTGGTCTGTACCCCCACGCGCCCTTTGCGGCAGCGTCAACAGTCACATCATTCGGTGGGGAAATAAATTCATGAACATTCGGGGACTAGTTGCTGCCGGGCTGATCGGCGGCGCTGCACTTCTGGTGCCGGCAACCGTCACAAGCACGCCGACCCTGCTGGCATGCTCAGACGGCTACTACGAGAACGTCGACAACCAATGCATTCCGGGCCCAAGCATGTATCCACCTGGCGGCGGGGCTCCTGCCGGCGCATCCGCGCAGTGCCAGGATGGCTCTTATTCGTCTTAGCACTCATACTCATCGAAGCGGGACATGCTCCGGCCACGGCGGCGTAGGGCAGTGGTTCTAGCCAGCCGTGTCGGGTTGTTGATTCCGAGCGCTGCCGCAGCCGTCGTAGCCGGTGTGGCCCGCTCACGCTGAGCCCGCCGTACTCAGACGAGGACGCCGAGTTCTACCGCTTACTCACATCGCCCAAGGCCGCCGGGGTGGCGCCGGGTGGGCTGCCTTTTGAAAAGGGGCGTTCGTCCACGGCCTTGCACGCCGCTGCACACGATGGCGCGCCGGATCAGTACCGTTCCGCCGGGCCACTACGCGAGCACAAGCCGGAGGTGTGCAAGGCCCTCGTCCATGACCGCCTACAAGAACGCTCGATTGCCGTATCGGTCAATCGAGACGAGCTCTCCAACCGGCCGACGCGTCGTGGGACCGTATTTGCCGATCGGCCAGCCAAGGGGATTACCGCGCACGGAGTGACATTCCACGGCAGGCCCAAGGCGCGCTCGCCAGCAGCTTGTTCCACAGCGGCATTGTGATCAATGCCGCGCCCAACCCGGCCGCGCGTGCGGCCAGCAAGAGGTTTTGCACCGCGGGATAGATCGAACCGTAGGCGCTGCTCGTAGACATCGACGGCCAGGGTGCAATGACACCTTTGAGGCATGCCACCACGATGACGGGGATGTCATCGAAGTGATCCGCCTGCCACCGCACGGCCTTCTCTATCCGAAGCATCTTGTCATCGAGGCGGTGTGCAATCATCGTTTGTAAATCGGGCCGAAGAGATTGATGGCTCTGCGATTCAAGCGGCCTAGTTTCGCGACCACTTCGCGGTCCTTGACGACGATGAACTCCCAATTCTGCGCATTCGAACCAGTCGGCGCCTTCATGGCCAGCTCGAGAATGTGGAGCACAAGCGAGTCGTCAACCGGGTCACTCTTGATCCGACGGATGCTGCGCTGAGTACGCATCGCCTCTTCGAGCGGCATGGTCAAGGGCTTTTGCTGTGTCATAACCATTGATTCCAGCACGGTCAGGCCAACCGCGACACCCGCAATCTGCGCGGTGCAACTGGCGGAGATACAGGTTGTGGCCCGACGCCGAACGAGTCTTAACGATGCCTCAGTCGGTGGTGTGGACGATCAGCACGTGGGTCTTGGCCCTGCGCAAGACGTTGCCGGGCACCGAGCCAAGCCACTTGTCGGTGCGCGTGCCTAGGCCCACGTTGCCAACGACCAACAGATCGGCCTTAACCTCCTCGGCGAGGCGGGACAGCGCCTGCGCCGCACCACCCACACGACGAAGCAGAATCGGTCGCGCCTCGATATTCTTCGCCCCAGCCGCCGTGGCCCGGTCGCGGGCCTTGCGCAGGATCGCATATACGGGGGCCATCCCGTGCATCTTGAAGTCCCCCTCGTCCCGGAGGACGACCTCGGCGCGGCCATCAATCACACGATCCGGCCGGGCTGGTCTTCCCCAGCCTCCCTTGTCCACATTAGGCAAGTGCGCCATCGCGATGATCAACTTCGCGTTAAGTGCCGCGGCGAACGCGGCTGCGTGGTCCACCGCACGCAACGACGTGTCCGAGCCATCGGTGCCGACCACCAGGGTCTGATAGGCGCTCATTTCCCTTGTATCCCCTCCGCTGTGTCGTCAACTGAGCGCCCTGCCGGTAGTAGGGAGCGCCGCAACTATCCGTGCCATACCGCGCCTTGCACTTCTCCAAACAAAATGCTGCAGCTGATCAGTACCGTTCCGCCGGGCCACCCGGCGAGCACAAGTGTGGAGGCCGTGCAGGCCGGTACCTCGTGCCGTCTGGGCGCGGCGTCACCTCTTCGCCGCGCCTTAGTACAACACCGAACTCGGACTGGTCGGGAGACCGTAGCTTCGGTTCGCGCGAGTTCATTGCGACCCGCGCTCGGTAGCCGAGCTCCTGGTCTGCTCGTGACATGACTAGACCTCGATTCTTCGTTTCGGGATCGGCCCACGGCCGGAGTACACGCGCCACACCCCCCGGCCGCGACGAACGTCATTCCGTTGGCGCGCTGAGCACCGTTTGTGCGCACCGAATGTCGGTAGCTGCCGATAGCCTGGAGGGATGCCACGTCGCCTTCGCCGCCCGCAGCGTGAGAAGGCGTGCGACCGTTTGGAGAGGTTCGTCCTCCGCGCCCGCAGGGTGATGGCGCACTCGTTGATCCAGGACCACATGGATTTGCTGCAAGAGGTGGCCGATGGCACCTTCAAGGTCGAAACGATCAAGGACCCGGAGACCGGCACGTACGAACAGCGGCTGTTGGTGGAGCTGCCTCCCGAAGAGGCGTTCGAGTCGTTCGCCGCGCGAGTGCGGCCGTTCACGATCAGCGATGAGCCCGTCAACTGGGCGCTCGTGCTCGATGCCGTCGAGGGTCTGACACCCCAAGAGACCCTCGATGAGGTCATTCAACATCGAGGAGCTGCGCGTCGGCGTGGGCTGGTGTCACCCAGGGCAAAACGACTCCGCAGGCCTACTCCGTCATCACCGCGAATGGGCAGCTGACCGACCTACAGCTCGCGGACCAATGGCTGAACTCCCATGCTCTGCACGCCCAGGTAATCAAGTCGATTGTCGGCAATGATCTTGATCTGGATGAGCGCTACCAGGCTGCGGCCGGTGTTTACGCTCGGCTCGGCGCGTGTGTGAACATCACCTACAACGTGGTCAAGTATCTCTTCGACGAGGGGCTGCTCAACCTCAACAAGGATGTGTTCACGGAGCCTGTGATCGCCAGGACGAGCGTCGACATTCCGCTCACGGCCGGTTACAGCGCACCAGCGGGTTCAACCCCGATGCCGACTGACCTCGTTGAGCCCTCGGATCTGGACGACGAGGCCTGGACCCCGATGTACGAGGTCTTTGAGCAAATCATCGAGGCTAGGAAAGAGAACGAGGCCAAGGAGACCGAGGCGGCAAAGTGCCCCAAGGCCGGGGGTACGGGCGGGGTACAGATTCCGGTGGCCCTACACATGGTTTTACAGCTGGGACGACATGCACCAGGCCTTTTTGTGGAGCCGATGACGGGAATCGAACCCGCGTATTCAGCTTGGGAAGTTGATTGCTGCGGAACCATTCTTCGATCGGGGCGACCCGCAATCGGTACGGGACCGATACGGGACCGCCGAGGGGGTCGAACGGGCGTTCGCTGACCTCTGCGCAGGTCCTGGTGGAGCGGGCGACGGGAATCGAACCCGCGTAGCTAGTTTGGAAGACTAGGGCTCTACCATTGAGCTACGCCCGCGTGTGCAGCACGAAGAGACTGTACCGGCGGCCATCTAACCAAATCCAATTAAGGGTTCGGCGTGCCTGGGCCGTAGTATCTGCGGTGGTCCGACGGGGTGTAGCGCAGCTTGGTAGCGCATCCGCTTTGGGAGCGGAAGGCCGCAGGTTCAAATCCTGTCACCCCGACCAGCAGTACCCCCGACCGCCAACGAGATCTATCGAGGAGCGCGACCGTGAAGAGCACCGTCGAGCAGTTGAGCCCCACGCGGGTTCGCATCAATGTGGAGGTGCCCTTCACCGAGCTGGAGCCCGACTTCGAACGGGCCTTTAAGCAGCTCGCCCAGCAGGTCCGGCTGCCCGGCTTCCGGCCCGGCAAGGCGCCGCGCAAGCTGCTCGAGGCGCGCATCGGCCGCGGCGCCGTGCTCGAGCAGGTCGTCAATGACGCCCTGCCCAGCCGCTACAGCGAGGCCGTCACCGACCTCCGAGATTCGCCCGCTCGGCCAGCCCGAGATCGAGATCACCAAGCTCGAAGACAACGACGAACTCGTCTTCACCGCCGAGGTCGACATCCGCCCCGACATCACCATCCCCGATCTCGAGGCGCTCAAGATCGAGGTCGACCCCATCGAGGTGGCCGACGAGGACGTCGACACCGAGCTGCAGAACCTGCGCGCCCGCTTCGGCACCCTCACCGGCGTCGAGCGCCCCGCCGAAGAAGGCGACTTCGTCTCCATCGACCTGTCCGCCTCCGTCGACGGCAAGGACGTGCCCGACGCCAAGACCGAGGGCCTGTCCCACGAGGTCGGCTCCGGCCAGCTGATCGACGGCCTCGACGACGCCATCGTCGGCCTCAAGGAGGGGGAGACCAAGGTCTTCACCACCACGCTGGCCGCCGGCGAGCATGCCGGCGAAGAGGCGCAGGTGACCGTCACCGTCAACTCCGTCAAGGAACGCGAGCTGCCCGAGCCCGACGACGAATTCGCCCAACTGGCAAGCGAATTCGACACCATCGACGAGCTCAAGGCCAGCCTGAAGGATCAGGTCGAGCGGGTGAAGCGCGTCCAGCAGGCCGAGCAGATCCGCGACAAGGCCCTCGAAGTGCTGCTCGACCAGACCGAGGTCCCGCTGCCCGAGAAGATCGTCCAGGCGCAGATCGACGACACCGTCCACAACGCGATCCACCAACTCGACCACGACGAGGACGCCTTCGCCAAGGCGCTCGAAGCGCAGGGCAGCAGCCGCGAAGAGTTCGACAAGGACAACCAGGAAAACTCCGAGCGTGCCGTGAAGACCCAGCTCGTCATGGACGCCATCGCCGACCAGCTCGACGTCCAGGTCGGCCAGAGCGACCTGACCGAGCGCCTCGTGCTGATGTCGCGGCAGTACGGCCTCGAGCCGCAGCAGCTCCTGCAGTACCTCCAGGAGAACAACCAGCTGCCGGTGATGTTCGCCGACGTGCGCCGCGGCCTGGCCGTCGCCGCCGTCGTCCACGGCGCCACCGTCACCGACACCGACGGCAACGTGATCGACACCACCGAGTTCTTCGGCCCGCCTGCGACCACGGACCCGGCCGAAGCCGCTGCTCAGATCGCCGCGCAGGTCGAAGCCGCAGCTGGAGAAACTGCCGAAGCCGACCCGGAGCAGGCGGACGACCAGGCCGACGACGAGGCGTCCGACGACACGAAGTGACGCTCTGAGCGAACGCGCGCCTGTCAGGGAGTGCGCCGCCGCGCAGGTTGGTTAGTGTTCGGTGAGAGCTAATGAAGAAAGCAGGTATCCAGTCGTGACTGACATGCGTTCGAACGGGCAGGGTCTCAACCTCGTCGACTCCGTCTATGAGCGCTTGCTTGCCGAGCGCATCATCTTCCTGGGGTCACAGGTCGACGACGACATCGCCAACAGGCTGTGCGCGCAGATCCTGCTGCTGTCCGCGGAGGACTCCACCAAGGACATCCACCTCTACATCAACTCGCCGGGCGGCTCGATCAGCGCCGGCATGGCCGATCTACGACACGATGGTGCTCGCGCCGTGCGACGTCGCCACCTACGCCATGGGCATGGCCGCCTCGATGGGCGAGTTCCTGCTCGCCGCGGGCACCAAGGGCAAGCGTTACGCGCTGCCGCACGCCCGCATCCTGATGCACCAGCCGCTCGGCGGCATCACCGGCGGCGCCGCGGACATCGCGATTCAGGCCGAGCAGTTCGCGGTCATCAAGAAGGAGATGTTCCGCCTCAACGCGGAGTTCACCGGACAGACCCTCGAGCGCATCGAGGCCGACTCCGACCGCGACCGCTGGTTCACCGCGCCGGAGGCCCTCGAGTACGGCTTCGTCGACCACATCATCACCAGCGCCAGCCTCAACGGCTCAGGACCGACAGCAGGACTAGACAAATGACCGATCACACGGATCCCCGTCTGCAGCCGCAGGCCCGCTACATCCTGCCGTCGTTCATCGAGCACTCGAGCTTCGGCGTCAAGGAGTCCAACCCGTACAACAAGCTGTTCGAGGAGCGCATCATCTTCCTCGGCGTGCAGGTGGACGACGCGTCGGCCAACGACATCATGGCCCAGCTGCTGGTGCTGGAATCGCTCGATCCCGACCGCGACATCACCATGTACATCAACTCGCCCGGCGGCTCGTTCACGTCGCTGATGGCGATCTACGACACCATGCAGTACGTGCGTGCCGACATCCAGACCGTCTGCCTCGGCCAGGCCGCGTCGGCCGCCGCGGTGCTGCTCGCCGCGGGCACGCCGGGTAAGCGGCTCGCGCTGCCCAACGCCCGCATCCTCATCCACCAGCCCGCGCTCTCCGGCGTCATCCAGGGCCAGTTCTCCGACTTGGAGATCCAGGCCAAGGAGATCGAGCGGATGCGCACCCTGATGGAGACGACGCTGGCGCACCACACCGGCAAGGACGCCGAGCAGATCCGCAAGGACACCGATCGCGACAAGATCCTGACGGCCGAGGAGGCCAAGGAGTACGGCGTGATCGACACCGTGCTCGAGTACCGCAAGCTGTCGGCTCAGAACGCCTAGCCTCACACCCTCGCGAGACTGCGGGGAGATCGCGATATCGCCGATATTCGCGATCTCCCCGCAGTTCGGCGTCTAGGGAGAAGTGAGTGTTCGCGCGAGTTCCGCGATGTCGTCGGGCATCACCCGGCAGCAGCCGCCGACGATGCGTGCGCCCGCTGCTACCCACTGCGGCGGCAGATCCGACGACCACCGCGCCGTGCCGATCCACGTGCGGCGTGGCGCCGTCCCACTCCTCGCCGCTGTTGGGGTAGACGATGACGGGCTTGTCGGTCACCTCGCGCGCAACCTGAATCGCGGGCAACACATCGCCGGGCGCGCAACAGTTCACGCCCACCGCGACGATCTCCGGCACGCCCGCTGCAACTGCGAACGCCTCCGCCAACGGCTGCCCGGCGCGGGTGTGCAGACCATCGATCGTGTAGCTCAACCACGCGGGCACACCGAGACGCCGCACCAGGCCGACTAACGCCTCGGCCTCGTCGATATCGGGCACCGTCTCGATCGCCAGCACGTCGGCTCCCGCGTCGGCCAAAATTTCCAGCCGCGGAAGATGCCAATCGCTCAACTCCGCGACGGAAAGGCCGTACCGCCCGACGTACTCCTCGCCATTGGCCAGCGCCGCGCCGTACGGCCCGACCGACGCGGCCACCCACCGGCCGTCGCCGCCGGCCTCGTCGCGCGCCACCGCGGCCAGTTTCACACTGCGCCGCATCAGCCGCTCGGCGTCACTCCGGTCGATTCCGCTAGCCGCGAAACCGTCGAACGATGCCTGGTAACTGGCCGTCGTCGCGATCGCCGCCCCGGCCCGAAAAAACGCTCGTGTGAGCAGCGACGATCTCGTCGCGGCGCGTCGAACAACAGCCGCGCCGACCACAGGTCGTCGGACAGGTCGTGGCGGCGTGCTTCCAGTTCGGTGGCAAGGCCACCATCGCTGATCAAAACGGTATTGTTGGAGACTGCGAACGCCACTTCGCAACTCTACGATCTGCTCGGGGACGCCCTCTCAGTCCGGTAACGGCGGCGACACGCCAGGGACACGGTGGCGCGTCCATGGGGGTTGTGGGACGCATGAGGCGATATGTTCTGCAAACACAGCTAAATACCACCGACGCGATTCGGCTTTATCGGTCGCACCGCGCCGGAATGAGCGGGTAGCGTCGGGTGATCGCCCCGAGGCGATCCACAAACTTGACATTGAACGACTGCGACAGGAAGTAGGACTCCACCACCATGGCGCGCATTGGAGACGGCGGTGACCTGCTGAAGTGCTCGTTCTGCGGAAAGAGTCAGAAGCAGGTTAAAAAGCTCATTGCGGGCCCCGGCGTATATATCTGTGACGAATGCATTGATCTCTGCAACGAGATCATCGAAGAAGAACTTGCCGACGCCGACGACGTAAAACTCGACGAGCTACCGAAGCCCGTAGAGATCCGCGATTTCCTCGAGGGCTATGTCATCGGGCAGGACACCGCCAAGCGAACGCTGGCCGTCGCCGTCTACAACCACTACAAGCGCATCCAGGCGCAGGAGAAGATGCGCGACTCGCGCGCCGAGCCCGTCGAGTTGGCCAAGTCCAACATCCTGATGCTCGGCCCCACCGGCTGCGGCAAGACCTACCTCGCGCAGACACTCGCCAAGATGCTCAACGTCCCGTTCGCGATCGCCGACGCCACCGCGTTGACCGAAGCCGGCTACGTCGGCGAGGACGTCGAGAACATTCTGCTCAAGCTGATCCAGGCCGCCGACTATGACGTGAAGCGCGCCGAGACCGGCATCATCTACATCGACGAGGTCGACAAGATCGCCCGCAAGAGCGAGAACCCGTCGATCACCCGCGACGTGTCCGGCGAGGGCGTGCAGCAGGCGCTGCTGAAGATCCTCGAGGGCACGCAGGCGTCGGTGCCACCGCAGGGCGGTCGCAAGCACCCGCACCAGGAGTTCATCCAGATCGACACCACCAACGTGTTGTTCATCGTGGCTGGCGCGTTCGCGGGTCTGGAGAAGATCGTCTCCGACCGCGTCGGCAAGCGCGGGCTGGGCTTCGGCGCCGAGGTGCACTCCAAGGCCGAGATCGACACCCAGGACCACTTCGCCGACGTCATGCCCGAGGACCTGATCAAGTTCGGGCTCATTCCCGAGTTCATCGGCCGGCTGCCCGTCGTGGCGTCGGTGACGAACCTCGACAAGGAATCACTCGTCAAGATCCTCTCCGAGCCCAAGAACGCGTTGGTGAAGCAGTACACGCGGCTGTTCGAGATGGACGGCGTGGAGCTGGAGTTCACCGAGGAGGCGCTCGAGTCCATCGCCGATCAGGCCATCCACCGTGGCACCGGCGCCCGCGGCCTGCGCGCGATCATGGAGGAAGTCCTGCTGCCGGTGATGTACGACATCCCGAGCCGCGACGACGTCGCCAAGGTCGTCGTGACCAAGGAGACCGTCGAGGACAACGTGCTCCCAACGATCGTGCCGCGCAAGCCTGCTCGGCCTGAGCGCCGCGAGAAGAGCGCCTAGCTTTCAACCCCGCTGAAGCGCTGACGTTCGCGCGAGCTGGTCGCCGTGAAATCACGCCAGGCACTCGACGAAAAGTGATCGCCTTGTAGACTCCGCAGGTCGCCCTCCGCGAGCAGCAGCTCGCGGAACGTCTGAGTCCAGGGGCGTTGCACCCCTCGAACAACGCTTCCAGTCGTGATAGTCGGCCGCAAGCACATACGTGGCGTCCACAGGTTCGACTCGTCGAGCACCCGGCACTCGCCGACATACCCTTCGCTCCAGCCGACGACGAGCCCGCGACCCCATGGTGCGCCCTCGCGCTAGGCGACTGTTGCTTTTTTATCGCTTTCGTCAATATCTTGCGCGGCGGCCTGCTCCTCGGACCCGACTGCGCCGGTCAGCGCGCTGAACAGGCACCACAGCAGGTAGGCCGCGACGGCGGCGAACTGCAGGTTGCTAACCATGGGTCAACTCTTTCCGGGCATTGCTCTGCGGGCACGCGTAGTCGGCTACTCGAATTCGGCGGCCTGCCGAACGGGTCGGCACAGCTCACGACGTCACCGCCGCGCGGCGTTCGCCGACCACTTCGTCGATCAGCGCAGCGATCTCCGCGACGCCGTCGCGCTGGGCGTACGCCGCCTCCAGGTCGCGAGCCCGGCGCAGATAGCGGCCGTTGCCGAGCACCTCGCGCACCGCGTTGCGAACAGCCTTGGCGGTGGGGGTACCGGTCCTCAGGTCGATGCCCGCGCCCGACCACGCGACGCGCGCTGCGACCTCAGGTTTGTCTTCGGTATTGCCAGCGACCACCAGCGGCACTCCGGTCGACAGGGCACGCTGCACGGCGCCGTAGCCGCCGTTGGTCACCATCAGATCGACCTTCGGCAGCAGCATGTCGTGCGGAATATGTTCGGCGACATACGTATTGGGCGGGATGGGGAAGTCCAGATCCGCGACGTGCGGCCCGCCGGTGGTGGCGACCACCATGACGTTCTCGTCGGCGAGCGCCTCGATCGTGGGCCGCAGCAGCCTGCTGAGGTCGACGTTGTCGACGGTGCCCTGGGTGACGTGCACGACGGGGCGGTCACCGTCGAGCTTGCGCCACCACACCGGCGGGCGGAACTTCGCCGTCGGCCTCGGGTGCACCATTCCGACGTATCGGACATTGGCTGGCAGATCTGTACGTGGATAGTCGAATTCGGGAACGGTCGGCGCGATGAAGCGGTCGGCGAGCGCGCCGGAATCCAGCAGGAACATCGGCAGCTCGCGGGAGTTCAACCGATGCAATTGATGGTTCGCGGCCTTCTGCGCCTGGCGCAGCAACACGTTATGCGACAACAGGTTCAGGGTGCGGTTGCGCAACCGGCCCAGCGAGCTCGTCGACGGTGGCAGCCCGAGTCCACCGGGGGCGGTATCGCGGCTGCTGAACATCATCGGGGTGGTGCCGTAGAGCACCACCGGCGGGCGCGCCGCGCGGTCTCCCAGCACGAACGGCAGCACGCCGAAGAAGCCGTAGTCGGCGAGGATCGCGTCGAACCGCTTCTGCGCCATCAGGTCGGCGAGGGCCTTGGTCTGGTACGGCATCGGGGCGACGAAGAGCCGGACGATGTCGAAGTTGAGCCGCTTGATGCCGCTGGTCCCCTCGCGTCCGCTGTCGGATTCCAGCAGCGCCAAATCGAGATCGCCCTGCGCGGGCAGCGTCGCGGGCATGGCACCCGCCGCGCGGATGTCTTCGGCGCGACCGGCGCCGGACAGAACGGTGACCCGATCCCCGCGGTCCACCAGGCCCCGTGCGACATTCAGCAATGGGCCGATGTGCCCAACGGGCGACAGCGCCGCGATCAAAACCTCCGCCATCGTTCGTGCTCCCTTCGATCGTTATTCGACGGGATTGATCGTCGGCGATCACGGGGTGCGCGAGCTTGGAGGTTTTATGGAGATTTGGGGGAGATCGCAGGTAGGACCGTTTCCGGCGAGCTGTCCGACGAGTTTCTTCCACCCCGAGGCTTACCTCGCGGATAGGAAACCCTTCTTGTTACGGGCGGAATCTGGCTTCCCGACGATTACGGAACCCCTACCTGATCAATGAGTATTTCGGTCATGACCACCGCAAGCACGGCCTACACCGAACGGACAGTGACCGTTCGCGATGGCGTGCGACTGGCGGTGCGAGACCGAGGGCCCATCGATGCCGAAGCCACCGTCGTGCTCTTGCACGGCCTCTGCCTTGAGCAGGGATCGTGGGCTGGCCAAATCCATCACCTGACCCGGCGGTGGGGTGCTCGTATCCGGATCATCAGCTATGACCACCGCGGCCACGGCGATTCGGATACCGCCCCGACCGGCACCTACGTCGTCGAGCAGCTCGCCGCCGACCTTGCCGACGTCCTTACAGCCCTCAACGTGACCGGCTCGCTGACCCTCGTGGGCCACTCGATGGGCGGGATGGTCGCGCTCACTTACCTTGGCCGGCCGCCGGCTGATCGACCCGTGCAGCCGCACGGAGTCGTCCTCGTCGCCACTGCGGCGGGTCGGCTCGCCGAGCGCGGCGTGGCCCGACTCCTGGCCAGTCCCGCTACGGACGTGCTGTGCAAGCTCGCGACTCGCGCGCCTCAACGGGCGGTTCGCCTGCTTACCAAGCCCTTACGCGCCGCCCTAGCCCTCCAGGTCGGCGACCACTCCCGCGCCACCCTGGCGGCGCTGTTCGATACGGCCATGGCCGCGGCATCCCTTACCACCGCCGTCGGGTTCCTGCCAAGCCTGCGGTCCTACGACCAATACGCCACGCTCGCCTCGATTCGCGCCCAAGCGACCATCCTCAGCGGCGGAGCAGACGTCCTGACCCCACCATCCCACGCGCGCGATCTGGCCGCCGCCATCCCCGGCGCAAAACACGTGCACCTCCCGATGGCCGGGCACATGCTCCCTCACGAGGCCTCCCATGCCGTCACGGGTGCCATCAACAACACGATCGCCTCGGGCATCGGTACCGACCCGGTACCGACAGCACCGGTTCAGTGGTCCCACCGACGGTATTCACAGCCTGCAATGGCAGCGTGAACCTGCCTGTGCGACAGAATTATCCATCTCTGGATCGCGAGACGGACACCCCACGATGTGGCCCAATCCTGTCCGGTCGGGTGTAGACGTTCATCGACTCGCCGCGCAGGAACGCCACCAGGGTCAGGCCGGACTGGCTGGCCAGATCGACCGCCAGCGACGACGGCGCCGACACGGCTGCGAGCACGGGGATGCCGGCCATGACCGCCTTCTGCGTGAGTTCGAACGATGCGCGGCCGCTGACCAGGAGCACGGTGCCGGACAGCGGGACCCTGTTCTGTTCGACGGCCCAGCCGATGACCTTGTCGACGGCGTTGTGCCTGCCGATGTCCTCGCGCACGGCGAGCACGGTGCCCTCCGCGTCGAAGAGCGCCGCGCCGTGCAGACCGCCGGTGCTGGCGAACACCTTCTGCTCGGCGCGCAGTTGTTCGGGCATCGCGGACAGCGTCTCGGCCTTGACGTGCGAGGCGTCGTCGCCCGGCGAGTAGCGGCTGATCGTGCGGACGGCGTCAAGCGACGCCTTGCCGCACACCCCGCACGACGACGTCGTGTAGAAGTTGCGGGTGATGTCCACCTGCGGCATCCCCACGCCGGGGGCCAGCGTCGCGTCCAGCACATTGTAGGTGTTCAGGTTGTCGGGTCCGGTGCCCCTGCAGTAGCGCACGGTGAGCAGGTCGTCGCGATGGCCGATGACGCCCTCGGTGAGCAGGAAGCCTTGCGCCAGTTCGACATCCGAGCCCGGTGTCCGCATCGTGACGGTGACCGCCTTGCCGTTGACGCGGATCTCCAGCGGTTCCTCGACGACCAGCGTCTCGGGCCGCGACACCGCGTCGTCGGCCGTGACGTGGCTGGCACGTCGGCGTGAGGTCACCCGGCCCATGTTTGTTCCAATCGGATGACGATCGCCTTGGACACCGGCGTATTCGATCGGGCGGCAGTGTGGTCCAGCGGCACAAGCGGATTGGTCTCCGGGTAGTAGGCCGCAGCGTTGCCGACCGGTGTCGAATACGCCACCACCATGAAGTCCTTGGCGGTACGCTCCTGCAGCTGGCCATCGCCGTCGGTGAACTCCGACACCAGGTCCACCCGGTCACCGTCGGACAGGCCGAACGCTTCGATGTCCGCCGGGTTGACGAACACCACTCGGCGACCGCCCTTCACGCCGCGGTAACGGTCGTCGAGCCCGTAGATCGTGGTGTTGTACTGGTCGTGGCTGCGCAGCGTCTGCAGCACCAGTCGCCCCGCGCGGTACCGGCACCCATTCCAGTGGCGTAAGCGCGAAGTTGGCTTTACCTGTGCTGGTGGGGAATTCGCGCGAGTCGCGGGGAGGGTGCGGCAACTGGAAGCCGTCGGGCTGGCGGACCTTGGTGTTGTAGTCGTCGAAGCCGGGCACGACGTCGGCGATGGCGTCCCGAATCTGGTCGTAGTCTTCGTTGAATTTCTCCCACGGCACCGGATGATCGGGGCCAAGCAGGGTCCGGGCGAGTTGACACACGATCGTCACCTCGCTGCGCACATGATCGCTGGGCGGCTTGAGGCTGCCACGCGACAGATGCACCATCGACATCGAATCCTCGACGGAGACCATCTGTTTGCCGCTGGCCTGGATGTCCTTGTCGGTGCGGCCCAGCGACGGCAGGATCAGCGCCGTCGCGCCGTGCACGACATGGCTGCGGTTCAGCTTGGTCGAAACCTGCACCGTCAACGAGCAACTGCGCAACCCGGCCTCGGTGACGGCGGTATCCGGTGCGGCGGAGGCGAAGTTACCGCCCATGCCGATGAATACCTTCGCGCGCCCGTCGCGCATGGCCCGGACTGCGTCGACGGTGTCGGCACCGTGTTCGCGGGGACTGACGATGCCGAAGCGATCGTCCTGTGCGGCGAGGAACGTCTCGACCACCTTCTCCGTGATGCCCATAGAGCGGTCGCCCTGAACATTGGAGTGTCCACGCACCGGGCACAGGCCGGCGCCGGGCTTGCCGATCATCCCGCGCATCAAGAGCACGTTGGCGATCTCGGCGATCATCGACACCGCGTGGCGGTGCTGGGTCAGGCCCATCGCCCAGCACGCAATCGTGCGGTCCGATTGCGCCAACATCGTTGCCACCCGGTCCAGTTGAGTGCGGTCGATGCCCGTCGCTTCTACCACGGTGTCCAGGTCGATCTGCCGGGCGCGCGCCTCGTAGTCGGCGAAGTTCGAGCAGTGCGCGTCGACGAAGTCGCGGTCGATGACGCTGCCCGGCGCGCGGTCGTCCGCCTCGAGAAGCATTCGGCCCAGTCCCGCGAACAGCGCCATGTCGCCGCCGAGCCGGATCTGCACGAACTCGTCGGCGATCTGGATCCCGCGGCCGACGACGCCGTGCACTTTCTGCGGATCCTTGAACCGGATCAGGCCGGCCTCCGGAAGCGGATTGACCGCAATGATCTTGGCGCCGTTCGCCTTCGCCTTCTCCAGGATCGAGAGCATGCGGGGATGATTCGTGCCCGGATTCTGCCCGGCGATGATGATCAGGTCGGCCTCGGTGACGTCTTCGACGGTGACCGAACCCTTGCCGATGCCGATGGCGTCGGTCAGGGCAACATGCGACGACTCGTGGCACATGTTCGAGCAGTCCGGCAGATTATTGGTGCCGAAGCTGCGAACCATCAGCTGGTACAGGAATGCGGCCTCGTTGCTGGTCCGTCCCGAGGTGTAGAACATGGCCTCGTTGGGACTGGCCAGCCCGCGCAGCTCGTCGGCGATCAGCCGGTACGCGTCGTCCCATTCGATGGCGCTGTAGTGGTCCTCACCGGGCCGAAGGACCATCGGGTGCGTCAGCCTGCCCTGCTGCGACAACCAGTACTCGGGTTTGGCGGCGAGCTCGGTGACCGAGTGCCGCTCGAAGAAGTCGGGGGTGACGACGCGCTTGGTTGCCTCCTCGGCGACGGCCTTAGCGCCGTTTTCGCAGAATTCGGCGAGCTTGCGTCCGCCGTGTTCCTCCGGCCACGCGCAGCCGGGGCAGTCGAAGCCTTTCCGCTGGTTCAGCCGGGACAGCGCGGCGGCCATGCGGACCGCGCCCATCTGCTCCAGACCGCGCTTCAGCGACACCAGCACCGCCTTGACGCCTGCAGCCTCGTGTTCCCGGCCGTGGACGTGCAGCGCGTGCTCGTCGTAGCCGACTTCGGCGTCCCTGGTGGGGTCACGTCGAGCTGCCATAACCCCAATCTACGACGGCTGGTCGATCACCTGCACCACGCCGCCGGTCACGCCGGCGATGAACAGCCTGCCGGTGTTTGCGTCGACGCCAAGGGTGTAGGGGTTCTGCACGGTCGGCAGGCGCTGCACCTCGCGTGGCGTCGGCTGGCTCATGTCGTAGCCGACCACCTCGTTGGTTCCTGATGAGGCGACCCACAGCAGGTCGCGGGTGGGGTCGTAGGCGATCCCGTACGGGCCGCCGGGCTGGGCGACCTCGCCGACCTGGTGCGGCGTCGGCAGCGGCTCGAAGACCCGGATCGCATTGCCCCTGGTGTCCACCGCGATCAGGCGGCCGTGCTTGTCGGCCACCAAATGTGTCGGCCCGTCGCCTGCCGGTGTCGAACCGACGATGTTGAGGTCGTGAATGTCGTAGATGGTCAGGTCGTTTTTGCGGACGTCGATGAGGCCCATCGATTGGCCGACCGATGCCAGACCTGCGGGCTGCACGCTGTCGGCGAAGACCTTCACGACCTGAAGGCCCCGAAGTACCGAGACGGTTCCGCCGTGCTCGTTGGCGACGAAGACGGTGCCGTTCGCGGCCTGCGCGGCGTCGTGAGGCACCACGCCGGTGACGACCTGGGGCAACGCCAATCCGCTCGGCAACTCGACGCGGATCAACGCGTTGGCGCTCTCGACCGGGACGAGGACGGGTCCGCCCGGGTTGGCCAGCTGAAGGTGCCGGACGAATCCGGGTAGGGGGACCCGTTGTGCGATCTGGCCGGTATCTGCGTTGAGCAGGACGAGCTCGTCGGGATCTCGCGTGGCGACGGCGACCATCCGGGTGGCCGCGTCGACGACGACACCTTCGGGTGCCTTGCCGACCGGCACGATGCGTCCTGGGATGGGGGCCGTCTGGGGTGGCGCCGACTGCGGCTCGGCGGGTGGCGGCAGATCGTCGGCCGGTGGCCGGTTCCCTACGGTCGGCACCTGGCTTGGCATGACGGCAGGTGGCAGGCTCGTCGGCGCAGCCGGGGCAGAGGACGCGCTGGTATCGGCCGGGGGTTGTGGTGAACAACCGCCAACGGTGAGTACCAGCGCTACGGATGCAGCGAGCCGCCGCATACCTCAAATTACGTCTTTGCGGCGGCTTCGGTTCACGTGTGCCGGGTCACAGGCGAAATCGCGTGGTCATCGGCGAATTGCGCCGTTGACGGCGACGTAACAAGTTTGCCATCGACCGTCCCTAGGGTAGGCCGGTCAACCGTCCGTGGAGCCCGAAGCGGGCGACGAGCGATAAGGAACAGATCTTGAGTGGAAATGCGGTGCGCCTGCAGGCCATCAACAACGTCGAGGCGTACGTGCCACCGGCAATCAGCTTCGACCCCGCAGAAGCGCCGGGCGAGATCTTCGGCGCGAATGTCTTCACGCTGGCCGAGATGCGGCTGCGGCTGCCGAAGTCGGTGTACAAGTCCATCGTCGCGACCATCGAGAAGGGCGCCAAGCTCGACCCGGCCGTCGCCGACTCCGTCGCTTCGGCGATGAAAGACTGGGCGCTGTCGAAGGGTGCCACCCACTACGCGCACGTCTTCTACCCGATGACCGGGCTGACCGCGGAGAAGCACGACAGTTTCCTGGAGCCGGTCTCGGACGGCGAGACACTCGCCGAGTTCGCGGGCAAGACGCTGATCCAGGGCGAGCCGGACGCATCCAGCTTCCCGTCGGGCGGCCTCCGCAGCACCTTCGAGGCCCGCGGTTACACGGGGTGGGACGTCACCAGCCCGGCCTACATCCTGGAGAACCCGAACGGGAACACCCTGTGTATCCCGACGGTGTTCGTGTCGATGACCGGTGAGGCGCTCGACTACAAGACGCCGTTGCTGCGCAGCCAGCAGGCGATGGGTGCGCACGCCGAGCGGATCCTGAAGTTGTTCGGCCACGACAATGTCGCGAAGATCGTCGCGTTTTGCGGACCCGAGCAGGAGTACTTTCTTGTCGACCGCCACTTCTTCCTGGCGCGTCCGGACCTGGTGAATGCCGGTCGCACGCTGTTCGGCGCGAAGCCGCCGAAGGGCCAGGAGTTCGACGACCACTACTTCGGAGCGGTGCCCGAGCGGGTGCTGGGCTTCATGATGGACACCGAGCGCGAGCTGTTCAAGCTCGGCATCCCCGCCAAGACCCGCCACAACGAGGTCGCACCGGGGCAGTTCGAGATCGCCCCGATGTTCGAGCGCGGCAACATCGCCTCCGACCACCAGCAGCTGCTGATGACCGTCTTCAAGACGATCGCCAAGAAACACGGCATGGAGTGCCTGTTCCACGAGAAGCCGTTCGCCGGCGTCAATGGGTCGGGCAAGCACGTCAACTTCTCGCTGGGCAACGCCGATCTGGGTTCGCCTGTTGGTACCCGGTGACACGCCGCACGAGAACGCGCAGTTCCTGGTGTTCTGTGCCGCGGTCATCCGGGCCGTCCACAAGTACAGCGGCCTGCTGCGGGTTTCGGTCGCGTCGGCCACCAACGACCATCGCCTCGGCGCCAACGAGGCCCCGCCCGCGATCATCTCGATCTTCCTCGGCGATCAGCTGGCCGATGTCTTCGAGCAGATCGCCAAGGGTGCGGCCACGTCGTCAAAGGGCAAGGGCAGCATGATCATCGGCGTCGACACCCTACCGGTGCTGCCGACCGACCCCGGTGATCGCAACCGCACCAGCCCGTTCGCCTTCACTGGCAACCGGTTCGAGTTCCGTGCGCCGGGCTCGGGTCAGACGGTGGCGGTGCCGATGATGATGTTGAACACGATCATGGCCGACTCGCTCGACTATATGGCGACCGTCCTGGAGAAGGCGGTGGAGGACGGCCAGGACTTCGACGAGGCCGTCCAGAAACTGTTGACGGACATCATCACCGAGCACGGCGCGGTGGTCTTCAACGGTGACGGCTACTCGGACAACTGGCAGATCGAGGCCGCCGACCGCGGCCTGCCGAATCTGAAGACCACGCTGGACGCGCTGCCCGAGCTGATCAAGCCCGAGTCGATCGAGCTGTTCGAGAAGTACAGCGTGTTCAGCGAGCGTGAACTGCACAGCCGCTACGAGGTGCGCCTCGAGATGTACGCGCTGACCATCGGCGTCGAGGCCAAACTGGCGCTGGAACTGGGGTCCACGGTGATCCTGCCCGCGGCTGTCCGCTACCAGACTGAGTTGGCGCAGAACGTCGCGGCGCTCAAGAAGGCGGGTGTGACGGCGGACATGACGCTGCTGGAGGCTGTCAGCACTCCGATCTCGGAGCTGACGGCTGCGTTGGCCGAGTTGAAGGCGGGGCTGGCCGAACACGGTGGCGACTCCGCCGCCGACGAGGCGGCCCACGCGCAGAGCCTGCTGCCGAAGATGGACGCGGTCCGTGCTGCCGCTGACACGCTGGAAGGCGTTGTGGCCGACGATCTTTGGCCGCTACCCACGTATCAGGAGATGCTCTACATCCTCTGACGAACTCACTGACGACGTCGTCGAGTGTGGGGGTACGCCTGCTTCGCAGGCACTGTTAACCCGCAGCCCCCACACTCGACGGCTAAGTCACTTCCGCGAGCGTGCGTGTCTGCAGTCAACACGCCGCAGATCTTCGCCGTTTAGCGCACGCTCGCGGGGGTGGGCTACGGGCTAAATTAGAGCACTGTCAGCGCGGATTCGGCAGCCGGCACATGTCCATGCTGTCGCGATCAGACGAGGCACCGGGGTGCCTTCGCATAGTGGATCGGCTCCAGCTGTCCGGTAGTCAGTGACCGTGTCGCCGCTTCGGCGATGGCCTGAGCTCTGAGCGCCTCATCCAGATTGGGGCCGATCGCGCCGCGGCCTTCGAGTGCGTCGACGAAGTGGTCCAGTGCGGCGCGATAGCTGCCTGCGACGCGTTCGAACCAGCTGTCGTGCATGCCGTCGTCGACGACCTGGTGCTTCGTGTAGCGGGATACCGCGCCTGCCCGATGGCGGCGCGCTTCGACCATGCCGGTCGAGCCGAGTACCTCGATGCGTTCGTCGTACCCGTAGCCGATTTGACGGGTGCTGTCGATCTGCACCAGTGCGCCGCTCGGGAAGCGCAGGGTCACGGCCGACAGGTCGACATCGCCGTATTCGCGCAGCCTCGGCTCGGTCAGCGCCGAGCCTGTCGCGAACACGGCTTCGGGCTCCTCCTGGGCGATCCACCGCGCCAGGTCGAAGAAGTGCACAGTCTGGTCGCGCATCTGGCCGCCGGAGACGGCGATGTACTCGAGCGGGGGCAGCGAAGGGCCGCGCGACGTCATCTGAATCAGTTGCACGTCGCCGACGCCGCCGGTGGCCACCATCCGCCGCAGCTCCGCGTAGTCACGGTCGAAACGGCGGTTGAAATCCACCATGGCGATGATGCGCTGGTCGTTCGCGAATTGGACCACGTCGGCGGCGCGGGCGAAGTCCAGATCGATCGGCTTTTCGCACAGCACAGGGAGATTCGCGGCGGCGGCACGTCGCAGGTGGTCGGCATGCGTGTCCGTGGACGACGCGATGAACACGGCGTCGACGGCGGCTGGATCGAAGACCTCGTCGAGCGTCGCGACGCGTGCACCGTGTTGCTCGGCGATCGACTCCGCCCGTGTCTCGTCGACGTCGTAGACGAAAGCGAAGTCCACCTCCGGATGGGCGGCAAGGTTTTTCGCGTGCACACCGCCGATGAAGCCGGCGCCGATCAGTGCGAAGCGCTTCATGTCAGACCACCGCCTCCGACAGAGCGAAGTCGGGCACGACCCAGTTGCCCGCCTCGGCATGTGACGCCGCGACGGCCTCGACGAACTGCACGCCGATCAGGCCGTCGACGCCGGTCGGAATGGAGAGCTCGCGGTCGACATGCGGCGTGCCGTCTCGCCGCGCACGCAATCGCTCGGCGAGGTCGGAGTAGAAGTTCGCGAACGCCTCGAGGAAGCCCTCCGGATGCCCCAGACCCGGACGGGTGAGGCGTGCTGCGTCGTCGGACAGAGTGCTCATACCGTGCGCGAGAACGCTTGTGCCGCCGTCCTGGTCATGCACCTGCAGGTGATGCGGGTCCTCGTGTCGCCACTCCAGGCTCGCGAGATCGCCGAAGACGCGGATGCGAAGTCCGTGCTCGTTACCCGTCGCGGCCATGCTCGCCCACAGTGTGGCCGGGGCTCCGTTGGACAGCGTCAACCGGATCGCGGCGTTGTCGAAGACGCGCCTGCCGGGCACCAGCGTGCTCAGGTCGGCGGAGACACGGGACGCGTCCAGACCGGTGATGTAGCGCAGCAGGTGAAACGCGTGTGTCCCGAGGTCGGCGACGACGCTTGTCTCACCGGCGATGTCGGGATTCGTGCGCCAGCCGGCCTGCTTGTGGCCGGTGAGCTCGAGCGGTGTGGCCGCCCATCCCGACGCGTGCTCGACGGCGACGAACCGAATCGCGCCGAGCTCGCCGTCGCGGACCATTCGCGCCGCCTGTCGCACCATGGCGTAGGCCGAGTAGCAGTGTGGCACAGCCAGAATCGCGCCGGATGTCTCAGCGATCTCGACAAGCTCGGCCGATGTCGCGGACTCCTGGGTCAGCGGCTTCTCGCAGACGACGGAGACGCCTCTGCGCAGGAATTCGCTCGCGATGGCGAAGTGGCTGTCGTTCGGCGTGGCCACCGTGACGACGTCGACGCCGTCCGCCCGCGCAGACTCGCGATCCGCCATCTCGACGTAGTCGCGGTAAGCGCGGTCGGCGGGCACGCCGAGTTGCTCAGCCATCCGTGCCGAGGCTTCGGGGTCCCGCCCGAAGACACCGGCGACGAGGTCGTAATGGCCGTCGAGCCGCATCGCGTGCCGATGCGTCTTGCCGATGTCGGCGCCCTCGCCGCCGCCTACCATGCCAGCGGCCAGACGCGTGCTGCCGTTAGCGCTCATGTCGGACTCCTCGGTCTGGCGCGAGCGTGCGCAATTGCATGGCAAATCTCGGCGTGTCGGTCAGCAGACACGCACGCTCGCGGGAGAGTTACTTGTTTTGGGGGAAGCCGAGTTCGATGCCGCCGTGGCTGGGGTCGAGCCAGCGGCTGGTGATGGCTTTGCCGCGGGTGAAGAAGTGCACGCCTTCGGCGCCGTGGGCGTGGGTGTCGCCGAACAGGGAGGCTTTCCAGCCGCCGAAGCTGTAGTAGGCCATCGGCACCGGGATGGGCACGTTGATGCCGACCATGCCGACCTCGACCTCGTTTTGGAAGCGCCGGGCGGCGCCGCCGTCGTTGGTGAAGATAGCGGTGCCGTTGCCGTAGGGGTTGGAGTTGACCAGATCCAGCGCCTCGTCATAGGTCTCCACCCGCAGCACCGACAGCACCGGCCCGAAGATCTCGTCGGTGTAGATGCTCATCTGCGGGGTGACGTGGTCGATGAGGGTGGGGCCGAGCCAGAACCCCTCGGCACCGCCGTTGGCCTCGACGTTGCGACCGTCGACGACGATCTTCGCGCCGTCGGTCTCGCCGGCGTCGATGTAGGACGCCACCTTGTCGCGGTGGGCCTGGGTGACCAGCGGACCCATGTCCGCATCCTTGGTGCCGTCACCGGTCTTCAGCGGCGTGGTGCGCTCGGCGATCTTGGCGACCAGGTCGTCGGCGATCGGGCCGACCGCGACGCAGGCGCGAGATCGCCATGCAGCGTTCGCCCGCCGAGCCGAAGCCGGCGTTGACCATCGCGTCGGCGGCCAGGTCCAGGTCGGCGTCGGGCAGGATCACCGCGTGGTTCTTCGCCCCGCCCAGGGCCTGCACCCGTTTGCCGGCCGCGGTGCCGGTGGCGTAGACGTACTGCGCGATCGGGGTGGAGCCGACGAAGGACACCGACTTGATCGCGGTGTTGGTCAGCAGTTCGTCGACGGCGGTCTTGTCGCCCTGGAGCACGTTGAACACTCCCGGGTGGCAGGCCGGCTTCGGCCCACAACGCGGCCATCCACAGCGACGCCGAGGGGTCCTTCTCCGACGGTTTGAGCACCACGGTGTTGCCGCAGGCGATCGCGATGGGGAAAAACCACATCGGCACCATCGCCGGGAAGTTGAACGGGCTGATGACACCGACCGGGTCCCAGCGGCTGGCGGATCGAATAGACGTCGACCTTGGTGGAGGCGTTCTCGGTGAAGCCGCCCTTGAGCAGATGGGGGATACCGCAGGCGAACTCGACGACCTCCTGGCCGCGGCTGACTTCGCCCAGCGCGTCGGAAACCACCTTGCCGTGCTCGGCGGTGATGATCTCGGCCAGCTCACCCTTGCGGTCGTTGAGCAACTCACGGAACGCGAACAGGATCTGCGTGCGCTTGGCCAGCGACGTGTCCCGCCACCCCGGGAAGGCGGCCGCCGCGGCGTCGATCACCGCACGCGCGTCCTCGACGCTGGCCAGCGCGACCTGACCGGTCACCTCACCAGTCGCCGGGTTCGTCACCGGCGCCGTCACCCCACTATTACCCGGGAAAGCCTTGTTATCGATCCAATGCGAAATGGTGTTGCTCATAATCACTTTCCGTACTTCGAGACGTATTCGGTCATGGTGTTCAGTTGATATCGGGATACTTCGTGGGCGTTCTCGTCCTCGGCGAACACGGACGACACCATCACGGTGTCCGGCCGGTCGTAGAAGCCGATCTCGGCGAGACCGCCGAAGAACTCGTCCCAGTCGACGTCGCCGTCACCGATCTTGAGGTGCTGGTGCACCCGCGCCGGATTGCCCGGCGGGTTGGTGATGTAGCGCAGCCCATGGCTGCGGTGGTGATCCATGGTGTCGGCCACGTGCACCAGCCGCAGTTTGTCGCCTGCGGCACGCATGATCTCGGTCATGTTGCCGCCCATGTGGTAGCTGTGGCACGCGACGAAGACCATGCCGATGTTGGGGGAGTTGACGCCGCGGATGATCCGCAACGCCTCCAGCCCGTCCTCGACGAAATCGTCTGGGTGCGGGTCGATCCGGACGTCGATGCCTTCACGTTCGAAGATCGGCACCAGCTCCTCCATGGACCGGAAGAACGCCCGTTCGGATTCCTCGGCGCGCTCGGGGCGGCCGGAGAACTCGGTGTTGATGACGTTCACGCCGAGGTCGACGGTGATCTGCACGACGCGCTTCCAGTTGCGCACCGCGGCTTCGCGGGCGTCCTCGTCGGGACCGGACCAGCGCAGCACGGGCAGCACCGACGCGATCCCCACCCCGGCGTCCGCGCACGCCTTGCGGAACTGCGCGACGAGGTCGTCGTCGGCGCGCGGGTGGTTGAAGAACGGGATGAAGTCGCGGTGCGGCGTCAGCTGCAGGTGCTCAAAGCCCAATTCGGCGACCAGCCGCGGGAAGTCGAGCAGGTCGTAGTCGTGGTGGAACGGCGTCGGATCGAGTGCGATCTTCATGCTCGTGCTCCCTTGATCGAGGCGGGATCGACGATCTGGACCTCGACGGGCCTGCCGCTGTGCAACGACTGGACGCCGGCCTCGCAGACCGCGGCCGCCGCGTAGCCGTCCCACGCGTCGGGCCCGTCTATGTAATTGCCGGTGGTCCCACCGGCCAGGACCGCGTCAACCCAGCGCTGGAACTCGGTGTCGTATGCCTGCCCGAAGCGTTCCCGGAAGCCGGGGGTGATGCGGCCTCCCCAGTCGCCCGGCGCGACCTTGCGCACCAGGCCGACGTTCAGTCCGATCATGGCGCTGCCCTTCTCGGCGACCAGCTCGGTGCGCACTTCATAGGCGACACCGGTCGTGACGAACAGCTCGACGTCGACATACTTGCCGGACTCGGTCCGCATGATCGCGATCTGCGGGTCGGCAAGCCCCTGTGGTGCAACGGGATTCGGGGCAGGCTTGATTATCTGTATCGATGCGATTTCCTCGCCGAACAGGAAGCGCGTGACGTCGACCTCGTGCACCAGCGAATCCCGCACCACCATGGCGCTGTCGAACGACGGTGGGACGGCCGGGTTGCGATGCACGCAGTGCAGAACGAGCGGCTGGCCGAATTCACCGCCGTCGATCATTGCCTTCAGTTGGGCGTATTCGTGGTCGAACCGGCGCATGAACCCGACCTGGATCAGCTTCTTGCCGAGTTCGGCCTCCCGCTTGACCACGGCGAGCGAGGTTTCCACGTCGGTGGTCAGCGGCTTCTCGCAGAGCACCGGTTTGCCGTGCTCCAGGCAGGCGAGCAGCTGCTTCTCGTGCGTCGGACCCGGCGTGGCGAGCACGACGGCGTCGACGTCGGAATCGGCGATCGCGTCCAGCGGGTCGCCCACCGCGCGGGCACCAGGCACCGACGCGGCGACCTGTTCGGCCTTCTCGGACAGATAGTCGTTGACCACGACGACGCGGGCGTTGCTGATTCGGTTCGTGATGCGGGCGACGTGATCGGCACCCATAACACCGACGCCGAGCACGGCGATGCGGAGATCAGTCATCTTCGTTCCTGACTTGGTACTAAGCGAATTTCACGGAGGGGACACCACACGAGCCCAGGTACTGGCGCGTGCGTTTGGCGATCGGCAGAGGCGCGTCGACCTCACACGGGTACATGTCCTGTTCGACGATCGCGAACACGTCGACGCCGAGCTTGTCGATGGCGGCCAGCAGCGGCGGCATATCGGGGATCCCGCGCGGCGGCTCGGTCATCGCGCCGAGCTTGACCGCTTCGCCGAACGGCAGGTCCTCGGCGATCACCTTGGCCTGGACCTCGGGGTCGACCTGCTTGAGGTGCAGATAGCCGATGCGCTCCGGGGCGCGCTCGATGATCGCGATGTTGTCGCCGCCGCAGTAGCTGATGTGGCCGGTGTCCAGGCACAGGTTGACGAACTCGCCGTCGGTGCCGTCGAGGAAGCGGTAGATGTTCTCCTCGGTGTCGACGTGGCTGTCGGCATGCGGGTGGTATTGCGCACGCACGCCATACTTTTCGAACATCGCCTTGCCGAGCTCGTTCATGCCATTGGTCTTCTGCTGCCACTGCTCGGTGGTCAGGTTGCGGTCCTCCAGCACGGCTCCGGACGAGGGGTCGCGCCACATCTCGGGGATGACCACGACGTGCTTACCGCCGACGGCGGCCGTCAGCTTCGCAACGTCCTCGATCTGCTTCCACACTGAGTTCCATGCCGAATCTCCAGGAGATTCAGACTGGTGCAGGTGCTCGAATACGGTGCCCGCCGATAGCTTCAGGTCGCGCGACGCAAGCTCGTCGGACAGCTGTTCCGGGTCGGTGGGCAGGTAGCCGAACGGGCCCAACTCGATCCACTTGTAGCCGGAAGCGGCCACCTCGTCGAGGAACCGGCTGTACGGCGTCTGAATCGGATCCTCGGGGAACCACACGCCCCACGAATCGGGCGCGGAGCCAACGAGAATGGTGCTCATCGATCAGTCCTTTTCGAGTCGTAGGGCTTCACGTACGGGCGCTGAACCTTTTTCCACTCGGCGTACGTCTCATACGCCTGCTGGGTGGAGTCGAGTTCTGAGGTCTGGCTGACGGGAACGTCCCACCACGACTGGCTGTCGGGCGCGTAGATCAGCGGATCGGTTTCGACGTGGATCACGGTGGTGTGCTCGTTGGCCTTGGCCACCTTGACCGCGTCGGTGAACTCCGCCGCCGTCGTCACCTTGATCACCTCGGCGCCCAGGCTGGCCGCGTTGGCCCCCAGGTCGACCGGGAGCTTGTCGCCGGCCAGCCGGCCGGAGTCGTCGCGGAAGCGGTAGGAGGTGCCGAATCGCTGAGACCCCAACGACTCTGACAGCGAGCCGATCGAGGCGAATCCGTGGTTCTGTACCAGTACCAGGATGACTTTGACGCCTTCCTGCACCGCGGTCACCAACTCGGTCGCCATCATCAGGTAGGAGCCGTCGCCGACCATCACGAAGACATCGCGGTCGGGGCTGGCCATCCGCACACCGATGCCGCCTGCGATCTCGTATCCCATGCAGGAATAGCCGTATTCGACGTGATAACCCTTGCGGTCGCGGGTGCGCCACAGCTTGTGCAGGTCACCGGGCATGGATCCGGCCGCGCACACGACAACGTCACGCGGATCGGACAGCGTGTTCGCCAGTCCGATTACCTGGCTCTGGTTCAAGGCGCTGCCGTCGTCCTCGACGCGGTATGCCGAAGTGACCGTGTCGTCCCACTCCGTGGCGAGTTCGATTGTTCGCGTGCGGTAGTCGTCGCTGACCGAGTAGTCGCTCAGCGCCGCGGCCAGCGCCTCGACGGCCTCGCGGGCGTCGGCGACGACCGAAAGGCCGCCCTGCTTCACGGCGTCGAACGAGGCGACATTGATGTTGACGAATCGGACATCCGGATTGTTGAACGCGGTCCGCGACGCACTGGTGAAGTCGCTGTAGCGGGTGCCGATTCCGATGACGACGTCGGCCTCGGCGGCCAACGCGTTGGCGGCGGTGCTTCCCGTCGAGCCGACCGAACCGACCGACTGCGGATGGTCGTAGGGGAGTGAGCCCTTGCCGGCCTGCGTCTCCGACACCGGGATTCCGGTCCGCTCGACGAAAGCCGCCAGTGCGTCGCTGGCGTCCGAGTAGATGACCCCGCCGCCTGCGACGATGAGCGGGCGCTGCGCGGACCGCGATGATCTCCGCGGCCTGCGCGATCACCGACCGCTCCGGTAGCGGGCAGGCCACGTGCCAAGTGCGTTCGGCGAACAGCGATTCCGGCCAGTCGAACGCCTCGGCCTGCACGTCCTGCGGCAACGCGATGGTGGCCGCACCGGTCTCGACCGGGTCGGTGAGCACCCGCATCGCACCGAGCAGCGCCGCGGGTAGCTGTTCCGGCCGCCACACCCGGTCGAAGAACCGCGACAGCGGCTTGAATGCGTCGTTGACGGTCATCTCGTTGTCGTGCGGTTGTTCGAGGTCCTGCAAGACCGGTGCGCTGACCCGGGTGGCGAAGGTGTCAGACGGCAAGAGCAGAACGGGTAACCGGTTGATGGTCGCCAACGCGGCGCCGGTGAGCATGTTCGTCGAGCCCGGTCCGATGCTGGCGGTCACGGCCCACGCCTGGAGCCGATCCTTCTGCCTGGCGTATCCGGCGGCGGTGTGCACCATCGCCTGCTCGTTGCGGCCCAGCACATATCGCAGCCCGGGCTCCGTGCCGGCCCGCTCTGCCTCGACCTCGGCCTGCAGCAGCGCCTGGCCGATGCCTGCCACGTTGCCGTGCCCGAAGATGCCGAAGCAGCCTGCGAAGAACTTGCTGCGTTCGCCGCCACGTTCGACGTACTGGTTGGCCAGGAAGCGAACGACCGCCTGGGCAACAGTGAGCCGCACGGTGGGCTCGTTGTGCGGTGACTTGAACGCGGATGCTTTGGAGACCACGTCACACTCCTATGCAGAAGGCTTGGTATGCAGGGGCAGCCGCGGGTCGACGGCCTGGTCTTCCCAAGTGCCGCGCAACCATGCGTGCTCCGGATCGTCGACGATCTTCCAGGCCCGTTCCTCGCCGGATCCAGCCATCACGTTGAGGTAGTACATGTGATAGCCGGGCGCCGCGACCGACGGACCGTGGTAGCCGTGCGGCACCAGGACGACGTCACCGGTGCGCACCTCTTCGAGAACCTCGATCGGCCTGCTCGGTGTGCCGTACACGCGGTGGTAGCCGAAGCCGCGGGAATCGTCTGGGCCGGAGGCGATCTCGAAATAGTAGATCTCCTCGAGCGCGGACTCGACCGGCGTCTCCTCGTCGTGCTTGTGCGCGGGATAGCTCGACCAGTTGCCGCCGGGCGTGATCACTTCACAGGCGATCAGCGAGTCGGCCTCGAAAACGCCCGCGGTGCCGAAGTTGTGCACCTGCCTGCTGCAGTTGCCGGTACCGCGCAGCTCGACGGACACGTCTGCGGCGGCCACCCTGCGGTTGGGCAACTGCCGCTTGGCGCGCGCGCCGCAGATTGCGAGCCTGCCCTCGCCGCGCAGGGTGTAGCTCTGGCCGGTGCCGATGTAGACCATGTCGGCGGGACCGTCGAAAACCGATGCGCGCGGCGACAGTTCGAATGTCTCGTCACCACATTGCACGGTGCCGCCGCCCGCCAGCGGCAGGATCATCACCTCGATGTCGTCGGTGGTCAACGCAAGGTCCTGGTTCGACTGCAGCTCTACCACCCATAGGCTCGCCTCTGACCAGCCGGCGGATTCGGGTGTGACGTCGACGGAGTAGGGGAGGGTCGCGCTGCTCGCAGGGATGTAGTACTTGCTGTGCATGCTCAAGCCTTCCCCGTCGCTGCGCTCGCCCCAGCCCTCACCATCGATACGGCGGTTGCCACCGCCGAGCTGACGTCGTCGTCCGCGGGGTAGAGCAGTGTCCGTCCCACGATGAGCCCGCGCACCGACGGCAGCGCCAACGCCTTCTCCCAGCTGGCGAACGCCTCGTCCGGATCGGCGGGGTCGCCGCCGAGCAGCAGTGTCGGCAGGGTCGTCGACTCCATGACGCGGTCCATCTCCTCGACCACCGGGAGCTTCATCCAGGTGTAGGCGGACGTGGAGCCAAGGCCCTGCCCGATGTGTACGGACTTGATCACCGCATCGGGGCTCAGGTCGTTGCGCACCTTGCCGTTCACCCGCGACGACATGAACGGCTCCAGCATCGCGATCAGGCCGTGGGACGCGAGCTCATCGATGGCCCGCGCACACTTTTCCAGCGTCGAGACGGTGCCGGGATCGTCGAGATCGATGCGGCACAACATCTTTCCGCCGTTCATGCGCGCGGCGGCGGTGGCCGCCGCGGTGGCCGCCGTCATGCGGTCATCGAGTTCGAACTGCGCGCCCGCGAGGCCGCCACGATTCATCGAGGAGAACACGACCTTGTCCTCGAGTGCGCCGAGCAGCAGCAGGTCGTCGAGGATGTCCGAGGTAGCCAGGACACCGTCGACGCCGGGGTCGGCCAGCGCCGCGCGCAGCCGGTCGAGCAGGTCGGTGCGGCTGTTCATGGCGGTCGGCCGTGACCCGACACCGAGGGCGCCGCGGGCGGGGTGGTCGGCGGCGACGATCATCAACCTGCCATTGCCCCGCACCGCCGGCCGGATGCTGCGCGTCTGCCACGCCCGCTCGACTGCTTGCGGGTCCGACGCGCGCACCTCGGTGATCTCGGTGTAGTCCTTGCACACAGCGTCAGACATTGACGGCCTCCACCGCGGTCTGGTCGGCCAACGCGGCGACCTCTTGCGCCGTCGGCATCGCCGTCGAGCACTCGAGCCGCGACGCGACGATCGCGCCTGCGGCGTTCGCGTACCGCAGGGTCTTCTCAAGCGGCCAGCTGTGCAGCAGGCCGTGACACAGGCTGCCGCCGAACGCATCTCCCGCGCCGAGGCCGTTGACCACGTCCACCTCGTTCGGCGCGACGTTGACATGCGTGTGCCGGGTCTTGCCCAGCACACCGCGGGGGCCCTGCTTGACGATGGCCAGTTCGACACCGAGGTCGAGAAGTGCGTCGGCCGCGCGCTGCGGGTTGCTCTCGCCGACGGCGATCTCGCACTCCTCCCGATTGCCGACCGCGACGGTGACGTGCTGCAGCGCGCGTTGCACCTGCTCGGTCGCAGCGGCTGGCGACTCCCAGAACATCGGCCGGTAGTCGAGGTCGAGCACCGTGAGTCGTGCTCTTGCGCGCGCCTCCCATGCAGCAAAATGTGCACTGCGGCTGGGTTCCTCGGACAGGCCGGTGACCGTCGACCAATAGAGTTTGGCGGAGCGTACGGCGTCGACGTCTATCTCCGCAGGGCGGATCTGAAGGTCGGGCGCGCTTGGGCGACGATAGAAGTACAGGGGGAAGTTGTCCGGCGGGAAGATCTCGCAGAACGTGACCGGGGTCGGGTACTCGTCATGAGTCGAGACGAAGCGGTTGTCGACACCGAGGCCGGCGAGCTCGTTGCGGACGAACGTGCCGAACGGGTCGGCGCCCACGCCGGAGATCAGCGCGGTGCGGTTGCCGAGCCGGGCGGCGGCCACCGCGACGTTGGCGGCGCTGCCGCCGAGGAACTTGCCGAACGACTCGACATGCTCGAGGCCGACGCCGATCTGGAGGGGATAAATGTCGACGCCGCTGCGCCCAATGGCGAGTACGTCGAACGGCTGCGTGGTGGTCAAGATCGGTCTCCGGCGGTTAGTCGTGGCTTGCGTAAGACTGTGCCCTGCGACACTCGGGGCTGTCAATAGTTTGTCCTGACATTCTAACTTTCGGTCATGCGGTGCTAATATTCAGCTACCGTGATCTGGTCGGCCCCGAGATCGGAGACAACGTGCCTTTGGCGGTAGAGCTCGACAGGTCCAGTCCTGTCCCTCTCTACTATCAGCTTGCCCAGGCCATCGAGGCCGCAATTCGGGACGGCGATCTTTCACCTGGGGATCGGTTCGAAAATGAACTGGCGCTGGCGAAAAGGCTGACATTGTCGCGGCCGACGACCCGCCGCGCTATCCAGGAACTCGTCGACAAGGGCCTGTTGGTCCGCAAGCGCGGCGTCGGCACCCAGGTGGTGCAGAACCCGGTGCACCGTCGCGTCGAGTTAACGAGCCTGTATGACGATCTCACGCGGGCCGGCCAGGAACCGACCACTCAGCTGCTCGACTATCACGTGGGCCCGCCCGACGAGGAGGTCGCTCGCGAGCTCAGCCTCAAGGACGACCGCGAGGTGGTATCGATACACCGGCTGCGCTGTGCGAACGGCGAGCCGCTTGCGGTGATGACCAACCATCTGCCGGTGGGCATCGCGCCGGATGCCGAGGAACTGGAGAGCAACGGGCTGTATCAGTCGCTGCGCGCCCGCGGTGTGCATATCCGGCTCGCCCGGCAACGCATCGGCGCCCGCGGCGCGACAAGGGCGGAGGCCAAGCTGCTCGACGAGAAGCCCGGCGCCCCGCTGCTGACGATGGCGCGGACGGCGTTCGACGACTCGGGCACAGCCGTCGAATTCGGCACGCACTGCTATCGCGCGTCGCGCTACTACTTCGACACCACGCTCGTCGACCGCTGACCTGATTCCCGCGAGCAGACGCAAACTCGCACATTTCTGGGTCTGTTTCGTGCGAGTTTGCGTCTGCTCGGGTTGGGAGCTCGCGGAAAGGCGACCGTCAACTGAAGGCGTGGCGGAAGGCTTCGAGCGCCGCCTCGCTGCCGGCCTCGCTGTCGCCGGAGGCCCATGCCTCCATGCCGACGGTGCCGGAGAATCCGATGTCGCGCAGCGCCTTCGCGATAGCCGGGTAGTTGATCTCGCCGGTGCCCGGCTCGCAGCGGCCGGGCACATCGGCAACCTGCACCTCGCCGATGGCATCCCCGCAGCGACGGATCAGCTCGATCAGATTCCCCTCGCCGATCTGCGCGTGGTACAGGTCGAGCATCATCCGCACGTTGGGATGTCCGACGGCTTCGACGAGTGCCAGTGTGTCCTTGGCCCTGGCCAGTGGCACGCCGGGATGGTCGACGATCGTATTCAGGTTCTCCACGCAGAACGTGACGCCCGCCGCCTCGCCGAGTTCACCGATCCGCTCGAGCGCACGCTGCGCGGTCAGCCACATCTCGCCGGTTGCGCGGTAGCGGGGACGCGCAGCTTTGCCGTCGACGAGTTCGGCTGTGTGCAGGTTGAGCCGTGGAACCCCGAGTGTCTCAGCTGCTTTGATGCTCAGCTCGGCGGTGCGCACGACCTCGTCAGCGCTCGCCGGGTCGATCAGATCGCCCTGCAGGTAGCCGGTCATCGACGAGAACCGGGCTCCAGTCGCGGCCAGAGCATCGAGGTCTTTGTCGTGCCAGCTCCAGATCTCGACGGCGAACCCGAGCTCGTCGATGCGCCGGACCCGGTCGATCAGCGGAAGGTTCGTAAACACCATCTCGGAGCAGACGGCCAATTGAAGGTCAGTCATCGTTTGTCAACCACCTCGGCTGGACCAGCATGGATGGACCCTAGCATTTGACATGCAGTCCTAATGTCCGAACAAAGTCTTGACTTTCTTCTGTGAGCCGTATTACATCGACGCTTGAGGCGTGCTACGCCGCACACTGATGCAAGGAGAAACAATGAGGTTCAGTCGGATCGCGGCGATCGGCGGGGCAAGCGTGCTCGTGCTCGGCGATCGCATCATGTTCTTCTACCGGCGGCAAACCCGAGGAGACCGGCGGAGGAATGGGGGCCGGGCAGGCCAACACGCCGCGCGCCACCGTCGCGATGATCACCCACGAGGTGCCTGGCGACTCGTTTTGGGATCTGATCCGTAAGGGCGCCCAGGCCGCCGCCGACAAGGACAATATCGAGCTGCGGTACTCCAATGACCCGGAGGCGCCGAACCAGGCGAACCTGGTGCAGACCGCGATCGACAGTGGCGTTGACGGTATCGCGCTGACGCTGGCCAAGCCGGACGCCATGGCACCCGCAGTCAAGGCCGCAAGCGCCAAGAACATTCCGGTCGTCGCCTTCAACTCGGGCTTCGACAACTGGAAGGCGATGGGCGTACAGGAGTACTTCGGCCAGGACGAGAAGCTCGCCGGGATCGCAGCGGGCGAACGTCTGCAGAAGGACGGCGCCAAGAAGATCATCTGCGTCATCCAGGAGCAGGGCCAGGTCGCGCTGGAATCCCGCTGCGCCGGCGTCCGAGAGGGCTTCAAAGGACAGTCGGAGATCCTGAACGTCAACAGCAAGGACATGCCGTCCGTCGAGTCGACGATCACCGCCAAGCTGCAGTCGGACAAGTCCGTCGACCATGTTGTCGCACTGGGCGCGCCGATCGCGCTGGCCGCGGTGCAGTCGAAGAACAACGCCGGTAGCTCCGCGGAGATCGTCACCTTCGACACCAACGCGGCGCTCGTCGACGCGATCCAAGCCGGCGACGTGACAGTGGGCGGTGGACCAGCAGCCGTTCCTGCAGGGCTATCTCGCGATCGACTCGCTGTGGCTGTACCTCAACAACAAGAACCTGATCGGTGGTGGACAGGCCACCTTGACGGGCCCGTCGTTCATCGACGAGACGAACATCGAGTCGGTGGCCGAGTTGGCCAAGTCCGGAACCCGTTAAGCCCCGCGCGGGAGAGAGTGAAACATGACTACACAAACTGATCTGGACGTCGGCGGTCACAAGGTTGTCCGCGACGAACGTGTCAAAGAGCGAAACCGTATACAGCGCTTGTTCATTCGCCCCGAGATGGGTGCGGCGATCGGCGCGGTCGCGATCTTCATCTTCTTCCTGGTCGTCGCCCCGCCGTTCCGGGCGCCCGAAGCCCTGGCGACGGTGCTGTACGCCAGCTCGACGATCGGGATCATGGCGTGCGCGGTCGCGCTGCTGATGATCGGCGGTGAATTCGACCTGTCGTCGGGCGTGGCTGTGACCACGAGTTCACTGGCCGCCTCGATGCTGGCCTACAACCTGCATCTGAATCTCTGGGCCGGCGCGGGGTTGGCCCTGATAGTCGCGCTGGCGGTCGGATTCTTCAACGGATATCTGGTGATGAAGACCAAGATCCCCAGCTTCTTGATCACACTGGGCACTCTGTTGATGCTGACAGGCATCAATCTCGCTGCGACGAAACTCATTTCGGGTCAGGTTGCGACACCGAGCGTGAACGACATGCAGGGCTGGGATTCGGCGCAGAAGGTGTTCTCGTCGTCGTTCCCGATCTTCGGCATCGAGGTACGGATCACCGTGTTCTGGTGGCTGCTCTTCACCGCCGTTGCGACATGGGTGTTGTTCAAGACCCGCATCGGCAACTGGATCTTCGCCGTCGGCGGCGACCAGGAAAGCGCCCGCGCGGTAGGCGTTCCGGTGACCGCGGTGAAGATCGGCCTGTTCATGTTCGTCGGTTTCTGCGCGTGGTTCGCCGGCATGCATCTGCTGTTCGCGTTCAACACCGTGCAGTCCGGTCAAGGCGTGGGCAATGAGTTCATCTACATCATCGCCGCAGTTATCGGCGGCTGCCTCCTCACCGGCGGCTACGGCACCGCGATCGGTGCCGCGATCGGTGCGTTCATCTTCGGCATGGTGCAACAGGGCATCGTGTACGCCGGGTGGAATCCCGACTGGTTCAAGTTCTTCATGGGCGTGATGCTGCTGTTCGCGGTGATCGCCAACAACGCATTCCGCAACTACGCCGCCAAGAGGTGACCCATGACCGCAACAGTTGATCGTCCCGTGGAAGAGGCTCCGTCCGGCGGCAAAGTGCCGCTGGTAGAGCTGAAGAACGTCGGCAAGTCCTATGGCAACATCACCGCGCTGAAAGACATCTCACTGCGGGTCCACGCGGGCGAGGTGACCGGCATCCTCGGTGACAACGGTGCAGGTAAGTCGACGCTGATCAAGATCATCGCCGGCTATCACCCGCAGACCGACGGCGAGCTTCTCGTCGACGGCGAGCCGATCAAGTTCACCTCGCCGAAAGACGCATTGGGCAAAGGGCATTGCGACGGTGTACCAGAACCTTGCCGTCGTGCCGCTCATGCCGGTGTGGCGCAACTTCTTCCTCGGCCAGGAGATCCGGCAGGGCCGCTTCCCGTGGGCATTGGATTCCAACGCGATGCGGGCGACCACGCTCACGGAGCTGTCGAAGATGGGGATCGATCTGCCCGACGTCGACGTGCCGATCGGTTCGCTGTCGGGTGGTCAGCGGCAGTGCGTAGCGATCGCTCGGGCCGTGTTCTTCGGTGCACGCGTGCTGATCCTCGACGAGCCGACCGCAGCGTTGGGCGTCAAGCAATCCGGCGTGGTGCTGAAGTACATCACCGCCGCGAAGGAGGCCGGGTTCGGCGTGGTGTTCATCACGCACAACCCGCACCACGCGCACATGGTCGGCGACCACTTCGTGTTGCTGAACCGCGGCCAGCAGAAGCTGGACTGCACCTACGACGACATCACCCTGGAGCACCTCACGCAGGAGATGGCAGGCGGCGACGAGCTCGAGGCGCTGTCACACGAACTGCGCGCCGCCAAGGGCTAGCCGGTCGGGGTCTGCCGTTGACGCCCCATCGGCGACTGGCACAACGCGCTTTCAGCGCGGGGTCATACCCGCTGCCCGGTACGCGGCGTCCACATAGGCCATGTTCTCCACTGAGTCGGCGGTGTCGATCGGCAACGGTGTCCCATGGAGCACATGCGCGGCGAACGCCTCCAGCTGATAGCTGTACGAGGTCCTGGTGCCGTGGTGTTCCACTCTCGTGCCTGCCGGTGTCCGGATGGTGATCCGGTCATCTTCGTTCGGCTTGATGAAGTTGTGCACCAACAGATCTCCTTTGGTGCCGACGATGCGCAGTGTGAACGAATGGTCGGGGGCGGCCATCGTGTTGGCGCTGAGGCCGGTCGCGCCGCCGGGGAAGCCAAGCTCGACATCGCACCATTCGTCGACGCCAGGAGTGCGTTCGTTCGCGTGCGCGCGAATGATCGACGGGTGGCCGAGCCTGCGCATGATGTGCAGCCCGTAACAGCCGAGATCCATCAGCGCCCCGCCGGCCATCTCGAAAGACCAACGCGGGTCGGAGGCGTCGGGCGCGGGCATCGCCATCCGCACCTCGGCGTGGTGCATATCGCCGATCGTGCCGTCGACTGCGATCTCGAGTGCTCGGCGCGTCACCGGATGGAACAGGTAGTGGAAGCCCTCCATGACCGTGACGCCCGCGGCCTGCGCGGCCTCGGCAACCTGCTGCGCCTCGGAACGGTTGCGCGCGAACGGTTTCTCGGTGAGCACCGGCTTGCCCGCCTCGATCGCGGCCAGATTCCACGGCGCGTGCAGCGAATTCGCCAGCGGGTTGTAGACGGCGTTGACTTCCGGGTCGGCGATCACCTCGGCGTAGGAGCCCAAAACGCGTTCCACACCGTGCTTTTCGGCGAAGAGCTCGGCGCGGCCCCGATCGCGAGCAGCGACGGCGACCAGCCGGTGACCAAGCTGCTGGGCGGGGCCGACGATGGCGAGGTCGGCGATTCGGGATGCACCGAGCACCCCGATCCGCAAACTCATACCGTTACGCTGCGGCATACGTTCTGCATAAACGTCACACTAGCCTGCACGTCCCGCAGGGGGCCCTCGTCGGCCGGCTCGTCATCGAGAATGGTGTCCTGCTCCATGACGAACCAGCCGTCAAATCCATTGCTCCGCAGCGCGGTGACGATGCCTGCGATGTCTACGTCGCCGGCTCCGAGCGGCGTGTACATACCGCGCCGGACCGCCTCGGTGTACGTCAGCTCGCCGGCCTGCACGTCGCCGGCCAGCTTCGCGTTGACGTCCTTCAGATGGGCGTGGGCGATGCGGTGTGGCACCTCCCGTGCCAGCTGTAGCGGGTCCGTCCCGCCGATCAACAGGTGGCCCGTGTCGAGGCACAGCCGAATCGCCGAGCCGTCGAGCACCCGTTCGACCTCGTCGCGCGTTTCCACCATCGTGCCGACGTGCGGGTGCAGCACGGCCAGCACGCCGCGGTCGGCCGCGGCGTCGGCGAGACGGTCCAGGTTGGCCAGCAGTGTCGCCCACTGCCGTCGTCGAGCGTCGGTCGTGCGTCGTATCCGTCGGCGCCCGTGGCGGCGGCCAGCACGAGCACATCGGCCCCGCACGCCACGATCGCATCCAGCGAAGCGGCGATGTCGGGCAGCGGATCGTGGTCCGCGTCGTGCAGCACTACCGGGGCGAACTGGCCGACGCAGCGCAGGCCGTACGAGTGCAGCAATGCGGTCAGCGCGGCGGGGTCAGACGGCAGAAACCCCTCGGGCCCAAGCTCCGTCGCAGACATTCCGACGTCGCGCATCTCGGCGAGCACCCGTTCGGGCGTGAGCTGATACCCCCATCCGGGTACCTCGCACACACCCCAGGAGATCGGAGCACCGGCGATCTTCATCGAGACCTCACTTCGTCGAGTCGTACCGGAACACCGCGCTTCAACGACTCCGTCGCCGCCTCGGCGAGCCAGGCGACCTCGACTGCGTCCTCAACGGTGCAGGCGGGAGCGGCCTTGCCGTTGGCCACGTCGACGAAGGCCGCGAGCTCCGCACGGAACGCCTCGGTGAAGCGGTCCATGAAGAAGTGGTGCGCGGGGCCCTCGGGGAACTCGTTGGCGGGGTCGACATTTCGCACCGGTGCGCCCTGATCCCAGCCGGCGACCACTGTGTCGTGGAAGCCGTGCACCTCGAGTCGGCAGTCGTAGCCGTGGCCGTTGTACCGGGCCGCCGAAATCACGCCGAGGGTGCCCGATTCGAAGCGCACCACCACGGCCGCGGTGTCGACGTCGCCGAACTCGGTGAACTGCGGATCGCCCTGCACGCTGCCGGTGGCGTACACCTCGACGGCCTGCTGGCCGGTGATCCACCGCAGGATGTCGAAGTCGTGCACCGCGCAGTCGCGGAAGATGCCGCCGGAGCCGGCGATGTATTCCATCGGCGGCGGCGCGGGATCCATCGTCGTGCTGCGCACCGTGTGAAGGCGGCCGAGCGAACCGTCGTCGACGGCACGCTTGGCCGCGGCGAACGCGGCGTCGAAGCGACGCTGGTAACCGACCTGCACCGGTACGCCGGAGCGCGCGATGATGTCGGCGACCTTGGCGCTCTCCGCCGCGGTGGAGGCGATCGGCTTCTCGCAGAACGTGGGGATCCCGCGCTCGACGGCGGCCAGTGTCAGCTCGGCATGGGCCGGGGTCGCCGCGGCGACCACGACTCCGTCGATGCCCGACGAGAGCAGCTCTTCGACCGAATCAGCCGGCTTCACATCGTGTTTCGCGGCGACTGCCGCAACGAGCTCCGGCCGCTCGTCGGTGACCACGAGGCCGTCGACGCTGTCAAGGCCGCTCAGGGTGTCGGTGTGGAAGGCGCCGATACGGCCCAATCCGATCACGCCGAGTGTGGTCATGGAATTCTCCGATCTTCTTGGTCGCGCAGCGCGACATCGAGTTGCTTCGGGGTGGAGCCGTCGGCCAACGCGGCCAGCACGGTGTCGACCTGGCTCGGCGGCGCGAGGCTGCCGATCGGCTGGTCGAGGTCGAGGTTGGTGGGGAACGCGTAGCCTTCTGCGGTCGCGACGACGACGTTGTGCAGCTCGTGCTGGGAGATGCCGGCCGCCTTCATCGCGAGCAACGCGGGATACACCGCACGCACCATGGCCGTGCGGTCCAACGCCTCCATCGCGCGGCCGAACGGCGACGAGATCTGCAGCAGGTTGGCCATCCGCCGGATATCGGTCGACACGTTGGATCCCGCGCCGTGGTACAGCGCGGGATTGAAGAACACCGCGTCGCCGTTGCGCAGCGGCACCTGTACGTGGTGTTCGGCGAAGAACTCGACGAACTCGGGCCGGTTGAACGCGATGTATCCGCCGGCGAAGCGCTGCGAGTAGGGCAGCAGCATCGTCGGCCCGCTCTCGATCGGCATGTCGCAGTGGGCCACCGCGCCCTGCAGGGTGAGAACCGGCGACGTGCGGTGCACATGCGCCGGGTAGGCGGCTAGGTCGTCGGGTGCGACGAAGCCGAGGTGATAATCGCGGTGCGGAACCTGCTGCCTGCCACCTGGATTGACGACATTGACCTGCGAGGTGACCTGATAGCGGGGACCGAGCCACGCCTCGCAGACGACTGCGAGCGTGTCGTTGGCGTAGTACTCCGCGAACACGTCGGGGGCGTGAAGCGCGAGCTTCTGCGCGGCATTCCAGATCCGGTCGTTGGCTCCCGGCTTGCCGAAGTGATCGCCTGCCGCGGAGCCCGCCGAGCGCTGAGCCTCGATGATCGCGTAGAAGGCGTCGCTGGCGCGCTCGATGACATCGGGGGAGAAGGCGTCCTCGAAGACGACGACGCCGGGCCGTCGGTCAAGCGCGTGGATCAGCTCGGCCTGCAGCGCCCGCCGGTCGGACGGCGCGGTGGCCGGAGTAAACCAGGACGTTCTCGCGGACGCCGACGGCGTGCGGATAGTCGGCGAGATCGGTGTCCCGCGCGACATCTGCCCGAAACTCGTCGAGCAGGCAGTCGGACTCGTCGATCCACGACTTGTATGCAGTGGTCAGTGGTGTTGCCATGGCAGCTAGTCTGGTAGTCGTCCGCACCGCAATCAACACCAAAAAACCATCAAAAACGCCTCAGGAAGGCGGGACGTGGCACACCGCTTCAAGGTCCGCGAGATCGCTCAGCAGTCCGGGCTGAGCGAGGCCACCGTCGACCGTGTGCTGAACGAGCGGCCGGGCGTGCGGGAGAACACCCGCGCCGAGGTCATGCAGGCGATCGCCGACCTGGACAAACAGCGCGCTCAGCTGCGGTTGAGCGGCAGACGCTACTTGATCGACATCGTCATGCAGACCCCGCAGCGGTTCTCCGACGCGTTTCGCGCGGCAGTCGAGGCGGAGCTGCCGGCCTTCGCGCCTGCCATGGTGCGGGCTCGATTCCACCTGTGGGAGACCGGCTCGACCGAACAGATGGTGGAAGCGCTGGCCCGTCTGCGCGGCAGCCACGGCGTGATCCTCAAAGCCCAGGATGAACCCGAGGTCGCCGAGGCGATCGACCGGCTCGTGGACGGCGGCATCCCCGTGGTGACGTACGCGACCGATGTGCCGGCCAGCGCCAGATGCTCATATGTCGGCATCGACAACCATGGCGCAGGCGTGACCGCCGCCTACCTGATGGGGCAATGGCTGGGCACGTCGCCGTCGGACGTGTTGATCACGCTCAGCCGCAATGTGTTCCGTGGCGAGGGGGAGCGCGAGGTGGGCTTTCGATCGGCGCTGCGCGGTTCGGGCCGCCAGATCGTCGAGGTGAGCGACAGCGACGGCATCGACGCGTCGAATGAGCGGCTGGTGCTCGAGGCGCTCGAGCGCAACCCGGCGGTGGAGGCCGTCTACTCCGTCGGCGGCGGGAACGCCGCGACCGCCGCAGCGTTCGAGCGGCTCGGCCGCGACTGCCGGGTCTTCATCGCACACGACCTTGACGTCGACAACCGGCAGCTGCTGCGGGACGGGCGGATCTCGGTCGTGCTGCACAACGACCTCCGTGCCGATGCGCGACTGGCTATGCGGTTGATCCTGCAGGAACGGGGCGCACTGCCCGTCGAACCGGCACGTCCGGTGCCGATTCAGGTGATCACGCCGTACAACCTGCCTGGCTGACCGCTAGCAGGCGGGCAGAACTGCTAGCAGTCAGCTACCAGTCGGTAACATTTTCCTTAGAAATCTGGTGTCACAGAGACGTGACGAACGACACACTTTTGTCTCATCGCGATGCCGCACACGTCGATGACCAGTGAGTTCCGACGTATGTCATCTGCGGGTAACCCGCGAGTCGGGTGAAGAGCCGCCTAAGAGAAGTGGTTTAATCGGTACTGAGAGTGACAGCAAATTAGACGGACGCTGAGCCTGATGGCGCGACCAGCCCGCGACTGACGAGGACGTCCGAAGAGCAGCACGAGAGGCAGAGATTGTGAGCCCGAACGGCAACGGGGCCAGTCCGGCCAATGATGTCGGCGGCGGCTCCGCAAGCTCCGCGCCGGAACGCCAGAAGCTCGAAAAGGTTGTCATTCGATTCGCAGGCGACTCGGGCGACGGCATGCAGCTCACCGGAGACCGGTTCACCACCGAAGCCGCACTGTTCGGCAATGACCTTGCGACACAACCGAATTACCCCGCCGAGATCCGTGCACCAGCAGGCACTCTGCCCGGCGTCTCGTCGTTCCAGATCCAGATCGCCGACTACGACATCCTGACCGCAGGCGACCGTCCCGACGTCCTCGTCGCGATGAACCCAGCGGCGCTGAAGGCCAACATCTCCGACCTGCCCCGCGGCGGCCTGGTGATCGCCAACTCCGACGAGTTCACCAAGCGCAACCTCGCGAAGGTCGGCTACGAAGCCAATCCACTGGAGACCGACGAGCTCTCCGACTACGTCCTCCAGCCCGTCGCGATGACCACGCTGACGCTCGGTGCGGTGGAGTCGATCGGCGCCACCAAGAAGGACGGCCAGCGCGCCAAGAACATGTTCGCGCTCGGCCTGCTGTCGTGGATGTACGGTCGCGAGCTCGAGCACAGCGAGGCGTTCATCCGAGAGAAGTTCGCCCGCAAGCCCGATATCGCCGAGGCCAATGTGCTGGCGCTGAAGGCCGGCTGGAACTACGGCGAGACCACGGAGGCATTCGCCAGCACCTACGAGGTGGCGCCCGCGAAGCTGAAGTCCGGCGACTACCGCCAGATTTCGGGTAACTCCGCCCTGGCCTACGGCCTGGTCACCGCGGGCCAGCTCGCTGATGTGCAGCTGGTACTCGGCAGCTACCCGATCACGCCTGCGTCGGACATCCTGCACGAGCTCTCCAAGCACAAGAACTTCAACGTCCTCACCTTCCAGGCCGAGGACGAGATCGCAGGCATCGGCGCGGCGATCGGCGCCTCCTACGGCGGTGCGCTCGGCGTCACCAGCACGTCCGGTCCAGGCATCTCGTTGAAGTCGGAGGCCATCGGCCTGGCCGTGATGACCGAACTTCCGCTGATCGTCATCGACGTGCAGCGTGGCGGACCGTCCACCGGCCTACCCACCAAGACCGAGCAGGCCGACCTGTTGCAGGCGATGTTCGGCCGCAACGGTGAGTCGCCCGTCGCGCTGATCGCGCCGCGTTCACCGTCGGACTGCTTCGATGTGGCGGTCGAGGCCGCGCGCATCGCCATCACCTATCACACCCCGGTGATGATCCTGTCCGACGGCGCGATCGCGAATGGCTCTGAGCCGTGGCAGATTCCCGACGTCAGCACGTATGCACCGATTGCGCACACCTTCGCGAAGACCGGTGAGCCCTTCCAGCCGTACGCCCGCGATCCCGAGACCCTGGCCCGTCAGTTCGCCATCCCGGGCACGCCGGGCCTGGAGCACCGCATCGGTGGCCTGGAAGCCGCGAACGGCTCGGGCAACATCTCGTATGAGCCGAAGAACCATGACCTGATGGTGCGGCTGCGGAAAGCGAAGATCGACGGCATCGCCGTGCCGGACCTCGAGGTCGACGACCCGACGGGCGACGCGGAGCTGCTGATGCTCGGCTGGGGCAGCTCGTACGGACCCATCGGCGAGGCGTGTCGGCGGGCGCGACGCAAGGGCATCAAGGTCGCCCACGCGCAGCTGCGATACCTCAACCCGTTCCCCGCCAACCTCGGTGAGGTGCTTCGGAGCTACCCGAATGTGGTACTCCCGGAGATGAACCTCGGCCAGTTGGCACTGCTGCTGCGCGGCTTGTTCCTGGTCGACGTGCAGTCGGTGACCAAGGTGGAAGGCATGGCGTTCCTGGCTGACGAGGTCGAGGGCATCATCGATGGCGCACTGGATGGAACGCTGAGCGAAAAGGAAAGCGACAAGGCCAAGTTCGCGCGGTTGGCGGCGGCCACCGTAGAGACTGGCGTGGGAGCAGACACATGACCGACCTGATAGGAACGGACCTCGGTCTGACTCCCGGCACCGGCGGGGTGCCGACGACCGAGGAGCCGCAGAAGGCCAAGGACTTCACCAGCGACCAGGAGGTCCGGTGGTGCCCGGGCTGCGGTGACTACGTCATCCTCAACACGATTCGCAACTTCCTGCCCGAGTTGGGTCTGCGTCGCGAAAACATCGCCTTCGTCAGCGGTATCGGCTGCTCGAGCCGGTTCCCGTACTACCTGGAAACGTACGGCTTCCACTCCATTCACGGCCGCGCGCCGACAATCGCCACCGGGCTTGCTCTTGCCCGGCCCGATCTGTCGGTCTGGGTCGTCACCGGTGACGGCGACGCGCTGTCGATCGGCGGCAACCACTTGATCCACGCGCTGCGGCGCAACGTCAACATCACGATCCTGCTGTTCAACAACCGGATCTACGGTTTGACGAAGGGTCAGTATTCGCCGACCTCTGAGGTCGGCAAGATCACCAAGTCGACCCCGGTCGGCTCGCTGGACTATCCGTTCAACCCGGCGTCGCTGGCGCTCGGCGCCGACGCCACGTTCGTCGGTCGTGCGCTGGACTCCGACCGCAAGGGGCTGTCGGAGGTTCTGCGTGCCGCCGCCGCGCACCGCGGCGCTGCGCTGGTCGAGATACTGCAGGACTGCCCGATCTTCAACGACGGCTCGTTCGACGCGCTGCGCAAGGAAGGTGCCGAGGAACGGCTGATCAATGTCCGCCATGGCGAGCCGATCACGTTCGGCGCCGACGGTGAGTACTGCGTGGTCAAGTCCGGCTACGGGCTGGAAGTGGCCAAGACGGCCGACGTCTCGGCCGACGAGATCGTCGTCCACAACTCGCAGCTCCAGGATCCTGCGTACGCGTTCGCGCTGTCACGGCTGTCCGAGCAGAACCTCGAGCACATGGTGATGGGTATCTTCCGCCAGGTCAACAAGCCGACCTACGACGATGCGGCACGCCAGCAGGTCGCCGCTGCCCGCGATGCCAAGCCGCACGACACGGCTGCACTGCAGTCGCTGCTGCGCGGTAAAGACACCTGGACCGTCGACTAATCTCTCTGACGTGACATCGCCCGTGCCGCTTGCTGCTGTCGTACTTGCCGGCGGCGCTTCTCGCCGGATGGGCCGCGATAAAGCCACCTTGCCGTACGGCGGCTCGACCATGGTCGAACTGGTCGTTTCGGCTTTGAGTGCCCGGTGCTCGCCCGTGTTCGTCATCGCCGCGCCCGGCCAACCGCTACCCGAACTGCAGGCCGAGGTCCTGCGCGACGAGGTGCGCGGGGTCGGCCCGCTGTTGGCGACCGGACGCGGTCTGCGAGCTGCGGCGGATGCCGGCTGTGAGCTGGCCTTTGTCTGCGCCGTCGACATGCCCCACATGGACACAGAGCTGATCGGCGAACTCGCCGATCACGCGGCCCGGCTGGGGGTAGACGTGGTGCTGCCGTGGGACGGCCGCGACCACTATCTGGCCGGCGTGTACCGCACAGAGCTCGCAGACCGGGTCGACGCGCTGATTGCCGCGGGGGAGCGGAGCATGCGGGCGCTGGTGGACACCGTCGACACGCAACGGATCGTCATGCCGACGCAACGGGCACTGACGAACGTGAACACCACGGCTGACCTGTCCTGACGGCCCGTGGTCGTTACCTCAGGTAATGGCTGCAGCAAATTGCGGTATTCGTATTGTCTCGGTGTGGGGCTGAATTCGATGCCATTCTCTCGTTATTTTTTCGCAATAAATCGGGGATTTACTCGCTATCGGTATTATCGCTGCCATCAACCGCTGAGCCGTACGAGATCGCCTGTCGCCGTGTAGTTTTCGGCCTGCCGTGTGCGGCTTTCCGCCGCCGGCTTAGCTATTGGCGGCAACGAGCTCGGTGGTGATTCACGCAGAATCGGTGGTCTGGGCGTCCAATTGCGGCCGCTGCGAACAGCAGTCGCCCGATCTCGGCCGCGCATGGTTGGCTTGAGTGCGTAGCCGGTTTGGATGGACTCACGAGATTCACATTCCACCTTGGTTTTTCGCAGCTTTGACGCTCGGCGGATACGGCTGGGAACTCAACGGGCCAGGAAAATGAATGAGACGTGATGCTGGAACGAAAGCGCCTGCACTACAGAGTAATTCGCTGCGTATCGGTGAGATCGGCTAGCAGCGAACCTTTTCGAGAGCGGAGTGCCGAAAAGGCCTGCTGGAAGCCAATTCTGGGCGATCTGACCCGGATTCCTTGAACTATCAATCAAATTCGGGGTGTCCCACGTCACAAAATGCGGGTGATTTAGCTCACCCGATCGTTGCGCCAGTCCCGATGTGACATTTCAGCCGACACGCCGTGATGACCTGCATCGACCATGCTTCATGGCAGTCGTTATCTGACCGTGATCTAACCGCGACACGTTCTCCACCCGATATGACTTTGTCGAGTTCGCTTTGTACGTTCCAGACGACTCAAAAACGAGCAAATAATTTCAAACCACGAACCTGCGTGTGAGTGGGGCTGCGGACGGCGGGATCGCCTTCTGCGGCCGCCGGGCTTCATGCCCGGTGGGGTGATGTGTCGCTCCCCCTGTCGTGCCTGACCGAGACGGCACGGCCCAAATCTTCTGCCTGAACGGCATCTGCGCCTGCGCGAGCGGGCGTTGTCGGCGCGCGCTTGGCGAAAGGAAAGTAGTGAAGAACATCCGCAAGACGTTCGGTCTGGCCACCTTCGCCGGTGCGCTCGCCCTGGCACCGATGGCGTTGGCGACCGGCACTGCGAATGCGGACGGCGGCGTGAACTGGGACGCCGTCGCAGCATGTGAGTCGGGTGGCAACTGGCACACCGCCACCGGCAACGGTTACTACGGTGGCCTGCAGTTCACCATGGGCACCTGGCGTGCCAACGGCGGCTCTGGATCACCACACAACGCCAGCCGCGATGAGCAGATACGCGTGGCCAACAACGTGCTGAAGACCCAGGGCATCGGCGCCTGGCCGGTCTGCGGCGGGCGGGGCTAGTACCCAAAGCGCTCCACACGATGTGAAAGATGCCGGGTCCCACTGGGGCCCGGCATCTTCTTATTCACAACAGTCACAATATTCACTTCTGACACTTCTTTAACATTTCTCCCTTTTTACCCATTCAGCTCTTCTTACTCATTTGCCCCATCGCTAGCTTCGTCCTATCCCGTCCCGATAACGTGCATATACCTCCCTTGTAACACCTGACACTCCTAACCCGAAAACCCCAGTAGTTGCAAGGTCGGGGAAGGACCAAAGTGATGAAGAAACGCCACTCGTTCATCCGGACGGCGAAAAAGGCTGCTTGGCTGGTCGCAATTGCCGGGGCGCTCGCAATAGCGCCCATGACCCTCTCAGCCGCCACGGCGAACGCCGACAGCGTGGACTGGGACGCCATCGCCCAGTGCGAATCCGGCGGGAACTGGTCTACGAATACCGGGAACGGCTTCTACGGCGGTCTGCAGTTCAAGCCGTCGACCTGGGCCTCAAATGGCGGCGTCGGCTCCCCGTCGACAGCCTCTCGGGAAGAGCAGATCAGGGTCGCCGAGAACGTGCTGCGGACGCAGGGACTGCGCGCCTGGCCGAAATGCGGTACGGCCTCAGGCGGTCCTGCGGTGTGGAACGCGTCGAGTCCGATGAGGGGATGCGGCGCAATGCGGGGCGGCGCAGTGCTCGGCATCGTCGACCTGCGTTCGCTCTGCTCGACCTTCCTGAGCCCGTTCGGCCTAGGCTGACGCCCCCGTCGGCGCCTTGAACGCCGACCGCGACGCCACCGTCGCCAGATGCCGGGTCAGCACCGCCTCCGGCACCAGGACCGTCGCGCGACTGGCCAGCGCACTCAGGAATGCCGGCCGCAGGTTGACGATCCTGCCGATCATCGCCGATTCGCGCGTCAACGCCTTCGCCCTGGCTTGCGGAACGTCGCGAACCCGGCGAACGCCGTCGTCAGATCGCTGCTCTGGTCGACGAAGGCGGCCAGGATCGCGGCGTCCTCCAACCCTTGGCAGCCGCCCTGGCCGAGATGCGGGCGCATCGGGTGGGCGGCGTCGCCGACCAGAACGATGGGACCCTTCGACCAGACCCGCGCCTCATCGCGGTCGTACAGGTCGTTGCGCAGGACGACGTCGGGGTCGGTTGCGGCCAGCAGCGCAGGCAAGGGCTCGGCCCACGACCCGAACCTGGTCTTCAGGTACTCCAGTTCGCCTTGCGGTGCGACCCGGCCCTCCTGGGCCCGCTCGGTTGCGAACCAGTACGTGTGATCAGGGCCCAGCGGTACATGCCCGCATTCACGTCCTGCGCCCAGGGTCTCCCCGGCGAGGTCCGGATCGATTGCGGCATCGGCGATGCCGCGCCACGCGGTATACCCGGCGTAGCGGTTGTGCAGCGGGCCGTTGAGGTAGCGGGCCACAACCGAATGTGTCCCGTCGGCGCCGATCAGTGCGCCTGCCTGTCGCGTCGTCGAATCCGACAGCGTGACGCGCACGCCGTCGGGTGTGAGTTCGATGTCCTCGGCGGTCAGTCCGGATTGCACAGTGCCGCTCGCCAGTGCACCGGCCAGCACGTCATTGAGCGCGGATCGGCGGACCACCACAAGCGGTTCGCCGAGGGCTTTGACGATCCGCTCTCTCGACGGATGTCGTAACCACGTGCCGTCGCGCCAGCGCATCGCTCCGGCGGTCACCCGGCCGCCGGCCTCCCGGACAGCGTCACCGAGCCCGATGTGATCGAGGGCCGCAAGGGCGTTGGGCCAGATGCTGATTCCCGCCCCACTCGTGGTGTCGGAGCGGCTCTCGAGGATCGTGACGTCGTGGCCGCGGCGTTGAAGTGCGACGGCGGTCGCGAGACCCGCAATGCCCGCACCGATGACAAGGAACTGCTGCTGCTGCGCCACCCGTCGAACGTAGCGCCTCGGTCCGGCGGGACTAGAGGTCGAACACCAACAGCGTGCTGGTGGCCGTCGCCACCACCGCGCCCGCGGCATCGGTGACGACGCCCTCGGCGAAGCCCACCCGCGATCCCGCCTTCACGACGGTGCCGGTCGCGGTCAGCACTCCGCTGTTCAGGCGCACCGCCTTCAGGTAGTTCACCTTGATCTCCACCGAGGTGTACCCCTTGCCCTGCGGCAGCGTGCTGTGCACCGCACAACCGGTCACCGAGTCCAGCAGCGTGCAGACCAGACCGCCGTGGATGGCCCCGATGGGGTTGTACGCCGATTCGTCGGGCTCACACGTGAAGACCACCCGTCCCGGGTCGGCGGAGACCATCTCGAAGCGCAGCAGGCCCGCGATCGGCGGCTGAGGCAATTCACCGCCCGCGATGGCCCGCAGGTAGTCGAGTCCGGCCATCGTCAGGCCCTTGGCGGTGCTCGGCCCCGGTTCGTGCCAGGTGACGGACGCGCGACCGCTGCGGTCCCCAGTCCTCCCGCGTGGTCGCGTCGGCCAGCTCTGCGGTCATCGTGATCCCTTCACTTTCAGCTCGCTCATCGGTCGGTATCTGCGTTGTCGATCGGGGTCGTCGGAGGCGACGGCGTGATGCTTTCCCCACTCGAGGAGGGCATCCAGAACAGGCAAGAGTGCGGCGCCGGATTCGGTGAGCCGGTATTCGTAGCGGACCGGGCCTTCGTGGTACGGCCTCCGCGCGACGACGCCTGCACTCTCGAGTGCCTTGAGTCTGGCCGCGATGCGGTCCCTTGGCGCCCCGGTGCCCGCGACGATGTCGCTGAAGCGGGTGGCCCCGAGCGCGATCTCGCGGACGACGAGCAGCGCCCATCGCTCACCGACGAGTTCGAGCGCCGCCGCGATCGGACAAGGCCTGCCGGGAAGGTCGGCCAGCGGGCTGGTGGTCATGGCGTCAGTGTGCCATTAGTAAGTTTGAAAATCAAACTCACTACCGCTGTGCTACGAACGTCGCATGACCGAAAACCCATTCGGCGATCTCGACGACTACTTCGCCTTGCCGCGGGTGTCCGGGCTGGCGGTCTCACCGGACGGCTTGCGGGTCGTGACAACCGTCAGCGAGCTCAACGAGAAGCGCACCGAATACGTCACCGCGGTTTGGGAACTCGACCCGAAGGGCAGAGCTCCGGCACGACGCTTGACCAGAGGGGCGAAGGGAGAGTCGGCGCCGGCGTTCACGTCCGACGGCGACCTGTTGTTCGTCGCGGTGCGCCCGACCGACGGCGACGACAAGCCGCCCGCGGCTTTGTGGAGGTTGCCTGCAGGCGGCGGCGAGGCCGTCGAGGTCGTTGCACCGCCCGGCGGCGTCGACGCGGTCAAGACGGCGCGCGACTCACCGAAAGTGGTGGTGCGTGCACCGTTGTTGCCGTCGGCGCGCAACATCGACGACGACGGTCGGCTGCGGGATCTACGCAAGGACAACAAGATCACCGCGATCCTGCACACCGGCTATCCGATCCGGCACTGGGACAAGGATCTCGGCCCCGGCGCACCACATCTACTCGTGTTGAACGGCGACGAAACCTCGCCGATCGATGTCACGCCGCGGCCGGGAGGTGCGCTGCGGGACGCCGACTTCGACGTCAGCGCCGACGGGAGCTTCGTCGTGACGTCGTGGCAGCGACCTGCGGCGGATGCGTCGCAGCACTCCGTGCTGGTGCGCGTCGACCTCGCGTCCGGCGACCGCACGGTCATCGCCGACGAGCCGGAGGCCGACTTGTGGAGCCCGGCCATTTCGCCGGACGGGACGGCGGTGGCCTTCATCCGGGAGTCGTACTCCACGCCGGAGCGCGCACCGCGAATCAGCCTGCGCTACTTGCGGTTCGGTGACGGGCCGTCCGAGCTCGCCGCCGACTGGGATCGCTGGCCGGTGTCCGTCACGTGGTCGCGTGACGGCGATGCACTGCTGGTCGCCGCAGACGACGGCGGCCGCTGCCCGGTCTTCCGAATCGGCTTGGGTGACGGCGATATAGAGCCGTTGACCACCGACGACTACGCCTATACCGATGTGACAGCCGCGCCAGGAGGCGTCGTCTATGCGCTGCGTAGCTCGTACGCGTCGCCGCCGCACCCAGTGCGTATCGATCCCGACGGCACCGTCACGCCGCTGCCATGTGTCGACCCGCCCCGATTGCCGGGTTCACTGACCGAGGTGCTGGCGACCACCGACGACGGGACCGCGGTGCGGTCGTGGCTGGTACTGCCCGAACAGGAAGCTCCCGCACCACTTGTGCTCTGGGTCCACGGGGGACCGCTGGCCAGCTGGAACTCCTGGCACTGGCGGTGGAATCCGTGGGTGCTCGCGGCACGCGGTTACGCGGTACTGCTTCCGGACCCGGCGCTCTCGACCGGCTATGGCCAGGACTTCATCCAGCGGGGCTGGGGCACCTGGGGCGGTGCACCGTACGACGATCTGATGGCCGCCACCGACGCCGCATGCGCCGACCCGCGCATCGACGCCTCGCGCACCGCGGCGATGGGTGGCTCGTTCGGCGGCTACATGGCGAATTGGATGGCCGGCCACACCGACCGGTTCGACGCGATCGTCACCCACGCCAGCCTGTGGGCGCTCGACCAGTTCAACTCCACCACCGACGCCGCCTACTACTGGCTGCGCGAGATGACGCGCGACATGGCGGAGGCCAATTCGCCGCACCGCTTCGTCGCCGAGATCCGCACGCCGATGCTTGTCATTCACGGCGACAAGGACTATCGCGTGCCGATCGGCGAGGCGCTTCGGCTGTGGTACGAGCTGCTCAGCGAATCGGGTCTGCCCGCCGCCGACGACGGCACGAGCCCACACCGGTTTCTCTACTTCCCGTCGGAGAACCACTGGGTGCTTTCACCGCAACACGCCAAGATCTGGTACGAGGTCGTCATCGCGTTTCTCGCCCAGCACGTGCTCGGTGAGGACATCGAGCTGCCCGAGACGCTCGGGTAGCGTCAGAATTCATGACCGCCCGAAGGCGATCGCGAGTGAGGATCGCAGCGAGGAACGAGCGAGGACCGGAGCGAGTGGGAGCCGAGCCATGACCCAGCGTGAGTTCGACATCGTCCTGTACGGCGCGACCGGTTTCGCCGGAAAGCTGACAGCGGAATACCTGGCGAAGGCGGGCGGCGACGCGCGCATCGCACTCGCCGGTCGTTCCCCGGACAAGCTGCTGGCGCTCCGCGAAACCCTGGGAGAAGCCGCGCAGTCCTGGCCGCTGATCACCGCTGACGCTTCGCAGCCATCGACGTTGAACGAGATGGCCGCGCGGTCCCAGGTCGTGGTGACGACGGTGGGCCCCTACGCCAAGTACGGGCTGCCACTGGTGGCGGCCTGCGCAGCGGCGGGCACTGACTACGCAGATCTCACCGGCGAAACCAACTTCATCCGCGAGAGCATCGACCTGTATCACAAGCAGGCCCTCGACACCGGCGCTCGGATCGTACATTCGTGCGGATTCGACTCCATCCCATCGGATCTCACCGTCTTCGCGCTCTACCGGCGCGCCGAACACGACCAGGCGGGTCAGCTCACCGACACCAATCTGGTGGTTCGTTCGTTCGCTGCGGGGGTCTCCGGCGGCACTGCCGCATCGATGGTGGAAGTGATGCGCGCCGCCGCATCCGACGCGGATGTCCGGCGGGTCATGAATGATCCCTATACCTTGACGCCGGAACGCAGCGCCGAACCGGAATTCGGTGCGCAGCCGGACTTGCGCTGGCGACGCGGCCGCGACATCGCGCCGGAGCTTGCCGGGTACTGGGTCGCTCCGTTCGTGATGGCGATCGTCAACACCCGAATCGTTCGACGCAGCAACGCATTACTCGAATACGCGTACGGGCGTCGGCTCGAATACGCCGAACAGATGAGCATGGGCCGCTCGTTCGTGGCGCCGGTGACGTCGGCCCTGGCAGCGGGTGGCAATGCCGCGACGATGGGTTTGGCCACCCGCTTCCTCGACAAAGTGCCGGCCAGGCTCATCGACCGAATTCTGCCGAAGCCCGGTACCGGCCCGAGCGAACGCACCCGGGAAAGCGGCCACTACACCGTCGAGACGTACACCACAACGACGACGGGCACCCGTTACCGGGCCACCATGTCGCAGCAGGGCGACCCCGGCTACAAAGCCACCTCGGTGCTGCTGGGCGAAAGCGGTCTGGCGCTCGCGCTGGATCGTGACAAGCTCACCGAACTGCGCGGTGTATTGACGCCCGCGGCGGCGATGGGTGACGCGCTGGTGGCCCGATTTCCCGCTGCCGGTGTGTCATTGAGCACCGACCGGCTGAATTGATCGGCCAGCGCAGAACACCTGTCAACCAAGATCAAAGCGACTAGTGTCGTGCTCGGCATGCGGTAACCAGCAATGAAGGTGGACACGACAATGGCAGGTCTCGACGAACTCTTCGCGCAGATCCCCGTACAGGACATCGCGAGCAAAGTCGGTGCGGATGAGGGTGAGGTGAAAAACGCCATCAGAACGTTGGTGCCTGCACTCGTCGGCGGGCTGGCGCAGAACGTCCAGTCGAACGACATCGACTCGAGCAAGCTCGAATCCGCCGTGGAGCAGCAGGGCAACAGCGGCCTGCTCGACGGTGGCGTCAACGTCGACCAGGTCGACGAGAAGGAGGGCGACAACCTCGTCGCGCACCTCTTCGGCGGCAACGACAGCAACGCCGTCGCCTCCGCGCTCGGCGGAACCGGCGCAGGCAGCAGTGATCTGATCAAGAAGCTCCTGCCGATCCTTGCCCCGATCGTGCTGGCCTATATCGGCAAGCAGCTCACCAAGGGCTCGGCTTCGGCGCCCGCCCAGCAGCCGCAGGCACAGTCGGCAGGCGGCGGCGGTCTCGGCGACATCCTGGGCAGCATCCTCGCCGGCGCCGGCGCCGGTGGAGGTGGCGGAGGCGGGAACAATCCGCTCGGCAGCATCCTCGGCAGCGTGATCGGCGGCGGACAGGGCGGCGCGATCGGCGACATCCTCGGCGGCCTGCTCGGCGGCAAGAAGTAGCCACGCAGGGGCTGGCGCACCGCACTCCATAGAATGGCGCGGTGACCGCCAGCTCGAAGCCATCAGCCGACGCTCTGCCCAAGTCGTGGGATCCGGGCGCGGTGGAAAGCGAGCTCTATCAGGGCTGGGTGGACGCCGGCTACTTCAAGGCGGACGCGGCGAGTGACAGGCCGCCGTATTCGATCGTGCTGCCGCCGCCGAACGTCACCGGCAGCCTGCACATGGGGCATGCGCTCGATCACACCCTGATGGATGCGCTGACCCGGCGAAAGCGGATGCAGGGCTACGAGGTGTTGTGGCTTCCGGGCATGGATCATGCGGGCATTGCCACTCAGTCCGTCGTGGAGAAGCAGCTGGCGGTCGACGGCAAGACGAAGGAAGACTTCGGCCGCGAGCTGTTCATCGACAAGGTCTGGGACTGGAAGCACGACTCGGGCGGGACGATCGGCGCGCAGATGCGCCGGCTCGGCGACGGTGTCGACTGGAGCCGCGACCGTTTCACCATGGACGACGGCCTGTCCCGTGCGGTGCGGACCATCTTCAAGCGGCTCTTCGACGCCGGGCTGATCTACCGGGCCGAGCGACTGGTGAACTGGTCGCCGGTGCTGGAGACCGCGATCTCGGACCTCGAGGTCTCCTACTCCGACGTCGAGGGCGAGCTGGTGTTGTTCACCTACGGTTCGCTCGACGACACCGAACCGCACATCGTGGTGGCCACCACGCGGGTCGAGACGATGCTCGGCGACACCGCGATCGCGGTGCACCCCGACGACGACCGCTACCGCAACCTCGTCGGCAAGACGCTGCCGCACCCGTTCGTCATCGGCCGTGAGTTGATCATCGTCGCCGACGAACACGTCGACCCCGAATTCGGCACCGGCGCAGTCAAAGTCACGCCAGCCCACGATCCGAACGACTTCGAGATCGGGCTGCGGCACAAGCTGCCGATGCCGACGATGATGGACACCAAAGGCCGGATCGCCGACACCGGAACCAAATTCGACGGCATGGACCGTTTCGATGCCCGCGTCGCGGTTCGCGAGGCGCTGGCCGCAGAAGGCCGAGTCGTCGAGGAGAAGCGGCCATACCTGCACAGCGTCGGCCATTCCGAGCGCAGCGGAGAAGCCATCGAGCCGAGGCTGTCGCTGCAGTGGTGGGTCAAGGTCGAGTCACTGGCCACGGCCGCAGGTGACGCGGTGCGCAACGGGCACACCGTGATTCACCCGCCGAGTCTGGAACCGCGCTGGTTCGGCTGGGTCGACAACATGCACGACTGGTGCATATCCCGACAGCTGTGGTGGGGCCACCGCATCCCGATCTGGCACGGGCCCGACGGCCAAACCGTCTGCGTCGGACCCGATGAGACCCCGCCCGAGGGCTGGGAACAAGACCCCGACGTGCTGGATACCTGGTTCTCCTCGGCGCTGTGGCCTTTCTCCACGATGGGCTGGCCCGATCACACTCCCGAACTGGCCAAGTTCTATCCGACCAGTGTTCTGGTCACCGGCTACGACATCCTGTTCTTCTGGGTGGCCAGGATGATGATGTTCGGCCAGTTCGTCGCGTCGGACCCGGCGATCACCCAGGACGGCCGACGCGGACCGCAGGTGCCGTTCGAAAACGTTTTCCTGCACGGACTGATCCGCGACGAGTTCGGCCGCAAGATGAGCAAGTCGCGGGGCAACGGTATCGACCCGCTGGACTGGGTGGAGATCTTCGGCGCCGATGCGCTCCGGTTCACCCTCGCCCGCGGCGCCAGCCCCGGCGGTGACCTGTCCATCGGTGAGGACCACGCCCGCGCGTCCCGCAACTTCGCCACCAAGCTGTTCAACGCCACCCGCTTCGCCCTGATGAACGGCGCCAGCCCCGCGCCGCTGCCTGCCACTGCCGATCTGACCGACGCCGACCGCTGGATCCTCGGCAGGGCGGAAGAGGTTCGCGCCGAGGTGGATTCGGCGTTCGACAGCTACGAGTTCAGCCGCGCGTGCGAAGCGCTGTACCACTTCGCCTGGGATGAGTTCTGCGACTGGTACCTCGAACTCGCCAAGGTGCAGCTCGCCGACGGAATCACGCACACCACGGCTGTGCTGGCCGCGGTCCTCGACACGTTGTTGAAGCTGCTTCATCCGGTGATGCCGTTCGTCACCGAGACACTGTGGAAGGCGCTCACGGGCGGCGAGTCGCTGGTCATCGCCGAGTGGCCAACCCCGTCCGGCTTCGCGGTCGATCAGGTTGCGGCTCAACGGATCACCGATATGCAGAAGCTGGTGACAGAGGTGCGTCGGTTCCGCAGCGATCAGGGACTGGCCGACCGGCAGAAGGTGCCCGCACGGTTGACGGATGTCGCTGCGGCCGACCTCGACTCGCAGATACCGGCGGTCACGTCGCTGGCATGGCTGACGCCCGCTTCGGATGGGTTCGCACCGACCGCCGCGGTTGAGGTGCGGCTGACCCGTGGCACCGTCGTGGTGGAGCTCGATACGTCGGGAACCGTGGACGTCGCCGCCGAGCGGCGCCGGCTGGAAAAGGATCTGGCCGCTGCCGAGAAGGAACTCAAGGGCACCACCGCCAAGCTCGACAACGAGGCCTTCCTGGCCAAGGCGCCCGCCGACGTCGTCGACAAGATCCGCGGCCGCCAGCAGATCGCGCGGGAGGAAGTCGACCGAATCAACGCAAGGCTGGCGTCTCTGTAATGAACGAGCCCGTCCCGACGCCGGACGAAATCGCCTCGCTGCTCCAGGTGGAGCATCTACTCGACCAGCGGTGGCCGGAGACCAAACTCGAACCGAGCACGGACCGCATCTCGGCTTTGATGGAACTGCTCGGCTCGCCGCAGCGCGGGTACCCGTCGATCCATATCGCGGGCACCAATGGAAAGACATCGGTGGCCCGCATGGTCGACGCGCTCCTGACCGCACTGCACCGACGGACCGGCCGCACGACCAGCCCCCACTTGCAATCCGCCGTCGAACGAATCGCGATCGACAACAAGCCGATCACGCCTGCGCAATACGTGGCGACCTACGAAGAGATCGAACCGTTCGTCGAATTGGTCGACAAGCAGTCCGAAGCGGCCGGCGGCCCGGCGATGAGCAAGTTCGAGGTCGTGACTGCAATGGCGTTCGCCGCCTTCGCCGACGCGCCAATCGACGTCGCGGTCGTGGAGGTCGGGATGGGCGGGCGATGGGACGCCACCAATGTGGTCGACGCGCCGGTCGCTGTCATCACCCCGATCGGTGTCGACCACACCGAGTACCTGGGGACCGAAATCGCCGATATCGCCGGGGAGAAGGCGGGCATCATCGCGAGCCAGAAGGACGAGCTGGTGCCGGTCGACACCGTCGCGGTGATCGGCAGGCAAGTGCCCGAGGCGATGGAGGTGGTGCTGGCCGAGGCCGTGGCGGCCGACGCCGCGGTCGCTCGCGAGGACTCCGAGTTCGCGGTGCTGGGCCGCCAGGTGGCGGTCGGCGGCCAACTGCTCGAACTGCAGGGGCTCGGCGGGGTGTACTCCGAGATCTTCCTGCCGCTGCACGGCGAACATCAGGCCCACAACGCCGTCATCGCACTCGCGGCCGTCGAGGCGTTCTTCGGCGCAGGAGCGGAACGGCAACTCGACATCGATGCCGTGCGCGAAGGCTTTGCCGCCGCCGTCAGCCCAGGTCGACTGGAACGGATGCGCAGCGCCCCAACATTTTTCATAGATGCCGCCCACAACCCAGCCGGTGCCGCGGCGCTGGCGCAGACGCTGGCCGAGGAGTTCGACTTCAATTTCGTCGTCGGCATCGTTTCGGTGATGGCCGAGAAGGATGTCGACGGCATTCTGGCCGCGTTGGAGCCGGCCTTCGACTCAGATCATCGTGACCAACAACGGATCGCCGCGCGCGCTCGACGTCGAGAGCCTCGCGATGCGCGCCGAGGAGCGATTCGGACCGGAGCGGGTGATCGCCTCGTCAACCCTGCCCGACGCCATCGAGACCGCGACCGCGCTCGTCGAGGAGGCCGGACATGAGGGCGAAGGCTTCTCCGGCAGCGGCGTCGTCATCACCGGGTCGGTCGTCACCGCTGGTGCAGCACGCACGCTTTTCGGACGGGATCCCGAATGACCGATCAACCAGATAAGCCCGCGGCGCCGGACCCGTGGAAGAGCTTCCGCGGCGTGATGGCGGGCACGCTGATCCTGGAAGCCATCGTGGTGTTGCTCGCGCTGCCTGTCGTCTCGACGGCCGACGGCGGGCTGACGGCGGTCACGGGCAGCTACCTGATCGGCCTGGCCGTCGTGCTGGTTCTGCTGGCCGGACTGCAGGGCCGACCCTGGGCGATCTGGGTGAATCTCGGCATCCAGTTGGTGCTGATCGCCGGATGGGCCGTATCCGGAGCCGTTGGCTTCATCGGCCTGATCTTCGCGGGTGTCTGGCTACTGATTCTCTATCTGCGCAGCGAAGTGAAGCGCCGTGAAGAGCATGGCCTGCTGCCAGGCCAACAACCCCCGCCCGAGTAATTGCGGCGAACGAAAATTGGGGTAGCGAACTACCCTGCATAACCGCCACGGAAGTGTCATTGTTGTGCCCAGCGGACCGCCTTGAATCCATATGGGAAGCAACGATGAACAACCCACAAAACTTCGATCCGACCCAGCGGATTTCGGATCGCACGCAGCAACTCGGGGATCGCACGCAACAGCTCGGAGATCGAACGAACCAGCTATCGCCCCCGACGGTCGCAACGCCTTCCGTGCCGCAGCCTGCGCAGCCGACTGCCTGGTCCGAGCAGGGTTCATACGAAGGCGGCGGCTACTCGTATGGCCAAACCCCGACCGATAACTACTACGAACAGCCGCAGCAGCAGTATTACGACCAGCCGCCTCAGCTCTATGGCCAGCCGGCACCCGCCTACGGCCAACAGCCGATGGCTGCGCCGCCGGGACCGCCCGTGCCGTGGTACCGAAAGCCCGGTGTTCTGTTCGGCGGAGCCGCGGGGGCCGCGCTGTTGGCGGTAGCCGCTCTCATCGCGACGTGGCAGATGGGCGGGGTGTCGACGACGCCGGCCAACACCACAGGCACGCCGTCACAGCAGGTACAGGTTCCGCTGGCGCCCGCACCGACGCAGGCTCCCGCGCCCGCCGCACCGCCTGCGCCCAGCCCGCCGGTCGTCGTGCAGCAGCCGGCGCCCCGGCAACAGGCGCCTCGGCAGCAGTCGCCCACACCTCGCCTCGTGCCGAACAACCCGGTACCCAGGCAGGCTCCGGTCTCTCCGAACCCGAATCCCGAACCCAGAGGACAAGCAAAACCCGGGGACTGGGACTGACACCGGCACCGGAACCGGGACGGGCACGGGAACAGAGACCGGCACTGGTACCGGCACCGGCACGGGTACGGGGACTGGCACCGGCACTGGCGCGGGTGGTGGCGAGGAGAAGCAGGTGTCCCCGCCGGTCGACATGGGCCCGCCGATCGGGAACCCGGACTGCATGCCGATGTGCGGCGGCTTCGCGGGACCCTGATCCCCGCTGAACGGATACCTTCCGCAGGTACGCTGTCGGCCGTGACTGAGCGGACCTTGGTATTGATCAAGCCCGACGGCGTCCAGCGGCGCCTGATCGGCGAGGTCGTCGGCCGGATCGAGCGCAAGGGCCTGACGATTGCGGCCCTGGAAATGCGCAACGTCGGCGACGAACTGGCTCGCAAGCATTACGCCGAGCACGACGGCAAACCGTTCTTCGACTCGCTGCTGGAATTCATCACGTCAGGACCCGTCGTCGCGGCGATCGTCGAGGGCCCGCGGGCCATTGCTGCCTTCCGACAGCTCGCCGGCGGCACCGACCCGGTGGAGAAGGCCGCTACCGGCTCCATTCGCGGTGACCTGGCACTTGTCACCCAGGAAAACATCGTTCACGGGTCGGATTCGCCGGAGTCGGCTGCCCGCGAAATAGAGCTCTGGTTCCCGGGCCGATAGCTAAGACGTCCAGCCTGGTCCATCGACGACCAGTGGTATGGGATACTGGCTACGGGTAGACGGCTGTACACCAGGGCCAGATGCCCGAATGAAGACTTAGACGAGCGCGACCACCGCTCACCCGTGGTGTGGCGCCGACCGTCCCAGCCATCATTCAGCCAGGCACCGGGTGGGTTCTCTGCGAACCGCTCGGAGCGAGACCATAACAAGCCCGGGAGTAACCCGCCCGGGCCAATAGCGGAAGCCCTCGCGTGGCCGCGTCGACAGGACGCGCCCGGGGGCTTGAGGAGAATACGTGGCCGACGATGCAACCACTCAAGACATATCGGAAGAGACTCAGGAGCCCGAGGCCCAGCCTGACGGGCTGACGGTAGTCGCGGACGATCCGGACGGATCGGTCGAGGCCGTGAGGATCAACCGGCCGAGGCTGTCGACGGCACCGAACCGGAGTCCAGGACGATCCTGGAGAACACGGTGGAGCGCGCCGAGTACATGCCGCTCTTCGTAGCGCCGCAGCCCGTCGAGTTCGAACCGGAGGCAGACGCGGACTCCGAGGACGACGATTACGACGACTCCGACGACGGCCCGGACTCCGACGAAGACCAGACCGAGCGACCCAATCGGCGCCGCCGCCGTGGCCGCCGCGGGCGTGGCCGCGGCCGGGGCGAGCAGAACGGTGACGGCGATGACTCGGACGACGGACAGTCCGACGGCCAGGCCGAAGACTCCGCCGATGACTCCGACGAAGACAGTGGTGACGACGAATCCGGCGGAGGTGACGCCGGCAATCGCCGCCGTCGTCGCCGTCGCCGGCGCAAGTCCGGGCCCGGCTCCGGCGATGACAACGGCACTTCGCCTGACGATCCACCGAACACCGTGGTCCACGAACGTTCCGGTCGCGCGGACAAGGACAAGGACAAAGACAAAGACAAAGACAACGGCGAGATTCAGGGCATCACGGGATCGACCCGGCTGGAGGCCAAGCGTCAGCGTCGCCGTGACGGTCGCGACGCGGGTCGGCGCAGGCCGCCGATCCTGAGCGAGGCCGAATTCCTGGCCCGCCGCGAGGCCGTCGAGCGTGTGATGGTGGTGCGCGACAAGGTCCGTACCGAACCGCCGCACGAGGGCGCGAGGTACACACAGATCGCGGTCCTCGAGGACGGCGTGGTTGTCGAACACTTCGTGACGTCGGCCGCGTCGGCATCGCTGGTGGGCAACATCTATCTCGGCATTGTTCAGAACGTGCTGCCGTCGATGGAGGCGGCGTTCGTCGACATCGGACGTGGCCGCAACGGCGTGCTCTACGCCGGTGAAGTCAACTGGGAGGCAGCGGGTCTCGGCGGCGCCGCCCGCAAGATCGAGCAGGCCCTCAAGCCGGGTGACTATGTCGTCGTCCAGGTCAGCAAGGACCCTGTGGGTCACAAGGGCGCACGACTGACCACACAGGTTTCGCTCGCGGGCCGCTATCTGGTGTACGTGCCGGGCGCGTCGTCCACGGGCATCAGCCGCAAGCTGCCCGACACCGAGCGTCAGCGGCTCAAAGAGATTCTGCGCGAAGTGGTTCCGTCGGACGCCGGTGTGATCATCCGCACCGCTTCTGAGGGGGTCAAGGAAGACGACATCCGCACCGACGTGAGCCGGCTGCAGGAACGATGGACGCAGATCGAGAGCACGGCGATCGAGACCAAGAAGAAGGCGGCCGGTGCCGCGGTCGCGCTCTACGAAGAGCCGGATGTACTCGTCAAGGTCATCCGCGATCTCTTCAACGAGGACTTCTCCAATCTGATCGTGTCCGGCGACGACGCCTGGAGCACCATCAATGACTACGTCAACTCCGTTGCGCCGGACCTTGTCCCGCGGTTGACGCAGTACCAGCCCGCCGGCGGTGACGGTCCCGATGTCTTTGCGGTACACCGTATCGACGAACAGCTGGCCAAGGCGATGGACCGCAAGGTGTGGCTGCCATCCGGCGGCACGCTGGTCATCGACCGCACCGAGGCGATGACCGTCGTCGACGTCAACACGGGCAAGTTCACCGGCTCGGGTGGCAACCTGGAACAGACCGTCACCCGCAACAACCTCGAGGCCGCCGAAGAGATCGTGCGCCAACTGCGCTTGCGCGACATCGGCGGAATCATCGTCATCGACTTCATCGACATGGTGCTCGAGTCCAACCGCGATCTGGTGCTGCGCAGGCTCACCGAGGCGCTCGCCCGCGACCGCACCCGTCACCAGGTGTCCGAGGTGACCTCGCTGGGCTTGGTGCAGCTGACGCGGAAGAAACTGGGCACCGGCCTGATCGAGGCGTTCTCCACGCCGTGCCCGCATTGCTCCGGCCGGGGCATCCTGTTGCACAGCGATCCCGTCGACTCGGCACCTGCTAGCGGCCGCAAGTCCGAATCCGGGCGCCGGGGCAAGCGCGGCAAGAAGGGCGGCCGCGCCGAAGAGGTCCCCGTCGCCAAGGTGCCCCCGCATCAGGGCGAGCATCCGATGTTCAAGGCGATGGCGGCCGCCAACGGGCGGCACGAGGACGACGACACCTCCGACGGGGAGATCAAGGACGAGGACGACAAGGCCGCCGAGGAAGTCGCCGAAGTCGACACCGAGACCATCAAGAAAGCTGTCGTCGACTCCGCCGACGAAGACCTCGAAGACGACGAGGATTACGACGATTCGGACGACTCCGACGAGGACGATGACGAGGATTCGGACGACGACGAGATCGACCTGGACGAAGACGACGAGGACGACGACCTTGACGACGACATCGAGGTGATCAACGCCGACGATTCCGATGACGAGGATTCGGACGACGACTCGGACGATGACGACGACTCGGACGAATCGGACGACGACGAGGACTCCGACGACGTGGACGACGACGACGAGGACGAGGAAGAGGGAGTCCCCGCCGCGACCGTTGGCGGCCGCCGGCCGCGCCGTCGCGCCGCAGCCCGACCGGCAGGTCCGCCGTTACACGACGACTGACCCATCGTGACCTGCGGTGATTTGACCGCTGAGGAGCGTCTCACGTACTCTTGACCAGTTGTCTTTCGGCTGATGTCGATGACAGCGGGCCCACCGCGGCTCCGCACCCAGACCCGCTCGCGCACCAACCGGTAGCGCGTGCCCAGAGAGCAGAGGAACGATGGCGACGTACGCAATCGTCAAGACCGGCGGCAAGCAGTACAAAGTCGCCGTCGGTGACGTGGTCAAGGTTGAGAAACTCGAGGGTGACCCCGGTGCCAAGGTCTCGTTGCCCGTCGCCCTCGTGGTCGACGGCGCCAACGTCACCAGCGATGCCAAGGACCTGGAGAAGGTCGCCGTCGCCGCCGAGGTGCTGGAGCACACCAAGGGCCCCAAGATCCGCATCCACAAGTTCAAGAACAAGACCGGCTATCACAAGCGCCAGGGTCACCGTCAGCAGCTGACGGTCCTCAAGGTCACCGGCATCAAGTGATGAGCCGTCAGGCGAAGAACCAAGCATCAGGCGGGAGTCAATAAATGGCACACAAGAAGGGCGCTTCCAGCTCACGCAACGGTCGGGACTCCAACTCCCAGCGGCTCGGTGTCAAGCGGTTCGGTGGCCAGGTCGTCAAGGCCGGCGAGATCATCGTTCGGCAGCGCGGCACCCATTTCCACCCCGGCGTCAACGTCGGCCGTGGCGGCGACGACACGCTGTTCGCCAAGGCTGCCGGCTCGGTCGAGTTCGGCATCAAGCGCGGCCGCAAGACGGTCAGCATCGTGGAGCCGTCGGCCTCGGACGCCTAGGCTTCGCGACTGTAACGACAGGGCGGGATCGCGAGGCTTCATACCTCGGGTCCCTGCCCTTTTGTTACTTTCGAAGGAGTGAGCGATGCCCCGGTTCGTCGACCGCGTCGTGATCCACGCGCGGGCGGGCAACGGCGGAAACGGCTGCGCCTCGGTCCATCGCGAGAAGTTCAAGCCCCTCGGCGGTCCCGACGGCGGTAACGGCGGGCGAGGCGGCAGCGTGGTGCTCGTCGTCGACCCGCAGGTGCACACCCTGCTCGACTTCCACTTCCACCCCCACGTCGTGGCGCCGTCCGGCAAGCAGGGCGCGGGCAGTAACCGCGACGGCGCCGCAGGCGGCGACCTGGAGGTGAAGGTGCCCGACGGCACGGTCATCCTCGACGAGAAGGGGCGGCTGCTGGCCGACCTGGTCGGCGCAGGCACCCGATTCGACGCTGCCGCGGGCGGGCGGGGAGGCCTCGGGAACGCCGCACTGGCCTCGCGGGCCCGCAAGGCCCCCGGCTTCGCACTGCTGGGTGAGAAGGGCGAAGCCCGCGATCTCACGCTGGAGCTCAAGACAGTCGCCGACATCGGCCTGATCGGATTCCCCTCGGCAGGCAAGTCGTCACTGGTTTCGGTGATCTCGGCGGCCAAACCGAAGATCGCGGACTACCCGTTCACCACGTTGGCCCCGAATCTCGGCGTGGTCTCGGCGGGCGACCACACGTTCACGGTCGCCGACGTGCCCGGGTTGATTCCCGGTGCGTCCGAGGGGCGCGGCCTCGGGCTGGACTTTCTGCGGCACATCGAGCGGTGCGCGGTGCTGGTGCATGTAGTCGACTGCGCCACCCTCGAGCCGGGCCGCGACCCGATCTCCGATATCGACGCCCTGGAGGCCGAACTCGCCGCGTACACACCCACCCTGCAGGGCGACACCACGCTCGGCGATCTCGCCGAGCGCCCGCGGGCGGTGGTGCTCAACAAGATCGATGTGCCCGAAGCCCGCGAACTCGCCGATTTCGTCCGCGAGGAGATCGAGCGACGTTACGGCTGGCCGGTGTTCGAGGTCTCCACCGTCACCCGGGAGGGGTTGCGGCCGTTGACATTCGCGCTGTGGGAACTGGTGTCGCTGTATCGAGCCGCGCAGCCCGAGATCGTGCCGCGGCGTCCGGTGATCCGGCCCATACCCGTCGACGAAAGCGGATTCACCGTCGAATCGGACGGCGATGGCGGCTTCCTCGTGCACGGTGTCCGGCCCAAACGCTGGGTCGCGCAGACCGACTTCACCAACGACGAGGCCGTCGGCTACCTCGGCGACCGGCTGGCTCGACTCGGTGTGGAAGACGAGTTGTTGCGGCTGGGCGCCAAAGCCGGCTGCGCGGTCACCATCGGTGACATGACCTTCGACTGGGAGCCACAGACGCCCGCGGGCATCGACGTTCCGTTGTCGGGACGCGGCACCGACACCCGGCTCGAACAAACCGACAGGGTGGGCGCCGACGAACGCAAACGCGCCCGGAAGGCACGTCGGGAGCAGCAACCGTGAGCAGTCACCGGGACGCCGTTCGGACCGCGCGCAGCGTCGTCGTCAAGATCGGCACCACCGCTTTGACCACGCCTTCCGGCGTTTTCGACGCGGGCAGGCTCGGCCCGCTGGCCGACGCCATCGAGGCGCGGATGAAGGCCGGCTCGGACGTCGTGATCGTCTCGTCGGGCGCCATCGCCGCAGGCATCGAACCGCTGCGGCTGACCAAGCGGCCCGCCGATCTGGCCACCAAGCAGGCCGCGGCCAGCGTCGGCCAGGTTGCACTGATCAACTCGTGGAATACGGCGTTCGCCCGGTACAACCGCACCGTCGGGCAGGTGCTTCTGACCGCGCACGACATCTCGATGCGGGTGCAGCACACCAACGCCCAGCGCACCCTCGATCGGTTGCGGGCGCTTCACGCGGTCGCGATCGTCAACGAGAACGACACCGTCGCCACCAACGAGATCCGGTTCGGCGACAACGATCGGCTCTCTGCGCTGGTCGCCCACCTCACCGGTGCCGACGCCCTGGTGCTGCTGTCGGATGTCGACGGGCTTTACGACTCGGATCCGCGAAAGGGAAACGCTCAGTTCATAACTGAGGTCGCAGGCCCCGCGGATCTCGACGGCGTGATCGCAGGGCGGGGCAGCCACCTCGGCACCGGCGGGATGGCCTCGAAGCTGTCCGCGGCCCTGCTGGCGTCGGATGCGGGTGTGCCGGTCCTGCTGGCCGCCGCGTCGGACGCCGCTACCGCGCTGGTCGACGCCTCGGTCGGTACCGTGTTCGCGCCCCGGCCAGAACGCATGTCGGCGCGCCGCTTCTGGGTCCGCTACGCCGCGGAGTCGGCGGGCGCACTGACGCTCGACGACGGCGCGGTGCGCGCGGTCGTCAAGCAGCGCCGCTCGCTGCTGCCCGCAGGCATTACGGCGGTGTCGGGACGCTTTCACGGCGGCGACGTCATCGACCTGCGCGCACCCGATGACACGATGGTGGCCCGCGGCGTGGTCGCCTACGACGCCGCGGAACTCGCGACGATGCTCGGCCGGTCGACGTCGGATCTGCCCGCCGAAATGCGCCGTCCCGCAGTGCACGCCGACGATCTCGTCGCCGTCTAGCGATTTCGGCGTGATTTCTGTCGCGCAGCGTCGCGCAGCGTCACTTATCACGCCGAAATCACGAGGTGAGCTTGGCGATCGCCGACTTGATGCGGTCTGCGCGGTGCGCTGCCGCGTCCACGGGGTCGTCATCGGAGCGCAGCACGTCGACGCCGTGCGTACGGGCCGTCTCCTGAAGACATTCGCGCACCGCCGGATCGATCAGCACGAGCGCGGCGAGCACGCCTGGCGACAGCTCCTTACCCCGTAGCACCCCGCGGTAGTGCACCTCCGCGGGTATGCGGATGTCGAGTGGGCCCTCTTCGAGCTGTTTTCCGGCCACCGCGACAAGTGCCGTGAGCACCGCAGCCCCGGCCGCGTCGAGCAACAGCCCGCGTCCGGGAAACCGCGGCAGCGGGAGCTTACCGATCTGCTTGTCGATCGCATCGGAGAGCAGGTAGCCGACGAGATTGCGGGTGCGGATGTCGGTCACGTCGGACCAGTCCACGTCGTCGCCGTCGAACTCGACCGACTGCCCGCTGATCGCGACGCCGCCGAAGTGGTTGAGCAAGCCCACGGCTGAGCGCACCGGTCCCGGCGCGTTCACCGCGTCGGCGATGAGGTCGCCGATGCTCAGCGACCAACGCTCCTCGGCGGGGCAGGATTTGGGCCGAATCCGGTTCAGCAGTGCAAGTGGATTGGGCGCGTTCATGCGCTCATGACGATCGGGAGCTCGTCGGCGAGCAGCGCGAGCATGGGGGAGCAACCGGTGTCGATCTTGACGGTCGCCAGGTCGTCGCCGCGGGTGAGGCCGCGGTTGATGATCGCGACCGGAACGCCCAGCTGCGCCGCGTGCCGCACGAAGCGGAATCCGGAGAACACCGTCAACGACGAGCCCGCCACCAACAGGGCGTCGGCCTCGTCGACCATCGCATACGCCTGCGCCACACGGTCTTTCGGCACGCTCTCACCGAAGTAAACGATGTTGGGTTTCAGCATGCCACCGCAATCGGTGCAATCGATGATCGTGAACGACGACGTGTCACCGACGACGGCGTCGGCATCGGGCGCCACGGCGATGCCGCCGACCGCCTCGGCGCGTTCGACGAAACCGGGGTTGGCAGCTTCGAGCAGCTCGGCCAAGGCGGCGCGGGTCATGGTGTGGCCGCAGTCCAGGCAGATCACCTCGGTGTAGGTGCCGTGCAGGTTGACGATGTTGCGGCTGCCGGCCTTCGTGTGCAGCAGATCGACGTTCTGGGTGATGACGCCCGAAACCACACCGGAGTGCTCCAGCGCCGCCAGCGCACGGTGACCGGCATTGGGCAGCGTGTCGTCCATGTGACGCCAACCCACGTGATTACGGGCCCAGTACCGCTGCCTGAACACCGGGTCGGAGGTGAACTGCCGAATGGTCATCGGATTGCTCGGCGGCGAGTCCGGTCCGCGGTAGTCGGGGATCCCCGAGTCGGTGGACATCCCCGCACCGGTGAGCACCGCTACTCGGCGTCCCTGCAGCAGGGTGACGAGTTCGGGGGCTTCCACCCCATCGAGGGTAGGCGATCAGGCGCCGGGGTCCTGTTGCGGCTGATCCTCGCTCTGCGACTGGTCAACCGATGCGTCTTCGCCGGCGTCGTCGCGTTCCTCGGCGTCGTCGAAGTCGTCATCGAAGCCCTCGTCGTCATCGAGGGGCGCGATCTCGTACACCTCGACATGCTTCTCACTGGGCTCCGCGTCGGAGAGCGGCACCGAAACAGTCAGGATTCCCCGGTCGTAGGTGGCGCTGATGTCGTCCTCGTCGGCATCCGCCGGTAACGGCACGGTTCTGCTGAATGATCCGTAGGAGAACTCGGAGAGCCCGTTCGACTCGGTGCTACGCGTCCGCAGGGCCTTGATCGTCAGCCGGCCGTCGCGGACCGTGACCTCGACGTCCTCGATCGGATCGACGCCCGGCAGCTCGGCGCGAACCTCGTAGATCCCTTCCCTGGTCCCGTCTTCGAGGCGCAGCAGGTGGTTCTCGAAGAACGGGCGGAGACCGGCGAACGCGGGCAACCCAGTGACAAGGTGCGAGAGCTCGGGGAGTAACGGGCGCGACTGACGTTGAACGGCAAGCTTGTTCACGATTCCTCCAGGGGCCGGCGGGTATCGCTTCACCATGGGCGACGGAGGGAAATTCCCCGAAGCGGACACGATGCCTGCGGGCGAACTGCAGGCCAACAGAAGTTCGTCGCGAGGTCAGTCGAGGCACTTCTGCGCGGGCACGATCTCGGCAGCCATGTTCTCCTCCATCATGCGCAGCGCCGCCTTGCCGAGGTCGGCGTCGATGTGTGCGACGGCGTCGGGAGGCACAGTCACCGGAAAGTGGCGCACATAGGCGTCGAGCGCGGTGTAGAGGATGCACTGCTCGGTGACCTGTCCGGTGAGGATCAGTCGCTTGGTTTCCAGCTGGCGCAACGAGTACGCCAGTGCGGTGGCGTAGAAGGCGCTGTGCCGGACCTTTTGCAGGAACCGCACGCCCTCTTTCGGGACGATCGGCTTGACCAGGTCGGGTCGCTCACCCTCGAGTGCCTGGCGGACAAGGTCGTCCTGACTGGCGGTGAAGTCGCCATAGTTGTCGTTGACGTAGATGAGGTCGACGTCGTCGCGCTTCTGCGCCGACGAGATGAGCCCGGCGACGGGTTCGACGATGTCAGCGACGCTTGCTGCCAGCTTCTCGGCATCTTCGTGCCGGTAGTTGTTGAGCATGTCGATCACGAGCACAGCGGTGTCACTCATGAATCGTTGATACCCCGTGACCGGTTTATGACACTTCACAAGCGACAATAGAGAGTGATGGACTTCTATTCCGCCTATGGCCAGGGTTTTGTCCGCGTCGCCGCGTGCACCATGCACACCGCGATCGGTGAGCCCGCGACCAACGCCGAATCGGTGTTGGAGGTGGCCCGGGAATGCCACGACGAGGGCGTCGGCCTGGCGGTGTTCCCCGAGTTGACGCTGTCGGGCTATTCCATCGAGGACATCCTGCTGCAGGATGCACTGCTCGACGCAGTCGAGGACGCGCTGCTGGACGTCGTGACGGCATCGGCCGAGCTGCTGCCGGTGTTGGTGGTCGGTGCGCCATTGCGATACCAGCACCGCATCTACAACACCGCCGTCGTCATCCACCGCGGACAGGTGCTCGGCGTGGCGCCGAAGTCGTACCTGCCGACCTACCGCGAGTTCTACGAGCGCCGTCAGATGGCGACCGGCGACGACGTGCGCGGGGTCATCCGGATGGGCCGGGGTCGTGCCGTCGCAGAGGTGCCCTTCGGACCCGACCTGCTGTTCGTCGCCGCCGATCTGCCCGGCTTCGTTCTTCATGTCGAGATCTGCGAGGACATGTTCGTGCCGATACCGCCGAGCGCGGAGGCCGCACTCGCCGGCGCGACCGTGCTGGCGAATCTTTCGGGCAGCCCCATCACGATCGGTAGGGCGGAGGACCGTTGCCTGCTTGCGCGGTCGGCATCGTCGCGCTGCCTGGCGGCCTATGTGTATGCCGCTGCGGGCGAGGGGGAGTCGACCACCGACCTGGCGTGGGACGGTCAGACGATGATCTGGGAGAACGGTGTCCAGTTGGCCGGCTCAGAGCGCTTCCCGAAGGGCGCGCGGCGCTCGATCGCCGACGTCGATCTCGAGCTGCTGCGCTCCGAGCGGTTGCGAATGGGCACCTTCGACGACAACCGGGCGCACCATGGCATCGACGCAGAGTCGTACCGGCGCATCGAGTTCGAGCTCGACCCGCCCGCGGGCGACATCGGTCTGCGCCGCGAGGTGGAGAGGTTCCCGTTCGTCCCGTCGGATCCCGCACGGCTCGAACAGGATTGCTACGAGGCCTACAACATCCAGGTTTCGGGGTTGGAGCAGCGGCTGCGCGCGCTCAACTATCCGAAGGTGGTGATCGGAGTCTCCGGTGGCCTGGACTCCACCCATGCGCTGATCGTCGCCGCCCGCGCGATGGATCGAGAAGACCGGCCGCGCAGCGATATCCTGGCGTTCACGCTTCCCGGTTTCGCCACCGGCGATCGCACCAAGAGCAACGCGATTCGGCTCGCCGACGCGCTTGGCGTGACATTCGAGGAAATCGACATCAAGGCGACGGCTGAGCTGATGTTGCGTGAAATGGATCATCCGTTTTCGCGCGGCGAGAAGGTGTACGACGTCACCTTTGAGAATGTGCAGGCCGGCCTGCGCACCGACTATCTCTTTCGGATCGCCAACCAACGCGGCGGGATCGTGCTCGGCACTGGTGATCTCTCCGAGTTGGCGCTCGGATGGTCGACTTACGGTGTCGGCGACCAGATGTCGCACTACAACGTGAACGGCGGTGTGCCGAAGACGTTGATCCAGCATCTGATCCGTTGGGTGGTCTCTTCGCATCAGTTCGATTACCGGGTCAACGAGGTGCTGATGTCGGTGCTCGACACCGAGATCAGCCCGGAGTTGGTGCCGCAGGGTGAGGACGAGGAGATCCAGAGCAGCGAACAAAAGGTCGGACCTTATGTGCTGCAGGACTTCTCGCTGTTCCAGGTTCTTCGGTTCGGCTTCCGGCCGTCGAAGGTGGCATTCCTGGCCTGGCATGCGTGGCACGATCCCGAGCATGGGGACTGGCCGACGGGCTACCCGCAGGACAAGCGGCCGTCCTTCTCGTTGAAGGAGATTCGGCACTGGCTGCAGGTCTTCGTGCAGCGGTACTACTCGTTCGCCCAGTTCAAGCGCTCGGCGGTGCCGAACGGCCCCAAAGTGTCCCTCGGTGGCTCGCTGTCGCCGCGTGGTGACTGGCGGGCGCCGTCGGACATGTCGGCCAAGACGTGGCTGGACGAAATCGAACGCGAGGTACCCGAGGACTAGCCGTCGGGTCACCATTGGTCATCTGTTCGCGTGCCATTCAGCTCACGCTATCGCAGCCCATCCGGACCGCCTGATTGGCCCGAATCCGATGGGGGAACCCGGACAAGATGAACAGACAGCAAGTGGCGGACGAGCTCGGTCAGCCTGGAGCTCAGGAGCTGCTCGACGGATCAGCGGCCCACCTCGCCTACGACGGGCCCGACGGTTTACCACGGGTGATTCCCATCGGGGTGTACTGGAACGGCGAACGCATCATCGTCTGCACGGCAACGACTTCCCCTAAAGTTGCCGCTCTGTCGTCTCGACCGAATGTCGCGCTGAGCATCGACAGCGGCGATTCCCCGGGCGGCGCGAAGTCTCTGCTGATACGTGGCATCGCCTCGTTGGAGACCGTCGACGGCGTTGCCGATGAATACATCGCGATGTCAGCGAAGTCGATGGACGCTACTCAGAAGGCGGACTTCGAGCGCGAGGTGCGCAAGGTGTACACGCAGATGGTGCGCATTTCGATTGAGCCGCAATGGGCGCGGTTCTTCGATTACGGTGCAGGCCGGCTGCCCGCGTTTCTCGACAAACTTGTCAACGGCTGACCCGACCCACCCCGGGGACGAAGCGTCCGACCTCTGCGCGGTAGTCGCGGTAGGTATCGCCGTGCTTGGTCCCCAGATAGGGCTCTTCGACGACACGTACCTGGACCTCGATGGTCAGCACCAGCAGCAGGAAGCCGACAATGGCCACCACATTGGGCGTCACCAGCGCGATTCCCAGCCCGAACACGAACATCGCGCTGAAGATCGGGTTGCGCACAATCCCGAAAACTCCCTGGCGGACAAGGGTCGTCGTCTCGCTCGGGTCGACTCCGATTCGCCAGGAGTCACCCATGTCGACCTGCGCGTAGACCGTAGCTGCGATGCCTGCGGTCGCCACCACGATCCCGGTGAGCTGGATCCACGGCGCGTGAAGGAATGTCAACGGGTCCACCAGACCGGCCAGTTGCAGAACGGGTGCGAAAAACGCGGCGGCCATCGCGGCGATGAAGCCGACACCGGCGAACCACTCCACCGAACCGACGCGCCCGGTGACCCCGCGGAAGCCGGTCGAACCGGTGCGGCGGTGCTGAAGCCAACTGCGCCAACCGAATCCGAGCAGACCGAAGACGGCGAACAGCACGAGCGCAACAACAGGCATACCCGTTCCTCTCTCTAACAGCACGGGTCACCGCGCCAGGCATTCTGGCCTTCGCGGACGGCGAGCGCCGCGATGACCAACGCCGCGACGGGATCCGCCCACGTCCAGCCGAGCAGTGCGTTGAGCACCAGTCCGCCGAGCAGCGCCGCCGACAGATAGGTGCACAGCAGTGTCTGCTTCGAATCCGCAACCGCCGAAACAGATCCCAGTTCACGGCCGGCGCGCCGCTGCGCCAAAGACAGCACCGGCATGACGGCGAGGCTTGCCGCGGCGAGCGCAATGCCGATCACCGACGGTCTCGGTTCGCCGAAGCCGAGCAGCGACAGCACAGCGTCGACAGACACATACGCGGCGAGCGCGAAGAACGAGAACGCGATGAACCGCAGAGCGGCCTTCTCCCGCGTCTCCGGATCCTTGGCGGAGAATTGCCACGCGACCGCGGCCGCCGACGACACCTCGATCACCGAATCGAGGCCGAATCCGATCAGCGCCGACGACGACACCCGGGTGCCCTCGGTCAACGCGATGACCGCCTCGACGACGTTGTAGGTGATCGTCGCGGCGACCAGAAATCGGATCCGACGGGCGAGCACGTCGCGCCGCGATCGGATGGGTGTGCTCATCAGCAGCAGGCGTCGGCTTCGGCCGCCGGGCAGCAGGCCGGGTCGACGGTGAGGACCAGGCCGAGGAGATCGCCGAGAGCGTGCCCGATCCGTTCGTCGGCGAGCCGGTAGCGGCTGCGCCTGCCCTCGGGCTCGGCGACCACCAGGCCGCAGCCGCGAAGACAGGCCAGGTGATTGGACAGGATCTGCCTGCTCACCCCGATCTTGTCGGCCAACTCGGAGGGATAGCCCGGCGCGTCGCGCAGCATCAACAGGATCTCGGCGCGGGTGGGATCGGACAACGCGTTTCCGAACCGCGACAGCGCGTCGCTGTGGGTCACTGTCTGCATGAGCAGCACAGTACAGGATCTGCTGTATTCAGAAAAGACTGAACTATGTGGTCAGATGCGGCCGTCCACCCGCAGATCCGGATGCACCCAGCTCGGCGACCGTCGTTCCTTGAAGGCCAGGAACCCCTCGACCGCCTCGTCGCCGCTGTAGCTGGCCTGCATACCGATGCGGTCGAACAACCCCAAGTAGTTGTCGAGGCTGGACTTCACCACGCGCCTGGCGGCGGGAGCCGTCCGGCAGCACTGGGCAAGCACGTCGCGGGCCGCTTCCATCAACTCGTCGTGCGGCACCACCCGCGAGACCATTCCCCAGTCCTCGGCCTCGGCCGCGGTCAGCGTCCGCCCGGTGAGCATCAGGTCGCGAGTGCGGACCGGGCCGATCAGGCGCGCCAGCACCTGGCTGTAGTAGGTGTCGGCGATGCCGCGGAACAGCTCGGGCACCCGGAATGTCGCGCGGTCGCTCACCACAGCCATGTCGCTGCAGAGCGCGATCTGCAGGCCGCCGCCCTGGCACAGCCCGTTCACCGCGGAGACCACCGGCTTGGTCGACTGGCGCAGCTTCTCGAACGGCGTGACGTCCATCCCGAGCGCGGCGCCGAACGTCAACCAGTTGTCGTCGCCGCCACCGCCAAGGTCGCCACCCGGGGCGAACACATCGCCGGTGCCGGTGATCAGCAGACCCGCGAGGTCCGGGTCGGCCTCGACGTGGCCGATCGCGTACTTGATGCCGAAGTACATCGCCGGCGTCATCGCATTGCGCGCCTCGGGCCGGTCCAGCGTGCAGACGGCGAACGGGCCCTCGCGGCGGAAGCGCAGGAATCTCGTTCCCAGCCAGTCGCCGTCGGGTGGCCGCGGCGTTGCGGTCGGCGTCGTGGTCATAGTTGCCTTTCTTCAGCTTTCCGACTGGCCACAGCGTCCTCGATGGCCTCGGCGTACGGCGCGCAGTCCCCGGCACCCGGCACGAGCGTCGACAACGCACCCGCCGCGCAGGCCCGCCGCAACGCGTCTTCGTAACCGTCCAGCCAGCCGGCCGCCAGCACACCCGCGAACACATCGCCCGCACCGGTGGTGTCGACTGCGCGTACCGCGGGCGCAGGCACGTCGAATCGCTCGTCCGCGCCCAGGTAGCTTGCGCCTCGCGAGCCGCGGGTGATCACCAGATTCGGCACCGGCCAGTGCCATTCGCGCGCCTCGGCTTCGTTGACCACGACGACGTCTGCCAGCTGCGACAACGCGAGCAAGTCGTGGGGTTTCGCGCCTGCGGGCGACGCGTTCAGCACGACGACGGCGTCGGCCTCTCGGGCGATCACGCCTGCTGCCATTGCGGTGGCGATCGGGATCTCCAACTGCATGAGCACGACGTCGCTGTCGGTGATCACGGCCCGAACGTCGGCATGATCCACGCTCAGGTGTGCGTTGGCGCCCGGCGCGACCACGATGGAGTTCTCGGCCGCCGCATCGACGGTGATCGCGGCCGTGCCGCTCGGGCCCGGCAGCGAGACCGTGCCGTCCAGCCCGACGTCGTTGGCGCGCAGGTGTGCGCGCAGTTGCTCAGCGGCGGAGTCGGTTCCGAGCGCGGCGACGAGCTGAACCGTGGCGCCTGCGCGGGCCGCCGCCACGGCCTGGTTGCCGCCCTTTCCGCCAGGGGCCGACTCCAGCGAAGAGGCGAGCACGGTCTGGCCGGGCCGAGGCAGGGCGTCGACTTTGAACGTGAGATCGGCGTTGACACTGCCCACTACGCAGATCCGCGCCGCCATGGTGCAACGCTAACTCACCCGGGGCCGGCTGACACCCGTCGAGCCCACCGGAGAGGTCCGATACGCTGGGGTAATGAGTCTGCAAGCACCGTCGGTGCCCGACTTGCGTCAGCAGGTGCACGACGCGGCGCGACGGGCCAGGGTGGCCGCCCGCGAACTGGCGACCTTGAGCACAGCAGCCAAGAACTCCGCCCTGCACGCCGCGGCCGACAACGTGCTCCGCGAGGCCTCCACCGTGCTCGAGGCGAACAAAGAGGACCTGGCGGCCGCCAAGGCCGCGGGCACACCCGACGCGATGCTGGACCGGCTCGCGCTCAACCCGCAGCGGATCGACGGCATCGCCGCCGGGTTGCGGCAGGTGGCCGGACTGCCCGACCCGATCGGTGAGGTGCTGCGCGGGCAGACGCTGCCCAACGGCCTGCAGCTGCGTCAGCAGCGGGTCCCGCTCGGCGTGATCGGAATGGTCTACGAAGGCAGGCCGAACGTGACCGTCGACGCATTCGGCCTCACGTTCAAGGCGGGCAGTGCGGTGCTTCTGCGCGGCAGCTCGTCGGCGGCGCGGTCGAACCAGGCGCTGGTCACCGCATTGCGCGGCGCACTGCAGATCGAGAACCGCAACGCCGACGCCGTGCAGCTTCTGCCCAGCGAGGACCGGGCCAGCGTCACCCATCTGATTCAGGCGCGCGGCCTGGTCGACGTCGTCATTCCGCGAGGGGGAGCCGGGCTCATCGACGCGGTGGTCCGCGATGCGCAGGTGCCCACCATCGAGACGGGTGTCGGCAATTGCCATGTCTACGTTCATGAATCAGCCGACCTCGACGTCGCCGAACGCATCCTGCTGAACGCCAAGACGCGGCGGCCCAGCGTCTGCAACGCGGCCGAATCGGTGTTGATCGACAACGCCATCGCCGACCGCGCCGTGCCGCGGCTGACCAAGGCGCTGCAGGACGCGGGCGTGACGGTGCACGCCGACCCCTCCGAAGAGGAGCTGCGCGCCGAGTTCCTGTCGATGGACATCGCGCTGGCGGTGGTCGACGGCGTCGACGCCGCGATCGCCCACGTCAACGAATACGGAAGCGGCCACACCGAGGCTATCGTCACGACGGATCTGGCTGTCGCGCAACGGTTCACCGAGCGCGTCGATGCCGCCGCCGTCATGGTGAACGCGTCGACGGCGTTCACCGATGGCGAGCAGTTCGGTTTCGGCGCCGAGATCGGCATCTCCACCCAGAAGCTGCACGCCCGCGGACCGATGGGCCTACCCGAATTGACCTCGACCAAGTGGATTGTGTGGGGAGACGGCCACACCCGCCCGGCCTGAATTAGGAGTAATACGTGAGTGTCCCCGCACGCTCGGCGCCGCTGTTCGCCGACATCGACGATGTCGCGCGACGGCTGACCGAAACCGGCTATCTGCCCGACACCGCAACGGCCACTGCGGTGTTCCTCGCCGACCGGCTGGGTAAGCCGCTGTTGGTCGAGGGGCCGGCAGGCGTCGGCAAGACGGAACTGGCCCGCGCGGTCGCCCAGGCGACCGGATCGGGTCTGGTGCGGCTGCAGTGCTACGAGGGCGTCGACGAGGCCCGCGCACTTTACGAGTGGAACCACGCCAAGCAGATCCTGCGGATCCAGGCCGGCCACGGCGACTGGGACCAGACGAAAACCGATGTGTTCTCCGAAGAGTTCCTGCTGACACGACCGCTGTTGACGGCGATTCGCCGGACCGAGCCGACGGTGCTGCTGATCGACGAGACCGACAAGGCCGACATCGAGATCGAGGGCCTGCTGCTGGAGGTGCTGTCCGACTTCGCGGTCACCGTGCCGGAACTCGGCACGATCACGGCCGAGCGCACACCGTTCGTGCTGCTGACCAGCAACGCCACCCGCGAGCTGTCCGAGGCGCTCAAGCGTCGCTGCCTGTTCCTGCACATCGACTTCCCCGACCCCGATCTCGAACGTCGAATCCTGTTGTCCCGGGTGCCAGAACTGCCCGGGCACCTGGCCGAGGAGCTGGTCCGCATCATCGGCGTGCTGCGTGGCATGCAGCTCAAGAAGCTGCCGTCGGTCGCCGAGACGATTGACTGGGGGCGCACGGTGCTGGCGCTGGGTCTGGACACCATCGACGACGAGCTGATCGCCGCGACGCTGGGCGTGGTGCTCAAGCACCAGTCGGACCAGACAAAGGCGGCGGGGGAGCTGAGGCTCAACTGATGGCCGTCCGCCGCACCCGCCCGCCGCAGCCGCTGGCCCCGCACGGTATTCCGGGCCACTTGGTCGAGTTCGTCGAAGCCCTGCGCGGACTGGGCATTTCGGTGGGCCCGTCGGAGACGGTCGACGCCGGCCGGGTGATGAGCGTGCTCGGACTCGGCGACCGCGAAACGCTACGTGAGGGTCTCGCGTGCGCGGTGCTGCGCCGGCCGGATCACCGCGATACCTACGACGCGATGTTCGATCTGTACTTTCCTGCCGCACTGGGCGCAAGAACCGTGCTCGACGACGACGAGTCGGACACCGACGGCCTGCCACCCGAAGACGTCGAGGCGATGCGGCAGATGCTGCTCGACATGCTCAAAGACAACGACGAGCTGGCCAACATGGACGAGCGGCTTGCTGCGATGATCGCGCAGATCGTCGAGGCATACGGCCGCTACAACTCCAGCCGGGGTCCGTCGTACTCGTCGTACCAGGCGCTCAAGGCGATGAACCTGGACGACCTCGAAGGGCGGCTGCTGGCCGGCCTGCTCGCCCCGTACGGTGACGAACCGACGCCGACGCAGGAACAGATCGCGAAGGCCATTGCGGCCCAACGCATCGCACAGCTGCGCAAGATGGTCGAGGGTGAGACCAAGCGGCGCACGGCCGAGCAGCTGGGCCGCGACCACGTGCAGATGTATGGCGTTCCGCAGCTGGCCGAGAACGTCGAGTTCCTGCGCGCGTCCGGCGAGCAGCTGCGTCAGATGCGTCGGGTGGTGCAACCGCTGGCCCGCACACTGGCGACGCGGCTTGCCGCCCGGCGGCGCCGGTCACGCGCGGGGGAGATCGATCTGCGCAAGACACTGCGCAAGTCCATGTCCACCGGCGGGGTGCCGATCGATGTGGTGTTGAAGAAGCCGCATCCGGCCCGCCCGGAGCTGGTCGTGCTGTGCGACGTGTCGGGTTCGGTCGCGGGCTTCAGCCATTTCACGCTTCTGCTGGTTCACGCGCTGCGGCAACAGTTCTCCCGAGTCCGCGTTTTCGCGTTCATCGATACGACCGACGAGGTCACCGAGCTGTTCGGGCCCGACGCGGACCTGGCCGTCGCCGTGCAGCGGATCACCAGGGAAGCGGGCGTCTACACCCGCGACGGCCACTCCGATTACGGGCACGCGTTCGTGTCGTTCCTCGACAAGTACCCGAATGTGCTCTCGCCGCGGAGTTCCCTGCTGGTGCTCGGCGACGGGCGCAACAACTACCGCAACCCCGAAACCGACCTGTTGACACACATGGTCGACTCGAGCAGGCACGCGCACTGGCTCAACCCGGAGCCACGGCATCTGTGGGGCAGTGGCGACTCGGCGGTCCCTCGCTACGAGGAAGTCATCACCATGCACGAATGCCGGTCGGCCAAACAGCTGGCATCGGTGATCGACGCGCTCCTGCCGGTCTAGTTTCTCCCGCGAGCAGAGGCCGCGATGCGCATCCCTCGCCTCTTGTTCCGCCCCCGCGATATCACTATGGCGCTCAACGGGATTACCAGCATAAACGTAGGAGTGGGCCATTCCCGCGCGGGCCGCTTCGATCGAATAGTCCCAGCCGTCGGCCTTGTCCAGGTAGGCGAGAGTGCGACCGTACCGGTCGTGCAGATCCTGCGTCGGGTCGGTGATCAGCGCAACGCGTTGCCCCAGCAGAGTTTGTTCCGCGAAGTCGGTAGCCTCCGGTCCCCAGCAGCCGACGGTGTAGCCGGGTTTCTTTGTTTCTGGTGTGTCGATTCCCAAGAGCCGCACGCGAAGTCGACACCGAACATCGTCGCGAATGTCGATGGTGTCACCGTCAACAACTTTCAGCACGACCGCCGTGGTGTCCACTGGTTGTGCCGACACGGTCGGCGATGAAACCAACAAGGGCGTTGCTACCGCCGCTGCTATTGCGGCACCGACCACGCGGTGAATCATCAGCACTCGCAGGCGATACCGACGCAAACTCGCACAAATCAGCCGCAAATCATGCGAGTTTGCGTCTGCTCGCGAGGGAAAACGCAATATCACAAAATCCGCCGCTGAATTCCTTCTCCTCGTCGCGGGTCAGGCGAAGGAGACGGTGACGTCGCCGCCGGCCGGGTCGGCGCCTGCCACCAGCGACCATGGCGCCCGGTACACCCGCCCCGGAGCGGCGGGCCACAGCGTGCGCTTCGTCGCGAGCGTCCGGCCGTCCTGCACCGCCCGCAGCCTCGGCAGCCTGCGGTACTCGTCGACCCAGAACAGCAGATCGCCCCTGGCCGCGACACCGCCTTCCGGTGAGACCAGCTGCGGGGCGACCCATCGCAGCGGCGCGTCGGTGCGGATGCGAACCGCCTTCGGCGGCTCGTCGCGATGCTCCAGCCATCCGCCGACCGCGGCTGCGACATGGTGTCCGTCCAATGCAGCGCCGTCCGCGGTGTCGACGGGGTGCAGCAGGTTGCCGACCGCGAACACTCCGGGGCTGCTGGTGCGCAGGCCCGCATCCACCACCGGCCCACGGGTCGCGGGGTCCATCGCCAGGCCTCCGGTACGGGCCAGTTCGTGGTCGGGGATCCAGTCGCCGGTGAACACCACCGTGTCGCAGTCGACGATCACCCTCGAGCCGGTGTCGATGTTCTCCACCACCGCTGCGCGCACACGGTCTTTGCCGTCGATGCTGACGATGCGGCTGCGGGTGAACACCGGCCCGCTCATCAGGAACCGGCCCGGCATACGGAACACCGTGTAGGCCTCCGACCGCGGATACGCGCTCACCATTCCGACTGTGGCGCAACCGGCTTCGCGCAGGGTCAACACCGCCGACCAGCTCACGAGCTCGGCGCCGACGATCAACGCGCGGCTGCCGACATGTGTGTGGTGCAGATGCACGAGGTTCTGCAACTGCCCTGTGGTGTACACGCCGTCGGGACGATCGCCGGGCACCAGCCGCGCGGGGCGGGGCCGCTCCCGCGCGCCGGTCGCCAGCACCACCGCGTCGGCCGTGACGGTGCGTACGCCGCGCGGTGACGTGACCTGCAACCGTCGCTCACCGGCCCAGTTGGTGACCATGGCCTCGGTCTCCAGCGCGGCGCCGGCATCCTGCGCCATTGCGGTGAGCCGGCTGGCGTAGGCCGGGCCGGAGATGAACCGTTTGAGGTCGCGCATGCCATAGCCGGGATGGTCACTGTGGCGCGGGATTCCGCCCATCTCGGCTTCGCGTTCGATGACGAGGACCTCGCCGTCGACCCGACCGGCGAGCGCGGCAGCGGCGGTCAGCCCCGACGGCCCGCCTCCGACGATCGCCACCGCGACATGCTGTTCGGTCATCGAGCCTCACCGCTCGCATCCAAGAGCGCCCTGGTGTGCGCTCCGCAGTAGAAGCCTTGGCAGCGGCCGTTCATGACCCGGGTGCGACGCCGCAGCCCGTCGAGATCGGCGGGCGGGATGGGGGATTGGAACGCGTCGCGAAGCTCACCCGCGGTGACTCGCTCGCAGAAGCAGACGATGCGGCCGTATTCGGGGTCGGCGGCGATTCGCTCGGCATCCTGATAGGGGCGGAGGTAGGCGTCCCCCAGGTTCGGCATCTTCGGTGGCGCGGGGAGATTCGGTCGCTCGGTCACGTCGAGGCCGGCATCGTCGAGCAGACCCGTCACGTATTCGGCGATCGCCATCCCGGAAGTCAGCCCGGTGGACCGGATTCCGCCGACGAGCAGGTAGCGCGCCTGCGCGTCGACGTCGATCAGATAGTCGTCCTGGTCGATCGCGGCCCGCAGCCCGGCGTAGGTGGCGGTGATCTCCTCGTCGAACAGCGACGGCATCAGCGCACGGCCTTTGGACACCAGGAACTCGAAGCCTTCCTCTGAAGTTCCTGTGGCGGTGCGGTCTTCGAGGTTTTCCGACGTCGGACCCACCATCACATTGCCGTAGATGGTCGGGCTGACCAGCACCCCCTTGCCACGTGACGACGGCACGGCAAGCACGATGCACGGCACCATCGGCCGAGTCAGCTTGTCGAACACCAGCAGCTCGCCGCGCCGCGGCGTGACGGTGAAGCGGTGATACCCGAACTCGGCGTCGAGATGGTCGGCCCCCAGGCCGGCGGCGTTGACAACCCAACGGCCGCACACATCGCCGCGGGTGGTCTGCAGCGTGGCGTGCCCGTCGCCGGCCACCACCCCGGTTACCCGCGCGCCACGCATCAGGCGCGCGCCACGCGCCACGGCATCGGTGGCCAGGGCGAGGTTCGTGGTCCAGGTACAGATGATCGACTCACCGGGCACCGTCAACCCGCCCAATACTCCGGGGCCCAGGTCCGGAACTCGGCGGTAAACCTCGTCGGCTCCGACGATCTCGCAGCGGTGGTAGAAGTTTCGTTCGGCCTTGTCCTTCAGACCGGGTAGGGCGTCGAGCTCTTCGTCGGTCCACGCGACCAGCAGTGCGCCGGTGTGCTCGACCGGGATACCCGTCTGCTCGGCGTAGTGACCGAGCAATTCGTAGCCGCGCGCCACCAGTCGCGACTCGAGCGTATCGGGGGTCGCGTCGTATCCGGTGTGCAGCAGCGCGGTATTGGCCTTGCTGGTGCCGTCGCCGACGTCGTCGCGTGCCTCGAGCAGGGTCACCGAGAGGTTCGTGCCGGCCAGTGCACGCGCAATCGCGGAGCCGACGATTCCGCCGCCGACGACGATGACGTCGCTGACATCGACGGTGCCACTCATGGGGTGGTCGTCTCATCATGCGCGAGAACCGATTCCGCGGCACGCATCCATCGCGACATGAACTCTCCGGCTCGGTCGGCCGACCACTCAGGTGCATATGTGTGATCGGGTGTCCACGTGCCGACGGCCTCCGTCACGTCGAGACCCGGATCCAGCGCCAGTCGCGCACACGCGGCGGCGCCGAGCGCGGTTGCGTGCAATGACGGGTAGACGTCGACGGGGATGCGCACCAGGTCGGCCTGTGCCTGCATGAGGATCGCGGACTGGGTGAGCCCGCCGTCGACCCGCAGCCGGGTCAGCGGCTGTCCCAGGTCGGAAGCCACGAGGTCAGCCAGAGCCGCGACCTGAGCTGCGATGCCCTCCAGAAGCGCACGCACCAACTGGCCGCGACCGCTGGACAAGGTCATCCCGCTGAACGACGCAGCGGCTGCCGAGTCCCACCACGGCGCCGCCAGTCCGGCAAGGGCAGGCACACACAGCACGCCGTCACTGGAATCGGCTGCGACAGTGTCGATCTGATTCGCCGCAGGCACCAGCCCAAGGTCGACTGCCCAGCGCACCGCGGAGGCCGCCGTGTAGACCTGGCCGTCGACGCAGTACGACGTGTGCTCGCGCAACCGCCACGCCACCGAGGTGGTCAGGCCCGACGTGGACCGGGCGGCGTTGGCGCCGAGCTGGGCCAGCAGGAAGGCGCCGGTGCCGAACGTGCACTTGGCATCGCCTGGTGTCAGGCAGCTTTCGGCCAGCAGTGCGGCCTGTTGGTCGACGATCAGTCCGGCGACGGGAATCGTCGGCCCGAAAGCATCTGTGCTGCCGACGATCTGGTCGCAGCCGACGATCTCGGGTAGCGCCTCGCCGGTCAGACCGAACAGGCCGACCAGCTCGTCGTCCCACTCAACGGAGTCCAGCGAGATCAGCAGTGACCGGCTGGCCGTCGATGCGTCGGTGACGAACGCCCCGCACAACCGGTGCACCAGCCAGGTGTCGGTGGTGGTGACCACACCTTCGGTGGTCATGTTCGCCCGGATCCACGCCATCTTCGGTGCGGAGAAGTAGGGGTCGAGCACCAGACCGGTGCGCTGCGCGACGGTGTCCGCCGATGCCGACAGCGGCGTGCAGATCGACTCGGCCCGGCGGTCCTGCCACACCACTGCGGGTGTCAACGGGCGCCCGGTGTCGCGGTCCCACGCGAGCACCGTTTCGCCCTGGTTGGCGAGGGCCACGGCCGCGACCGGAACGCCCGCCTGCGCCAGTGCTTTTCGGCCGGCGTTGACGACAGAGTCGAACAGCGCTTCCGGGTCCTGCTCGACTCCGCCGCCGGCCAGATACTCCGGTCGCACCGCGACCTCGGCGATCGAGACGACATGCCCGGCCTCGTCGACCACGATGGCCTTCGTACCCGAAGTCCCCTGGTCGATCGCCAGGAAGTGGTGCATGATCGCCCCCGCTATTCTTTGGTCGCCTCAGCCTCCAGCTCGGCATCGATCGACTGCATACCCGGCATGGTCAGTCCGCTCTTGCCGCGGGTCGCCAGCAGGTAGCCGAGATAGCACGCACCGACGACCACCATCACGATGACGTACGCCCACGCCTGCTTGAAACTCGAGTCCCGGAACAGCGCGAGCTCGAACGCCAGCCACACCACAGCAACCACCAGGATCGGGATCTCCCAGGCGCCGAGGTTGAACTTGTCGCTCACCGGCAGGGACTTGCGCTTGATCAGGTACAGCACCACCGTCGAGGCGTACATCACCGCGGGGAGCAGGGTGGCGGCCCCGAACAGGGTGAACAGCGCCGTCTCCGAGTGCGAAAAGATCGCCAGGATCAGTTCGGCGAGAACGACATACAGCAAGGTGGCCTTCAGCGGCGTGTGGAAAGTCGGCGAAACCTGGCTCCACTGCTGCCAGCCGGGGAAGCGTTCGTCACGAGACATCGCCCAGGTCAACCGCACGCCGGTGATCATGATGACCAGTCCGCAGGCGAAGATCGCCAGTACCACCATCAGCAGCAGCAGGGTGGCGACGGCTGAACCAAGGGTGTTGTGGATGACGTCGGCGATCGGCGTGCCGGACTCGGCCAGCGCGACGGGATCGCCTGCGGCGAGCGTCACGGCGACGATGAAGATGAAGCCGAGCACACCGGATGCGAGCACGGCCTGCCACATCGCCCGTGGCACAACCCGTTCGGGGTCGTTGGTCTCCTCGGCCAGGTTGGCCGCGGACTCGAAGCCGACGATCGTGAAGGCACCCAGCAGGAACCCGAGCATCCACGGGCCCGCGGTTGTCAGCTCACCGAAGCTCCAGTAGCCCTCGGCGGGCACGGCGCCCGTGCTGACCAGATTCGAGAAGTCCATGTCTCCGCGCACGGCGGACACGATGAGCAACAGCACCGTCAGTGTCACCATGCCGATGAGTTCAAGCGAGACGAACGTGTTGTTCACCCGCTCCGCCCACCGCGTCGAGAACGCCACGAGAGCCGCCTGCAGCAAGAGCACGAGGCCGGTCACCAGCCACGCGATCGTCGGGGTGCCTTCGTAGTTCAGCAGCACCGGAAAGATCGTCGACGCGATGGTGTAGTCCACCGCGACCACCACGATGGCCAGGAACGTGAACGAGATCCAGCCGAGGATCCAGCCCAGTACCGGGTTGGCCAGCCGTGACATCCATTGGTAGTGGTAGCCGGTGACCGGGATTCGCGCGGCGAGCGCGCCGAGAACGAAGGCCACCGCCAGCTGGCCGATGGTGGCGATGGGCCATGTCCATATGCCCATCGGCCCCGACGAGTTCAGCACCGCCCCGTAGGTGGTGAAAATGCCGGTGGCGATGGAGACGAAGGCGAATGCCACGGCGAACGACGCGAATCGTCCGGTGCGCCGCTCCAGGGATTGCTCGTAGCCGAATTTTGCCAGGTCAGCGGCATCGCTGGCGGCTGGGGGTTCCGGATTCGTCATCGTTTCCTCCAGTGGTATAGACCATGTGGTCGAACCGTAGTATGGGTGTGACCCAGGCCACCGTCAAGCCCAATCGCAGCCGATTACGAAGTGTTTACAAACCCGTGGCCTATACCAGCTGGTTGGCGAACGCGGTTACTCTGCAGAGATGCCCCCCGCCGCCAGGAACCAGGCGCCCGCCACCCCGAGATACATCGCGATCGCGGCCGTGGTGCGCGACCGCATCGCCACTGAGCAGCTGGGACCACACACGCTGCTGCCGTCCGAGCGGGAGCTCGCCGACCAGCACGGGGTCAGCCGGATGACCGCACGCCAGGCACTGTCCCTGCTGGAAAGCGAAGGTGTGGTCTACCGCAGGCCGCCCCGCGGCACCTTCGTCGCCGAGCCGCGGGTGCGCTTCCACATCGGCAGCTTCTCGGAGGAGGTATCCCGGCTTGGGCGTCGCCCGGCGGCGCGCCTGCTGTGGGCCGAACACCAACACCCGACGCCCGCGGTGCGGCGGGCGCTCGGTCTCGACGACGCCGCGATGGTCAACGTGTTTCATCGCCTGCGCACCGTCGACGACGTACCGTTCGCGCTCGAGACGACGTTTTTGCCTGCCGATCTCACTCCCGGCATCCTCGACGAGCCCGACGACGGGTCGCTGTGGGCGATCCTGCGCAGCCGCTACGGCGTCGATCTGGCGCGCTCGACCGCGGTGCTGGAGTCGATCGTGCTCGACGATGCCTCCAGTGCGCAGCTCGGTGTGCGCGCGGGATCGGCGGGCACCCTGCTCACCCGCCGCACCGAGGACAGCACGGGCCGGTGTGTCGAGTACGCCCGCGATGTGTACCGCGCCGACCGCGCATCGTTCGAGGTGTCCGAACTGCTCGGGGCGCATCGGCTGTCGGCCGTCTAGCGGCGTTCGACCTCACGCTTTTGTGCCGTTTGTTGCGGAGAAGTGCGAGAAGACGCCGCAACAATCGATACATTCGGCGGCCGACGTGCGCCGCCGACGCTGCCGTAAGCTGCCTAAACGTGGCATCTCGACGCAGGCTGGGCGTGATGGGCGGGACATTTGATCCCGTTCACAACGGGCACCTGGTTGCGGCCAGCGAGGTTGCCGATCTGTTCGATCTGGACGAAGTGGTGTTCGTGCCGACGGGCCAGCCATGGCAGAAGGGCCGCGACGTCACGCCCGCCGAGGACCGCTACCTGATGACCGTCATCGCGACCGCAGCCAATCCCCGGTTTTCCGTGAGCCGGGCCGACATCGATCGCGCCGGGCCGACGTACACCCGCGACACCCTGCGTGATCTGCAGGCGCTCAACCCCGACGCCGATCTCTACTTCATCACCGGCGCCGACGCGTTGGCCTCGATCCTGACGTGGCAGGACTGGGAAGAGATGTTCGCCCTCGCCAAGTTCGTTGGGGTGAGCCGACCCGGCTACGAACTCGACGGCAAGCACATCGAGAAGGCGCTCAAAGAGATGCCGCCCGATGCGCTGACCCTGGTCGAGGTGCCCGCTCTGGCGATCTCGTCGACCGACTGCCGCAAGCGTGCCGAGGTGAACAGGCCGATCTGGTATCTGGTGCCCGATGGCGTCGTGCAGTACGTGTCCAAGCGGGGCCTCTACCGTTCGCGAGTCCTTGCCGCACAGGAGCACTCGCGGTGACCGCTTCCGACGAATCCATCACGATGGCGACGGTTGCCGCGCAGGCGGCCTCGTCGAAACTCGCAGAAGACGTCGTCGTCATCGATGTGTCCGGTCAGCTGGTGATCACCGACTGCTTCGTGATCGCGTCGGCGTCCAACGAGCGCCAGGTCAACGCGATCGTCGACGAGGTGGAGGAGAAGATGCGGTTGGCCGGTTACAAACCGGCACGCCGGGAGGGTGCCCGCGAAGGACGTTGGACACTGCTGGATTTCGTCGACATCGTTGTGCACATCCAGCACCAGGACGAGCGCAATTTCTATTCGCTGGACCGGTTGTGGCGAGATTGCCCGATCGTTCCCGTCGACCTCGACGGGGAAGCGCCGTGACGATCCGCCGCCTGGTGATGCTGCGACACGGGCAGACCGAGTTCAACGCGGGCAGCCGCATGCAGGGCCAGCTCGACACCGAGCTGAGCGACCTCGGCCGGGATCAGGCCGTCGCCGCCGCTGAAGTGCTGGCCAAACGGCAGCCGCTGTTGATCGTCTCCTCCGACCTGGGTCGAGCGCTCGACACCGCGGAATCCCTCGGGGAACGTTCCGGCCTCCCCGTTGAGGTGGACGCCCGGCTGCGCGAGACGCATCTCGGCGACTGGCAGGGCCTGACGCATATCGAGGTAGATGCGGCGGCGCCGGGAGCGCGCATCGCTTGGCGCAATGACGCGACATGGGCGCCGCACGGCGGGGAGAGCCGGGTCGACGTGGCCGCGCGGAGCATGCCGTTGATCGAAGAGCTCGTCTCCGGTCAAACCGAGTGGGGGACAGACGAACCCGAACGGCCGGTCGTGCTGGTGGCGCACGGCGGGCTGATCGCTGCTCTGACGGCGGCGCTGCTGAAACTACCGGTGGACAACTGGCCTGCGCTGGGTGGCATGGGTAACGCCAGCTGGGTGCAGCTGTCGGGTCATTCCGACGACGACGCGGAATTCGACGAAATCCGGTGGCGCCTCGATGTGTGGAACGCCTCGGCACAGGTCGCCAACGATGTCCTCTGACCGGCGGACACTCCTGGTTTTCTGCGACTCGCTGTCGTATTACGGGCCGACCGGCGGACTGCCATCCGACGATCCGCGGATATGGCCCAATATCGTTGCCGCACATCTCGGTTGGGACGTCGAGCTCATCGGTCGGATCGGCTGGACCTGCCGCGACGTATGGTGGGCGGCGACACAGGATCCGCGTGCCTGGGCGGCGCTGCCCCGGGCCGGCGCTGTCATCTTCGCAACCAGCGGGATGGACTCGCTACCCTCGCCGTTGCCGACAGCGTTGCGTGAGCTGATCCGCTATGTGCGTCCGTCGTGGCTTCGCCGCTGGGTACGTGACGGCTACGGCTGGGTGCAGCCCAGATTCTCTCCGATCGCGCGCGCCGCGTTGCCGCCGCACGTATCCGTGGAGTATCTCGAGCTGACCCGCGGTGCAATCGATTTCAATCGTCCCGGCATTCCCATCGTCGCGTCACTGCCCTCGGTGCACATCGCCGAGACGTACGGTAAGGCGCACCGCGGCAGACCGGGCACGGTCAAGGCGATCAGCGAATGGGCAGACCAACATGATGTACCGCTGGTCGACCTGAAAGCCGCTGTCGCCGAGCACATCATGAGCGGGAGAGGTAATCCCGACGGTATCCACTGGAACTTCGAAGCACATCAAGCGGTCGCCGAACTGATGCTCAAGGGTTTGCAGGAGGCCGGTGTGGCTGACGAGGACGCTCCCTAACGATGGCCGTCGTCGTGGTGACCGACTCGTCCTCGCGCCTGCAGCCCGAGGACCTGCAGCGGTGCGGTATTCGTCAGGTACCGCTGCACATCCTGCTGGACGGCAAGGATTTCCGCGACGGCGTTGACGATGTGCCCGCCGAAGTCCACCTGCGCCACGCCACCACCGCAGGCGCTACGCCGGCTGAACTCGCCGACGCCTATCGGGAAGCGCTGACGCAGAGCGGCGGCGACGGTGTGGTGGCCGTGCACATCTCGGCCGCGCTGTCGAGCACCTACAGTTCTGCGGTGTCCGTGGCGCGTGAGTTCGGTCCCGCGGTGCGCGTCGTCAACTCCAGGTCGGCCGCGATGGGTGTCGGGTTCGTCGCCTTGGCTGCCGCGCAACAGGCCGCCTCCGGTGCGGACCTGAATGCCGTTGAGGCCACCGCACGTTCGGCCGTTCCCCGCGGCCACGCGTTCATCGTCGTGCACCGGCTCGACAACCTGCGGCGCAGCGGCAGAATTCGCAGGGGGGCGTCGTTGTTGGGTTCCGCCTTGTCGCTGAAGCCACTTCTGTGCCTCGACGTCGACGGCAGGTTGGTGCTCGGCCAGCGGATCCGCACCGCCACCAAGGCACATGCGGCGATGATCGATCAGGTCGCCGAATTGGTCGGCGACGGCAGCGCACAGATCGCCGTCCACCACGTCGACAACCGCGACACCGCCGATGACATCGCCAAAACGCTGACCGTTGCGCTGCCGCAGATCGCGCCGCCCACCGTCACCGACATGGGCCCGGTGCTGGCCGTACATGTCGGCGCCGGCGCGGTCGGCGTCTGCGTCACGAGTGACGCCTAGTGTCCTGGCTGGATCTGGCGCGCAGTGAGCGTGAAGACTTCGCCGCGTTTCTCGAGACGCTGTCGCCGGAGAAGTGGGAGGCGCCGACGCTGTGTGAGCGGTGGAACGTCCGCGAAGTCGCCGCGCATGCGATCAGCTTCGACGAACTTCCGGCGGTGCCTTGGTTCGCCGATTCCTCAAGGGTTGGCTGACGGTTGATCGGATCAACCAAGTAGGTGTTGACGACTACGCGGACCGCACTCCGGAGGAGCTGATCGCACTGATCACTAGGACACGCACGCGCGAGGAGGATCGGGGGGGTCGCATTGACCGACAACATGATCCATCCAGCAGGACATCCGCAGGTCCGCTGGGCCTGCCACGCACGACTCCTCGTCGCAACCGACCTCGATTGGTCTCATGGCGGCGGCCCTGAGGTGCAGGGTCCCGGCGAGGCCCTACTGATGGTGATGGCGGGCCGCGGCGACGCGCTGAAGGACCTCAGCGGCCAGGGAAGGACGACTCGCTCAGCGGCTGTGACGACTTTGCGCCACCGAAAGGGCGCTGACCTGCGTCGATGGCTGCGAAAAGTTTTTCGAAATTCTTTTGAAAAAGTGTGCGACTGATCTAGCCCCATTGCTCCTACCTGTGAAAGCGGCCGCAAGGGCCACTTCAGACCACAGGAGAGATCATGTACACCACCTACCCGCAAAACCAGAACTACGGCCCTCAGTACAACGGCTTCCAGGGCCACCAGGGCTACGCCCCGATGCCTGCCCAGCCGATGCCGATGGCCGCCGCCCCGGTCGCCGCGTCCTCGTCGTCCAACATGGGGCTGATGATGATCGCCGGTCTGGCCGTCGTCGGCGCCGCCGCATTCGGCGGGGTTTACCTGATGAACTCCAGCCACGACACCGCACAGCCGGCGGCAGCCGCGACGCCGTCCACGACGATCAACCTGCCCTCGGAGATCAGCATCCCCGGGCTCAATACCAACAGCGATCCGGCCTCCCCGGTCGTGGTGAACAACCCGGCCCCGATCAAGGTCTTCACGCCGTCGACCCCACGCTCCAACAACAACAAGCCCCGCCCCGGTGCAGGGACAAGCACCGGTCGTCCGAAGCCAGACACCGGCCCAGGGTCAAACCCCCGCCAACACCACCACCCCGGACACCACTAAGCCGGGCGACACCACTAAGCCGGGCGACACCACGAAGCCGGGCGACACGACCAAGCCGGGCGACACGACCAAGCCGGGCGACACGACCAAGCCGGGCGACACGACCAAGCCGGGCGACACGACCAAGCCGGGCGACACGACCAAGCCGGGCGACACGACCAAGCCGGGCGACACCACCAAGCCGGGCGACACCACCAAGCCGGGCGACACCACGAAGCCGGGCACGGGCACGACCACGACAGGGCCTGCTACCACCAAGCCGGACGCGGGCACGGGCACGACCGCGACAGGGCCTGCTACCACCAAGACCGATGACGGCACCGCCGAACTCAACAAACAGATTCAAGACCAGCTTGATTCCGCCGGAGATGTTTTTTCGAACCTGCCGTTCTAGCGCTCGCCAACACTCACAACACGACTCAGCCCAGGCCACGCGCCTGGGCTGAGTTCTGTCTGGCCCGAGCGGCTAGCCCGCGAACCGACCGGTGACCGGCGGCAGATCCTTCAGCGTCATGATGCCCGGCGCTGCCGCGACGACGGCAGGTACCGCATTGGTCACCGGCAGGGCGGTGTAGATCATGCCGAGGCCCATGAAGCCGGGTTCGGTCCAGTCCTTCGGCGGCAGGCAGTGCAGCACCGTGCGCATGTTCGGCAACCCGAATACCTGGATGACGTGCCCGTGCTCGAGCGGTTTGGGCGGCGTCACATGATCGCCCATGATCCAGTTGAATCCGACGCTCACGACGTTCTTGTCGCCGACCCAGCCGCGGTGGTAGCCCATCACGCCGCCCACGGTGTCCTTCGGGATCTGCATGAAACCGAGATCGCTGTCGCCGGTGGCTGCGGTGAAGGTGACGTCGAACGTCATCCGATCGAGCTTGGCCCCGATCGCGTCGGCCATCATCGCCGCGGACTCGGCGAATACCTCGCTTTCCCGCCGCACGCTTTCGGCAAGGCCCGGGGTGTCAGGGTCCTGCGAGAAGCCCATCGCGGTCTGCGTGCCCGCCGACTCGTAAGTGGAACAGTCCACCGACTCGGTGATCCGGATCTCGTCCACCCGCTCACACGATCCGCTGAGCACCATGCCGACCATGTTGGTCATGCCCGGATGCGCGCCGCTGCCGAAGATCGTCGAATCGCCCTTCTCGCAAGCCTTTCGGATGCGGTCCAGATCCTCGGGAGTCTGCTTGCCGCCGGTGATCCACGCTGCGCTCGAGCAGACGTTGACACCGGACTCCAGCAGCCGGGTCAGCTCGTCGATGTTGGGCCACAGCGGGTTGTAGCAACAGGCGTCCGGCTTCAATGCGATCAGCGCCTCGATGTCGTTGGTCGCCGTCACACCGGTCGGCTCGGGCCAGCCGGCCAACTCGGCGGCATCCACCCCGACCTTGTCGGCGCCGTGCGCGTAAACGCCGACCAGCTCCATGTCGGACCGGCCGATGATGGCGTGCAGCGAGCGCTTTCCGATGTTTCCCGTTGTCCACTGAATCACCCGGATGGGCCGGTCGGCATTAGGTGTGCTCATGCCCAAGACCCTAATTCGATGCCATGATCGGCCCATGAGCACCGGTGGAATCCGCGCATTCACCTTCACCCCGGAGGACGGTGTCCCCCCGGCCGTCGCACCCTTCGCCCACGCCACGGCCGCCGGACCCACGCTGTACGTGACGGGGCAGATGCCCACCGACGTGACCGGCACCGTCGTCGGCGACGAGGTTGCGACCCAGACGGATCAGGTCCTGGGCAACCTGTTGCGTGTCACTCAACTGTGCGGTGGAGGATTGGCCGACGTCGTCGCGGTGCGAGCATTCCTGATCGACTGGGATGACTACGACGCCTTCAACGCCGCCTACGCGCAGTGGTTCCCCGACCGCCTGCCCAGCCGCACCTGCGTGGGCACCACCGGTCTGGCCGTCGGCGCCCTTGTCGAGATCGACTGGGTGTGTTGGCGAAACGACGGTTGGGGCCTATAGCGGGGCACGCTCGGTCGGCATCGCCTCGTCGAGCGCGGCGGCGGTGGCGAGGTCCTCCGCGACGACTAGCGACTCGAGGGCCCTGGTCCACGACTCGTAGTAGGGGCGATGCGGGTCCTCGGCGATGCTGGCCATCAGGCGGTGGCGAAATGCATCCCATGGCAGGCCGAGCCGCTCGACGACCGCGACCGCGATGGCCAACGCGCGAGCCTGCCACGGTGCGTCGAAGACGAGTTCACCGTTGTCGCGGGGCAGCGACTCGTCGTCGAACGGTGTCGCCGTCACAGCCGCTGCACCCCGATCATGGAGTCACGCGTCACAACGCCCGCGAGCTGCTCCTCGGAGAAGCCGTCGGTGCCGGCCGGCCGCATCGGCAGCACCAGATAACGTGCCTCCGCGCTGGAATCCCAGACCCGGATCTCGACGTCGTCGGGGATCGCGGTGCCCATCTCGGCAAGCAGCTTGCGCGGTTCCCGCACTGCCCGCGAACGGTAGGCGGGTGCCTTGTACCACTTCGGCGGCAGCCCGAGTGTCGGCCACGGGTAGCACGAGCACAACGTGCAGACGACGAGATTGTGCACGTCCGGGGTGTTCTCCAGCACGACCATGTGATCGCCCTCCGGCCCGCTGAAGCCGACCTCCGCGATCGCGGCGGTGCCGTCTTCCAGCAGACGGGCCCTGTACTGCGGGTCCGTCCACGCCCGGGCGACGACCTTGGCACCGTTCATGGGTCCGAGGTTGTCTTCGAAGTGCGCGACGATCTGGTCCACCGCATCCACGTCGAGCACTCCCTTTTCGACGAGGACCGCTTCGATGGCTGCGATACGCGCCTCAACGGGTGCGAGCTCTTCGGGATGGTGATCGTGGGCCATCACGCTTCCTCGAGGTATCTCTCGAACAGGTCGATATGCACGAAGTCGCCGTCAGTGCCGGCCTCGCCCCAGAGTTCGCGGGACGCGAACCGCACGCAGTACAGCGGATCGACGACGAACCCGCCGCCGTGCGCCTCGATATCGGACACGTTGGCAGCCGGATCGATTCGAACGACGGTGCCCCGCTTGCCCTGCGCGTACCGAGGCGCACGGGTGAGCCCCGGCGGGTGCCACTCGCGGACCTGAACGGCATCGCCGACCGCGTACCGCGGCGTGTCGCGCGCCGTCAGATCGTCGGGCAGAACGCCGCGGTCCGGCTTCGACAGCGGGAAATGGCCACCTGCTCGGCGATCAAGCTCCTCCTGAGTCGTGACGCCCGCCTCGACCGCGAGCGTCGTGACACCGGTGAGCCAATGCTCCCAATACGGCGACGAGAGGTAATGCGCGGGATCCATCCGCTCGATCGAATGGCGAAACATGCCTCCGTTGATGCTGAGCGGTCCGAGCGATCCGATCATCATCCGGAAAGTGCGCCGCTCCCAGTCCGCGGCGAAGAAAGGCTCGACGTCCTCGTGCTCGACCGGGCCGAAACCGTCCAGCCCGCCGATGTCGTGCACACCGTCCACGTCGGGATCATACGAACTTCTGCCTCGACATCCGGCTAGTTCCCCCAATCGGGGGACACCCGGTTCAACCGGTCCGAGGGCTGGTTGGCCGACATACATCTCCTCGCCACTGGGACATAGTTATCTCATCGCCGGAAAGAACCGGCAGAAGAACTGAAAAGCCAACCAGTACAAGGAGATTCAACATGACGAACACCATCGCTCGCAGCTTCGCCCGCTACATCGCTCTCCCGGTCGTCTCGGCCGGCATCATCGGCGGAGCCGCGCTCGGTCTGGCCGGCATGGCCAACGCCACGACCACGGTCACTCAAAACGGCCCCAACGCCTCGATCGTCACGTCACCGGACACCTATGCGAAGCCCGCGCCGAACGCACTGCCCGGGTGGCACCACCACCACGGTGTCGGCCGCCTCGCGATGTTCAACCAGTAAGCGCACAACCGAACAGACTCACCCTCCAATTGAGGCCCTCCCCGGCAGCGGTCAACTCCGGGGAGGGCCTCCCTCGTTGACGGGGAATCCTCCACAGAGCGGACTTCATCCACAGTCTCTACCGATCGCGGTCTCGCCCGGCGAATGTGGTCACCCGCCGCACCTACCGTCGGGCACATGGGAACCGAACTGCCCACCGAGCGTCTTCACCGAAGGCTCGGCGCAGAAGTCGATGCCGACACCGACTCGGACGATGACGACGGCAATTCCGATGCCGCACTGTCGCGTTGGCTGCCCGACGCCGGTACCGGCGAACAGCCGGGGTGGCTGGCGGCCGTCCGCGCAGACCCCGGTCGCGCCGGTGCCATCGCGTTGGGTCTCGTCGGCGTGGTGGCCGTGCTGGTCACCGTGTTCACGCTGCTTCGGGACAAGACCCCGCCGGTGGCATCAGCGAAACTGCCGCCGGTGGAGATGGTCTCAACAGCACAGCCCACTCCGTCCGCGCCTGCCCCCGAGGGGCCGGTCGTCGTGAGCGTCGTCGGGCTCGTGCACAAGCCGGGCCTGGTGACCTTGTCCTCGGGGGCACGCATCGCCGACGCGCTCAGCGCCGCTGGGGGAGCGCTCGACGGCGCCGATCTGATCGGTCTGAACATGGCGCGTCGTCTCGCCGACGGCGAACAGATCATCGTCGGCATCGCCGCGCCTCCGGGGGAACCGACGACCATGGGCAGTTCGGTGGCCTCGGAGCCGACCGCATCCGCTTCAGCGGGCAGCCCCGAACCGGCCGGAAGCGAGTCGGCGTCTGGCGATCCGGTCGACTTGAACACCGCGACCGAAGAGCAGCTCGACGCCCTGCCGGGTGTCGGTCCGGTGACCGCGGCCGCCATCATTGCTTGGCGTGACGCCAACGGGTCGTTCGCCAGCGTCGACCAGCTTGCCGACGTGGACGGTATCGGGCCGGCGCGCCTGGAGAAGCTGCGCGCCCAGGTCCATGTGTGAGCGCCGCCGACGGTCGCGAGGTCCACCTGGACCTGCGTCTTGTGCCTGCGGCGCTGACGAGCTGGGCGGTCACGGCCGCGGGAATTCTGTGGTCGATCAGCGGTGTCGTCGTGCTGCTGTCGGTCGCGGTCGGCGCCGCGAGCGCGACGGCGTGGTGGGGTGGCAGACACCGTGCACCGCAAGACGGTGCGCGAATGACGGCAGCGGCGGTGGTCGCGATCGCGTTGGTAGGGCTTGGCTTCGCCGTCGCGGTTCAACTACGCGTCGAGCAGGTGCGAAATCATCCGCTCGTGGACCGCGTCGGTGACGTCACCGACGTCATCGTCACGCCAAGCGAGACGCCACGCTCGCTCGGTGGCGGAAGGTTGATGTTTCGGGGGTCTCTGCAGGCCGTCAACACCGACGAAATGTCGGGCCGGGTGGTGGTTTTCGCGTCGATCGTCGGGTTCGCCGAGCTGTCGGCGGGCCAGCCCGCTGCATTCAAGGCCCGGATCTCCAGGCCGACGCGGCGCGATCTCACGGTCGCCGTCCTGTCGGCGACCGGAGAGCCGACACTTGGGCAGGCCGCGCCGATCCAGCGGGCGGGGCAGCGGGTACGCAGTGCGTTCGCCTCGTCGGCACGGGACGCCTTGCCCGCCGACCAAGCGGCGATGCTTCCGGCCCTCGTCCTCGGTGACACCTCTGCGCTGTCGGCCGACACCACCGCGCAGTTCCGGGCCGCGGGGCTGACGCACCTCACGGCGGTGTCTGGCGCGAACGTGACGATCGTCTGCGGGGCGGTGCTGCTGATCGCGGTTTTGGTCGGCCCTCGAACGGCGGTCGTGTTGGCCGGCGTGGCGTTGGTGGCGTTCGTCATCGTCGTGCAGCCGTCGGCGAGTGTATTGCGCGCCGCGGTGATGGCGGCCATCACGCTGCTGGCCCTCGTGACGCACCGCCGCAGACAAGCGATCCCGGTGTTGTCGGCGACGGTCATCGCGCTGATGATCGCGGCACCCGAACTCGCCGTCGACGTCGGCTTCGCCTTGTCGGTGTCGGCGACCGCTGCGCTGGTGGTGATCGCACCCAGATGGTCGCGACGCCTGGTCACCCGCGGCTGGCCCAAGCCGTTGGCCGACGCGGTGTGCGTCGCCTTCGCCGCTCAGCTGGTGACGGCGCCCCTGGTGGCGGCCATCTCCGGCACGTTCAGTGTCGTCGCGGCGCTGGCCAACCTCGCGGTGGCCGTCGTGATTCCCCCGATCACCGTCATCGGCACCGCGGCGGCCGCGCTGTCGGTGTTCTGGCCTGCGGGCGCGGACCTATTGATCCGGTTCACCGGACCCGAGCTGTGGTGGTTGTTGAACGTGGCCCGATGGGCGGCGGGCATTCCCGGCGGATCTGTGCCCGTTCCCGCAGGGCTGGCCGGCGCACTGACCGTCGCAGCGGCCGGGGGCGCGGCCGTCATCCTGTCGCGGTGGTGCCGGAGGTGGCTGTCAGCGCAGCATGACACGATCGGAGCATGAGCGAAGCTTGCGAGCGAATCATCGGCGCATGAGCGAACCGGTCCCTGGATTGCATCTTGTCCTCGGGGACGAGGAGCTTTTGGTCGAGCGCGCGGTCGCAGCCGTCCTGCGCGCCGCCCGCAAGCAGGCGGGCACCGACGACGTTCCGGTGAACCGCATGCGTGCCGGTGAGGTGAGCACGGCTGAACTCGCCGAGCTGCTGAGCCCCTCGTTGTTCGCCGACGAGCGGGTGGTGGTGCTGGAGTCCGCCGCCGAAGCGGGCAAGGAGGCGGTGGCCCTCATCGAGACAGCGGCCGCCGACCTGCCGGACGGCACGCTGCTCATCGTCGTGCATTCGGGCGGAGGGCGCGCCAAGGCACTGGCCGGTCGATTGAAGGAGCTCGGCGCGAAAATTCATCCGTGTGCCCGCATCGCCAAGGCGTCCGAACGCGCCGATTTCGTCCGTGGCGAGTTCCGGGCCTTGAAGGTCAAGGTCTCCGATGACACCGTGACGGCCCTGCTGGACGCGGTGGGATCCGACATCCGCGAGCTCGCATCGGTCTGCTCCCAACTGGTAGCCGATACCGACGGGACGGTGGATGCGGTCGCGGTGCGCCGTTACTACAGCGGCAAGGCCGAGGTGAAGGGCTTCGACATCGCCGACAAAGCTGTGGTCGGTGACGTCGCCGGGGCCGCCGAGGCGTTGCGCTGGGCGATGATGAGCGGCGAGCCGCATGTCGTCCTCGCCGATGCGCTCGCCGAGGCGGTGCACACGATCGCCCGGGTCGGGCCGTTGTCAGGCGACCACTACCGGCTGGCCTCCGAATTGGGCATGCCGCCGTGGCGGGTGCAGAAGGCGCAGAGGCAGTCGCGCCGCTGGTCGCGGGAATCCGTCGGGAAGGCGATGCAGTTGGTGGCGACGCTCAATGCCGACGTCAAGGGCGCGGCGGCAGACGCCGACTATGCGTTGGAAGCGGCGGTGCGGAAAGTGGCGGAACTCGTCGCCGACGATCGCTGAAGTGCGATTCAGATCTTGTTGAAGGCGCGCGACAGCGCGGACTTCTTGTTCGCCGCCTGGTTCTTGTGGATGACGCCCTTGCTGGCGGCCTTGTCCAGCTTGCGGTTGGTCGACTCGAGCAACTCGGCGGCCTTTTCCTTCTCGCCCGCCTCGGCAGCCTCACGGAACGAGCGGACGGCCGTGCGCAGCGAGGACTTCACTGATTGGTTACGCAGTCGGGCAAGCTCGTTGGTGCGGTTGCGCTTTACCTTCGACTTGATGTTGGCCACGCGCTGATTCCTTCGTAAATCTCATTGGGGTTGGGCAAAGTCTGGCGCCCGTCGCGCGGGCAGCGAGGGTTCAGATTACCAGCGCAGCGGGTAAAAGCCCAAAGTGGTCAAGAAGGGGAAGCCACTGGCCTGCGGAAACGCGGCAGTTGGGGCAGCATGTCAGGCGTGACCCTTCGAACATTGCCAACCGAGACCGCGAAATCCGCGCGTGGCAATGGCCGCCGAACCGCGCGTTACGACGGGATCTTCGACGGCTACAACGACCTTGGCAGCTATTCCGAAGCCTTCGACGAGATGTTCGACGCGCAGGGCAACGTCCGCGGGCCGTACAAGGGCATCTTCGCCGAACTCGCACCATCTGACGCCTCTGAGCTGGAAGCACGCAACGACGCCCTCGGCCGCGCCTTCATCGACCAGGGGATCACATTCTCACTGTCGGGCCAGGAACGCCCGTTTCCGTTGGACCTCGTGCCGCGGGTGATCTCCGCTGCCGAATGGTCCCGGCTGGAGAAGGGCATCCGGCAGCGCGTCAAGGCGCTTGAGATGTACCTCGATGACATCTACGGCGAGCAGGAGATCCTGCGCGACGGCGTCATCCCGCGCCGGCTGGTCACCTCGTGTGAGCACTTCCACCGCGAAGCCGCGGGCATCGTCCCACCGAACGGCGTGCGCATCCACGTGGCGGGTATCGACCTGGTGCGGGATGCGCAGGGCAACTTCCGGGTGCTGGAGGACAACCTGCGCTCACCGTCTGGCGTCTCCTACGTGATGGAGAACCGCCGCACCATGGCGCGCGTCTTTCCGAACCTGTTCGCGACCCACCGGGTGCGCGCGGTTGGCGACTATTCGTCGCATCTGCTGCGCGCGCTGCGCAACGCCGCTGCGTCCAACGAAGCGGACCCGACCGTGGTGGTGCTGACGCCCGGTGTCTACAACTCCGCCTACTTCGAGCATTCTCTGCTCGCCCGGCAGATGGGTGTCGAGCTCGTCGAGGGGCGCGACCTGTTCTGCCGCGACAACACCGTCTACATGCGGACCACCGAGGGTGAGCGTCAGGTCGACGTGATCTACCGCCGCATCGACGACGACTTCCTGGACCCGATGCAGTTCAATCCCAACTCAGTGCTCGGCGTCGCCGGTGTGTTGAACGCAGCGCGGGCAGGCAACGTCGTCATCTCGAGCGCAGTCGGCAACGGCGTCGGTGACGACAAGCTGGTCTACACCTACGTGCCCACGATCATCGAGTACTACCTCGGCGAAAAGCCGTTGGTCGCCAACGTCGACACCTACCGGTGCTGGCTCGAGGACGAGCGTGAAGAAGTGCTCGACCGCGTCGACGAACTCGTCGTCAAACCCGTCGAAGGGTCCGGCGGTTACGGCATCGTCTTCGGCCCCAACGCGTCCCAAAAAGAACTCGCCACAATCAGCAAGAAGATCCGCAACGACCCGCGCGGGTGGATCGCCCAGCCGGTCGTTCAGCTGTCGACGGTGCCGACCCAGATCGATGACAAGCTTGCGCCGCGTCACGTGGACCTGCGGCCATTCGCGGTGAACGACGGTGACGATGTGTGGGTACTGCCCGGCGGCCTGACCCGCGTCGCGCTGCCGGAAGGCTCACTGGTGGTCAACTCCAGCCAGGGCGGCGGCTCGAAGGACACCTGGGTGCTGGCGTCGCGTACGTCGGGGGCCGACCGCGAGCTGGCTGCCGCAGAGGTGGTTCGCAAGCTACCCAAGGCGCCCAAAGGTTCGAAAGGCGAAAAGAACGGCGATTCCTCGCAGCAGCAACAACAGCAGTCGCAGTCGTCGGGTCCCGGCCAGAGTCAGCAGCACAACAGTCGCAGTCGTCGGGTCCCGGCCAGAGTCAGCAGCAACAACAGCAGCAGGCGGTGATGAATCGTGCTCGCCCGCAACGCTGAATCGCTGTATTGGATCGGTCGCTACGTCGAGCGCGCCGACGACACCGCCCGCATCCTTGACGTCACGGTCCACCAACTGCTCGAGGATTCCAGCGTCGATCCCGACCAGGCATCCCGCACGCTGTTGCGGGTGCTGGGCATCGAGCCGCCGGACAACGCGCTTGATGTGTGGTCGCTGACCGACTTGGTCGCATTCGGCCGGGAGACCCACGGCGGCTGGTCGATCGTCGAGTCGATATCTGCTGCGCGCGAAAATGCAAGGGGTGCGCGTGAAGTCACGTCCACCGAAATTTGGGAGTGCCTCAACACCACGTACAACGCCTTGGCCGAACGCGAGCGCGCCGCCAGACGTCTCGGGCCCGCCGAGTTCTTGTCTTTCGTCGAAGGCCGTGCCGCGATGTTCGCGGGGCTCGCCGACTCGACGCTGTCCCGCGATGACGGCTATCGGTTCATGGTGCTCGGCCGGGCCATCGAACGGGTCGACATGACGGTGCGCCTCCTGCTGTCCCGCGTCGGCGACAGCGCCTCATCGCCCGCCTGGGTGACGGTGCTGCGCTCTGCGGGAGCACACGACACCTACCTGCGCACCTATCGCGGCGTGCTCGACGCCGGCCGCGTCGTCGAGTTCATGCTTTTGGACCGGCTGTTCCCCCGGTCGGTGTTCTATTCGCTGCGACTGGCCGAACACAGCCTCGACGAACTGCACCACCGAGCGCTCAATCGGGTTGGTGCCACTGCCGAAGCCCAGCGACTGCTTGGCCGGGCACGCAGCGAGCTGGAGTTCCTTCGTCCCGGCGTGCTGCTGGAAAACTTCGAACAGCGCCTCGCCGGCCTGCAGAAGACGTGCTCCGATGTGGGAGAAGCATTGGCGCTGGAGTACTTCCATGCCGCGCCTTGGGTGGCGTGGACGGATGCAGGCCGTAACGGCTCACTGGTCATCGAAGAGGGTGAGATCTAGATGTGGCGCATGCGGGTGGTGCACTCGACCGGCTATGCGTACAAGTCGCCGGTGACCGCGTCGTTCAACGAAGCCCGCCTGACGCCGCGGTCGGACTCCCGCCAGAACGTCATCCTCAACCGTGTCGAGACCGTGCCCGCCACAAGGTCCTATCGCTACGTCGATTACTGGGGCACCGCCGTGACGTCGTTCGACCTGCACGCCCCGCACACCGAACTGGAGGTCACCTCGTCCTCGGTTGTCGAGACGGACCGGGGAGAGATGCCCGAGGAGAAGGTCGGCTGGGATGACCTGAGCGCGGAGGCCGTGATCGACCGGTTCGACGAGATGCTCAGCCCGACCGACTACGTGCCGGCCAGCAGGCGTATCCAGGCGGTAGGCAAGCGGATAGCGAAGTACCACGAGCCGCCCGCCGCCGTTCTCGCCGCCGCAGAGTGGGCGCACAGCGAACTCGAGTACGTGCCTGGCACCACGGGCGTGCACTCGTCGGGGCTCGACGCGCACCGCGAGGGTAAGGGCGTGTGCCAGGACTTCGCACATTTGACCCTGATTCTGTTGCGCAGTATGGGGATTCCATCTCGCTACGTGTCGGGCTATCTGCACCCCAACCCGGACGCAGCGGTCGGCGACACCATCGACGGCCAGAGCCACGCGTGGGTTCAGGCGTGGATTGGCGGCTGGTGGAACTATGACCCGACCAACGACACCGACATCAATGAGCAGTACATCAGTGTCGGTGTGGGCCGGGACTATTCGGACGTCTCGCCGTTGAAGGGCGTCTATTCGGGGGAGGGCTCGACCGACCTCGACGTGGTCGTGGAGATCACCCGGCTAGCCTGACATTTCTGGTGGCCTAACCCGCACCGCGTCCGCCGCACACGCCGGGATGCACCTCGATCCGGTGCAGATCGTCGCCGAGTTCGATCTGCCTGCCGAAGGCCGTCGCGGCGAGCGCGCGCCACTCGTCCTCCTGCCCGGGTGCGATACCCGGCACGTAGTGGGTGAGGACGAGGATCCCCACACCGGCCCGCTCGGCGGTGGCCGCGGCCTCTTCGACCGACGAGTGGTAGTCGATGATGTCTCTGATGCGTTGCACAGGCATCTTTTCGACGAGATCCCTACGGATTACGGTGTGCACCAAGGCACCCGCGCCTGCGGCCAGCCTGTCGAGGCTCGCACACGGCACGGTGTCGCCGGCGAGTACCACCGATGCTCCTTCGAATTCGACCCGGAATCCGATAGTCGGCTCGACTGGTCGGTGATCGGTCGGAGCCGCGGTGATCCGCACGCCGTCGCCGGCCCACACCACGCCCTCGGTTACTTCTTCCACCTCGACGGTGGGTGGTTCGGTGATGTCGGGATGATGGCCGATCCGATAGCTGATGTCCGGCGCCAGCGCGTTGAGCGTCGCATCGACAACCGCGGCGGTTCCGGGTGGACCGATCACTCGTAGTGGAGTGCGGGTGAAGGTGGTGACCCATCGTGTCGTGATGACGTCGGAGAGATCGGTGATGTGGTCGCTGTGCAGGTGTGTCAGAAGCAGGGCGGAGATGTTGGCGGCGCCGACACCTACCGCCGCAGCCCGCATCAACGTGCCGCGGCCGCAGTCCACCAGGAACGTCTGCGCGCCGGCCCGCACCAATGTCGAGGGTCCGGCGCGGTTGGGGTCGACCATGGGACTGCCCGTACCGAGAAGGGTGACCTCGATCATGAGGCCTAACGTTAATCCCCGTGGGCGCGAATCCGGCGAGAACGGTCGCAACGTGGTTGTGGCACGCAACCGCAAGATGGGTTCGTGCGCCACGCTGGTGGAGGAGATCAGCGAAGTGGCACACCTGACGGTGGACCTCGTGCCGTGGTTGGTGCAGGATCACCGCGACGCCGTCGGTCATGTTGTGCGTCAGTGTGATTCGGTTACCGTGTTGGGCTACCGAGACCGGTCTTCACGCATCCTCGCCGACACCCGTGAACTTCTCCAGCTCTGCGATGAGCAAGGACTGCGCTTCCGCATCGGCGTCGAGACTCAGCCGCCCGCGCCGGCCATACCGTCGCACCACGTTTGGCGACGACGGCGAGCAGTGATGCTCAGTGAGCTCACCGCCGTCGCCGATCGGGTACGGCAGCCGCTGTTTGACGGTTTCGCCGTCCATCACCTCGGCTCGTGGCGAACGATGCCCGCGTGACGGGTTACTCGCGGCCGCCCGACACCCAGCTCATATCGTGGAACCTGGTCCCAGACACCGCATCTGCGGCCGCATCCAGGGCATTGATCTGATCGGCACCGAGCGTCACCGACAACGAGCCGAGGTTCTCCTGCACCCGGGCGGCCCGCCGGGTGCCCGGGATCGGGACAGATGCCACGCCGAACGCGTCGGCGCGATACCTCAACCATGCCAACGCGATCTGGGCTGCCGTCGCGTCCGCCGCCTCGGCGACCGACGCCACGACGTCCACCACCACGAGGTTGGCGTCCAAAGCGCCCTCGGCGAACCGGGGCATGGTCTTGCGGAAGTCGTTCGTCGATGCGAGGTCGGCGGCCGACCGGACGGTACCGGTCAGAAAGCCGCGGCCGAGCGGTGAATAAGGGACAAATCCCACGCCGAGTTCGGCAGCCGTCGGCACGACATTGCGCTCGACGTCACGGCTCCAGATCGACCACTCGCTCTGCACCGCGGCGATCGGGTGCACGGCGACCGCGGCGCGAAGCTCGTCGGCCGTCACCTCCGACAACCCGAGATGGCGCACCTTGCCGGCGGTCACCAGCTCGGCCATCGCGCCGACGGTCTCTTCGATTGGGACCGACGGGTCGCGGCGATGCATGTAATAGAGGTCGACGACGTCGGTTTTCAACCGCGACAGGCTCTCGTCGATGGATTTGTGGACGTACGCGGCGTCGCCGTGTGCCACCAGGCTGCCTGCGGCACGGTCGGCCGGATTGCTCGCGATGCCGAACTTCGTGGCGAGGGTGACTTCGTCGCGACGGTCGGCGAGCAGCTTGGAGATCAGCCGCTCGTTGTTTCCGCTGCCGTACACGTTGGCGGTGTCGATGAACGTCACGCCGAGGTCAACGCAGCTGTGCAGCGTGGCCAGCGATTCGGTGTCGTCGACCTCGCCGTACACCGGCGTCAACGCCATCGCTCCGAAACCGATTGCACTGACTGTCAACTCGTCGCCAAGGGTCACTGTGGGTACGTCAGCGGTTTTGTTAGTCATGCTTTCATTCCTCGTATCGACTGTCGTCCTACGTTGCACCAACCCAAACCGCCGCGAAGCTGTTCCGACGAAGATGCTTTCCCGCCGACCAAGTTAGACCTAACCTGGGTGTGAACTCGGTCACGATGGAGGCGACGATGCGAATCGCGGACGTGTTGCGGACGAAGGGCGCCGCGGTAGCGACGATCACCCCTGAGACCTCGGTTTCCGGACTGCTCACCGAGCTGTCCCTGCACAACATCGGCGCCATGGTCGTCGTATCGGCCGACGGTGTCGTGGGCATCGTGTCGGAGCGCGACGTGGTGCGCAAACTGCACGAACACGGCGTTGAGCTGCTGAGACTGCCGGTGTCGCAGATCATGACGACGATGGTCGCGACCTGCTCGCCGACCGACACGGTCGATCACCTCACCGCGCTGATGACCACCAAGCGGGTCCGGCACATCCCGGTCGTGGAGAACGACCGTCTTGTCGGAATCGTCAGCATCGGTGACGTCGTCAAGCAGCGGATGGAGGAGCTGGAGAGCGAGCAGCGGGCGCTGCAGGACTACATCACCCGTGGCTGAGATCGAACTACGGCCCATCGCGCGGGCCGACGTTCGTTCGCTGTCGAAAGTCCTGGCCAGGGCCTTCTATGAAGACCCGGTGATGAAGTACATGCTGCCGGACGACAAGGCCAGGGCCAAGGCCCTGCCCCCGATGTTCGCGACCCTGACCAGGAACCATTTCATCTCCCGCGGCGGCTCCGAGGTGGCGAGCCGCGGCGGGGTCATCGGCGCCGCGACGCTGTGGGATCCGCCGGGCCAGCGCAAGTCGTCCCGATGGGAAGAGCTGCGGATGATGCCCACGCTGGCGTGGCATTTCCACTCGCGGGCCGAACAGACCAAGACCCTCGGCAAGCTCATGGAGGAAGCTCACCCCGAGGAGCCGCACTGGTACCTGATGGTCATCGGCAGCGACCCGTCGGTGCGGGGCGCCGGCTTCGGGCAGGCGCTGATGGCTTCACGCCTGGACCGCTGCGACGGCGAGCGGGCCCCGGCGTACCTCGAAGCCAGCGAGGAAGCGCTGATCCCGTACTACAGCCGGTTCGGATTCGAGCAGATCGGCGAAATCGACATTCCCGACGGTCCGACGATGATTCCGATGTGGCGGGCGCCGCGCTAGATCAGCTCCAGGAATAGTCGCGACGCAGCCTCGCCGCGACGATCTCGAATGTCTCGCGCTCGAGGATCGCGCCTTCACGGCGGATGCCCTCCTCGGGCACGTCCAGCACCCGGTCCAACCGCACCCAGCTCGGGCGGGCCTCGTAATCCCAAGGCCCCGAACCGATACCGACCCACTCATGGTCGTTGCGGTGGCGTTCCTGGCTGGACAGCATCAAGCCGAGCAGTGTGCGACGGTCGCGGCCAACCACCAACACCGGGCGATCCTTACCCCGTGACGGGTCGTCCTCGTAGACCACCCACGTCCACACCACTTCGCCGGGATCGGCGCGGCCGTCGAGATCGGGTGCGTACACCAGCCTGCGGGCCCGCTGTGCAGTGGGAACGCTGTTATCAGTGACCGGGCGCCCGGCCGTGATGGCCGGCCTGGATTCGTCGGTAACTCCGGTGAGGGCGTCGATGCCCGCCTTGATGCCCTGCTGAATGTTGCGGGGCAGGGTCTCGGGCCGCTGCAGCTGACGGATGAACTTGGGCGCCTCGTTGAACACCAGGTTCTCAGCTAAGCGCTGGAACATCTTCCACTGCGAGGCCATATTCGCAGCATATGTGAAGCGAAAGGCGCGCGATTGTGTCGCCGTGCTCCTCGCTCGATACCCTGGAAGCGCATAGCGCCCCCGCTATACAAAGCCTGACCAGGAGATTCCCATAAGCAGTTTCGCCGACCAGACCTTCACCGCGCCGGCGCAGATTCGGAACTTCTGCATCATCGCCCACATCGACCACGGCAAGTCGACGCTGGCCGACCGGATGCTGCAGCTCACCGGCGTCGTCGCGGACCGCGACATGCGCGCGCAGTACCTGGACCGGATGGACATCGAGCGGGAACGCGGTATCACCATCAAGGCCCAGAACGTCCGGCTGCCGTGGCAAGTCGACGGCACCGATTACGTGCTGCACCTGATCGACACGCCCGGCCACGTCGACTTCACCTACGAGGTGTCGCGGGCATTGGAGGCGTGTGAGGGTGCGGTGCTGCTGGTCGACGCCGCGCAGGGTATCGAGGCGCAGACGCTGGCGAACCTGTACCTGGCGCTGGACCGCGACCTGCACATCATCCCGGTGCTGAACAAGATCGACCTGCCCGCGGCCGACCCCGACCGCTACGCCGCCGAGATCGCCCACATCATCGGCTGTGAGCCCAACGACGTGCTGCGGGTGTCGGGTAAGACGGGGGATGGCGTCACCGATCTGCTCGATCACGTCGTGCGTGAAGTGCCCTCGCCGCAGGGTGACGCCGACGCGCCGACCCGGGCGATGATCTTCGACTCCGTCTACGACATCTATCGCGGCGTGGTGACCTACGTTCGAGTCGTCGACGGCAAGATCCTGCCGCGCGAACGGATCAAGATGATGTCCACCGGCGCCCACCACGAACTGCTGGAAGTCGGCATCGTGTCGCCGGAACCCAAGCCGTCCGCGGGACTTGGCGTGGGCGAGGTGGGTTACCTCATCACCGGCGTGAAGGACGTCCGCCAGTCGAAGGTCGGCGACACAGTGACGACCGCGCGCCACGGCGCCACCGATGCGCTCACCGGCTACCGCGAACCCAGGCCGATGGTCTATTCCGGGCTGTATCCCGTTGACGGTTCCGACTATCCGGACCTGCGGGACGCGCTCGACAGGCTTCAACTCAACGACGCGGCGCTGGTCTGGGAGCCGGAGACGTCGGTGGCGCTGGGGTTCGGCTTCCGGTGTGGCTTCCTCGGACTGCTGCACATGGAGATCACCCGGGAGCGGCTGGAGCGTGAGTTCGACCTGGACCTGATCTCCACCTCGCCCAACGTGGTGTATCGCGTGGAGAAGGACGACGGCACCGAGCTCGTCGTCACCAACCCGTCGGACTGGCCGGAAGGCAAGGTGCGCACGGTGTTCGAGCCGGTCGTCAAGACCACGATCATCGCGCCCAGCGAGTTCATCGGCACCATCATGGAGCTGTGCCAGTCCCGTCGCGGGGAGCTGGGCGGCATGGACTATCTCTCGCCGGAGCGGGTCGAGCTGCGCTACACGATGCCGCTGGGCGAGATCATCTTCGACTTCTTCGACTCGTTGAAGTCGCGCACCCGCGGGTACGCCAGCCTCGACTACGAGGAGTCGGGCGAACAGGAAGCCGATCTCGTCAAGGTCGACATCCTGCTTCAGGGCGAGGCCGTCGACGCGTTCAGCGCGATCGTGCACAAGGACTCCGCGGCCGCATATGGCAACAAGATGACCAGCAAGCTCAAGGAACTCATCCCACGCCAGCAGTTCGAGGTTCCGGTACAGGCCGCGATCGGCTCGAGAATCATTGCCCGCGAGAACATCCGCGCCATCCGCAAGGACGTGCTGTCGAAGTGCTACGGCGGCGACATCACGCGCAAGCGCAAGCTGCTGGAGAAGCAGAAGGAAGGTAAGAAGCGGATGAAGACCATCGGGCGCGTAGAAGTTCCGCAGGAGGCCTTCGTTGCGGCGTTGTCGAGCGACGCCGCGGCCGACAAGCCGAAGAAATGACCGCGCGGGCTCTCGTCGTCGGGATTGCCGTCGCTGCCGCGATGGCATTATCCGGCTGCGTGAGTACCGTTTCCGGCATCGCGGTGCGCGACACGAAGACGGTGGCGACGGATGTGCCGCGGCTGGACGAGTCGGCTCTGGACAAGGTGATGCTGCCCATCGACGAGATCAACGACATCATGGGAACCACCGATCTCGAGGTCACCAGCGACATCGACGATATGACGGACTCGTCGGACAAGGTGTCCGACCCGGATTGCCTCGGCGCGATGTTCGGAGCCGAGGAGCCGGTCTACAAGGGCAGTGGGTGGACGGCGGTGCGCGACATCGTGGCCCGCGAACCCGATGAGGACAACGACCATTGGATCGAGCAGACCGGGGTGATCTATCCGCAGGCAGGCAACGCCAACCGGTTCTTCGAGAAGTCGAAGTCGATCTGGAAGAAGTGTGCGGGGACGTCGCTCGCGGTGGATACGGAGGACACCAGCTCGCTGTGGGAGTTCGGCGACGTATCCGGCGGTGACGGTCTGATCACCCAGATGGCGACGCAGGAGGACGCCGACGGCTGGGGGTGTCAGCACGCACTCGCGGCGGCGTCCAACCTGACCGTCGAGACCTGGGTCTGCGCTTACAGCGTCGGTGAGGAGGCCGCGACGATGGCCATCGACATCATCAACAATGCCGCGGACAAGTAGCGCAGCTGAACTTCCGATCAGCCAGAGTTCAAGGTTTGAGGCGATAGTGGTTTCGGGGTAATCCGGTAGCACCATGCGGGTATCGATCATCGAGACATCGGGACTGGGCGATCGCAGCTACATCGTCACCGACCGCGGCACCGCTGTGGTCATCGACCCACAGCGTGACATCGACCGTGTCCTGACCGCGGTCGGCGATGCTCGCATCACCCACGTGCTGGAAACGCACATCCACAACGACTACGTGACCGGCGGGCTTGAGCTTTCCCAGACCGTAGACGCCGAATACGTGGTGCCCGCGGGCGAGGACCTCGGCTATTCGGCACACAGGGTCGCCGACGGCGACACCATCGAGTGCGGGTCGATCGTGCTGCGGGTCATCCACACGCCCGGCCACACGCTGCACCACGTCAGCTACGAACTGCGCGACGAGTCCGGAGCAACCGTCGGCGTGTTCACCGGCGGGTCGCTGTTGTTCGGCAGCACCGGCCGCACCGACCTGGTCGACGAGGCGGAGACGGAGGCGCTGACTCGCGCGCAGTACAGCTCCGTCCGGCGCCTTGCCGATGAGCTACCCGATGGTGCGGCGGTGTACCCGACGCACGGGTTCGGCAGCTTCTGCTCCGCCTCGTCTGTCGACGAGGACTCGTCGACGATCGGGCAGCAGCGCCAGAGCAATCCCGCGTTGACCAAGGACGAGCAAGACTTCGTCGACGAGCTGTTGGCAGAACTCTCGGCATACCCCGCCTACTACGCGCACATGGGTGTGATCAACAGCGAAGGCCCTGCGTCTGTAGACCTTTCTCCTCCCAAGCCCATCGAACCCGACGAGCTGCGTCGCCGGCTGGAGTCGGGTGAGTGGGTCGTCGACCTCCGCCATCGGGTGGCATTCGCCGCCGGACACCTCAAGGGCAGTCTCGGATTCGAGTTGTCCGGGTCGTTCGTGACGTACCTGGGCTGGCTGCACCCGTGGGGTACTCCGCTGACGCTGATCGGCGCGGACGAAAGCCAAATCGCGGACGCACGACGTGAACTCGCACGTATCGGCGTTGACGATATCGCCGGTGCAGCCGACATCGAGGCAGTCGGAGACGCGGCCGACGCGCGGACCTACCGGGTAGCCGACTTCGCCGCGCTCGCCGAGGCCACCGGCAGCGGCGAGGTGACGGTTCTCGATGTGCGTCAGTCTGACGAGTTCGCCGACTCGCACATCGACGGCGCGGTGAACATTCCGCTGCACGAACTGATCGACCGTATCGGTGGGCTGCCCGAAGGCGAGGTCTGGGTGCACTGCGCATCCGGGTACCGCGCGTCCATCGCGGCATCGATTCTGGACAGGCACGGGCGCGACGTCGTGCTCATCGATGACGAGTTCGGCAAGGCCGAGGAACTGAACCTGACGCACGATTCGCGTTGAGCCCTCAGAGCGCGGCGAATGCCGCCGTCAGCCGTACTTCGAGATCACCTCGGCCGTACCGATATAGCGGCCCGGATCCGTCGGCGAGCAGCAATCCGGAGCCGAGCCATGCCGCGTGCGGTCACGGGGCGCGGCGAGTGCAGTCGCAGCGTGATGGAGTCGATGATCTCCTCTGCGGCAACGATATTCGGCGCGTTGACTTCGATCCGGCCCGACCTGAACGGCGACTCGCTGTGCGCGTCGCTGATGCAGCGGCGGAAGGCGCGGGCCACCGCTTCACGCTCGCGTACCGAGGTGAGTCTCTCGGCGTGGATCGCCAGCGGCGTGCCCGCATGCACGTTAGCGCCGAACGCGAGCCGGCGGTCGTAGTGGCCGGCTCGCAGCCGACGCGACGATACGAGCCCACAGCAGGGAGTCAGCGGGCGCGAGCGCGAGATGCGCTTCGGACTGCCATTCCGGTAGCAGTCCAGACATCTCGTAGGGGTCGAAACGCATATCGGTACCTCGGTGATTCCGTTGAGCACTAGTGCGATGCGGCGACGGGAACAAGCCGGGCGCGACCGACGAGCTCCCCCCACGCGGTGAACGCTTCAGCGTGACCGGCCGAGGATCCGCCGCCCGCGAGCGCGATAAGGCCGGCAGCCAGGCTGCCGATCCCGACGCCGGTCTCATTCATGACGCTGACCAGTTCGTCGAAGGCCTCGCGGGGGGAGCAGCAGCGCAGTCCAACGAGGATTCCGGTCGCGATGTCGATTACCTTCCGCGATGTGTCGTCGGAATATCGTGGGCTGTTGCTCATGGAAACGATGATCGGCGGAATGCGCTCGACCGCCAAGAGATTGGCGCATGATGATTCAACGGCTGCGCTACTCGACATCAGAGGCCGACAATGGAACCATGCTTCCGGTTCTCGACCTCACAGACGCGGACAAGGATCCGACGTCGTTCCGGGCACGGCTGCGAGAGGCGGCCCACGACAGCGGCTTCTTCTATCTCGTCGGCCACGGCGTGCCACGGGCGCAATTCGATGAGGTGCTCCGGCTGGCGCGGGAGTTCTTCGCATTACCGCTCGAGGCGAAAAACGAGATCAGCCAGTTCAAGAGCCCGCAGTTCCGTGGCTACTCCCGCCTCGGCGGCGAGCTCACCAACGGCAAGGTCGACTGGCGGGAACAGATCGACATCGGCCCGGAACGGCAGGTCATCGATGGCGCCGAGGGGTACTGGCGACTGCAGGGGCCCAACCTGTGGCCGTCGACGCCATCCGCCTTCCGGGACGCATTCGAGAGGTGGGACGCGGCGCTGTCGGGTGTCGGATTGCGGCTTCTGCGGCACTGGGCGGTGTCGCTGGGAGCCGACGAGGACGTCTTCGACGGCGCCTTCGCAGATCTGCCCGCAACGCTGATCAAAGTCGTGCGCTATCCCGGTACGGACGAAACACCTCAAGGCGTTGGCGTGCACAAGGACTCGGGAGTGCTGACTCTGCTGCTGGTGGAGCCGGACTCCGAGGGTCTTCAGGTGGAGCTTGGCCCGGAACAGTGGATCGACGTGCCGCCGGTGCCCGATGCCCTCATCGTGAACATCGGCGAGTTGCTCGAGGTGGCCACCGGCGGCTATCTGCGGGCGACCCGACATCGCGTGCGTGCGCCGCGGCCAGGAACGGACCGGGTGTCGATCCCGTATTTCCTCAATCCCGCCCTCGATGCTCTCGTCCCGATCATCTCGTTGCCACCCGACCTGGCGGCGCTGTCGCGAGGGGTCGAGGCCGACCCGGACAACCCGATCTTCAACACCTACGGCGAGAACGCGTGGAAATCGCGAACGCGCGCGCATCCCGACGTCGCCGAGTTGCACCACGGCATCAAGCCGAAAGGACCCGCCGCAGCCTACTAGTCGGCCGATTTCTTCGGACTGATCGCAAACCTGGGCGATGCGCGTGCGCGCTCATAGCGTTCCGCTATGACCACCACAGAGAGCACCGCCCCCGTCCTCGCCTCCGTCGACGATGCGCTGACGACCGCGCGCGCGGTCGCCGCGGAAATCGCCGCCGGTGCCGTCGAGCGTGAACTCGCGGGGGCCTGGCCCGTAGAGGAGCTGCACAGGGTCGCCGAGTCGGGTCTGCTTGGCATCATCGTGCCTGCCCGTTTCGGCGGTCCCGATCTCCCGCCTTCCACTGCGGTCGAGGTACTTCGCATACTGTCGCAGGCCGATTCGGCCGTCGGGCAACTGCTCCTATCGCATTTTGTGATCAACTTCGCCATCCGCGGTCTCGGCGACGCCGATCCAGCGCCGCGCATCTACGGCGATGTGCTCGCGGGCGCGCAAGTAGGCAACGCCACCGTCGAGCGGGGCACGCGCACCAGTGCAGACCGACTGACCACTGTGTCCCGCCGCGACGGCGACAGCTGGGTGCTCAACGGGAAGAAGTACTACGCGACGGGGGCGCTTGGCGCCGGTTGGATCGCGGTTGCGGCCAGAATTCCGGACACGGAACCATCGCATGGCGCAACGGTTTTCGTCCGCCCATCGGACCCCGGCGTGACACTCAATCTGGATCGGTGGTCGGCGTTCGGGCAACGCGGCACCGCCAGCGGTGAAGTGATTCTGGATCAAGTGGTGGTCGACGATGCGTTCGTCATCGACGAGGGTCCCGACCCGGATCCGGCGACCGCGCCTCCGGCCGTGCTCGGCGCATTCGATCAGGCGCTGCACGCTGCGGTGGACATCGGAATCGCGCGCGCCGCATTGGAGGACGGAGCGCACTTCGTGACCACCAAGAGCCGACCGTGGTTCGAGGCAGGAGTAGAAAGTGCTGCCGACGAGCCGCACGTCGTCCGGCGCTTCGGTGAACTCACCGCGCGGCTGTATGCGTTGGAGGCGCTCCTCGACCAGGGCGCTTCTCTCGTCGACGCAGCGGTCGCCGAACCGGAACTCACCCGCGACTCGGCAGCCGAGGCGTCGTTGAAGGTGGCCGCCGCCAAGGCGCTGGCGCAGGAGCTTGCTGTCGAGATCGCCAGCGGCATCTTCGAACTCACCGGCACGTCGGCAACCGACGGCAAGTACGCCTTGGATCGGCACTGGCGCAACGTGCGGGTGCACTCGCTGCATGATCCCGCTCGCTGGAAGTACGTGCACCTCGGTAACCACACACTGCATGGCACCAGGCCGCCGCGCCTCGGCGTTCTGATCTGACCGTCGCTCACAATATCGAAGGATTCGAAATGACTGGGTTCTACATCACCGGCAGCATCAACGTTCCGACCGTCGACGACGCGTTCCGGTTGGTCGGCAGTCGCCTGCAGCCGGGTGTGACCCGGGTATCCGACGGGGAGCCTGGCAATCGGGCGAACTGGGTACTCACACAGGCCGATCACTTTCTCAAGAACCCCACTCTCGACGTCGTCGACGGCCGAGCCCGGGTACGTGCCGGCACCGCCGTCTCATTCGGCCCAGTCGACTATCACACGGTGGCGGCCGACTCGTACCAGCGGTTCCTGGCCGCGCGCCAGGACGGCGTGCTGGCGGAGGAATCCCGCTTTCTGGTGTCGATCGCCACCCCGTTCAACGCCGTGAACTCGTTCGCGGAGTTCGATTCTCAGGTCGAAATCGCCTACGCATACGAGCGGCGGCTCCGGGAGAGCGTCGATGCTCTGCAGGACGCGATCCCGCCGAGCGATCTGGCGATCCAATGGGACCTGCCGACCGAGCTTGCGACGATCGAGGGTTGGTTCCCGAATCCCTATGGCGGAGTCGAACCGATCTACGCCGCAACCGCGCGGCTCGCCGACTGGGTGCACGACGACGCCGATCTCACCTTCCACCTCTGCTACGGCGATTCGAAGTTCGGCGCATCACCGTTCATGGGTGACCCGCCCGACGATGAGGCGGCCGCACGCGGTGGTCGACACATCCTGCCCCGCGACGCCACGGCGATCGTCACCCTCGCGAACGGCCTGTCCCGCCACGTCCAGCGTCGTATCGACGCGATTCAGGCCGCGACGGTCGCGGCCTGGAACAAACGTGCGCACTGGCAACCGCTGAGCGGCTTGGCGCTTGAACCCAGCACCGAGATCTACCTCGGTCTGCTGCATGCCGAGGATGGCGCGCAGGGGGCACTCGAGCGGACCGCGCTGGCCGAAGAGTTCCTACCCGACTTCGGGATCTCGACGGAGTGCGGCCTCGGCCGCCATTCGGCCGACCAATTGGAGGCGGTTCTCGTTGCGTGGTCGCAATACTCGGCCACGCGCCAGCCGGTATTGGCCGCGAGCTGACGAATTGCATTCTTGGCGCTTTTAATACGCGTGGAATAAGCGGGGCGGCAGTAGCTTTCACACCGTGACGCAAGAGGTGCACCTATTGGCCTTCGGGAATACCCGGTCGTCTGGGCCATGGCGGCATCCCGACATCGACAACAGCACAGCCGGAATCCGCGAGCGCCTGATCACACATGCACAGACAGCCGAGGCAGGCTCGTTGGATGCACTGTTCTTCGCCGACGGCCTCAACTACGGGCCACCTGCGACGTGGGCCTACAAGACGACGGAGGATTTCGAACCGCTGACAACGACAGCTGCACTGTCGTCGGTGACCGAGAACATCGGGCTCGTCGTCACCGGCTCGGCGACCCTACAGCACCCCTACCACCTGGCGCGACAGCTGCTTTCGCTCGACCACCTCAGTGGCGGACGCGCCGGCTGGAACCTTGTCACCAGCTTTGCCCGCGCCGCAGCGGACAACTTCAGTGCTCGTGGTGTCGTCGACCACGATGAGCGGTACCGGATCGCAGACGAAGCGATCGACGTGGTCAAGAAACTCTGGGACTCATGGGATAGCGGCACCATCGTGGAAGACCGTGTCGCAGGAATCTTCAACGACATCGACCGGATCCACGTGCCAGACCACCACGGCGAGTACTTCGACGTCAGGGGTCCCATCGGCGCCGCCCGCTCGGCACAGGGGCAACCGGTGATCTTCCAGGCCGGGTCGTCGGACACCGGGCGGGTGTTCGCCGTCCGTCACGCCGAAGTCATCTTCACCGGCCAGGGCAACCGCGACCGTGCGCAACAGTTCTATCGGCAGATCCATGACGAGGCCCGTCGCCATGGCCGTGTGCAGCCGCCCCTCATCACGCCATCGCTGCGGTTCATCGTCGGCTCCACCGAGGACGAAGTGCACCGCATCGAGCGCGACGGCCTACGAGTACTTCAGCCCGGAGTACCAGGCCGGTTGGCTGCTCGAGGTCGACGTGGACGTCACCGGCGCCGACTTGGACGGACCCGTGCCCGACTCGGCGTTCCCGGAAAGCACACAAACACATCAGACGGCACTGGCCGGGTACCGATCCTGGCCGGTGACGGCAATCCGAGCGTGCGCGAATTCCTCTATCGCACCGTAAACGGCTGGGGCGCCCAGGTCTTCGGGACCCCGGAACAGATCGCCGACGAGATCGAGGCCTGGTTCACCTCGCGAGCCTGCGACGGGTTCGTGCTGCAGGACGCGGGACTGCCTGGTCAGTTCGAGGATTTCGTCGAACAGGTGGTGCCGTTACTGCGCAAGCGTGGCCTGTTCCGGCAGGAGTACACGGGCACGACCTTGCGCGATCATCTCGGGGTTGGCTGTCCCCGCGAACCAATACGAGATCAGCGCATGAGTACCAGCACCCGAAGGCGACGACGAGTGAGGATCGCAGCGAGGTACGAGCGAGGACCGGAGCGAGCCGGAGTCGAGGCATGAACTCAGATCCGTATGTGCTGATGGCGTTCACCATGTCGACGGTGTCGCATGGGAACTTCGGGATGTGGCGCCACCCGGCAGACCGGACCGCCGACTACACCGATGTGCGTTATTGGGTCGAACTGGCGCGGCTCCTCGACGACGGCGGTTTCGACGGGCTGTTCATCGCCGATGCCGTCGGCCAACTCGACGTGTTCGGCGGCGACGCCAACTCCGCGCTGAGCCGGGCGATCCAGACCCCGGTCACAGATCCGTTGCTGGCAGTATCGGCGATGGCCGCAGCGACCGAGCATTTGGGCTTCGGTATCACCGTGTCGACCACCTATGAGAGCCCGTATCTGTTGGCCAGGAAGTTCAGCACGCTGGACCACCTCACAGGAGGCCGGGTCGGCTGGAATATCGTCACGTCTCTCCTCGACAGCGCTGCCCGCAACATCATCGGGCGCGACCGGCAGATCCCACACGACGAGCGCTACGCCATCGCCCAGGAGTTCGTCGAGGTGACCTACAAGCTGTGGGAGGGATCGTGGGAGTCGGACGCGGTCGTTCGCGATCGCCAGGGTGGCGTGTTCACCGACCCGGCCAAGGTGCACGCGATCAGCCACGAAGGTCGGTATTTCAGCGTGCCCGGTGCCCATCTTGTGGAGCCGTCACCGCAACGCACGCCGGTCTTATTCCAGGCGGGAACGTCGACCGCGGGACGCGAATTCGCAGCGCGTAACGCCGAATTGGTGTTCGCCAGCGACCCACGACCCGACGTCCTGAACCGCAATATCGAGGACATCAAGCGTCGTGCGGCCGCCTACGGCCGTAGGTCGGACTCCATCAAATTCCTCACTTCTATCGAAATCGTCGTTGACAGCACCGATTCGGCCGCACAGGCGAAAGCCGCAGACCTGGCCAAATACCACGACCTCGAGGGCGGCCTCGTGTTGTTGTCGGCGTTATCCGGTGTCGATTGGTCTTCCTACGGCGTGGACCGGCCGATCGAACAGTTCGACACCGATGCGAGCCGGTCGATTCTCGCCGCGGTCGCCGACGCCGATGAACGCCACCGACTCACTTTGCGCGACTATGTCGGGGGATTGGGCGGATTCGGCGGTCAGTTGTTCGTGGGATCCGCACAATCGGTCGCCGACGAACTCGACGCCTATGCCGAACGTACAGGCGTCGACGGATTCAACATCGCGTATCACGTGACGCCAGGCAGTTTCGTCGACGTGGCCGAGTACCTGATCCCCGAGCTGCGACGGCGTGGCCGGGCCCGCGAACGCGATGGCGCGACGACCCTGCGGCAGCGGTTGTTCTCCGGCGATTCGGGCGCGCTGCCCGAAGACCATCCCGGCGCGGCCTTTCGCAGGAAAAGAATCTTGTCGATTTGATACCTGCCGTCGTCAATAAGTTTGCGGCACTGTAAGTGTCAGGTCAAAGCTAGGTTAACAACCTGTGCGCCAACATATTACAGCGCACCGGTCGATCTCACGTGCAGGGGAGAGCATCATGTCCACACCCGTTCGGCCCGAAGTCGCATTGGGCGGCCGTTCACTCACGTCAGCAGAGGGCACCGGCCTCGAACGCGACGCCATCGGATTCTGGGGTGTCTTCGCGCAGGGCCTAGCAGCCGCTGCACCCAGCGTCGCTATCGCGGTCGTGCCGTTTTCACTCTTCGTCGCCGCAGGCAAGGGGGCGGCGTGGGCGGTGCTGATCGGCCTGACCATCACGGTGCTCATCGCTGCGACCATCAGTTTCCAGGCCAAACGCACCGTCTCCTCGGGCTCGCTGGGCACCTATACCGGCAATGGGCTGGGACCGGGCTTCGCGTTCGCCGCGGGATTCTCCCTTCTGGTGGGCTACATCGGATTCGCCACCACGGGCACCTTGGGCGGTGTGCTCTACCTCGACTCGTTCCTGGAGTCGATCGGGCTGGGTTCCCAGGCGACCTGGTTCAAACTGCTGCTGGTCGTGGTCATCGTGGCGGTCGCGTCGTATCTGCCGTACCGCGGAGTGGCAATCGCGGCGAAGTACGAGCTGGTCTTCGAGCTGATCGCCATCGTCTCGATTTTTGTCATCATCGTCGGCGCCTATCTCGCTTACGGCTTCCGAGTCGATTGGGAGCAGTGGGATCTCGGGCACCTCGGCACCAGCACGACGTTCATCGCGGCGGTGTCGGCGGTGGGGTCTTACGCCGGCTTCGAGAGCGTCGCGTCGTTGGGTGCCGAGGCCAAGGACGCCCATCGCAACATCGCTCGGTCGCTCCTGCGGGTGGTCTTGCTGCTGGGCGTGCTCTACATTGTCGCCACCTACCCGCAGGTGCTGTTCTTCGACGGCATCGACGGTGACAACGCGGTCCTTCCGCAGCTGGCCGACGCCGCGGGTGTGTCGTGGGTCAACTACGCCGTCAGCGCGGCGGTCGCGGTCGCGTTCATCGTCTTCGTGACCGCCGTGACCACCGCGGCCGCGCGGTCGCTGTTCACGTTCGCTCACGAGGGTGCGCTACCGCAGGTGTTCGCAAAGGTGCACCCGACACACAAGACGCCATGGGTGGGCATCGCGTTCATCGGTTTGCTCGCCTTCATCTTCTCGGCTGTCGCCACCTTCAGCTCGTCGGGACGGCTGGTGTTCGAGGTATACGGCGGTTATGTCGCCACCTGGGGCTTCCTTATCAGCTACCTGCTGGTGGTGATCGCCACGCCAATCTGGCTCTACCGGATCAAGGCATTGACGCCCTTGCGTTTAGTCGTATCATCGGCGGCCACACTTGCTTTGGGCTATGTCATCTTCAGCAACTTCTATCCGGTACCCGAGTTCCCGTTCAACATCCTGCCGTTCATCTACGGCGGCATCTTGTTGGTCGGCCTGGCCTGGTACTGGTACCTCAAGTATTCGAAGCCCGAGGTCGCCAGGCGGGTCGGCACAATCCAGACCCTTTCGGAGGCCGAGCAGCAGCGCCTCGCTGATGTAGGCATCCTCGATGTTCTTCACGAGCAGGAGGACGATGTCCGTCAGGGCGACGACGATCCCGAGACGCAGCAGAGGGAGAAGGAGCCGGTCGCGCCGTGACGATCGCCGCGCCGGCCGCGGCGACCGATGCCTCCTCTGTGTGGCAGAAGCGTGCCGCGGAGGTCAAGGCAAAGCTACGAACCACCGCCGCTGACCGGGATCATGCCGGGCGCAACCCGGTCGGAGAGATCGCGTGGCTTAAAGACGCTGAGCTGCTGGGCATCCTGATACCGCGCCAGTACGGCGGCGGTGGCGCGTCATGGGCCGACGTCGCCGCGGTCATTCAGCTGATCGCCGAGGCCGACTCGTCGATCGCCCACGTCCTGCTCTACCACTACTTCGGCGGCCTTGCGGGAACACGTGGCGAGAACGGATTCGTCGGACCGGAGCGCGCCCGTCGCATCGCCGAGAACCAGTTGCTGCACGGCACGATCGCGCAGGCGGCCTACCCGCCGCTGATCCTTGCGACGCAAACGACGGACGGCTTCCGCCTGCGCGGCACCAAACCGTTCACCAGCGGCGCGGCACTCGGCGATGTGCTGCTCGCATGGGTCGTTTTCGACGACGGAACCGAGCTTCTCGGTAAAGACGTGTCGGATCAGCTGGCGACCGTCCATATCGACAGCGGCTCAGCGGGATTGACGTTCGGCGATGACTGGGACAACGTCGGGCAGCGGCTCACGGTCAGCGGCAGTACGACTTTGACCGATGTCGCCATCGCCACCAGCGACGTGATCGGCTACGGCTACGGTGTGGTCGACGCAACCGCGTCCGATCATCTGGACGTGCTGTACATGTTCGCGGGTTTCGCATCGATCTTCACCGGCATCGCCGTGGGAGCGGTTGAGGAAGCCGCGCAGTACACCCGCGGCTGTTCGCGGCCGTGGGTGGAATCCGGCCACCACCGCGCGGTCGACGATCCGCTGATCCAGGAGCGCTACGGCGAGTTCTGGGTGCAAGTCCAGTCCGCGGTTGCGCTGACATCACGTGCCGTCGCCGCCGTCGATATCGCCAGAGACAAGGGGCGTGCGCTTACCTGGGAGGAGCGCGCGCAGGCCGTGACCCTCGCCAACACGGCGCGACTGCACGCGAGCGAGGTCGCGTTGGCCGTGTCGAGCCGGCTTTTCGAAGTGACCGGGGCCCGCTCGACGGCGGTCGGTTTTGGCCTTGATCGGTTCTGGCGCAACGCCAGAACGCTCAGCCTGCACGATCCGTTGCACTACAAGCGCGTCCAGATCGGCGATTACGTGCTCAACGGTACGCAGCCCGAACCTGGTTTCTACTCCTGACCTGCAATGCATCGGAGGACCCATGACACTGCTGGACCACCGAGAACTGGACAACTGGCGGATCGCGCCGGCCACAACGCATGACCACCCAGCGATAGCTGATTTCCTCGCCACCACGAGCGGCATCGGCGGTCGCAAGTTCGCCGCCGACTCGCGAGATGTTGCAGAACAGCTCGACGGTGCCTATCCCGATTCAGCCGTCGTGATCCGTGACGAATCGGGGCGAGTACGTGGGTACGCGGCATTGAGCACCCCGCACGGTGTCGAGCCCGAGCTACTAGCCGACTTCGTCTTCGAGCCGGTCCTGGCGCCGAACGTCGTCGACGACATCGTCGCGGCGATCGTCGACCGGTTTCGGCAGGAGAGCGGCACCATTCGCGATGCTTTCTTGCGCAGCTTCGTCGGCGACGAACAGCAGGCGACGATCGACGCGCTGACCAAGAGGGGCGCACGGCGGGAGGGTCAGTTCGTCCGGACCCGTAAGCCGCTGCAGGACGAGGATCCACGTCAACTGGAATCGAGTCGACGCGAGGGACTTACGGTCTTGCGGTGGCCCGAATTGGAGACGCGGGGACTGCTGGAACAGGTTCGCATGCTGCAGTACGACACGTTTCTCGAACACTTCGGGAACATGTCGAAGACGCCTGAGCTTTGGGAGCATCACCTCCACAGCCGCTTGTTCACACCCGACTTCAGCCTGGCCGCGGTCACCGACGGCGGAGAGGTCGTCGGATACATCATCGGCTCCACCTATACCGCGGGACCGGCAGGCGCCGACGAGCGCAGCGCGCATACCGACTACATCGGCGTAAGGCGTGACCAACGTAGGCAGGGAATCGCCGAACTGCTCCTGAAGAAGATCTGGCTGGCCGCCCTGCAGCGTGGGTTGACGGTCGCGTCGCTGGGCACCGACATCAATAACCGCAGCAATGCGCATCTTCTGTATGCGCGGCTCGGCTACGTCGCGGTCGAGCATTCGTCTGCGTACCGAATCGATGCTGCGAAATGAGCGGCCACAGCACCTATCTCAGCCCGCCGACGGCGGATACCGAGAGCCTTCATTCGGTGTTTCATCCGATCTTCGACAAGATCGCCGAGGGCAGCCTGGAACGTGAGAAGTGCCGGGGCTTTCCGCACGAACAGGTCAATTGGTTGATTGATGCGGGGCTGGGTACCGTTCGAATCCCAGAAGCGAGGGGTGGGTTCGGCGCATCGCTGGAACAGACGTTCCTGCTGCTCGCCGATCTGGGCGCTGCTGACGCCAACGTCTCGCACATATTCCGTAACCACCTCGCCTTCGTCGAGGACCGGCTCAACGCACCGGCATCGGACACGAACGATGTCTGGCTCAACCGGTTCCTCCAGGGGCAGTTCGTCGGTGGCGGATGGACCGAAGCCAACAACGTGACGCTGGCCAACCTCGCGACCACCGTGAGCGCTGACGGTGAACAGTTCGTCGTGACCGGGTCCAAGTTCTATGCCACCGGCAGCCTGTACGCGGACTGGCTCGATGTCATCGGGCGAGGAGACGATGGCCAGTTGCTGACGGCTCTTGTGCGCAGGGACGACCCCGGCGTCGTGCTGATCGATGATTGGCTGGGATTCGGCCAGCGAACCACCGCAAGCGGTTCGGCGCGCTACGAACAGGTAACGGCAGAGCCCGGCGACGTGTTTCCGGCTACGGACCGCTTCTCCTATCAGCCGCACTTCTACCAGAGCGCGATGCTCTCCGTGCTGACCGGAATCACCAGGGCTGCACTGCGTGACGGTTCGGCGGCACTGACCGCGCGCAAGCGGAATTACCCGCAGGGCCTCGCCGAGGTGCCCGCGCAGGACGGACAACTGCTCCAGGTGGTCGGAGAGGTGTCCGCGGATGCGTTCGCGGCCGAGTCGGCACTCGGGCAGAGCAGCCGCGCCCTGGACCGTATCGTCGCCGGACGTATCGCAGGCGACGACGCGAACGCCAGGCAACGCCTGATCGATGCCGAGGTCGCGGTGGCGCAAGCGCAGCTGGTGATCATCGCCGCCGCGCTGAATGCCACGGCAATGGTATTCGATGCGCTCGGGGCATCCGGTGTCTCGGAAGAGCTTGCCCTGGATCGGCATTGGCGTAACGCGCGCACGCTGGCGTCGCACAATCCGCGCGTGTACAAGGCGCGAATCATCGGCGACTGGCTGATCAACGAGAAGGATCCCGTGCCCGATCTCACGGCGCTTGGCCGTGGCGGACAGGGAAACTGACCGCGCTACAGCGTCACACCAGGCCCCGCTGGCGTAGCACCGCTCCCGCGCCCTCCGCGAACCAGTACGCCTCTTCGATGTGTGGCTGGCCAGACAAGATGAAGTGGTCGATGCCAAGCGCGTGATATTCCGCGATGCGGTCGGCGACTTCCGTGTGGCTGCCCACCAACGCGGTACCCGCACCACCGCGAACCAGCGCGTAACCGGCCCAGAGGTTGGGGGAGATCTCGAGATCCGAGGTCCGACCGTCGTGCAGGGCGGTCATGCGTTGCTGTCCAACGGATTCGGTACGGGCGAGCACCTGTTGGGCCGACGCGATCCGCTCGTCGCTGATCGAGGCGAGCAGCCGCTCGGCGTGCGCCCACGCCTCTGCGGAGGTGTCCCTGCTGATGACGTGCAGCCGGATGCCGAACTGCAGCGTCCGCCCGTGCGCTGCCGCGCGCGCCCGAATCCGGTCGAGTCGCTCTGCGATCTGTGTCGGGGTCTCACCCCACGCCAGATAGGTGTCCACGTGTTGCGCGGCGACCTCCTCGGCGGCTGGCGATGCCCCGCCGAAGAAGACCTGTGGCGGATCCCAGTCTCCGTAGTCGATGCGTGCACCGGCGACGTTGAAGTATTGACCGTCGAAGTCGAACGTCGAACCGCCCGGGGCCGACCCCACACCGCGAAGGACCGCGAGAAACTCCGCGGTCCGAAGGTAGCGCTCGTCGTGGCCGAGGTGGTCACCGAACCGCGCCTGCTCGATAGGGTCCCCGCCGGTCACGATGTTCAGCAGCAGCCGACCACCGGAGATGCGCTGAAATGTCGCCGCCTGGTGCGCGGCGAGAGTGGGTGAGATGAAGCCGGGTCTGAAGGCAACCAGGAACTTCAGCCGAGAAGTTTCCTGAGTCAGGGCAGCGGTGGTGATCCAGGCGTCTTCGCACCACGTTCCGGTCGGTGTGAGCACCGCTTCGAATCCGAGGAGTTCGGCGGTGCGGGCGATCTCGCCGAGATAGGCGATGGTCGGTGGTCGGATGCGGCTCGCCGACGGGCCCGACGGCCAGGTGCGAATCGTCTCCGGACCCGACGATGTCTCGGCTGTCGCCGTTGGTCGGTAGGTACCAATGCAAGTGGACGGTCATCAGAGCCGTGGACTATGCCACCAGCTGCGCGCGTCGACAAGCCAAACGATCACCGCGATTTCAGCGGCCCGAGAGCGGTTCGGTTGATCGGATACCGCGACCTACATCGGCGCGTTGGCGGGCTGGAACCCGCCAGAGCTGTCCGACTCCTCCTCGGCGCGGATGACGTGCACGACCGCATTGATCAACGCCAGGTGGGTGAATGCCTGCGGGAAGTTGCCCAGGTGCCGCCCGGTGCGTGGCTCGATCTCCTCGGCGTACAGGTGCAGGGGGCTGGCGAAGGACAGCAGCCGTTCGCACAGGTGCTTGGCGCGGTGGATCTCGCCGATCTCGACCAGCGCCGACACCAGCCAGAACGAGCAGATCGTGAAGGTGCCCTCCTCGCCGGACAGCCCGTCGTCGGTTTCCTCCACGCGGTAGCGCAGCACCAACCCGTCCTCGGTCAACTCGTCGGCGATGGCCAGCACGGTGGCCCGCACCCGAGGATCGTCGGGTGGCAGGAACCGGGTCAGCACCGCCAGCAGTAGCGACGCGTCGAGTGCGTCGTCGCCGTAGCGCTGGGTGAGCACCCCGCGGGAGTCGACGCCGTTGGCGAGGATGTCGGCCTTGATCTCTTCGGCGATCGCACGCCACTGCTGTGCGTAGGACCTCTCGCCCTCGACTTCGGCCAGCTTGGAGCCGCGGTCCAGCGCGACCCAGCACATGATCTTGCTGGACGTGAAGTGCTGCGGCTCGCCGCGCACCTCCCAGATGCCGCGGTCGGGCTCGCGCCAGTGCTTGATCGCCTCCTCCACCTGTTGCTTGAGCACCGGCCACAGCGTCTCGGGAATCTGCTCACGCGACTTCGTGTGCAGATATACCGAATCCAGCATCGTGCCCCAGATATCGTGCTGCATCTGGTCGTACGCGCCGTTGCCGATGCGCACCGGGCGGGCATTGTCGTAGCCCGACAGGTGCTTCAGCTCTTCCTCGACGAGGGTGCGTTCACCACCGACGGCATACATCACCTGAAGCGGATGTCGTTCACCGTTGTTGGCCCCGGAGACGTCGGCGATGAACGCGAAGAAGTCATCGGCTTCGCGATCCAGGCCAAGGGTGTAGAGGCCCCACAGCGCAAAGGTCGAGTCGCGCACCCAGGCGTAGCGATAGTCCCAGTTGCGTTCGCCCTGAGGGGTTTCCGGCAGCGACGTCGTCGGTGCCGCAAGCAGCGCGCCGGTCGGCGAGTACGTCAGGCCCTTCAACGTCAGCGCACTGCGCTGCAGATAGGACCGCCACGGGTGGTCGGGGAAGTCGCCGACATTGATCCATTGCCGCCAGCACTCGCTGGTCTGCCACATTCTGTCGGCGGCCTCGTCATAGGTCTGGGGCACAGGATGTTTCGACCAGCTCAGCGCGACGAAGACGTTGTCGCCTTCCTTCATCCGGGTGCGGGCCCGCGCCTCGCGGCCCTCCAACCCGATGCGCAGGTTGGTCGTCAGCCGCATCGTCGGATGGGAATCGGGGTCTTTATTCGCGCGGGCGATCGCTTCGCCGTAGGCCTGGGCGGAGTACTCCCAGCTGGCGCTGACGCGGTGGTAGTCGAACGACGGCTCACACTGCATCACCAGCTCGACGGTGCCACTCACACACCGGACCGTGCGGAGAAGAATGTGCTCGGCATCCCAGTCCATTGGGGTGCGGCGGTGGGTGCGCGACCGCGACTCGAGGTCGTGCCAGGGACCCATCACCAGCGCATCGCGGACAATGACCCAGCCGGTGTGCGTCTGCCAGGTGGTCTCCAGGATCAGGCTGCCCGGCAGGTAGCGCCGCGCCGCAGGCACAGATACGCCGTAGGGCCCGAGGCGAAAGTGTCCGGCGCCGCGATCAAGGATGGCCCCGAACACACTCGGCGAATCAGGCCTCGGCACGCACAGCCACTCGACCGAGCCGGCGGACGAGATCAGGCACGTGTTCTCACAGTCAGAGAGGAATGCGTAGTCGGCGATCGGCGGGAACGGGTTCCGCAACGATCCGCTTGGCGCGTACGGCACCGGGGCCGTCACGGTCAACGGCGCGGGGCCAGGGGCCTCGTTGGCCTTTTCATTCTGTTGCAGAACCATGCGGACATCATCGACTCCCAACCTGCCCGTCGTCCACTTGTCGGGGGGTGTGTCCAGCGTTGCTGGTTCAGCGTCGGGCGTCGTCGACAGGACGCCCGGCCATCGTCGCACCGTAGGCTGGCCGGGTGGGTGGCTTCCTCAACTGGTGGGACGGCGTTGAGCTGTGGCTATCCGGGCTCGGATTCGTCGCCCAGACCGCGGTCGTGATGCCTGTGGTGCTGGCGCTGGCCTACGGGATTGCAATCCTGCTGGACGGGGCGCTGGGGAACGGGATTCGGCTGCTGCGTCGGGCGCGCCACCAGGATGAGGAATCGGAGTAACGCTGATGCCACGCTCTCGGGTGACGTTGGTGCTGGTCATCCTCGTGGTGCTGGTGATCGTCATGTGGCTGCTGACTCGTTAGGTCGGCTAAGCCCCAACTGAGCATATCTCTGCGACTCTGTTATTCTTCGCGCCATGCAGACAGCGTCCGGCAACAAGAGCGGCCACGTCCTGGCCCTCATTGCCGTGGGTTTCCCAGCTGTCGCTGACGTCTGTTGTTGTCGCTAGATCCACCCGTCCGCGGTTTGGTGTCGGTAGCGGCTGCATCTGTGCCCAAATACTGATCCTTCGCCTTGCCGTCGTGGCGGATTCCCGTCAATTCCCTGCAAGGAAAGGTCATCAATGAACATCCGCAAAGCCTGGCTGCATGCCGCGGCGCTCGCCACCACAGCGACCGTGCTTGCGGCGTGCGGCGGTGGGTCCAGTGACGTCGCCGGTGGAGGCGATGAGGGCGGCGGCGCAGAAACCACGCTGACCCTGGTCGCCTACGCGGTGCCCGAACCCGGCTGGAGCAAGATCATTCCAGCCTTCGCGGCCACCGACGAAGGCAAGGGCGTGGCCGTGACCACGTCCTACGGCGCCTCCGGTGACCAGTCGCGGGCCGTCGTCGACGGCAAGCCCGCAGACATCGTCAACTTCTCCGTCGAACCGGACATCGCCCGGTTGGTCAAGGCGGACAAGGTGGCCAAGGACTGGAACGCGGACGCCACCAAGGGAATCCCCTTCGGTTCGGTGGTTTCGCTGGTCGTCCGAAAAGGCAACCCGAAGAACATCAAGGACTGGGATGACCTGCTGCAGCCCGGGCTCGAGGTCGTCACGCCGAGCCCGCTGAGCTCCGGCTCGGCGAAGTGGAACCTGCTGGCGCCGTACGCCGCCAAGAGCGATGGCGGCAAGAACCAGCAGGCCGGCCTGGATTACGTCACCAAGTTGGTCACCGAGCACGTCAAGACGCGACCCGGTTCCGGCCGCGAGGCCACCGACGTGTTCATCCAGGGCACCGGCGACGTGCTGATCAGCTACGAGAACGAGGCGATCAACGTCGAGCGGCAGGGTAAGCCGGTGGAGCACATCAACCCGCCGCAGACCTTCAAGATCGAAAACCCGGTCGCGGTCGTCACGTCCAGCGCTCATCAGGAGCAGGCCAACGCGTTGAAGAACTTCCTGTACACCCCTGAGGGCCAGAAGATCTGGGCGCAGGCGGGCTTCCGGCCCGTCGACCCGTCGGTCACCGAGGACTTCGCGACCGACTTCCCGACGCCGCAGAAGTTGTGGACCATCGACGACCTGGGAGGATGGAGTGCGGTTGATCCGGCGTTGTTCGACAAGGAGAACGGCACCATCACCAAGATCTACAAGCAGGCGACTGGATGACAGCTGCGCTCGATCCTGAGGCGACCCGGCCAGAACTCACCGGTGACGGTGAGGCCGGGCCGCCTCGGGGCTTCTTCAAGAGCCGATACGGCAGCACATCGCTGCGGGTCGGTGTCGCGACGACGTGGCTGTCCATCATCGTGCTGCTGCCACTCGCCGCGATCGTGTGGCAGTCCGCGGGCGGTGGCTGGGAGGCGTTCTGGAGCGCGGTGACGTCGCGTGCGGCCATCGAGTCGTTCAAAGTCACGTTGACCATCTCGATTTCGGTGGCGGTGATCAACCTGGTCTTCGGCCTGTTGGTTGCCTGGGTCCTCACGCGGGACGATTTTCCGGGCAAGCGGCTGGTGGATGCGATCATCGACCTGCCGTTCGCGCTGCCGACGATTGTGGCCAGCCTGGTGATGCTGGCGCTCTACGGGCCCAACAGCCCGGTCGGAATTCACATCCAGCACACCAAGTGGGGCGTGGGTGTCGCCCTGCTGTTCGTCACCCTGCCTTTCGTCGTGCGTTCGGTCCAGCCGGTGCTGCTGGAACTCGACCGCGAGGTCGAGGAGGCCGCGGCGTCACTGGGCGCCAACAACCGCACCATATTCACCCTCGTCATCCTCCCCGCATTGCTGCCCTCGCTGCTTTCCGGTGCGGGACTGGCTTTTTCCCGGGCGATCGGCGAGTACGGATCGGTGGTGCTTATCGGCGGCGCCGTTCCCGGCGAGACAGAGGTGTCGTCACAGTGGATCCGGACGCTGATCGAAAACGACGACCGCACCGGTGCGGCCGCGATCTCGATTGTGCTGCTTGCAATTTCGTTCATCGTGCTCTTCATCCTGCGTAGCGTCGGCTCGCGCGCGGCCAAGCGTGAGGAGTTGGCGCAGTGAACGTCTCTCCCGCCGTGCGTTACCTGCTTCGTTACACCGCGCTCGGATATCTCGTGCTGCTGCTGATCGTGCCGGTCGGGTTGATCCTCTGGCGTACGTTCACGCCCGGTATCGGAGCGTTCTTCGAGTCGATCACGACCCCGGCTGCCGTATCGGCGCTGCAGCTGTCCTTGCTTGTCGTCGCGATCGTGGTACCACTCAATGTCATCTTCGGCGTGCCCACGGCATTAGTGTTGGCCCGCAACAAGTTTCGTGGCAAGAGTCTGCTGCAGGCGGTCATCGATCTGCCGTTCGCCGTCTCGCCCGTGGTTGTCGGCGTGGCGCTGATCCTGCTGTGGGGCACCGCCGGTGTGTTTGGCTTCGTCGAGAACGACCTCGGTTTCAAAATCATCTTCGGCTTTCCCGGCATCGTGCTGGCCAGCATCTTCGTCACCGTCCCGTTCGTCATCCGTGAAGTCGAACCGGTCCTGCACGAACTGGGCACCGACCAGGAAGAGGCTGCTGCGACCTTGGGCTCGCAGTGGTGGCAGACGTTCTGGCGGATCACGCTGCCGTCGATCCGCTGGGGGCTCACCTACGGAGTCGTGCTGACCGTGGCGCGCACCCTCGGTGAATTCGGCGCAGTGATCATGGTGTCGTCCAACCTGCCGGGTCAGTCGCAAACCCTGACACTGTTGGTGGCCGACCGGTACAACCGTGGCGCCGAGTACGGCGCCTACGCCGTCTCAACGTTGCTGATGAGCGTCGCGGTGATCGTGCTGATCGCCCAGGTGATCCTCGACGCGCGCCGCGCGAAAACGGACAATTAGGGCTTGAGGAGACGCTGATATGACGAACGCGATCACGGTGCGAGGCGCCAACAAGCACTATGGCGACTTCGCCGCGCTGGACAACGTCGACTTCGACGTGCCCGCAGGCTCATTGACCGCACTGCTCGGGCCCAGCGGATCGGGCAAGTCGACGCTGCTGCGGGCCATCGCCGGTCTCGATCAGCCCGATACCGGAACCATCACCATCAACGGTGAAGATGTGACGCACGTTCCGCCGCAACGGCGTGGCATCGGCTTCGTGTTCCAGCACTACGCGGCGTTCAAACATCTGACGGTTCGCGACAATGTCGGATTCGGCCTGCGCATCCGTAAGCGGCCGAAGACCGAGATCAAGGAGAAGGTGGACAACCTCCTCGAGGTGGTCGGCCTCGCCGGCTTCCAGACTCGCTATCCGAACCAGCTGTCCGGCGGGCAGCGGCAGCGGATGGCGCTGGCGCGCGCGCTCGCTGTGGACCCGCAGGTGCTGCTGCTCGACGAGCCGTTCGGCGCGCTGGACGCAAAGGTCCGCGAGGATCTGCGCGCGTGGTTGCGCAGGCTGCACGACGAGGTGCACGTCACCACCGTGCTGGTGACGCACGACCAGTCCGAGGCACTCGACGTGGCCGACCGGATCGCGGTACTCAACAAAGGCCGTATCGAGCAGGTCGGTTCTCCGACAGACGTTTACGACACGCCCGCCAACGCGTTCGTGATGTCGTTCCTGGGTGCGGTGTCGTCGCTCAACGGAACGCTGGTGCGGCCGCACGACATACGCGTGGGCCGCAACCCCGACATGGCGATCGCGTCCAGCGACGACTCAGTTCAGGCGACCGGTGTGCTGAAGGCCACGATCGACCGAATCGTCATGCTGGGCTTCGAGGTTCGCGTCGAGCTGACTGCCGCGTCGAACAAAATCCCGTTCACCGCGCAGATCACCCGCGGCGACGCCGAGGCGCTCGGCCTCAAAGAGGGCGACACGGTTTATGTCAGGGCCACCCGGGTGCCGAGCCTGCCCGGCGGCACCGAGCTACCGACGGCCGACGAAGCCGACGACGACGAGGCGCTCACGAAGGCCTGAGGTCCTCTGGCGAGCAGGGTGGCTCAGAAGTAGCCGTTGGCAGGCGGCCACGTGCCGTTGACGGCGTAATTGCCTGCCGCATATGCCTTGTAGGCCAGTGGGCTGTGTCCGGCGATCGTCCGCGCATTACGCCAGTGCCGGTCCAGGTTCAGCGCACGAGCGGTGGCCGACGCACCGCCGGTATCGAAGAGTCGCCCGGCCGCCGAGATCGTCAACCGTTCGGCGATGAGTTGCGCTCTGGCCACGGTGACGGCGACGTCGGCGAGTGCGTCGGGATCGCTCTGCTGTCCTTCGTCGACGAGCCGATCGATGGCGTCGGCCGCGGTCAACACGATGGCTTCTGCCGACACCGCCGCAGCCGAGATCTCCCCGACGGCCTCAAGTACGAACGGGTCGGTGGCCGCGCTGTCTGCCACGGAATGCGAGGCAGGCCGGGCCTTCGTGCGCACGTATTCGACGGCGTCGTCGAACACGGCGTACGCGATGCCCACCGCCACCGATGCCAGATACAACTGCAGGAAAGCCGTCGCGTGGCCCAGTGTGTTGCCCTCGGACACGGTGATCAACTCGTGGGGAAGCACCTCGACGTCGGTGAAGCGAGTGCCTCCGCTGGCGGTGGTCCGCTGACCGAATCCGTCCCAGTCGTCGAATAATTCGACGCCGGCGCGGTCCGCAGGAATGATCGTCTGTACGTCTCGGCCCTCTGCGTCCAGCGCCGACACCGCGATGACGTCGGCGAACAGCGTGCCGGTGGAATAGAACTTGTAGCCGTTGAGGCGCAACACTCCGTCGGTGTCGGGTAGCACCTTGGTGTCGGCACTCGACGGGGTCCGGCCCGCCGCGTCGGTGATGGCGTTGCCGACGATGATGCCGGCATACACACGCGGAAACCATTCCTCGGCTTCTTGCCGCGTCGCCCTGTTACTGAGCAGCCGCTCGGAGAACCCGAAGTGAGACCGAAGAGCCTGTGCCACATTCGAACTGCCGCGACCGATCTGAATCACGGCCCACAGTACGTCGCGTGCTTTGCCGCCTGGACCACCGAATTCGGCAGGTACCCGGAGGTTGAGTACGCCTGTCCGCCGGATCGACTCGACGGCCTCGTACTGCAGAACCCGATCGCGCTCGGCCGCAGGGTCGTCCCGACGGAGCGTGGCAACCACCTCGGGTAACCGACCGAGCCGCTCGTCGACGGTTCCGCCCAGTGGCTCGTCGGAGAACGGCTTTCGCGGTGCGACGGCGTCGCGTGTGACAGTCATATCGGCTCCCGGGCGTTATCGGAATTGGGGGATGATCTTGTCCGCGAACCGGTCAAGCTCGGCCTCGATGGGTTGGAACTGGAGCATGAACAGTTCGACTCCGGCGTCGTAGTAGGCGTGAATCCGTTCGGTCACCTGCTCGTAGCTGCCGACCAGACCGGCCAGGGTGCCGCCATTGGAGCCGATGCGTTTGGTGCCTGACAACACCTTGTACATCTGAGTTTTCGGATCGGTGCCGCCGGCGATCTCGGGTCGACTCTCGGCGTCGGACAGCGACTGCAAGTACTCCAGTTCTGCGGTTGCCTCGGCTTCGGTGTCGCGGGCGATCACGAACGCGGACAGACCGAATCGCAGCGGCGCGCCGTCGCGCGGTCGCGCGCGTAGATCCTCGATCACCTCGACGGTATCCGCGAACGGGCGGCCGTTGATGAAGAAGACATCCGCCGTTTCGGCGGCCAGCGCGCGACCCGGCTCTGACTCCCCGCCGACGTACAACAGCGGAGGGTTGGCCGGCACCGGTCGTATCAGCGCGGGTTGACCACCGCGATCACCGATCGGGACGTGCTTGCCCGCCCAGAGCTCGGTGACGATCCCGATCCACTCCCTGGAGTAGGCGTACCGATCGTCGTGATCGAGCGGGTCGAGTCCGAGCCCTTCCAGTTCGGGAAGGAACCACCCGGTCACGAGGTTGACGGCGAGTCGTCCGTCGGCGATGTCGGCGATGTTGGCTGCGATCTTTGCGAACACCAATGGGTTGAACAGCAGGGGTTTGACCGCGCCGATCAACTCGATGCGTGAGGTTGCCTCGGCGAGCGCCGCTATCGTCGACCACGTCTCGAGTACGTCGTCCTCGGTATTGCTGGGGTGAATGACGTGCTCCGCCAACAGGGTCGAATCGAAGCCGGCCCGCTCGGCTCGCAGCAGCAGGTCGCGGGTGCGCCGGTAGCTGGCGTCGGGTGCATCGTGCGGATGATGCCGGGCGCCGTGATTGCCGTATACCGGTGCCCATACCCCGAACCGCGGAGCGGTCACGAGCGGTTCAGGTAGCGCCGGCGTTCCCAGTCGCTGACTTCGTTGGAATACTCCGCCCACTCGCTGCGGGCCAAGGCGGCAAAGTCGAGAACCGAGTCAGCACCCAATATCTCCAGGATGGTGTCGTCGCGAGTCGCCAGTTCGATTGCCACACCGAGAGATTCAGGCAACGGCACACCCTCGGTGTAAAGGTTGCCGCCGTGGGCGGGTGGCGCGTTGCGTTTGGCTTCCAGCCCTGCGACAACCGCGGCGAGGGCCGACGCGATCAACCAGTACGGATTGGCATCGGAGGCGCCGCTGCGCAGTTCGATCCGGGTGGCGGATGGCTCGGGCTCGATCAATGACCGCACAGCGGCGCTGCGGTTGTCGCGGCTCCACGTGACGGTGGCAGGCGCGAAAGAGTCCGGAGTGAATCGCCTGTAGGCGTTGACCGAATGCGCGCCGAACAGTGTGATCGACGGTAGGTGCTCGAGCAGGCCCGCGATGGCGTGCAGGGCAAGCTCGTTCTCGGCGCCATCGTCGGGAGCGAAGGCCGGCTCGTCACCGCGCCACAGCGAAATATGCAGGTGCTGAGAACTTCCCGAATGCTCGGTGAAGGGCTTGGGCATGAAGCTGGCGATCTTGCCGTGTTTGCGTGCCACCTCCTTGGCGGCGTATTTGAGCCGGGCGGCGTCATCGGCGGCTTCCAGCGCGTCGGTGTAGACGAGGTTCGTCTCGATCTGCCCCGGACCGTATTCGGTCTGGATGCCCTCCAACGCCGTGAAGGCGCTCAACGTGTCGTAGAGATCGGCGAGCACCGGATCGAGTGCGTTGGCGTTCTCGAGGGAGTAGGCGTGGATATCGTCCTGGAACGCCGAACCGTCCGGGTTCAGGAGATACAGCTCGAACTCGACGCCGATCTTGGCGGTGAAGCCCAGCGAGGCAAGCCGTGCCAGCACCTTCTTGAGCACCGCGCGCGGATCCAGAAGCGACGGATTGCGATCGTGCGCGACGATGTCGGAGATGACGTGGCCGACCCGGGGCCGCCACGGCAACGGCTTGTACGTGGAGAAGTCCGGAACGGCATAGACGTCGGGATAACCGCCGCTCCAGTTGGTCAGCCGAAGCGAGTCGATCACCGTGCCGGCAGTGTCCCAGCCCAAAGATGCTTCGCAGAAGGCGAATCCGGTGCCGAGGGCACGGTTCAAGAACTGAGAGGCTGGAATTCGCTTTCCCTGCGCGTGGCCGAACGGGTCGCTCCACGCGATCTCGATCTCGGTCAACGATCCGTCATCGAGTGCGTTGCGCAGCTCCCGCTCGGGAGCCGATTGCACACGCTTCTCGGTCGACGTCGAATTGACGGTGTACGTCATGGGGCCGTCACCGTTTTGTCGCCGACCCGCTTGCCGACGATGACACCCGCGATGAACGCGACGACGAGCAGTCCGACGATGGCCCAACCCAGAATGGTGGAACCACCCACCAGATCCTCCAGGTTGACCACGATCAGGATCAGTCCAATCGTCAGTCCGATCAGCCCGAGGGCAGGCGCGATACGCACCCGCCACTGCGAGTAGCCGCGACGGTCGCGGGCGAAGTACACCAGCACGGCCACCGATGTGGCGATCAGCAGTACGACGAACCCGACCGTGGTGGCGCCGGCGAACCAGGTGTAGAACTGGGCGGCCGGATCGAGCTTGAACACCACCGCCGCGATGACGCTGACCGCAACCACACCCGAGATCCACAGCGACGCCTGATGCGGCGAGCCGTGCCGGTCGTGCGGGCGACTCAACGACTCAGGCAGCACGTCGCGCTGTGACAGGGCGAAGACGTACCGCGACGCCACGTTGTGGAACGACAGGATGCAGGCGAACAGGCTGGTGAAGTAGAGCACCGTGATGATGTCGGTGCCGACGACACCGATGTAGCGCTGCGCGGTGTCGGCGAGGAAGGTGGAGCCCGAATCCGTTGCCCGGCTTACCGCTTCCTCGTCGCCCCAGCCTGAGATCAGCGCCCAGCTGGTCACCGCGTAGAACACGCCGATCAGGATGAGAGCGATGTAGGTGGCGCGCGGAATGGTGCGGTCGGGCGTGCGGGCCTCGTCGCGGAATATCGCGGTGGCCTCGAAGCCGACGTAGCTGATCAGCGCGAACAGCAGCCCGATGCCCAGCGAGCCGGAGAAGATGGCACTCGGATTCACGATGCCGCTCGACAACCCGTGGTCACCGCCCTGGAAGACGATCACCGCATCCAGCACGACCACGATCGCGATCTCGGCGCTCAGCAGCACGGCAAGCACCCGGCTGGACAGCTCGATGTTGCGGTAGCCCACGTACGTCGTGATGACGAATGCCAGCGCCGCGAACACCCACCACGGCAGAGCCGGGCCCCCGAACAGCTCGACGATCACTCCGCCCGCCGGACCGAGCAGGCCGTAGACCCCCGCCTCGATCGCCACGTAGCTGACCAGCGCGACGAACGCGATACCGATACCGGCGGGAAAGCCCAGCGACGTACGGACGTAGGAGAAGAACGCGCCCGCGTCCTCGACATACGGTGTCAGCGCGGTGAATCCGACCGCGAAGAACAACAGGATGACCGTAGAGACCACGAATGTGGCAGGGAATCCGGCGCCGTTGCCCGCGGCGATGCCGAGCGGTACGACGCCGCCGATCACGCCGAGAGGTGCGGCGGCGGCCACCACCATGAATACAATGGAGGCCACACCTAGGTTGCCGCGCAGTCTGCGTACCGAACCTGGCGGCTCCTCGCTCAAAGCATCAGGGGTGGCGGTGATTTCGGACATGAGGGAACCATCCTTCGATGGGGAGTCGATAGGTTATGGGCACCGTAGAACTGAACGGCGGTGCAAGACCACATCTGGAGTCATCGTGAGTCTTACTAGGCGGCGGCCGCTTTGACGGCGCGGCCGACCTCGGTGCGCAGCTCCGCGTACTCGGGGGAGCGACGGATTTCGTCCGCATCGACGGCGCCGCGTGGCAGATCGACCGGAAGGTCGAGTGCTACCTGCCCGGGCCGCCGAGTCAGCACCACGATGCGTGAACCGAGGAATGCCGCCTCGTCGGCGCTGTGTGTGACGAACACCGTCGTGCGACCGGACTCGGCGCTGACCTGACGGACGTCTTCCTGCAACCGTTCCCGCGTCAGCGCGTCGAGTGCTGCGAACGGTTCGTCGAGCAGGAACAGCGGCGTTTCGGCGGCCAGCGCCCGCGCGATCGCGACGCGTTGTTGCTGACCGCCGCTGATCTCCCAGATCTTGCGATCGGCGGTGCCCTCGAGACCGACCCGTTCCAACAGCTGGGCACGCCGTTCGGCGCGCCGCTCCCGCGGCACCTTGGCGTATTTCAGGGCCAGGTCGACGTTTCCACCGACGGATCGCCACGGGAAGAGCCGCGGCTGCTGGAACACCACACCCGCGGTCACGCCGGGTGTCGGTTCGGTGCCTGATATCTGCACCGAACCCTCGCTGGGCGACTCGAATCCGGCCAACAGTCGCAGCAGCGTGCTCTTGCCGCAGCCCGACGCGCCGACCAGAACCAGGAACGAGCCGGGTTCGACGGTCAGGTCGACCGGACCGAGCGCGGTGACCTCGTTACTTCCCTTGCCGTAACGATGCGACACACCGGCGATTCGGACGCCGCCGTCATCCCGTTGACGTGATGCGACTTTCAGGTCACTGACTGAGGACACCCGGAAGTCCCTTGGTGTAGATGGCCTCCTGGAACGCGGTCAGTGGCGCCGCCGACGGGATCTGCTTCTGCTCGGCGAGGAACTGCGACGCGCTCTGCAGGTTTACGGCGATGTTGCCCGGCTTGCCTTCGGAGCCAAGCCATTCCGGCGATGCGACCTCTTCGGGTGTCAGGTAGACGCCCTGCTTGAGTTGGCCCGCGGTCTCTTCCGGCGACAGCCCGATTTCGGCGGCGATGGCCTTGGCGGCGCCGTCAGGGTCGTCCTTGATCGTCGTCAGCGCGCGGGCTTCCTGCTGGCGCCAGATATCGACGACCTCGGGATGTGCGGACGCGAAATCGTCGGCCACCGCGGCAAGGTCGAGCGTCGGCTTGCCGTCCTTGGCCAGCTGGCGGCTGGTGATCAGATCCTTGCCGGACTTGCGCAGGTCGTCGAGCGTCGGCAGCCAGGTGTAGGCGGCGTCGATGTCGCCCCGTTCCCACGCCGCGAGGATCGCCTGTGGCTGAAGGTCGACCAGCTGAACATCACTGGGGGACAACTTGTTCTGCGACAGCGCGGCGAGCAGGCTGTAGTGCGCCGTCGAGGCGAACGGGGTTGCGATGCGCTTGCCCTTCAACTCGGGGATCGAGTTGATGTTGGAGCCGTTGCGGGCCACCAGCGCCTCGTTGTCACCGGCCACGTCGAGTACGAATGCGACCTTGTAGGGAATGTTCAGCGGTGCCGACAGCCCGCGGGCCACCGGGCTCGAACCGAGCGCACCGAAGTCGAGTTCCTTGGCGATGAACGCGGTGTTGACGTCGGCGCCGGAGTCGAACTTGATCCACTTGATGTTGTAGTCCGGCAGCGCCTCTTCCAGCCACTTGTTGTTCTTCACGATCAGATCCCCACTGGGGAAGGTCTGATAGCCGACGCGGATTGTCGGCTTGTCGGCCTGCTGACCCGGTTGGTCGACCGAGCAGCCCGCCAACGCCAACGTGGTCGCCGCCAGCGCAGCGATAAGGGCCTTCAGTTTCATCAGATTTTTCCTCTCCAGGGGACAGCACGCCGTTCGATAGCGCGAAGTAGACCGTCGATGATCAGGCCGGATATCCCGATGGCGAATATGCCGACCAGAACGACTGGGGTGTTGTTGTAGTTACTGGCGTCCTTGACCAGGCCGCCGATGCCGGGGATGCCGTTGAACAACTCGGCGGCGACCACCGAGGAGTACGCCATGCCGACCGCGAGCCGGATGCCCGTGAAGGTCTCGGGCAGAGCCGAGGGGACCACGACGTCGCGGATGACCTCGCTGCGGGACGCTCCGAGCGCGCGGGCCGCCTCCTGAAGCCCGACGGGTGCGGCGACGACGGCGGCGGTGGTCGCGACTGCGGCGGGCGGCAGTGCGGCCAGAGCCAGCAGCGTGATCTTCGGTGCCTCGTCGATGCCGAGCCAGATCACCAGCAGGAAGAAGTACGCCAGCGGCGGCAATGCACGCAGGAACGTCAGCCACGGTTCCAGCACGCTGCGCACCCAACTGACCGAACCCATGACGAGACCGAGTAGCACCCCCAACACCACGCCGATGACGACGCCGGCGAGTACGCGGCGAAGCGTCATGTAGAGGTGTTCCCACAGCAGATAGCCCGCGTACCCGCGGACACCGTCGTGCGTCGTCGAAACATCGATGAAGGCGCGCCACACCGTGCTCGGGTAGGGCACGAACGTCTGGTTCCAGACGCCGCTCGCCGCCGCGATCTGCCACACGATGAAGAAGACGATCAGCGACAGCACCGGCAGCGCGGCGCGGGTAAGCCTGCCCCGCCACTTATTCGTTGGCGCAGCGGCAGTCGGCGAGTCGACATGCGACTCGTCGGGGGCGATGTCTACGAACACTGACACTGTGAGCGACTTTCTGTAGCTGAGCGGAAACGGAAACGTCTTAGCGACAGCAGGAGTCGTCAGACAGCGCAGTGGTCACTCCGGTATTAGTACCGGCTGCGAAGTGCCTGGTGGATATCTAGGCTCAGCGAGAGTTTATTGTCGAGTGCGTCGGTGACTGCGCCTTCAAAGCGCCGAACGTGGCGGTTTCATGCGGGACACGCCGGGCGGATTCGGGTACGAAATTGCACACTCGACCGCGCAGCTACGCCGCGAGGCGGGCGGCGATCACGTCGTCGAAGCGATCGAGGACCGTCTCGGCCACCAGCCGGTGCGGACCGAGCGGTTCGGCCATCGGAATCCCTTGCGCGCGTGCGTAGTCGGCGACGCGATCGGTGATCCGGCCGTGGGCCAGGAACCAGGGCGCGATGACCAACCGGGTGGCGCCGCGGTCGCGCAGCAGCCGGACGGCCTCGACAAGAGTCGGGTGCGGTCCGGTGGCGAATGCGGTAGTGGCCGTCCAACTCGTGTGCGCCACAAGATGGTCGGCGACCGACGCGGTACGCGCATTGGCGTGCGGGCGAGACGAGCCCACGGCAGTGACGAGCACACCGACGCCATGATCGAGTCGGGACACACCCGCATGCGCCAGGCGTTGGTGAAGCACTGCAATGAGCCGGTCGTCCTCACCGAGCACGTCGGCCTGACGCGCGCCGCATCCCGACGCGTCGATCATCGCGGGGATGTCGACGCGGGCGTGGTACGCGTCGGCCAGCAACAGCGGCACCACGACGGCATCAGGGCCGGCCGAGGCCAGCACATCGACAAGATTGGGCGAGTTCTGTTCGCAGAACGCCACCCGCACGTCTACGTCGCGGCGAACCCGCCGGATGGTGCGTGCCAGCTCGTCAGCCGACGCCGCGGACCTCGGGTCCGCGCTACCGTGCGCCGTCAGGATGAGCGTCACGAAGCGTGCAGCCCGCATTCCGTCTTCGCCGAACCGGCCCAGCGGCCGCTGCGCGGGTCGGCGCCCTCAGCAGGCTTGGACGTGCACGGTGCGCACCCGATCGACGGATAGCCCTCGAACACAAGGGGATTGACCAGGATGTCGTTGGCGTCGATGTATGCCTGCAGGTCCTCATCCGTCCACGCCGCGATGGGGTTGATCTTCACCAGGTTGAAAGCCTTGTCCCAGCTGATCAACGGCGCATTGGCGCGCGTGGGCGCCTCGACGCGACGGATCCCGGTGACCCACGCCGAATATCCCTGCAACGCCCTGCCCAACGGCTCGACCTTGCGCATCCGGCAGCACTCGTTGGGCTCGCGGGCGAACAGGTCCTTGCCGAACAACTGGTCCTGCTTGGCGACGCTGTTCTCCGCCGTCACATTGACGATGTTGACGTCATAGACGGCCTCGACGGCGTCGCGGGTGCCGATGGTCTCCACGAAGTGGTAGCCGGTGTCCAGGAACAACACGTCGACGCCGGGTCGCACCTTGGCGGCCATCGAGACCAGCGCCGCGTCCTGCATGTTCGACGCCACCACGAAGTCGCCGCCGAAGTGCTCGTCGGTCCAACGCAGAAGGTCGTTCGCGTCTGCACCCTCGAGTTCGGCTGCACCGCGCTCGGCCAGCTGTTCCAGCTCTGTCTCGGTCATCGTCACCTCAGGTCCGCCTCGTCTGCTCGTACCGCCCACGTAGCGAAACGCTCGCCCTGCTCACGTTGTTTCACAAAATTGCGAACAACCCGTTCGATGTAGTCGCCCAGTTCGGTGGAGAGCACCTTGTGCTGGCGCAACTTGCGGCCGAAACCGCTGTCCAGCCCGAGGCTGCCGCCCAGATGCACCTGGAAGCCCTCGACCGGGCCGTTGCCGTCGTCGACCATCTGGCCCTTGAAGCCGATGTCGGCGACCTGAATGCGCGCGCAGGAGTTCGGGCAGCCGTTGATGTTGACCGTGATCGGCACGTCGAGTTGGGCGTTGACGTCCTCGAGCCGCTTCTCCAGATCCGGCACCAGCAGCTGCGCCCGCCCTTTCGTGTCGGCGAACGACAGCTTGCAGAATTCGATCCCGGTGCAGGCCATCAAATTGCGGCGCCAATGTGTGGGCGTCGACGGCAGTCCGAGCGCGTCCAGACCCGCGACCAACTTGTCGACCTTGTCGTCGGGCACGTCGAGAATGATCAGCTTCTGGTACGGGGTGAGGCGCACGCGGTCGGAACCCGCCGCCTCGACGAGATCGGCGACCTTCGTCAGGATCGAGCCGGAAACGCGGCCCGCGATGGGCGCGACGCCGATGGCGTTCTTTCCGTTCTTGAGTTTCTGGATGCCGACATGGTCGATCGGGTGCTTGACCGGCTCGGGCGCGGGCCCGTCGATGAGCTTGCGGCCCAGGTACTCGTCCTCCACAACCTGGCGGAACTTCTCGATGCCCCAGTCCTTGATCAGGAACTTCAGCCGCGCCTTCGACCGCAGGCGCCGGTAGCCATAGTCGCGGAACACCGACGTCACGGCCTCCCAGACCTCGGGCACCTCGTCCAACGGCACCCAGGCGCCGAGTCGCTGGGCCAGCATCGGGTTGGTGGACAATCCGCCGCCGACCCAAATGTCCAGGCCGGGGCCGTGCTCGGGGTGGTTCACGCCGACGAACGCGATGTCGTTGACCTCATGGGCGATGTCCTGCAGGCCAGAGATCGCGGTCTTGTACTTGCGCGGCAAATTGGAGAACGACGGATTGCCGACGAAACGCCGCACGACCTCGTCGACGGCCCAGGTCGGGTCGAGTACCTCATCGAGTGATTCGCCGGCCAGCGGCGATCCAAGCACGACGCGAGGGCAGTCGCCGCAGGCCTCGGTGGTCTGCAGGCCGACGGCCGCCAGGCGGTCCCAGATCTCGGGGACATCCTCGATCCTGATCCAGTGGTACTGAATGTTCTCGCGGTCGGAGATGTCGGCGGTGTCGCGCGCGAACTCGGTGGAGATCTCGCCGAGAGTGCGCAGGGCCTGCGTGGTCAGTGCCCCGCCGTCGCAGCGCACCCGCATCATGAAGTACTTGGCCTCGAGGATGTCGGCGTTCTCGTCGCCGGTCCATGTCCCGTCGTAGCCCTGCTCACGCTGCGTGTACAGGCCCCATCCAGCGCATCCGGCCACGCAGATCCTGCTTGTCGATGGTGTCGAAGCCCCGGTTGGCGTAGATGTTCTACGATGCGGGCCCGCACGTTCAGCGCGTCGTCGTCCTTCTTGAACTGTTCGTTCGGGTTCAGGGGCTCGCGATAGCCGAGCTTCCACTGGCCTTCGCCGCGCGGGCGTTTGACCGGCTTTGCGGTGGTCATGGGAGTGGCTCCTTCACAGAGCCGGCCTTCGGGCGCGCTGTTCACCGGTGGCTGTCCGGCGGCGCAGATCCGGCGGCCAGCTCAAGTACTGGTGGGCAGGTCTACGACATCAAGGCAGACAACAACAGGTACAAACGCGCTTGAAGTCGACATGCCGCCGTGCCACCAGCGAGACGCGGTGGGGGAAGATGCGGGCGGCGGTCACGTGGCCAATTGTGCCACGGACAACGAGGTATGCCCTAACCGGTCGAGATTTGCGCTCAGGGTGAGTAAAAGGCCTCTGGGAAACTGGTCGTATGACAGTCCGAACGCAGCCGCTCGACCTGCCCGGCCTGGCGCCGGTGCGGGGCAGGCCGTTCGGCCTCTATATCCACGTGCCGTTCTGCGCCACCCGCTGTGGATACTGCGACTTCAACACCTACACGCCCGCTGAACTGGGCGGCGCGAACCCCGACGGCTGGCTCGCCGCCCTGCGCACCGAACTGGCCCTGGCCGCCGGCCGGGCGGCGGCTCCGGAAGTCCGGACGGTGTTCGTCGGCGGGGGAACGCCGTCTCTGCTCGGCGCGGCGGGCCTGACCGGCGTGCTCGACGCGGTCCGGGAGCACTTCGTCCTGGCGCCGGGCGCCGAGGTGACCACCGAGGCCAACCCGGAGTCGACGTCGCCCGAGCTGTTCGCCGCGCTGCGCGCCGCCGGCTACACGCGCTTATCGCTGGGCATGCAGTCCGTCGCCCCGCACGTACTGGCCACTCTTGACCGGGTTCATTCGCCGGGGCGGGCCCCCGCGGCGGCGCGCGAAGCACTGGCCGCCGGGTTCGAACACGTCAACATCGACCTCATCTACGGCACGCCGGGGGAGTCCGACGACGACCTGAAACGGTCCATCGACGCCGCGCTCGAAGGAGGCGTTGATCACATCTCGGCCTATGCGCTCACCATCGAAGAGGGCACGGCGATGGGCCGCCGGGTGCGCCGCGGCGAGATGTCGCCGACCGACGACGATGTGCTTGCGCACCGCTACGAGCTTGCCGACGGACGGCTCCGCGCGGCCGGCTTCGACTGGTATGAGGTCTCCAACTGGAGCAGGCCCGGCGGCGAGTGCATGCACAACATGGGTTACTGGGACGGCGGCGAGTGGTGGGGCGCCGGGCCGGGGGCGCACGGCTACGTCGGGTCGACGCGATGGTGGAATATCAAGCACCCCAACGCATATGCGCAAGCTCTGGAAGAACGGCGGCTTCCCGTCGCCGATTTCGAACAGCTCGACGCGCATGCGATGCACACCGAGGACGTGATGCTGCGACTGCGGCTGCGACGCGGGCTGCCTGCCGACTCGCTCAGCGATCGAGAGCGCGAACGCGCCCAAATCGCCATCGGCGACGGCTTGCTGGACATCGAAGGCGGCCGGCTGGTGCTCACCGATCGTGGCCGGCTTCTGGCCGATGCCGTCGTGCGCACAGTGCTCGACTGATTCACGCCGTCGTTGAACGATTCCCGCTTTGTGTCTCGTATTCACAAGGAAGTTCACAGCAGATACAAAGGGCACGCGCGGAGCATGATCGCATGACCGATCCCGATCGGGCTGAACTCTTGCGGGCGATTCATGACGCACACAGCCACGCGCTGTTGCGGTATGTCCTGCGGCTCACCCGAGGCGACATGGCGTTCGCCGAGGATGTGGTGCAGGAGTCGCTACTGCGGCTGTGGCGTAAGCCCGACCTGCTGGCGCAATGCAGCGACGGGGTCAGGGCGTGGCTGTTCACCGTGGCTCGCAATCAGGTGATCGACGATCGCCGAAGCGCAAGGTACGCACGGGAATTACAGATGGACTCGGTTCCAGAACGGTCGTCGCCGGACCAGATCGGGCCGGCGTTCGACAAATGGATCCTGTCGGACGCGTTGATGTCACTTTCCGCCGACCATCGCGTTGCGGTTGTTCGCGCCTACTACCTCGGCCAGACCGTCGCCGACATCGCTGCACACGAACGGATTCCAGAAGGCACCGTCAAGTCCCGGCTGCACTACGCATTGCGAGCATACTGCGAATTGCGTTGCAGGAGACGGGCGTTGTCTGATGATCGACGACATCTGCGGAATGGGACGCCGCCTATGTTCTCGGTGCGCTCAGCCGAGAGGACCGGTGTATCTTCGAGGTCTTTCTCGCCGTCAATCCGGAGCGCACCGCGGCGATGGATGAGTTGGCGGGCCTCCTCGGCAGGCTAAACGTGCTGAGCCGAGACGAAGCGCTCGCCCTGATCTGGCCTGTGGCGAAGCGGGATTGCGAGCCGTTGGCCGTCACGAAGGTGCGGTGGCAGTAGCGTCGGTTCATGGTTTTCGATCCCGGCGCTATCGCCCGTGCATTCTCCGAGCATCGGTTCGACGAGGCGCTCGGATATCTCGCCAGGGACGTGCGATGGACGATCGTGGGCTACATGGTCCTCGAGGGGGCCGATGCGGTCCGGCAGACCTGCCGAGAAACGGCCGCCAGCCTCGAAGACACCACGACGACCTATGACCGGTGTGTGGTGGCGGCTGGTCCCGACGTCGTCGCCGTCGACACGTTTGCACGCTACAGCGGCCCCGCCGGCCTTACGGCGGTAGCCAGCTGCGACATCTACGAGTTCGTCGGTGAGGAGATCGCCGCCATCACGTCCTATGCGGTCGAGGTGGACCCTGATTCCGCCGGGTCGCAGCCGCCACCTCGGGGTGGCGGGTAGTCAGCCCGCGACCCGCTTGCAGTCAGATCTTCCGGTTCTCCGACTTCAGCATCCAGGCCGCCTTCTCAAGGCTGTCGATCATCTGGTGCAGCAGATCGGCGGTGGAGGGATCTACCGCGTCCACCTCGTCGTGGACGAAGCGCATGGTGCCGACGGTGGCGTAGATCCGGGTGGTGATGAGATCGACCGTCTCCATGGTGCTGAGCTCCGCCGGCGAGATGGCGGGCAATGTGGTGGACGCCGTGACGGTGTCGGAGCGGCCGTCGGGCACCGCGTTGAGCGCGCGCATGCGCTCGGCGATGGTGTCACTGGCTTCGCGTGCGGTGTCGACGATTTCGTCGAGTTGCAGGTGCAGATCCCGGAAGTTGGTGCCGACGAGATTCCAGTGGGCCTGTTTGCCCTGCAGATGCAGTTCGATCAGATCAACTAGGACCCGCTGCAGGTTCACGGCCAGGCTTGCTGGGGCGCCGTACTCCCGTACCTGATCGTCGGTCAGGCGGTGTGATGCAGTCATGGCATTTCCGTTCTAGGCATGATTGTGGACATCGAATATGGTTGGCGCGCAACACTTTGTGATGTTGATAGCCGTTGGTTACCGGGTGTGGCCAGCCCAATGGGCCGGCCACAGACCGCTACCGGCCGTGTCCGCCCCCACCGCCGTGAAAGCCGCCGCCGTGAAAGCCACCGCCGAAGCCCCCGAGCAGAAAGTCCTCGCCTCCGTAGGGATCGTAACTAACCGGGGGAGGGGAGTCGTTTATCTCGACGTCTCCTGGGGTTTCACAGATGCTGCCCGAGACGCCGGCGTCGCAGGCCCCGTGCGGAGCCGCAGCCGCAGCCGGAGCCGGGGCGGCCGCGGCGATCGGCGCGGCGGCGATCGCGACCGCGGCAGCTCCCGCCGCCAACAGCGGTGCGATGTAGTTCAGTTTGATGCTCATAGTGGAACTCCTTGATGGTTGGCCCTAAGTGGCTCATTCCAGGATTGCATTGCGCCGGATCTTTTTTGTCCCGGATGACACCCAAAGTTGTTTCCCCCCAGCTGCAATCAGCCGATGCCCGCCAGCGGCAACGGCTCCTCGTCGACCCTGCCGCATAACCACCGTCCGTCCTGGTCGGATGCAACGTTTGCATCTGGCCGGTAATGCAGGAGGGGTGCTGACCGGAACGGCGAGTGGGTGCCACCGGTGACGACAATGACCACCCGGAAATGCAAACTTGGTTGCAGGCGATATCTGCGCCACCAAGGCATTCGCGAGAAAACGAGAGGTGTAGCGATGTGGGAGGACCGGACCGGCACGATGATCTGCGACGAATCCCCGTTCAACGCCGAAGCCACGCGTAACCCCCACCCATCGCGGCGCTGGTCGTTCGTCGTGGATGCCGCATTAGGGCCGCTAAGCGTTACCGCGCAACTGGGATTTGGCCGCAACAAGCGGAATCCGGCTGCCGCCGGAGCCCCGGCGCAAGACCTCGTTCACTAACGATCCGGTCTGGAGAAAAGATCATGAGCAGCCGCCGCAGTCAAGGCTGCTCTCGACATCGGTTACCGGCACATCGACACAACAGAGATGTACGGGAACGAAAAGGAGGTCGGCCAGGGCATCCGGGACGCCGGCCTGGACCGCGCCGTGCGTTCGACAACACGCCGAGCGCGCTTGAATCCGACTACGTGGATCGCAGTCAACCAGATCGAGGCCCATCCGGATTTACCAACGATGATGTTTGCGCCTATGCAGCAAAGCACGGCATCGCGACCGAGGCGTGGTCCCGATCGCTCAGGGGAAGTGCCCGGTGACCCGGTCATCGAGCGGCCCGCAGGCGCCGCAGACCGGTCACCCGCACAGGTCGTGTTGCGGTGGCAGGTTCAACGGGTCGAACCTATCGTCCGGGCAGATGCCGCCGCCGCCGAGCGCGAGTCCGTATCCGCCGTAGCGATGGAAGTTGACGGCCGGAGGGGCGTCATTGAGCTGTACATTGCCGGGCGACTGGCACACGGTTGCCGATCCAGTCACCGAACAGGGCTGCCCGGCAGCTGCCGCGGCGACAGGTGCGGCGAGCACCGCCACGGCGGCCGCTGCGGCTCCGAAGAGCGCTGTGATGTATGTGAGTTTGGTTCGCATGGTTGTTCTCCTCTCACGGGGGCCTGATCTGGCCTGACTCAAGGGTGTTCCTCGAGCCGCCGCGTGTCGTCCCTGCTGCCCCCCATGGACGTACCGGCTAACGGGAACCTTTTTCCCGAGCCGGACAGCGGCTTTCACGACTGCTGTCCTTGCTTGGTGCCGAGCAGGACTTGCGCGGTGTGGGCAGTCCCCGAGGGGGCGAGATAATCCACGGCAATCGTGGTGCCAGGCGCCTTGGTGAGCACGACGGCAGTCAGTGCGTCAGCGTTGTCGATCAGTTGATGGTCGACCTTGGTGACCAACGCGCCTGCGGGCAGGCCGTCCGCCGCCGCGGGGCCGCCGCTGTCGACCTCGACGATCCGGGCGCCGTTGGTATGCGCATCGTCGGCAGCCGCGCACCGAGGAACCCGTGCGAGGCAGTGCCGGTGGCGATGAGTTCGTCGGCGATGCGTTTGGCCTCGTCGACGGGAATCGCGAAACCAAGCCCGATCGAACCACTTTCACCGGACCCGGAGCCAGACGATGCGTTCGCCGAGTTCATTCCGACCAGCTCCGCGTTCGCGTTCACCAGCTCCGCCCGAGTTGCCGGGGTTGAGCCGGGCATCGGTCTGGATGGCGTCGATCGCCGTGGCCTGATCCGCAGAACCGGGAAGCACTCGACAGCGGCCGGTCCAAAGCGCTGATGATGCCCGCTGTGACGGTGCCGTCCAGACCCAGCGGGGAACCCACCGCCACGACCTGCTGGCCGACGCGAAGGTCGGCGGACGAGCCAAAGGTGATCGGGGTGAGTCCAACGATCCATCGGCCCTCACAACGGCGATATCACACGTCGGATCGGTGGCGACGACGGTGAACGGCGCCGTGCGGCCGTCCGCGAATGTCACCACTGTGCGCACGCCGCCCGGGTCGGTCCGGGCGGCCTGCTGTGCGGCCGAGACGACATGAGCGTTGGTCATGATCAGCCCGTCGGTGGTCATGACGATGCCCGAGCCCAGGTCACTCTGACTGCCCAGGTCGGTCTGCAGTTTGACGACGCTGGGCAGCGCCTTTGCCGCCACCTGCTCGATCGAGTCGGTGCGAGGGGGGTTTGCAGCGACGTGGCCGCCGGGACCGTCGCCACGGTGCTCCTCGCGACCAGGTGCGAATGCAGGTCTGACGCGGCCACTCCGCCGATACCAGCGGACACGACGGCGATCGCCAGCGCAGCCGCGAAGAGCGCCACGCCTCGGGAACGCTTGTGCGGCTGGGGATCTGTCGAGGCTGTGCCTTCGGACCGGGGATGCATGAACATGACTCCTAGAATTCCGCGCGCGGTCGCCGGCCCGGTTGTTCGGATTCGGAGACGAAGACGCTGGCCTCAGCCAGTTGGATCCACCCGCGCAGGGCGAAATCGGCGAACACGTCGTTGACCGTCTGCGGTGACGCACCGATCAGCTGGCCCATCTCCTCGTCCGTCAAGTCATGGGTGACGCGCAACGCGCCGTCCTCCTGGACGCCGAACCGATGCGCCAAGTAGAGCAGCCGCTTAGCCACTCGGCCGGGAACGTCGGTGAAGGTCAGATCCACCAGGTTTGCCGTACGCCGTAGTCTGCGGGCTAGCACCCGAAGCAGCTGGTCGGCTATCGCGGGGTGATCAAACATCAAGGCGCGCAGCGCGTCCCGACCAATCCACAGGGCGCGGACTTCGGTGACGGTGGTGGCCCTGGTGGTACGCGGACCCGGATCGAACGTCGACATCTCGCCGAACATCTCCGAAGGGCCCATGACTGCGAGCAGATTCTCACCATCGCGAGAAAGGCGGCCGATCTTGACCTTCCCGGAAATGATGATGTACATACAGTCACCGGGGTCGCCTTCGGCGTACACAGTGTGCCCGGATGGGAAGTCAACGGGTTCAAGCCGTTCGGTCAGTGTGGGAAGCTCACTGACCTCAACTCTGCCAAAAATCCCGCTCCTGGCGAGCACTGCGTCGATCTCATCCCGACGCCGCAGTGCGGGCGCCGAGGCGATCTCGGTCGCTGCCGGGCCGAGTGACATCTGTATCTCCGATCGACTGGCGGATCAGCATCGTTCTGTTCGAGTGCCAAAGGTGCAAGCATGCACCTGCCACGATGCCGGTCATTCGAGCGAATGTCGTTACTGCTGGCGCCCATCAAGGCGGCATGCCAGCCGGTAGGTGAGGATTGCCGACCAGCCGCTGGGGCTGTAGGCGTCCGATACGAACGCTTCGTTGTGCCAACCGGTCGACCAGGGAGGTTGATCGGAATCTCAAGGGCGGGAGAGCGCCCATGGCCACGGGTTGGGTATGTCGTAGGACCGGTAGAAGCGTCCGGTGGGAAGTAGCGGGTGTACCGAGCACTACCGGCTAGCTTCGCTATGAACTTCCTGGATGGCAGCAATGACACAGCCCGCCCCTCGGTCCAACCTGGTGAGTAGGGAACCGGCCCGTTGCCCGTGGAATGTCCTAACATTCGCCATTGGATCGGTCGGGTGAGGGGTCGGTTTCCCCCTCCTCAAACTTCGGCCGAGAGAACGCATATGTTCGAGCACCCCGAGCTCAACCAGATCATGGTGCACGAGGGCACCGCGGCCAGCGACCGGGTCGACCTGGATGACCAAGACCCACGTGAAGCCGTTCTTCAACGGCATCCGGCCGGCCTGGCAAGCGCTTCGCGACGCCGGCGTCGCCGCGCCCATCGACCACGCGATCCTGTACTACATACTCATCGGCGCCGCATCGCTGCCGTATGTGCACGCTCCCGAAGTACGCTTGCTCACCGGCCGGGACCCGAAGAGCCCCAACTGGATCAACGCGCACGCCGACGGAATGGTGGCTATCCTCCTGCCCGGATTGCGCCGATGACCGTCCCGTTTTCGTGGGAGCTGCCCTTCGCCTGGCCGCGGAAACCCGTTCTGGCGCAGAACTTGTCTGCACCTCGCAGCCGCTCGCCGCGCAGGCAGGCCTGGCGATGCTCGCCGCCGGCGGCAACGCGGTCGACGCGGTGCTGGCAACCGCGATCACGCTGACCGCTCGTCGAGCCGGTATCCAACGGCATCGGCTCGGACGCCTTCGCCATCGTCTGGGACGGCGAGCAGCTGCACGGGCTGAATGCCTCCGGCCGCTCGCCGGCAGTTGGACGCCGGAGTACTTCCGCGGCGGCGCGGTTCCGCTACGGGGCTGGAACTCGGTCACCGTGCCGGGCGCGGTGTCGGCGTGGGTGGAGCTGCACGACCGGTTCGGCAGGCTTCCGTTCGAGCGGCTCTTCGAGCCGGCGATCGGCTACGGCCGCGACGGTTTCCTCGTCTCGCCGACGGTGGCCGGCAGTGGGCGGACAGGTGCCGGAGCTAAGGTCAAGCCCGGTTTCGCCGAAGCGTTTCTGCCGGGCGGGCGGGCGCCCGCGCCGGGGGAGCGGTTCCGGTTCCCCGATCATGCGGCGACGCTGGAGACGATCGCGGCGACGGGCGGCGAAGCGTTCTATCGCGGTGAACTCGCGGAGCGATGGCAGGCGCATTCGACGGCGAACGGCGGCGCTATGACGGCCTCCGACTTGGCCGCACACCGCGGCGACTGGGTCGACCCGATCACATCGACTACCGCGGCTACACGCTGCACGAGATCCCGCCGAACGGTCAGGGTATCGTCGCGTTGATCGCGCTTGGCATCCTGCGAGCACTTCGACATGGCCTCGCTCCCCGTGGATTCGGCCGACAGCGTGCACCTGCAGATCGAGGCGATGAAGCTCGCCTTCGCCGACGCGCTGGCTACGTTGCCGACTCGATCACATGACGGTCGCGCCGAGCACTGCTCGACCCCGACTACCTCAGGCAGCGCGCAAGCTGATCGACATGAGCGCGGGCGACACCGGTTCGGCAGGCGACCGCCCGGCGGGACGGTTTATCTCACCGCCGCCGATGCGGACGGAATGATGGTGTCGTTGATCCAGTCGAACTATCACGGCTTCGGCTCGGGCGTGGTTGTGCCGGGCACCGGCATCTCGATGCAGAATCGCGGCACGGCTTCAGTCCGACGCCCGGCACCCGAACCAGCGTCGGGCCGCGCAAGCGTCCGTTTCACACGATCATTCCCGCCTTCCTCACCAAGGACGGCGCAGCCGGTGATGAGCTTCGGCGTCATGGGCGGCACCATGCAGCCGCAAGGGCACCTGCAGGTCGTGATGCGCATCGTCGACTACGGCCAGAACCCGCAGGCGGCCAGCGACGGGCCGCGGTACCGCTCGGGGAGGGCATGCGGGTCAGCGTCGAACAGGGCTTCCCGCCCGCAACGCTGGAGGAGCTGCGCCTACGCGGCCATGAGCTCGTCACGGTGAACGATTACAACCAGTTCGACAGCTGCCAGGCGATCTGGCGGCTTGCGGACGGCTATCTCGGGGCGAGCGACCCGCGCCGCGACGGTCAGGCCGCAGGTTTTTAGTCTGCTGACAACGAATTCGTCGTTCGGCCGATCTTCGGACCAACCGATCAGCCCTGACGGTCAAAGAGGCTGACAGCAGGCTCCACGAAGATGCTCGCCTGAGGACCAGGGTTCTTCCCTGGCGGACCCCATTCAACCGCTTACCGCCAGCCCCCATCTTTGGGTACCTGCCAACTTCAAATGCCCACGTGCCGCTGGCAGAGCGTCGCGGCGGCTCGCAGGCCGCCTGGCGATTCTGCCAGTCCGGCCTACCGTGGAGTTCTTGTTACACAAACTAATTGAACTGATCAGAAGGACTAGTGATCTTATGTCGACCGACACCCGCGAAGACCGGTTCGAGCGCCGCATCGCACACCTGTACGCCGCTGATCGAGCAGTTCGCCGCGGCCCGGCCCAGCCAGGCCGTCATCGCGGCGCCGCGCGGCCCGGGTTGCGACTGCCGCAGATCGTGCGCACGGTGATGGAGGGCTACGCCGACCGGCCCGCGCTGGGCCAGCGCGCCATCGGCTTCGTCACCGACCCGGCGACCGGCCGCACCGCCGCCGAACTGCTGCCCCGATTCGACACCATCACCTACCGGGAGACTGGGGACCGCGTTCCGCGCTCGTCGCGCCTTGGCCGCTGCACGACGACCGGTGCGGCCCGGCGACCGCGTCGCCCCGCTCGGCTTCGGCAGCGTCGACTACGCACCGTGGACATGGCGCTGTCCACCTGGGCGCGGTCTCGGTTCCACTGCAGACCAGCGCGCCGGTACGCCAGCTGCAGCCCATCGTCGCCGAGACCCAGCCGCGCGCGATCGCCGTCCAGCCTCGACCCCCTCGCCGATGCCGTCGAACTCGCGCTGACCGGCCACACGCCCGACCCGGCTGGTCGTGTTCGACTACCACCCGGAGGTCGACGACCAGCGCGAGGCGTTCGAGGCCGCCCGGCCCGCCTGCGCCGACCGCCCGGTCGCGTGGAAACGCTCAACGAGGTGATCGAGCGTGGCCGCCGCTGCCGCCGGTCCCGGAGTGCGTCGCCGCGACGAGCCACGACCCGCTGACCCTGCTGATCTACACCTCCGGCAGCACCGGCGAACCCAAGGGCGCGATGTACACCGAGCGCCTGGTCGCCAACATGCTGGCGCGTCGCGCAGGCCGACTGGGACACCGGCGAGCGCCGCGCCGTCGATCACGTTGAGCTTCATGCCGATGAGCCACGTGATGGGCCGGGTGCTCCTGTACTCCGACGCTCGGCAACGGCGGAACCGCCTACTTCGCCGCCACCAGCGACCTGTCCACCCTGCTGGACGACCTGGCCCTGGTGCGCCCGACCAGGCTGGACTTCGTGCCCCGCATCTGGGAGATGCTGTTCCAGGAGTAGCAGAGCGAGTCGACCGCCGCTCGCCGACGGCGCCGATCGCGCGACACTGCGAAACAGACGGTGATGGCGGACAGCGGCAGAACCTGATCGGCGGACGGCACTTCTCAGCGCTGACGGGCTCGGCGCCCATCTCCGACGAGCTGCGGGCCTGGGTCGAGGACTTCTCGACATGCCACCTGACCGACGTCTACGGCTCCACCGAGGCCGGCTTCGTCCTGCGTCGACGGCCAGGTCCGGCGCCCGCCGGTGATCGACTACAAGCTGGTCGACGTCCCCGAGCTGGGCTACTTCAGCACCGACCGGCCCCACCCGCGCGGCGAATTGTTGGTCAAGACCGACGACGTGTTCCCCGGCTACTACAACCGGCCCGAGGTCACCGCCGAACTCTTCGACGCCGACGGCTAGTACCTCACCGGCGACATCATGGCCGAGATCGCACCCGACCAGCTGGTCTACGTGGACCGCCGCAACAACGTGCTCAAGCTGTCGCCAGGGCGAGTTCGTCACGGTCTCCAAGCTGGAGGCGGCCTACGGCGGGAGCCCGTCGTCCGTCAGATCTACGTCTACGGCAACAGCGCCCGCTCCTACCTCCTGGCGGTCGTCGTGCCCACCGACGGACGCACTGGCCGCGTCGGCGAGACGTCGCGGCGCTCAAGCCGCTGCTCAGCGAGCGCTGCAGAGCATCGCCAAGGCCGCCGGGCTGCAGTCCTACGAGATCCCGCGCGACTTCATCGTCGAGACGACCCCGTTCACGCCCGGAGAACGGCCTGCTCACCGGTATCCGCAAGCTGGCCCGGCCCAAGCTCAAGCGAGCGCTACGGCCCCGACTCGAGCAGCTCTACGTCGACCTGGCCGACGGCCAGGCGGACGTGCTGCAGGCGCTGCGCCACGACGGCGCGGACCGGCCGGTGCTGGAGACGGTCACCCGGGCCGCGGTGCGCTGCTCGGCGCGGCCTCGACCGACGTGGCGCCCGACGCGGACTTCACCGACCTGGGCGGAGACTCGCTGTCGGCGTTGACCTTCGCCAACCTGCTGCGCGACATCTTCGACGTCGAGGTGCCGGTCGGCGTCATCGTCAGCCCGGCCAACGACCTGCGGCGCATCGCCGCCTACATCGAGGCGCAGCGGTCGGTCCGGCGCCAAGCGGCCGACCTACGCCGCCGTGCACGGCCGCGACGCGGCCGAGGTGCACGCCCGCGACCTGACGCTGGACAAGTTCCTCGACGCGCGACGCTGGCCGCCGCGCCGTCGCTGCCCGGGCCCGAGCACCGAGGTGCGCACCGTGCTGCTGACCGGGGCCACCGGATTCCTCGGCCGCTACCTGGCGCTCGAATGGCTGGAGCGGATGGACCTGGTCGGCGGCAAGGTGATCTGCCTGGTCCGGGCCAAGGACGACGCCGCCGCCCGGCGAGCGGCTCGACGCGACGTTCGACAGCGGCGATCCCGAAGCTGCTGCGGCATTACCGGTCGCTGGCCGCCGATCACCTCGAGGTGCTCGCCGGCGACAAGGGCGAGGCCGAACCTCGGCCTCGACCAGGCACCTGGCAGCGGCTGGCCGACACCGTCGACCTGATCGTCGACCCCGCCGCGCTGGTCAACCACGTGCTGCCCTACAGCCAGCTGTTCGGCCCCAACGTCGTCGGCACCGCGGAGCTGATCCGCATCGCGCTGACCACCCGGATCAAGCCGTTCGTCTACGTCTCGACGATCGGCGTGGGTGACGGGATCGAGCCGCGGCCGTTCGTCGAGGACGCCGACATCCGGGAGATCAGCCCGACCCGCGCGATCGGCGACAACTACGCCAACGGCTACGGCAACAGCAAGTGGGCCGGCGAGGTGCTGCTGCGGGAGGCCCACGACCTGTGCGGCCTGCCGGTTCGGTGTTCCGCTGCGACATGATCATGGCCGACACCACCTACGCCGGACAGCTCAACGTGCCCGACATGTTCACCCGGATGATGCTGAGCCTGGTCGCCACCGGCATCGCGCCGTGCTCGTTCTACGAGCTGGACGCCGACGGCAACCGGCAGCGCGCGCACTTCGACGGGCTGCCGGTGGAGTTCATCGCCGAGGCCATCTCCACCCTCGGCGCCATCGGGGACGGGTTCGAGACCTACCACGTGATGAACCCCTACGACGACGGCATCTGCATGGACACCTTCGTCGACTGGCTGATCGAGGCCGGCTACCCGATCGCAGCGGATCCCCGACTACGACGACTGGTTGGCCGGTTCGAGACCGCGCTGCGCGCACTGCCCGACAAGCAGCGCCAGGCGCTCGCTGCTGCCGCTGCTGCACAACTACCAGCAGCCCGAACACGCCGATCAACGGATCGCATGGCGCCGGCCGACCGCTTCCGGACCGCGGTGCAGGACGCAAGATCGGGCCGGACAAGGACATCCCGCACGTCTCCGCGCCGGTGATCGTCAAGTACGTCACCGACCTGGAGCTGCTCGGCCTGTTATAGGCCGACGGGCAGAACGCTGTCCCCAGGCACCAGCAGCCCGACGGGGGAGGCTCGCCGACCCGCCAGGTGCCCTCCTGCAAGCTTCGACCCGCCCCGCGAGCCCTTTGTAGGGCACGCCGCGCCATCGGCAGCTGTTGAGTCTCCCAGCCCTTCAGCCGATCTGGGACGCCCGGCGGTGTGACGTCAAGCAGCGCGTTCCCCAGCTGCCGGGCGTCGTCGGCCGCCTTCGCGGTGCCCACACCGATGTGTGGCCGCAGCACGAACGCCGCGTCGCCGATCAGCAGCTCCGCCCGAAGGCCATCCGAGGCACTACTAGGTCGACGATCGCCTGGATGAACGGCTCGGCGGTTTGTCGAACAACTTCGGCCAGGGCGTAGGCAGCTCGGCCTCCGCCGCCGAATGCAGTTGCTCGACATGGCCAGTCTCCACCGATCCGGGCGGCACGGTCAGCTCGGCAGTGAAGCCGTTGCGATCGGTGAACAGGTCCGTGAGCCGATCGCCCGGCGCGATGTTCTGGTACCAGAGCCAGTTGAACAGCGCAGAGCCGTCCGGACCCGGAATCGCTTAGGTCAACAGGTGGCCTTGGGGGAGGATTTGGTAGGTGAACGCGTCCAGCAGCATGCTCGCCCAGCGGCCGCTGATTTCGGCACAGTCGACGGTGCCGCGCCAGGCAACGTATCCCGCGTAGCGGGGCTGGGCCTCGGGCACCAAGATTCGGCGTCCGGTGGAACGGATCCGTCCGCGCATACGACGAGGTCAGCTGTAAGAGCCCGACCGTCGGTCAATGACAGGGTGGCGCTTCTTCCCGATTATCCAGGTACGCAAGCTCTTTCGACAGGTGGTAGCGCTCGGTGCCGAAGGCATCCAGCAACCCTCGTGCACCTCCACATAGATGCGAACCGGTATTCGGAGGTTGCTTGTGAGCGATCGACCCGTCCGTGTCGAGATACTGAATCCTGCGGGCCGACAGGCCGATGTCGCTAATCGCTTTGCCTGCTCGTTCCACGAGATAGCGAACCGTAGTCGGGTGCAGGACGATTCCGGTCCCGCGACCCTCCAACGGATTCGGACTGCGTTCCAGAACGTCGACGTCCCATCCCTGGTCCCGGAGTATCAGGGCCGCGGCGAGGCCGCCGAGCGATCCGCCGATAACAATGGCCCGGGTCATGCGGCGCTTCCACTGGGGAGAACTCTTGCGCGGTAACGTCGAAGACGGGACGGTGGCCATTTCCTCCAGGATCGCCGATCTCGCGACGGTTGTCGTTGGTGCTGGTCGCAACTGCCACCTGCCAGTGAGAGTGTGGTCTCCCGGCTTGGCCAGCACTACCCGTCAATACCGGCTAGCCGGAAAATCCTTGGCGGGCTAAACGGATTGTGCGGGCAGGGCGTTACATCGGCGTAGGCTCTTAATATGCAGCCACGCGTGGATCTCTACGTTGACCGTGTGCGTGCGGATTCATTCGGTGCCGCGGCGCGACTCTACGATGCGCGTAGGCCGCGCTACCCTGATCAGCTCATCGCATGACCTTTTTTCGCACGGCACCCACGGTGCTCGTCGTTGGCGCGGGTACCGGGATCGCTTCCGAACAACTCCGAGGGAAGGGAGTCGATGTTCTTGCGGTTGAGCCAGATCCGCGAATGGCCGCAATTGCGAAGGAAAAGGGCATCCTCATCGAGATCGGCACGTTCGGGAGCTGGGATCCCGCGGAGCGCAGCTTCGATCTGGTCGTTTTCGGGTCGTCCTTTCATTGGGTGAATCCTGATATTGCGTTACCGAAGGCCCATCCACTGCTGTCTAAGGGTGGACATCTGGCATTGATATGGAACCGCCTGTTCCCAACGCATCCCACGCGCAGCGACTTCGCCGAGATATACCGGGACTACATGGATCCGAGTTTACCTCTGGTCGACGGCGCGCCGAACGGTATCGTCGAGACCGACCGCCTGATCGCGGCAATCAGGGCTGCTGGGTTCACCGTCGAGGAGCGGACGTACCCGCGGCGCGACCACTATTCCCCGGAGCAGTGGCTTGAACTCGTATTCACCTATTCAAACCTCTTTATCCTCGAGGCCGAGAAGGCCGCGGAGCTACGAGCCAGGCTGGCTGAGCGTATCGGGCCGAAGGGCGTGTGGGTGAGCGGAGACACGTTGTTGGTCCTTGCCACGCGCTCATAGGGAGTGGGGGGAGGAGAGGTTGCGATGTGGCCGGTGCGTGTGATGGTCGTCGGTGGCGGTATTGAGGGACTATCGGCGGCGTTGGCGCTTCGGGCAGCGGGAGCCGAAGTGAAGGTGTACGAGCAGGCCGCCGAGCTCGGCGAGGTTGGCGCGGGTGTCGGGCTGTACCCCAACAGCATGCGGATATTGCACCGGCTCGGCGTCGCGGATTCGATCATCCGTCATGGCGCGCCCATCGACGGGTGGTGGATGCGTGCGCCTGGCGGGTCTGTTCTCTCAAATCAGGTCGCCGGCCGCGACGGCCCGATCGGCTTCCTGGGCATGTACCGTCCGGATCTGGTGGCAGCTCTGATGGCTGGCCTGCCCCGAGGCGTGCTGCACACCGGACATCGGTGCGTCGCCTTCAGTCAGGATGACCGGTCCGCAGTTGTGACCTTCGATAACGGCGTCAGTGTCGAGGCCGATGTTGTGGTCGCTGCCGACGGCATTCATTCGACACTGCAACGCTACGTTGTCCGCGCCGGCCCGTGTTCTCCGGTGTGGTGCTTATCGCGGGGTGATGCCTGCCGCCAGGGTGCCCGGCTGGATGTGGCTACACGGCTTGGTGAACTGGGTGGGCCAGGGCAAGCACTTTCTGGTGTTTCCTGTGCGCGCGGGCACGTTGCTCAATTATGTCGGATTTCTGCCTGCCGACGCGCAGATGCGTGAATCATGGTCAGCGCCCGGTGATCCGGCAGTGTTGACTGCCGAGTTCGCCGACTGGGATCCGTGGCTTTCTCGGCTGCTTTCGCAGATCGATGCCACCTTCCGGTGGGGACTGTATGACCGCGATCCGCTACCGCGCTGGACGCACGGTGGTTGGCACTGCTCGGTGACGCGGCGCACGCCATGCTGCCGCACATGGGCCAGGGCGCTAACCAGTCCATCGAGGATGGGATGGCGTTGGCCACGTTGATGCGAGATACCGATCCCGCCGACGTGACCGACGTGCTGATCCGCTATCAGGCGCTCCGCCACGACCACACCGCTCGAGTTCAACAAGGATCGAGGGCCAACGGGCTGCGAATGGACTCCGGGCAGGCGATCACCATCGGTCAACTCGGTGTACAGGACTACGACGTGGAGGCCGAGGCCCGCGCCATGCGGTGACGGCGTGGACCTGAGTGTATGACCTACATCACCATCCAGGACACGGCCGACTGCAAACATTGACTGGATGAACATGTGAGCAATTGCCTGAACCCCTGTGGCACAGGCGCGTTGGCGAAATGCGTGTGCCGCGGACGGTGCCCGAAGTCACCGAGCACGCTCGTCTATTCGTGGTCTTCGACGTCTGCATAGTGCCGGCGGGATGAACCCTGCGAAGCCGCCGTTCGTTTTACTATTGATCGAGTGAAATAGGTTCTCGCTGATCTTGCGTCCGCGGGTATGAGGAGGACGCGACGTGCTGCAACGAATCGCATTGCTGGCGATCGCAGCGCCGCGGCGGGTTATTGCGACAGCCGTGTTGGTGATGCTGGCGGCGGGGATCTTCGGCGTCCCGGTCGCCAAGAGCCTGTCCTCGAGTGGATTCCAGGACCCGAGTGCGGAGTCGGCCAGGGCGACGCAACTGCTGACCGACAAGTTTCACCAGGGCGATATGCAGATGCTGATCACGGTCACCGCTCCGGACAGCGTCACCGGCCCGGCCGCCCGCGCGGTTGGCGTCAACATCGTCGATCAGCTGCAGCGATCGCCGAACGTCGCCGGGGTGACGTCGGCGTGGACCGCGGCGCCGGCGGCGGCGAAACGTCTGGTCAGCACAGACGGCAAGGTCGGACTGGTGGTCGCGGGCATCAGCGGCGGGGAGAGCGCAGCGCAGACAGCGGCCCAGACGCTGTCCGAGGAGGTCGCGCGCGATCATCCTGTCGGGGCGACCGGTGTCATCGTCCGGTCGGGCGGGGTCGTCATGGTGAACGCGCAGATCAACTCCCAGTTGCAGCGCGATCTTCTGCTGATGGAGTCGATCGCCGTTCCGTTGAGCTTCCTCGTGCTGGTTTGGGTATTCGGTGGGCTGCTGGCGGCCGCGCTGCCCGTTGCGGTCGGGCTGATGGCGATCCTGGGCTCGATGGCGGTCCTGCGCTTCATCACCTTCAGCACTGATGTGTCGAACCTCGCGCCCAACCTCAGCACCGCGATGGGCCTCGCCCTGGCCATCGACTACACGTTGCTGATCATCAGCCGCTATCGCGACGAACTGGCCGAGGGCGCAGACCCGAACACCGCCCTGATCCGCACGATGACAACGGCGGGGCGCACGGTGCTGGTCTCGGCCACGACCGTGGCGCTGTCGATGGCGGCGCTGGTCCTGTTCCCGATGCACGTCCTGAAGTCGTTCGCCTACGCCGGGGTCGCCACCGTCGGGTTCGCAGCGCTGGCAGCCGTGGTCGTCACGCCGGCGGCTATCGTGCTGCTGGGTGACCGACTAAACGCATTGGATGTTCGACGGCTGGCGCGGCGCCTGCTGCACCGCCCCGACCCCGTGCCCCGGTCGATCGAGGCGCAGTTCTGGTATCGGTCGACGACATTCGTCATGCGCCGTGCCCTGCCGCTCGGCCTGGCCGTTGTCGCGCTGTTGCTGGTGCTCGGCGCGCCTTTCCTCGGGGTGAAGTGGGGATTCCCAGATGACCGGGTGCTGCCGACGTCGGTGTCGGCGCATCAGGTCGGCGACCAATTGCGCAACGACTTCGCCGACGACTCGGCCAATTCGGTCACCGCGGTGATCCCCGATGCCGACGGCCTCACACCGGTCGATCTGGAGCATTACGACACTGAATTGTCCCGCGTCCCAGATGTTTCGGCGGTGTCGGCGCCGACGGGCACGTTCGTCGCCGGCGCCCGGGTCGGGGCGCCCTCGGCGGCCACCGGGGTGGCGCAGGGCAGCGCGTTCCTCACAGTCGACAGCACGGCCCCACTCTTCTCCGACTCCTCGCAAACACAACTCGACCGGCTGCATTCGGTACCCGGACCGGCGGGCCGCCCGGTCGAGCTGACCGGCATCGCACAGACCAACCGCGACAGCGTTGACGCCATCACGTCACGGCTGCCCGCGGTCCTGGGGCTGATCGCGGTGATCACGTTCGGGCTGTTGTTCCTGCTCACGGGCAGCGTCGTGCTGCCGCTCAAGGCACTGGTGCTCAACGTGCTCTCGCTGACCGCCGCGTTCGGTGCGCTGGTATGGATCTTCCAGGACGGACACCTGAGTGCGCTGGGAACGACGTCCACCGGTGCCCTGCCCGCCAACACGCCGGTGTTGTTGTTCTGCATCGCTTTTGGCCTGTCTATGGACTACGAGGTATTCCTGCTGTCGCGAATCCGTGAATACTGGCTGATATCGGGGCGGACCCGTGCCGACAACGACGAGAGCGTTGCGCTGGGGTTGGCTCGCACCGGCCGGGTGATCACCGCAGCGGCCCTGGTGATGTCGATATCGTTCGCGGCCCTGTTCGGTGCCCACGTGCAGTTCATGCGGATGCTCGGGCTCGGCCTGACGCTGGCCGTACTGGTCGATGCCACGCTGGTGCGGATGGTGCTGATGCCTGCCTTCATGCACGTGCTGGGTAGATGGAACTGGTGGGCACCGAAACCCTTGGTGTGGCTGCACGACCGCATCGGCCTGCGTGAGGGTGAGAATCAGAATGAGAAGTTGACCTTGCCCACCACGGTGCCTGTGGCGTAGCGGTTGACGAGACGTATCGCGGGAATTCCATGCCACTCTTCACCGTCACAATGCGTTCCGGAAGAACGGTGCCGGAAAAGGACGCAATATCCGCCGCCATTCACGAAGCAAGCGTCAGCGCTGGTTATCCTGAGGACGATCATTTCCAGAGGTTCATCTGTTTGGAAGAAGCTGACCTCCGCATCAGCCCTCGCTATCCCGATCTACAGAAGCCCCGCAGCGAGCATGTCCTGATGATCGAGGTCCTGGTCTCGTCAGGAACTGAGGACGACAGGAAGCGTTCGCTTCTTTCCGCGATCGTGACTCGCCTACAGGCGGCAGGAACGGACCCGAACGACGTCATGGTCTTCTTCGGCGAGATCGACCGTGCCAGCAGTTCCTTTGGTGGCGCCCGTCCCGCCCTGCCTGTCGAGGTTCGACCTAAAACGTCGTGATTACGCGGGCCTGGCCTCCACCACGCTTAGGGGTGAAGCGGTTTGCACGACCCGTGTCATCCGGAATCCGGCTTCAATGAGCAGATCCCGGTACTCGGCTGCGGTGCGTTCACGCGCCCCCAGATTCAACAGCATTTCCAGATCAACCCATTTTCCCGGGAAGTCTTGGTCGTGTTTGGGGATGACGAATTCGACCAGCAACACCGTGGCTCCGGGGCCGGCCGCCGCTCGAACATTGCGCAAGATTTGCAACGCGGTCTCGTCGGGCCAGTCGTGAATGATGTTCTTGAGGACATAGGCGTCACCATCGGGCGGAACGCTGTCGAAAAACGACCCCTCGGCGAGTTGAACGCGGTCGGCGACTTCCTGTTTCTGCAACAGGTTCGGGGCCTCCGCGACGACCGACGGCAGGTCGTAAAGGACGCCTCGCGACGCGGGCGCCGCCGCCAGGATGGCGGCCAGCAGCGGGCCATGCCCGCCTCCCACGTCGACGATCGTCGGGTAGACGCTGAAGTCGTAGCCGGCGACAACGGTCGCATCCGTCATCTCCGAAACACTCGTCATGGTCTGGTTGAAGAGATCAGCAAGCTCGGGTTCGTCGGCGAAGTAGTCGAAGCTCGACTTGCCGCGCAATGCCGGAACGACCGATGTCCCGGTTTTGACCGAATCCACCAGCAGGGTCCAGCGTTCGCGCTGCTCCTGCGAGCCGTAGAACCGTGCGGCGGATTTCATCGACATCGGTGTATCCGAACGCAGCGTGCCTGCAAGGGAATTCAGCTCAATCCGGCCGTCGCGGCGTTGATGGAATACGCCCCGGCTGATCAACGCTCGCAGCAGTCGGCGGAGCGCGTCCGGGTCTGCGTCCACCCGCGCGGCCAAGTCGTCGATCGGTAATGGCCCATCGGCGAGGGCGTCGGCGACACCGAGTTGCGCTGCCACCGTTATCGCCTGCGACGTCCAGGTGGCAATGATCATCTCCATCATCGCTGCCGGTGCAGGTATCAGCCGTTGGTTGAGCCGATACAGGTGATGACGAATCCACTCGATAACGCGGGCCAGCTTGGCGGGTGGCACCTTGGCGGTCGTCGACACGGCCTGACCCTTCGCAGTCGCAGGGAAGATCATCAGCAGCGGACAAACCGGCTAGACAGGTCTTGATTGACTTCCCCGGATATCCGGCGGTGACTGAGCCAATGCAGAAATCTGGTCATCGCCCAGGTGCCAAATGAGTCCGAGATCAAGGCGGCCGGTTTCAGCACCGATTCACTCTGCGACATCTGCCGCGAAGTCACCCAGGACACCGCGGAGAGCCTGCGTCGCCTGGTCTTCTCATACCAGCGCAGCGCGCTCGAGAGATCACCGTTGCCGCCGTTGGCTCCGTTGCGGAAATCCGCGAGTGCCTTGCACAACACCATCGTGTCGAGCAGCGCCTGATTGGTCCCCTGCGCGAGGATTGGCGGCATCGCGTGTGCGGCATCACCGAGCAACGTCACAGCGCCAAGACGCGGCGAGCGGGGAATCGGATGCCGAAAATGCGGGAACGGCGAAGGCGCCAGGTCGTCGTCGGTCAGCGTCGCGAGTACTTGGTCGACCGAGTCGGACCATCCTCCGAATTTGGATCGGATCATGTCGATCGGACGGTCCGGCCTGACGAAGTCGGGCGACCACGGCAAGTCGAACCACCACTGCACATCGGAGCCGCCCGCTGGCCACAGGCCAAGGTTTCCGTTCTCGCCGATGATCATCACTGCGACGTCCTTGTCGGCGACGTGCGGGAGAGTGATCAGTCCCTGCCAGCTGCACCAGCCGGTCGGCTTCGCGGGTTTCGCGCCGGCGATATCTCGGACCTTCGAGTGCAGACCATCCGCACCGATCAACAGATCCCCTTCGGCCGAGCTGCCGTCTTCGAAGTCGATCCGCACGCCGTTGTGTGTACTGACCACCCCGACCGCACGGGAGTTGCATCGGATGCGATCGGTCGGAAAGCCTTTCAGCAGACGGTCAAGCAGGACTCGACGTGGGACCATCCGAACAGGTGCGCCCAGCCTGTCCACGATCGTGGTCAGGTCGATAGTGGTGAGCGGCGACCGGTCGATGTCGCGATCCGCACGGTGGACAGCAGCTGACCGGCCCCCTCCATGTCGACACCCAGCTGCTCCAGAACCGTCGCGCCATTCGACCAGATAGTCACCGCCCCGCCACCGGGCCGCATATCCGGCCGCTGTTCGAAGACGGTGACGTCATGTCCGTCCCGCAGTAATCCCCGAGCGATGGACATGCCTGCCACGCCGGCGCCGGCGACGAGAACCCGAAGCGGGTTCGGTATTGGCTTCCGGGTCGCGGATCTCCTGTCGGAAAGACGCTGCCGGACAGCAATTTTCATTTCCGGCCCATCCAGCTGTGGAAGCGGCCGTCCGGATCGTAGGTCGAGCGCACCTTGTCGAGGCGCGCCATGTTCGGTTCGGTGATGAACCGCGCCGGGCGCCTGCCGAGGTTCTCGTCGGCGAGCGCGATGCCGGTCGCCAAATGCGACATCGCCGCCATGTTTGACGCGGCCCAATCGCGGTAGCGTTCGTCGTCGGCCGGGATCCTGCCAGACGGTGTACAGCCCCATGTAGATCTCGTCCTCCAGGCCGTACACCTTGTCCACGCGATCCGGTGATGAGTTCCAACCCGTGAAGATGAAGTGCGAGGGGTGCGGCGGCATCGTTTCGATGATCTTGCGGATGCCCGGCAGTAGCTCCTCGGCTGACGCCGACGTGAACATGTTGTCGGCGATATAGCGATGCCCCTCGGGGTAGTTTGTCATCACGGCGGTGTACAATTCGCCCAGGGTGGTCGGCATATAGGGGACGTTGATCATCGCCTTATCGGCGACCGGGCAGGTGCCCAGCACGGCAAGGGCTTTCGCCGCCTCCTCTTCCGATTCGGCGAAGACCGGCGAGGCGATCGTCACTGTGGGGTGGTCGATCCCGGCTGCCGGATTGGCGCGCGTAGCGAGGATTTGCAGCTCGACCCGGTCGTCGACCTCCGAACTAATCTGCGTCCCCAGGTGTATACCTCGTCGGCCAGTTCGATCGGGTACATGTACAGGCAGGTGCCCACCACCGCCGGGCGCAGGTGAATCCGCAACTTGAACGAGGTGACCACGCCGAAGAAACCAGTACCCGAGCCGCGAGCGGCCCAATACAAGTCGGGGTGGTTCTCGGGGTCGCAGTAGATCTGTTCGCCGTCGGCGGTGACGACCTCCAGCCCAAGCACGCTCTCACATGCCATGCCAATCGCCGGGACTGTTCCAGCCGTAGCCACCCTGCAACAGAAACCCGCCGAGGCGAATGCCCTCGCAATGGCCCGAAGGGAAGAAGAGCCCTTGTGAGTCGAGTTCGATCGCGAAGTCGCTCGCGATCTTGCCCGGGCCGACATCCGCTGTCATCCCAGCTGTGTCGACGGTGCAATGGTCGAGGCGGCTGACGTCGAGAAGCAATCCGCCGTTGCGCAGGTGACTGGCCGCCCAGCTGTGGCCGCCCGAACGTACGCCGACCTTGTGGCCGTTGGCGCGCGCATAGCGTAGCGCTGCGACCACGTCGTCGGCGTCGTGAGCTTGCACGATCACGTCGGGAAAGCGTTCCGGCAGAAGGCCATTCCACACCGTTGCCCGACGGGCCGTCTCGTATCCCGGGGGCGCCCCGGAAGTGGTACTTTTCGACGGAAATCAGAACCACTGCGTCCCCTTTGTTTGACACAACGCCACTTGCGAGCGTCTGATCCGCCGTGGTGACCAGATGCTTAATGCCCATCACTAACTTCTTTCCGAGATCCGGCTGATCCTCCAGCTACTAAGTGAAACGGCTTCTGAGCAGCCTTCGTTCACTGGCAGTGGTCGACGTCACAGACCGCGCTGCAGAAGCAGCACATCTCAGGACCGGCCGAAACCTGGTGATATCTCCGAGATTTCGCCGATCGCCATGTTGCATTTCAGCCGATCGGTCCCACCAAGCTGGGATTCGGCTGTGACGTGTGACCTCGTGTGATGGAGGACGTCGTCGCCAGGTAGGCGGCGATCTCACTGGCCAGGGGCGAGGCGGCGCGGCGGATTGCGCGCAGTGGGCCATTGGGCGGGATGCCGTAACCGACCGCGAACATACCTTTGCCGATGTGCGAGGCGAATCCGCCGGGTAACTTGCCGTCCTTCGACCGAGGACGCCGAGGTGGCCGACGATACCGTCGAGATCCATGCTGAAGCCGGTGGCGGCGATGATCACCTCCGCCGGTACATATAGGTGCCGTCAGCGAGGTTAGCACGGTCGGGTTCGACGGCCTACCACAGCAGGGACGACTTCGACGCGGCCTGCTCGCACTGCGTCGATGAGCTCATCGGCCAAGCGTCGGGATGCGGCCGGTCCGTTCCACCGTCGCCTTCAGCCCCGCCGGCGGCCGGTTGAAGCCGTAGGCAGACAGGTCACCCCACATCAGGCGCTCGGAGAGCCCGATAATCGGATCGACCGCGCTCGCAGGCACCCAGGCGAAGAGCTCCAGGAGGATGTCCGACGGGAGCGGTCCAAGGGCACGCCGCACGAGATGCGGCGGTGTGCGGACCGCAAGCCAGATCCGGCGCGCGCCGTTGTTGGCGAGCTGGACGGCGATGTCGGCGGCCGAATTGCCTGCGCCGACAACGAGAACGTCGCGGTCGCGGAAGGGCCATGCGTTTCTGAAGTTGCCCGGAGTGAACGACCTCGCCGGTGAACTGACTCAGCCCCGGCCACGGCGGGATGGTGGGCGTGCGGTAGTTGCCAGTGGCGAGGACGATCAGCCAGTGTTCGGATTTCCCCTGACGATGTGTCGACCCGCCAGCCGCGAGCGGCGGGGCTGACCCCGTTGACCTCACAGCCCAGCTCGAGCGTGATGTTCTGCCGCCGCACGTAGTCGTCGAAGTAACGAACCATGTCCTCCCGTGTCGGCCACCGCCCGGCGGTCAACGGGATCCGCTGTCCGGGAAGATGTGACAAGAAGCCGGTTGTGTTGAGGCGGAAGTTGTCATAGCGCGTTCGCCACGAGATGGCGGGCGCCGCTGCTTGGTCAACGACGAGAGTCTCGATGCCGTGCTTGTGCTCGAGCCTGCGGTGCAATGGCGAGACCCCAAGGGCCTCCACCGATGACAACGGCGTCGTGGTTGTCTTGGTCCGCGTGGTCATAGGGGATCTTCCCTTCTTCTTGTGGCCGACGAGAGCCACCGGTTGAGGCGACAGGGAACGAATCTTGCCGTCACCCTCAAGCGCCGCGAGCGCAGTTTGCACGCCGTCGCAGAACAGGGTGGTCTGGCGGACCGGTCCGTCATGATCCACGGCGACGTCGACGTGCGGACAGGCCAAGTACCTGGCGAGTGCCCGCTGGAGCCCGGGCGGCATCCGTCGGTCATCGGTGAGCACGATGACAGCGCACGGTATTGGCGGCGGAGGTGTGTTGCGCACATCGAATCGCGTCAACTGTCTTGCGGCCCGCCATAGTTGGACCGGCGCGACATCGGCAGTGCGGGCGGCGCTCACGATTTGGCGGCCGCGTATGCCTGCGGCATGAGCGAGTAATTCACGACGGCCGGCCGCTGCCGACAGTGCTCCGACGGCGGCAGCTACCGACAACCCGCACTTGACATACCGGTCGTTCCAGCAGGCCCCCGCACCGCTGAGTATCAGACCGGCAAAGCTTGGTCGGCTCGCGCTGGGCGGCGTATATCGCGGTCGCCGCCCCGAGGGAATGACCGATAAGCACCGGCTTCTCCGGCCCGAACCGTTCGGCCGCGTCACGGACGGTCGCCTGGGCACTCTCCCACGTAAACGGGGTGTCGCGGGCCGACCCGTGCCCTGGCAGGTCTGGTGCCGCGATGCGATAGCCTGCCCCCCGAAGTGATTCGGCGAGTGAGGCCCATGACATCGCGCCCGTCGACCCCAACGGGTGCAGTAGCACCAGCGGTGGAGCGGCGATCACCACACTCACAGACGATTTTGACAGAGTTACTCCCGGCAGCGATTACTGAACATCAGCGCCATGACTCCGTCGTCACGGTTCTCATTAGAAAGACGATGTAGAACGGTGGGTGGTTCATCCGGCCAAATGGCAGCTAGAAACCCCCGAAGCCGTGAACGCCGTCCCAACCGCCGAAGCCGCACTGGCCGCCGCGGACACAGCCGCCGCCCCAGCCGTGAACGCCGTCCCACCCCCCGAAGCCGCGCCAACCGGGACCGCCGCCCCAGCCGCCGCCTTGACCGCCGCCGCCCCAGCCGCCGCCGTGAAGGCGGCCGCCGCCATAAGCGGCAGGCACAATATGGTGGGTCACGGCTATCGGCGCGTTGGCGATCGATGCCGGCTGTGCCGGAACATGCAGGCCAGCCATCGGCGCGGCGGCAATGGCGACCACGGCAGCGCCCGCCGCCAACACGGGTGTGATGTAGTTCAGCCTCTTTCGCATGGTGCTACTCCTTCGCTTGACCGCTTTGGCCTTCGTCATCCAGAGTTGCGCTCCAGCGACCCGATTTCGTTGCGGCTTGCACCCAGCATTGGTTTCCAGCTAGCCGGAATCCGTGTTGCCGGCGAGCATCCAGCGGCACAAACTCCGGATGAATGCCTGTCAGCGCGCGCGGCGCGCGAGGCGTTCGCAGTCGCAGATCAGCACGCTCTTGGCTTGCAACCGAATCCAGCCGCGGTGCGCGAAATCAGCGAGTGCCTTGTTGACGGTCTCGCGTGACGCGCCGACCAGCTGGGCGATCTCCTCTTGCGTGAGGTCGTGCTCGACGCGCAGCGCATCGCCCTCCTTGGTGCCGAAGCACTGTGCCAGCTGGATCAGCTGCTTGGCAACGCGGCCTGGCACGTCGGCGAAGATCATGTCCGCGAGGTTGTTGTTGGTGCGACGAAGCCGGCGGGCCAGTACCCGCAGCAATTTCTCGGCGATCTCGGGCCGATCAGCGATCCAGGTACGCAGCACGTCGCGGTCCATCGATACCGCGCGCACTTCGGTGATGGTGGTCGCGCTCGACGTCCGCGGGCCCGGGTCGAAGATCGACAGTTCGCCGAACATGTCCGACGGTCCCATGATGGTGAGCAGATTGTCGCGGCCGTCCGGTGACCGGCGGCCAATTTTGCAGCCTTGCCCGAAACGATGATGAATAGCCGATCGCCAGGGTCTCCCTCGGCGAACACGGTGTGCCCGCAAGGGAAGTCGATGGGCTGCAGTTGCTTCGTCAGCGCGAAAACAGCGCTGGTTTCCACCCCGTGGAACATTCCGGCCCTGGCGAGGATCTTGTCCACATCGGCTCGGTCGGCATGCCACTTGGCCCACTCGTCCTCGTCGTTTGCGGTCCAGGTGCTCCGGATAAGCCGTCGGTCGTCGCCACGGCCAGGAAGCATCGGGTCCAGTTCCCGACGCTCGTTCGATGTTGAGCACTTCCGGTAAGCAGTCATCTGAAGTCTCCGATCAAGCGGACGGACCGCATCAGGTTCTAGGGTGCAACGTTGCAGCTGCCACGATTGCGGGCCAGCGAGCACATGTCGCCACTGCTGGCGCCCATCAACGGTTCCCGCTAGCTGGAACCTTTGACTTCCTGCTGGCAGCTAGTGTCGTGAGTCATTCCGGAGCGTCGAGTGTGAAGCTGTTGCGAAAATCGTCGCGGATTCTCGCAGTACCGTCACGCTCGGTGCCGACATGTCCAACCTGCACGACACTAGAGCGTCCGGCGGGTTAGACGATGTGGTCTGCGTGCATCTTGGCGATGGCGTCCGAGTCGTAGTCCGAGTTCGGTGAGGACGTCATCTGTGTGTTCACCTAGGAGCGGGGATCCGGTGATCGCCGGGGTGAACTCGGAGAACTTGACGGGGCATCCGACGGTCAGGTAGTTGCCGCGTTCCTTATGCTCGTTCTCGACGATGCTTCGGCTCGCCCGCAGTGCAGGGTCGTTGGCGATCTCCTTCATGCTGAGCACCGGCGCGCAGGGCACCTCGAACTTGCGCAGGATGCCGACGGCCTCGTACTTGGTCTTGTCGGCGTCGGTGATCAACTTTTCCAACATCTCCTGTCCCTCGGAGGTCTTGGTGTTGATCGCGAGCGAACGCTTGTTGCTGTTGAGCTGCGTGAAGTACAGCGCGTCGACGTCGGGGATGTCGCGCAGCTGATTGCGGGTGACGTCACCGACGTTGAGGCGCTCGACCTTGAGGACATCGGCGCCGAACCAGGCCACATCTGAGTACAGGCCGGGCCGGCCTGGACCCCGGTGAAGTCGATCACCTTGATTCCGCCGAGTGACTGTTGATCATGATGGATTCCTTTCCGTGGGGGAGACTTTTCGGCGGGATGTTGTCCGACGCCTTTCGGGTTGAGGTGGATGTGGCCGCTCTCGGTGCCGGCGGTCGGGTCGATCACCGCGTTGATCAGCGCCGGCTTGCCGGAGGCGAGCGCCTCGGTCAGCGCCCGGGTCAGGCTGGCGTGTCGATGCAGTGGTAGCCGGCGCCGCCGAACGCCTCGATGATCCGCTCGTAGCGCGCGTCGCGTAAGAGGCCGGTCGGCGAGTACGGCTGGTCCGCGGGGTTGTCGCCGCGATAGACGCCGTTATTGTTGAAGATGACCGTCGTTACCGGCAATTCGTAGCGGCAGATCGTCTCCATTTCCATGCCGCTAAAGCCGAAGGCGCTGTCGCCCTCGATCGCGACGACCGGCTTGCCGGTCACCGTGGCGGCGCCGACCGCGTATCCCATGCCGATGCCCATGACGCCCCAGGTGCCGCTGTCGAGCCGGTGGCGCGGCTTGTCCATGTCGATAATGTTGCGGCCGAAATCGAGCGTGTTGGCGCCTTCGTTGACGATGTAGACGTCGGGTTGGGTGGCGAGCGCGTCGCGCACCGCCCGCAAGGCCGAGGAGAAATTCATTGGGTGGGGTCGGCGTTGAGCCGGGCCGCCATGCGCTCGATTTCTGCTGCTTGCGCTTGCCGATCTCCTCGACCCACGGCGCCTGGCGCTTCAGCTGGCCGGGCTTCATCCGGCGCTGAAGGCGGCGAACACCGACTTTATGTCGCCGGCGACCGGGGCGGCGATCGCCCGGTTGCTGTCGAACTCGGTCGGCGAGATGTCGACCTGCACAAAGCGGGTGTTCGCGTTCCATAGCGGCGACCGGCCGTGCGACAACAGCCAGTTGAGCCGCGCCCCGGCCAGCAAAACGACATCGGCGTTGCCGATCGCGTAGGAGCGGGCGGCGGCCGCCGATTGCGGATGGTCGTCGGGCAACAGGCCCTTGGCCATCGACATCGGCAGGAACGGTATGCCGGTGCCCTCGATAAAGGCGCGGATCTCCGCGTCCGCCCGGGCATAGGCGGCGCCCTTGCCGAGAATGGCCAGCGGCCGCTCGGCCTTGGCCAACAGATCGAGGGCGCGAGCAACCGCTTCCGGCGCGGGCAGCGAAGCGGGCGCCGGATCGACGACCCGACCAGCGACTGCGGCCGGTCTCAGCGTCGAGGGCCGATCCCAGCACCTCGGCTGTCAAATCGAGGTAGACGCCGCCGGGGCGGCCCGACACCGCGGCGCGGATCGCCCGGGCGATGCCGACGCCGATATCCTGCGGCCGGTTCACCCGATAGGCCGCCTTGCAGTACGGCCGGGCGACGGCGAGCTGGTCCATCTCCTCGTAATCGCCCTGCTCCAGGTCGACGATCGCCCGGTCGCTGGAGCCGCTGATCAGGATCATCGGGAAGCAGTTGGTCGTGGCGTTGGCCAGGCCCACCAGGCCGTTCAGAAAGCCGGGGGCGGACACGGTCATGCAGATGCCCGGCTGCTTGGTCAGGAAGCCGGCGATCGCCGCCGCGTTGGCGGCGCGACTCTCGTGCCGGAAGCCGATGTAGCGGATGCCTTCGTCCTGGGCCAGCCGCCAGATCGGTGATCGGGATGCCGGCCACCCCGTAAATCGTGTCGACCCCGTTCAGCTTCAGGGCATCGACCACCAGGTGATAGCCGTCGTGAGCTCGGTCGCAGCGTCGACGACCGGTGCTGTGCGCCTTTCCGGCGAGATTCCTGCATCCGACGTCGTCGATGTGGGCCATGTATGGGTCATCATCCTGCCTCGTCGTGGTTTGTTGAACAGCCGAAGGTTCAGGTGTCGGGGCCCATCATGGCCATTCGAGGGGATCGCTGTCGTCACTGCTAACGCCCATCCGAGCTGCCCGCCAGCAACACTCGGCACATACCCCCCAGCTCCAAATGCGCCGCGTAACCGGTCAGGCATCGGCTATTCGTGGCCGCACGCGCCTTCGGCGTCTCACAGTGAATGCAGCTGGCAAGTATCGCGAAGTACCGGCTGGCGGGGGCCTTGATGGGTGTCAGCCGTGACGACAACGGTCTGTGGCAGCCGGATTCTTGAGAGTGACGTCGAAAACGCTCGGCAAACGACCCTCGCAGACGTGTACCGCCATCCTGCGATTTCGAAGACCACTTTTCGTGGCGCTCTCTTTGGTGAGGTGAGCTATTGCCGACGGCATGTCATTGGGTTGATAAAGAGCGTGCGTCAGATGCACTGTCTCCGTTGGTGATCTGCAGGTAATGCGGCGACGATGTTCCGACAACCTGCGGGCTCAGGAGCATTCCGAGGTGCCCGACGCCGCCGATTGTCACGGTCTCCACTTCGGCATGGGCGGGCACGACCGGACGCCGGGAACGATCATGTCGAGCGTGGCCGTGATTGCCAGCCACCGCACACCTTCGGGTACTGGCGCGGAGGCGAGTCGGCGCAAGAGCGGTGAACCTTCCCGCAGCGCCCGGACAATCGCTCCGAACGGCGCAAGATCGCCCACGGCGAACCCCCGAACGGTGCGCCGAGGGTGACAATCGTGTCGACCTTCCCGGCGAGCCGACCGGTTGCGATGGCCTGCGCGATGACGACCCCGCCCAGGCTGTGTCCGATCAGATGCAACTTATCGGCGCCGGTTTTCGACACATTCGCTCAACCTCGGCGACGAGCCGGTCGGCTAGCTGCTCGACCGAAGTTCCGAACGGGGAGTAGGTGATCGCGTCGACTGTCAAACCTTTGGCAGCTAGGGTTCGCGCGACGAAGGACCAGCTTGACTTCGTGCCCCCTAAGCCGTGCACGAGCAGCACCGGGCGCGTCGAGGGTACGGGGTGGGCCCAGACCCGTTGAAGCGCACCGAATGCCGGGTCGGTGCCGCCGCCGACCAGATGCAGCGACGCCATCGTAACTACCGATGCCATCAGCCCCAATTCGTATGCCTGCACCATCGCGGCACGTCCGATTGTCCGGACCAGCGTGCGGGCTCCGCCGAACGGTCCCGGCGGCGACGCCGCGTCTCGCCGTCTCGGCGCATCGTTGATGGGTACCGACTGGTGCCTTTCTTCCATCTGCACGTGCGACATGTCTAACCCCTATATGCGACTCGTAGTGCATTGAGAATCGCGCTGGGCGGTCATGGTGTCATCGAAGGCAGCCGCAATCTTTGGTTCCCGCCAACGAGATTCGCGTCTGCCTGCTAGCCGGAGTCGCCACTTCCAGTTGAGGTGCCAAGCCTTTTTGGGCGAGCCGAAGTCTTGCAGGTAGCAGGTATGTCACACGGGCGCCAGCGGGAACGACTCTTGCTGAATCGTATGCAATCGTTGCAGCGAGATGCGGTCACCCGTCGCAACTCAAGAGATGACAACAATCACCAGCTCGCCCCGAGTACAAGAACCTCAAAGTCCAGATTTAGCAACAACTCCGAAGGGAAGCGCATTCTACCGAGTAAAACGGGCAGTGACGTCGCCCATGCACTCGTGCTGAATGGTCCGATCTCACGGTGGGGCCGGGATTTCTACTTTGACCGCCAGTGCTCCCGCCAGTTTGTTCAACACCCGCAATGAGGACCAGGAGGTCGCAGCATGAACACCCAACCACGGGGACTCAGGCTGCTGTGCCCACAAGGCTGTGGAACGACGCTCACCATACCGATGCCGACCCTGGCCGAGGTGAACGAACTGTCGGCTGACACCAGCCTTAAGAATCTGGATACCCTCGTCGGGCGCAACGTCGTAGGCGCCGTGTTCGTGCATTGCATCTACACGTGCAACGCCATTTCGGAGGTCCACCCTCTGATGCACAGTCGGGAATCGCGTGCGTGACATCGAGGAACACGACGACGTCACACTCGTCGACGCCGCCACCAACCCAGATCGCCACGATAAACCAGCGCTGGACATGATTGGCACCTGCCGGAAGCGCGCATTGCGGGCCTTGATCAAACATCCTGCCTTCTAACATATCCGCAGATGACTCCAACGAGCGGGTGGGGATATGTGGTGGGTGGCGCAGATGGGTGCCAGCGGGCGAGACTTTGGTCTGGTGAAATGCGATTCTGAGCGGGAGGCCGGATCAGGCGGACCAGTGACCAACCGTTTGACGCCGGCGCCCACGAGATCGCGGAGCTTCGTGAGGTTTCGAGTAACAACGGAATGAGGCCGAGGTTCCATGACTGACAGCGACGGTTTTCATCCTGACTTGACCAGCGGCAAGAGTGCCCGCAGGTCGTTACGTTCGCGCGTGCACCATGTCAGGGCTTCGGAGCTCAGCGCCGGTACGGCCCAGACAGAGGGTATGCAGCGATTCGCCGCGATCAGCGGTACCTCGGTCGGGTCGGAGAACATCTGGATGGGCGAGACCCATGTTTCGCCGGCGACGGCGTCGGACAACCATCATCATGGCGAATCCGAAACAGCGATCTTCGTACGAAGCGGAAACCCTGAGTTCGTATTCCATGACGGCGTCGGTGAAGTCCGCATCGCCACCGCGCCCGGCGATTACGTCTTCGTCCCTCCGTACGTTCCGCACCGAGAAGAAAACCCGGATCCCGACGCTCCCGCTGTGATCGTGATCGCACGCAGCACCCAAGAGGCAATTGTGGTAAATCTTCCGGAGCTGTACGCACTCTCGAATGAGTCCGACTAACGCCCATCCGAGGCGGCGCGGCTTGCCGAAGTGCTTGCCATTGACCGACATCGAGCAAAGAACCGGCTGCTGCAATCAGCTCAGCGTCATCGAGGGCGTGTGGTGGGTCGACGTCTATAATCTGAAACCCGGACAGGAGTGGAGTTTTGAACTCGGGTACCCGGTGGGATCCTGATAGTGCGCAACCGAATTGGTCCACCCGTCAAAGGATTGTCGCCTAGCACTGTCACCGGCGGCGGCGCCCGCTACGTCGACGGCGGCAGCGTCGGCCCGCCTCCCATCACCGCAGGTACGACGCGGCTCTATCTCGCCGGCGACGACGGCGAGATCGCGAACGTGTTCGCCGGATCCGCGCTCGACACCGTCAGCCTGACCGGCGAACCACCGGCCCACAGCTAGAGTCCCCACGGCCAGGGAAGATAGGCCCGTTATGCTTCAGGTTGGCGCTCGAGCGAGTACGCCACGACCGATGTGAGCTTGTCTAATGACGCGGAAGCCGTCACGACTGCCCGGCTGGATGCAGGGTGGGACATTTGCACCCGGCACGTCCGATGTACAAGTGGAGCCAATGCGCGCGCGCGTGCTGTCGTTGGTGTTGCGCCCGATCAGCCCACCTCTTGCTCTGGGGGTCGCGGTCGCCGCGGTACTCCTCGCGGCGGAGAGCCTCCTGGTGTATCTGCTCATGCAGGTCGTCTCCGGCAACCTCTTCGGTGTGGTCTTCCTACTGGGAGTCCTGGTGGTTTCGCTCGGCTGGGGATTCGGGCTCGGGACGATGACGGCGCTGGCGAGTGCCCTCGTCTACGCGTACTTCCACTCTCGCCAGACCGGCGGACGCTTCGTGCTGACCGACCCCCAGCATTGGGTGGCCCTTACGGTTTTCCTGGTCATCGCGCTGTCGGCCACCGCTCTCGCCGGCGTGGCCCGATTGCGCGCCGTCGCGGCGCACGAGCGCCGCCGGGAGGTCGAGGCAAGCCATGACGATCTCAGTGTGCTCGCCGATCACCAGGCCGCGTTGCGACGGGTAGCGACACTGGTTGCACGCGGGATCGTCCCCGCCGAGCTGTTCTCTGCGGTGGCGGAGGAGTTGGCGCGGTGCCTGGGCATCTATCACCATGCCGTTCTATTCCGGTACGAGTCCGAGAACGCGGGCGTTCTGCTGGCCGCAGGCCATGGTGACAGTGGGCTCAACGCGGTTCCGGTTGGGGAGCGGTTCTCACTCGAGGGCGAAAGCGTCGCGGCGCAGGTGTTCCGCACCCCTGTCGCGCCGCCCGGATCGACAGCTACGAGCATGCTTCCGGGTCCGTTGCGGCGCGCTTCCGCGATCTGGGCCTCCGTACAGCCGTGGGCGCGCCGATCATCGTCGATGGCCACCTGTGGGGCGCGGCCATCGTCGGCTCGACGAAGCCCGCTCCGCTGCCCGCAGATACCGAGGCGCGCGTCGGGGACTTCACGGATCTGGTCGCGACCGCGATCGCCAACGCCCAGACCCGCGCTGACCTCGCTGTGCTCGCCGAGCAACAGACTGCCCTGCGAAAAGTGGCGACGTTGGTCGCGCGCGGGGAACAGCCGTCCGAAGTGTTCTCTGCGGTGGCGGGGGAGTTGGCCCGGTGTCTGGATGTGCACCACTCGACGTTGTTCCGCTACGAGTCCGATGGCACGGTCACATTGCTTGCGGCGCGCCATGAGCCCGGGTTGAAGACTATTCCCATCGGCAGGCGGTTTTCATTCGAGGGCGACAACATCGCGGCGATGGTCTACGAGACCTGCCGCACCGCCCGAATGGACAACCACGACAACGCTGCGGGCCTGGCCGCCGAGTACATCCGTGAGATCGGCATTTGCTCGTCGGTTGGAGCGCCGATCATTGTCGACGGAAGGCTATGGGTGTGGCGGTCGTCGGCTCGTCTCGACCCGAGCCGCTGCCGTCCGACACCGAGGCGCGCGTCGGAGACTTCGCGGATCTGGTTGCGACTGCGATCGCGAACGCCCACACCCACGCCGAGCTCACCGCGTCTCGGGTCCGGATCGTCGCGGCCGCCGACGACGCCCGGCGCCGTATCGAACGCGATTTGCATGACGGCGCCCAACCGAGTTGGTCTCGCTCGGGCTCGAGTTCGTACCGCGGAGTTCGCGTCCCAGCCCAACTGAGCCCGCTCAAGGACGGGTTTCTCACCTCGTGACTAGGGTGCCAAAATATAGACCAAGCCCCAGGAAGTCTCCCGCGGGATTCATCCGGCGATTATCTCCAGGGGAGGACTCAGTCCAGCGCTCAAGGCGCTGGCCCGCAGCTCCGCGGTGCCCGTCGAACTCGTCCTCGCTGTCGATCGACGGTTGCCGGACTCTGCCGAGGTGGCCGCGTACTACGTTGTCGCCGAGGCTCTTCGAACGCGGCCGATACGCGAGCGACTGAAGTCAAGGTGTGCGTCGACACCGGGTGTTCCCTCTGCATCTATCGGTTCGAACGACGGAATGGGCGCTGCCACCCACCCAGGGATTGGACTCATCGGTCTCACAAACCACGTTCAGGCGCTCGGCGGCTCATCGGTGATCTCGAGTCACCCGGGAGAAGGCACCTCACTGGAGGTCGACATCCGTCGAAATCGAGTGATCACCGGCGGTCGGGGAACCGGATGTCCAGGCTCCGCAGGTAGGTCTGCAGGCCCGCGTCCTCGATCGGGATCAGGTGCGCAGGCGCCCCCGACTCGTTGAAGTGTGCGTGCCACAGGCCAGGTGGCGTGACGAACGCGCCGCCCGCCTCCCGGAATCGACACGGGTCGGGTTGACGATGTCGCCCCGCTCGTTCAATCGGGTGCCCAGCAGCGTGTAGCAGCCGGGCTTGGCGTCGAGAATCAGATCGAGCGCGACCGACTGGTGGCGGTGTGGACGTTGTTCCTGATTCGGCGGCAGCAGACCGAACATTGCCCACAACACGTGCGTGATGGTCAATGTCTGCTCCTCCTCGGCATTGGCCAACAGGACGCTTTCTCTGCTCTTGTCGTTTGCGCCCGGGCGCGAGGCGATCTCGTCCAGCCGAGCCGCTGCATCGCTGCGGCGGAATTTCGTTGGGCGGAAACGTGGTTCGGTGGCCTCTGCACCCAGGTGGCGAAGCAGCGGCTCGTCGTGCACCCAGTACATTGCGGCGTCGGAGCCGGAGTCGGCGTAGAACGTCGCGCGGCTGTTGGCAGGCAGCGTCAGGAAGTCACCCTTCTCCCACCGCGCAAGCCGACCGTTCATCGCCGAGAATCCCCGGCCACTGATCACGTAGTACAGCTGAGATGTGGCGTTCGGGCTGGTGGCGATCTGCTCACCCGCACGGATCCGCACGAAGTGCGCCACCAACGCCGGGCTGGTCGCGGGACCACCATCGATGCCCAGTTCGGTGGACAGGTCCAACGGGATGACTGGAGTGGGACCGTCGAGTATAGGTCCCGGCCGAAGGACTTGATCGGAACGTGCGAAGTGTGCCCGGACCCAATCGGGTTGGCGAACATGGAGTACTCGAAGTAACGCGCGTCCTCGGCCCAGTCCTCGAAGCGCCCCTCGAACCCATACTCGGCCACATTGGTCATCGGTGCCGGAATCGTTGGATCAAACGCATCCCCACCGACGTCACCAGTAATCAGATCTGTGCTGCTCGTCATTGCTCCAGAGTCGCGGTTCAGCAAGTCGCTGTGGGCGTCACCGCTGGCACCTATCAATTGGCCCCCGCCAGCCGGAATCTTCGTGTTGCGCGCTCACGGGTGGGTAATTGAGTACCGCTGGCAGGGGTCCCAAACGGGTGTCAGCGGTGACGACGTGACGTGTCTGGAACGCAACGATTAACTGACGGCAGGAATACCAGCCGTCCATGGGTCAGCGCCGAGATCGAAAAGGCCAGGTATGAACGTTCTTCAAGTGGGCACGATCGAGCCGTCGCTGGCCGACGTACTGGCGGCGAAATACCAAGTGCTGCAGTTTCCTCGACATTCATCGCCCGAAGCGACTTTCTTGCCGAGCATGGAGAGTCGGTTGCCGCCATCGTCGACTCTGGCCCCCCTGGTGTGGACGCGGAGCTGATGAAGGCGCTGCCCAACCTCGGCGCCATCGTGCACCACGGAGCCGGCTACGACACCATCGACGTCGACGCGGCGTACCGGCTCGGCATCGGGATCAGCAACACCCCCGACGTGCTCAACGACATTGTTGCCGACACAGCCGTCGGCCTGATGCTGGCGACGATGCGTGGCTTGTGCACAGCAGACCGCCATGTTCGAGCGGGCAGTTGGCCCAATGACGGCAGACAGGCTCCTGGGCCGCGACGTCAGCGGATCGCGAGTAGGCATCCTGGACCTTGGCGGCTCGGCTCGGCGATCGCCGCGCGGCTGGTCGGCTTTGGCTGTGCCATCGCGTACCACAACCGCCGCGAGGTGCCGGGTTCTCCCTACCGCTATCTCGCCTCGCCGGTTGCGCTCGCTGAGTCCGTCGACGTGCTGGTGGTGGCAACCGTCGGAGGCGCTGGGACCGAACACCTGGTAAGCCGTGCGGTTTTGGAAGCTCTTGGGCCGCACGGCTATCTCATCAATATCGCGCGGGGGAGCGTGGCTGGATGAGGTGCCCTCGTCGAACTGCTTGTCGCCGGGCGGCTGGCGGGCGCCGGACTGGATGTTTTCACCGACGAACCTTATGTTCCACCGGAATTATGCCGACTCGACAACGTGGTGCTGTTACCACACAATCGGCGGTGTGACCGTGCGAAGCCTCTCGATGATGAGGGAGCTGGTGTTGCGAAATCTCGACCAGTACCTCACGCGTGGGACGCTGACCACGCCGGTCGTGCCGCCGCAATTCAGGCCGCTCGAAAGCGATAGCCGTCCGTTATCGGCCGTTCGCAAGCCGGTACTGCACGTGACGGCTGTCCCTCACCGGGCTCGTAGCAAGCGAAGGCATGACCATTTGCGAGGAGGTGGGCATCAGCCACCTTCACTGAGCGAGTCGTTGGCGCCGCGAACATGTATGTGGCGCCGGCGATCACAGGATTGGTCGATCTCCTCGATCGGCAGGTAAGCGATCGTCCGGAAGGAGCAGGCGCTTGTCCTGACGCGTGATCGGATACCCCTGTCCTATGGCGCCCTCGCCGCCTTGGTCGACGATATCGCCGCCTTCATCTTCGCAACACAGGGTTGCGCAGAGGGGACACGGTTGGCCTCATCAGTGCCAACAATGTCGAGTTCGTCGTCGCGCTCCTTGGGGCGGCACCACGCCGGGTTGGTGACCGCTCCGCTGGATCCCGCGCTGCCCCAGTCGGAGGTGGCCGCCCGGCTCGAGAGGCTGGCGGCACAGGCCATCCTCGTCGGCCCACGCGCGGTCGACTCCGCGCCACCGGCGCAGTTCCCCATTGCGACATGCGAAGTGCGGGTGGACATCGCCGGTTCCGGCGGGATCGCGACGGCCACCCTCGAAATGGGCGCGGGTCTAGAGCGACACGACAGGGGCGCGGTGGACGATCTCTCTGGTGACGACGCCCTTGTCCTGTTCACCTGGGGCACCACAGACCAGGCCAAAATGGTTCCGCTGACGCATGCGAACCTCGCCGCCTCCGTGCGGAACATCTGTGGGAGCTACGAGCTGAGTCCCGAAGATGAGCGCGACGGTCGCGGTCATGCCGCTCTTTCATGGTCATGGTTTGCTCGCGGTGCTGCTCTCCACCCTGGCCAGCGGCCGGAGACATCGTGCTGCTGCCTGAGCGCGGCAGGTTCTCGGCCCGCACGTTCTGGGACGACATGCGCGCCGCGGACGCCTCGTGGTTCACCGCGGTTCCCACCATCCTTCAAATCCTCTTGCAGCGGTCATAGCCCAGTTCCCAGAACCGCGGGGGTGCCGTTGAAGTTCGTGCGCAGCTGCAGCGCCCCGCTCAACACGGCAACAGCGCGGGGGATGGAGCGTACTTTCCAGGCGCCCGTGCTTAGCGCGTATGGAATGACCGAAACCACGCATCAGGCGGCCAGCCAGTCACTGCACGGACCCGTGAAGCCCGGATCGGTCGAGCCGGGCATCTGGCGTGAACCTCCGCGTCGCCGACCAGGATGGCCGCATCTGCCCGGTCGGCGCATGGGCGAGGTTTGGGTGCACGGTCCGCGGGTGCGCGCGGCTACCTCGCCAACCCGGCCGGCACGGCGCGCACCTTCGCAGGCGGCTGGTTCCGTACGGGTGATCTCGGCTCCATGGACAAGGACGGATACCTGTTCATCACCGGGCGCATCAAGAACATCATCAACCGTGGCGGCGAAAAGATCTCGCCCGAGCACGTCGAGGCCATTCTCGCCGGATGTTCTTCGCGTCATCGAGGCGGCGGTCTTTGCGGTGCCCCCAACGCGACGTACGGCGAACTTGTCGGCGCGGTCGTGGTGGTGTCCGAGAACGAAAGACATCGGAGCCCGAGACGATCCTGCAGGACTGCCGCAGCAGGCTGTCTCCCTTCGAAATGCCCGAACACCTCGAAGTGGTTCCGACCTTGCCCCACACCACCAAGGGTGCGATTGACCGGCGAGCGGTGGAAGACCAGTACGCACGCTGAGCGCGGTCCCTGACGTCCATGGATCGACTACAGCCAGCTCAACCGGTTGGAGCGAAGGGCGCTTGCTAGACCCCCGCCAGCCCGACCAGGGGATACCTACCAGCTTCGGTTTTGGTCAATCGTTGCTCCAGTCGGTATCCGATCGGTGCAGTATGAGCTTCGAACGAACCCAGAAGGTGGTGATCGCGATGCGGGTGGTGGTGGCCGATGACGATTTGTTGCTTCGGGAGGGTTTGGCCAGCCTGTTGGCCGTTCGGGGATCGATGTGTGGCGAGCGGCGACGGCCGGCAGCTGCTCGCGCTGGTTCGCGAGCACGCGCCGGAGTTGGTGGTGGCCGACATTCGGATGCCGCGAACGCATGCGCCGAGGGGCTCGATGCAGCGCGGGTAATCCGCGAGGAGTTCCCCGATATCGCTATCTTGATGCTCTCGGCGCATGTAGAGGTCGAGCATGCGATGGAGTTGTTGGGCAGCGGGCGCGGCATCGGTTACCTGCTAAAGAGTCGGGTTACCGATGGCGGATTTCCTGGAGACGCTGGAGCAGTTCGCCAAGGGGGCATCGGTTATCGACCCGCGTTGGTGTCTGAGCTGGTGCCGGCGCGGCGGCGCGATGATCCGCTGGCGGCCTTTCATGCGCGGGAGCGCGAGGTGTTGGCGTTGATCGCGGAGGGACGCTCCAATCCGGCATCGCCCACCGGCTTTGGGTCACCGAGGGCACTGTGGAAAAGCACCGCAGCATCTGACCAAGCTGAACCTGGCGGAGGCCGGCGACGATCACCGCCGGGTGTTGGCGGTGATGACTTTCCTCGACGCTTGCTGACGCGCCGACGAGATCGCGGATGGCAGAGCCCGTCAGGGCGGACTTGGATAGGAATCCGACGGCCGGGCTTGATTCGATCATGCCCGCGAAGTCCTGGCGGCCGGGTGGAAATCAATATCACCGGTGACGGTGTCCACGCCAATCCGATGAAGTTGTTCAGCGAGTTCGAAGCCGCTCTCCCAGCCGAGGTTGATGTCGACCAGCGTCACTCGGGCCGTAGTTCCTCGAACAACCGCAGCGCCTCGCCGCTGGCGGACGCTACGCCGACGACCGATAAGCCCTGACATTCCAACAGACCACGCGCGGCGTCGGCGAAACCCGCGCTGTCATCAACGATTAGACAGCGCATTGGAAACCTCGCAGCAGCATCAGATCAGCGTCTCAGTGTTGAGTAGGTACGCATTCCACTAACTGCAAACATCTGACACGCGGACACAAGCTCCAGCTGGCAGGTATGCGGAGATTCCCCCTGCCGGGGGGCATCGATTGGTATCAGCGGTAGCGACACCGGTTCGTCTTGCACAACGCTGGCATACCACCACGTAGACGCAGGCCTGCCGAGACTCGGCGAGATTGGAGTGGCATGAAGACCACGATATTGGGACAAAGCGGACTCGAATTATCACGAATCGCATTCGGTACTTGGCAACTTGGGGGCGACTGGGGCAAGTTCGACGAGGATGCGGCCGTGGCGGCAAATCAGCGCGCCCGGGATCTGGGTGTGAACTTCTTCGACACAGCCCAGGCGTATGGTTTTGGCGCCTCCGAGCGCATCCTCGGCAGAGCATTGCGCGGGGAGCTCATCGGCGCACGCGACGAGCTCGTCATCGCCACCAAAGGCGGCCTACGCCGAACCGATTCCGGCCTCGTCCGCGACGCAAGCCCGGAGTGGCTACGCAAAGGGGTGGACGCAAGCCTGACTGCACTGGGTATCGACCACATCGACCTTTACCAGGTGCACTGGCCCGACGCGGCGGTACCTGTGGCCGAGACGGCGGGCACCCTGGGCGACCTCATCGCCGAAGGCAAGATCAGCCATGCCGGCGTCTCGAATTACAACGCCGAACAGATGGCGGAATTCTCAGCCACGCTGCCGGTTGAGACGCTTCAGCCCCCTTATCACCTGTTTCGCCGTGAGATCGAGGACGATGTCCTGCCGTACTGCCTCGACAACAACATCGGTGTATTGGTGTACGGGCCGCTGGCACATGGGCTACTGACCGGAACGCTAGGCGCGCACACCGCCTTCAGTGCTGGTGACTGGCGCGGCACGAGCGGGGTTTTCACCGGCGACACGTACCGTCGCAACCTGGCCGCGGTGCGCGCGCTGGAGAAGGTCGCCGCTGACCGTGGCATTACGGTCAGCCAGTTGGCCATCGCATGGACGCTCGCGAACCAAGCTGTGAATGTCGCGATCGTCGGTGCCCGGCAGGCCGGTCACATCGAGGACAGCCTCAGTGCCGTCGACATCTCGCTTACCGACTCGGATCTCGATGAGATCGAAACGATCATGGACGACGCCATACCGGTCGCCGGACCGTCCCCGGAAGGCATGCCATGACTCAGCCGGCGGTCACCGTTGCCGTGCTGGGCACCGGGACGATGGGCGCTCCGATCGCCCGCAACCTGCTCCATGCCGGGTTCAACGTTCGCGTATGGAACCGCACTCTGGCCAAGGCGGCGTTGGTGGGCGTCGATGCACGCCGCACGTCCACCCCGGGGGATGCCGCCGCCGGCGCCGACGTGTTGATCACCATGCTCGCCGACGGCGCGGCCGTCGAGCAGGTCATGACGGGCCCGGCAGGCGCGCTGTCGATGCTTCCAGCGGGGGCGATCTGGATCCAGATGAGCACGGTCGGTGCCGAATGGACTGACCGGTTCGCCGGCCTGGTGGCCAGGCATGACGTGGCGTTCGTCGACGCCCCGGTGTCGGGCAGTTCCGGCGCCGCGGAAAAGGGCGAACTGGTCATCCTCGCCTCCGGTGCAACAGCGGTCCGCCCCCAGGTAGAGCCGATCTTCGACGTGCTCGGACACCAGACGCTGTGGCTACCGAGCGCCGGTGACGGCAGCCGGCTCAAGCTCGCGCTCAACAACTGGTTAGCGGTGCTCGTCGAAGGGATGGTGGAAACACTAACGCTCAGTGAAGCGCTCGGCCTCGATCCGCACCTCCTGCTCGAGGCTGTTGCAGACGGGCCGATGGCTTCGGACTACGCGCTGGCAAAGGGCGCGGCGATGCTCGACGGCGAGTTCGTCCCCGGCTTCCCGTTGCGACACGCGACCAAGGACGCGGAGCTCGCACTGAGCGCCGCCCACCGGCACGGTGTCGAGCTTCCACTGACGAGCGCTCTGCTACCGCGCTGGTACGAGGCCATCGCCGGAGACCACGGCGACGATGACGTCGCCTCTGCCGTCACGGCGGCCGCCACCACCGCATCGCGACCCGGCGATCGCCTGACCGTCTTCGCGACATGACGCTGTCCGTGGTGGGTGTGCGAATTTGAGAGAAGCGTGTGGTCGAGGTGCGCGTGGCACGCGGTCTGAGGCGGGGATGGGATCGCCATTGACGAGCGCCCGCCTGGTCGGCCTGTTGGTGCGCCCCACGGCCCCGCCGCTCGCGGTCGGCATTTTGGTAGCCGCGGGCTTCATCGCTGCGGAGACACTTCTGGTGTATCTGCTCGAGAAGATCTTTCCTGGGATGCCCTTTGGCGTTGTCTTCCTGCTCGGCGTCTTGGTCGTTTCTGCCGGGTGGGGATTCGGGCTGGCGGTGTCGACGACGTTGGTGAGCGCCGTTGTCTACGCGTTCGTCCATCTCGACGCTAACGGGAGCGTCTTCCCCATTGCGGCCGAAGACTGGCTGGCGATCATCATCTTCGTGCCCATCGCGCTTTTTGCCAACGTGCTTGCCGGCCAGGCGCGATTACGGGCCGCCGAGGCAGATCGGCGCCGCGAGGAGGCCGAGGAAAGCCGGGATGAGCTCCGAGCTCTCGCCGATCAGCAGGCCGCCCTGCGGCGGGTGGCGACACTCGTCGCGCGCGGGGCGGCTCCCTCGGTGGTGTTCTCTGCGGTGGCCGAGGAATCGGCCTGGTGCCTAGGAGTTCCCCACGCAGCGCTGGTCCGTTATGAGGCCGATGGTGGGGCGGTGCTGCTCGCCAGCCACGACGACCGGGGGCCGCAGAGGGAGATTCCGGTCGGTAGGCGGTTTTCGTTCGACGGCGAAAGCGTCGCGGCGATGGTGTTCCGCGCGGGCCGTGCCGCCCGGCGGGACAGCCACGAGAATCCGCCCTCTGAGGACGTCCAGTACATCCATGAGCTAGGTCTGCACTCAGGTGTCGGCGTTCCGATCATTGTGGACAGCCGGCTGTGGGGCGCGGCCAACGTCGGGTCGTCGCGACCCGAGCCGCTGCCCCCGGATACCGAGACGCGCGTCGGGGACTTCGCGGACCTGGTCGCGACCGCGATTGCCAACGCCGACGCACGCACAGAACTCACCGCATCACGGGCCAGGATCGTTGCCGCATCCGACGCCGCCCGGCGTCGATTCGAACGCGATCTGCACGACGGTGCCCAGCAGCGGCTTGTGTCGTTGGGGCTCCAGCTGCGCACGGCTGAGGCGTCGTTACCACCCGAATGGCATGTTTTGCGGGAGAGGCTTTCTGACGTCGTCACGGGTCTGACGGGTGTATCGGAAGATCTCCAAGAGATATCCCGCGGGATCCATCCCGCGATTCTTTCGAGAGGTGGACTTGGCCCAGCACTGAAAACGCTGGCCCGTCGCTCTGCCGTTCCGGTGGAGCTGCGCCTCGGCATCGACAGACGGTTGCCCGACACTGCCGAAGTGGCCGCCTATTACGTTGTCGCGGAAGCGCTCACGAACGTGGCCAAGTATGCACAGGCGTCTGAGGTGAGGGTGAGCGTCGACGCCGATGACGCGAACTTGTCCCTTTCTATTGCCGACGACGGCGTTGGCGGTGCCGACTCACACAAAGGGTCCGGACTCATCGGGCTGATCGACCGAGTCGAGGCGCTTGGCGGGCAGCTGGAGATCTCCAGCGTCGTCGGGAGCGGCACGTCTCTACTGGCGACGATCCCATTCACAGAATCCTGAGCGGTCTACTTCGCCGCCGCCGCCGTTTCCGGTTAACGGTACCGAATTGATTGGTGCAGGCGGTGATTACATGGCCTCGCGCGCGAGTAACCCTGGAATTGCAAGATACAAAACGCCGGCTCATCGAAGGCCGATTGGCCGGCCCTCACGAGAGTGCGATTATGCGAATGAAACTTACCCACATCACACCGGTGTTGGCCGCGGGCGCTGCTGCGCTCGCAATCGCTGCGGCACCAACGGCTGCAGCCGAGCCAGCGACGGCACAGATAACGAACCCCTCCACGGCGGTGGCAAGTGCGGTTGTCCCCGCCGGCTTTCACGGTGGCGGCGGTCACGGTGGCGGCTTCCACGGTGGCGGCTTCCACGGCGGCTATCCCGGTGGATTCCGCGGCAATCACTTCGGTTGGGCCCCCTGGGGTTGGAACCCGTGGGGCTGGGATCGACGTTACTAGCGGTCAATGACGTTGGCGGAAGCGGTATCACCCGATATCGCTTCCGCCAATTTTTGGTACAGCCACTGCCGCGCTGACGTCGGAAACGTTCAGGTCTACGACGCGCCGGCGACGGACTGTGACGAAATCGTTCTGCCAATCCAGCCCGGTGATGCGCTGCCGCTCCGCAGCGGTGACGAAACGCGCCGGGGGCCGGCCTTCACTTCACGAGTCTTTGTCTCGCTCATAGGCCCACTGTTCGCACTGACGTTGGGCCCACTCCACGATCCAGCCCGTAAGGGCTGCGCATGTTAGCGCGATGCCAAATGTCATCGTGACCCTCCTCGCTGGCGGTTTAGGTCAATGATTGCGTTCTAGCCAACAAAAGTCGTCACAGCTAGCGCCCAAATCAACGCTCCCGCGAGCGGGGATTTATGCCTTCATGCCAGTAGGTATTGAGCGCGGCCATCGTCGGCCCGTGGACACCTGAACCGCTGCCACCAGACACCGAGGCGCGCCTCGGCGACTCGCCGACCGGTTTCGACCGCAATCGCAATGCCGCGACTCAAGTCACTCAGGCCAGGCCGACTGCGTGATGATGCTGACGAAGTCCTCCCGGCTGAAGTGTGGATCGAAGTGCGCTAGGACGTCGTCATTCATCGTGCCGAATGTGGTCTCCGGCCGGTCTTTCATGCCGTCGTAGAACGCGCGTTGGATCCGATTCTTGAAGTCTGGGCGGGGATGGGCGGCGGTGACAGCCGCGCGCTGCTCGTCGGTGATCTCATGAAGTTGCTGGCCGAGTACGTCGGTCTCCACGCCGAGGGTTACCAGATGGACCTCAGGTGCAAGGTGTTCAGGGATGCCCGGAGTGGTGTGAAGGGCGATCGACAACCAGACCATCTGGGCCTCGGCAGGGCTGTATCCCTGATCCAGCAGAAAATGTCGTGCCACGTCGGCACCGTCGACTTCGAATCGCTGATGCTGGGTGCGGTATTTCGGCGTCAGACCGAGATCGTGAAACATGGCGCCGATGTAGGTGAGTTCGGGGTCCGGCGAATGCCCGCGCCGGCGTGACTTGAGCATGCCCCACAGGTACACCCGCCGCGAGTGGTGGAATAACAGGTCGTTGTCGGCATCAAGGACCAGTTCGGTGGCGGCCTTGACGACAACAGTGTCGGGAATGGTGACTCCAGCGATTGTTTCCGTCATGATTATCGCCTCGTCGTGTCAGAGGCCATGGTGATCTCGAATGCGAATCCGGCCACGAAGATCACCAATTGTGTTGGAAGAGCGCGAGTCATCCGTCCGCACCCGTGACTGCGCCCGCGCGCACACCCTTCTCGACCCGCTCGCCCAGGTCCATGTCTACGTTGCGAAAATATTCGAAGACGCGTTGCAGGACTGGCTCGGTCACTCCGTCAAGCAGGTGGCCGACGATGTTGTTGACCAACCGATCGCGCTCGGCGTCATTCATGACGTCGCGGACCAAGGTGCCGGCCTGGCCCCAGTCGTCATCGTCGGACCGCAAAGTGTATGCGGTGCGCACCATTTCACCGTCGGTGTGCCAACCGGCAGGCTCACCGTAGCGCTCGACGTCGGCGCGCGGCCCGCCCTTGGAGTTCGGTGCGTACACCGGGTCGGTGGCCAACTGATACCGCATCTGGCCGGCGGTGTTGTAACTGTGCATCGGCGACTTGGGTGCGTTCACCGGCAGTTGGTTGTAGTTGGCGCCGATGCGGTAACGCTGCGCGTCGGGGTAAGCGAACATCCGACCCAGCAGCATCTTGTCCGGACTCGCGCCGATGCCCGGCACTAGGTTGCTGGGCGCCCAGGCGCCCTGCTCGATCTGGCTGTGGTTGTCGGTGGGATTGCGATCCAGCGTCAACCGGCCCACCTCGATTAGCGGATAGTCGCCGTGCGGCCACACCTTGGTCAGGTCGAACGGGTTGAACCGGTAGGTCTTGGCGTCCTCGAAGGGCATGATCTGCATCTTCAACGTCCACGACGGGTAATCGCCGCGTTTGATCGCCTCGAAGAGATCGCGGGTGTGATAGTCGGTGTCCACGGACACCAGCGCGTCGGCCTCGGCCTGGGTCAGGTTCTGGATGCCCTGCTCGGTGATGAAGTGATAGCGCACCCAGAACCTCTCTCCGGCGGCGTTGACCCACATGAACGTATGTCCGCTGTAGAGGTTCATGTACCGCCAACTGCGTGGGATACCGCGATCACCCATCAGCCAAGTGACCTGATGCGCCGACTCCGGAGACAGCGTCCAGAAGTCCCACTGCATGTCGTGGTCGCGTAAATTGTTGTCGGCGCGACGCTTCTGGGAGCGGATGAAACTGGGGAACTTGAGCGGATCGCGCAGGAAGAACACCGGGGTGTCGTTGCCGACGATGTCGTAGTTGCCCTCGGTGGTGTAGAACTTCAGTGCGAAGCCGCGCGGGTCGCGCCAGGTGTCTGGGCTGCCGCGCTCACCGGCCACGGTGGAGAACCGGATCACCGTCTCGGTTGTCGTGTCCGGCTGAAACACTGCCGCCTTGGTGAATGCGCTGACATCATGGGTCACCTCGAAGCGACCGAACGCACCTGAACCCTTGGCGTGCGGCTGTCGCTCTGGCACGCGTTCGCGGTTGAACTGCGCCAGCTGCTCGATGAGGTAGTGATCATGAAGCAGGATCGGTCCGTCAGGGCCGATCGTCAGCGAATGCTCATCGCTTTCCACCGGGATACCGGCATTCGTCGTCGTCGGAATGGGTTGGACGTCAGTCATTGTCGTACCTTTCGTTGCTGGATGGGCGATCCGCTATCGTCGGGATTCAGTGCGAGGGAGCCGACCCCGGCGGTTAAGCCGCCGAGCACCTGGGCGACCAGGTACACCGACAGCGTGACGGCCGCGCCGAGTGACAGCGTCGGGCTGAACGCGCCGCCCGCGATCGCGCTGACCGCGAACGCGCTTGCCACGGTGGTGAATCCGATCGCCAGGCCGTACAGCGAGTCGTCCCGGTGGTCCCAGCTAGTCGCCAAGTAGCACAGCGCGAAGATGACCAATAGCTGCACGGCGAACGCGGCCACCAGAGCGTGACCGGTCAACGTTATTGCCGCCGTCGCGGCGACACGTGTCGGGTCGACGATCGCCCGAACTACTGCTGCCGCGATAAGCCCGGCACCGAACTGCACGACCCAATACGCGATGGCTTCGCGCAGCCCAATTCGGCGTCGAATCAGCATGACCAACGTCACGGCGGGGTTGTACTGTCCGCCGGCATAGACCATCGCGATCAGCACCGCACCAATACCCAGAAGGGCCAACGGGCCGCCGCTTTGCACCGCTGCGCCAACGGTGAGCACCAATAAGAACGTCCCGATCGCCTCGAACGCGTACCGTACGCTCGCCTGCCGGCCGCTTACCGTCGCGACACTGCTTTCGCCGATCGCGCTTGCGCCCGTGGATGCTTGTGCCGTGACCATGTTTTCTACCTTCGCGGCAACCGCGCCCAATGTCTTCAGTGCTGACGACCATCCATCTCCCATGCCAGCCCCCTAACGGAATGCCTGCCAGCTGGTATCGGCAAGATCGGCGGCCTGGTCGATAGTCCGCTCGCCAAAAGCCGCGCAACTTCGAGGGGAGCGCCACAAACTCGCGGGGAGGACGACAACAAACGCGGCGGCCTGGATCGTCCACGTTGAACCCTTACGGGCATTCGCAGCCACGGTCACGTTAAGCAGAGTCAGCGAGCGCTGGTCGCTGGCGAGGATGACGGCTTTCGTGGTCATACGCATCCACATCTGGCACTGTGATCAGATTACGATCGAGGATTTCAGCGACCCATACGATCAGTCGTGCAACGATGTTACGCATAATCATTCCCCGTATCCGGCCCGCTGCAGCGCCATCCGTTGCCGTTGATATCTTCGCGCGACTTCACTTGCACGACAGCCCATTCCAGTACGTAGCGCGGGACTGGCCAGGAGACGTAGAAGCGCCCTCGCCATCGCGGGCACATCGCCCGGCCGGTAGACCAGTCCCGCGCTGGCTGGAACAACGAGCTGCACGGCCACTGGATCAGCCGGCACGACGACGGGTCTGCCCGCTGCCAACACGTCCAGCAGTGTGATCGGCCCCGCCACGACGCCGGGCACGACGACATCCGCGGCGGCGATCAGGTCTGCCCACCGCTCCCCGGTGAGATCCCTTTCCACGTGCACGCTGGTCCGAAAACCCTGTGCCAGAGTCCTTCGCATGATGGTGGCGCGCTCTATCCCGGTCCCGAGGAGCACGAGCTGCACCTGGCAGCGGCGCCGCACCATGGAGAAGGCAGCGGCCAGTTGTTCGCCGTGTTTGCGGTCGTCAAACGGGCCGATGGCAACGATTGTCGGGAGGCCTGGCAGGCCCAGCACCGAGCGCGCGACTATTGGGTCGTGTGGTGAGACCCGTGAAATGACCGGTATGTCGGGTTGCATCGCGTCGGCGTCGAATTGGCTATTCAAGGTTCGCTCACTTGTCGTCGGAGTTCAGTAAACGGAAGCTGACGCCGGCGGCTACTGTGAATCCGATCGCCAGGCCATAAAACGAGTTGTCCGGGTGATGCTTGCTGGTGGCGACGTTGAGCGCCTCGACCGCATACTTCACGGTGTCGCGAGGAAAGCTAACGAAATCGGCTGTCTCTCGGCTGGCCACTGTGGGTTGCGCTGTCACCATGAGTAATAGAATTGCCGTCCCGGCGTGCGAAGTCGCTAACGCTGGCGCCCATTTGGCCCTCCGGCCAGCCGCAGTCGCGGATGCCTGCTAGCTGCAAGTGGCGCTAAACCTGCTGTGCTACCGGCATATCCATGTCGAACACCCGGGCGTGCAGCACCGTCCGATTGCGCAGCGCGGCCCGCACCGCGCGGTGCAGACCGTCCTCCAGATAGATCACGCCTCGCCACCGCACGGCATGCGGGAACAGGTCTCCATAGAACGTCGAGTCTTCCGACAGCAGGCGGTCCAGCTGCAGCACGGTCGTCGTGGTCACCAGCTCGTCGAGGCGGATCTGCCGAGGCGGTATCTGTGACCATTGTCGATAGCGTCAGCCCGTGGTTGGGGTACGGCTTGCCATCGAGAACGCCCTTGAAGATCACCTGCCCGAAATCCTTCGACTCGTTCCGCGTGGCGATGGCTTCACCATGATCAGAGGCTAGTCGCAAGCGGCCGATCCGCCACGCGAACTCTGCGCGGAGGGCGCGAGGAGGCATAGCCCCTGCTGGTCACCGTAAAATGGATCCGATTGGGAGGTGAACACCATGGGTAGTGCCGACGACCGTCGGTTCGAGGTCTTGCGCGCCATCGTCGCCGACTTCGTATCGACGAAGGAGCCGATCGGCTCGAAGAGCCTCGTCGAGCGGCACAACCTGGGAGTGTCCAGCGCGACCGTGCGCAACGATATGGCCGTTCTGGAGGCCGAGGGCTACATCGCCCAGCCGCACACCAGCTCGGGCCGGGTGCCGACCGAGAAGGGCTACCGCGAGTTCGTCGACCGGCTCGAGGACATCAAGCCGCTGTCGACGTCCGAGCGGTCCGCCATCCTGAAGTTCCTCGAGACCGGCGTCGACCTGGACGACGTGTTGCGCCGTGCGGTGCGGCTGCTGGCGCAGCTGACCCGCCAGGTCGCCATCGTTCAGTACCCGACGCTGTCCACCTCGACGGTCCGCCATCTCGAGGTCGTGGCGCTGACGCCTGCGCGGCTGCTGCTGGTGGTGATCACCGACTCCGGCCGCGTCGACCAGCGCATGGTCGAGCTCGGCGACACCATCGACGACCATCAGGTCGGCCAGCTGCGCGAGATGCTCGGCCAGGCGCTGGAGGGCAAGCGGCTGTCGGCTGCGTCGGTCGCGGTGTCGGACCTGGCCGTTCACATGGACGGCAGAGGCGGCCTCGGCGACGCGATCGGCCGGTCGGCGACGGTGCTGCTGGAGTCGCTCGTCGAACACACCGAGGAGAGGCTGCTGCTGGGCGGCACCGCCAATCTGACCCGCAATACGGCCGACTTCGGCGGTTCGCTGCGCTCGGTGCTCGAGGCGCTCGAGGAGCAGGTCGTGGTGCTGAGGCTGCTGGCCGCGCAGCAGGAGGCGGGCAAGGTCACCGTGCGCATCGGACACGAGACCGAAGCCGAAGAGATGCTGGGCACGTCGGTGGTCACCACGGCTTACGGCAGTATGGGAACTGTCTACGGCGGTATGGGTGTGCTGGGACCCACTCGGATGGACTATCCGGGAACGATCGCCAATGTCGCCGCAGTTGCTTTGTACATCGGCGAAGTCTTAGGCAATCGGTAAAACCGCGTCAGCGGTAGGAAAGGTCAGGGAGTGGCACGCGACTATTACGGCCTGCTCGGGGTGAGCAAGGGCGCGAGTGATTCGGAGATCAAGCGCGCCTACCGCAAGCTGGCCCGCGAACTGCATCCCGACGTCAACCCCGACCAGCAGGCCCAGGCCCGCTTCCAGGAGATCAGCGTCGCCTACGAGGTGCTCAGCGATCCGGAGAAACGACGCATCGTCGACCTCGGCGGCGATCCGCTCGCGACCGCGGGTGCGGCGGGCAACGGCTTCGGCGGCTTCGGCGGGCTCGGCGACGTGTTCGAGGCCTTCTTCGGCGGCGGCGCCACGTCCCGCGGGCCGATCGGCAGGGTCCGGCCCGGCGCCGACTCGCTGCTGCGGATGCGTCTCGACCTCGAAGACTGCGCGACCGGTGTCGCCAAACAGGTCACCGTCGACACCGCCGTGTTGTGCGACCTGTGTCAAGGCAAGGGCACACACGGCAAATCCACGCCGACCACCTGCGACACGTGCGGCGGGCAGGGCGAGATCCAGACGGTCCAGCGCTCGCTGCTGGGCCAGGTCATGACATCGCGGCCGTGTCCGGTCTGCGGCGGGGTCGGCGAGGTCATCCTGGACCCCTGCAACCGCTGCGGCGGCGACGGCCGGGTGCGCGCCCGGCGCGAGATCAGCGTCAAGATCCCGGCAGGCGTCGGGGACGGGATGCGCGTCCGGCTGGCCGCGCAGGGCGAGGTCGGCCCCGGCGGCGGCCCGGCGGGCGATCTGTACGTCGAGGTCCACGAGCAGCAGCACGACACCTTCGTCCGCGACGGCGACGACCTGCACTGCACCGTCTCGGTGCCGATGGTCGACGCCGCACTGGGCACCTCCGTCGCCATCGACGCGATCCTGGACGGGCCTATCGAGATCACCATCGCCGCGGGCACCCAGCCCGGCTCGGTGACCACGCTGCGTGGTCGCGGTATGCCGCATCTGAGGTCCGGGGTGCGGGGTGACCTGCACGCCCACATCGACGTGGTGGTTCCCTCGCGGCTCGACCATGAGGACATCGAGCTGCTGCGCAAGCTGAAAGAGCACCGCACCCGAGATGCGGCCGAGGTGAAGTCCACCCAGTCGAGCAGCGCAGGCGGCGGGCTGTTCAGCAGGCTGCGCGAGACGTTCACCGGCCGCTAACCGGCAATGAGTGCGGCCCTCTTCTACATCGACAATCTGCCCGAAGTCGGTGACCTGGCCGTCGTCGACGGTGACGAGGGCTTCCACGCCGCGAACGTGCGACGGATCAGGTCCGGTGAAGAGCTCGACCTCGGTGACGGCGCAGGCGCGATGGCGCACTGCGTGATCGAGGACGTCGGCAAGGCCAGGCTGACGGCTCGAGTGACTGAAACGCTGGACCGTCGAGCCTGCGACGCCGACGGTCACCGTCGTACAGGCACTGCCCAAGTCCGACCGCTCCGAACTGGCCATTGAACTGGCCACAGAGGCCGGTGCCGACGCGTTCGTGGCCTGGCAGGCAGCGCGCTGTGTGGCGCGCTGGGACGGCGGCCGGACCGACAAGGGCCTGCGGCGATGGCGTGCGGTGGCCCGCGCTGCCGCCCGTCAGTCGCGCAGGCCGCACATCCCATCGGTAACCGGCGTGGCGACCACCGATGCGTTGCTGGCCGACGTGCGGGAGGCGGTCTCTCTCGGAGCGACGGTGGTGGCACTGCACGAGTCTGCTACCGAGCCACTGACGAAACTACTTCTCGCGCAGACGGATTCGATGATGCTGGTGGTCGGACCGGAGGGCGGTATCACCGACGACGAGATCGCCGCGCTGTCTGCCGCCGGGGCGAAAGCGGTGCGGCTGGGGCCGACGGTACTGAGGACGTCGACAGCCGCGGCGGTCGCACTGGGCGCGGTCGGGGCATTGACGACACGCTGGGCCTGACTTCTGCTGGCCCGACGGTGGCCGGCACCCGCCGACGTCGTCGCAGGTTAAACATTGGGACGGGTCGGTCCGCGGCGGTAAACTGGGTGTTCGGCAGCAACGAATCAGGCAAGAACCCAGAAAGCAGGCAGAAAACCCCACGTGACGCCCAGCGAGACCAACGCTGACGCGGATACACCCGTCCGCAGCAGCATCAATGTTCCGCCCGACCTCATCGTGGGCCTGCTCGGTGCCGGCGACGAGAATTTGCGCGCACTGGAGCGCGTCCTGGCGGCCGATATCCATGCCCGCGGCAATGCGCTCACCCTTACCGGTGAGCCGGCCGATGTCGCATTGGCCGAGCGAGTGATCTCCGAGCTGATCGCGATCGCAGCGAGCGGCCAACCGCTGACACCAGAGGTGGTGCGGCACAGCGTCGCGATGTTGACCGGCACCGAGGGGGAGTCGCCCGCCGAGGTGCTGACCCTCGACATCCTGTCCAGGCGCGGCAAGACCATCCGGCCAAAGACACTGAACCAGAAGCGATATGTCGACGCTATTGACGCGCACACCATCGTGTTCGGCATCGGACCGGCGGGCACCGGCAAGACGTATCTGGCGATGGCCAAGGCCGTCCGCGCGCTACAGACCAAGCAGGTGTCGCGGATCATCCTCACCCGCCCCGCAGTGGAAGCCGGTGAGCGCCTTGGCTTTCTGCCCGGCACGCTCTCAGAGAAGATCGACCCGTATCTGCGACCGCTCTACGACGCCCTGCACGACATGATGGATCCGGAGCTGATCCCGAAGTTGATGAGCGCCGGGATCATTGAAGTGGCACCGCTCGGGTACATGCGGGGCAGGGCGCAACCGCTATTCACAAAGGTCCTGACGCCTCAGGGTTTCCGGCCTATCGGCGACCTCAAAGTCGGTGATTTCGTCATCGGTTCGAACGGCCGCCCGACTGAAGTGCAGGGAGTTTATCCGCAGGGCTTCAAGGACATATACCGCGTGCATACGCAGGACGGCTCTTCGACGCTTGCGTCAGAAGACCATCTCTGGTCGGTATACACACGAACAGATCGACGCCGGGGCAAGCCAGCCCGTGTACTGGCGACTAAAGAGATGATCGGAAACCTTCGGGCGGCGCACTACCACCGCTACGAGCTGCCGTTGTTGAGCGCGGCCGTGAATTTCGAATCCCGCGCGGTGCCTCTCGATCCGTACGCCCTGGGTCTTTTGCTTGGCGATGGCTGCTTCTCGTGCCGGGCGACACCCACGTTTGCAACAACCGATCCGGAGCTGGCCGAATCTCTTGGAAGTCTGATACCCGGGATAGCGGCACGACGCAAATCCGAAGTCGACTATGTCCTGAACCGCATTAGGCGCCCCGGCGAGGTTATTACTCTTGAGAACCCCGTCACCGGCGCGATGCGCCAACTCGGGCTGGTGGGTAAGAAATCGAAGGATAAGTTCGTTCCCGAACAGTATCTTCTTAACTCGCCCGAGGTGCGGCTCGCGGTCCTTCAGGGTCTCTTCGATTCCGACGGTGGTCCGGTCACTCAAAGCGGGAGAACATGCCGCATCCAGTACACAACTGTGTCTAGTCGCCTCCGCGACGATGTGAGGTTTCTCGTTCAGTCGCTTGGCGGCGTCGCCTACACCCGCACAAGAAAGGCAGCTGGTCGCCGGCCTGGGTTGGCGCGAGGGCGTGCTGTCCATCACCGGTCGGATGCTCATACCCTCGATATCCGACTCCCTGAAGGTCTTGCGCCCTTCAGACTTGCCCGCAAGGCAGCGAAGTATGACGCAACGGGCGGCGGTCGACCGATGCGATTCATCGACCGCATCGAACCCGCTGGCACTGAAGAAGCCGTATGTATTCAGGTCGCCGCTGAGGACTCCCTCTATGTCACCGAGGATTTCTTGCTGACGCATAACACGTTGAATGACGCGTTCATCATCCTCGACGAGGCACAGAACACCACCGGCGAGCAGATGAAAATGTTCCTGACCCGGCTCGGGTTCGGCGCGAAAATGGTTGTCACCGGCGATATCACGCAGATCGACCTACCCGGCGGCGCCAACTCCGGGCTGCGCGCTGCGGTAAACATTCTCGACGGGGTCGAGGACATCCACGTCGCCGAACTCACCAGTGCCGACGTCGTGCGGCATCGGCTGGTGTCGGAGATCGTCGACGCTTACGCCAGATCTGAGGAGCCCGGGCTGACGAACCGGGCGCAGCGCCGCGCCACGGGCAATCGGCCGCGGCGATAGGCCGAGCCATGAGTTTCCGAAGGCGAGTGCGAGTGAGGATCGCAGCGAGGTACGAGCGAGGACCGGAGCGAGTGCGAGTCGAGGCATGAGTATTGAGGTTTCCAACGAATCGGGCCTCGACGTCTCCGAAGAAGAACTCGTCAGCGTCGCCCGTTTCGTCATCAAGAAGATGAAAGTTCATCCCGCGGCTGAGCTCTCGATGGTGTTGCTCGACAGCGCCGCCATGGCCGACCTGCACATGCGGTGGATGGATCTGCCAGGTCCAACGGATGTGATGAGCTTTCCGATGGACGAACTCGAGCCCGGTGGTCGGCCGGATGCGCCGGAGCCTGGGCCGTCGATGCTCGGCGATATCGTGCTGTGCCCGCAATTCGCCGCCGACCAGGCCACCAAGGCCGGGCACACACTTGGCCAGGAGTTGGCGCTGTTGACGGTGCACGGGGTTCTGCATCTGCTCGGCTACGACCACGCCGAACCCGACGAAGAGAAGGAGATGTTCACGCTGCAACGCCAACTGCTCGAGGAGTGGGTGGCCGCTCAGGTTGAGGCTTATCACCAGGATCGGCAGACCGAGAAGGATCGGCGGCTGCTGGACAAGTCTCGTTACTTCGACGAGTCGTGACCGGCATCGGTTCGCTGCTCGGCGCGATCGCGCTGATCGGTTTCGGCGGCCTGTTCGCGGCCATCGACGCCGCGATCAGTACGGTGTCGATTGCCCGCGTCGAAGAGATGGTGCGCGACGAGCGGCCAGGCGGCGGTCCGGCTGGCCCGCGTGATCAACGAGCGGCCGCGCTACATCAACCTTGTCGTGCTGCTGCGCATCGCGTGCGAGATCACCGCGACAGCGCTGCTCGTCGACTTCCTGTACGAGCACCTCGGTCTGGATTGGGGTCTGATCGCCGCGGCGGCGATCATGGTCGTCATCAGCTTCGTTTTGATCGGGGTGGGCCCGCGCACCCTCGGCAGGCAGACACGCATATACGATCGCGCTCGCGGCAGCGGTTCCGCTGCAAGCGATTTCGATTCTGCTGACCCCGATCAGCCGGCTGCTCGTCCTCATCGGTAATGCGCTGACGCCTGGTCGAGGATTCCGCAACGGGCCGTTCGCTTCGGAGATCGAGCTGCGCGAGGTCGTGGACCTGGCCCAGCAGAGCGGCGTGGTGGCCGACGACGAACGGCGGATGATCCAGTCGGTGTTCGAGCTCGGCGACACCCCGGCCCGCGAGGTCATGGTGCCGCGCACCGAGATGGTCTGGATCGAAAGCGACAAGACCGCGGGTCAGGCGACCTCGCTCGCGGTGCGCAGCGGCCACTCCCGCATCCCGGTGATCGGGGAGAATGTCGACGACGTCGTCGGCGTCGTCTACCTCAAGGATCTCGTCGAGCGCACCTACTACTCGAACAACGGCGGACGCGACACCAACGTGTCGGCGGTGATGCGTCCGCCGGTTTTCGTGCCCGACTCCAAGCCGCTGGATGCGCTGCTGCGCGAGATGCAGCGCGACCGCAATCACATGGCGCTGCTCGTCGACGAATACGGCGCGATCGCGGGTTTGGTCACCATCGAGGACGTGCTCGAGGAGATCGTCGGCGAGATCGCCGACGAATACGACACCGACGAGGTGGCGCCGGTGGAGGAATTGGGAGACAAGCGCTATCGGGTATCGGCCCGGCTGCCCATCGAGGACCTCAGCGAGCTGTACGACATCGAGTTCGACGAGGATCTCGACGTGGACACCGTCGGCGGCCTGCTGGCCCTCGAACTCGGCCGCGTCCCTCTTCCCGGTGCCGAGGTGACCTGGGACGGACTGCAGCTGCGTGCCGAAGGCGGCCGTGACCATCGCGGCCGGGTGCGGATCGGCACCGTTCTGGTCAGCCCCACGGCGCCTGAGCAGAAGGGTGACGATGGCTGAGCTCGACGCAGAGGACGCCAAGCTGGTGACGCTCGCCCGCGGTGCGATGGGCCGCGCCGAGGCAGGCAGCGGCGCTGCCGTCCGGGATCAGGACGGCCGCACCTACGCGGGTGCGCCGGTGGCCCTCGACGCCCTGACGCTGACTGCGCTGCAGGCTGCGGTGGCTGCCGCGGTGTCGAGCGGTGCGACGGGACTCGAGGCGGCGGTACTGGTCGGCGGATCCGCCGACGATGCTGGTGTCGCCGCCGTGCATGAACTGTCAGCGCGACGCCGCGGTCATCGTCACCGACCGCGTCGCCGGCAACGCGTGCAGTGAGCGAGTTCCGTTCCGGCTTCGTCTGTTTCGTCGGCAGACCGAATACCGGTAAGTCGACGTTGATGAACGCGCTCGTCGGCACCAAGGTGGCGATCACGTCGAACCGGCCGCAGACCACGCGGCACACTATTCGCGGGATCGTGCACCGTGACGACTTCCAGATCGTCCTCGTCGACACTCCCGGCCTGCACCGGCCAAGGACGCTGCTGGGCCAGCGGCTCAACGACCTTGTCCGGAATACGTATTCGGAGGTCGACGTCATCGGGCTGTGCATCCCGGCCGACGAGTCGATCGGCCCGGGGGACCGGTGGATCTGTGAACAGATCCGCGCCGTCGCGCCCAAGACCACCATGGTCGCGATCGTCACCAAGATGGACAAGGCGCCCAAGGACAGGTTGGCCGCGCAATTGATGGCGGTCAGCGAGCTGGTCGGCCAGGATACGGAGATCGTGCCGGTGTCGGCGACGACGGGTGAGCAGATCGACGTGCTGATCGGCGTGCTCGTCGACCAGCTACCGCCAGGACCCGCGTTCTATCCCGAGGGCGAGCTGACCGACGAGCCCGAGGAAGTGCTGATGGCCGAGCTGATCCGCGAGGCCGCACTGGAAGGTGTCCGCGACGAGCTTCCGCACTCACTGGCGGTGGTGATCGACGAGGTCAGCCCGCGCGAGGGTCGCGACGATCTGATCGATGTGCACGCCATCCTCTTCGTCGAGAGGGACAGCCAGAAGGGCATCGTCATCGGCAAGGGCGGCGCGAGGTTGCGCGAGGTGGGCACGGCCGCCCGGACGCACATCGAGAAGCTGCTCGGCACCAAGGTGTATCTGGACCTGCGCGTCAAGATCGCCAAGAACTGGCAGCGAGATCCCAAACAGCTAGGGCGGCTCGGTTTCTGAGCGGCGCTCCTCACGGCGCTTGACAAACGGGGGGTTTGCAGGCAAATCGTTAGGCGGGCTGGCCGTAGACGGCGACGACGACGGAGCGGTCCAGGCTGTTCTGCGACCACACGCCCATCTGGGTGTTGGCGCAGTTCGACATGATCGCCATGTAGTCGGGCCGGTAGTACCACTGGTTCATGATCTCGACGCCGTTGATCGCCAGCGCCGGGTTGATCGCGACTGTCTGGGCGACGACGCCCTTGAATCCGGCGGCATCGGCCCGCGTCTGCGGCGTCGACCCGTCCGAGCCGATGTCGCCGTCGAGCGCACGGTTGTTCAGCACATCGTTTGTGTGCCACTCTGCGGCCAACTGCAGCTGGGGGTTGATCTTCACGTCGTTGCCGCAACCGTGCTGGTGCTGGATCGTGTAGACATTCGCGACCACACCGTCGTTGAGCCTCTTGTTGTCGGCTGCGGCGGTGGGCGTGCCCGCGATCGCGGCGCCCAATACCGCGACGGCCGGGATCACGCCTGCGCAGCGCCACACGTCCACGCCGGGGCACCTTACGCCAGCGCGCCGCTTCCGGCGCCCTCGGCGCGTTCGATCCACCACGGCTCGGGCTGTTTGGTCACCCACCCGTTTACCGCCTCTAGCTCGGCGGCAAGCGAAATCAGCAGCGGTTCGCTGTCGGCCGGACCCATTAATTGCACGCCGATCGGTAATCCCTCAGACGTGAAGCCGGCGGGGACGTTGATCGATGGCCACCCCAGTAGGTTCCACGGCCACGTCGCGGGGCAGGCTCGGATCATCGCTCGATCGGTGGAGAACCCGCCGCGCTTGTCGAAGTGGTGCACCGTCGGCGGCGGCAGCGCGGTGGTCGGCGCCAGAATCACGTCGACGAGGTTGAAGATGTAGCCGACCCGGCGCTGGGCCGCGGCTTCCTTCGCGCGGGCCTTGCGCAGCACGTTCTCTGACAGCAACCGTCCGGTCCGCAGGTTCTCGAGCGTGCGCGGGTCAAATTCGACGCCGTGTCCGAGGCGGTCGGCCCAGTCCAGCAGCCCGGACGTCGACCGGGCCAGGAAGTTCCATGACATCCCGACTTTGTAGTCGGGGTCGGCCGCGACGACGGTGTGTCCGAGTTCGGTGAGCTGCTCGCCGACGGTGTGCAGCGCGGCCCGGATCTCGGGATTCAGCTTGGGACGAAAGACGTTGAACGGGAACTTCGTCGACAGCGCGATCTTCAGCGGGCCCGGCGCACGGCCGACGGCCTCGGCCGCCTGTATCGGCGGTGGCTTGTGGCGGTCCCCGTCGACGTTGCCCGAGGCGGCGTCGAGCAGCAGCGCCGCATCGGTGACGGTTCGGGCCAGCACGCCGTTGACGGTGATGCCGTTGAAGGCCTCTGGCAGCGGCCATGTCGAGATCCGGCCCCGCTGCGGTTTGATGCCGACCAGATGCGTCCACGCGGCGGGAATTCGGACGCTGCCCGCGCCGTCGGACCCGATTGCCGCGGTGACCAGTCCCGCTGCCACGGCCGCCGCACTGCCACCGGATGAACCACCCGGAGTGTGATTGCGCGACCACGGGTTTCGCGTATGCCCGAAGGCGGGCCCGCTGGTGAACGGCCACTGACCCAGCTCGCACGTGTTCGTCTTGCCGACGATGATCGCGCCTGCGGCACGCAACCTGCGCACGACTTCAGCATCGGCCGCCGCCAGGTGCACCCGGCCCGCCGCGCCGAACATCGTTGGCACGCCCGCGACGTCGACGTCATCCTTGACCGCGATCGGGACCCCGAGCAGTGGGGCTTGCTGTCCGGCGGCCCGCCTGCGGTCGGCCCTGGCGGCGTCGGCGAGTGCCTGCTTCCTCAACACGACGCGGAACGCGTTGAGGGTCGGCTGGCTGGCCTCGATGGCGTTCAGCGACTGCCGCACCAGCTCGACCGACGTCACGCTGCCACTGGCCAGCCGATACAGCAAGCTCGTGAGGGTGGGCAGGGGAGGCTGGGCCATCAATTCCGAGAATATCCCGGCGCTGCGTCCCGCCCCTGTCGGAACACGGTGGGAAACTAGTCCGATGCGCCTCTACCGGGATCGGGCCGTGGTGCTTCGCCAGCACAAACTCGGCGAGGCCGACCGGATCGTCACCCTGCTCACCCGTGAGCACGGGTTGGTCCGCGCCGTGGCCAAGGGGGTCCGGCGTACCCGCAGTAAGTTCGGTTCCCGGCTGGAGCCGTTCGCGCACATCGACGTTCAACTGCACCCCGGCCGCAATCTCGACATCGTCACCCAGGTGCAGGCCATCGACGCGTTCGCCGCCGACATCGTCCGCGATTACGGCCGCTACACCTGTGCGTGCGCTGTGCTGGAAACCGCAGAACGGCTGGCAGGGGAGGAACGCGCTCCGGTGCCCGAGCTGCACCGGCTGACGGTCGGTGCGCTGCGGGCGGTGGCCGACGACAGCCGCCCGTGGGAACTCGTGCTGGACGCTTATCTGCTGCGCGCCATGGGAATCGCCGGATGGGCGCCCTCGCTCACCGAGTGCGCCCGCTGCGCCGCTCCCGGCCCGCACAGGGCGTTTCACATCGCCGCAGGCGGCAGCGTGTGCGTGCACTGCAGGCCGTCCGGTTCGGCCACGCCGCCGCAGGCCGTGCTCGACCTGATGTCGGCGCTCTACGACGGCGACTGGGACACCGCCCAGGCATCGCAGCAGTCGCACCGCACCCAGGCCAGCGGGCTGGTGGCCGCACACCTGCAGTGGCACCTCGAGCGTCAGCTCCGAACATTGCCGCTGGTCGAGCGCGTGTACCGGGTGGATCGCGCGGTCGCCGAGCACCGCGTTTCGCTGTTCGGGCAGGATGTCACCCGTGGCGATGAAACGGGCGGCCAAGACCACGTACCCACAGCTGCCTCCGGCGCCTGACGACTACCCGACCTTTCCCGACAAGTCGTCCTGGCCGGTCGTATTTCCGCAGTTGCCCGCCCACAGCAACGGCAGGTTCGCCCGCCCGCCCCAGCACACTTCGAAGGCCGCCGCGCCCCAGATTCCGGCCGACCAGGTGCCCCAACACGTGGCGGTCGTCATGGACGGCAACGGCCGCTGGGCCACCCAGCGGGGACTGCACCGCACCGAGGGCCACAAGATGGGTGAGGCGGTGCTCATCGACATCACTTGCGGCGCCATCGAAATCGGCATCAAGCATCTGACGGTCTACGCCTTCTCGACCGAGAACTGGAAGCGCAGCACCGAAGAGGTCCGCTTCCTGATGGGGTTCAATCGCGAGGTCGTCCGCCGCAGGCGGGAGAACCTCAACGACATGGGCGTGCGGATGCGCTGGGTGGGCTCGCGTCCCCGGATGTGGCGCAGCGTCATCAAGGAGTTCGACATCGCCGAGCAGATGACGGTCGGAAACGACGTCATCACCATCAACTACTGCGTCAACTACGGCGGCCGCACCGAAATCGTCGAGGCCGCACGCGAACTCGCGCAGGAAGCCGTCGACGGAAGGATCAATGCGAACCGGATCAGCGAGGCCGCGTTCGCCAAACACCTGCACCGCTCCGACATCCCCGACGTCGACCTGTTCATCAGGACGTCGGGGGAGCAGCGCGCGAGCAACTTTCTGTTGTGGCAGGCGGCGTACGCTGAATTCGTCTTCCAGGACAAGCTGTGGCCGGACTACGACCGACGCGATCTATGGGATGCGTGCGAGGAGTACGTGAACCGCAATCGCAGATTCGGCAGAGCCTGATGGAGCTCGCCGACCGCCTGCGGGTCGTCATCGAAGGCGTGTGGCCGTTCGAGGAAGAGGACGACGGCGCGCTCACGGTTCACCATGACCACACGTTCGCTTCGCTGCGGGTGGTGACGATCGCCGAGGGCCTCGAGATGGTGTCGCTGACCCAGATTCTGGCGTGGGACCTGCCGCTGGACAACGAGATTCGTGACAAGGTCGGTCGACTTGCACACGACACCGTGCTGGGGACGGTGTCGCTGGCCGAGCAGGTGGCCGGTGGTGGCACCGCGGACGTCACGCTTCGCTACAACTTCCCGGCTGCAGGCTTGACCGACGAGGCGCTGCAGACGCTGGTGATGATGGTGCTCAGCACGGGCGCCGATTTGCGTAAGGCGTTGATCGGCGAGGCTGACGCCTAATCGGCTAGTCGCCCGGCGTGCAGCTGCCGCAGATGCCGAAGATCTCGATCGTGTGGCTGACGTCGGAAAAGCCGTGCTCGCGTGCGACGTCGGCCGCCCACGTCTCCACGTGGCCGCCCTGCACCTCGACGGTGCAGCCACACACCCGGCACACCAGGTGGTGATGGTGATGCTCGGAGCAACGCCGGTACACCGACTCGCCGGTGTCGGTGCGCAGGGTGTCGACCAAACCCGCCGCCGCCATCGACTGCAGGGTGCGGTACACGGTGGTCAGTCCGATGCCCTCGCCGCGGCGGCGCAGTTCGTCGTGCAGGTCCTGGGCTGAGCGGAAGTCGTCCAGGTTCTCGAGCAGTGCCGAGATCGCCGCGCGCTGCTTGGTGGCGCGCACGCCCGGCGCAGTGCTCACTCGTTGTCCTCGGCGGCGTGTGTCACCGCGGCGACCACGATGTGTGCGAGGTGGTGATCGACGAGGCGGTAGAGCACCTCACGGCCGGACCGCTCGCCAGCCACGACGCCGGCGGCCTTGAGGATGCGAAGGTGCTGGCTCACCAGCGGCTGCGGCACGCCGAGCGCGTCGACGAGTTCGTGCACGCAGCGCGACGATTCGCGCAGTTGCAGCACGATCGCTATCCGCACGGGCGCGGCCAGTGCGCGCAGCAGGTCGCCTGCGGTGTCGAGGACCTCTCGCCGCGGCAGATCCGGCAGCGGCGCGTCGCTGTGCTGGTGGCGGTCGTCGGTCTGCGGCGCCAGCCCCGATGAGAAGGTGGAAACCGTTTTCATTATGTCCGCCACGATACATGCGCGATCACGCATGTCAACGGCGTCGCATCTGCATCGCTTGTTGCGGCGAAGTGCGGGTAACTCCCGCAACACACGCATCGTTACGCTGTTCACCCGTGGCGTCCATCATCGACACCGTTGCCAACCTGGCCAAGCGCCGAGGCCTCGTCTACCAGTCCGGCGAGATCTACGGCGGTACGAAGTCCGCTTGGGACTACGGCCCTTTGGGCGTCGAGCTCAAGGAGAACATCAAACGACAGTGGTGGCGCTCCGTCGTCACCAGCCGCGACGACGTCGTCGGTCTCGACAGCGCGATCATCCTGCCGCGCGAGGTGTGGGTGGCCTCCGGGCACCTCGAAGTGTTCCACGACCCGCTGGTGGAGTGCCTGAACTGCCACAAGCGGCATCGGCAGGACCATCTGCAGGAGGCGTACGCGGAGAAGAAGGGGATCGAGGATCCGGGGTCGGTTCCGATGTCCGAGATCGCGTGTCCGGACTGCGGCACAAAGGGCCAGTGGACCGAGCCCCGCGACTTCAACATGATGCTCAAGACCTACCTCGGCCCGATCGAGACCGAGGAGGGTCTGCACTTTCTGCGACCGGAGACCGCGCAGGGCATCTTCGTCAACTTCGCCAACGTGGTCACGACGGCGCGCCGCAAGCCTCCGTTCGGCATCGGCCAGATCGGCAAGAGCTTTCGCAACGAGATCACGCCGGGCAACTTCATCTTTCGCACCCGCGAGTTCGAGCAGATGGAGATGGAGTTCTTCGTCGAGCCGGACACCGCTGCGGATTGGCACCAGTACTGGATCGACACCAGGCTTGCGTGGTACGTCGACCTCGGCATCGAACGCGACAACCTGCGGCTGTACGAGCATCCCAAGGACAAGCTGTCGCACTACTCGGATCGCACCGTCGACATCGAATACAAGTTCGGGTTCCAGGGCAACCCGTGGGGTGAGCTGGAAGGCGTCGCCAACCGCACCAACTTCGACCTGTCAACGCACTCAAAGCATTCCGGCGTCGACCTGTCCTTCTACGACCAGGCCACCGACACCAGGTACGTGCCGTACGTGATCGAACCCGCAGCCGGCCTGACCCGGTCGTTCATGGCGTTCCTCGTCGACGCCTACGCCGAGGACGAGGCGCCCAACGCCAAGGGCGGCGTCGACAAGCGCACGGTGCTGCGGCTCGACCCGCGGCTGGCCCCGGTCAAGGCGGCGGTGCTGCCGCTGTCTCGTAACGAGGACCTGTCACCCAAGGCACGTGACCTCGCCGCCGAGCTGCGCAAGTCGTGGAACGTCGAATTCGACGACGCCGGTGCGATCGGCAGGCGCTACCGACGCCAGGACGAGATCGGCACGCCGTTCTGCGTGACGGTCGACTTCGACACACTCGACGACCAAGCCGTGACGATTCGCGAACGCGACGCGATGTCGCAGGACCGGGTCGCGCTCGACGCGGTATCGGACTATCTGGCGGTGCGCCTCAAGAACGGCTATTTCTCTCGCGAGCAGACGCTAAAGCCCGGTTTTCTGGGCGTGTCGCATAGCTATGCGTCTGCTCGCGCAGGGAACGCGGCCCCTAGAAGCGGCCGCCACCGCCGCCAAGCCCGCCGCCCGAGCCGGACCCGCCGTATGAGGTCGAACTCCAACCGCCGCCCATGCCTCCGCCGATGCCGCCGCCCATCCCGCCACCGCTGAGAATGTTGCCGAGGATGATGCCGCCGAGCACCGCGCCCATATTGGATCCGCCGGTGCCGCCGTAGCGACCGGTATATGCGCGCTGCGCGGCTTGGGCGTCGGAGCTGGCGATCGACTGCGCCTGCGACGCCAGCAGCGCCGCACCGTTCGCGTGCGCGATCGCCTCGTTGAGATTGTTCTCCCGCTTGTCCTGCGCGGCCTGTAGTTGGCGCACCGCTTCGGCGAGCCGCGTGCGCGCCTCGGAGCCGATGCTGCCGCGGCGGACGTCGATGAAGTCCGATACGGCACGGACCTTGGATTGCGCGGCGAAGAGTGCCTGATCGTAGGCGCGGCTGAGCCGTTCGGCCGCCTCGCGTTCCTCAGCGACGCTGGCCAACAGCCGGTCCAACTCGGCGTCGGCCTGGGTCAGCTTGGTGAACGCGCCCAGCGGGTCTGCGGTGCCGTTGCTTTGGGCGTCTGCGACGGCCCTGACCGCCACATCTCGGGCGGCACCTAGCCTGTCGGCCTGCGCGATGTCGCCTTGAGCCAGTTGGTCTCCCGCGGCCTTGATGCCGTTCTGAATGTCGGCGATCGCGGCCGGGAGGGTGGCGATTGCGCGGTTGATGTCGGTTGCGGCGGTGTCCACCGCATCCAGCAGGGTGCGCGCCTGGCCCAGCGCCGACTCCGCGGCGCGGACGGCGTCGACGAGCCCGCCCTGGCGATCCGCCGGGCGCGCGAGCAGGTTCCTCGCGTTGGTGATGTTCTGCTCGGCGAAGGTCAGTCGGTGCTTGGCCGTATCGACATTGCCGGCCACGGAAGCCAGTGCGGTATCGGCGAATTGGTTGTGCAGCGCGCTAAGCGCCTGCTGTGACGGTTCCAGTCGCGCCGTCAAGTCGACCATCTGTTGCGTCATCGCATCCAGCCGACTCGGCGCGTTGATGACCAGGTCCCGCAACTGCGCGAACGCCTCCCGCTGGGAATCGAGGTCGCGGTCGGCCTTGGCCGCCGCCACGACTACGCGCGTCAGCAGGTCGCGTCGCTGGGCGACCGTCTCCGGGACGGCGTCGTCGAGGATCTGACGCACGTTGAACGCCTGCGCCAGTGTGGTTTTCGCGTCTACGACGGCCTTGCTGAACGGCGCCGTGTCCTTGTTGCCGAATTCCTCGACGGCCAACACGAGTTCGTTGTCGCTCGTGCGCACGGCGTTGTCGACGTCCACGACGATCGACTTGGACAGGTCGTCGAGCGCGTCGATGGGGACGGAGGCCAGCGCGTTGGGATCGGCGGGATCGACGCGCCGTGCCGCGGCGAACTCGGCCTCACGGCGCTTGCGCCGCCGCCGCCGCGTCCACAGCCACAACAGCAGCACGAGGGCGACAAGAACGGCCAGGGCGACGAGTACGCCGAACCCCGAGATTCCGGGTGCTGGCGCACTCGCCGTGTTGAGGCCTTCGGCCGCTGCGACCGCTGCTCCAGCCCAGTCATTGCCGCGCAGCTTGGGTTCGATCGCATTGCGGCGAATGTCGTTGGAAGCAGAGTCGCTGACGATCTCCGTCGGCACCAGGAACGCATAGGAGCGGTCTCGGGTGGCGACCGCCAGGATGGCGTCGTTGGCGTCCAAGTCGCTTGTTTGCCTGGTTCTTTCGGCCCAGGTCACCGCGCCGAGGCTGTCGAAGCTGTCGACGTACACCACCCAAAGCCGCACCTGGCGGTCCGTGTACAGCTTGTCGACGGCCTGCTCCACCTCGCTGCGCTGCGACCCGCTCAGGGCTTGCGCTTGATCGGTGACGTAGCCGGGCAACCGGAACGGCGGTGTGCTGCCTGCGGCCGGCGCCAGCAGGACCCCGGCGGCCAGAATCGCGAGGACCAGGCTGAGCAAGCGGGCGATGCGCATGATCGTCAATGTAGTGCGCTGGCAGGCCGGGACAGCCGGTACCGGCGAAGAGTGCTGGCAGACTATGCGTCGGTGGCGATGATTAACGACGTGTACGACGAGTTCGACCGGCAGCGCCTGGTGGTCGAGCCGCCGAAGGGTGCCGCGTTGCCGGGGACGGAGTCCGAACACCGCACCGACTTCGCCCGTGACCGGGCCAGGGTGCTGCACTGCGCGGCGCTGCGGCGGCTGGCCGACAAGACGCAGGTCGTCGGGCCGCGCCAGAGCGACACCCCACGCACCCGGCTGACGCACTCGTTGGAGGTCGCGCAGATCGGCCGCGGCATGGCGATCGGGCTGGGCTGCGACCCCGACCTCGTCGACATGGCCGGGCTCGCTCACGACATCGGGCACCCGCCGTACGGGCACAACGGTGAGCGCGCTCTCGATGAATTCTCTGACGCCCACGGCGGGTTTGAGGGCAACGCCCAGAACTTCCGGATCCTGACCCGACTCGAACCCAAAGTCCTTGACCCGCAGGACCGTAGCGCAGGCCTGAACCTGACCCGTGCGGCGCTGGACGCGGTCACGAAATACCCGTGGCAGCGGAGTCCGCAGCGCAGCAAGTTCGGCTTCTACTCCGATGACATGGCCGCCGCCGACTGGATGCGGCTGCGCGCTCCGCAACTGCGCCCCTGCCTGGAAGCCCAGGTGATGGACTGGGCTGACGACGTCGCGTACTCGGTGCACGACGTCGAGGACGGAGTGGTGTCGGGCCGCATTGACATGCGGGTGCTTGCCGACGACGACGCCGCCGCCGAGCTGGGCCGCCTGGGGGAGTCGCATGGAATGGGCGGTGGCCTGTCCGCTGACGACCTGGTGTCGGCGGCCGTGCGACTGTCCGAGCTGCCGGTGGTCGCCGCCGTCGGCAAGTACGACTCCACGCTCGCCGCGTCGGTCGAGTTGAAGAAGCTGACCAGCGAGCTGGTCGGGCGGTTCGCGTCGGCCGCTATCGCCGCCACAAGGGCGGAGGCAGGGCCTGGGCCCCTGGTCCGCTATGCCGCCGATCTGCGGGTACCCGCGCTGGTCCGCGCCGAGGTTGCGGTGCTGAAGGTGCTGGCACTGCAGTTCATCATGTCCGACCCGCGCCACCTGGACCTGCAGGCCCGCCAGCGTGACCGCATCCACCGCGTCGCGCAGTGGTTGTCGGCCGGCGCACCCGCCACGCTCGACCCGATCTTCGTGCCGGCGTTCAATGCGGCCGACGACGACGGTGGGCGGCTTCGGGTGGTCGTCGACCAGATCGCGTCGTTCACCGAAGGCCGATTGGAGCGGTTGGAACCCGCTCTAGACTGATTCGGTGGCCGGCCGTATCCCTGATCGCGATATCGCGGCCATTCGCGAACGCGTGCGGATCGAAGATGTGGTCGGCGACTACGTCCAGCTGCGCCGCGCCGGAGCAGACTCGCTGAAGGGCCTGTGCCCGTTCCACGACGAGAAATCCCCGTCCTTCCATGTGCGGCCCAACCACGGCCACTTTCACTGTTTCGGCTGCGGCGAGGGCGGCGACGTCTACGCATTCGTGCAGAAGATCGAGCACGTCACCTTCGTCGAGGCGGTGGAGCTTCTTGCCGACCGGGTCGGCTTCACCGTCACCTACACCGGGGCGGCGACCAGCGTGCAGCGTGACCGGGGGAGTCGCAGCCGGTTGATCGCCGCCAACGCCGCCGCGCAGGAGTTCTACGCCGAAGCGCTGAAGTCGGACGAGGCCGCGCCCGCGCGTCAGTACCTGCGTGACCGGAATTTCGATGCGGAGACCGCAGCGCATTTCGGCTGTGGATTCGCGCCGTCGGGGTGGGATTCGTTGACGAAGCACCTGCTGCGCAAGGGTTTTGAGTTCAAGGAACTCGAAGCGGCCGGGCTGTCGCGAGAGGGCAAGCGCGGGCCGATGGATCGCTTCCACCGGCGGCTGCTTTGGCCCATCCGGGTATCCAGCGGAGAGGTCATCGGGTTCGGCGCCCGCAGACTTTTCGACGACGATCAGAACCAGGCCAAGTACGTCAACACACCTGAAACCGTGCTGTACAAGAAGTCGGCGGTGCTCTTCGGCCTCGACCATGCCAAGCGGGACATCGCCAAGGCGCATCAGGCGGTCGTCGTCGAGGGCTACACCGACGTGATGGCGATGCATCTGGCCGGGGTGACCACCGCTGTGGCGTCGTGCGGGACCGCGTTCGGCGATGAGCACCTGGCGATGTTGCGGCGACTCATGATGGACGACAACTTCTTTCGCGGCGAACTGATCTACGTGTTCGACGGCGACGCCGCCGGGCGTGCTGCGGCGGTGAAGGCGTTCGGCGGCGAACAGAATCTTGCCGGGCAGTCGTTCGTTGCGGTGGCCGCCGATGGCATGGATCCGTGCGACCTACGGCTGAAGTCAGGTGACGGATCACTGCGCGACCTGGTGGCACGCCGAACTCCATTGTTCGAGTTCGCAATCCGCACCGAGCTTGCCGACCACGACCTGGAGAACGCAGAGGGCCGGGTCAACGCGCTGCGCCGCTGCGTGCCGATTGTTGCGCGGATCAAGGACCCGACGCTGCGCGACGAGTATGCGCGCCAGCTGGCCGGCTGGGTGGGCTGGGATGACGTGGCCCAGGTGGTGAACAGGGTCCGGGACCAGTCGAGGGGCGGCGGCAAGCGGGCATCGGCGCCGACGCGAGCAAGGGCGTCCTCGACTGCCTCGCCGACGGTGGTGGCGCGGCCCGATCCGCGGGATCCGACGCTGTGGCCGCAACGGGAGGCCCTGAAGTCCGCTCTGCAGTACGCGGCGTTGGCGGGGCCGGTATTCGATGCGCTGACGCCCGAGAGCTTCACCCATCCGGGATATACGGCGGTGCGGGCCGCCATCGCGGCGGCGGGCGGCACCACGGCGGGCGCCTCCGGCGCCGAATGGATCGACTCGGTCCGCCAGCAGACCGGTTCGGATGCCGCGGCGAGCCTGGTCTATGAGCTCGGGGTGGAATCGATCAGTGTGGAAGACGACGAGAGGCTGCCGCGCTACATCAGCGGAGTGTTGGCTCGCCTGCAGGAGGTCGCGGTCGGTCGCCAGATCGCCGAGGTGAAATCCAAGCTGCAGCGCATGTCACCTGTGGAGCAGGGCGACGAGTATCACGCGCTGTTCGGCGACCTGGTCGCGATGGAGGCCTATCGCCGCAGCCTGTTGGAACAAGCCAGCGGCGACGACCTTACTGCGTAAGCCGCCGTCACAAGTTATGGTGTAACAGCCCTCGGCCCACCGGCGAAAGGCAATTGTGGCTTCGAAAAAGACTCGTCAGGTGATCGCTATCAGCGCTTTCGCGGTTGCCGCGGCGGCCGGACCGGTCATCGCCGCGACCACGATTTCGACCCCTGCGCCCCAGAATTTCCAGGCCGCCCCGGGCGGCGAGTGCCTCGCCTGGTTCGGCAATCAAGAAGACGGCCACTGCCTGGGCTACTCGAACGGCAACGGAACCAATATCGGCACGCCATGGGGCATCTACGGACCCAATAACTACCAGAACGGCGGATTGCTGCCCGGTCAGACGTTCAATCGCGGCTTCAACTAGCGGTTATCGGCCGTCGGTGCTGCCTGCGGCTTGAGCACCGCGGTTTCGCCGTCGATCGGCGTCAGCGTCACCATCTCCGGGTCCGGTGAGACCCGATTCGCGATCTTTCGGCGTCCCGCCGTGATCACGGCCTTGGCGGCCGGGCTCTCGGTCACGGCGCGATACGTGCCCGCGATCTGCTCATAGCGGCGCCGGCCGGCCTTCGTACCCAAGACGTAGCCGACTGCCATTACGACGACATACCGGAACACGGGGCCCCTTCCAGACGACGGTGTGATGGTCTCCATCCTGCCTCACCGAGTGGGGTGTGTGCCGGGCCGGGAGAGTATTGGCGGGCCGACCCGCACGTACGCTAAAGTCAACCCTCGGTCCGCGGCAGAACCGGCGCGGGAAGGGCAATCCCCTGTAGCTCAATTGGCAGAGCATTCGGCTGTTAACCGAAGGGTTGGTGGTTCGAGTCCACCCGGGGGAGCACACTACGACCTCCTCTAGGCCCCGTTAGTTTGTCAGTGGGTCGCACATGGGTATTCGCCGCGGAAGCGGTGGGCACTGGACTGGTTGCGTTCGCACATCGTTAGGCGATGAGCGGCGCAACCTGAGTGTTGAGCACACAGCGCCCCCTCTCATCGCCGACTGACCGCCCGACACCGTTGGCATCGCGTCGGCCGCCGTCCACATCGTTCCCGGCACCAGCTGGGCCGGAATCTCCCGCATCGACGGACATCGATCGCACGAGCCCCAATACGGTTCAGCTTCTTGGCCCAGGCGAGAAGGAAAGCTCGTGCAACGTCTCCGGCGGCAGCGGCTGGGTCTGGGGCGCACTGGACTTCTGACCGGGAGCAAGGTCCGCCTAAGACATCTTTGCGTGTGCAAGAGCGCCGAAACTCTTTCTGCAAATTGCTCTAATTCGCGACTAGTTCGGGTCGACAATCTATACGGCGGCGAACGGTCTGACTGGCCAGGGAGTCCCGACGTGCGACTCCCGACCACCGGCCACTCCTCTCGCGGCCGGAATATCGGATGCACACCAAGGGGGTCTTACAGTGTCCGAAAAAGAAAACAAGGAACTCATCAAGAAGGGTTATGACGCCTTCTCCGCTGGTGATGTTCAAACGGTAATGGATTTGTTCGACGACGACGTCGAATGGGTGCAGCCGGGCGCGAGCGCCGTGAGCGGCACCTACCACGGCAAGACCGAAGTCATGGAGTACATGGGCAGGCTGGCCGAGAAATCGCTGAGCGTGAATCTGAAGAGACTCATTGCCGAGGGCGACACCGTCGTGGCCATCACCGACGTCACCGTCGACGGTCAAACCGGTGAGGATGCCGACGTATTCACCATTCGCAACGGCAAGACCGTCCGCGCTGAGATGCACGGGGACACATCCTTGATGGAAAGGGTCTTTGGCAAAAAGGAACTCGCCGCTGGTTGATTAGCCGCGCGTAGTTCCGCAAGCAGGCGTCATCGTTTGATGGCGCCTGCTTGTTTGCTGTGCGAATCATGATCTGCGACTTGGGTTTTCATGCGACCTTACTGTGTAACGAGGTCCGGCGACGATGTGTTGTTCAGCCTGATCGACTCCGCGGCCCTCGAGCACCTCATCGGGGAGCGCGTAGTCCGTAAGCTCGAGGCATGCGACTACTTCGCCTGCTCGGCGCCTCGATCGCCGTTGGACTGTTCGCCATCGGATGCGGCTGGAGCCCACCGGGCCCATCGCCGACCAGTACGGGCGCGTGCGGGCCCACGGATGCGCCAAGCCCGGACACCGTCGCGCAGGCGATCGGGACCCTGCCGGAAGGCGCGCAGTGGCGGGAGACCTCTCGCGGCCACACGCCCGACTGCCGGCTCAACTGGGTGGTGGTGACCGCCGGTGACGCGTCGGACAGCCCCATGCAGGTGCTGTTCTTCGACCGCAACAACTCGCTCGGCGCTGCCACACCCGAGCCGCGTTCGTACATCAACGTCATCTCGATGGGCAATGACACCGCGAACGTGCAGTACCAATGGCGTCAGGGTCAGGATCCGGCATGCTGCCCCACCGGCATCGGGACGGTTCGGTTCCAGATCGGAGACGACGGCAAGCTCGAGTCACGCGACCCGATCCCAAATCCGTAGTCACACGCCGCGGATGCTGCCGCCGTCGATCACATACTCGGCGCCGTTGATGTAGCGGGCGCGGTCGGAGACCAGGAAAGCGACGAGCTCACCGACGTCGGCCGGGCGGCCGGGTGCGCCAAGTGGGATGCCGCCGATCGAGTCCATGATCTGGGTGCGCGCCTCGTCGACGGTGATGTCGTTGATCTCGCCGATCTCCACCGCCATCCGATACGCCGACTCCGTCTCGATGTAGCCAGGACACACCGCGTTGACGCGAATACCTTTGGGTGCCAGCTCGTTCGACAGGGCCTTGCTGTAGTTGGTGAGTGCGGCCTTGGCCGCCGCGTAGGGAATCGACGTGGGAAGCGGGGCGCGCCGCTGAATCGAGGTGATGTGCACGATCGCGCCGATCCCGCGATCGACCATTCCGGGGATGATGTGACGATCCAACCGGACCGCCGCCAACAGGTTGGTGTCCAACGCGAACTGCCAGTCTTCATCGGTGAGCGTCGCCGCGCCGCCGTCGTACTGCCCCGAGCCGCCGACGTTGTGTACCGCGATATCGATCGCGCCGAGTCGCTCGATGGCCTCGGCGGCCAATTCAGCGACTCCGTCGGCAGTGGCCACATCGGCGACGACGACCTCATCGGCAGAGGCATCCACAGGCATCGACCGTGCCGCGACCAACACCCGTGCTCCGCCCGCCCGCAGCCGGTCGGCGATGCCCTTGCCGATGCCCCGCGTTCCACCCGTGATCAGTGCGGTACGGCCGGACAATCCATCAAGATCGGTCATGTGGCGAGTTTGTCACCCGCCACTGACACCTACTTCGGCTCGATGGTGCCGGAGCTGGTGGCGTCCTTCTCCTGGTGTTCATCGGCGTCCGGAATGTTCTCCGGATGGAGCATCTCGGCGTACCGCAGCTGCTCGGGAATCCCGAAACCATCGACCAGGAGCTCGGCGTGCGGCCGAAGGTTGCGGCACCGTTCGTTGATACCGCGGGTCACCGCCTTGGCGCGCTCGATGGACAGGAAACGGTGCTCCATGAACCAGGCCCTGTCGTGTTCGATCACCGACAGCGCGTACAGGTCGCAGACCATGTTCAGGATCTCGCGGGCCTCGTCGTCCTCGCACGAGTCGATGCCTGCGACGAACGATTCCAGGGTGACGCGTTCGATGTGTGCCCGCGCGGTGTGCAGGACATGGTCCTGCACCGAGTTGAAGGCGTCGAACGCACTCATCTCCTTGGACTTGCCTTGCAGTCGGCGGGCCACCGTGGCGAGCATGTACTCCTCGCGGTCCTCGAACATCTTGACCTGGGTGCCGCGGTTGAACAGGCTGCCCTCTTCCTCGTTGTCCTGCCGCGTATCGAGGATGGTCTGCATGATTGTCTCGGCCGCAGTGCGTTTCAGTACTCGCTCACCGGCGAAGTTGGCGGCGAACCGGACCCACTCCACCGGGCTCATCCCCTTGATGTCGTCGGCGTAGGCAGTCAGCAGCTCCTTGGCCACCAGCTGCGTCAGCACATGGTTGTCACCCTCGAAGGTGGTGAAAACGTCGGTGTCGGCCTTGAGCGCGATCAGCCGATTCTCGGCGAGATATCCTGCGCCGCCGCAGGCTTCGCGCGCCTCTTGGATCGCGCGCGTCGCGTGCCACGTGTGTGCCGCCTTCAGGCCCGCCGCCCGCGACTCCAACTCGCGTTGCTCCTCGGCGTCGGGGTTATCCGATGTCTGCAGCTCGTGGCACTTGGCCACCAGTTCGTTCTGCGCGAACTGCAGCGCATAGGACTTCGCGATCAGCGGGAAGAGCCTGCGCTGATGCACGAGGTAGTCCATGATCAGCACCTCGTGGTCGTCACCCGGCGCTTCGAACTGCCTGCGTTCCAACGCATACCGGGTCGCGATGTCCAACGCGACCCGTGCCGCGGCCCCCGCGCTACCGCCGACGGTGACCCGGCCGCGGATCAAGGTGCCCAGCATCGTGAAGAAACGACGCCCGGGATTCTCGATGGGCGACGAATACGTGCCGTCCTCAGCGACATCGGCGTACTTGTTCAACAGGTTCTCGCGGGGAACGCGGACCTGGTCGAACTGGATGCGACCGTTGTCGACTCCGGGCAGCCCGCCCTTGTAGTGGCAGTCGGACGTAGTCACGCCCGGCAGGTCGTTGCCCTCGTCGTCACGGATCGGCACCACCAGGCAGTGCACCCCATGGCCTACTCCGTCGGGCGTGATGAGCTGGGCGAAAACGGCTGCCACGCGGGCAGTTTGCGCCGCACCGCCGATGTAGTCCTTGCGCGAGGTGCGGGTTGGGGAGTCGATGACGAACTCCTGCGTCGCCGGATCGTAGGTCGCGGTGGTCTCCAGGGCCTGGACGTCGCTGCCATGGCCGGTCTCGGTCATCGCGAAGCAGCCGAGCAAGTCGAGGTCGATGATCTTCTGGACGTACTCCTTGTGATGCCGCTCGGTTCCGAGGTTCTCGATCGCTCCGCCGAACAAGCCCCACTGGACGCCGGCCTTGACCATCAACGACAGGTCGGACATCGCCAGCATCTCGATCTGGGTGACCGCGGCGCCGACATCCCCGTTGCCGCCGAATTCCTTCTTGAAGCCGTCCTCCGCGGCACCCCGCTGGGCCATGATCTTCAACTGCTCCGCCACCTTCGTGCGGGCGATGACGGTGTTGGGGGTGTAGTGAGGTTTGAAGATCTCGGTGGAGAGCTCCTGCCGCACCCTGTTCTTCACATCGCGCCAACGGCCGTCCAGCGTGTTGCGTAGATGCTCCGCAGTGGTGGTCATACCCAGACGGTAGCCCGTATCCGCGTGGCGGAAACTGTGATGTGGCAAACGTAGGCAAACCTGGCTGGACCTGGCTAAACCGCATGGCTTGAATCGGGTCCATGGCAGAGACAGAACCGATGCGGCGTCCTATCACGCCGACGGGCATGCCCCATTCCTTCGGACACCGGCATCCGACGTATCCGGCGGCTGGCTGCGCGCAGCGACGTTCGGTGCGATGGACGGTCTGGTCAGCAACACCGCGCTGATCGCGGGGGTGGCGGCGGCCGCAAGCGCCCACACCGTCGTCATCAGCGGCGTGGCTGGCCTGCTTGCCGGGGCCTTCTCGATGGCGCTGGGGGAGTACACGTCGGTCACCACCGCCGAACGAACAGATCGACTCCGAGGTCCGGGTGGAACGCCAGCGCATTCGAGCGGCATCCCAAAGCTGAGCGGGCCGAACTCGTGGCGATGCTCGTCAATCTGGGCATGAGCCAAGAGACCGCCGCGCAGGCGACCGAAGAGATCCACCGCGACGAGAAGCGGGCGGTGAACTTCCATCTCGTTCAGGAACTGGGCGTCGACCCGTCGGAGAAACCGTCGCCGTGGATCGCGGCCATCTCTTCGTTCGTCATGTTCGCGATCGGTGCCATCGTCCCGCTCATCCCGTACCTACTTGGATTCGAGTCGCTGTGGGCGGGACTGATCTGCGGCGGCGTTGGCCTGATGATCGCCGGCGGCGTCGCGGCCAGGTTCACCAGCAGACCCTTCTGGTGGGCATCGCTGCGACAGCTGCTGTTCGGCGGGATCGCGATCGCCGCCACCTATGTGGTCGGCACGCTCGTCGACTCGATTCTCTGAGCAGCTCAGCTGTCGCTGCCCCCCAAAAGTGTTGGCACCGTACCGAACCGGCGTTGTAGCCGCGGCAACACCGTCCCGTCACTGCTCAAGTAGGTACTTTGAACCCGGCCGCCTCGACCTGGTCGGTGACCGACTTCAGGTCGTAGGAGTAGCGCCACCGCGTGATTCGCCCATCACTGTTGATTTCAAACGCTCCCATGACGTCCAAGTGAAAGCGCTTGCCACCAATGCGGTAGTTCTCCCGACCTTCCATCATGACGGTTCCGCCAGAGGCCACTAGCGAATTGACGTCGATCTTCGAGGTCCCGGACCCCATTGCGAGCTCGGCTTCAAGTTCGGACCTGATGGCATCCACACCTCGGTGCACGCCTCGCAGACCGTCGATAAACACGGCGTCGTCACTGAAGAAACCAACCAGTTCCTCCAGTTTGGGAGCTGCGAATGCAGCCAGGAATTTGCGTACCACCGACTCCGGCGAATCGCTCATCTGAAACCCCACTGGCTACGCGACGGTCCACACGGCCTTGGGTTGGCGCCGCATAGGGTGCGGCTGCTCCCAACAATTAACGCTATTTGACGGTTGGTTTCGGGGCAGCCGCATCTTTGAGGAGCTTTCGCATCACGCGAACGGCGTCGTCGAGCGTCTGCCGGTCAGCGGCATCGAGCCGGCCCAAATACGGATCGATCGCGGCGCCGCGGTCAACGCGGACCTGGCGCAGCATGTCCACGCCTTTCGGGGTGATGCGGATGAGCACAGCCCGTGCATCCTCGGGGTCGACGGTGCGTGACACCAGCCCCGCGTCCTCCAACCGGCGCACCTGCATCGTCATCGTCGGCTGAGAGCAGTGATCGAGCGCGGCCAGATCGGAGATGCGCGCCGCACCCTGGTCCTCGATCGTGGACAGCAGCCGTCCCTGTGCGAACGGCAGCGGTATGCGGGCCCGCTGCGACGCCAGGCGGTTGAGTCGCGCCACCACGGCGAGCAGGTCTGCGCCAAGAGTCCGGGTCACCATTCCATAATTACATAGTTTTGCTATGCGTATCAAATGGTCATGCGCGTGTCGACGCGCTCACAGCACCGCCACAGGTCTCTTCAGTGGCGACTGGCAGAATCGTGAAATGACTGCGACCCGCCGCTCGAGGGCGACTCGGCGAGCGGGTTCGCTGCAGCCTGTTGAACTGGCGCAGGCGTCGGTGATGGCGGCGCTGTGTGCGGCCACCGCGATCATTGCGGTTGTCGTTCCGTTCGCAGGCGGGGTGTCGCTGTTGGGTAGCGTCCCGATGGGCCTGCTGGTCTACCGGTACCGAGTTCGGGTGTTGATCGCCGCAACGGTCGCAGGCGGGACGATCGCATTCCTGATCGCCGGAATGGGTGGCTTCATGACGGTGGTCAACTGCGCCTACATCGGTTTGCTCATCGGCGTCCTCAAGCGGCGCGGTCGTGGTACGCCCACCGTGATCGTCGCCGGGCTCGCGGCAGGAGCGGTGTTCGGTGCTGCGGCCGTGGGCGCTCTGACGATTCTGGTTCGGTTGCGTCACCTGATCTTCGAATCGCTGACGGCCAACGTCGACGGCGTGGCTGCCGTCCTCGCGCGCATCCCCAACTGGTGGTGGCTGCCCAACATGGACGACCTGGCCGAGAGCCTCAAGAGCGGCTTCGCCACCGCGCTCCATTACTGGCAGTACCTGATGATCGGGTCGGCCATGGTCAACATCACCATCGTCACGCTGATCGGCTGGTGGGCGATGTCTCAGGTGATCACCCGGCTGCTCGGTATACCCGACCGGCACAAGTTGGATCCCGCACCCGACGCCGGACCCCTAGCACCCGTGCCCGTGCGGCTCACCGATGTCCGGTTTCGCTACCCCAAGAGCGATCACGACGCGCTTGGCCCGGTGACGCTTGGCGTCGAACCCGGCGAGCACGTCGCGGTGACGGGTCCCAACGGCTCCGGCAAGACGACGCTGATGCTGGTGTTGGCCGGACGCGACCCCTCCTCGGGGACGGTGGAACGCATCGGCTCGGTCGGACTCGGCCGACCCGGTGGCACCGCTGTCGTCCTGCAGCACCCGGAGAGCCAGGTGCTCGGCACGCGGGTCGCCGACGACGTGGTGTGGGGACTCCCGCCGGGCCTGACCACCGACGTCAATCGACTGCTCACCGAGGTCGGCCTCGATGGCATGGCAGAACGCGACACCGGCGGCCTCTCCGGCGGCGAGCTGCAACGCCTCGCGGTGGCCGCGGCCCTCGCGAGGGAGCCGTCGCTACTGATCGCGGACGAGGTGACCAGCATGGTCGACCAGGAGGGCCGCGACGGGCTGATGGCAGTTCTGTCGGGCTTGACTCAGCATCACCAGATGTCACTGGTGCATATCACCCACTACAACGACGAGGCCGACTCCGCCGAGCGCGCAATCGACCTCACCGAGAACGGCGGAAATGCCGACAACACCGAGATGGTCGAAACGGCGTCGGCACCAGCCGCGACAGTACCGATCAGGGCGCACGGTGATGCGCCAGTGCTCGAGCTGATCGACGTCAATCACGAGTATGGCAGCGGGACGCCTTGGGCCACAACGGCATTGAGGGACATCAATTTTGCGGTGCATGAAGGCGACGGTGTGCTGATTCATGGCCTGAACGGGTCGGGAAAGTCCACACTGGCCTGGATCATGGCGGGCCTGACCGTTCCTACGAGCGGCAGCTGCCTGCTGGGTGGCGAACCGGTGTCCGACCAGGTGGGTGCGGTGGCAATCTCGTTCCAAGCGGCCCGCTTGCAGTTGCTGCGTAGTCGCGTGGATCTGGAAGTCGCGTCGGCGGCCGGGTTTTCGGTGCGCGACCGTGCCCGGGTGATCGAGGCTCTTGCCGCCGTCGGCTTGGATGCCTCGATGGCGACCCGTCGGATCGATCAGCTCAGCGGCGGCCAGATGCGTCGCGTGGTGCTGGCTGGTCTGCTGGCGCGATCACCACGCGCCCTCATCCTCGACGAGCCGTTGGCGGGGCTCGACGCCGCCAGCGCGCGTGGACTGCTGCGACTGCTGGAGGATCTACGGCGCAATGCCGGGCTGACCGTCGTCGTCATCTCGCACGACTTCACCGGGCTCGACGACCTGTGTCCGCGCATCCTGCACCTGCAGGACGGTGTGCTGGCGACCGCGCCGACGGCGGCCGGAGGCGTGTGATGACCTCGCCCACCCCCAATCAACAACGCAAGCCGGTGGTGCTGCTGCGGCCGGTGCCTGGACGTACGGTAATCCACGACCTGTGGGCAGGCACCAAGCTCATCGTGGTTGCGGGCATCGGCGTGCTGCTGACCTTCTATCCCGGCTGGGTGCCGATCGGTGCGGTCGCCGCCCTCGTGCTGTTCGCGGCGTGGTTGGCCCGGATTCCGCGAGGTGTCCTGCCTTCGATACCGCGCTGGCTGTGGTTCCTGTTGTTGCTCGGCGGTGTCACCGCCGCGTTCGCGGGCGGCAGTCCCGTCATCCATCTCTTCGGGCTCGACCTCGGACTGGGCGGGCTGCTCAAGTTCCTGCGAATCACTGCGCTCTCGTTTGTGCTTCTCGGGCTCGGTGGCATGGTTTCGTGGACCACCAATGTCGCCGAGATCGCGCCCGCCGTGGCGAAACTCGGCAGGCCGCTGCGCCCGTTGCGGGTACCGGTCGATGACTGGGCGGTCGCGCTGGCTCTGGCGCTGCGTGCGTTCCCGATGCTCATCGACGAATTCCGGATTCTTTATGCGGCGCGCAGCCTGCGTCCCAGGCAGGTGCTGACGACGCGGCGGGCCCGCAGGCGTCGCTGGGCAGTGGAGTTGGTGGACCTGATCGCGGCCGCTGTCATCGTGGCGCTGCGTCGTGCCGACGAGATGGGCGACGCGATCACCGCACGCGGCGGCGCCGGGCAGATCTCAGCAGCGCCGACGGGACCCAAACTGCGTGACTGGCTTGCGCTTTCGGTGGTTCTGGCGGTGTGCGGCGCGGCGCTGGCGCTGGAGCTCACGCTGCTCGGAACGAGTTAGCGTTCGGCCGCTGCATTCGCGGCGGCCTGGGCATCGCCCAGTGTTGCGGCCACATCGGCCCGGCCAAGAAAGATCTCGTCGAAGTACGGCTGTAGTGCCTCGTAGCCCGCGGGGAAGCCAGGGCCGCCTGGCGCGGGTATCCGCGGGCCGTCGAGCACCGAGAAAAACGGCCCGACGTCGACGCCGCGCCCAGCCCAGTAGTCCAAGTAGACGCGTTGCGCGGAGAGGACGGCGGGGATGGCCGCGCCGCGCGCACCCAGGTACTGGTTGCCACGTGCGCTACCCATCCAGGCCAGCAGCTGCCGGACGGCGTCGGGATGCCTGGTCGCCGAATTGCCCGCAGCTGCAATGCCGTTGGTGACGCTCACCCGACCGACCGGCCCGATGGGCATCGAAACGACGCCCCACCGGAAGCGGCTGTCCTCGGCGATCGCCGCCACGTTGTAGGTCCCAGACTGGAACAGCGCCATCCTGCCTTGCAGGAACTGGTTGCGGGAGAAGTCGCCGTTGTCGTTGGTATCCGATGCGGGCGGGGCCACGTGGTCGTCATTGATCAGACGCGCGAGGTAGTCGAACGCCGCGACCGACCCGGGGTTGTCGAAGGCGAACCGGTCGCCATCGGAGAACATCCCTCCCGCCGAGCCGATGTAGTTCAGATAAATGCCCTGAAGATCGTTGGCGGCGTTGTATCCCCACTGCCGGATGCGCCCCGGGTCGAACCCGGGTTCGTCGGCTCGGTGTCCGTCGGCGTCGACGGTCAGCCGGGCAAGCAGTGGCCGCAGCGTGTCGACATCGCCGGGCGACCACCGCATGTCCAGGAGTTGGCGTAGATCGATGCCTGCCTGCTCGATGAGGTCGGCGTTGAAGTACACGGCGATGCCTGCATCGGTCAGCTGTGGCACCGCCCACAGCACACCGTTGCGGGTGAACTGATCCACGACAGACCGCTCCCAGTCCGTTGCAGCGTTCGGTCCCAACACTTTTGCGATATCCAGCAGCCGGCCGCTGTCGGCGTATCCGGCAAAGTACGCGTTCGACAGCCAGAAGATGTCGTCCGCGCTGCCGCCCGCGGCGTCGGTGCGCAGCGTGTCGAAGTAAGTGGCGTACGGCACCACGTTGAGCTGTACATCGATGTCGGGGTGGATCCGGGTGAACTCGTCGAACGATTCCCGGTACGCGGCGGCCACCTGCTCATCCCACAGGCGCACGGTGACCACCGTCGCGCCTGCGGGTTCCGCCGTCCGGCCCAGCAGCACCGCGGCGACGAGCAACAGGGCCATGGTGAATGCCAGGGCCGTCACGACCATCGTGGAAACCTTGGGGCGCAGCGTCATCACTTGAGCCCCGTCACGACAATGGACCGCACGATGTGGCGACCGAGCGCGATGAACAGCACGATCAGCGGAACGATCGCCACCGTCGTCGCCGCCATCACCAGCGTCCACTGCGCGTTGTAGCGGGACTGCAGACCCGCGGTCGCCACCGTCAGCACCTGCCACTTTCCGCCGCTGGTGATCACCAGCGGCCACATGAAACTGTTCCATTGGCTGACAACCGTGATCAGCGACAACGTCACCAGGATCGGCTTGCTGGCCGGCACCACGACATGAACGAGAACATCGAGGGTGTTGGCGCCGTCGATACGGGCCGCCTTGATGAGATCTGCGGGGATTCCGCGAAAGTACTCGCGCAGAAGGAAGATCGCGTACGGCGAGCCGAACACGAACGGCAACACCAAGGCCCAGAACGTGTTGCGCAGACCGGCCTGCGCCATCATCAGGTACAGCGGCACCACCGTCACCGTCGCGGGCACCATCAACGTCGCGAGGTACACCCAGAACAATGCGTCGCGGCCGGGAAACTCCAGTCGCGCGAACGCGTACGCCGCCAATACCGAGAAGGTCAGCTGGCCGACCAGGATGACGGCGGTCATCAGCGCGGTCACCACCAACGCGCGGCCGAACCCGGCATCGGCCAATCCCGTGTAGTTCTCCAGGGTCGGCGGCTCCGGCAACGACAGCGGTTCGCCGGTATTGAACTGTTCCGCAGTGGTGAAGGACGTCATCAACCCGAGCGCGAACGGCGCCAGGGTGATCAGCGCACCCGCTGCCAAGCCCGGCGTAGATCACCGGCGCGGATACGGCACGGCTAAACGACGTCATACGTGATCCGCCGGCGGAAATAGGAATGCTGGGCGATCGTCACGCCGACCAGCAGGACGAAGAGCACCGCCGCCATCACCGCCGCCCGCCCGACCGCGGCCGCGCCGAACGCCTCGGCGTAGATGCGATGCGCGATCAGGTCGGTGCGGCCCTGCGGCCCGCCCGCGGTGAGCGCGTAGACGGTGTCGAACACCTGCGCCGCGCTGATGACCCCCGTGACGAGGACGAAAAACACCGTCGGCCTCAGCATCGGCAGCGTGATGCGGCGAAACCGCTGCCAGGCGTTCGCGCCGTCGGTGCGCGCTGCGTCCTGGATGTCGGTGGGGATGGCGAGGATGCCCGCGAGGAAGAACAGCGTCACATAGCCGACGTTCGTCCAGATCGTCACGGCCGAGACCACGGGCAGCGCCAGGTCGGGGTCGGTCAGCCACTCGATCCGCTCGCCCAGCAGCGTGCTGACCGCGCCGTCGGTCGGGGCCAGGATCCACCGCCACAGCACGGCGATCGCCAGCGGTGCGCAGATCCAGGGCAGCAGGTACAGCGTGCGGAAGAAGCCACTGCCCGGCAGGCCACGGGCCAGCATCGCCGCCGCGATGAGGCCGAGCACCGACTGCGTGGGCACTACGATCAGGATGAACAGCGCCGTCACCACCAGTGACGTGGCGAACGATGGATCGGTCAACACCGAACGCCAATTATCCAGTCCGACATACTGAATGGGCCCCAACAGGTCCCAGCGGTGCACGCTGAGCCACGCGACGACCAGCATCGGCAACAGCAGGAACGTGACGACGCCGAACAGGCTGGGCGCCAGCAGTGCGTACCCCACTGCCGTTGATCGCACCCGGCTCAGCCAATTCCCCGGTCGCTTCGCTCTCCCCTGCCCTTCGGGCTTGGGCCCAGCCCTCCGATCCGCCACGGAGCCATTAAAGCGGGCGCGGCGCCGTCGAACTACGGTGTTAGCCGTGACAGCATCCCGACAAGTCGATGCCGACTTCCTCGCGCTGCCGCGCCATCAGCTTGCCGAAGCTGCCCTCTCAGCGGCGGTGGCCGCCGGCGCCGCCCATGCCGACCTGCGTATCCACCGCATCGTCAACGAGGTCGTGACCTTGCGTGACGGCGAGCTGGAGACGGCCGTCGTCGACCGCGAAGTCGGTCTGGCGGTGCGGGTGATCGTCAATGGCACGTGGGGCTTCGCGTCGCACGCCGAGTTGGACGCCGGCGTCGCGGCGGAGACCGCCCGCCGAGCCGTCGAGGTGGCGCGCACGTTGGCGGCGCTCAACGCCGAGACGATCGAGTTGGCGCCCGAACCGGTGTACGCCGATGTCAGCTGGGTGTCCGACTACCGGATCGATCCGTTCGCGATCCCGGCGGCCGACAAGATCGAGCTGCTCGCGGAGTACTCGGGCCGGCTGCTGGCCGCCGACGGTGTCAACCACGTCTCTGCCAGCCTGCACGCGGTCAAGGAACAGTCGTTCTACGCCGACACGGCAGGCTCGTCGATCACACAGCAGCGGGTTCGGGTGCAGCCGACGCTTGACGCGGTCGCCGTCGATGCCGCGGCGGGATCCTTCGAGACCATGCGCACGCTCGCGCCGCCGACCGCAAGGGGTTGGGAGGCCGTCGACGGCGACGACGTATGGGACTGGACGACAGAACTCGCAGAGCTGCCGACGCTGCTCGCCGAGAAGGTCAAGTCGCCGAGTGTGACGCCCAGACCGACCGACCTCGTCATCGACCCGTCCAACCTGTGGTTGACCATCCACGAATCCATCGGGCATGCAACCGAATACGACCGCGCCATCGGCTACGAGGCCGCCTACGCGGGCACGTCGTTCGCCACGCCGGACAAGCTGGGCACGATGCGGTACGGATCACCGGTGATGAACGTGACCGCCGACCGCACCGAGGATTTCGGACTGGCCAGTGTCGGTTGGGACGACGAGGGCGTGCAGGCGCAACGGTGGGATCTGGTGCGCGACGGCCTCTTTGTCGGCTACCAGCTCGACCGGGTGTTCGCACCGAGGCTGGGCATGGCCCGGTCCAACGGCTGCTCGTACGCCGACTCTCCGCACCACGTGCCGATCCAGCGGATGGCCAACGTGTCCCTGCAGCCGGGCACCGCCGACCTGTCCACTGACGACCTGATCGCGCGGGTCGAGGACGGGATCTACATCCTTGGTGACAAGAGTTGGTCGATCGACATGCAGCGGTACAACTTTCAGTTCACTGGGCAGAGATTCTTTCGCATCCGCGACGGACAAGCTGGATGGTCAACTGCGCGACGTGGCCTATCAGGCGATCACCACCGACTTCTGGGGTGCGATGGAAGCCGTTGGCGGCCCGTCGACGTGGCGGTTGGGCGGCGCATTCAACTGCGGCAAGGCGCAACCGGGACAGGTGGCGCCCGTCAGCCACGGGTGCCCGTCGGCGTTGTTCCGCGGCGTCAACGTGCTGAATACCCGCACCGAAGGGGGACGGTAGCCGTGATCGGGGCACAGCAAGTCGTCGAGACCGTGTTGGCGGAGGCGGCGCGGTTGGGCAAGGCCGACGAGACCATCGTGACGGTCACCGACCGTAGCGACGCCGCGCTGCGATGGGCGAACAATTCGATGACCACTAACGGTGTTTCGGTGCAACGCAGGACAACGGTGATCTCGGTGGTGCGGCGCGGAGAGCGCGGTCACGTGGCGTCGTTGACGTCCAGTGAGGTCGACCCGTCGGTCATCCCCGGACTGGTGGCGGCGTCGCAGGAAGCAGCGCTTGCGGCACCGGAAGCCCGCGACAGTGCTCCGCCGTTGTCCGCGACGGATGCGGCAACTGACTGGGACGCACCGATTCCCGGGACCGGCGTAGAGGTCTTCGGCGGCGTCGCCGAAGCGCTGACGCGCGGGTTTCCCCGCGCCGACCGGCTGTACGGCTACGCGCGTCACATCCTGGAGACGACGTTCGTCGCCACCTCGAGCGGGCTGCGGCGGCGCTACACCCAGCCCACCGGCTCAGTCGAGATCAACGCCAAACGCGATGGCGCCAGCGCGTGGGCGGGTGCCGGCACACCCCACTTCGTCGATGTACCAACCGATTCCATGCTCGACGAGCTCTCGACGCGGCTGGGCTGGGCGCAGCGCACCGTTGAGCTGCCCGCGGGGCGCTATGAGACGATCCTGCCGCCGTCGGCCGTCGCCGACTTGATGATCTATCTGTCGTGGTCGATGGACGGCCGTGGGGCGCAGGAGGGCCGCAGCGCCTTCTCGGCACCCGGCGGCGGCACGCGGGTGGGGGAGACGCTCAGCGACCTGCCACTGACCCTGTACTCCGATCCTTCGGCCGCCGGCCTTGAATGCATGCCCTTCGTAGTAGCGGCCCGTTCGTCGGAGGAGGCCTCGGTGTTCGACAACGGCATGGACATCGACCGGGTCGACTGGATTCGCGAGGGCGCGATCAACTCGCTGGCCTATCCGCGGGCCGCCGCCGCCGAATTCGGGGTCCCCGTTGCCGTGGCGGCAAACAACCTCGTGATGACCGGTGGCGCCGACAGCCTGACCGACATGGTCGCGGGCACCGAACGCGGCCTGCTGCTGACCACGATGTGGTACATCCGCGTCGTCGATCCCACCGTCCTGCTGCTGACCGGCCTGACCCGCGACGGTGTCTACCTGGTCGAGGACGGGCAGGTCACCGGGGCGGTCAACAACTTCCGGTTCAATGAGAGCCCCCTTGACCTGTTGCGACGGGTCAGTCAGGCCGGCGTCAGCGAGGTCACGCTGCCACGCGAATGGGGCGACTGGGCCACTCGGGCGGCGATGCCTTCGCTGCGGATCCCGGACTTTCACATGTCGTCTGTCAGCCAGGCGCAATAATGCGACGATGCACGATCCGCTGAACGGCGAATTGGGACGACTGGTCGCCCTCGCACCACCCGAGCACGGCCGAATCAACGCGCTGGTCCGCCAGACGTGCGCCAAGACGCTCTCGCTGCCGCCGTTGCCCACCGAAATCGTCGTCGACGGTCCCGCTGACGAGGCGGAGTCGTTGGCTGTCGAATTCGCCGAACAGTTCAGCGTCGACGTGTCATCGATCGGAGACGACCTCCGAAGCAGGTTCACATCGACGCTCGGTCGAGCCGCGTTCCCCGCCGTGGTGCTGATCTACATCGCCGACTTTCTGCCGAGGGTTCGCGTTGGCCTGGAGGCGCTCGCGTTGCCGGTGCCGTGGTCCGACGCGGTGGTGTGGGATCATGACAGCGACCTGGCGGACGTGCTTTTCAATCGTTTTCAGCCCGGCGTCGCGCGGCTACGCGAAATCGACCCGGTGACAACGGAAATCGTCCGCCTACGCGGGGCAAATCAACATGACTGCCGTCTGTGCAAGTCGCGGCGCGAGGGCAGTGCGCTCGACGCAGGTGGGTCGGAATCGCTGTACGAGCAGATCGAGCTGTATGAAACATCGGCCGAACTCAGTGATCGGCACAAGGCAGCGCTGAGGTACACCGACGCGTTGATATGGACGCCCGCGAATATCGCGCCGGAGGTGGCAGCGGGGGTACGTATTCATTTCACCGAGGCCGAATCGTACGAGCTGACCGCCGACGTGATGCGCAACGCGGGCAACAAGATAGCGGTCTCGCTCAAAGCCGATGCCCCGCGAGTCCAGAGCGGAACCGAGCGCTTCCTCATCGACGAAAACGGTCAGACCGTCGACAGCTGAGCGGCTTGCTCGCGGGACTTGCTACACCTCGATGCGCGAGCCCATGATCACAACGCGGTCGCGCGGCAGGCCGAACCGTTCGGCCGCATCGGCGGTGATGTAGGACGTCGCGATGAAGAGCCGCTTACGCCACTGCGCCATCGTCTTTTTGCGGCCCCTGACCAGTTCCAGCTTGGACAGGAAATACGACGCGTCGTCGACCGCGATCTTGCCCTCGGCCTGCTTCGTGGGTGAGGCTGCGAAGCGCATCCAGATACGTGCGTCTTCTCCATGTATCCGTAATTCGCTGTGACGAAGACGATTCCGTCTTCCTTGTAGCCTAATGCATCGACTTGGATGCGTTCAGACTCCGGAGCGCGCGGTATAGGAAGCGTTTCGATGGACACGATGACCACGTGTTTGTGCAGCACATGGGTGTGTTCGACGCACGTTCGCAGTGCCAGCGGTGCGGTCTCCTTCCCGCGGTTGAGGAAGACTGCGGTGCCAGGGACTCGCGCCAATGGCGGATCGCAGTCACGGATCTCGTCGATGAATTCGTCGAGCGGTCCTTCGGCCTCTTCCCGTGCCACGGTGACGATCTTGCGTCCGCGATGCCAGGTGATCATCACCGTGAACGCCACGATGCCGATCAGCAGCGGCAGCCATGCGCCGTGCACGAGCTTGGTCAGGTTCGCCGCGACGAACAACAGATCGATCAGCAGCAGAATGCCGCCGCCGATCACCACCAGCAGAAGCGGTGCGCCCCATCGGGTCCTGGCGTAGTAGAGGAACAGCAACAGGGTGATGGTGATCGTCCCGGTTACGGCCATGCCGTAGGCGTACGCGAGGCGTTCGGAGCTTCGGAAGACGAGAACGAGGGTGATCACCCCGACCATGAGCACACCGTTGATCCACGGCACGTAGATCTGGCCCTCGGTTGCCGCAGACGTGTGGATCACCCGTAGCCGCGGGAGGTAGCCGATGCGAGCGGCCTGCGCCGCCACCGAGAAGGCGCCGGTGATCACGGCCTGCGAGGCGATAACTGTTGCGGCGGTGGCCAATAGCACCATCGGCCAGAGCGCCCAGCCGGGGATCAGCAGAAAGAAGGGTGCGCGCATGGTGGCCGGGTCGCCGATCAGCAGCGCGCCCTGGCCGAGATAGTTGAGAGCCAGCGCAGGCAGCACCACGAAGAGCCAGGCCCGGGTGATCGCCTTCCGGCCGAAGTGGCCCATGTCGGCATAGAGCGCCTCCGCGCCGGTGACGGCGAGCACGACCGCGGTCAGCGCGAAGAAGGCGATCTCGAAGTGCCCGACGATGAATGTCAATGCGTAGGTGGGGGAGAGCGCTTTCAGGATCTCCGGATGCGCGACGATGCCGGTGACTCCGCATGCGCCGATCGCGACGAACCACGCGACCATCACCGGGCCGAACGCCCGCCCGACGATGGCGGTGCCGTGCCGCTGCACGTAGAAGAGCACGACGATGATGCCGACGGTGATCGGCACGACCCATTGCTCGAAATCCGGGTCGACGACCTCGATGCCCTCGATTGCGGACAGCACGGAGATCGCCGGAGTGATCATGCTGTCGCCGAAGAACAATGATGCACCGAAGACGCCGAGCGCGGCGAGGATCAGCGCTGTGCGGTGACGCGTCTCTGACCCCCAGCGCCGCAGCAGGGTGATCAGGGCCATGATGCCGCCCTCGCCGTCGTTGTCGGCACGCATCACCAGACTCACGTAGGTGAGCGTGACGATCACCATGATCGACCAGAAGATCAGTGAAACGACGCCGTAGACGTTGTTGGCGTTCAGCGGTACCGGGTGCGGATCGTTGGGGCTGAACACCGTCTGCACCGTGTAGATCGGGCTGGTCCCGATGTCGCCGAACACCACACCGAGCGCCGCGAGGACGACCGCCGGCCGGACGGACTTCCCGGTATTCGTTTGCAACGGTGGTCCCCCGGCTGGCAGCAATGCGGCAGATCGATCGTAAGGCCTCGATCGGTCGCAGCCCCTGAACTGGGCGTTAGCATTCGATAAGTCGGCGGCAGTTGGAGGCCGAAATGAGGGATCCCAAGCCGGACTGGGACGCAAAGAACCTGGTCGGCTTCAGATACAAGCCGAGAACACGAAGAAGCGCTTGTTCAGGCGCTGAGGTCGGGCGCTAGTGTCTAAGGCCGTGCGACGGGGGCGGTAGCTCAGTTGGTTAGAGCCGCGGACTCATAATCCGTTGGTCGCGGGTTCGAGTCCCGCCCGCCCCACAATTTCTCTTGTATGACCGCGGTTGATGCTTGACGTTTCAGCTTCGGTTGATGCCCGACAGTGTTTCGGCTGATCCTTGACACTCCCTGAATGAGGGAGTTGAGCGTGGCTGAGCAGAGGTATCCGAGGGATGCACGTAGGGATTCGTTTGCTGAACGATGAACCATGGCCAAGACCCGGACGTGTCACTGAGAGGGTCAATAGCTTCATCGGGGAGGTCACCAGGCAATGGCACAGCTGAGTACTCGGCTCGAAACCTCCACTTGTCTGGCTCGAGGGCCCGACGTGCGGCGGGAGCGGTTGATGATGCGGGCCTTCCAAAGCCGCGTCGTCGGCCCGGTGCTGCGCCGCTTCGGCGGTCCGCAGCACATCGTGGAGATGGGCATGGCGTTCTGGTCGTCCCGGCTCGTCCTGACCGCGGTGGAGTGCGGCGTGTTCACAGAATTGGCCAAGGGGCCCCGCTCGCAGCAGGAACTGATGGACGCGCTGGGCTGGCATGGGCGCGCCGCCGGTGCCGCGCTCGACGGGCTGGTCGCTGCCGGCCTGCTGCGCCGTGACAAGCGGGGGCGCTACCGCAACACCGCACGCAGCGCCATGTTTTTGGACCGGACCAAGCCCAGTTACGCCGGCGGACTGTTGGAGCTGTCAAGCAAACGCCTGTATGGCCTCTGGTCCGGATTGAGCGACATGTTGCGCACGGGTTGCCCGGCCGCAGAAGAAGAACAGGGAGAAAACGAATTCTTCTCCACGCTCTATCGCGATCCGGTGGCGCTGCGCGAATTCTTGGCCGGGATGACCGGAATCTCGACCGGTGAGGCCACGCTGTTGGCCGCGCGCTTTCCGTGGAAACGTTTCCGGACCTTCGCCGACATCGGCTCGGCGCAGGGAGCGCTGCCGGTGCGGGTAGCGCTGACCCACCGGCATCTGCGAGGCGTGGGCTTCGACTTTCCCGCCGTGCGGCCGATCTTCGAGGAGTACGTCTCATCGTTCCGGCTCCAGGACAGGCTTGGATTCGTCGAAGGCGACTTCCTCGAGGTACCGCTGCCCAACGCCGACGTCGTGTCCTTCGGCCATGTGTTTCACGGGCGCAATCAGGCGATCCGACGGGAATTGGTCGCCAAGGCGTATGCCGCCGTGCCGCCGGGAGGTGCGGTGATCGTCTATGACGCGATGACCCGGCCAGGCCGCTCGCACAACTACGTGAGCCTGCTGTCAAGCCTCAACATCATGCTCGAGTCGCGCGAGGGCTATGAATCGTCGACCGCCGAATGCGCTGAGTTGCTTCGCGGCGGGGGCTTCGAGCACATCAAGGTGCGCCACCTGATTGGGCCCACCTCGGCTGTCTTCGGGTTCAAACCTGGCCGATTGCGGGATCACTCGACGGATCTGGAGGCTGCATGGCCGAGCATCGGGTAGTGGTCGTCGGGGCCGGCCCGGCCGGCCTGTCGGTGGCATTGAGTTTGCGTGATCGCGGTATGCGGCCTCTGGTTATCGACCGAGCCGATCAAGTCGGCTCATCGTGGCGCGGCCGCTACGACAAGCTCAGGCTGAACACGGGTAAGCACCTCTCGCATCTGCCCAACCGGCCATACCCCAAGCACACGCCCGTGTTCCCGAGTCGTGACCAGGTCGTCGAGCACCTCGACCGGCACGCTCGAGAGGATGGCATCGAACTTCGGCTCAACACCGAGCTGAGCCGAATCAATCGACGGCCGGACGGCTGGTGTTTGCGAACCACGTGCGGTGACATCGATACCAGCCAGCTGGTGATCGCCACTGGGTACGAGCACACGCCGCGGATCCCGGACTGGCCCGGCAGCGAATCGTTCACCGGCGAACTGCTGCACTCGGCTGCCTACCGCAATCCTGCGCCATACGTGGAAAAGTGTGTTCTTGTGGTCGGCGCAGGCTCGTCGGCGATGGAGATCGCGCACGACGTGGCCACGGGCGGCGCGGCCAAGGCGTGGCTGGCGGTGCGGACGACGCCGAACATTATGCTGCGCGCATTGCCAGGCGGTTTTCCGTCGGACTTCATCGCATCACCGCTGTATGACGCGCCGGTCTGGTTCGCCGACGCGATGGCGGAGTTGGGCCGCCGGATGAGCATCGGCGATCTGACCAATTTCGGCTTGCCGAAGCCCACGGAGGGCGTGTTCAGCCGCGGAATCAGGCTCGGGCGTGCGCCCGCGATCGTCGACAAGGAGGTGCTCGTCGCAATCCGCGATCGATTGATCGAGGTGGTTCCCACGATCGACCAGTTCGACGGCGATACGGCGTGCCTGATCGATGGACGACGGATCGACCCCGATGTCGTCATCTGCGCGACGGGGTACTTGCACGGGCTGGAGCCGCTCGTCGGCCACCTCGGCGTGCTCGACGAACGTGGGGTCCCGCGCGCATCGGGGGTGGAACCCGCCGCCGAGGGTCTGCGGTTCATTGGCTTCATGTCGCGCCCTGCCCTGATCGCGTTCGTGGCGCGGCAATCGCGTCGCGTCGCCGCGCGCATCGCCGAGGAATTGGAGCGCTCACCCTTTCCGCAACGCGTGGGCTGATTCGAAAAACACACGAGCTAAACCGTTTGGCCCTGCAAACAGCGTGGGCCGTCTACCTGCGAAAGCGCGCGTGGTCACAGTGCGAAGTCTTTGACCTCGCAAGATTAGACGCGGGTTCACGGCCAAACGGCTGCCATCGGGCTGAACCCTCTCCCGACGAATCTCGTGGCAGTTAATGAGGCAGCGCGAGTAGACGAAGTGCACGACAGTTGGGAGGCCGTCTGTGCATGCCGGTTCGTCGGGGTCACACCGCCAGACATGGCGGGACTGGCTGCGCTCTGCGCGTGCCGGCATGGATCCGGATGGCTTCATGCGCCAGTGCGCGGGCGATCCCGGTCCGTTCACGCTTATCTTCCCTGGCATGGGTCCCGTCCACTTCGTCGCGACCGTCGACGCCGCCCGCGAAATCCTGACCACCCCGCGAGAGGCCTTGTGCGCCCCGACGCCGAACCCAATTGAGCCAGTCGTCGGCCCTGAATCGGTGATCTTGACCTCGGGTGCGGTGCACCGCCGCCAGCGGACACTGCTGTCTCCCGCCTTCCACGGCGCGCAAATGCGGGACCGGGCCGAAGGCATGGCAAGCGCGGTCATCGACGAGATCAGTCCATGGCGAGCCGGCGACCGGGTCGCGCTGCACACCACAGCCCAATCCATCACACTGCGGATCATCATTCAAGTGGTGCTCGGCGTCGCGGCGGGACCAGCCTGCGAGGCGTACGCGGACGTGGTAAGCGCGCTGATGAACGCCAACACCGCGCCGCTGATGCTGTTACCGATCCTGCGCAAGAAATTCGCGGGCCTGGGACCCTGGGCACGATTGGTCCGACTCCGGTCACAGTTCGACAGCATGCTGTCGGATCAGATCCGAATTGATCCGCAGTATCCGGTCACTGGACGCGGTCCGATCCTGACCGAGCTATTGGCGGAGTTCGACGACGAGGCGCAGCCCAGCGAGGACGAGTTGCAGCAGCAGTTGCGCACCCTCGTCATCGCCGGCCACGACACCACGGCCGCGGCCCTGGCCTGGGCGCTTTATCACATTCACCGTGAGCCGGGGGTGTGGGAGCAACTGACCGCCGAGCTGTGCGCTGATCCCCCGGCCGAGCAACTGGTGAAACTGCCCTATCTGTCGGCCGTCATTGCCGAGACCCTGCGGATGCACCCCGCGGTGCCGATTGTGCTCAGAAAGCTCGTCGCACCGCGAACCATCTCCGGCGTGCAGCGCTCGGCGGGCGACATCGTCGGGATAGCAGTGCCCGCATTGCATTTCAATCCTGAGTTATTTCCGGATCCGTACCAATTCCGCCCCGAGCGCTTCCTTGCGCGCAATCCGACACCGTTCGAGTACATGCCATTCGGCGGCGGGTATCGGCGCTGTCTTGGAGCCACATTCGCGATGTACGAGTTAGCGGTGGTGATCGGGACGATGATGCGCAAGGTGGTGCTGACAATGCCGGACCGTGAACTGCGCAGAAAGCCGCCGCGGTCGGTACCGCGCGGCATCGCCACCGTCCCGCGACGCGACGTGAAATTGCTCGTAACCGACGGTATTTGAGCGCTCGGGAATCGTCGGAAGGAGCAATCATGATTAGCGCCGGCTTGCGACGGCGGCGCCTCGACATCATCGAGGAGCACTTGAACACGGAAGTAACCAAGGAATTCGACCGGTCGTTGCCCACCTTCAATGGCCACGGTTGCTCAGATCACTCGGCGTACATACCCATCCCAACTGGCAGTATTTGTGGCCGCCCGCTAACACGCCCGTCGCGGCGTCAACGCGGCGTCCGGGGCGATCTGCAGCCGTACCGAAAGCGTAACGGGACCGTACTTGCATCGGTCAGACTTGTTGTCTTGCAAGCGATTTGGACCGTTTCGGCTAACCCTTTTCCTGGTCGGGGAGGTGCTGGACAAGGACTCATAACCCGTTGGTCGCGGGTTCGAGCCCCGCCCGCCCCACTTCAACGCTGTATTACCTCGGCTGAGGCCTGACGTTTCTACTTCGGCTGATCGCTGACAGTGTTTCGGCTGATGCTTTACAGCTACTCGGTTGCAAGTACTCTGCGGGCTTGGTGAACGCGTCGTGGGTGACGACCGCGTCGATGAGACCGGCTCCGTCACGTTGCGATGGGCGGGCCCCTGACGCAAGCGCACCGCGCTGTGCCCCGTTAATGGGCCTTTCCAGATCGGGACCGCGCCCGCTTGTCCGCCGCTTCCTGTTCCGCGGACGTGACGACGACCGCGTCCGCGCCGGGAAACACAGTTGCCACATGGCCGGTGGTGAGCCATGCACCGTGTATGGCGGCGAGCCGTCCGCCGAACGCACCTCGGTGATCTTCCCGCGCTGATCCGATCGCTCCACTGTCGTGCCCTTGATAACCAACCAGTCGCCTACTTTGGCCTTCATCGCCCAATCCTTCCCTTTGCTTCCGTTTCCCATCGTCCGCGCGCCCGCCACTCCTGGGAAGGACATGCCGCTGTTCGATTCCTGCATATTCGTCGCTCGTTCTCGAGGTGTGCCTCGGCGGTGGCGCCACTCGTCGGGGTGACTGATCTGAGGTCGTCGATGCACGTACCGTGCGATCGTCTTGGCGAGGATCTTGTCGTCGGCTGCCGCCGCCCGCTAGAGGGGCGGGGACGACGGCGATCGTGTCGCCGGCGGCAGTTGCGGGCTAGCGTTGCTCGGACCACTCATACTTAACCATGCCGAGGTCAGAGCGCCGAAGAGTCCTCCACTGCCGCGAACACAGGCGTTTGCTCGGTCGGGGAGTCGAGCAGGGGGACTCGCAAAGTCGCAAGGACAGGCGTTTCATCGGTAGTAGCAGCCCGAGCTCGCTGACGGGTACCGGCGGCCGAGGCCGGGCGGATTGGAGATAGAAATGATCACCCTCTACGCACTGGCCGCAGCGGTCGGCATCGGGGTGCTCTGGCTCGGAACGAATATCAAGGTCATCAAGCAGTTCGAACGCGGCGTCGTGTTCCGATTCGGCCGTGTGCAATCCGGCCTCCGCGGACCGGGTCTCACGGTGTTGATTCCGATCGCCGATCGCCTCGAAAAAGTGAACATGCAGATCATCACGATGCCCGTGCCTTCCCAAGATGGCATCACCCGCGACAATGTGACCGTCCGTGTGGACGCTGTCATCTATTTCAAGGTCTCGGATCCGGTGCGTGCGGCTGTCGACGTGCAGGACTACGTGTCGGCCATTGGTCAGGTTGCCCAGACATCACTGCGTTCGATCATCGGCAAGAGCAATCTGGACGACCTGCTGTCCAACCGCGAGCGTCTCAATCAGGGGTTGGAGTTGATGATCGACAGTCCCGCGCTGGGCTGGGGTGTTCAGATCGACCGCGTCGAAATCAAGGATGTAGTGCTGCCCGATTCGATGAAGCGGTCGATTGCACGCCAAGCCGAGGCGGAGCGTGAGCGACGGGCTCGGGTTATCACCGCCGAGGGCGAACTCCAGGCGTCCGAAAAGCTGGCCCAAGCAGCCGAGGTCATGGCCGAGCACCCAGCCGCGCTGCAATTGCGACTCTTGGAGACCGTCGTCGAGGTCGCCGCAGAGAAGAATTCCACCCTGGTACTTCCCTTCCCTGTCGAACTGCTCCGATTTCTGGAACGCGCCACACCGCAAGCATCCGAGCGCCGGGACAAGGCCATCGGTACTGACGCGGGCGCAGCGTCCAGCGGCGAGACGTTGACGTTGGAACCACCACGGGTTCCCGACGACGCCCGCGGCCTGGAACTTCACCCACGCATCGCCGAGACATTGCAGCGGGATCAGTAAACGTCCGAGACAAACCGGACAACGACTGGGCGTCTCGTGTACCGCGACACAGCATTTGCCCGGTCGTGGGTTCACCTCCGCGTGCGCGTCGTGGCGTGTACTGCCGTCGATGGCCCGCCACCCAAGCTGGACGACGGGCGCAAGCGGGGGACGTGGATGGGAGCTGTCAAGCCCCAGATCCGACCCTTCGCCCAGGTGGCTATCAACTGGCGTCGCTGCACGCTGTGGACCCGGAGGGTCAAGAGCGGAGCAGAATGCGCTGTATGGAGCTTACGGAGGCGTTGGTAACGGAGGACATCACGCCATTCGAGCGGGAACGACTGCGGGAGGCTCTTGAGGAGGAAGTAAGAAGGCAACTTCCCGCCGATAGCAAGCTCCTGCGCGTGGTGGACTGGGATCCGGCGGCTGGCCACGCAGTGGAAAGCGCTCCAGGCATGAGGAAGTACCGGGTCGCGTACGAGACGGAACCCCGCGATTAGGGCCGCTCGAGGCCAAACTCGTGCTCAGCGGACGGTTCGGGCGCACAATTGAGGTGCGCGTCTAACACCTGGGAGCCGCTATGAGCGAGCAACTGTACGACTTTTTCGGCGAGATCTTCCAGCGGTACTTCAGACCCGCCATCGACGCATATCCGCGAATGGGTCGGAGCACCCGTCGAAAGGTTGCTCACGCTGACTGATGACGTCCCGGATCGATTGGCACAGACCCAACGCGCCGCAATGGCATGGGGCAAAGCCGAGACTCCGAACGCCAGGATCACCTCGGAACTCTTCGTGATCACCCAACACGGACTGATGTATGCCGCCGCGTTCAACGAGTCGCGCCGGACGCTGTACTACTTGGCCACGCCGCCCGCATTGTTCGATCCGTTCGTCGATCAGGTCGACACCGCCGAACTGCGGGAGGGCGCGGTAGTCGTGGTGGACAGCCGGTTCGGCCGCGATCTCGCATCCGCGCATCCGATGGACGCCGCGCTGCGCCGGATACTCGATGAGCACCTGGCGCTGCGGGTGGATCTGCCCGCGTAGCTATTACTTCGTCGCGGTGGTCCGCCTTTGAAATCTGCACACACTGGTCAGTGTCGTCGGCCACCGCGAATCAGCAAAACCTGTGCCGGCACCGGGCAGTCATATTGCGTTCACGCCAACAAGATCAGCGCGATCGCCGTGACGACCAGCAGTAGCGCGACAACGATCGCGGCAACGATTTTCCAATGCGTCTGCGAGGGTTCGTTGACTGCTCGCCGTGGCCCTGATCGATGCCTCGGTCCTGACACAGGAAGTGCCAGCGCGGTGGCGTCTGTTGCGCCGGTCTCGGCAGCCACGGTTCCCAGCCGCTTCGCAAGCGCGTCGGCGAACTCCACACAGGTGTTATAGCGATCATCGGGTGCCTTCGCCAGGGCCTTCGAAAACGCCGGCCCCAGATCGGTCAGGGCTGGCCGCCGGGTGCCGATCGCCGGAGGTGGAGTGCTGAGGTGTTGGCTGATCACGATGGCCGGGTTGGAATGCTGAAACAGCGGCGTGCCGGTGAGTAGATGAAAAGCCGTGGCGGCTAATGCGTATTGGTCCACGCGTCCATCCACCTGCTCGCCCATCAACTGCTCAGGCGCGGCGTACGCGACCGTCCCGACCGCCATGTTCGTGCCTGTGAGCCCGCTGCTGTCATCGATCCAGCGGGCGATCCCGAAGTCGGCCAAGAAGATTCGTTCATCCGGTTCTTCAGGATGCGACAGCAAGATGTTCGAGGGCTTCACGTCGCGGTGCAGCAACTGCTGCTGGTGCGCGTAGTCCAACGCCTCGGCGACCGCTCTGATGATCTTCACCACCGCGTCCGGTGGCATGCCGTTGGGGTAGCGCTTCTGCAGCAGCGACCCGGTGTCGGTGCCATCGATGTAGTCCATCGCGATCCACAGTCGGCCCTCCAGCTCTCCGCGGTCGTGGACTTCGACGATGTGCGGGTGCCACAGCGACGCGGCAATAGTCCGCCTCACGGTTGAACCGCTGCCGATACTCGTCGTTGACGGTAAGCGCCGCCGGAAGCACCTTCAGCGCGTCACGGCGCGGCAATCTCGGGTGTTGGGCCAGGTAGACGATGCCCATCCCCCCGGCGCCGAGCTCACGGACGATCGTGTAGCCCGCGTAAATCTGGCCATCAGCCAACGGCATATGTGGATCCTACAAGTCTCGGTTCACAAATGAATGCCTCTTTGCCCTGCTTAGGGCTCTCCCCGCCCTCGTTGTCAGCAACCTTGCATGCGCGGTGGCTGTGTCAGCAGCGCGTCAGCAGACCAAACGCAACGCGTTGACTTGCCACGATGATCCAACGCCCACGATTGGATCGTCTTGCATTCGGATGTATTGGAAGAAAAGGGGATTAGATGCCAGACTGGATCGCTGACGGGCCCAATCAGTTTGCTACAGCGCTGGACCCAGCGTCTCATAATCCGTTGGTCGCGGGTTCGGGCACCTGATAGATGCCGAACTCCGAAGACCCAACCGCCTATTCTTCGGTCCCGCCCGGCGAGTTCGTTCACCCCGTCGTCGACTACCTGGCGACACATCCTCAGTGAACGGCTCAGGATCGACCTTGCTCTCGCAGCGCTAAGGATCTAAAAATAGCGTGAACCAGCCCTCTTTTCGGGGGAGGACGGGACGCCGTGGATATCGCAGCGGTCGACGAGGTGCTCTCGACGACGAGGGCTGTTCGGCGCCGACTCGACCTGACGCGTCCCGTCGAACGCGAGGTCATCGTCGAGTGCTTGCGCTTGGCGATTCAGGCGCCCACGGCAAGCAACGACCAGAACTGGCGCTGGATGGTCGTTACCGATCCGGACAAGCGGTCGGCCATCGCCGATATCTACCGCAGCTGCGGCGAGGAGTACCTGGCGCTATGCCGCCCGCACGACGCCCGATCCGCAAACCAGGAAGGTCTACGAGAGCGCACACTCGCTCAGCAAGACCCTCGCACAGGTGCCGGTGCACGTGATCCCGTGCGTCGAGAGCCGCTTCGATGGAAGCCAGTTGGTCGTTGCCGCGTCGGCGTGGGCGTCGATCATCCCGGCCGCGTGGAGTTTCATGCTCGCACTGCGGGCGCGCGGCCTCGGCTCGGTGTGGACCACGCTGCACCTGACCAAGGCTGACGAGGTCGCCGAATTGCTCGGCATACCAGACAATGTCACGCAGGCCGCGTTGCTGCCGGTGGCGTACACGATCGGCACCGACTTCAAACCCGCCAGCCGCCCGCCGGTCGAGAACATCACCTCGTGGAACACCTGGGGTGCTCACTGATGCGGTCCTTCACGGCTACGTTCGCGGTCGAGGCGCCGGTGCGTAAGGTCTGGCGCGTCCTGCACCCGCCGCCACCGCCCGACGCGACGTTGCCACGCATCATCGAGTACCCGGCAGGCAGCATCGAAATCCTCAACGAAGGCGACGAGGCCGGCCAGGGTTTGGTGCGGACCTGTGTTTTCGACGTCCCTCGCTACCTGTTGTCAGGTGGCAAGGCCAGATCGTGGGAAACGGTCACCGAAGCTCGCATCAATGAACTTTCTCGATACGTGGCCATCAGCAAGCCGCTCTGGTCTCGCGCCGAGGGGTATCACCGGCTCGAGGAGCAGCCGGACGGCACCACGCTGCTGACCTTCCACGAGACATATCACGCGTACAACCCGGTACTTCGTGTCCTGTTCGAACGTCGAGTCCACCAGAAGATTTCGACCGACAACATGGCCACCTACGAACATGCTCTTAGCTTCGCCGGCTCTACGAAGAGGTTGTAGCGTCGCCCCTCTGTTGTAAGGCGTTGGCGTGGCCGTCGTCGGACCGATGTTTGGCGTCAAGCATGTTGGGGTGCGCGAACTTCAACCAGGTGTAGGGGTGCTCGGGGGACGTCGTGCTCCCGAGAGTGAACGTTCGGTCGGTGCGGCGGGCACGCGCGATTGAGGCTAGCCAGCTGGCGAGTGTGCTGACGCGGTTCTCCAGACCGGTCAGAAATGCGATGTGGATGAGTCCCCAACCCAGCCACCCGATGAACCCGGCGAGCTTGACCGGGCCGGCTTGCAGCAGGGCGTGTCCATGACTGATGTAAGCCGCTGAGCCGACATCGCGGTATCGGTAGCGCGGGCGAGGCTTGCCGACGAGATCGTGACGAACGCAGGCGGCAGCGTGCAGTCCGCCCTGCATGGCGTTCTCAGCCACTCCTGGCAGGTTGTCGCGGCCGACGAGGTCACCGATGACGAAGATCTCCGGATGCCCGGGCACGGACAGGTCGGCTTCCACCGCGATGCGACCTGCATGATCGGACTCGGCCTCGAGCACCTTTGCGATGCGCCGCGCAAAGGGCACGGCTTCGACGCCTGCCGTCCAGAGGACAGTCCGTGCCGCGAAGTCCTCGGGCGAGCCGCCTGCCTTGGGGGTAATGGTCACGCCGTCGTATCGCACGTCGGTGACGTGCACCCCCATGTGCAGTTCGACTCCCAGATGTTCCAGGATTTTGGTGGCTTTGCCGGTGAGGTCTGGCGCGAAGCTGCCAAGAACGCAGCTTCCGCCGTCGAAGAGCAGTACTCGCGCGTCTTGGGGTTCGATGCTGTGGAACTCTTTGGCCAGGGCTCGGGTCGCCATTTCGCGGATCTGTCCGGCCAATTCCACACCGGTGGGTCCGCCACCGGCTATCGCGAAGGTGAGCCACGCGTCGCGCTCCGGTCCAGGTGGCAGCGTTTCGGCCATCTCGAATGCACCGAACAGCCTGCGGCGGACGTTTACCGCGTCGTCGAGGGTCTTCATCCCTGGCGCCCACTGCGCGAATTCCTCATGGCCCAAGTAACACTGACGCATTCCGACGGCGACTATCAGCACGTCGTACTCAAGCGTGAATGTGGATTCGTCGGGGCGGCGCGCCGTGACCTTGCGCGCGTCCGCGTCGAGGTCGACCGCTTCGCCGAGCAGGGTGCTCACGTTGTCGTGGCGCGCGAGCTCCTCGCGCAGTGAACGGCTGATCTGTCCGATGCTCAGTGTCCCTGTTGCGCACTGGTAAAGCAGCGGCTGGAACACGTGGCAAGCAGCGCGGTCGAGCAGCGTCACTTCGACATCAGCACGCCCGAGCCTGCGCGCGCAGAACAACCCGCCAAATCCGCCCCCGATTATCAACACCCTTGTTCGACCGTTATCCATCAGTCACCCCCTTCACTATCGAGACCAGCTCACCACGGTGTACCCGCCTCTGTCTGCGGTCTGCAGCAAGGCGGCCTCCCAGGTGGCTGAGGTAACGTCGCGAGAGGTCCTCGATCGCCGGGGAGCAAAGGAGCGGCAGGGTGAATCTCGGTCCTTGGGGTGATCTCACGATACTTGCTGCAGTGATGGAAATAGTGTTCGCCACTTGCGTATTCACCTACATCAGCCGGCTGGAGAAGCGGACATCCCATCCGCTGGGCGAGAAAGTGGGCGCGCATAAAGCGGTACTGGCCAAACTCCGCAAGCGCGAACCGATGTCGCAAGAAGAAGTGGACTATGCGACCGAACTGGTTGCCGACGCCCGATCACCGCTCGCGTACGCGATACCCGCGGCTCTGTTCACCATGGGCTTCTTCTACGTGGTCGGCTGTCTTTTCGTGCTCCATATAGATGGCGGCCATCCGTCCTTCCGAACGTTCATCGGAGGCATCCCCATGTTGACCTCCATGAACATCGCCGGTCAGCTGCGCAGGGTCGCGCGGTTGAAAGGGAAACTGCCGGACGCTTCGGCGAGCCGAACAATGGATGAAGCGGTGACGGCGCCCGAGTCATCTGATGAGCTCGCCACGGCCTAGCGGCGTGGCGGTAGTTCGGAAGTAACCGCTGGGTCCTCGTCCTCCCACAGGGGCAATTGCCGCTTCTTCTGGTCGTTTGAGGCAAACGTCTGGGGGACGGGACGTTGACGCACATTCAGCGGCCACCAGAACCAGCGCCCGAGCAGCGCCGCGATTGACGGCGTCATGAATGAACGCACGATCAGAGTGTCGAACAGCAGGCCGAGGGCGATCGTCGTTCCGATCTGACCGAGAATCCGCAAATCGGCGAACACGAACGAGGCCATTGTCGCCGCGAACACCAGACCGGCGGCGGTCACCACCGCGCCGGAGCCGGCCATCGCCCGGATGATGCCTGTGTTCAAGCCGGCGCCGATCTCCTCCTTGAACCGAGAGATCAGCAGCAGGTTGTAGTCCGACCCCACCGCCAATAGCAGGATCACGGCCAGCGCCAGCACGATCCAGTACAGCGGGATACCGAAAAGGTCCTCCCAAATCAGCACGGAGAGCCCGAATGAGGCACCCAACGACAGGGCCACGGTGCCCACGATGACGATCGCGGCGACGATGCTTCGGGTGATGAACATCATGACGAGCAAAATCAGGCTGAGCGCGGCGATTCCGGCGATCATCAGATCGTATTTGGCGCCATCCTGAATGTCTTTGTAGGTGGCTGCGGTGCCCGCGATGAAGATCTTGGATCCGGCCAAGGGCGTGCCTTTGACGGCCTCCTGTGCGGCATGTCTGATGGCATCGATGTGCGAAATGCCTTCGGGAGTCGCAGGAATGCCTTCGTGGGTGATGATCATGCGCGCAGCTTTGCCGTCCGGTGAGAGAAACAGCTTCAACCCGCGCTGGAATTCAGGGTTGGTGAACGCCTCTGGCGGGAGGTAGAACGAGTCGTCGGTCTTCGACGCGTCGTACGCGGCGCCCAGCTGGGTCGAGTTCTGCAGTGCCGCCGCAGTCTGGTCGTTGATGCCCGAGGTGGTGGCGTAGTTCGTCAGCGTCAGGTCGCGGTTGGTCTGCTGGCTTGCGATCTGAGGCGGAATCAGCGCTAGCAGCTTCGGCTGGAGTTCATCCAACTTGTCGATGCTCCCCGAGACACTGGCAAGCTGGTCGGTCAGCGCGTCGATGCCGTCGAGTGCGTCGAAGAGCGACCGCAGCGCGGCGCAGGCCGGGATATCGAAACAGTGTGGCTCCCAATAGAAGTAGTTGCGCATCGGCCGGAAGAAGTCGTCGAAGTTGGCGATCTTGTCGCGCAGGTCGTTGGCCACGGCGACCGTCTGCTGAAATGCCTTCGTCTGCTCGTCGGTGGCGGCGCTGGACTGTTGTTGCAGCGCATATTGCTGCCGCAGAACGTCGATCGAGTTGTTGATCACATCGACCTGCTTCAGCAGGTCGCTGCCGCGGGCCTGTTGAAACGGCAGATTGTTGATCTGAGACGCGCTGCCCGCGCTGATCTGGAACGGTATCGACGTGTGATCAAGGGGCGTACCCAGCGGTCGGGTGATCGACTGCACCTGAGCGATGCCGTCGGTGTGAAACACCGACTTGGCAACGCGCTCAAGAAGGATCATGTCGGTCGAATTTCGCAGATCGTGATCGGCTTCGATCATCAACAGTTCGGGATTGAGCCGTGCCTCCGAAAAATGGCGTTCGGCGGCCGCGTACCCGACATTCGCCGGCGCACTGGCGGGCATGAACGGGCGGGCGTCGTAGCTTGTCTTGTATCCCCCGAGGGAGAGCAGACCGATCGCGGCAATGGCGACCGTCACCAGCAGGATGGGGACGGGCCACCGGACGATGGCTGTGCCGATGCGCCGCCAGCCCTGGGTGCGCATCGGCCGGCTGGGTTCGAACAGACCGAAATGGCGACCGATGACCAGAAGGGCCGGCGCCAGCGTCAACGCCGCCACCACTGCGACAAGGACGCCGATACCGGCGGGAACGCCGAGGCTATTGAAGTACGGGAGCCTGGTGAAGGTCAGGCAGAGCACGGCACCGGCAATCGTCAGGCCCGAACCCAAGATGATGTGCGCGGTTCCGCTGTACATCGTGTTGAACGCCGAGACGCGATCCTGCCCGTCGTAGCGCGCTTCGTGGAAACGGCCGAGAATGAAGATCGCATAGTCGGTTCCGGCGGCGATGACCAGAAGCGTCAGCAGATTGGTCGAATACGTCGACAGCTCGATGATGCCGGCGTTCGCGAGTACGGCCACGACGCCGCGGGACGCGGTCAATTCGATCATCACCGTGAAAATCACCAGAAACACCGTGGTGAGGCGACGGTAGAGCGAAAACAGCATCGCCGCGATCACCCCGAGGGTGATCAAGGTGGTCTTCAGTGTGCCGTGGCGGCCCACCTCGAACTGATCGGTGACCAGGGGAGCGGCGCCGGTGACATAGGCCTTGATCCCCGGCGGCGGCGGCGTGTTGTTGACGATGTCGCGCACCGAATCGACGGACTCATTGGCCAACGACTCGCCCTGGTTGCCGGCGAGGTACAGCTGCACCAGTGCCGCCTTGCCGTCGTTACTCTGCGAGCCGGCCGCCGTCAGCGGATCACCCCAGAAGTCCTGAATGTGCTCTACGTGCTTGGTGTCCTGGCGGAGCTTTTCGATCAAGCCGTCGTAGTAGTGGTGGGCGTCGGCACCGAGCGGCTGATCCCCCTCCAGAACGATCATCGCCGAACTGTCGGAGTCGAACTCGCCGAACACCTTGCCGATACGTTTACTGGCCTGCAACGACGGCGAATCCTGGGGGCTCAGCGACACGTTATGCGATTCGGCGACGGTCTCCAGTTGCGGCACGAAGACGTTCGTCAGCACCGCCAGGCCCAGCCAGAACAGCGCGATGAGCACCGAATACCGCCGGATGGAGTCCGGAATCGAATGCCGCCGCGAGATGGTGTGGGTGCTCATCCGGATTTATCCAGGCAGTAGGTGAAGGCGTTCACGGTTTTCACCGATCTCTCGTCCTTGACCGCGTCGTCGATCTTGATTCGGCAGCCGATGGAGTCGCTGTCGCCTTGGGCGGAGACGTTGACGAAGACCGCCGGTTGGGTGGTGGTGGTGTCGTAGGCCCACGGTAATGCCGCGTCGTCGACGCGCTGCGGTTGGGCGTTCACGTCGAGGTAGGTGATGGTCGCGACCGTGCCCGGCGGGCCGAAGACCTCCAGGACGACGTGTTTGGGGTTGAACGGCACGATGTCGTTCGCGGCCCCGCTGGGGGTGGACATGACGTCCTTGGAGCCGAAGATGCCGTTGAGGCGGTACACCGCGAATCCCGCCACGGCGATGACGAGCACCGCCACCAGAAGCATCCACCGTCGCATCAATCGGCTTCCGATCGAAAAGCGCGGCATCCGTGACCCTTTCGATGAGCGGTCGACAGGCGCGGACGTGGGACATCTCCTCGAGGGACGGTTAGATCTACTAGGTAGACCGTACGATACGGGTCCGGTACGGGCATACCAGAGTTGCCTTCTCACAGCCAACTTCCAGGCGCGTCTCAGGCAACGAAAGATGTTGCTGCTGACCAGCGGGACCCAAAGTTGGTGGGTACGGCTGGTGGCCGTCGTAGGCTCGTGGCGATGCTGGAGTCTGAGATCCGCTTCCTTCCCCTCGGTGCCCGCCGCGTGGCGTACGAGGTGCGCGGGGGCGGTCCACCGCTTGTCGCGCCGGCGTGGTGGGTGAGCCACCTCGAACTTGACTGGCAGAGCGCGAGCTTCCGGCGATTCTGGGAAGGCGTCGCCGATGGATACACACTCATCCGCTATGACCGACTCGGCGTCGGAATGTCGGACCGAACGCTGCGAGACTCTGATCTGACCATCGATGAGGAAGTCGCGACGCTGCGCGCGCTCCTCGACGAGCTCGAGCTGGAGCGCGTGTCGCTTGTCGGGGGCTCCTGCGGGAGCTGCACCGCAATCGCTTTTGCCGCAACGTATCCGGAGCGTGTCGAGCGCCTGGTGCTGTATGGGTCGTACCCCGACGGCGCGGAGATAACGGCTCCGGGTGTGGGCGACGCGATCATTGCGGCGGTGCGCGCGCACTGGGGACTCGGGGCGCGCCTGCTGAGCGACATCTTCCTCGGCGGGGCGGACTCTGCGGAGCAGGAGCGCTTTGCGGCGGCTGCAGCGGGAGGCGGCAACCGCCGAAGCCGCCGCCGCGTTGTTGGGACTCGTCTATCGCCTCGACGTACGCGCGCTGCTTCCCCTCGTCCGCTCGCCGGCACTGGTCGTGCATCGTCGCGACGACCGCGCCGTACCGTTCCGGCTCGGGCGTGAGGTCGCGGCCGCGATCCCTGGCGCAACCTTCGTCCCGCTGAAGGGAACTGCGCACTTCCCGTGGCACGGTGATGTCGATTCCGTGGTCCGCGCGTGCCGCGAAGCGCTGGCACCGTCGGGGTCGTCGTCGCCGCACAATGCGAGCGAGCCCGAATCCGTCCTGCTCTCCCGACGTGAACGTGAGATCCTCGCCTGCGTCGCACAAGGTCTGAGCGATCGTGAGATCGCCGACCAGCTGGTGCTGAGTTCGCATACCGTTCACCGCCACGTTGCGAACATCCGCCGCAAGCTGGGTCGCTCCTCTCGGACGGCCGCTGTCGCCGAGGCCGCGCGCCTCGGGCTCCTGTGAGGTAGCCGGAACGGGCCATATGCGAGAGATGGCCGATTAGAGCGATGCGCGCACAATGCGGTCGCCCGTACGTTCGCGACATGACAGACACAGTTAGCACCGAGCTTCAGATGACCCCACCGTCTGGATTGTGGATGCGGGTTTTCGCCCTGCTGTACAACCCGTTTCTCTGGCTGGGTGAGATCGCAGGCATGCGCAGCCGGCGAAGCGCCCTCCTCGGCAATGCCCGCGGGCGGGTTGTCGAGATCGGCGCCGGAACCGGGCTGAACCTTGCGCATTACCCCGACGAGGTCGACGAGCTCGTCGCTCACCGAGCCCGACGCGTCGATGCGCCGAAAGCTGACACGTCGCCTGCAGCGGCAATGGGCGCATCGCGCGGATCGTCGATGCGCCTGCTGAGCGGCTGCCTTTCGCCGACGCATCAGTGGACACCGTCGTCTCGACGCTTGTCCTTTGCACCGTCCCCGACCCCGAACGCACCCTGGGCGAGATAGCACGCGTACTCCGCCCCGGTGGGCAGTTGTTGTTCCTCGAACACGTGCGTGCGAGCTCGCGGTTCCTCGCGGCGTGCCAGGACTCCCTGTTCCGCCCCTGGCGTGGCTTCGCCGGCGGGTGTTATTGCAACCGCCCGACCGCGGAACTCATGCGCGCCTGCGGGTTCGCCGTCGCAGCCGACGACGGCGTGTGGCGCGGAATGCCTGCCATCGTCCATCCGCTCATTGTGGGGCGGGCGACTCGGTGATCTGTGCGGGATATCGCCAATCGGGGTCGGCAGATTTGCCCCGCTCAATTCGCAGCCCGACCCCGGTGATCGTTTCCGCCGAATGGGCCCGCTCGCAACGCGAAAGGCGGAAAATCCGGCCATGGCATGGAAACTTCGAGGGACGTACGTCGAAACCTGCTCGTGCGACTTCTTCTGTCCCTGCAATTTCAACCTGGCCAACGGCGCCGACTACGATCGCTGCCGCGCGACGCTCGTCTTCAACATCACCGACGGCGACGTCGACGGCACCGACGTCGGCGGGCTCGCGGTGGTGGTCATCGCCGACACACCCAAGGTCATGACGGAGGGCAACTGGCGGCTGGGCACCGTCATCGACGCCAAGGCCTCCGAGGAACAGGCCGAGAAGCTGCGAGCCGTGTTCAGCGGCGAACTCGGCGGGCCGATGGCCGCGTTGGGACCACTCATCGGGGAGAACCTCGGCGTGCAGCGTGCACCCATCGAGGTGCGTGACGACGGACTGCGGCATAGCGTGCGCATCGGCGACACAACGGGGTTCGATGTCGAGGACGTCGTGCCGTTCGGTATCGAGACCGGTGAGCCCGCGCGGGTCACAGGAATCTTCCATCCGGCCGGCTCGGAATTCCGTGTCGCCAAAGCGAAATCGGCTGACATCAGCTTGTTCGGCATCGAATACCAAGGCAAGTCGGGCATCAGCTCCTCGCAGTTCTCGTGGGCCGCCTGACCACGTGACTGCGTCGGCCGAGTGGCTGCAGCCGGTTTTGGCGGCCGCGCGCGCCCGGCTCGGACTTATTGCGCTCCTGATCGCGCTCGCAGCACTGGCGTGGTGGTTCACTGTCGATCGCATGCGCGGCATGGACAACGGGCCGGGCACCGACCTCGGAACGCTCGCCTGGTTCCTCGGCGTCTGGGTGGTGATGATGGCCGCAATGATGTTTCCGTCGGTGTCGCCGACGGTTGCGCTGTACTCGCATATGACCAAGAAGCGGTCCCCGATCGCCCCGCTGGTCTTCGTATGCGGCTATCTGCTGACCTGGACGGTGGCCGGCTTGCTCGCATTTGGGATCTCCGAAGTCGGCGGTCGGCTGTTCGGCGAGACATTGGCCTGGGATCGCGCCGGCCGGTGGCTCGCGGGTGGAATTCTCGTCGTCGCGGCGGTGTACGAGCTGACGCCACTCAAAGAGGTGTGCCTGCGGCACTGCCGCAGCCCGCTGGGCTTCCTGCTGGGCTCGTGGCGCGATGGCCTGTCCGGGGCGCTGCAGATGGGCGCGAAGCACGGCGCGTGGTGTGTCGGCTGTTGCTGGGCGCTGATGGCCGCGTTGTTCGCGCTCGGCGTCATGAGCATCGCTTGGATGGCGTTCGTCGCGGCGCTGATCGCCGCCGAGAAAACATTGCCGTGGGGTCGCGTGGTGACCTATGGGACCGCGGCGATCCTTCTTGCACTCGGCGTACTGATTGTCGCGGTGCCCAGTGCGATCCCGGGTCTGGTGATTCCTGCCGACGGATCGACGAGTGACATGGCGCCGATGCCGGGCATGGCTAGCGCCGCTAAGGCAGCTACCTCTGAACTGATGGTGGGCCGGGCCACGTCCAGCAGCTAGCCAAACCTTCCGGTTCGATGTCCAGGTAGCCGCAGATCACATCGTCGGTTGCGACTAAACGGCTACACACCCCGCAGGAGCAAGGCTGTCGCTCCCGCAGTCCATGCGAAGGAAAGCGTCGATCGATGTCGCCTCATCCGGTATGAATGTGATCGCCGGCGGCGGCGGCAGGATCGGGAACAGCCTGACGCCGTACACGCCGGTTCCGAACGCGACCACCTGCGCGGGAACATTTGTCGCGACGTACAGGATGTCGCCAAGCGGGGCAGGCAATTCCGCGCCGTGCACGATATACGGTACGAAGGCGACGACCGTGCGGACGCTCAGGGCGACGTTGACGATGATGTTGGGGATAGTCGTTCGAGGCGATCTGCGCCTCGAGCGCATCTTCCAGCTGTGCCTGATTCAAGAGGATTGAGCTGCTGCCGTTGAGCGACTGCAGCGGAACACCGTCGGATCTGGGGTCCTGCGGGGCGCCGAACAGGCTCAGGACGGTCGGTGTGACATCGACGATCTCATAATCCGGGTTGAACCTGGCACACGTGATCCGCAGTTTTCTGTGTCGAACTGCGGGCCGTTCGCGATGACGAACGTCTCTGTCTCCCGCGGTGACTGGAAGCCGTGTCCGAAGCCCGGCTGCGGTTGGTGACCGTGGTCGGTGACCACGATGATGGTCCAGTCCTCACCGCATGCGGTGGTGTTGCCGCCCTTGCACGGCTCCTCGCGCTCGGCCACCGCATCCAGGATCATGCCGAGATTTTCGTCGGTCCGCTCGATGGCTGCCTCGTACTCGGGGGAGTCGCCGCCGTACATATGCCCGTTCTCATCGACCTGGACCAGGTAGGTGACCATGAAGTTCGGCGCCTCGGTCGTCCTCGAGGGTCGCCACGGTTTCATCGGTGACCGCTCTGTCCGTCTTGGCCCAGTTGGGGTCGTCCTCGACCTGCGAGATGTAGACGACCTCGTCGGCGCCGGTGCCGGAAGCGGCGATGGCGCCGATGACGTCCCAGTCGGCGATTGCCTTCGTCCTGATGTCCGGGTTGTGTTCCTCGAGTTGGGTGAAGACCGTCGGCCATCTGTCGTATGTCGTCGGGGTGTAGACGTTGTTGATCACGCCGGTCTTTTCGTTCCAAGCGCCGGTCAGAACGGCCGTCCACGAAGGGTTGGAGACGGTGGTGTGTCCGACGATGCTCGGCGCCGAGACCGTACTTTCACTCATCAACTCGTCGAAGTTCTCGTTGTCGCCTTCGATCACCTTGCTCATGTTGGTGCCGTCGATAGCGATCACCAGCACGTGTTGGTCCGTATTCGACGGCAGGTCAGGGTTGTCCACGGGCTGACTGGTGGTCGGCGGGTACGCGGGCTGCGTCCGGCGGGGCAGCAGAATCCGCTCCACCTCATCTCGCACCGCCAGCAGAATCGCCATCAGTGTCGGCGCCTGCAATGGCGGCGTCGGACCGTCGTATATCAGAGGCTTCAGCAGTGCGCCAACTGGGTCCGTGATGATCGGCACGACGCTCGTGCGTGGGCGTGGGTCTGGTTGCAGCAGCGGCGTTGCCACCGTCGCAAATGTCTCGCGGCGCTGCTGTGTTGAGCGATGTGCTTGCCGTGTTGTTCGGCCCGGGTGTGCTGAGTTGCTGGAAGGTCGTCTCAACGCGTTGGGTGACCGCGTTGACCGTCGACTGCAGGTTCTCGGCCGCGTCGTCGAATGTGATTGTGCGGGTGCGGGTTCTGGTGGCAGTTGTCGAGATGTTCGATGTCTGGCGGTTGGCCGAATCGCCGCCCGCCGAATCCTGCTTGCCGAGTCTGGTGGTTGCGCCGGCGGCATTGCCCGCGGCAACAGCGCCGTCAGCGATGTCAGCGATGTCCCGGATTGCTCCGACGACGACGGAGCGCAACACCGACCTCCGTTGCGACTTCGGATCCGGGGTCGTCGACCCGAGGTCACCGGCGTCGGCAGCGGCGCCATCCGTCGGAGAAGTCGGCTGCCCTGTTGTCGAGGACGTGTCGGGTGTCGAGGACGTGGTCTTTTGCGAGGAGTCACCGTTCTGTGAGGTGCCTGTTTTATCGGCGTACGCGATCCCCGGAGCGTTGGCGATAGCCGCGCCAACGCCAAGAGTCACCGCTAGTGCTCCAACCCGACCGATGTGCCTCGCGTAACCCATGACAGTTCCTTTCCTATCGGTGTTGAGAGACGCCAGAGGCACTGCGACGTGCGGGCTCAGCAGGCAGGAACGTTGGCGCGCGGTCGCGTGGTACTGCCGTCGTCGCCACATGGGTCCCACCGCACCCGTGTAGTGACCAGGGCGTAAATTACGCCTCTTCTCGCAGCTGTTTGCCAGGAATCGAGGATTTGGTTAATCCGTTGGCCTGCTGGTTCCAGGCCCCGCCCCCGGAACAGGCGTTATGACGCCGGCCGGCCGAGTTCGTCGAACCGGGCAAGCGCAGCGACGAGATCTGCCTCGTCGAAGATCTCGCCGCGGCTGATCAGATCGCCTTGAACCGTCAGGATGTTGATCCCCGCCATTCGGCAGTAAAGCCCTTCTGCGAGGTTCCAAAGGACGCCCAGGTGACGACCGCCCCGAGATCGGTCAACCGATGAACCGCCTCGATGCGCATGGTGATGTCGGGGGAAATATCCCAGGTGGCGTCGAGGTATGGAACTACGTCGCCTTCGTAAGTTATCCCGCGTCGATGGTCGATGTTGATGCAGTCCGGCGTCGCCGCAGGAATCTGTCGAGAGTTAAGCGTGGTGTAGGCGCGCGTTACGACTGACCAGGTGCGCGCATGGGTAGACGCTTCCCCGGCGAGGTACCGGGCGTCGAGTTCGGCGAAGGCGGCGTCGATGTCATCAGGGTCGAACGAGAGGCGTGCCACGATCCGGTCGTCGACGTCGATCTCGACGAGCCCGAGTAACTCCGCCTGGAACGCCTCGGGCCGCTGGTCCTCGCCGTGGAAGAGGATACGGCTCAGGGCCAGGCGTTCTCCGCGGGTCGCGAGTACGGTCGCCGACTATAGTTTTGGCCCCGACGTCGGCGATGGCCCGCATATGCGCGATATCAGTATCGCGACCGAGCAGGATCCCCGCGCCCACCACCCGGCGGCGATCGTCATTGCACATGTCTTCGGCCAGTATCCCGGCCAAGGCGTCCCAGTCGCGGGCCGCGAAGTACGCCTGGAAGTGTTCAAACACTTGGCTTGTGGTGTTTTTCAGCCGCGCTCGCGGGCTGGCCGAGATCGTCGAACCTTGCGAGCGCGGCGTCGAGATCTGCCTCGTTGAACAGTTCGCAACGGTTTAGGTTTTCACCTCGCTTCAGGAGAAGCACGATCATCCGCCACTCGGCCTCGAAGCCGTCCTGCGACGTTCCATACGCCACGTGGGTGGCGACCGCGCCGAGATCGCTTAGTCGGTGCACAGCCTCGATTCGAATCTTGACGTCCGGCATCAGGTCCCACGCGGATCGCGCGTAGGCGGTCAAATCACCTCCCTCGAACGTTTCGCGCACCCGGTGATCGACGGTCGCCCAATTCCGACATCGCCGCGGGGTATCTCGTGCCTGTTCAATGCGGCGTAGCCCTGCGAGATTTCCGACCACACCTTCGCGTGACCGGCTGCTTCGCCGGCGAGGTACCGGGCGTCGAGTTCGGCGAAGGCGGCATCGACGTCGTCGCTGTCGAACATGATGAAGTCGACGATCCGATTATCGGTGTCGATCTCGCATATCCGAGCACGGCTTCGACTGTGATCGGACGGTCGGCGTGCTCCGTGTCGACCCAGCGCGGGTGAGTCAGCGAGAGCCGTGACCCTCGAATCGCGATGATGGTCTACGGTCATCCGCCAGCTGCTCGGCGAAACGTCCAGGATTGCTTGAAGATTTCTTCGCAGCGCCGGCCCTGCAAGGGCGGAATGAAATCCTCTTCTACTGTCGTGAAACGAGCCTTCCCGTGTCGCAAGGGAAAGAAAGCCGTCTTTATCGCGACGGTCATACGCATCGGCCAGTTGCGTCCAAATTCGCGTCGCGGCGTTCTCGAGCCGGGGCTTCTGTGTGTTCAGCTCGTCAAACTGTGCGAGCGCGGCGTCGAGGTCAGATTCGTCGAAGATTTCGCAGCGGCTGATCCGGTTGCCTTCGAAGGCAAGGAGGACGACTTCCCGCCATTCAGCGTCGAAACCCCCTGTCGACGTGCCGCGGGCGGTGTGGGAAAGGACGGCGCCGACGTCGTTCAGCTGATGTACAGCGTCGATGCGGATGCTGACATCCCTCGCGAGGTCCCAAGCCGCACTGAAGTACTTGGGGAAGTCGCCGGATGCGAAGCTCGGCCCCGAGCGGTGGTCTATGTTGACCCAGTCCGGCGTCGTCGGCGGCAGCTCGCGAATGCTTGTCGCGGCGTAGGCCCGGGTAATAGCTGACCACACATTCGCGTAGGCGGCCGCTTCGCCTGCGAGGTACCGCGCATCAAGCTCTGCGTAGGCGGCGTCGATGTCATCGGGGTCGAAGAGAACACCCCCGGCGATCCGTTCATCGGTGTCGATCTCGATGACGTTGAGCATCTCGACGCCGAACTCTCCGTGCCGCAGGTCGCGGTTGGAGCTGCGTATTCGACAGAGTGCGAGGCGCGCGCCGCGCGTCGCAAAGACAGTGGCCTCGACATTCGCCTCGACGTCCGCGAGGGCGCGCATGTTTGTGAGTTCGACATCTCGATCCTGTTGTATCCCGGCGTTCACGACCCGTCGGCGATCTTCGGTCGCGATGTGGTCGCTGATGAGCGCCGACACGGCGTCCCAGTCGCGAACCGCGAACTCGGCCCAGAAGCGTTCGATGACTCGGCTCGCCGCGGTCTCCAATCGTCGATTCTGCGTGTGCATTTCGTCGAATTGCGCGAGCGCGGTGTCGAGGTCAGCCTCTTCGAAAATCTCTCCGCGGTTGATCAGGCCACCGGCGAGCGTCGCGAAGTAGACCGTGCGCCACTCGGCATCGAAACCCTCTTGTGAGGTGCCGACAGCCACATGGGTGACGACCGCTCCAAGGTCAGTCAGTCGATGTACGGACTCCGCGTAAACGCTGAGATCGGTGAGGTCCTGCACGAAGGTATGGAGATATGCGATCAGGTCACCCGAACCGATCGGGGCAAGCGGCCGATGGTCGATGTCTACCCAGTCAGGTGCGGTCGCGGGCACCTCGTGCCTATTGAGTGCGGCATAGGCCTGCATGAGGCCCGACCACGTCTGCGCGTGGGCGGCCGCTTCGCCGGCGAGGTAGCGGGTTTCGAGCTCGGCGAAGGCGGCGTCGATGTCGTCGGAGTCGAATACGACGTAAGAAGAGATTCGCTCGTCGGCGTCAACCTCGACGATGACGAGCGACTCGGTATCGAATGATTGGGGATCCTGATCGGGGATGGCGAGGCGCATACGAAGGAGAACGAGGCGGTTCCCGCGCGTTGCGATGACGCTTGACATGACGAGCGTGACCCCGAGATTCGCGATTGCGCGCATACTTTCGATCTCAGCGTCTCGGCCATGCCTGATCCCGGCGTTCACCACGCTACGACGATCATCAGTCGATATGTCGCCGGCCACGAGTTCAGACAAAGCGCCCCAGTCGCGGGCTGCCAAGCGTGCCTGGACGCGTTCAACCACTCGGGTTGCCATGTTCTCCAGCTGCCTTGCAGGCGAGGCGAGTTCGTCGAATCTTGCGAGCGCGGCGTCAAGGTCTGCTTCTTCGAAAATCTCTCCGCGGTTGATCAGGCCACCGTCGTGCGTCAGTAAGTAGACCACCCGCCACTTAGCGTCGAAACCCTCTTGTGAGGTTCCGATAGCCACATGGGTGACGACCGCTCCAAGGTCAGTCAGTCGATGTACGGATTCCGCGTAAACCCTGAGGCCCGCGAGGTCGCGCATGCCGGTACGTATGTATGCGATCAGATCACCCGACCCGATCGAGGCAAGCGGTCGATGGTCGATGTCTACCAAGTCGGGTGTGGTCGGGGGGATCTCGCGTCTATTGAACGCGGCGTAGACCTCTGTGAGGACCGACCACGTGGCAGCGTGGGCGGCTGCTTCACCGGCGAGGTAGCGGGCGTCGAGTTCGATGACGGCGGCATCGAAGTCGTCAGGGTCGAACACGACGAGCGCTGTCAGCCTGTCGTCGGCGTTGATCTCAATGACGCTCAGCACTTCCGTTCGGAACGACTCTGACGCTTGATCGCTGCTGGAGTAGCCGGCGCTTGCGAGGATGAGGCGTTCACCGCGGGTGGCAAGGACGGTCGACGTCACATTCGTGTTCCCGAGATTAGCAGTGGCCCGCATGTTTCGGATCACGGCGTCGCGGCCGTGTTCGATTCCGGCGTTGAGGGCATGACGGCGATCGTCGATGAGGAAGTCGGGCGCCAGCGTTTCGGCGAGCGCGTCCCAGTTGCGGGCCGCATAGCTTTCCCGGTAGCGCTCGTATACCGGAGTTGCAGCGTTTCTGAGCTGACGTACTGGCGGGAGTTCGTCGAATCGTGCGAGTGCAGCGTCGAGGTCGGCCTCGTCGAATAGCTCCCCGCGGCTTATCAAATCTCCGTCGACCGTCATGATGTCGACTGTGCGCCATTCGGCCTCGAAGCCATCTCGCGAGGTCCCCTTTCCAACGTGGGTGAAGACGGCTCCGAGGCCGTTCAAAAGGTGTACGGACTCGATGTGGACCCACAGCTCCGCGGCGAGCTCCCACGATGCGCGGAAGTATGCGTTCCCGTCACCCGGCGCCATTGCGGCCACACGTCGATGATCGACGGTCACCGAGTCCTGGGTCGGAGCTGGGAGTTCGCCTCGATTGAATCCCGCAAAGGCTTGCGTGATGAGCGACCACGTGTGCCCGTGGGCGGCCGCTTCACCGGCGACGTACTGCGCATCGAGTTCGGCGAAGGCGGCATCGATGTCGTCAGGGTCGAACATCACGACTCTCGTCATCAACTCATCGGTGCCGATCTCGACGACCTGTAGGACGTCGAATTCCAGCTCCCCGGGCCGCTCGTCGTTCCCCGCGTCGCCACGGCCGAGCATGAGGCGATCACCACGGGTGGCGATCACGTCAAACGTCATGTAAGTAATGCCGATGCCGGCGGCCATCCGCAAATCTTCGATCTGGCCATCCCGACCATGTCTGACACCGCCGTTTACGACCCGTCGGCGATCGTCCATGGAGAAGTCGGCGGCGAACAACCCGGCCAGCGCATTCCAATCGCGAGCTGCAAATTGCGCTCGGAAGCGTTCGCCCACTTGGGTTGCGGCGTTTTTCAGCCGGGATGTCCGCGGCTGCAATTCATCGAATCTTGCGAGCGCGGCATCGAGGTCGACCTCGTCGTACATCTCGGCGTGGCTGATGAGATCACCTTCTACCATCACGAGGCTAATCGACCGCCACTCGGCGATGAATCCCTCAGCTGATGTCGCCCAAGCAGCCCACGTAACGACCGCTCCGAGGTCACTCATCTGATGGACAGACTCGATATACATGCTGGCTTGTGGCGTGAGGTCCCAACCCGCACGGAGGTATTCGCTCAGATCACCCATCTCGATCGTTGCGAGCTGCCGATGATCGATGAGTTCGTAGTCCGACGTTGTCGCGGGGAGTTCCCGCTGGTTCAAAGCCTCATTGGCCTGAGTGAGGACCGACCAGGTGTGCGAATAGTTGGCCGCTTCACCGGCGAGGTATCGGGCATCAAGTTCGGCGAAGGCTGCGTTGAAGTCGTCGGAGTCGAACAGCACGCGTGCCGTCGCTCGTTCCTCGGCATTGATCTCGACCACGTCGAGAGCATCGAGGTGGAAGGCGTCTGGACGCCGGTCTCGGCCCGAATATCGGACACGATCGAGGGCGAGTCGCGCGCCGCGGGTGGCAATCACGTCTGAAGTGACGTGCTCGACTCCTAGGTCGGCGAGTGTCGAAAGCTCGACCAACGCGGCGTCCCGACCACGTCGGATTCCTGCGTTCACGACCCGGCGACGATCCTCGACGCGTGCGTCGCCGGTCACGATACCGTTTATCGAGTCCCAGTCGTGGGCCGCGAAGTACATCCAAATGAGTTTGGCCACTTGGCTTGCCGTGTTCTCCAGCCGCGGAGTTGGTCGAGACAGCTCATCGAAGCGTGCGAGCGCGACGTCCAGATCAGACTCGTCGAATAGTTCGGCGCGACTGATGAGATCGCCTTCGACCGTCATTAGATCGATCATTCGCCACTCGGCGTCGAATCCCTCTGTCGACGATCCCTTGAGAACGTTGACGAATACCGCTCCGAGGTCGTTGAGCCTATGAACCGACTCGATGTATGCACCGGACTTGGGTCCGTTGGTCCAGAAGGCGCGCACGTAGGCCGTCATGTCTCCAGGCGCGAAACCAATCCCGCGCCGATGGTCGAGGCTCACCCAGTCGGCCGTCGTTGCAGGCAGCTCGCGCCTCTCGTCGAGCGCTGCCTGAGCCTGTGTGACGACCGACCACGTGCGCGCGTAGGAAGCGCCTTCTCCGGCGAGGTATCGCGCGTCGAGTTCCGCTACGGCGGAATCGAAGTCGTCGCGATCGAACACAACGTGCACCGATCCCTTGCCGTCGTCGGCGATCTCGAGGAGTTCGATCACCTCGTGATTGAACTCATCGGGCCAATTCGGAGCGAAGAAGCTGACGCTATGCAGGACGAGACGCTCTCCGCGCGTCGCAATCGTGGTCGAGGTTATGTTCTCGACTCCGGCCTCGGCGATGGCGCGCACACTAGTGATCTCGACATCCCGACCGTGTACGACTCCGGCGTTTATGATCCGCCGTCGATCGTCTAGGCAGATGTCGTCCGCCAGCATCTCTGCCATACCGACCCAGTCGCGGGCGGTGAAGTGCGGCAAGTAACGCTCGAGCCATCGAGTCGCCGCATTCTCCAGCCGTCGCGTCGGCTGGCAGAGCTGTTCGAACTTCGCGAGCGCGTCATCGAGGTCTGTCTCGTCAAACCGCTCGCAGCGGTCTATCAGGTCGCCTTTGACCGTCAAGAGGGTGATGACACGCCACTCGGCGTCGAAGCCCTCCTGCGAGCTCCCGTTCGTCGCGTGGGTGACGACGGCTCCGACGTCGCTCAGCCGATGCACAGCCTCGATATTGATAGTGATGTCCGGTGTGACGTCCCACGAGGCTCGGAGGTAAGGAATCATCTCGCCGGGCGCGAATCCGATCCCGCGCCGATGGTCGATGTTCGCCCAGTCCGGCGTCGTCGCGAAAAGCTCGTGCCGGTTGAATGCCGCGTAGGCCTCCGCGACAACCGACCACGTGTGTGCGTAGGAGGCGGCTTCGCCTACGAGATACCGCGCGTCGAGCTCCTCGAAGGCAGCATCGATGTCGTTGGTGTCGAACACGACAACCGCCGCCATGCGTTCGTTGGCATCGATCTCGACAACAGTGACGAATTCGTTCTCGAACGCGTGCCCTTCATCGCGACTCGAGAAACGGGCACGTGCGAGGAAGAGGTGTTCGCCCCTGGTCGCGAGAGTGACCGATGCCGAAGCCGCGAATCCGACCTCAGCGGCAGCTTGCAGATCTTTCATCTCGGCTTCGCGACCATGGCGCATCTCTGCGTTCACGACTGCCCTGCGGTCTTCGATGCAAAATTCTTGGCTCAGTTGCTCCTCGACAGCCACCCAGTCGCGGTTAGCGAATGACGCCGCGTAGCGCGCAGCCACCCGCGTCGCCGCGTTTTCGAGGATCCGCGGCGGCGCATTGAGTTCGTCGAACCGGGCAAGCGCGGCACCTAAATCTGCCACGTCGAATACCTCGATGCGGTTTCCGGCGCTGCTATTCATCACAAGAAGTTCGATGTACCTCCAGTCGGCCTCGAAGCCATGCTGCGAGACCCCCTGCGCCGATAAGGTGATAGCCGCGCCGAGATCGTTCAATTGATGCACTGCCTCGATGTTCACGCGGAAGTCAGGTGTGAGCTCCCAACTGGTAGGCAGGAATTTCATCAGCTCATCCGATGCGATCGATGGCCCTTGACGATGATCGACGCTGACAAGATTCGGCGGGGTCGAAGGCAGCTCGTGGCGATTGATCGCTTCGAACGCCTCCACCACTGTTGACCACGTCTGCGCATGCGGCGCGGCCTCGCCTGCCAGATACCGCGCGTCGAGTTCCTTGAAGGCCGCGTCGATGTCCTCGGGGTCGAACGTGATCAACGCCGTTATCCGCTCGTCAGCGTCAATCTCGAATACATGAAGGGTCTCGATGACGAATCCCTTCGGTTTCTGGTCTTGCCCCGAGAAGCGCGCACGACTGAGGGCGAGACGCCTGCCTCGCGTCGCGATGGTCGTCGGAATGATCTGCACGCGAAACTCGGCGCCCACTCGCACATCCTCGAGCACGGCGTCCCGGCCGCGTCGCACACCGGAATTGATGACGCGACGGTGATCTTCGTTGTAGAAGTCGTCCGCGAGTATTGCTGTTGTCGCCGACAAATCGCTGTCGACGAAGTGCGTCCAGAAGCGTTCCGTCACTTGGGTCGCCGCGTTTTCCAGCCGCCGCGGTTGCCGCGATGCCTCCTCGAAGCGGGCGTGCGCGGCTTCGAGTTCGGATATCGCGCCGTCCATGTCGTCGACGTCGAAGAAGAGCTGCAACGCAAGTCGACCCTCGTCGTTCAAGCCGAAAAGTCCGAGAACTTCGTCCTGCGGTGCCCCAGGGCCTTCGTCATCAGTGCGTATCTTCAGCCGGGTCAGAGCCAATCGCTCGCCTCGCACGGCGAGAATTTGCTGACGGTGCGGTACTTTGCCAGATTCGCCTATGCGTCTTGCCTCGCGCGTCCATTCTTTCGCGCGGAGATCGGCCATGTTGAAACCGGTCACCTTCCGACGGCTCTCGATAAAGACATCGGGCGGAAACTGCAGCTGCTCAACCTCGTCCCAAGCCTGCCGATGATATGCGTCTTCTAGCTGGCGGAGAGCATGCGCGCACGCGTTGGAGGGCTCCGCTGGCGGCGGTAATGCTTCCTCGGAGCGGGCGTGCATGGCGTCTAGCTCGGCGATTGCGTCGTCGATGTCTGCAACGTCGAACCACACCTGCCGTAGGATTTGACCCTCATCGTCGAGGCCGATTACCTGAAGCATCTCGTCCTGTGGCGCCCCGGGACTCGAATCGGCAGTGGCCGCCTCCAAACGGACGAGAGCCAGACGCTCGCCTCGGACCGCGACGAACTCGGAACGGAACCGCACCATGCCCGCTTTGAGGTAGCGCCTCATCTCGTGTGGCCACTGGCCGGCAGGTACATGGATTGTCGAGAAGCCAACGATCTTCCGGCGACTCTCGACGGAGACCCGAGGCGCAAACAGCCGCTCGACCCCATCCCAGTCTTCGCGATTGACAGCAGCCACCAGGCTTTCGCCGACTCGTGTGCATTCGTTGACAAGTTCGGTGTCCGGCACTTCCGGCGCGGGTGCCGGTGGATCAGCATGGTCGCCTCTGCCGAGGATGATGCGGGCCTTATCGACAAGTGCCCCAGCACCTTTCCGCTCGTACAGGTCTACCGCTCGCTCGGCGACTGCTCGCGCTCCAACGGCGTCTCCCGCCGCCTTCAATACTGTCGCCAACGCCAGGCATGCGTCGCCATGGTCCACCAAGGCGTCGGTGCGCCCAGCCAAGCTGACAGCGGCTTCGGCGACACGCCGAGCCTCGTCGTGATCGCCTCGCCGCGACAGCAGTCGCGCCCGAAGCGTGCGCCACGCAATCGACGCCTTCAGCGCGTTGCCTGCGAGGCGCTCACTCTCCGTGCACAATTCGTCGGCCTCGGCATCTCGGTCGAGCGTCAGGCAAGCGCGGCCCAGCAGCGCGGCAGTTTCGGCGGTGTCGGCGTCGAGTCCCATACGCCGAAAGCCGTTGTAGGCCTTACGCAGATGCGGCTCGGCTGCGGCGGGATCGTCACCGATCAGCTCGACGATTCCTGCGAACTGTTCGACCTCCAGTAGCGCGTGACGTAAGCCGAGTTCGGACACTGAGCGGCGGGCGGAGTCGATCATCCGTCTCGCTGCGGCAGTACGGCCACGGAACGCCTCCAACACGGCCTGACACCGCGTCGATGTCGCCTCGACCGCAGGCGATTCGGTCGTGATACGAAGCAGCCGAACCACATCAAGACACCGACCGCCCGCACGCGGCACGGGGTTTGGTCCCCATAGCGCCGCCAGCGGTGCGTTCGCCAACACCGAATTGACTCGACGGTGTTCTTGCGCGCGTCGCGCAGCGGTGAGCGCGTAGTCAAGTGCGATCTCGGAGTCACCGATTTGTCCCAGACGGGCGAGGCACCCGGCGCGGACGGTATGCGCATTGGCTTCCCCGGCAGGGTCGCCCAATTCGGCGAGCTTCTCGGCGGCAGCTCCCACCGCCGCCTCGACCTCCTCCAGCCGCTCCGGGTGAATCAGCATCGATAGTTGTCCGTCGAAGCATGTCGCCCATGCCGCAAGGCGCGCCGAATCACGGGTCGCCTCCTCCAATTGCGCGACAGCCCCTGTCGCCGAGGCCATATCGCCCGCGGCGAGCAGTGCCTCGCAGCGCGCGACCAACAGTTCGGCGGTCTGGTCGTCGCGGTCGGGCAGCTCGTCGTCGAGTTCCTCCAGAGCGTGCAGGGCGTGGTCGTAGAGGTCGGCCGCGCCCTCATAGGCAAGGCGGGCCATGGCTTGGTCTGCCGCGCGCCTGCAGTAATTGACAGCCTTGGCTGCGTTGCCCGCCCACGCACATTCGAAGTAGTGGTGTGCCAAATCGGCAAGCAGCTCTTCGTCGGCGCCGGGCTCGCTCTCCAGCGTGGTGGCGATGCGCTGGTGCAGCCGCATGCGCCGAACGGATGGCAGCTCGGCAAGCAACGACTGTCGGATGAGGGCGTGGTTGAACCGGTAGTGGCCGCCGGGCTCTTCGACGACGATTCCGGCCTTGCATGCTTCGTCGAAGGCGTCGACCAGATCCTGTTCGACCACACGCTCGACCAGGTCGACGGCGAACCTGCTTCCGACGACAGCGGCCGCAGCGAGAGCCTTGTTCGTTTCCGCCGGGAGTCGGGACAACCGGCGGCTGACGGCTTCGCGTACGCCCTGCGGCAAGGTGCTCTGATCCCAGACGCCGCCACTCTCGTCCACGTGGCGCAGGGCCTCGATGAGGAAGAACGGGTTGCCACCGGTGACGGTCGCCAACGCTCGGGCGAGTTCCTCATCGTCGTAACCTGCTTCGGCGACGTATGTCGACACGTCGTCCTCGTCGAGTCCGCTCAGTTGAAGGCGCTCTGCTGTGCCGTCGCGGTGAAGATCGGCGAGCATCGCTGCAAGTGGATGGGAGCGGTCGAGGTCGGTGCTGCGGTAGGTGCCGACGATCTGTAGGCGGGCGCGTTCGCCGAACCGCAGAACATGGCGCAGAAGGAGAAGCGTCGATTTTGCGGCCCAGTGAAGGTCGTCGAGTATCAGGACGATCGGCGCGCTCGTTGACGCGGATTCCAACAGCGCGACAACGGCATCGAAGAGTGCGTAACGCTCGGTGTCTGGGTCCGCACGCGTCGGCGCGGCGAGATCGGGCAGGACGTCGGTCAACCCGGGAATCAGAGGAAGAAGGGCTTCGACGCCGCGCAGCCCACGCAGTCGGCTTTCACCGAGGCAGGGCACAAGCGACCGCAGCGCTTCCGCGAACGGTTGATACGGCGCACCGAGATCCTCATCGCAACGGCCGTAGAGCACGACCGCCTCTTGCGCGTACGCCTGCATTGACCACTCGCCGGCCAGGCGCGTCTTGCCGACACCCGGTTCGCCTGCGATCAGCACAGCGCCCACACCGCCGGCGAGCGCGCCCTGCCACGCGGCCAACAGCCGTGCGAGCTCGCGGCTGCGGCCGACGAACGGCCCAGGGCCGGTGAGCACCGGTGGGAGCTCGGGCCGCTCAACCGGCTTGTCGGTTTGCACGTCCTCGGCGCGGTCGTCGGTGGTTTCCAGACGAAGCTCGAACACGTGCTCCGGGCGCGCGAGGTTGCGCAGTTGCCGCATCCCTAGATCGGCGAGGACGACGTCGTCGGGCAGTGAATCGATTACCAGTTCGGCGGTCGCACCCGAGCACAGGATCTGGCCACCCGAGGCAAGCGAACGCAGGCGAGCGACGCGGTTGACCGCCCGACCGAAATAGTCGCCATCGCGCAGCTCGACCTCGCCGGTGTGCAGAGCAACGCGGATGCGCATCGGCACACCGAGCGTCCACGGCTCACGGGTGATCGCTTCCTGGAGCTCGATAGCAGCCGCGGTCGCCGACGACGGACGATCGAAAACCGAGAACGTCGCATCGCCTTCTCCGCGCGTCTTGATCAGCCGCCCGCCGCGTGATGTGACGACGTGTTCGACGAGCTCGTCGTGGCGTGCGAGTGCCACCGCCATGGCGCCCGCGTCGGCCTCCCATGCGGCGGTGGATCCCTCGATGTCGGTGAGGAGGAAGGTAACCGCGCGGGTGACACTCGACACTTGTTGTGCCACAGGCATTTCCAGCGCCGAGTCCTGGGCGACGATGGCGGCCTCCAGGCGCCGAAGCTCCGGCCCTGGGTCGACGCCCAATTCGTCGGCCAGCAGCGACCGCGCCCGTTGGTAGGCGCCAAGCGCCTCGCCTTGCCTGCCTGCACGGTAGAGAGCGAGCATCAGCTGACCCCAACGCCTCTCGCGAAGTGGCGCGTCGGCCACCGCGGCTTCGAGCTCGCCGATGATCTCCGCGGCGCGGCCCGTCATGAGCAGCGCATCAGCCCGGTCTTCCACCAGTGCGGCATGCGCCTCGATCCAGCGTGTTTTCTCCGATGACCCTCTCTGGCCGTCGGGCAGTTCGGGGATCCCGCGCCAAAGAGTCAGCGCCTCTTCGAACCGCGCAACCGCTTGGCTCGTGTCGCCGGCGGCGGCGGCGTCACGGCCCAGCCTTGCGGCTGCTTTGTAACGCAACGCGTCGATTTCTGCCCCCGCCAACCTCCAACCCGCGCCCTCGGTCAACACGAAGCCGTCGCCGAGGGTGCGACGCAAAGACGAGATGTGGGTCTGCAGGGCCTTGGCGGCGGTGCGCGGTGGGTCGTCGCCCCACAGCAATTCCAACAAGGAGTCGGCCGACACGACCGAACTACTGTGCAGCCCAAGCATGGTGAGGATGGCGCGCGGTTTGGCGCCCGGAATCGGGACGGGCGCACCGCCCTGCCGGACCTGGAGCGGCCCCAAAACCCCCAGCTCCACGGCTTGAAGCGTAGTCACGTCCACCATCGTCGGTGGGCGGATTCAATACACGGTCAAGATCGAGTAAAGGTGTCGATCGAGCCCGCGAGCCCGGCGTCTAGCTGGCCTTGAGGCGCAGCCTCCACCGCACGAAGCTCCCGTACACGAGGCACAGCACGGCGAGCATCGCCATGTCGAACAGCCACGCGCCCGGCATGTGCGCCCAGTGCGCGTCCTGTGGGCCCGGGTCGGGCTCCAGCACTCGCAGGTCGACGGTGGAAGCCGCAGCGGCGTGGCCCCATCGTGCCGGCGTGACCCACGACAGCTGCTCGAGCCCTAGCCGCGCGGCCACCGGGAGCAGCCCGCCAGACAGCACCAGCTGCGCCATGATCGCCACCACCAGCAGCGGCATGATCTGCTCGTTCGACCGGGCCAGCGCGGACAGTGCAAGGCCCAGCAGCACCGACGCGACGCAGGTGGCCGCCACGGTGACGAACAACTCGAACGGGGCATTGTGCAGGAGCACTGCACCCCGCGTCGGCCCGTTCTTGCCGTACAGCACGATCCCAACCATGACTGCCGACTGGACAACCGCCGCAGTGCAATAGACGACCACCTTCGCCAGTAAGTAGGCCCAGGTGGACAGGCCAACCGCCTGCTCCCGGCGGAAGATCGGGCGCTCACCGATCAGATCGCGGATCGTCAGCGCGATTCCCACGAAAACCGCGCCGATGTTCAGCAGCACCAGGATTTCGCTCGGCTCGTCCGGGGCGCTGCCCATCGGGTTGGGTATCCCGAACCCCACATTGCCGGGAACAGCCAGCGACAGCGCACCCAGGATGAAGGGGAGCAACGCCAGGAACACGAAGTAGCCGCGGTCTGACAGGATCAGCCGCACTTGCCGGCGTGCGATTGTCGAGAACTGCCGCCACAAGCTGGTCTGAGCCGGCTTGCCCAGATCGGCCGGCTTTTCGGCCTCCGCAGGCGCCGGCGATCGGCCTGCCCGCGCAAGAAAGCGTTGGTTGGCCGCATCGGGATGGGTAGCGACCTCGCTGAAGATGTCGGCCCAGTCCGTCGTGCCCATCGCGGGCCCGACTTCGGCGGGTGAACCGTTGAAAGCCATCTTGCCGCCCGGAGCCAGCAGCACGACCTGGTCGCACACGCTCAGATAGTTCAGGGAGTGGGTGACGACGATGACGACGCGGCCCGCGTCGGCGAGCTTGCGCAGCATCGTCATCACCTGTCGGTCCAGCGCGGGGTCCAGACCCGACGTCGGCTCGTCCAGGATCAGCAGCGACGGTCCCGTCAGGAGTTCCATCGCCACCGACGCACGCTTGCGCTGACCGCCCGACAGCTTGTCGACGCGCGTGTTCGCGTGCGGGGTCAATTCCAGCTCCTCGAGCACCTGTGCAACGACCCGGCGCCGGTCCTCCTTGGTGGTGTCCGGCGGCAACCGCAACTCGGCGGCGTAACTCAGCGCCTGGTCCACGGTGAGCCGGCTGTGCACCACATCGTCCTGCGGCACCAGCCCGATCCGACTGCGCAACGAGGCGTACGCGCCGTGAATGTCGTGGCCTTCGAAGGACACTCGGCCTTGGGTCGGAAAGGTCGCTCCGGCGATGAGCTTCGCCAGCGTCGATTTGCCCGCACCGGACGGACCGATCACCGCGGTCAGCGTCCCGGGTCGGGCCGAAAACGCGATGTTGTCGAGTAGGGTTCGGCCCTGCTCGATCGTCAGGCTCGCCCCTCGGACCTGCAAGCCGCCGGTGCGGGCCACCGCGGCGGTCTCGCTGCGGCCAACCAGGGTGCCGCCGGAGAAGACGAGGTCGAGATTGCCGATCGTCACCACGTCGCCTTCGCGCAACGGCGCCGCCTCGGTGCGGACGCCGTTGACGAACGTGCCGTTGATGGTGCCAGCGTCCCGAATCTCCAGACCCCTGTCCGTCGGCACAATCGTCGCGTGATGTCGTGACGCCAGGACATCGGCTGACGACAATGTCGTTGTCGGCGGCGCGGCCCACCGAGATTGCCCCGGCAGCGCGGGCGCGACCGGGGATCACCCGGCGGCTTGCCGGGTGAACCCGCTGCGAGACCACCGGGCTGACGGGGGGCGTTGCGCCGAGCCGGTCTGTCGGCCGACCGAGAAGCTCAGTCGAGGGCCGTCAGGATCGCCGACGTTGATGCACTGCCCGTCGCTGATGTCGACGGCCGACATGCGCCGGCCGTCGACGAATATGCCGTTGAGGCTCCCGTTGTCCGTCGCCACCCAGCGGCCGTCGTCGCAGCTCAGCACCAGGTGTGCGCGCGAAACCAGCGGGCTCGCAACGTGCATGTCGGCCTGCGGGTCGCGTCCGACGACGATGTCGCGGTCCGGCGCGAACGTTCGCTGCGACGAATCCGACCGGACGGTCAGAAACGGATCGCGGACCATCGGGACGGGGAAGATGTCGGTGGCTGGAGACTGCGGCGCAACGGTTCGGACGCTCGGCATTATCGCCGTTGGCAGCTCCTGCGTGGAGGGATGGCTCCGGAAGTCGGTCAAGGGCTGCACGGACATGGTCGAACTCCTTGCTGGTGTCGATCCCAAAAGAGGATGTGCCCGAAGCTACGTGCCCTTGACCAGCGGTTCGCGCTTGTGCGCACAACCCGCGCAACCGACGATCTTCGGATTTACCGCATTCTGCTCACGACGATTTCCGGCGGTTCCAAGCTCGCCGCTGATGCTTGACTCGATCAATTGCCGAGGGCCGCAACCGCCATGTCGTAGATCGCTTTTGGCGCCTTCGACGGGGCGCCGGCGTCGAACGGGGGATGAGGGTCGTATTCGATTGCGAGTTGAATGGTCTGGGCAACTTCGGATCCGGCGATCTTCGCGGCGAGGGTGAGAGCAAGGTCTATGCCGGCGGAGACGCCGGCGCCGGTCATTATTCGCGCGGAGGTGACCACCCGTTGTTCGGTCGGTTGGGCGCCGTAGGAGGCAAGTTCGTCGTAGGCGCTCCAGTGCGTGGTGGCGGGCAGTCCCTCCAGCAGCCCGGCGGCGCCGAGCAATAACGCGCCGGTGCACACCGAGGTTGTCCATGTGGTGCGCGGGTGGGCTGCGCGGATCCAGTCGACGATCGGGTGCCCGTCTGCGGCGTACTTTCCCGCGATGGGACCGCCGGGCACCAGCAGTACATCCGGACTCGGCACATCGGCGAACGTCGCGTCAACGCGCAGGTGCACCAGGTCGTTGTGGTCATCGACCACGCCAGTGCGCTCGGCGCAGATGACCATCTCGGCGCCGGGCAGATAGGTGAGTACCTCGTAGGGGCCGATTGCGTCGAGAGCGGTGAATCCCTGGTAAAGGCCGAGGGCGATGATCATGTTGCGGTCCCTTGTGCTGCGAGGATGCTCTATCTCGTCGATCTTGCGACCTGCCAGAAGACTTGGTCGCAGAATGGGCGAAACGTCGGGTCCGGCAAGGGGAGCGCATGAGAATCGATCGGACAGTTGCGGTGGCCGCGCTGTTGGGCGCAATGGCTGTCGGCTTCGCGCCCCTTCCGATCTACCCCCAAGTACACGTTACCAAGCGGCCCGATTGCGCCTGCGATGGCGGCCGGAACAGCGCCAACGATGTGGACCGTCAATCCATGTGGGTCCGGGTGTGCGCAGGTGATCGGCGACAACGCCGTGACATGGGAAGTTCATCTGGCGGACGGTCGGTGGACCGGGTCTGTGAAAAGGCCGGACGCTGTCGATTGCAAGAACGGGACTGCAGCCCCTGGCACATCAGAGCTTTCGCTCGATGCTGTAACCCTTAGAGGCACGGTTGTCAGTACCTCCGACGGCCCAGCCTGCGGCAGTCCGGCGCCGATCACCGGAGGCCCCGTGTACATCGCGATGGACCAGGCCTAGCTCGCATCCCATCTCGAGTAGCCGACTACTCACCTCGGCTGCGCTCGGCGCTCCCAAGATGTCCCCATGACGCACTTAGCCATGACGCCATCGGAACGTCGCCTCGCCTGGGTCGCCAAAGCGCTGTGTCGATCCGCTGATCCCGACGAACTCTTCGTCCGTGGCGCGGCGCAGAATCGAGCCGCGCTGATATGTCGCGAGTGCGCCGTCGTCGCCGAGTGCCTCGCCGATGCACTCGACAACCGGATTGAGTTCGGCGTCTGGGGCGGCATGACCGAGCGTCAGCGCCGGAAACTCATCAGGCAGCATCCCGAGGTCAAGTCCTGGTCGGCGTACTTCGCCGGCCGGCGCGCGTCGCGATGACAAGAATCTGACGGTCCGCACCGGGCGTTCGGCGCCGGGCATACGATTCGGGAATGGCCGAGGTCAAGTCTCGCTCCAAGCTGTCGTCCTGGGCGTACGCCCTGCGCACGACCAATCCGCCCCCCGACGCCCCCATCGACACCGTCACACGTTGGCTGGTGGTGACCAGGGCAGCGGTGCTGCCGATGACCCTGGTAGCCGGGCTGGTGGCCGCGCTGCTGGCGATCGGTGAGCCGGGCTTGGACTGGCGCTGGCTCGTGCTGGCGTTGATCGGGATCACCCTCGCCCATATCGCCAACAATCTGATGAATGACCTCTTCGACACTCAGGTCGGCACGGACAGCGCCACCTACCCGCGCGCCCTCTACGCTCCGCACCCCGTGCTGGCGGAGCTGGTGACCCGCCGGACGCTGTTGATATCGATCCTCCTGGTCAACATCGCCGACCTTGCGATCCTCGTGGTGCTGACGCTGGCGCGCGGCTGGCCGGTGCTGGCCTTCGCGCTCGCGGGCTTCGTGCTCAGCGTCGCCTACACGGCGCCGCCGCTGAGGCTGAAGAAGCGCGGTCTCGGTGAGCCCGACGTCTTCGTCGTCTGGGGTCCGTTGATGGTGTGCGGCACCTACTACTCAGCGGTGGGCACCGTCGGCTGGGACATCGTGCTGGCATCGCTTCCGTACGGGTTGTTGTGCACGACGGTGTTGATGGGCAAGCACATCGACAAGATCCCGTTCGACGAACCGCTCGGAATCCACACGCTCCCGGTCATTCTCGGCGAGCAACGAGCCCGGGTTGCGACGCTGGCGATGATGGTCGGCTTCTACGTGCTCGTCGTGCTGGCCGTCGTCCTCGGCGTGATGCCGTGGCCTGCGCTCCTCGTTTTCCTTGCGCTGCCGCGGCTTTGGAAGGTCTGGCCGCGGTTCCGCCGGCCGCCGCCAGACGAGCCGCCGCCGGACTACCCGATCTGGCCGCTGTGGTACGCGGCGCTGGCCTGGCTGCATGTGCGGCAGGCCGGGGCGCTTCTGGTGGTCGGCTTGGCTATCGGCGCCGTGC